>CAWAXO010000008.1:0-462723 GCA_963786015.1 uncultured Alphaproteobacteria bacterium | reverse complement strand
CGCGCGCATGGTCACGCCGATCCGGCGGCCGCAACCATAGGCCAGGCCTTCGAGCAAACCTTGCAACACCCGCGCACAAGCCGGATGGTAATCGGCCACATCCGCCATCAGCTTCCAGCTCCGCTGGCGGATGTCGATGCTGTCGGATGATTGCGCCATCTCGGCAGGGTCGTCCTGTGCATCGAAGAGTGCCTGCAGGAACGCACCAAACTCCTGAACGCCTCCGCGGCGACAGACCAGCGCCGCGGCGACCTCATCGAAATACTGCATGCCGATCAGCTTTCCCGTCAGGTGCAGCAGATAGCCGGCGTCTTCCGGACCGAACAGTTGCACCATGACCGGCGCGGCGGTGCGGACATATTCCATCGCGTAGTTGCGGTAAGCTTTTGAGCCGCGGCTTCGGCCAGCTCGAAACCGGCAGCGCAGGTGCCGCCGCCGGATCGAACAACGGCGCCTCGACGTGCCGCGCGAACGCCAGCCGCTGATCGAGTTCGAGCGGCGCGTCGTATTGATGGTAATAGCCCTCGAGCCCGTCCTGGCCGTCGACGCTCTGCTTGGTGCAGACGAAGCCGAGCCTGAGATCGCCGAGGGCCGCGCCATTATTGGCATGCCAGCCGCGCAGCATCGCGCGCGAGACCTCGCCGGGCACGCCGCAGATCGCAGTCCCCTTCCAGATCCAGCGCGGCGGCGGATAGCGGATCCAGGCCTTGCGGTCGCTCTCATACATGTATTCGACATGCACGCCGCCGATCCAGTTGGAGAGATAATGGTACTGCGCCGCCGCCACCGCCGGCGGCAAATGGCTCAATCCGAGCTTCTCGAGTCCCGGCAGGAAGCGCTCCTGCTGCTGGCGGCGAAACACGCGGAAGACGAACTCCGCGGCATCGGCCGTGCCGCGACGCGTCACCACGGTGAGAATGAGTCCGGTGAAATAGGCGTGATAGAGATTGGCGACCGCGCGCCAGCGCGACCATTGTGACTGTTGTGCGCGATCCTCGCCCACGTGTCTCTCCCAGAGAATATCTCGTTGGACTTAGTCTCTCATCGCGAAACGAGCGAAGCAATTCGCGAACCATCGCCACTCACGGAATTGGAGAGCGGCACTATCGCACCGCCAAGCGCGCGAGTTAAGGAAGCGTTGAAAACAGGCTGAATCCTCACGTTAACTATCCATCGCTAGCCTCCGCTTCGAAATGACGCAGCGCTTCAGCAGCAACGGCGGCGCTTCGGCACCAACAATGGACCGGCGGAAATGCCCAGGATTGTCAATCTATTCTCGAACCGTTCGATTGGCGTGAAGCTGGCTGCCATGACGGCAGTGGGCGCGATCTGCATGGCGCTGGTCGCCGCGACCGTGCTCCTGATCGGGCGCAATCAACTCATGACCGAGCGGACCGAGCGCGCACATGCGATCGTCGATGCCGTGTGGCACATGGCGGACGGTTATCAGCGCGCCGCAGCCGCGGGCCAGATGACTGAAGATGAAGCCAAGAAACGTTTTCTCGCCGCTGCGACCTATGTCTGGTACGAGAACCACACCAACTACGTCTTCATTTACGACTATGACACCGGCATCATGGTCGCCAACCCCGCCATTCCCACGCTGCTCGGCCAGGACATGCGCGGGTTAAAGGACGCCAACGGGCTTCCTTTTGCGGCGATGCTGATCGACATCGCAAAAAAGGGCGAAGGCACGCTCCGCTTCGTGTTCCCGCGCAGCTCATCCGATCCCACGCCGCTCGACAAGATCGCGTTCGCGCGCGGGTTCGCGCCCTGGCATCTGATGATCGGCAATGGAACGTTCATCAACGAGGTCGACGCGACCTTCCTGTCGATGGCCCGCACCGCTTCCGCACTGATCGCGGTGCTGATGCTGCTGTCGATCGCGATCGCCTGGGCCATCACGCGCAGCGTCGTCAGGCCGCTCACGGGCTTGAAGAATCGCATGGCCTCGCTCAGCGCCGGCGAGCTTGACGCACCGGTCGCCAATGCCGACCGCAGCGACGAGATCGGCCAGATGGCGCGCACAGTGCAGGTGTTCCGCGACGCCATGATCGATGCCAACCGCTTGCGCGAGGAGCAGGCTGCCGGAGAGAGCAGGCAAGCCGAGAGGCGCAAGCAGGATATGAACCGGCTTGCCGACAAGTTCGAACGTGAAGTCGGTGAGATCATCACGCTGGTCTCGTCGGCGGCGAACCAGCTCGAGTCGTCCTCCCAGAACCTGTCCCGGACCGCCGACACCGTGGAGCAGGTCAGCCAGCGCGCCTCCAGCGCTTCGGGCGAAGCTTCCTCCAACGTCCGCTCGGTCGCGGCATCGAGCGAGGAGCTTGCGACCTCGATCGGCGAGATCAGCCGCCAGGTCGAAGCCTCCGCGCGGATCGCGGGCGAAGCCGTCGAGCAGGCGCAGAAAACCGACACCCGCATCAGCCACTTGTCGCAAGCAGCGGGGCGGATCGGCGACGTCGTCGACCTGATCCAGACCATCGCCGGGCAGACCAACCTGCTGGCGCTGAACGCGACCATCGAGGCTGCGCGCGCCGGCGCGGCCGGCAAGGGCTTCGCCGTCGTCGCCGCCGAGGTGAAGACGTTGGCCGAGCAGACCGCAAAGGCAACCGGCGAGATCAGCCAGCAAATCGCCGACATTCAGTCGGCCACGCAGGATTCGGTGTCGGCCATCAAGGAAATCGGCACGACCATCGCGCGGATCTCGGAAATCTCCTCGGCGATCGCGACCGCGGTCGAGCAGCAGGGCGCAGCCACGCAGGAAATCTCCAGGAACGTGCAGCGCGCCTCAGACGGCACCTCGCAGGTCGAAGCCGATATTTCCGACGTCAAGCGCGGCGCCTCCGAAGCCGGCGGCGCGTCCGCCCAGGTGCTCTCGGCCGCTAAATCATTGTCAAGCGAGAGCAGCCGGCTGAAGCGCGAAGTGGCGAACTTCATGGACAGCGTCCGCGCGGCGTAAGCTGCCGCGACGCCGTCAGACGCGGAAGTGCTTCGAGAGCTTCAGGCCTTGCGCCTGATAGTTCGAGCCGATGCGCTGGCCATAGAGTGCGCGAGGACGCGCCAGCATCTTCTCATAGACGAGGCGGCCTACGATCTGGCCGTGCTCGAGAATGAACGGCACCTCGCGCGAGCGCACTTCCAAAACAGCGCGCGCGCCCTCGCCGCCTGCGCCGGCATAGCCGAAGCCGGGATCGAAAAAACCGGCATAGTGCACCCGGAATTCGCCGACCAGCGGATCGAACGGCACCATCTCGGCAGCATAGTCCGGCGGCACCTGCACGGCCTCTTTCGATGCGAGGATATAGAACTCGCCCGGATCCAGGATCAGGCTCCCGTCGTCGCGCGCGCGGATCGGCTCCCAAAACTCCTCGACCGAATAGCCGCTGCGCCGATCGACATCGACGACACCGGTGTGACGCTTGGCGCGATAGCCGACGAAGCCCTTTTCGTTCTTGCCCGAGAGATCAACGGAGAGCGCGACGCCGCCGGTGAGATCGGCGTCCTCGGTGTCGACCAACCGCTCTTTCTCGTGCAGCGCGTCCAGTTCGTCCGCGTCGAGGATCGCATCTCCGGTGCGGAAGCGAACCTGCGACAACCGCGAACCCTCGCGCAGCAGAACCGGAAAAGTCTTCGGGCTGATCTCGGCATAGAGCGGGCCATGATAGCCGGCGCCGATCATGTCGAAGCGACGCGTACCATCGGCGATCACGCGCGTGAACACGTCGAGCCGGCCAGTCGAACTCTTCGGATTGGCGGCGGCGACGATTTCGCGCGGCAGCGCGAGGCTTTCGATCAGCGGCACGATGTAGACGCAGTTGGTCTCCAGCACCGCGCCGTCGGCGAGGCTGATCTCGTGCAGCTTCAGCTCGTCGATCCGCTCGGCGACCGTGGCGCCGGGGCCCGGCAGGAAGCTGGCGCGTACGCGGTAGGCGATGTCGCCGAGCCTGAGATCGAGGCTCGCGGGCTGGATCTGGCTTTCGACGAAGGGATAATCCGGCAGGATCAGGCCGGAATCCGCCATCGCCGCGATCATGCGGTCGGGCAGAATGCCGTTGGCACCGGGTGCGAGCGTGAACGACACGTCCTGATCCTCGTTGGCCGCCACTGTCACCTTACTTTCAAACACACGACTTTTATCCGGTTATCCGATGACCGCCTTGACGGAAAGGCCGCGGCGGAATAAGAGCAACACTTATCCCGTGGTGATTTGAGCCGGCCGGCTTGCAGCCACGTTAAATAAATCGCTAAACAGGCCGGGGACATGTGTGATCCCGGCCTGCAGGAATTTTTCCGAGGCCGGTTTTTTTGTGACCATTTCGATTGTGGTCACGATGGAGGTCACATGTCTACGTCTAACGCTCCCGCATCCATGGCCCGCTACCGCCCCGAAACCAGGCTGGTCCATGCCGGCACCCTGCGCTCGCAATATGCCGAGACGTCCGAGGCGTTGTTCCTCACGCAAGGCTTTGTCTACGACAGCGCGGAGCAGTGCGAGGCGCGCTTCAAGGGCGAGGACCCCGGCTACATCTACGGACGTTTTTCCAATCCGACGATCACGATGTTCGAGCAGCGGATGGTCGAACTCGAAGGCGCCGAGGCCGCGCGCGCGACCGCGACCGGCATGGCCGCGGTGACGACGGCGATCCTCGCGCCACTCAAGGCCGGCGATCACGTGGTCGCGTCGAAGGCGCTGTTCGGTTCGTGCCGCTACGTCGTCGAGGACCTGCTGCCGCGCTACGGCATCCAGTCGACGCTGGTCGACGGCCTCGATCTCGACCAGTGGCGGCGCGCGATGCGGCCGAACACCAGGAGCTGCTTCCTGGAGAGCCCGACCAATCCAACGCTCGATGTGCTCGACATTCCCGCCATCGCCGAGATCGCGCATCAGGCCGGCGCGCGGCTGATCGTCGACAACGTGTTCGCGACGCCGATCTGGCAGAGCCCGCTCGCGCTCGGCGCCGACGTCGTCGTCTATTCCGCGACCAAGCATATCGACGGCCAGGGCCGCTGCCTTGGCGGGGTCATCCTGTCCTCGGAGGCATTCATCGCCGAGCACATCCATAACTTCATGCGCCAGACCGGGCCATCGATGTCGCCCTTCAACGCCTGGGTGCTGCTGAAGGGCCTGGAGACGCTCGCCGTCCGCGTGCGTGCGCAGACGGAAGCGGCGTCGCGCGTTGCGGAGGCGCTGGCGACGCATCCGAAAGTCTCGCGGCTGATCTTTCCGGGCCGTGACGATCATCCGCAGGCCGCCGTCGTCAAGAAGCAGATGCGCGCCGGCTCGACGCTGGTCGGCTTCGAGGTCAAGGGCGGCAAACAGGGTGCGTTCCGCTGCCTCAACGCGCTGAAGCTCGCCAAGATCTCCAACAATCTCGGCGACGCCAAGAGCCTCGTCACCCATCCCGCGACCACCACGCATCAGCGGCTGACTCCGGACGCCCGCGCCGAACTCGGCATCAGCGAAGGCTTCATCCGCTTCTCCGCCGGCCTCGAACATCCCGACGATCTGGTCGAGGATCTCGCGCAGGCGCTGGAGAAAGCGTAAGTGGCGAATGGTGAGTAGCGAATAGCGAATGGTAGAAGCTTCATTCGCTACTCGCCATTCGCCCTCTTCTCACATCGGCCTATACGCCGTGACGGTCGACGGCACGTTGACGCCGAGCTTGATCTGGCCGACCGACTTGATGATGTCGTCGCCGAGCAGTTGCGCGAAACAGGCGTAGCCCCAGTCGTTCATGTGCAGCCCGTCGGCGATCACGAAGCTGTCGATCGGCAGTGCCTGCCGTTCGTGCCAGTCACGCATGATCTCGAAACGCGGGAAAATGCCGACGTGACGCAGCTCGGCGATCTTGCCGAGCAGCCTGACCATCTTGCCGGCGCTTTCGGGATGCTCGGTGACGCGCGGCGAATACTGCAGATCGACCAGCACGAGATCGGCGCCGGCCGCCTGGATGCGCGCCACGCCATCTTCCACCATATTGGCGGTCTCGCCTGGATCGAGATTGCGCAGCACCGCATTGGTGCCGACCTGCCAGATCACGAGATCGGGATGTGCGTCGATCACTGAGCTCTGCAGCCGCTTCATCATTTCCGGCGCATCCTCGCCGCCGCGGCCGCTGTTGATCACGGTGATGTCGGCGCCCGGATATTGCCGGCGAAGCTGGGTCGCAAGCCGGTTCGGATAGGTGAATTCGGGCCCGCTGGAGCCATAGCCCTGCGTCGAGGACGAGCCGAAAGCGATGATCACGACGGGCTGTCCGGCGGCGAGCTTTTTCGCGACATGCGGCAGCGAGCCCATCGACTTGAGGCCGCCCTTCGGCGATAGGCAGGGCACGCGGCTGAAAATATCGCCGGCGGATTTCGCGACATCCTTCACCTTGTCGATCGCTTTGGCGGTCAGGCTCCTGGGCGGCGGGCCGCCATGGTCAAGCGTGGCTCCGCTGGGCGACGACGTTGCGCCGGTGGCTTGCGATGAGGGCGTATTGCTGTCACCGGCGGGCGCAGCCGGCTGAGCGGGCTGCAGCGGCGTCGCGGCGACGGAATGCGCGGCGATCTCACCGTGCACCGGCAAGGCCGGTCCCTGCGGCGCGAGCAGCGCCAGCGCGACGATCACGGCTACGCGGAATGGCCCCTGACAATTGGCGAACTTCATTAACCTCAACCCTAATTCTGCTGCGCCGGGCCGAGATGGGCCGCGTCGACGACGAACTTCGAGAGTGCCTGGCCGAGGCAGTCATGCACGCGTTTGGCAAGCTCGGCGCCAGGCGAGGCACTGAAGAGGTCGAAATCTCCCTGGTCGTTCCATTGATGCATGATGGCGAAGCGGTCAAACAGCGGAACGTCGTGCTGCTGGGCCACCGCACGCATACTATCCACATAAGGCGGCACCGAAATCATCATTTCGGTGCGCGGGCTGTATTGTGGGTTCATCAAGATCACGTCCGTCCCCGCATTTTGCAATGCAACAACACCCTCGTCCACGGCGTTCCGGAAGTCGTCGGGATCGACTGATCTCAAGGCATCGACGGTTCCGGTCTGCCAGATCACCAACGTAGGCTTTTTTGCTTCCATCAGTTTAACGAGGCCGCCAGCCATCTCCTCCGCGGTTTTTTTTGGGTGAATTTCCAGGGCAATATTGATGGTAACCTGCGGCAATGCCTCTTTCAGAAAGACCTGCAACCGAGCCGGGTAAGCGCTCGTTTCTGAACCTGGGATTGTCGAGGAACGGCTCCCCATCACCAATATATCTACGGCGCGGCCCGATTTCACTGCATCCGCCACCTTCGGCAGCCGGCTTTCGGTCGCCAGAAAGCTATTGGGAACCTCGCAGGCCTTGTGGGCGTCGGCTGGGGGCGTCTGGGGGGCATCTTCGGCACGCACGTGGCCCGCGGCTGCAACGGCCGCCAGCCAAACCAGGCCCGCGATGTACCCCGGCCTCATCAACCTCCTCCGGCCAGATCGGCGTTGCCGCCGATGACCTTTCGTGAAGCACTCTTGTCGGCCACGTGCTTATACCACGAAATGATCCAGGCCATCCCGCACATGATGAGGATCCCGCCAAGACTAATCAGCGCGTGCAGCGCAGCACCTCCAGCAATCTCGGCCAGGATGAAATGCCCGGCGAAAGCCAGAAACACGCCCAGGCAGAAAATCTCCAGGGAATGCTGGCCACAGAGGATCATGGGCTTTAGCCAGGGTGATTTCAATCCCGGCCAGTCCTTGGGCAAAAACCGCACGGTGACCGCCGCCAGCGCCAGGAAATGGGCAAAGCGCAACACGTCCAGGTCGGTCTTGTCGATCGGATACATCCATTGCTCGATACGCCGCGGCACCACATGCCCTAGTTGTGGCACGTACCAGGTCAGCGTCACGCAGAACGCCGCGAACAGATAGGCAAAGCAGATCCACAGCGTGACCGGAGACGACAGGATGCCCGACATGCGCTTGGCCCCACCCAGCGCGCACCAGGCGCCGAACACGAAAAGCAATTGCCAGGCCAGCGGGTTGAAGGCCCAGAAGCCGTTCGGATAGGCCGAGAAATACAGGTCGAAATGCCAGGTGACGGCGTAGAGCAGCACCGACAGGCCGAGCGTCACGTCGGGCTTCCACCGCATCAGGAACAGGATCAGCGGCAGCGACAGCATCAGCACGATGTAGAGCGGCAGCACGTCCATGTTGACGGGGCGGAAACGCAACAGCAGCGCCTGGACGATGGTGACGTCCGGCTGCTTGAGGAAATCCATGATCCCCATTTCCTCGGAATAGAGCGGGTTCTCGAAGCTGGAGGCGACGTAGGAAATCTCCGCGAGGAAGATCGTGAACAGGAAGACATGCGCGACATAGATCTGCCAGGCGCGGCGCAGGATGCGCGCGGTCGCGACCACGAACCCGGATTCCAGCATCGCGCGTCCATAGACGAAGGCCGCCGTGTATCCGGAGATGAAGATGAAAATCTCGGTCGCGTCGCTGAAGCCGTAATTGCGCAGCGTGAACCAGGTCAACAGGCTCGGCGGCAGATGATCGATGAAGATCAACCACAGCGCGAGCCCGCGGAACAGATCCAGCCGCAACTCGCGCTCACCCACGGCCGGTAGCGAGATCGCTGGCGCGCGCGCGGGGGCCGCTGCGGCTGTCTCGGCTGCAGCCGGCGCGCCTGCAATCTGCGGCGCGGCCGCTTGGTCGGCAATGGACGTCATCAGGCACCGTATCAGGACCGGCGTTGGCCGCCGAAGCGAGGAAAAACGGATAGTATCGGCCGCGAGATTCGCGGCAAATCACGAAGGGTTAAAGCCGGACGCGCGGGCTCTAGCCACGAACTATGTTGAAACCGCGATGGTTCCCCCGATTGGTTCCGAGCCGTCTTTTCGCTAGGATCGAAGACATGTATCGCGCCGTCACCCGCCGGATCGAAGTTACCGTCGAGCCGAACTTTCTGCCGGACCGTTCGTCGCCGGAGCGTTCGCGCTATTTCTGGTCCTATACCATCGTCATCACCAATACCGGCGATGAAACCGTGCAGCTGCGCACGCGGCGCTGGATCATCACCGACGCCACCGGCCGCCAGCAGGAGGTGCGCGGCGAAGGCGTGATCGGCGAGCAGCCCGTCATCGCGCCGGGCGAGCATTTCGAATATACCTCCGGCGTGCCGCTCTCCACCGCCTCCGGCTTCATGACCGGCAGCTACGAGATGGAGTCCGAGACCGGCGAACGCTTCGAGATCGAGGTGCCGACCTTCTCGCTCGACAGCCCGAGCGGCGGCAAGCGGGTGCTGAATTAGGCGACGCGGCTCGCGTTTCCCTAGGTGGCCGTCATGGCCGGGCTTGTCCCGCCTGCGGGGCCGGAGCCCCTTCGGCGCGGCGAAGGCCCGGCCATCCACGTGTCCGCCGTGAGGAGGACGTGGGTGCGCCCGCTTCCGCCGTCGTTGCGAGGAGCGCAAGCTCCGAAGCAATCCAGAATGTCGCCGCGGAGGCAGCCTGGATTGCTTCGCTTGCGCTCGCAATGACGCAAGTGGCCGCAGTCCTATTTGAATTTCAAACAGCGGAGACCGCAAGCAGCACGCATCTCGGCCTTATGGTTCTCCCGGCGATGCAGAGCATCGTCCGGAGACGGCGCTTCCGCGCCCCCTCACCATGAGGGTCTGGCGTTATCCCGCGCATGCCCACCTCATCCTGGGGAGCCGCGGAGCGGCGTCTCGAAGGATGCGCCACACAAAGAATGCCGACACGACTCCTCGTTCCCGCGGCGCGATGCGTCCGAGTTTTTCATCAATCTACCCTCATCGAGAACAGAGGGCGCAGGGAAGACCGGGTGCCCTTCGCACCCATGGTCCGCGTGCAGCAAAAAAGCACGCGGCAGAACCACAGGTACGAACCGAACAACCGGCCTTCCCTGCGCAATGGTTTTACGGCTTATACGTGATCTCCCCGGTGACCGGACTTTGTTGCCACCGTCATCAGCAGATCGTTCTGCCGATTTAGCGCCAGCCTTGGGGCGCCAGGACCACACGACTTCGCCGTCCGCGTCGCATCATTCGTCTGATGACGCATCGCGTCCACCGCATCCCGCACCCCACGTCCGTGACGATCGCGATACGCCCCCCTTGTGGGTGCGAGACGCGAAAACGATAAGGCTGATTTTAGCAAATCGCGAAGCGATTTATTTTTCGCGCGCGGGCTGGACAGGTTTTCTCGCAAGCGAGGTGATTTGCCCGTCGGGCACGAGATGAGACACGTTCTCGTCAATGCTTGCGCAACGTCTTGTGGGGGTAAGGCGGACGACATTGGGTCGCCTGGAGTATTTCGCATTTTTTGACCCAAAGCGTTCATGCAAACTTGATAGCGGGTAGGACCAGCTTGTTCGGTCAAGAATGACCCTGCGCGGACCTTCATTGACCTAAATCAACGGGAACAGTGCGGTCCATCCATAGATTTCACGGGCAGGCGCATGGAAGAAGACCGCGAGTTTTCAGGATGATGCGGGCACCCATTCTTGCGGCGTGCGTCGTATCACACGGCTGGAATGATCTCGACGTTCGAAACGACAAAGCTCGAATTGCTGGCCTGATCGCACCTTTGAACGCAATAGTGCAAGATCATGAGACTACTTAAGCGTCTTGTGCAGCGTCTGCTCATCTTCGGGCTGGGAATCTTTTGTGTCTGGTTGATTGTATTTGTCATCTTTGAAACCGCGGACCGAAGACTACCCTGGATTATGGCCGTCGGTGTTACCTACGGCATTGCAGCGTATATCGTTCTGCCGCGCGCTATTCGAATGGGCCTGAAGATCCTCCAAAGCAAGCGTGTGCCGAGTTACACGATTACAGGCGACGGATTGCCTGGGGACCCCGTGAATGTCGTGCTCGTCGGCACACTCCAGCAGCTTCGCGGAGCCTTTGCATCGCTCGGCTGGGCGGAGGCAGATCGGCTCAGTCTGGCCAGCTCGTGGGGCATGGTCCGAACCTTCGTGCTAAACACTCCATACCCAACCGCCCCGTTCAGCACCCTCTATCTTTTCGGACGAGGCCAGGACATCGGTTTTCAAAAGGCGATCGATAACAGCCCGCGGAAGCGCCACCACATACGGTTCTGGGCTTTGAGCCAAACATTCGCCGAGGCATCCTGGGGGACAGCAGATTTTTGGCTAAACACCGAACGCCCGTCGGACAACGACAGGGTTCTTTGGATCGGAGCCGGCACCAGGGACACTGGTCTGTCTGTCACTCGTCTTTCATTTCAAATCACCCACGCCACGGATTTGGATACGAATGCGGAGCGGGATTTCATAGTTGGCGAGTTGAGAAAAAATCGATCCATCGAGGCAGCGAAGGTTTATGAGGCAGGCGAAAATCTCCTCACCGAACGGGTCAATCGTTACATTACCGATGGCAAGATCACGTTGGCGATTCTCGTGGCTAAATAGCGGTTGCTGCCAAAGTCAAGAATTGCCGTCGCTCGGTGAGCGCCGGTGAATTGCGGTGCAGTGCACTACCGGGCACAATCGGCGCGCGTCTGCGAGCATCGAGGGAACTCGAGCGCCTCCGCGTGCTTTCTATACAATCAGCAAGATGCATAGAATGGACCGAGCACCGATGACGCGCGCAGAGGACAGACCACACAACAGCATTCCATGCGAGACCACGGCCAGATTATTTGCCGTCGCGCTTGCCGTTCTGCTTGCGACGCCGTCCTTCGCGCAGGACGCCGGTGTCAGCGGCATTCCGTCGGGGCCGGGGAATGTGAACGGGCTCAACGGCTCGATCAGGGATCCTTCGGGCGTCGGGAACGCATCGCGGATGCCGTCACTGCCGCAACCTTCGACTGCGCCGGTGACGCCGTCGGTCAGCGCGGGGAGCCGGTCAGCGATCCGCCCGGGTCTTACGCGCGTGCGTGTCGCAAGGGGACACCGGACGCGCTTCATGTCGGCGCATGCGCGACACCGCGCGGAGCACGCTGCCGTGAAGGAGAATGACCGGCTGCTCAACCACGGCGTCACCAGCATCTGCCGGGGATGCTGAAGTCTTGTGCCCGTCGCTCCGCGTGCCGCGGACCGTCCGGAATGACGGAGAAATTGAGATGCAGCGCAGCGCTTCCGCCGCACGCGGCGACGGCCGCTTACGCCGTCCCCTCTTCCACGCCCGCCTCTTGCGGAGTGAACTGGTGGACCGATGAACAGAACTCGCAGGTGACCACCACCTTGCCGTCCTGCACCATGTCGGCGCGGTCCTGCGGAGTGAAGCTGTTCAGCATCGCAGCCACCGCCTCGCGCGAGCAGGAGCATTGCGCGCGCAACGGTAACGGCTTGAACACGCGCACGCCGCGCTCGTGAAACAGCCGGTACAACAACCGCTCGCCGGACAGATCGGGATCGATCAACTCGACATCCTCGACGGTGGAGATCAGCGACTGGCCTTCGACCCAGGCATCATCCTCGGCGACTTCGTGAACCGCCGTGCCCTCGGGCGCGTCGCCCGGATGCAGATCGGCCTGCCGCGCCCGTTCCGGCGCCTTGGGCAGGAACTGCAACAGCATGCCGCCGGCACGCCAGCGATGCTTGCCGCCGTCGCCGCCGCGCCATTCCTCGCCGACCGCGATGCGCACGCGTGTCGGGATCTGCTCTGAGCGCAGGAAATACTCATGCGCCGCATCTTCCAGCGTGCCGCCTTCGAGCGCGACCAGGCCCTGATATCGGCTCATGTCCGGGCCCTGGTCGATGGTCATCGCGAGATGACCGCGACCGAGCAGCGCGGCGGAATCCTGAGCCCCTTCGAGACGCCCGGCGTCATAGCGCGCATAGGCGCGTAAGCGATCGGGCGCCTGGAAATCCACCACCATGAACGACACGGGGCCATCGGTCTGCGTCTGCAGAATGAAGCGGCCGTCGAATTTCAGCGACGAGCCGAGCAGCGTCGTCAGCACGATCGCCTCGCCGAGCAGTTTTCCGACCGGCGCGGGATAATCGTGCTTGGTGAGGATGTCGTCGAGCGAGGGGCCGAGACGCGTGAGCCGGCCACGCAGGTCGAGCGCGTCGACCTCGAATGGCAGCACGGCATCATCGACCGGAACGGCCGACGGCGCCCGGATCGGGCTCTGCAAGGTAATTTTGCTTTCGGGGGATTGAGACGTCATGGCGCTCTATCTGGGGTCGGCGGATGCGAAACGAAAGGGGTTGACGCGTCGTCGTTGCGCTTGCGGTGAGGCGCCCGTTCAAGCCACAAACTCCCTGTCGTCCCTGCGTACGCAGGGACCCATACCGCGTGATATTCATTGTCGGAAAGAAGGCCGTCCCGCCATAGTGGCACAAACTCCGGCCGGTGGTTATGGGTCCCTGCGTACGCAGGGACGACAGTCGTGGATGGCGCTTGAAAGAGAGCGCTACGCCACCGCGCCGAAGCACCAGGCCAGAATACCCTTTTGTGCGTGCAGGCGGTTTTCGGCTTCGTCGAACACCACCGATTGCGGGCCGTCGATCACCTCGTCGGTGACCTCCTCGCCGCGATGCGCGGGCAGGCAGTGCATGAACAGCGCATCGGGCTTGGCTAGCGACATCAGCTGGGCGTTGACCTGATAAGGCTTGAGCAGATTGTGGCGGTGCTCGCCATCCTTGTCGCCCATCGACACCCAGGTGTCGGTGACGACGCAATCGGCGCCGCGCACGGCCGCTTCCGGATCATTGCCGAGCATGATCGCGGCCTGCGTCGCCTTGATCCAGTCCTTCATCGTCTTGTTGGGCGCGAGCTGCGGCGGAGTCGCGACATTGAGCTTGAACTTGAAGCGCTCGGCGGCATGCGCCCAGGACGCCAGCACGTTGTTGTCGTCGCCGGTCCAGGCCACGGTGCGGCCCTCGATCGAGCCGCGATGCTCCTCATAGGTCATGACATCGGCCATGACCTGGCAGGGATGCGAGCGCCGCGTCAGCCCGTTGATGACGGGCACGGTCGCGTGGGCAGCGAGCTCAAGCAGCGCTTCGTGACTGAGAATGCGGATCATGATGGCATCGACATAGCGCGACAGCACGCGCGCGGTATCGGCGATGGTCTCGCCCCGGCCGAGCTGCATCTCGGCGCCGGTGAGCATGATGGATTCACCGCCGAGCTGGCGCATACCGACGTCGAAGGAGACGCGGGTGCGTGTCGAGGGCTTCTCGAAGATCATCGCCAGCGTCTTGCCCGCGAGCGGCTCGTCCGACTTCTCATGAGCCTTCCGCTTCGCCTTCATAGCGGAGCTGGCGGCCAGCATGTTGCGCAGTTCGGTCAGCGGAAGTGAACTGATATCCAGAAAGTGTCGCGGCGACTTGCTCATGATACCGACGCCTGCTTCAACGGACTACCCGACAGCGTCGCGCAGGCGCGCTCCAGGCACGCAACCGACTGCTCGATCTCCGCCTCGGTGACGATCAAGGGCGGCAGGAAGCGCACGACATTGTCGCCCGCGCCGACGGTGAGTAGCTTCTCGGCACGTAGCGCCGCGACCAGATCGCCCGACGGCACCACCGCCTTGACGCCGATCAGGAGCCCCTCGCCGCGCACCTCGGACAGCACCTTCGGATGACGATCGATCACGGAGGCGAGCTTCTGTTTCAGCAGCAGCGACATCTTCTGCGCATGCTCGAAGAAGCCGGGCTTCAGCATCACGTCCAGCACGGCATTTGCCGCCGCGACGGCGAGCGGATTGCCGCCGAAGGTCGAACCATGCGAGCCCGGCGTCATGCCGGCTGCGGCGTCAGCGGTGGCAAGACAGGCCCCGATCGGAAAACCGCCGCCGAGCGCCTTCGCCAGCGACATCACGTCCGGCGTCACGCCGAGGCGCCGATATGCGAACAAATCGCCGGTGCGGCCCATGCCGGTCTGCACCTCGTCGAACACCAGCAGCAGGCCGTTGTCGTCGCAGAGCTGGCGTAACGCCTTGAAGAAGGCATGCGACGCGGCGCGCACGCCGCCTTCGCCCTGCAGCGGCTCGATCAAGATGCCGGCCGTGTGGGGGCCAATCAACTTCTTCACGGCATCGAGATCGCCGAGCGGCACCTGATCAAAACCGTCCATCTTCGGACCGAAGCCGTCGAGATATTTCTCCGAGCCGGTGGCGGCGAGCGTCGCCAGCGTGCGGCCGTGGAAGGCGCCTTCGAAGGTGATGATGCGATAGCGCTCGGGATGACCCTTCGCGGCGTGATGCTTGCGCGTGACCTTGATCGCGCATTCCATCGCCTCCGCGCCGGAATTGGCGAAGAACACGAAGTCGGCGAAGCTCTGCTCGCAGAGCCTCGCGGCAAGACGCTCGCCGTCCGGACTCTTGAACAAGTTCGACATGTGCCAGAGCTTCGTTGCCTGCTCCTGCAGGGCGGCGACGAGTTGCGGATGCGCATGCCCGAGTGCATTGACCGCAACACCGGACGTAAAATCGAGATAACGATCGCCATTGGTGGCGATCAACCACGCGCCCTCGCCGCGCTCGAAAGCGAGGTCAACTCTGGCGAAAACGGGAAGCAAATGCGACGTGACGCTATTTGTCATGACAATCACTAGAGTGTTGAAGCCGGTGTTGATGTGCGCATTCACGCAATCACATCGCTAACCCGCTTGGAAAACGAAATATGCCGCCTTTTCAGGGCGGCACGTGGAACCATTCTAGGCTCGGGGCGATAACTGTCAACATGCGATGAGGCATCAAGTTGGCGCACGCGCAACCCGTCGGATTGCGGGTTTCAACCAAAAATACTTGCGCCGCCTCCGGCATGGAACATGTGGAAGGCCCGGCCGGACTCTTGCGCGGGAGTCACGGCATATTGTAGCGTCATCTGCGTCGGATACGACATCTCGTGCGGCAGGTTTGATCCTCTTTAGTCTTGTGTTTGGCGTACACGTCCGGGCGCGCATTCCGCGGTCGGCGAAGGCTAAGGGATTCTGCCTTCACGGGTTTTTCGAAGCTAGGCATCGCAGCGCTGCCTCAAGAAATGGGCCGGTGCGAGACGAAAGGAAAATTGCGATGACGGTATTGACCTGGTCCGATGATCGCGTCGAGCAGTTGAAAAAGCTCTGGGAGGCCGGATTGTCGGCCAGCCAGATCGCCGCGGAACTCGGAAATGTGACGCGTAACGCCGTGATCGGCAAGGTGCACCGGCTGGGCCTGTCCGGCCGCGCCAAGAGTTCCGGCATCGGCTGCGCCACGCCAGCGCAAGCCACGTCCGGCGCAGCACATGATGCGGGTGGCACGTCCGGCGACGCGCGGCAACACCGCGTTGGCGCATGCTTTCGAGGTCGAGATGGAGCCCGATCCAATCGCCATCGACAACGTCGTGCCGATGAGCCAGCGGCTGTCGCTGTTGGAATTGAGCGAGGCCACCTGCCATTGGCCGGTCGGCGATCCCTCGAGCCCGGACTTCTTCTTCTGCGGCGGCAAGGCACTCGCCGGCCTGCCCTATTGCGCGCATCACTCGCGCGTCGCCTATCAGCCCACCGTCGATCGTCGGCGCCACGCACCGAAGCCGGCAAGGTAACCGCGCGCAGGGTCATCGCGCGCAAAAATATCGGCTGTCGTCCCCGCGGAACGCGGGAACCCATAACCACTGGCGAGCGTGGTTATGTCTCACTGTCGAGCCGGCTCGCATCACAATCAACATTCGTGGTTATTAGTCCCTGCGTGCGCACTAAGGCATGCGCAGATATTTGAGACGACCATTCTCTCCGCCGTCATGGCGGGCGCTTCGTCGCCCTGCGCGACACGCAACACATGTGCATCTCTCAGTGCGTGCGCAGGGACGACGGGGAGTTTGAGGCCCGAGTAGGGCCTGTCACCTTTCCTAGAACGGACTGTCGCTCAGCCCCGGCACGTCCGCTGGCCGCGGGCCCGGCGCCGGCCAATGGAAGCGGCGATCTTTCTCGGCGATCTCCATGTCGTTGATGCTCGCCTCGCGGCGGCGCATCAGGCCGTGCTCGTCGAACTCCCACAACTCGTTGCCGTAGGAGCGATGCCACTG
Organism: uncultured Alphaproteobacteria bacterium; assembly: GCA_963786015.1. Lineage (GTDB taxonomy): Bacteria > Pseudomonadota > Alphaproteobacteria > Rhizobiales > Xanthobacteraceae > Bradyrhizobium. Next base: position 445,752 of record CAWAXO010000008.1, on the reverse strand, counting down.
GCCGTTCGCGTCGTGCCATTCGTACTGGAAGCGCACGGCGATGCGGTTGCCGTCGAACGCCCAGAGATCCTTGATCAGGCGGTAGTCCAGCTCCTTCTTCCATTTGCGGGTGAGGAATTCCACGATCGCCGCGCGGCCCTGAAAATGCTCCGAGCGATTTCGCCAGCGGCTGTCCTCGGTATAGGCCAGCGAGACCTTTACGGGATCGCGCGAATTCCAGGCGTCTTCCGCCATGCGGGCCTTTTGCGCGGCGGTTTCTCGTGTGAATGGCGGCAGGGGTGGACGTGACATGACAACCTCAATCTTGTTCGAGCCGGACCACGACAATCAAGACCAACAATCTATCGGCCTGCCGCGCAAAATCGAGACGCTGCTTCCTATCAGCCGATAATCAAACCAGATCGGCCTTCAGCAGGCTGCGCAATTCCTTCGGGATTGGCTGTGCCCGTCCTTCGCTGATGCAGGCGACCCGCACTTGCGCCTTCACAAGCACGTCACCACCGCGCCGCACCTCCTGGGCCAGGATGATCGATGCACCCTTGACCGCGACCGGCCAGGTCACGACGTCGAGCACGTCATCCATCCGCGCAGGCTTGAGGAAATCGATTTGCATCGAGCGCACCACGAAGGCGACGCCCGGCCGCTCCTTTTCCTCCTCGGAAAACAGCGCGTGCTGGTCGGCGCCCATCAGCCGCAGATGATTGGTCCGGCCGCGCTCCATGAAACGCAGATAATTGGCGTGATATACGATTCCGCTGAAATCCGTATCTTCATAGTAGACACGGACCTGCATGTGATGGCGGCCGTCGCGGACCTCGCCGTCGAGATGATGTGATGTCAACTGCGGTACCCCAATTGCCCGGCAAGGCAACCGTTTTGCGCAAATCCGTCGCAGGCGCAAGCCTGCGCGCATGGGTTAAGAGACGCTGGAAGTGACTCCGCCCAGCGTGACCATCACGATTTCCGGAGTAACACCGAGCCGGAATGGCACGATGCTACAGCCGAGACCGCCGGACACGATCACATCGCAATTGATCCGCGCGTGTCCATAAGCCAGCCGGTTGCCATAGCGCGACGGCACGATCGGCGACCATCCGAGCAACCTGACCTGACCGCCGTGGGTATGGCCGGAGAGCTGCAAGGCGACCCGCTCCGGGACGCGCATGGCAACGTCCGGTTCATGTGCAAGCAGGATGACGGGCGCATCGTCGTTGACTTTCGAGAGCGTCGCGTCGAGATCGTCGACGCCGACGCGCCGCACCGGCCGGAAACGCCGCGCCGGCCAATAAGCGAGTTGATCGCCGAGCCCGGCCAGCCAGAACGGCTGACCTTTCTTTGCAAGGCGCACGGCGTCGTTCTCGTAAACGGGAATGCCGGCCGCCTCGAGCGCGCGCCTGGCGATCGGGACGCCCTTGCCGTCCCGCTGCACCGTGCTGTCATCCCAGTAATCGTGATTGCCGAGGATCGCATGCACGCCGAGCGGCGCCTTTAGCCCAGCAAGCACCGGCGCCCATTCGTCGGCCGGAATGCGCCGCGTCACCTGGCGATGGCCGGCGACGTAATCGCCCAGCATCACGATCACATCAGCATTGAGCGCATTGGTCCGTTCGACAATGGCCGCGATGTGGTCGAGCGACATCCAGGGATCGCAGGCATGGACATCGGCGACGACGGCGATCCTGAGTTCAAGGCCGGAGGTCCAGCGCGGCGACGAAACCTGATAGCGCGTGACGCGAAACCTCAGCGGCTCGACACCGAAGCCGTAGGCCGTGGTCGAGATGCCTGCAAAGCCGAGGCCGGACATCAAGCGTAGGAAGCTGCGGCGTGAGAACATGGTTCGATACCTGCGCAAGGGCGCGGTCTGTTAGTCCGGCATTGCAGCGAAATTCAGATAGGACTGCATGGATCGACGCGCGTCAATCGTCGCCATCGGCACTGCCGAACAGGCCGAACTGCGCGGGATCGCGCGACGGCTCGGCAAGACCGAGATGGCGGAAGGCATGCGAGGTCAGAAGACGGCCACGCGGCGTGCGCTGCAGATAGCCGCACTGGATCAGATAGGGCTCGATGATGTCCTCGATCGCGTCGCGCGGCTCCGACAGCGCCGCCGCCATCGTCTCCACGCCGACCGGGCCGCCGCCATAGTTCATCGCGATGGTCGTGAGGTAACGCCGATCCATCGCGTCGAGGCCGGCGGCATCGACCTCCAGCGCGCTCAGCGCATGATCGGCGATCTTGCGGTCGATGGAGGCGGCGTCCGCGGCGGAGGCGAAGTCACGCACCCTTCTCAGCAGGCGGCCTGCAATGCGTGGTGTGCCGCGCGCGCGCCGCGCGATCTCGTTGGCGCCGTCCGGCGTCATGCCGATGTTGAGCAGCCGCGCGCCGCGGACAACGATCTTTTCCAGCTCCTCCTCGGTGTAGAAATTCAGCCGCACCGGAATGCCGAAGCGATCGCGCAATGGATTGGTGAGGAGGCCCGCGCGCGTGGTCGCGCCGACGAGGGTGAATTTCGCAAGCTCGATCTTCACCGATCGCGCCGCCGGGCCTTCGCCGATGATGAGGTCGAGCTGGAAATCCTCCATCGCGGGATAGAGCACCTCCTCCACCGCCGGGCTCAGGCGATGGATCTCGTCGATGAACAGCACGTCGCGCTCTTCGAGATTGGTGAGCAGCGCGGCGAGATCGCCGGCCTTGGCGATCACCGGCCCCGACGTGGCGCGGAAGCCGACGCCGAGCTCGCGCGCGACGATCTGCGCCAGCGTGGTCTTGCCGAGGCCGGGCGGACCGACGAACAGCACGTGATCCAGCGCCTCGCCGCGCTTGCGCGCGGCCTCGATGAAGATCGAGAGATTGGCGCGCGCCTGCGCCTGACCGACGAACTCCGACAGAAGCTGCGGGCGCAGCGCGGTATCGCCGACGTCATCCGCGCGGCGCTCGGGCGTCACCATGCGGGAGGGCGCCTTCACTCGGTGCCCCGCCGATACTTGTTCGGCAGGAGTTTACCGATGTTCGTGACCCTGGGCTCGCTGCCGTGGTTCGGAACGATCACGCGCGCTTTTGCATCATAATCGTGGATCAGCTCGCGACAGATGCCGCAGGGAGAGACAACCGCAATCTTGCCGCGCTCGCCGGGCTTGGGGTGGCGAACGGCGACGATGGTCTCGATGCCGCGGTCACCGGTCTCGGTGATGGCGCGGCCGATCGCGATCGCTTCCGCGCACACGGCGTTGCGGCCGAGATACGCATCGATATTCACCCCGGTGATGATACGGCCGTCGCGGGTTCGCATGGCGGCGCCGACCTCCTGCCACTTGTTGCGGTAGCGATGACTGATGGCGTCCGTGGCGGCTGCGATCAGCTCCTTGTCCTTCTTACTCAACATGGCGGAAAATGCATTCCTTCAATCATTCGGCGTCTGGCCGAGCATATAATCTATTTTGCCAATTCCTTCAGGCCGAGGCGGATCAATTGCGCGGTCTCGGCCTTTTCGCCGGCGCTGCGCGAGGCGGCTGCAATTGCCGCCGCGGCCTGCGGCTGGCCATAGCCGAGATTGACCAGCGCGGAAATCGCGTCCGTCACGGGACGCGGCGCCCGCTGGTCGTCGATCGCACCGGACAGGCTGACGACGGCCGGATCGACATTGGCGAATGGCGGCGTCTTGTCCTTCAGCTCGGTGACGATGCGCTCGGCGACCTTCGGGCCGACGCCGGGGGTGCGCGCGACCGAAGCCTTGTCGCGCAGCGCGATCGCGTTCGCAAGCTCCGTCGGCGGCAGTGTGCCGAGCACCGCGAGCGCGACCTTGGCGCCGACGCCCTGCACGGTCTGCAGCAGGCGAAACCATTCGCGCTCGGCGTCGCTCCTGAAGCCGAACAGCTTGATCTGGTCCTCGCGGACATAGGTCTCGATCGACAGCACCGCGGCTTCACCCGCCGCAGGCAGCGCCTGCAGCGTGCGCGCCGAGCAGTGCACCTGATAGCCGACGCCGCCGACGTCGAGGATGACGAAATCCTCGCCGTAGGAGTTGATCAGGCCCTTCAGCTTGCCGATCATATTCCGACCACCCTCAGCCGCAGCGTTGCGCTCTGGCGATGATGCGCATGGGTGATGGCGATCGCAAGCGCATCGGCGGCGTCCGCCGATTTCGGCTCGGCCTTCGGCAGCAGGATTTTCAGCATCATCAGGATCTGGTTCTTGTCCGCGTGGCCCGCGCCGACCACGGTCTTCTTGACCTGGTTCGGCGCGTATTCGGACACCGAAATCCCGAACATCGCCGGCGCCAGCATGGCGACGCCGCGGGCCTGGCCGAGCTTGAGCGTGGCGACGCCGTCCTTGTTGACGAAGGTCTGCTCGACCGCGGCTTCCAGCGGCTTGAGATCGCCGAGGACGGCGGCGAGCCCCTCATGGATCGCGAGCAGCCGGCTCGCCAGCGGCAGGCTGTCCTGCGGTTCCACCGAGCCGCAGCCGACGAAAATCAGCCGATTGCCGTCGCTTTCGATCACGCCCCAGCCGGTGCGGCGCAGGCCGGGATCGATGCCGAGAATACGGATGGAATTGCGAATCGGCTGCGGTGTCATGGCTCATTGATAGCCCGGCGGCCGGATTCAGCCTAGCGCCCCAGCCACACACCCACATGTCATCGCGGGCGACGACAGCCGGGACAAGGCCCGATCATCCGCCCATTTTCGCGACGAGCGCGTCGGAGATCTCGAAATTGGCGAACACGTTCTGCACGTCGTCGTGCTCGTTCAGCATGTCCATCAGCTTCAACAGCTTCTCGCCGGTCTCGTCGTCGACCGACACGGTATTCTGCGGCTTCCAGGTCAGCGCCGCCTTGCGCGGTTCGCCGAACTTCGTTTCCAGCGCCTTCGCGACCTCGCGGAAACTGTCCTGCGAGGCGTAGATTTCATGACCGCCCTCGCCCGAGATGACGTCGTCCGCGCCGGCCTCGATCGCCGCATCGAGCATTGCGTCGTCGGAGGCGACGCTGGAATCATATTCGATGATGCCGGTGCGATCGAACATGAAGGCGACCGAGCCGGTTTCGCCCAGATTCCCGCCAGCCTTGGTGAAGAAGGAACGGATGTCGGAGGCGGCGCGGTTGCGATTGTCGGTCAGCGCCTCGACGATGACGGCGACGCCGCCCGGACCATAACCCTCGTAGCGGATCTCGTCGTAGTTATCGCCCTCGCCGCCGAGCGCCTTCTTGATCGCGCGCTCGATATTGTCCTTGGGCATGTTCTCCTGGCGCGCCGCGACCACGGCCGCACGCAGCCGCGGGTTCATCGCGGGGTCCGGGGTTCCCAGTTTCGCGGACACCGTAATTTCCCGGGCCAGCTTGCCGAACAGCTTCGACTTCTGGGCATCCTGCCTGCCCTTGCGGTGCATGATGTTCTTGAACTGGGAATGGCCGGCCATTGGGATCTCTTTGAGTGGATCTCTTCGGAGGCTCTTCGGAGGTCGTCGGATTCGTTCAGTGTCCCGCGGGAAGCGGAAAGGGCGGCGTTATAGGCCCCGCCCTCCCCAAAATCAAAGATTTGGCAGCCTTTTGGGCGCAGGCGTGGCTTTCCGGCTCAAGAGAATTGTTAACCACGACTTCACGCGTGAGTGCAAGAATGCCATCTTCAACTCACGATTGGTCCAGAGGGCTGCATGGCGTTTGGTCTGTTCGGGAAGTGCATGCCGGAACCGGCCGCGGCCGTAGTCGCCCAAAGTATGGGCGACGGCAATATGGCCTACAAGCTCGCCTCCCTTGCGGCCTAGGCCATGTACGCCGCACAGCCCGACATACTGCCATCCGCCGCCGGCCCCTCCGACAGCGAGCGCCTGGTCGATCAGCTTGCGGGCAAGATCGGCGGGCTCGGCGTCGAGCTTGCCGATGTCGCCGGCAACGTCCAGGAGGTTGCGGGCCGCGTATCCACGCAGTCAGTGGGGTTCGGTCATCTGCAACAGACCGCCAAGACGATGGTGTCGGCCAATCACGACATCGCCGACGCCTCGCGCTCGGTGCAGTCGGCGACTTCGGCGGCGGTCGGCGAAATCACCCAGTCGCGCGCCGTGGTGGAGACCGCGGTCAGACACATCGCCGAACTGGTCGAATCCGTCGGACGCATCGAAAGCCGGCTCAGCTCGGTCTCTTCAGCACTTTCGGACGTGGCAAAGGTATCGAAGGCGATCGAGGCGATCGCCAAGCAGACGAACCTCCTTGCGCTGAACGCGACAATCGAAGCTGCCCGCGCCGGCTCCGCCGGAAGAGGTTTCGCGGTCGTTGCGAACGAGGTGAAGAGCCTTGCCGAAGCGACGCGTCAGGCGACGAAACAGATCGGCGATACCGTCCGCGGCCTGGATGGTCAGGTCGGCAGTCTGATCGGTGAAAGCGGCGAGGCCTCGGTCAGGGCCAAGAATGCCGGCGACGGCGCCACGCAGATCCAGGACATCATCGCCCGCGTGCAGGACGGCTTTACCAGGGTCGGCCATGAGATCGACGGCGTCGCCAAGTCCGCGACCTCCAATCTCGCCCATTGCGACCAGGTGATCGAGGAGCTCGGTCAACTGGCCGAAGGGGTCGATCTGTCCTCGACGCACCTCAAACATGCCGACGAAAGGGTCGCCCGTCTGCTCGATCTTTCGGAAACACTGATTGCGATGATCGCCGACAGCGGCGTGGAGACGTCCGACGCGCCATTGATCCGGATCGTGGTCCAGACCGCGAAACAAATCTCGACGGCGTTCGAAGACGCGATCGCGCGCGGCGAGATCACGCTCGACCAGTTGATGGACGAGAACTATCGCGAAATTCCGGGCACCGATCCCAAGCAATATCTGACGGACTACGTTGCGTTCACAGACCGCGTCCTTCCGCCGATCCAGGACCCGATCCAGAAATCCGACTCACGCATCGTGTTCTGCGTCGCCTGGGCCAGAGGCGGCTATCTGCCGACCCACAATCCGAACTATCGGCTGCCACAGGGACCTGATCCCGTCTGGAACAACGCCAACTGCCGCAACCGGCGTCTTTTCAACGACCGCGCCGTGAAGAAGGTCGCCGCCAGCACGCGTCCGTCGCTCGTGCAGACCTACCGCCGCGACATGGGCGGCGGTCAATTCGTGCTGATGAAGGACCTGTCGTCGCCGATCATCGTGCGCGGCCGCCATTGGGGCGCATTACGAATGGGCGTCAAGCAATCCTGAGCTGCGGCCTTCGCAAGAGCACGGCGTCGTCACAGGTTCATCTGGTCGTTCTATATGCCCTCTTGTCGTGACCAGGGCTGAAGGGGGATCTGATGAGCGGAGAACATCCCGAACTCGACGAATTGCAGGCGAGCTACAAAAATGCCGTGGAAGCCTGGATCGCCGCCATTCGCAAGGAAGAGGCGCTCGCCTCTGTGAATTACACGGTCGCTGAAGTCGACACAGTGGGAGCAAGCGCATTTCGATGAGGACGAGATGCGCAGCAACGTGAAGGCCGCGAAAGCGAAATACGAGGACGCGCTGCGCGAGAAATTCTTCGGTTTCTGATCGCGCCGCGCCTTCCGATGGCGAACTTCCGCCCGGCATGCACGGACCGTGCGCGTCTTTCACAAAATGCGGCAACTTTGTGCAAGCGCCCGCTCGGCTGCACAGTGGCTGTGCAAGCCTGCGTTGCAGAGATGTGATCACGCGCCGATAGCGCTTTGGTTATATGATCTCGATCAGACCACGGCGCCTTGCGTCGTGGTGGCAGGCATCGACGATTGTCGCAAGGAGCTTTCCGTGACAACGACCCTCACCATCAACGGCGAACAAAAATCATTCGACGCACCTTCCGACATGCCGCTTCTGTGGGTGTTGCGCGACATTCTCGGCATGACCGGCACGAAATTCGGCTGCGGCATCGCGCAATGCGGCGCATGCACCGTGCATATCGACGGCAAGCCGGTGCGCTCCTGCGTGCTGCCGGTTAGCGCGGTACGCGATCGCGCCGTGACCACGATCGAAGGCATCGGCGCAACGCCCGCCGGCGCCAGAGTCCAGAAGGCTTGGCTCGACCTCGAAGTCGTTCAGTGCGGCTATTGCCAGTCCGGCCAGATCATGTCGGCCGCCGCACTGCTCGCGGCGACGCCCTCGCCGGATGATTCCGACATCGATGCGGCGTTGGCAGGCAACATCTGCCGCTGCGGCACCTATGTGCGAATTCGCGCCGCCATCAAACAGGCGGCGACGCGGCCGTCAGTCGTAGGAGGCTTGCAATGACCGTCATTGAGCGAGTGTCCGAACGCCGTCTCCCGCCGCAGCCTGCTGAAGGCGCGGCCTGGCGAGCGGGTTCCTGTTCGCTTTCCATCTGCCGCTGCGTGCCGCGAACGAGCCGGTGCAGCCGCCCGACGTCACCGAGGGCAAGTTCGCGCCCAACGCCTTCATCCGCATCGACGCGACCGGACACACGACGCTGGTCATGCCGCAGGTCGAGATGGGCCAGGGCGTCTACACCGCGGTCGCGATGATCCTGGCCGAGGAGCTCGACGCGGACCTGTCGCAGGTGACGCTGCAGCACGCGCCGCCGAACGACAAGCTCTATGCCAATCCGACCTTCGGCCTGCAGGTGACCGGCAATTCCAACTCGATCCGCGCGTTCTGGATGCCGCTGCGAAAGGCCGGCGCCACCGCACGCGCCATGCTGGTGCAGGCCGCGGCCAGCGAATGGAAGGTCGAGCCGGCAAGTTGCACGACCTCGAAGAGCCAGGTCACGCATGCCGAGAGCGGCCGGAACCTCTCCTATGGAGAGCTCGCCGCCGCGGCCAGCAGCGAGACCCCGCCGCGAACGTTCCGCTCAAGGATCCCAAGAATTTCGTCTATGTCGGCCAGCCGCTGAAGCGGCTTCGACACGCCCGACAAGGTCAACGGCAAGGCCGTCTACGGCATCGACGCGATGCTTCCCGGCATGAAGTTCGCGACGCTCGCCGCCTGCCCGGTATTCGGCGGCAAGGTCGGCAAGGTCGACGACAGCGCTGCCAAGACAATTCCCGGCGTGCAGCAAGATCGTGGTGCTGGACGATCTGGTCGCCGTCGTCGGCGATCACATGTGGGCGGCGAAGAAGGGCCTCGACGCGCTCAAGATCACCTGGGACGAAGGCGCCGAACGCGCGGATCAGCTCGGCGGATATCTGGCAGGATCTGCGCGCCGCCAGTGAAAAGGACGGCGTCGTCGCGAAATCCGAAGGCGACATCGCCAAGGGACTTGCCGGCGGCGACAAGTTCGAAGCCGCCTACGAGCTGCCGTTCCTGGCTCACGCGACCATGGAGCCGCTGAACGCCACGGTGCATTTCACGCCCGACTCCTGCGAGATCTGGACCGGCACGCAGATCGTCGAGCCGGGTGCAGTCGGAGGCCGCCAAAGCCGCCGGCCTCCCGGTCGACAAGGTGATCGTCAACAATCACCTGCTCGGCGGCGGCTTCGGCCGCAAGCTCGAGCCCGACATGGTGGTCGCCGCCGTGCGCATCGCCAAGCAGGTCGACGGTCCGGTGAAGGTGGTGTGGACCCGCGAGGAGGACATCCAGCACGACGTCTATCGCCCGGTCTACCGCGACACGATCGCCGCGACGCTTGGCCGACGGCAAGATCGCCGCCTGGAAATACAAGCGTCACCGGCTCGGCCGTTATCGCGCGCTGGCTGCCGCCGGCGTTCCAGAAGGGCATCGACATCGACGCCGTCGATAGCGCCGATCGACATGCCCTATGACATCCCGAATTTCCACGTCGAATATGTGCGCGCCGAGCCGCCGGCGGTGCCGACCGGCTTCTGGCGCGGCGTCGGCCCAACAACAACGTGTTCGCGATCGAATGCTTCGATGGACGAGCTGGCGCGCAAGGCCGGCAAGGATCCGATCGAGTTCCGCCGCGCGATGCTGGGCAAGCAGCCGCGCTTGCTGGCCGCGCTCAATCTCGTCGCGGAGAAATCCGGCTGGGGCCAGCCGCTGCCTGCGCGCGTCGGGCGCGGCGTCTGCATGCAGCCGTCGTTCGGCAGCTTCATCGCGACCGTGGTCGAAGCCGAAGTCGACGAGCAGGGCGAGGTGCATCTGCGCCGCGTCACGTCGGCGGTCGATACCGGCATCGCCGTCAATCCCGACACGATCATGGCGCAGCTCGAAGGCGGTCTGATCTTCGGCCTGACGGCCGCGCTCTATGGCGAGATCACCATCGACAAGGGACGCGTCCAGCAATCCAACTTCCATGACTATCGCATGCTGCGCATCGACCAGGTGCCGAAGATCGAGATCCATGTCATCAAGAGCGGCGAGCCGCCAGGCGGCATCGGCGAGACCGGCTCGACGGCCGGGCCGCCTGCGTTGCGTAACGCGATCTATGCCGCGACCGGCGTCGCGCTGCGCCGCCTGCCGATCGATCGTGCATTGCATCGCGGGGAAGAAGGCATGAGCGGCGCCGGCACGCGTTTTCGCCAGCATCGTCGTGATCATCGCTGGCGGCGCTCGCGATCGCCGCCTGGCTCATCCGCGGTCCCGGGCCCGCTGGCTTTCGCGGACGGTCCGAAGGTCGCGCTGTCGGACTACAAGGGCGCCAAGCCGACCGGCGTTCCGGCGAAGCTCGCGCAGGCGAGCCTCGTCGAGCGCGGCGAATATCTGGCGAAGGCCGCGGACTGCATGGTCTGCCACACCGCGCCGGGCGGTAAGGAATATGCCGGCGGCCTCGGCTTCAAGCTGCCGTTCGGCACGCTCTATTCGACCAACATCACGCCCGACAAGGACACCGGCATCGGCAATTACAGCGACCAGGATTTCCTGAACGCCCTGCATCGCGGCGTCCGGCGCGACGGCGCGCGGCTTTATCCGGCGATGCCGTACACGTCCTACACCTACATCAGCGACGAGGACGCGCTGGCGATCAAGGCCTATCTGTTCAGCCTGCCGCCGGTGCGCGCGACGCCGCCGGAGAACACGCTTGCGCTTTCCGTTCAACCAGCGCTGGGCGATGGTGTTCTGGTCGGCGGTGTTCAATCCGGACACCCGCTTCGAGCCGGACAGCTCGAAGAGCCCGGAATGGAACCGAGGCGCCTATCTCGCCGAGGCGCTCGCGCATTGCGGCGAATGCCATACGCCGCGCAATCTCGCCTTCGCACTGAACAACCGCCAGAAATTCGCGGGCGCCGTGACCGCGGGCTGGCGCGCCTTCAACATCAGCTCCGACAAGGCAACCGGCGTCGGCGCCTGGCGCGACGACGACCTGATCTCATATCTCTCGACCGGCCATGCCGCGGGTCATGGCACCGCGTCGGGCCCGATGGGCGAAGCGGTCGATCACAGCTTCAGCCAGCTTCGCGCCTGAGGACATCCGCGCCATCGTCGCCTACCTGCGCAGCGTGCCGGCGGTCGCTTCGACCGACCTGCCGGCGACGCTCGCGCCGCCTGCGCCGGCCTCGCACAAGGAGGGCGGCATCGCGGATGCGCGCGGCAAGAAGGATGTTCGAAGGCGCCTGCGTCAGCTGCCATGGCTGGACCGGCGAGAGCGCGGTCTCGCCTTTCGCAACGCTGACCGGCGCCTGGGCCGTCAACGATCCCGCCGCGACCAACGTTGCGCAGATCGTGATCTCCGGAACCAAACGGCACACCCCGGACGGCGTGCTGTCGATGCCGGCCTTCGGCAACGCCTATTCCGACGACGAGATCGCCGCGGTGGCCAACTACGTCACCGCGCGGTTCGGCAGCCAGGGCTCGAAGCTGACCGCGCAGGACGTCGCCGAATTGCGCAAGCAGACGGCGAATTAGCTCTCGTCCAGAACTTCGGCAGCGTCGGCTCGAGCCGGCCGCCGATCCTGACCGGCGCGATGTTGCGCGCGAGCCCGGTCGCATCGTCGGTCTCGACCGCGACCCCGCTCAATGTGGCGACGCCGCTTGCCGGCTCGAACCGGCCCGACGGAATGCCCGAGGTGAAGCGCCGCAGCGGCTCCTCCTTCTGCATGCCGATGATCGAATCGTAATCGCCGGTCATGCCGGCGTCGGTCATGTAGGCGGTGCCGCCCGCAAGGATCTGATGATCGGCGGTCGGCACATGCGTATGCGTGCCGACGACGAGGCTGGCGCGGCCGTCGCAGAAGAAGCCGATGCCCTGCTTCTCACTGCTCGCCTCGCAATGGAAATCGACCACGACGGCATCCGCCGCCTCGCGCAGCGGACAGGCTTCGAGCTCGCGATTGAGTGCGGCAAAGGGATCGTCGAACGGCGTCATGAAGACGCGGCCCATCGCATTGACGACGAGCGCGCGCTTGCCGTTCTTGGTGTCGACCAGCGCGGCGCCGCGGCCCGGCGTCCCCTTCGGAAAATTCACCGGACGGATCAGCTTCGGCGCACGCTCGATGAACACCAGCGCCTCGCGCTGATCCCAGGCATGGTTGCCGAGCGTGATGGCGTCGGCGCCGGCATCCAGGAGCTCCTGATAGATCGCTTCGGTGATGCCGAAGCCTCCGGCCGAGTTCTCGCCATTGACGATCACGAGATCGAGCGAAAAGTTGCGGATCAGGCCGGGCAGGTGCTCCAGAATGGCGGTACGGCCCGCCCTGCCCACGACGTCGCCAACGAAAAGAATGCGCAACCTAGCTCCTCCGGAAATCGAGCGCCTCACGCTCCGTTAGTACATAATCCAACGCAACGTCATGAGACAACGCCGGAACGGTATCGATTTCCTGCAGCGCAAAACGCAAGTCCGACGCCTGCGACCGCCTTCACTTTCCGCAGATGCGAGAACGTGAAGTCATAGTAGCCGGCGCCATAACCGATGCGGTGTCCCGCCCGGTCGAATGCCGCGAGCGGCACCAGCATGACGTCGGGCACGACTTCCGCGGCCGCCGGCGACGGCTCGGGAATGCCGAGCGATCCAAGCAGCAGCCTGTCGTTCACCGACCAGGCACGGAAGATCAGCGAATGGCCGCGCGCGGTCACCGTCGGCAGCGCGAGCCTCGCGCCCTGGGCCGCGAGCCGGCGCATCAGCGGCATCGGGTCGATCTCGCTGCGGATCGGCGAATAGCCGCTGACCACGGCGCCCTGCGCCAGTTCGAACGGCAATCCGCGCGCGGCGACGGCCTGCGCCGCGGCCGAACGCTGCTCGTCGCTCAATGCGTCACGCGCGGCAAGCGCCGTCGCGCGGAGCTGCTGCTTCGTGTGGTGAGACGCATGAGCCGGCATGCAGTCGCGTTCCGCTGTCGTCACCCACGAAAAAGGGCAGGTGATCCGGTACTGGAAAAACTCTGGTGCGCAAACCGAAAAACCGCGGTATTCCCGCCGCGAACTATTATCGGACCCGCCGACGGCGAAGACCAGCGTAGGGTGACATCATTAACCGTAAAAAAAATAAGCGCGAAGCCGCGATCGTCGTTGAAGCACTCGATCCCGGAGTTCCCTACGAAAGTAGGTGGGCACCATATGTCCGGATCCACGGACCCGGCCAGGGACAGTTCCCTAAAGGATCGATAAGGCCCCGGGGATATTATGGCTCCTGACGCACGTCACAGCCTCGCTCATGCAATGTAGCAACCGCTTCGCCGTTCCGCCAGCGCCGCAGACGCCTCCTCCACTGCCCGGACAGAAAATCCCGGCCTCTTATTTTGATTTCTTTAATTTCAAGCAGCCCGCTCGCGAGCCTATGCCGCGACGAAATCGAGTCGATCTGCCCTGTCCGGGCAACGCATGTCAGACGCTGCGCTAACCCGAGAGACCTTTTTTGCGCTTCTTCTTTGCCGTGGCCGGACCAGCCGGCTGAGTTTCGGCTTCCGACGCTTCCTTGGCTTCCCTCAAGGCGCGAAGGCGCTCCATGTTCTTGCGAACTGCAACGGCTTGCAGCTCGATATCTGCCATGGCCTGCGCACCTTGTTCCACGGCCAAACGTTGCCGGTTGGCCCGCGCGATGCTTTCGGGAGACGGTTCAGCGGGTTTCTTGGTGGCCATCTCCCGATCCCGATTTGCAACAGAATAAGGCCCGCTCAATCCCGGGACTGAGCGGGCAACGGCGCCATTTCATTACATCCGTGAGAATGGCGCGAACGGCTCAGGCCAGCGACAGATTTTCTGCGCTTACCTTACCACGCATCTTGTCGGTCTTGACCTCGAACGAGACCTTCTGCCCCTCGGCTAGGCCGGAAAGACCGGCTCGTTCGACCGCGCTGATATGCACAAACACATCGTTCCCGCCATCATTGGGCTGGATGAAGCCGAAGCCCTTCTGGCCATTGAACCACTTCACGACACCTGTCGGCATTTTTCTTCTCCAAAGCATTAACTCGCGTGACCACCACGCGATTCCATTCAACTGGTCGATGTCTTTGGGAAAGAGCCAGCAGGCACATTCAGAAAGGCACAGCGGCTAATCGAACCCCCCCAATCTATCGGTTTTAGGGGGAGATTACAAGTCCGTGATGCAAATCTGGCACGGGCTGGGGACGACCGGGTCGCGCGAATTCATGCCCGGTTGCAGGCCCATGTACCCGTCTCGAAAGGCAATCTCATCCGTCGTCCCCGCGGACGCTCTAAGGGATGCACACGTCTCCGGGACGACCATTCTCTCCGCCGTCATTCCGGGGCGACGCGCAAGCGGCGAGCCCGGAATCCATATCCACCGGCCGTGGTTATGGAAGGCCTGCGCCTTGCGGCGCATCCCGGAATGACGGCGGAGAGAGTGGTCGTCATTGCGGGCTCTTCGTCGCCCTGCGCGAGACGCAAGATATGTTCATGCCTTGACCTGTTCGCAGGGGCAACAGCGAGTTTGTGGCGCTCAGGTCAATAGCAGCGCCATGCCGGGATCGCCTTTCGCCATCGCCCGCTGGTAGGCCGGGCGGCGCGCCGATGCGGGCGAGATAGCGGACGATGTTCGGACAGCGCGCGAGATCATAGGGCTGGAAATAGCGCATCGTGGTGAGCGAGAAGCCCATCATGATGTCGGCGGTGGTGAACGCGTTGCCCGCCAGATACTCCGCTTCGCGTGTCCGCGCCTCGACGAGATCGAAGGCGCGGTCGACGCGGGCCTTGGTCGCGAGCAGCATCGGATTGTCGTCCGCGAGCTTGAGCCGGTTCAGGATCATCAGCCGGCCCATGTTCGCCTGCAGCGTGCCGTTGGCGAAATGAAACCAGTACAGGAATTGCGCGAAGCCGGGATCGTCGGCGCCGAGCGTGAGGCGGCCCTTGCCGTATTTGGCGATGATGTAGTCGACGATGGCGCCGGACTCGGCGAGCACGAGATCGCCGTCGGTGATGACGGGCGCCGAGCCGATCGGGTGCAGCGCCTTGTAGTCGGCCTGCGCCAGCATGGTGTCGGCATCGCGCGCGTAGCGCTTCAGCTCATAGGGAATCTCCAGCTCCTCGCAGAGCCAGACGATGCGCTCGGATTGCGACTTGCCGAGATGATGGACGGTGAGCATGGGTAACCTCGCTGGCGTGCTGCAGGCGATGAAGACGGGACATAGCGAATGCAGAGGTCCCGGCCGACCTGCGTCAAGTCGACGCGTTTCCCCTTTGTGAAAGCGGTGTTGCGGCTGATCATAAACAGACCGACCTTGCGCAACAGACGGCCGTCGTCGAAAGCCCCATGACACCTCTCAACCGCAAGGATAAGCCGCCGATAAGGAAAAAGTAAGCCGCAGATCAAGCGTGTTCGATCCGATGGTAGAACACTCATGGACGCCCGCATCGATCTCGTTGGGAGAACAGACGATACCTCAAACAGAGAGCGCCAAAGCATAACGGAGGGAACGTGAGCAGATCAGAAGTCCGTGTACGACCTCGTGCAATCCCATCGCATCACGGCGGCGATCTATGCCGCCGCCAAGCTCGATCTGGCCGAGGCCTTGGCGGATGAGGCCAAATCGACGGCCGAACTCGCCAGATCGATTTCCGCCGACGAAGGCGCTCTGCGCAGGCTGCTCAATGCCCTGACGACGATCGGGATCTGCAACCGGACCGGTCAGGACAAGTTTGCCCTGACCGATCTTGGCCGGCAGCTTCACCGGAACGCCGATCCATCCTTCAAGGACTGGGTTCTGTTCGAGGGCGAGGACCTCGTGCGCTCCTGGAGCGGTCTGATCGATTCGGTTCGCTCCGGGAAGACCGCGACCGAGCTGCGCGGAGAGGGACATGACCGCTACGCGGCGATGATCAATTCGCCGGACGTGATCAGCCGGTTCAACGCCGCAATGGTCAGCTTGACGCACAGTCTCGTTCCCAGAATTGTCGAAGCCTATGATTTCTCGACCGCGAAAGTCGTGATGGATATCGGCGGCGGCTCGGGCGAGCTGATCGGCGGCGTGGTCCTACGTAACCCGGCTCTTAAGGGAATAGCCTTCGATCTTGCACGCTGCGAAGAAGGGGCACGGACGCATTTCGACCGGCTTGGCATTGCCGATCGCTGCCGGTTCGTCGCAGGCAGCTTCTTCGAAGCCGTTCCGAGCGGCGCCGACACGATCCTGATGAAGAGCGTCCTCCACAACTGGAACGACGACAACAGCGGGATCATCCTGCGCAAGTGCAGAGAGGCGCTTGCCGCCAGGCGGCAGGCTGATCCTGATCGAGCGGATCTGCCGGAACGTCCCACGACGGACGCTCAGGACCGCGCGCACGCCATGAGTGACCTCAACATGCTGCGGGGGCCGGGCGGCCGCGAGCGGACCGAGTCCGAGTATCGCTCGCTTGCCGAGGGGTCGGTTTCGTCTTTATCGGGAGAGCGGACGCCGGCTTGTTCAGCCTGATCCGTTCGACAGGGCCGCGGGCTAGTTCGCATGCGCGCGACGCGTAACACCGGTTGCGAAGCCTCCCGTGCCAGGACGGAGGCTCCAATCGCGTGAACGACCTCACTTCACCATCGCACCATAGACGATGTCCTGCACCTGCTCGCGGTAATATTTCCGGAGCTCGCCCGGCGCTGCCGTCCCCACAACCACCACGAGACGCTCCTTGGGGTCGCAGAAGAACTGCGTGCCGTAGGCGCCGTTCCAGGTGAACTCGCCGGGATTGCCGGGAACGGACGACAGGCCTGCGGTGGTCCGCACCGCCACCGCGAGACCGAAACCAAAGCCTCCGCGATGCGGTTCGATCTTTGCGACGTTGTTCTCGATCTCGGGCCCCAGATGATTGGAAGTCATGAGTTGCACCGTCTTGGGGCTCAGGACACGCTGGCCCTCGAGCTCGCCGCCGTTGAGCAGCATCTGCCCGAACCGCAGATAGTCGCCGACGGTCGCAAACGAGCATGCGCCGCCGCAGTCGAACGTCGTCGGCGTGTCGAGCAGCTTGATGGATTGCGGCTTCCCGGTCAGCGGATCGTTGGGGAACGGGCGGGCGAGGCGCGCACGCTGCGCGTCGGACGGCGAGAAGGTCGCGTCCTTCATGCCGAGCGGCTGCCAGACGTTCTTGCCCAGATACTCGCCGAGGCGCTGCTCGCTGACCTTTTCGACGACAGCGCCGAGCACGTCGATCGAGAAGCCGTACTCGAACGCCGTCGACGGCTGATGCGCCAGCGGCAGCTTGGTGATGCGATCGATGAAGGCCTGCGTATCGCCCTCGATCGCGGGCGCGACGCCATCCGGGTAAAGCCGCGCGACCGGGCTCGAACTGTCCGGCCGTCCGCCATACATCAGGCCGGACGTATGGCGATAGAGGTCGTGGATGAAGATCGGCGAAAGCTGCGTTTCCTGCTTCATCGACCCGTCCGGCTGCGTGACACCGACCTTCATGTCGGCGAACGCCGGATAGTAATCCGAAAGCCTGGCCTGCAGCGGCAGGCGGCCCTGCTCCATCAGCGTCAGCGCGCCGACCGCCGCCATCGGCTTGGTCATGGAGGCGAGCGCGAATATCGCATCGAGCGGCATGCTTGCGTCCTTGGCCGGATCGAGCTTGCCATAGGCCTTGTAGTGCACGAGCTTGCCGTCGCGGGCGATGGCGACCACCGCGCCGGGCACGCGCTTGGCCGCAATCTCGCGCGCGAAGAAATCGTCCATCCGCGCCAATCCCTGCTGCGAGAAGCCGACATCATCGGGCTTCGCCTCGGGCAACGGCGCCGCAATTGCGGCATTGAAAGCGATGGCGGCAATCGCTGCCGCGGTCATGACGAGCGTCTTCACTTGCACCTCCCTGAACAGCGGACCGATCTCGCTTATGTCGCGATTGGAGTGTCCGCCGAGCGTTATGAATAGATCACGCCGGGAGGAGCGACAAGCGAGAGCGCCGCGCGCGGCTCCGCATGGGTGCCCTGCTTCAGGTTTGCGAAGGTGAACAGGGCATCGCCAAGACGAAATACTACACGCTCACCGTAGCGTGATGCGGCCCGTTCACGGAACAGGTCTAGCTTCAACCGACGGTGTGGGCTTTCCCGTTCCAGCGAGGGAGGACTGAAAAGTGAAGACGACGATCATCGCACTCTCTGCCGCCGCTCTCATTGCCGCTGCGACCGACTCAGAGCGTCGCCAGCAAAACACCGGCCCAGCAGCATAAGGTCTCCAGGCAACATCACGCGCGTGTCTCCGGATACGCGCCTCTGCATGAGATGCAAGCCAGAGGCTTGCAGAAGGGCTATGCGGGAGCCTTCGGTTACGCGCCTGCCGAACCCAGAGGTTTGAACAGAGAAATCGAATCGTCCAGACAAGCTGGCGGGGGTGGAGGCGGAGGCGGAGGGGGTGGCATGTAGCCCGAGGGCCTGCTCTTCCGGATCATCCCCTAGCTCGCCCAGTTCTCGCGAAATTCGCCGAACAGCGTGACACCGCCGCAAGCGTAGATGGTCTGCCCGGTGATGTAGCTTGCTTCATCCGAGGCGAGAAAGGCGAACACGCCGGCAATCTCATCCGCCGTTCCGACACGCCCGAGCGGGATGTGGGATTCGACGGCGGCGCGCTTGTCCGGATCATCGGTCCAGGCGGCATTGATCGGCGTATCGATCGCGCCGGGCCCGACCGCGTTGACGCGAATGCCCCGGCCGGCGAATTCGAGTGCGAGCGTGCGCGTCAGGCCGGCCATGGCCGACTTGCCGATCGAATAGGCGAGATAGCCGGGCTTGGGAATGATCTGGTGGACGCTCGACGTGTTGATGATGTTGCCGCCGCCTCCGCGCCTCGACGAAATGCGCGAGCGCGTGCCGCGCGCAGAGCACGGCGCCGGTCAGATTGACGTCGAGAATGCGGCGATAGGTCTCGACGTCGAGCGCCTCGCTCGGCGACTCCCGCTGGAAACCGGCATTGTTGATGAGACAATCGAGGCGAGGCCAACGCGCGAGCACCGTCTCGAACATCTGTGCGATATCGGCCTCGACGCCGATATCGGCGTGAACGATGAAATGGTCCCGAGCCTCATGCCCCCGCTCGGCCGACGCCGCCTGCACGCGGCCAGCGTTTCCTCAGCAGCCGCCGGCGGACCGACGAAATTGATCGCGACGCTGGCGCCTTCCTGGGCGAAGCGAACGGCGATTGCGCGCCCGATGCCTTGGGAGGCGCCGGTGACGAGCGCATAGCGGTCGACGAGGCGAGATGAAAATGTGCTTGAGGGATTCTTAGGCTGCATGGAAGACATCAATTCCGCCCCTTCGTCATTGCGAGCGAAGCGAAGCAATCCAGAAATCTTGCACGCTGTGACGGTCTGGATTGCTTCGTCGCCTTGCTCCTCGCAATGACGACGGCCAAGCGGTGCTCACCCTTCACCCGATCGCGACCCCGCCGCCGATCGTGCGGTTGAGCACCTGCGTGGTCTTCTCGATGCGCTCGGCGGCAGCGTTCAGTGCGTTCGCGACCGCGGCCTGGGTCGCCTTGGAGCGATCCATCGCGGCGACGCGCACGTCGCGCAAGGTCTTCAACTCGTCTTCCAGCTTGCGGATCTGCTGGCCGGCATCGACGAGTTCGTCGCACACCGTCAGCGCCGCCATCACGGTGAGCCGTTGATCGCCGATCTCGCCGAACTTGCCGCGCAACTGTTCGACGCGCGATTCGAGGTTCTCGGCGAGCTTGAGCAGCCGCAGCTCCTGCCCTTCCTCGCAAGCCATGCGGTATTGCCGGCCGTTGATGGTGACGTTGATGTGGCTCATTCGTCGTCGTCTTCCTCGCCGTCCTCTTCGTCGTCGTCATCTTCGTCGTCGTCTTCCTCGTCGTCTCTTCCTCTTCTTCCTCCTCCTCGTTGTCTTCGTCCTCTTTTTCGTCCTCGTCTTTTTCCGCCAGCTTTTCTACCTTCGCGGGCTTTTCGGCTTTCGCGGGTTTTTCGACGCTCGCATCGCCAAGAACCTCACGGATGGTGCCGATCGCCGCATCGAGCCGCTCGGCGATTTCGCGATTGGCGCGCTCGAGCTTGCGGGTCTTCACCAGCGATCCATCAAGCTCGTCCGCCAGCCGCGAGCGATCCGCGCCCAGCGCCTGGATCCGGGTCGCGAGTTCGTCCTCGTCGCGGTCAGCCTCGCGCCGCCGCTCGACGGCGCTTTCCAGCGCGTCGAGTGCCGCCATCAGGCGGCGCGTCGCCGCATCCACATCGGCAGAGGACGGTTCCAAATGGCCGGACGCATTGGTCGGACGATCGTTCATGCGGTAAGCAACAGACCTTCCAAAGGCCTCCCCGGCGGACGGCAAAAGCGCCGGTTCGGCAAGCCTTTACGAGGCGAAGCTTACGTGCCCCGCCGGGCCAGCGCAACGCCGTGTCGAAGCTATGCACCACAAAGCAACTTTTCGGCCTCGCAAAGCGTTGGACTCCCGGAACCGAGGTGCTATCCAACCCCCGATCCCTGATGGTCCCAGTGTTCCCCTTCCGGTGGACCCGCCCCACAACCAAGCATCTCATTTCAGACGGATTTTCATCATGACGCAGGTCGATCACACCCGTATGGCCAATGCGATCCGTGGCCTTGCGATGGACGCCGTGGAAAAGGCAAAGTCCGGCCACCCCGGCCTGCCGATGGGCGCCGCCGACGTCGCGACCGTCCTGTTCACGCAGTTTTTGAAATTCGACGCCGCCAATCCGGCCTGGCCGGATCGCGACCGCTTCGTGCTTTCCGCCGGCCACGGCTCGATGCTGCTCTATGCGCTGCTGTACCTGACCGGCAATTCCGACATGACGCTGGACCAGCTCAAGCATTTCCGCCAGCTCGGATCGCTGACGCCGGGGCATCCCGAGAACTTCCACACCAAGGGCATCGAAACCACCACCGGCCCGCTCGGCCAGGGAATTGCCACTGCCGTCGGCATGGCGGCCGCGGAGAAGATGCTCGCCGCCGAGTTCGGCAAGAAGATCGTCGACCATCACACCTTCGTGCTCGTCTCCGACGGCGACCTGATGGAGGGCGTGTCGCAGGAGGCGATCGCCTTGGCCGGACACTGGAAGCTGAACAAGCTGATCGTGCTCTATGACGACAACGGCATCTCGATCGACGGCCCCACTTCGCTCTCCGATTCCGTCGACCAGGTGAAGCGCTTCAAGTCGGCGGGCTGGCAGGCGGAGCTGATCGACGGCCAGGACCAGGCGGCGATCACGGCCGCGATCACCCGCGCCAAGGCGTCCGGCAAGCCCTCGATGATCGCCTGCAAGACCACGATCGGCTACGGCGCGCCGACCAAGGCCGGCACCAACAAGGCGCATGGCGAGGCGCTCGGCGCCGACGAATTGAAGGGCGCCAAGGAGAAGCTCGGCATCTCGCTCGAGCCGTTCTCGGTGCCCGACGATGTCCTGAAGGCGTGGCGCGAGGTCGGCACTCGCGGCGCCGCGGCGCGCCAGGAATGGGAGACCCGCCTCGGCGAGCTCGGCCCGCGCAAGCGCGCCGAATTCGAGCGGCGGCTGCGGCATGAGCGTCCGCCGGTGCTGGCGAAGGCGCTCAAGGACCACAAGAAGGCGCTGCTGGAAAATCCGCTCAACGTCGCGACCCGCAAATCGTCCGAAGCCGCGATCGAGGTGATCGCGGCGGCGATGCCGTTCGAGTTCCTCGCAGGCTCCGCCGACCTCACCGGCTCCAACAACAACAAGGCGAAGTCGGCGGTCTCGTTCTCCGCCAAGACGCCGAAAGGCCGCTTCGTCCATTACGGCATCCGCGAGCACGGCATGGCCGCGGCGCTGAACGGCATCTTCCTGCATGGCGGCTTCGCGCCGAACGGCGCGACGTTCCTGATCTTCAGCGACTATGCCCGTCCGGCGATGCGGCTCGCGGCGCTGATGGGCACCGGCGTGGTCTATGTGATGACCCACGACTCGATCGGCCTCGGCGAGGACGGCCCGACGCACCAGCCGGTCGAGCATCTGGCAGCGCTGCGCGCAATTCCCAACATGCGCGTGTTCCGTCCCTGCGACGCGATCGAGGTCGCCGAATGCTGGGAGATCGCGCTCAACCGCAATGACGGGCCGACAGTGCTGGCGCTGACGCGGCAGAACCTGCCGCAGCTTCGCACCTCGGCGCCCGCGGACAATCCCTGCAGCCATGGCGCCTACGAGCTGGTCGCGGCGCAAGGTGACGCAAAAGTGTCATTGTTCGCCTCGGGCTCCGAGGTCGAGATCGCGGTCGCAGCCCAGAAGCAGCTTGCCGAGCGCGGCATCGCGTCGCGCGTGGTCTCCGTGCCCTCGCTCGAATTGCTGCTGGCGCAGCCGGCCGAGCGGCAGCAGGCGATCATCGGCAATGCCGCAGGTCAACGTCGCGATCGAGGCCGCGGTGCGCTGGGGCTGGGACGCCGTGATCGGCAAGGATGGCGAATTCATCGGCATGCACTCTTTTGGAGCGAGCGCCCCGGCCAAGGACCTTTTCAAGCATTTCGGCATTACCGCCGAGGCCGCAGTTAACGCTGTTCTGCGCGGCTATAGCGCGATGAATCCGTAACTCATCGCGCCATAGCTCTTTGTTTGAGCATGGTCTTTTCGGAAAACCGGTGCCCACTTTTCCGGACCATGCTTGCTGACGGTTGTTCTCCCCGGAAAAAGGATTACCAAAGGACCATATTTTCCGCTCCCGCCCGGCAGAACCGGGCGTCCGCCCAAAAATCCTCGCGCGGACGGCCAGTCCGTCGCGGGGATGACAAAAGCTATTGAAGGAGACGAGAGATGGCAGTCCGGGTCGCAATCAACGGGTTTGGCCGCATCGGCCGCAACGTTCTGAGGGCCATCGCCGAGTCCGGCCGCAAGGACATCGAGGTGGTCGGCATCAACGATCTCGGCCCGGTCGAGACCAACGCGCACCTGCTTCGCTTCGACTCCGTGCATGGCCGCTTTCCCGGCACCGTGACGGTCGACGGCGACTCGATCAGCCTCGGCAACGGCAAGATCAAGGTCTCGGCCGAGC
Organism: uncultured Alphaproteobacteria bacterium; assembly: GCA_963786015.1. Classification (GTDB taxonomy): domain Bacteria; phylum Pseudomonadota; class Alphaproteobacteria; order Rhizobiales; family Xanthobacteraceae; genus Bradyrhizobium. Next base: position 422,506 of record CAWAXO010000008.1, on the reverse strand, counting down.
GCGATCCGTCGAAGCTGCCCTGGAAGGAGCTCGGCGTCGACATCGCGCTGGAATGCACCGGCATCTTCACCGCCAAGGACAAGGCCTCCGCGCACCTGACCGCCGGCGCCAAGCGCGTGCTGGTCTCCGCGCCCGCGGACGGCGCCGACGCCACGATCGTCTTCGGCGTCAACCACGAGACCTTGACCAAGGACCATCTCGTCGTCTCCAACGGCTCCTGCACCACCAACTGCCTCGCGCCGGTCGCGAAGGTGCTGAACGACACGGTCGGCATCGAGACCGGCTTCATGACCACGATCCATGCTTACACCGGCGACCAGCCGACGCTCGACACGCTGCACAAGGATCTCTATCGCGGCCGCGCCGCGGCGATGTCGATGATCCCGACCTCGACGGGTGCTGCAAAAGCGATCGGCCTCGTGCTGCCGGAACTGAAGGGCAAGCTCGACGGCGTCTCGATCCGCGTGCCGACGCCGAATGTTTCCGTCATTGATTTCAAGATCGTTGCCAAGCGCGCGACCGACGTGAAGGAGATCAACGAGGCGATGAAGCGGGCCGCCGAGCAGCAGCTCAAGGGCGTGCTGGGCTACACCACCGCGCCGAATGTCTCGATCGACTTCAACCACGATCCGCACTCGTCCACGTTCCACATGGACCAGACCAAGGTGCAGAACGGCACCTTCGTGCGCGTGATGTCCTGGTACGACAATGAGTGGGGCTTCTCCAACCGCATGGCCGACACCGCCGTCGCGATGGGAAAGAAGCTGTAAGCGACACTCCCGTCATTCCGGGGCGGCTCGAAGGGCCGAGCCCGGAATCTCGAGATTCCAGGCTCGATGCTGTCGCATCGCCCCGGAATGACGTCAGTGGGCGAACGAGCGGACGTATCAAATGAAACAATTCCGCACCCTCGATGACGTCGACGTAAGGGGCAAGCGCGTGCTGCTCCGCGTCGACCTCAACGTGCCCATGGAGAATGGCCGCGTCACCGACGCGACCCGCCTGGAGCGCGTCGCGCCGACCATCACCGAAATCTCCGACAAGGGCGGCAAGGTCATCCTGCTCGCGCATTTCGGCCGGCCCAAGGGCCGCGACGCCAAGGAGTCGCTGAAACCCGTCGCGGCGGCGCTGTCGCAGGTGATCAAAAAACCCGTCGCGTTCGCCGACGATTGCATCGGCGAGCCGGCCTCGAAAGCGATCGCCGCGATGAAGGATGGCGACATCCTCTGTCTGGAAAACACCCGCTTCCACAAGGAAGAGGAAAAGAACGATCCCGCCTTCGTGGCTGAGCTTGCCAAGCTCGGCGACATCTGGGTCAACGACGCGTTCTCGGCGGCGCACCGCGCGCATGCGTCCACCGAAGGCCTCGGCCACAAGCTGCCGGCCTATGCGGGCCGCACCATGCAGGCCGAGCTCGATGCGCTGGGCAAGGCGCTGGAAGCCCCGACCAAGCCGGTGATTGCGATCATCGGCGGCGCCAAGGTCTCGACCAAGATCGACCTGTTGCAAAATCTCGTCAGCAAGGTCGATGCACTGGTGATCGGCGGCGGCATGGCCAATACCTTCCTGCACGCGCAGGGCGTCGGCGTCGGCAAATCGCTTGCCGAGAAAGATCTTGCGGCGACCGCGCTGCAAGATCATGGAGAAGGCCGAGGCGGCCAATTGCGCCATCATCCTTCCCGTCGATGCCGTGGTCGCCAATCAATTCGCCGCGAATGCGCCCTCGCATGCCTATGGCCTGGATGCGATCCCCGCCGACGGCATGATCCTCGACGTCGGCCCGCAATCGACCGCGCGCATCCATTCCGCGATCGACGACGCGGCGACGCTGGTCTGGAACGGCCCGCTCGGCGCCTTCGAGATGACGCCGTTCGACCGCGGCACCATGGTCGCGGCCAGACACGCTGCCGAGCGCACCAAGGCCAGGAAACTGATCTCGGTCGCCGGCGGCGGCGATACGGTGGCGGCCTTGAACCAGGCCGGCGTGGCCGGCGATTTCACCTATGTGTCAACCGCGGGCGGCGCGTTTCTTGAATGGATGGAAGGGAAACCCCTGCCCGGCGTCGAGGTTTTAAAAGTACGCTAGATCTTTATCGGGCCGAAACGCCCCAACCGGAGATTGGAAAAGATGGCTCGCATTACGTTGCGCCAACTGCTGGACCACGCGGCGGAGCACGATTATGGCGTGCCGGCCTTCAACATCAACAACATGGAGCAGGCGCTGTCGATCATGGAAGCGGCGTCCAGCCTCGATGCGCCGGTCATCATCCAGGCCTCGCGCGGCGCGCGCTCCTACGCCAATGACGTGATGCTGCGCCACATGATGGATGCGGTCACCGAGATCTATCCGCAGATCCCGGTCTGCGTGCATCTCGATCACGGCAACGAGCCCGCCACCTGCATGACCGCGATCCAGTCCGGCTTCACCTCCGTGATGATGGACGGCTCGCTGAAGGCCGACGGCAAGACGCCGGGCGACTGGGACTACAATGTCGGCGTCACCAAGACCGTCACCGACATGGCGCATCTCGGCGGCATCTCCGTCGAGGGCGAGCTCGGCGTGCTCGGCTCGCTCGAGACCGGCATGGGCGACAAGGAAGACGGCCACGGCGCGGAAGGCAAGCTGTCGCACGACCAGCTCCTGACCAATCCGGACGAAGCCGTGAAGTTCGTCAAGGAGACCAAGGTCGACGCGCTCGCGATCGCGATGGGCACCTCGCACGGCGCCTACAAGTTCACCCGCAAGCCGGACGGCGACATCCTCGCCATGAAGGTGATCGAGGAGATTCACCGCAAGCTGCCGAACATGCATCTGGTGATGCACGGCTCTTCCTCGGTGCCGCAGGACCTGCAGGACATCATCAACGCCAATGGCGGCAAGATGAAGCCGACCTGGGGCGTGCCGGTCGCCGAAATCCAGCGCGGCATCAAGAACGGCGTGCGCAAGATCAACATCGACACCGACAACCGCATGGCGATGACCGGCCAGATCCGCAAAGTGCTGACCGATCACCCGGAAGAATTCGATCCGCGCAAATATCTGAAGCCGGCGATGGAAGCCATGACCAAGCTGTGCAAGCAGCGGCTGCAGGAGTTCAACACCGCAGGCCAGGCCAGCAAGATCAAGAAGGTGCTGACCACGGCCGAGATGGCCAAGCGCTACAGCAAGGGCGAGCTCGACCCGAAAATCGCCTGAGACCAGTCCGGATCGACTGACGTCACGGGCCTCATGGTTCGAGACGGCGCTTTGCGCCTCCTCACCATGAGGGTCATGGATCGAGCCCCGCAACAACCTCATCCTGAGGAGCCCGCCGGAGGCGGGCGTCTCGAAGGATGGGCCATGCAAAGACCGCCTGACTGGACTTTGCGCGACCGCCCTGCCTTCGGCCCCAGCCCTGCGACCAATGTTTTCTCGGCAATTGCCCGAGAACCGTCTATTTTGGTGTGCAGGGCAGGTCCACGTCTGGAGGACGTCTCGATGAATCTCGCAGATTTGAACAAGATCGCGCTCGCCATGGTCACGCCCGGCAAGGGCATACTGGCCGCTGACGAATCCTCGGGAACCATCAAGAAGCGGTTCGACGCCATCAATGTCGAATCCACCGAGGAGTCGCGCCGCGATTACCGGGAAATGCTGTTCCGCTCGCAGGAAGCGATGAGCAAGTACATCTCCGGCGTGATCCTGTACGACGAGACCATCTGGCAAAAGGCCAAGGACGGCACGCCGCTGATCCGGCTCATTGACGATGCCGGCGCGATCCCCGGCATCAAGGTCGACGAGGGAACGCAGGCGCTGCCGAGTTGCCCGGGTGAGCTCGTTACCGTCGGGCTCGACAAGCTTGCCGAGCGTCTGAAGAAGTACTACGACCGCGGCGCGCGATTTGCGAAGTGGCGCGCGGTGATCGATATCGGCGAGCATGTGCCGAGCATGACCGCGATCCGTGTCAACGCCCACGCGCTGGCGCGCTACGCGGCTTTGTGCCAGGCCGCGCAGATCGTTCCGATCGTCGAGCCGGAAGTGCTGATGGACGGCAGTCACGACATCGATCGCTGCTACGACGTCACGCAGCGCGTGCTGAACAAGGTGTTCCAGGAATTGCGCGTGCAGCGCGTCCAGCTCGAAGGCATGATCCTGAAACCCAACATGGCGATCTCCGGAAAGAAATGCCCGACGCAGGCCTCGGACGAGGAGGTTGCGGAGAAAACCGTGCGGCTGTTGAAGGCCTGCGTGCCCGCGGCGGTGCCCGGCATCGCGTTCCTGTCCGGTGGGCAGAGCGACGAGGAGGCGACCGCGCATCTCGACGCGATGAACCGGCTCGGCCCGCTGCCCTGGAAGCTCACCTTCTCCTACGGCCGCGCGCTGCAGGCAGCGCCGCAACAGGCCTGGTCCGGCAAATCGGAAAATGTGGCAGCAGGCCAACGCGCCTTCACCCACCGCGCGCGCATGAATGCGCTGGCGAGCACCGGCACGTGGGAAACCGGCCTGGAAAAGAAGGTGGCATAATTGGCCGCTAAGACCGCTTCGCCCCGGCCGATGCCGCGGCTCTATCTCGCGACACCGGTCGTGGACGATCCCGCGTCATTGGCGGCGAGCTTGCCCGGCGTGCTCGCCGGCCTCGACATCGCGGCGGTGCTGGTGCGGCTCAAGCCGACGGACCCGCGCGGCATGATCACGCGCGTCAAGGCGCTGGCACCCGCGATCCAGAACGCAGGCGCGGCGCTCCTGCTCGACGGCCAAATGGAGATCGTCGCACGCGCGGGTGCGGACGGCGCGCATGTGACCGGCCTCAAGGCACTCGAAGACGCACTGCCGACCTTGAAGCCCGACCGCATCGCCGGCATCGGCGGGCTCGCCGACGCGCCACGACTCGATGAGTGCCGGCGAACTCGGCGCGGACTATGTGCTGTTCGGCGAGCCTGACCAGGAAGGCAAACGCCCGTCGGTCGATGCGATCGCCGAACGCCTCGCATGGTGGGCCGAGCTGTTCGAACCGCCCTGCGTCGGCTATGCCGCGACGCGCGATGAAGCCTATGCGTTCGCGCGTGCAGGCGCGGATTTCGTCCTGGTCGGCGATCACGTATGGACTGATCCGCGCGGCGCCACTGCTGCGCTCGCTGAAGTCGGGCAAGCAGTTCGGGACGCCTACGCGACGACCCGAGAGGCCGCGAAGGCGGTACAGGCATAGTCGGGGCAAGCATGGTCGGCGCAAGCACAGTCGGGGCAAGCACAGTCCGGGGATGACGAGCCTTCGTTTCATATCGGTGCTCGCGAGCGTGCTGATGCTCGCAACCGGCGCGTCGGCGCAGGTCTCGCTGACGCCGCCCGCGGCCGAAGCGCCCGCGACGAAGCCGGCCGCGAAGACGCCGCCCAAGCCGCCACCTGTCGCCGCCAGGAAGCCGCCCGCGGAGACGAAGCCCGCGGCCAAGCCCCCCGCCCCTCCGGCGGCCGCCGCCCCGCCGCCCGCGCCTGAAGACCCGAACGTCGATCTCGTCTACGGCGCCTATCAGCGCGGCCAATACAAGACCGCCTTCGATCTCGCGATCCGCGCGGGCGCAGACCGGCGACGTCAAGGCGATGACCATGCTCGGCGAGCTCTATTCCAATGCGCTCGGCATCAAGCGCGACTACGTGAAAGCTGTCGACTGGTTCAAGCGCGCGGCCGATGGCGGCGATCGCGAGGCGATGTTCGAACTTGCGATGATGCGCATTGCCGGGCGCGGCGGCCCCATCGACAAGCAGGAGGCGGTCCGGCTGCTGGCTTCGTCCGCCAAGCTCGGCGAACCCAAGGCGGCCTACAATCTCGCGCTGCTCTATCTCGATGGTCAAACGCTGCCGCAGGATCTGAAGCGCTCTGCGGAACTCCTGCGCATGGCGGCCGACGCCGGCAATCCCGAGGCGCAATATGCGCTTGCGACCTTCTACAAGGAGGGCACCGGCGTCGAGAAGGACGTCGATAAGTCGGTGCGGCTGTTGCAGGCCGCCTCGCTTGCCGACAATGTCGATGCCGAGGTCGAATACGCGATTGCGCTCTACAACGGTACCGGCACGCCCAAGAACCAGCCGGCCGCGGTGGCGCTGTTACGCAAGGCGGCCAGGCAGAACAGCGCGATCGCGCAAAACCGCCTGGCGCGCGTGCTGGCGGGCACCCAGGCCGCGCCGCCGGCGGACAAGATCGAAGCCATGAAATGGCACCTGATCGCCAAGACCGCCGGCAAGGGCGATCCGGAGCTCGACGAGATATTCGCCGGTCTCAGCGCGGAGGATCGCGCCAAGGCCGAACTGGGCGCGAAACGCTGGTTCGGCACCGTAAAATGATCCGCTTGACGGACGGGCCGCCACAGGGCACCCAGCCTCCAGCCTAAATCTTCTCAGAAGCGCTTTTTCGGCGCCGAACCGAAGCGAACCCATGCTGCATTCCGCTCTCATCAACGTCATGGTCAAGGCCGCGCGCCGCGCCGGCCGCGGCCTCAAGCGCGATCTCGGCGAGATCGAGCATCTGCAGGTCTCGCTGAAAGGCCCCGCCAATTTCGTCTCGCTCGCCGACAAGCGCGCCGAGGAGATGATTCATGACGACCTCGCCAAGGCGCGGCCCGGCTACGGCTTCATCGGCGAAGAAGGCGGAGCACGGCCGGGCAGCGACACGTCGCATACCTGGATCGTCGATCCCCTGGACGGCACCACCAATTTCCTGCACGGCATTCCGCAATTCGCAATCTCGATCGCGCTGCAGCGCGAGGGCACGCTGATCGCGGGCGTGATCTACAATCCCGCCAATGACGAGCTCTACATTGCCGAACGCGGCAAGGGGGCCTTCCTCAACGACCAGCGGCTGCGCGTCGCTGGCCGCCGCAGGCTCGACGAATGCGTGATCGCCTGCGGCCTGCCGCATATCGGCCGCGGCAATCACGAGCAGTTCCGTGACGAGATCACTGAGTTTCAGAAGCGCGTCGCGGGCCTGCGCCGGTTCGGCGCCGCCTCGCTCGACCTCGCCTTCGTCGCCGCCGGCCGCCTCGACGGCTACTGGGAGCGCAATCTGCAGCCATGGGACATCGCGGCCGGCCAGATCATGGTCCGCGAGGCCGGCGGCATCGTCTCGGGCATTCAAGGCCATGACGATCCGCTGCAAACCGGCCATGTCGTCTGCGGCAATGAATTTGTTCACGGCGAGCTGGTGAAGATCTTGAAGCCACTCGGGCAGTGATGCGGTCGTCATCCGCGAAAAAGTGGATGATGGATAAATCCGGTCGCAGTCCGCCAGAGTCGATCAACGCTTCATTCGAAATGCATGGATGCAAACGGGTCCTCTGCATCTTGATCCCGCGACCGAGCCGCCGGAACATGCGACGCGAACGATCTCTCGGCTCTGCGGATTTCCGCGCGGGCTTCAGCATTTTCGTGAGAGAGCGCGAAAGGCCGACCGTAAACCGACATAGGCTCCCTGCATTCAGTCCGTTCGGTGTACCGCGCGCAGACGGCAGGCCGCGCATCGGCCTGTGTGGGCAGCGCCTGTGCCGTGGTAGCCATGAGCGATAGGATGAGCGGCAAAGCCGCATGGATGTATTTTAATGTCATGAGAGGCTCCGATTCAGATCCGTTGCTGAATTGACAGGGCGGAGACCGAAAATATTCCGCGCACTGCATCGGATTCGGAGAAAGCTCACGCGGAGTTGAGGGAGCGCGCAAAACTCGTGGGGGTTGCCAAACCGGTTTGTCGCCAATGGCGCTGGAGAACCGTTCAAATGTTGGTGTCGGCTCAGATCCCGGGAATACCGATACGCTGCAGGAGATCCTTGAATCCGGCATCGGCGCGGATCGAGTCGAATGCCGGTCGCAGCAGGATCGATGGATTGAATCGCGCCTCATAGGCTTTGTTGAGCCAGCTCAACGCCGCCTCCCGGTCGCCAAGACCCGCATGGATCAAGGCGATGTGGGCTTCCGCCGACGGGTAGGTTTCGCGATCCGCTTTCATGTCTTCAGCGATCTTGAGGGCCTCCGCCCTGTGGCCGGACACGGCATAAGCATAGGCGAGGCCCGAGTCGAACACGCTGCCGTGTCCGGAGATTTCGATCGCCTTCCGGAATTCCGCGATGGCTTCGTCGAATTGATGCGTCTGCACCAGAGCCTGCCCGAGCTCATAATGGCCGACGGCAAAGCGCGGCTCGAGCTCGATCGTTTTTCGGCTCTGTTCGATCGCCGCGTCGAAGTCATGGTTGATGCACAAGGCATCGGCAATATCGGCACTGACGATCAGCGAGAGAGGATCGAGGCTTTCCGCCTGCCTGAGTTCGGCAATCGCCTCGGTTCGCTTTCCCATCAGCATCAGATGCCAGGCGTACCAATGATGCGCGGTGGCATAGCCTGGATTGAGACGAATGGCGGTTTCATATTCGCCCTGAGCGACATCCCAATCCCAGCCGTAGAGGTCCAGCGCGAAGGCGAGCGAGGTATGCGCTTCGCCCAGCGTGTCATCGAGCTCCAGCGCCTTGCTGGCAGCCGCGGTGGCCTTGGGGAAAGCCTCGCGGGTCGAGAGCACGTCATATTCCCAATCGCCCGCCAGCGCGTAGGCGTCCGCGAGACCCGAATAGGCTTCGGCGTAGCTGCGATCCGTGTCGATCGCCTGGCGGAAATATCTGATGGCCGTTCGAAGACCGTCGCTGGTGCGCTTGTTGAGGAAATAGCGGCCTTTGAGATAGTTCTCATAGGCGAGCGGATCGACGACACGAGTCCGCTCGGGCGCGGATTGTTGTCCCTGTTTCAGCGTGGCGCGCACATGGTCCGTGACGGCGCGGGCGACCTTGGCCTGAAGCAGCAGCGTGTCGCGAACCTCTCCTTCATAGCTGTCGGCCCAGATATTCTTGTCATCCGACGTCTGGATCAATTGGGCCGTGATCCGCACGCGCTCGCCGGCGCGCAGCACGCTTCCCTCGACGACCGCATCGACGTCGAGCTCGCGGGCGATGGCTGCAAGCGGCTTGTGCACGCTCTTGTAGGTCATCGCGGAGGTGCGCGAGATCACCCGGAGCGTGCTGATCCGTCCGAGTTGCGTGATCAGCTCGTCGGTCATGCCATCCGCGAAGAACTCCTGCGACGCATCGCCCGACATGTTCACCAGCGGCAACACCGCAAGTGAATGGACCGCCCTCGTCCGCGGTTGCCACGGATCAACCCAGATCAGACATGCTGCAATCGACAGCAACACCAACGCTGTCCAGACGACCGGCCTTCGCAGCGGCTGGCGGCGATCGGAGAGTTCTTCTCTACGGGCGGCGCACTCGCCTCGGGATCAGCGACGATCGCCTCGGCCGGGTTCTCGTCAATGACGGCGACGTCGGCAAGGAAGCGATAGCCGCGGCGCGCGATCGTTTCGACGAAGCGCGGATTCTCCGCGGAATCGCCCAGCGCCTCGCGGATCTTGCTCACGGCCTTGTTGAGCCCGTGGTCGTAGTCGATCACCGTCCGCGGCCACAGACGGCCCTGAAGTTCCTCGCGCGTCACGATTTCGCCGGGCCGTTCCAGCAGCGCCGAGAGCAATTGGAATGGCTGCTCCTGCAGACGGACCCGCCGGCCGCTCCTGGTCAGCACGCCGTTCCTCGGATCGGCTTCGAAAACGCCAAACCTCGTACGTCCGCCAAGCTGCGTTGCCTGCGTCATGAGGCGCACCTGACTCGACATCGGCCGCGACCGCATTCCCTGCGCGCGGAATTGCAGGGGAGACTCTGTGGCAAGCCGTTGATTTCACTTTGGTGTTTGGGGGAGCGCGATTCCAGAGCGAATGGCAGGCGCGGTCCATTGAGGGATGCGGCCGTTGCGGTCAAACGTTCTGCGCGTGCTGCCGGGCGCAAGCCAGTCCCGGACTGGCGCACCGGCGATGCGATGACCGCAAGTGGGGGCAGAGATGAAGGACGGCGTCAATTCGAGAGAGGACGGCATGCTCATGCTCGACTCGGCTTACAATCTTGCGCGGTTCCTGAGCCGCGATGCCGTGCCGCCGAGCACATCGTTCATGCGGCATTCGTTCAGGCCGACCGTTCTCCCGAGCCCGTCCGAAACGGCCGCGCCGAACTCCTGAAAAACGTGCGCCGTTGCTACCGGACATGGCTCGACTGCCCATCGGCAGGGTCATCGGAGGAACGGTGAATCCGCCCGGACGTCACTATCACACGGACGCGCCGGCTCCTGTCATCCATTCGGATGACGACAAGGACCGGTTTGCTGTTCCAACCGATACCGGTTCAAACGCAGCTCGCGTTGCCATTGAGGCCATGCCGCGCCGTCTCCGCGAAATCCTGGTGCTGAAGGAACTGGAGAAGCTCTCTTACAGAGAGATTGCCGAAGTGACGTCGTTGCAGACGGGACAGGTCATGTCGCGCCTGGCCTGCGCGCGTCGGATGCTGGCTGGATCGCTGGCCACGTCAATGAGAACAATCCGCAGGCCTTGCCGCCGACGAAATCCCTGATCCGGACGACGGCGTCATTCCACAACGCGGGCTCCAGTCCCGCGTCGTAGATCGTCTCGATGACATCCGAAAGCGTGCCGGCTTTGGACATGTGGCCCCGTCCATCAGGAGCGTTTTCGAGCGAAAGCCTGCCCCGCACTCGATGCGGGGTGGACACCGGTTCGCGCGAAGAAAACGCGTCAAACAGAGTCAGAGCTTTGTTCTGATTCACTCAGAACCAAAGCCCTAGGACGCGGCGATGCGTCCGGCTGAACATTACCACGAGAGTGCTGCGAGCGGGAGCCGTCAGGATTTTACCGGCGACGGCGGTCCATACGCTTCGTTCGCCGTGGATGTCTTTCTTCTCCCGATCGCCCGCGAGCCAGCGCTGCACGGTGACGAAGAACACCGGCACCATCAGAAGCGCGAGGATGACGACGGCGATCATGCCGCCCATCACGCTGGTGCCGAGCGCCTGCTGGCTCGCGCCGCCGGCGCCCGTGGCGATCACCATCGGCAGCACGCCGCAGACGAAGGCAAGGCCTGTCATCACGATAGGACGGAAGCGCAGGGAGCAGGCTTCCACCGTCGCCTCGATCAGCGGCTTGCCCTGCGCGCGCAGATCCTTGGCGAACTCGATGATCAGGATCGCGTCCTTGGCCGCCAGGCCGATGATGGTGATCAGGCCGACGGTGAAATAGACGTCGTTCGGCAATCCCCGCAGCGTCGCGGCGATGACCGCGCCGAGAATGCCGAGCGGCACCGTGAGCAGCACCGCGAGCGGGATCGTCCAGCTCTCATAGAGCGCGGCGAGACAGAGGAACACGACGAAGGCCGACAAGCGCGAGCAGGAATGGCGCCTGCGAGCCCGACAATTTCTCCTGCAGCGACTGCCCGGCCCATTCATAGCCGAAGCCGCGCGGCAGCCTGGAGGCCAGGCGCTCCATCTCGGCGATCGCATCGCCCGAGGTGTAGCCCGCCTTCGCCTCGCCGGAGATGCGCACCGCCGGATAATAGTTGAAGCCCGCGATCTGGGTCGGCCCCTTCGCCCATTCGATCGAGGCGAAAGCCGAGAACGGCACGAGCTGGCCGTTCCTGTTCTTGACGTTGTAGTTCAAGATGTCGTCCGCATTCATGCGGCTGATGCTGTCGGCCTGCACGATGACGCGCTGCATGCGACCGCGATTGGGGAAGTCGTTGATGTAGTTCGAGCCGAGATTGGTCGAGATCGTATTGTTGATGTCCTCGAAGGTGACGCCGAACGCGCCGGCCTTCTCGCGGTCGATCATCAGATTGACCTGCGGCGCGGGCGGCAGGCCCTCGATATAGACCTTCTGCAGGATCGACCCCGCATTGGCCTCGGCAATGAGCTGATCGGCAGCGCGCATCAGGGCCGCGTAACCCTTCTGGCCGCGATCCTGCAGGCGGAAGCTGAAGCCGGACGAATTGCCGAGATTGTCGATCGGCGGCGGCTGCAGCGCGGAGATCTTGGCGTCGCGGACCGACGCGAGGTCGCGGTTGATATCGGCCACGAGCGCGGCGGCCGAACTCCTTCGGCCCGCGCTCCGACCAGTCCTTCAGCGAGATGAAGGCCTGCGCCGTGTTGATGCCTTGCCCGGAGAAGCTGAAGCCGGTGAGGAAGGTGACGTTGTCGACGCCCGGCCGCTCGGCGAGATATTTCTCGACCTTCTCGATCGCGGCCTCGGTGCGGGCATAGGAGGAATCCGACGGCGTCTGCACGTCGGTGGTGATGAAGCCCTGGTCGTCGACCGGCAGGAAGCCGCCGGGCAGTCGGATGAACGCGAAGGTGAGCCCGACCAGCAACACGGCGTAGATCAGCATCAGCCGTCCGCCGCGCTTCAGCGCGCCCCGCACCGCGCCCGTGTAGCGATCACGGCTGCTGTCGAGGAAACGGTTGAACCAGCCGAACAAGCCGGTCTTGGCGTGGCCGTGCCCGGCCTTCACCGGCTTGAGCAGCGTCGCACACAGGGCCGGCGTCAGCGACAGCGCCATCAGCGCCGAGAAGCCGATGGCCGCGACCATCGTGACCGAGAACTGGCGATAGATGATGCCGACCGATCCCGGAAAGAACGCCATCGGCACGAACACCGCCATCAGCACCAACGTGATGCCGATGATCGCGCCCGTGATCTGCGACATCGCCTTCCGGGTCGCCTCCTTCGGCGGCAGCCCCTCCTCCGCCATGATGCGCTCGACGTTCTCGACCACCACGATGGCGTCGTCGACGAGAATGCCGACCGCAAGCACCATGCCGAACATGGTCAGCATGTTGATGGAGTAGCCGGCGAGCATCAGCGTGGCGCAGGCGCCAAGCAGCGCCACCGGCACCACGATGGTCGGAATGATGGTGTAGCGGATGTTCTGCAGGAACAGGAACATCACCACGAACACCAGCACCACCGCCTCGACCAGGGTCGAGAGCACCTTCTCGATCGACGCCTCGACGACGGGCGTGATGTTGTAGGGAATTTCATAGGCGATGTTGGCCGGGAAGAAGCGCGACAGCTCCTTCATCTTGGCCTCGACCGCGCTTGCGGTCGCGAGCGCATTGCCGGTCGGCGACAGCAGCACCGAGAGGCCCGCGGTCGGCTTGCCGTTGAGGCGGGTGTTGAACTGATAGCTCAGGCCGCCGATCTCGAGCCGCGCGACGTCGCGCAGCCGCACCGTCGAACCGTCCGCATTGGCGCGCAGGATGATGGCGCCGAACTCGTCGGGCGAGTCGAGCTGGCCCTTCACCAGCACCAGCGTCGAGGTCCGCTGCTCGGCCGTGCTCGGCTCGGCGCCGATGCTGCCCGAGGCGACCTGCGCATTCTGCGCGCCGATCGCCTTGGTGACGTCGTCGGCGGTCAGGCCGTAGCCGACCAGCTTGGCCGGATCGAGCCAGACGCGCAGCGAACGCTCGGTGGAATACAGCGTGGCGCGGCCGACGCCGGGAATGCGGCGGATTTCGCCGAGCACGTTGCGGATCATGAAATCGCCGAGCCCGACCTCGTCGAGGCTGCCGTCGGTCGACTTCAGCGTGATGATCTGCAGCACCGCGCTGGAGGCTTCCTCGACCAGGATGCCCTGCTGGATCACCGCGCGCGGCAGCCGCGCCTCGATCCGCTTCAGGCGGTTCTGCACCTCGACCGAGGCCGCGCTGGTCTCCGTGCCCGGCACGAAGTTGGCGGTGATCTCGACCTGCCCGAGCGAGTCGCTGGTCGATTCGAAATTCAGGATGCCGTTGGCGCCGTTCAGCTCCTCCTCGATCAGCCGCGTGACGCTGTTGTAGAGATTTTCAGGCGAGGCGCCGGGATAGCTGGTCGAGACCGAGATCGACGGCGGCGCGATGATCGGATACTGCGCGACCGCGAGCAACGGAATACGAGATCGCGCCGACCAGACAGATGAACAGCGCGACGACCCAGGCGAAGATCGGCCTGTCGATGAAAAAGCTCGGCATGGTCGATTACCGCTGCACGGCGGCAGCCTGCGACGAGGCTGTCGTCTCCGCCGAAGCGTCGGCCTCGTCCCAGGATTGCGGCTTGACCTTGTCGCCGGCGGCGAACTTCTGAAAGCCCTCGACCACGACGCGGTCACCCGCCTTCAGCCCGTCGGTCACCAGCCACTGGCCGTCCTGCACCGCGCCGGTCTTCACCGCCTGGCGCGCGACGCTGTCGTCCTCCTTGACGACGAAGACCTCGCTGCCGCCGCCGGCGTCGCGCTGCACCGCCTGCTGCGGCACCGCGATCGCATCGCTGTCGATGCCCTGATCGAGGCGGACGCGGACATACATGCCCGGCAGCAATTCGCGCTTGGGATTTGCGAACTCGCCGCGCAGCGTCACCTGCCCGGTATTGGCGTCGACCTTGGCTTCGGAGAACAGCAATTTTCCGGCGATCGGATAGAGCGAGCCGTCGCCGAGCACCAGCCGCACCTTGATCGCATCGGGCGCGATGCGTTCGAGATCGCCGAACTCGAAGGCGCGGCGCAGGTGCATCATTTCGCCGACCGATTGGGTGAAGTCCGCATAGATCGGATCGAGCTGCTGGATCGTCGCCAGCGTCGCGGTGTCGTGCTGCACGACCAGCGCGCCCTCGCTGACCTGCGCGGCGCCGACCACGCCGTCGATCGGCGCGCGGATGGTGGCATATTCCAGATTGAGATCGGCGCGCGCGAGATCGGCCTTGCGGCCCTCGACATCGGCGGCCGCCGACCGTTCCGCGGCGATCGCTTTTTCGTTTTCGATCTCGGCCGCGGCGCGCTGGCTGGTGAGCAGAGCGATGCGCCGCGCCTGCTGCGCGGCCTGCACGTAAACGGCCTCGGCTTTTGCCAGCGCCGCCTTGCTCGACTGGACCTCGACCTCGAAGGGCCGCGGATCGATCCGATAGAGCGGATCGCCGGCCTTCACCTCGCTGCCCTGGTGGAACAGGCGCTCGACGACGATGCCGGAGACACGCGGGCGAACATCAGAGATCCGCGTCGGCGCGATGCGGCCCGGCAATTCGCGCACCATCGCGCGCGCCTGCGGCTTGACGGTGACAATGCTGACGGCCGGCGCCGTGGCCAGCGCATCGGTGGCCGCCTGGCTCGGCTCATCGCAGCCGGCCAACAATGGTGATAGCGCGGCCAGCACCAGCACGAGGCCTGCCGACTGCGTCCGAAATCCTGACATCGAAAAAGTGCCCCAAGGTTTGGAATGGAGACGCGGCGAATGCGAAACCTGACCGCGGCTAGCGCGCGCAACTGCGCGCTTCATGACGACTGAGGATAGAAGCAGCCTGCTGCGGCGCAATGCGATGCGCGGGCGGCTCATTGTCACACAGCGCCATGCCTCTGAAATGACTCGGAGTTTCTTCGACTCACCGGATCGTGAAAAATCTTAATCGCGCACGCTGCCCGCGCGTTTTGCCGCAGCCGCCGATCGCGCGAATCTTTTCTGCGACAGGCCGCCGCACGACCTGCGGCAGTCCAACGCATGGCCGCCCTACCTCGCCACCTTCATCCGATAGTGGCTGACGCCCCATTCGCTGCCGTCGGCGTGGCCGAACAGGCCCGCGGTCGCGAGGAAGAACCAGCGCCAGCGCCGCATCCACAACGCCGTGTCGTCGCCGTAGACGCTTTGCAGCACCGCCTCGATCGCGTCGCGATGCGCATCGAAATTGGCGAGCCAGTCGAGCGCCGTGCGCCGATAATGCTCGCCGCTCCAGCGCCATTCCTTTTCGACCTCGAACAGATCGGCAAATTGCCGGATCAGGTGATGGCTCGGCATCACGCCGCCGGTGAAGAAATGCTGCGCGATCCAGTCCTCGCGGTCGGCGCGATCGAACAGATAGGCGCCCGCGCGATGGGTGAAGATGTGCATGAAGACGCGTCCGTCCGGCGCGAGCCACGATCGGACCCGCGTCAGCAATTCCCGCCAGTTCATCATGTGCTCGAACATCTCGACCGACACGATGCGGTCGAACCGCGCATCGGGCGCGAACGCGTTCATGTCCGCCGTCATCACCGGAGATTGTTCAAGCCGCGGCTGGCGGCCTCCGCCTCGATATATTGCCGCTGCGAATGCGAGTTGGACACCGCGACGATTCGCGAGGCCGGGAACTGCCGCGCCATCCAGAGCGACAGCGAACCCCAGCCGCAGCCGAGTTCGAGGATCGATTGCCCGTCGGCGAGATCGGCGTGCTCGACGGTCTGGCGCAGCGCCTCCTCCTCGGCCTCCTGCAGCGTCGAGACCTCCTCCTTGTAGAAGCAGGAGGAATATTTGCGGTTTGGACCGAGCACATGACCGAAGAACGAGGACGGCACCTCGTAGTGCTGCAGCGTTGGCGGCCTCGGCGTGCTCGGCAATCGCCCGTGCCGCCATCTGGCGCGCAAAGGCGGCGTCGCTTGCGGCGTCGGCATTGGCAAGCCTGGTCGCGGTGCGCGCGCAAAACAATTGGATGGCCGCCCGAATGACGACGTCGGGCAGCGGAACACGTTCGGCGGTGCCGATGACGGTGGAGACAAAGCTCATCAGACAAGTCCCTTGTGCGGTGGCAACGGAAAGAACGCACTGGTACGCGACTGATACTCACGATAGCGCTCGCCGCGCGAACGCAGCATCTGCTCCTCCAGCGGCGGAATGCCGGTGACGTGGACAAGGATCCAGTACATGAACGCCGGCGCCAGCAGGGTGGCCCAACCCCAGGGATAATCGGCCGAGATGGCCATGACCGGATAAGCCAGCCAGCAGAACCATTCGAAGAAATAGTTCGGATGCCGCGACCAGCGCCACAGCCCGACATCGCATACCTGCCCCTTGTTGGCGGGATCGCGCCGGAATGCCCTGAGCTGGGCGTCGGCCAGCGCTTCGCCGGCAATGCCTGTGAACAGGATCAGCGCGCCGAGATAGTCCTGCAGCCGCAGCGCATCATGGGGAAACCGCGCCGCGACAAAGATCGCAAACACCAGCGGAATCGAGCCGAGCGCCTGGTTTTGCAGGAACACGAACATGCGCCGCGGCGCGTTGAGGCCCCATTCCGCGGCGAAGGCCGCGTAGCGCGGGTCGTCCGAAATCTTGGCGGTGCGGAAGGCGATATGCAGGCCGAGCCGGAGCGACCAGACGACGATGAGCGTGGCGACCAGCCATTGCCGGGCGTTCGGCGCTTCCGCTCCGAGCGGCCAGAGCGCGCCTGCGGCGCCGACCAGCCCGACCGAAAAGGTCCAGATGGTATCGACCCAGCCCGAATTGCCGGTACGCTGCTGCACCACCCAGGCGAGCGCCATCAGGACCGAAAGCGAAAGGGCAATGGCAAACAATGCTTCAAGATACGGAATAATCATACGGATACGTCGTTTTGTCCGGTAGACCGTTGACCCCCATGTAAATACGCGTTGAGGACAAGGCGGTTTCAACCTGGGGTTCCGGTTGAAATGTCCGGTTGATTCGGCGCATTGGATTAAGGTGATCTCAGCTTCTTTCCCGCCACCGCTGTGCCATAGTGAGGCCCAACAGTGGTTCCCTCGCTATGGATGAGAGAATGTCCTCAGGCTCCGCCTCCCGCTCCGCGATCTCCGAGATCGAACCTACCAAATTGTCCTCGCCGCGGATCTTCCTGGTGCGGATGCTGGTGTTCCTGGTGTTATGCGCGCTGGTCATGGTCGTGCTGTACAAGCAGATCGCGGTCGCGTTCTTCGCCAATCCCGGCCTTAACGCCCTGATCGGCGTAGTTGCCCTGATCGGCACCATCCTGTCGTTCCGGCAGGTGATCAGGCTCTATCCCGAGGTGGCCTGGGTCAACAATTTCCGCATTGCCGATCCCGGGCTCGCGCTGGCGAACCGCCCGACCCTGCTGGCGCCGATGGCGGCGATCCTCGGCGGCGAGCGCACCGGGCGCATGACGATCTCGCAGCAGACCATGCGGCACCTGCTGGACTCGATCGCGACCCGCCTCGACGAGGCGCGGGACATTTCCCGCTACATGACCGGCCTTCTGGTGTTCTTGGGCCTGCTCGGCACCTTCTGGGGCCTGATCGAGACCGTGGGCTCCGTCGGCAAGGTGATCGACGGACTGAAAGTCGGCGGCGACGCCGGCGCCCTGTTCGACCGGCTCAAGGACGGGCTGGCCGCGCCGCTCGGCGGCATGGGCATTTCGTTCTCGTCCTCGCTGTTCGGCCTCGCCGGCTCGCTGATGCTCGGTTTTCTCGACCTGCAATCGAGCCAGGCGCAGAACCGCTTCTACACCGACCTCGAGGACTGGCTGGCGTCGACCGTGCGCGAATATGGCGGCAGCGGCGATGGCGGCAGCGCCGTCAGCGGCGATCTCTCCGCCGTGATCGAACGGCTGCGCACTGCCGTCGAGGACGGCGGCGGCCGCGGCAACACGGCTGCGATGTCGAACCTCGCCGAAGCAATCCAGGGGCTGGTCGCGCATATGCGCACCGAGCAGCAGATGATCCGGGAATGGGCCGACGGCCAGGGCGAGCAGAACCGCGAGATCAAGCGCCTGCTCGAACGCCTCGCCCGCCAGAAGGAGAAGAGCTAGAGGACGCGCGCGTCTCGTCGGCTCAATTCCCAGCGTAACGGAGAATCAGGATGGCCCTCGCCCGTGCCCGCCGCAGCGAATCCGGTTTCAACTACTGGCCGGGATTCGTCGATGCGCTCTCGACGCTGGTGCTGTCGATCGTGTTCCTGCTGTCGGTGTTCCTGGTGGTGCAGTTCTTCCTGTCCCAGGAAGTCACCGGCAAGGACAAGGCGCTGGAAGAGCTCAACGCCAAGATCGCGCAGCTCAACGATCTCCTGTCGCTGGAGAAGCTCGGCAAGGTCACTCTCGACGATCAGATCTCGCAGTTGAAAGCGGGCCTCGCCTCCGCGCAGACCGAGCGCGACCGCGTCAAGGGTCTGTATGATGGGCTCGCCAATGCCGGCAGTGACGCCGCCGGCCGCACCAGCGAGCTCGGCAAGGCGCTGGATTCGGAAAAGCAGGTGTCGGCGCGCGCGCTGGCGCAGATCGAGGTCCTGGCCCAGCAGATCAGCGCGCTGCGCCGCCAGCTCGCTGCGCTGGAGGAAGCGCTCAATGCCTCGGAGAAGCGCGACAAGGAATCGCAGAACCGGATCGCCGATCTCGGCCAGCGGCTGAACGTCGCGCTGGCGCAGCGGGTTCAGGAGCTGTCGCGCTACCGTTCGGAATTCTTCGGCCGCCTGCGCGCCATTCTCGGCAACCGGCCCGATATCCGCGTCGTCGGCGACCGCTTCGTGTTCCAGTCCGAAGTGTTCTTCGACACCGGCCAGGCGACGCTGCTGCCTGAAGGCCAGACCGAGCTGAACTCGGTCGCCACCGCCCTGGTCGATCTCGACAAGCAGATCCCGGCCGAAATTGCCTGGGTGCTGCGCGTCGACGGTCACACCGACGTGCGGCCGATCAACAGCCCGGTGTTCAAATCGAACTGGGAATTGTCATCCGCGCGCGCGATCTCGGTGGTGCAGTATCTGATCTCGCTCGGCGTGCCGGCGCAGCGGCTGGTCGCGGCCGGCTTCGCCGAGTTTCAGCCGCTCGATACCGCGAGCACCGAAGACGCCTACAGGCGCAACCGCCGCATCGAGCTGAAGCTGACGGAAAAATGACGGTGGCGGTTTCTCTCCACCGTCATGGCCGGGCTTGTGCCTACGAGATTCACACATCTCCAAAGGCAATCGCATCTGTCGTCCCTGCGCACGCAGGGACCCATACCGCGTGATATTAGCTGTTGGAAAGAAAGCCGTACCGCCATTGGGCGCCACGAACTCAAGCCTGTGGTTATGGGTCCCTGCGTTCGTGTTCGCAGGGACGACAGTGAGTTTGCGGCCCGGATGGGAGCTCCTCACCGCAAACGGCACGAGCATGACGATTCCGCTTGACCGCGCCCTTTACCCTCCGACCCTACCAGCCCTCCGACGAGGACGCCGCGATCGCGCTTTGGCAGCGCACCTGGCAGCTTGCCTATCCCGCAATCGACTTCGCGGCGCGCGTGCCGTGGTGGCGCGAGCGCTGGCGCAACGAACTTGTGCCGAATGCCGCGATCATCGTCGCGGAGCAGGCGGCCAATCTCGTGGGTTTCGTGACGATCGATGGCGACGGCTATCTCGACCAGCTCGTGGTCGCGCCCGAGCACTGGGGCTCGAAAGCTGGCCGACGCACTCGTCGACGAGGCGAAGCTGCGATCACCCGAAGGCGTCTCGCTGCTGGTCAACAAGGACAACGCCCGCGCGATCCGCTTCTATGAACGCAACGGTTTTGGTCATGCCGGCGATGACGTCAATCCAACATCGGGCCGGCCGGTGTTGCGTATGGCGTGGACGCCATAGCGAAAACGGCCGCCACGCGGCGGCCGTCGTTGTCGAAAGTTAGATGCCCCGGAACAATACGCCGATTGTCAGCACGACATAAGCAATCGCGAGCGCGTCGAACGCATGCGATGCGCTGACGACCGGGACCGGCATGCGCGTGTAATGCACCAGCATGGCAAAGAGCGCCAATATCAGCGCAATCACGAATATCATGAGCGAAGGGGGCGTGAGCACAAAGCCGCCGCGGCGATATCCCATGGTCGTCGTCCTGTTTGTTACCTGATCGGTTCCGGCAGGAAACGTGCAAAGGCCGACAAAAGTTGCACACCCGCGCGAGATTTAGTTGGGCGGCGCGCAAGTGATTCGGGAAACTGCGATTTTTCGTCTCGCGGCGCTGAGTGTCACGCGCCTTCGAATTGCAGCCGTGCCAGACGCGCGTAGAGTCCGTTGGCTGCAACCAGCGACGCATGGGTGCCCTGCTCGACGATCCGGCCCTGGTCCATCACCAGGATACGGTCGCAGGACAATACGGTCGCAAGCCGATGCGCGATCACCACCGTGGTGCGGTGGCTCATCAGCTCTTCGAGCGCGGTCTGAACCAGCGTCTCCGATTCCGCATCGAGCGACGAGGTCGCTTCGTCGAGCAGCAAGAGCGGCGCGTCGCGCAGGATCGCGCGCGCAATCGCGATGCGCTGGCGCTGGCCGCCCGAGAGCGCCACGCCGCGCTCGCCGAGCTGGGTGTCGAAGCCCTTGCGCATGCGGCGGATGAACTCGCTGGCATGGGCGAGATTGGCGGCGCGCTCGACTTCGGCATCGCTCGCCTCGGGGCGGCCGAAGCGGATGTTTTCCCGCGCGCTGGTCGCGAACACCACCGACTCCTGCGGCACCAGCGCGATCTGGCTCCGCACCGCGCGCGGATCGGCCTCCCTGATCGGCACACCGTCGAACGTGACCACGCCCGAGGTCGGATCGTAGAACCGGAGCAGCATGTGAAACAGCGTGCTCTTTCCGGCGCCGGAGGGACCGACGATCGCAACCTTCTCGCCGGCCTTGACCGAGAACGAGACGCGCTCGACCGCGAGCTGCTCGGGACGCATCGGATAGGCGAAGCTGACATTGTCGAAACCGACATCGCCGCGCGACGGCTTTGGCAGCACGCGCGGCGCGGCGGGCGCTGCGATCTCGGGCCTGATGTGAAGAATTTCGAACAGCCGCTCCGCGGCGCCCGATGCCGCCGAGACCTCGCCCCAGACTTCGCTGAGCTGGCCGAGACCGGCCGCGGCGAACGCCGCATACAGCACGAACTGGCCGAGCCGGCCGGGCGTGATCGAGCCGACCAGGACGTCATGCGAGCCGATCCAGAGGATCGCAACGACGCTGGTGAAGACGATGAAGATGATGATCGCGGTGAGAACCGCGCGCGCCTGGGTCGAGGTGCGCGCCGCTTCATAGGCCTGCTCGACTTCGCCGCCGAAGCGCGCGTCTGCCAGCCTCTCGCCGGTATAGGCCTGCACGGTGCGGATGCCGCCGACCAGTTCGGAAGCATAGGCGGTTGCCTCCGCAAGCGTATCCTGGGCGCTGCGCGACAGCCGCCGCACCCAGCGGCCAAAGGCGACGAGCGGCAGCACGATCAAGGGAATCGCCAGCAGCACGAAGCCCGACAGCCGCGGGCTCGTGATCACCATCATGATCATGGCGCCGAAGAACATCAGCAGATTGCGCAGCGCGACCGAGACGGAGGCGCCGACCGCGGATTTGATCTGGGTGGTGTCGGCGGTCAGCCGCGAGATCAGCTCGCCGCTGCGCGCGGTATCGAAGAAGGCCGGCGACAGCGACATCAGATGCGCGAACACGTCGCGCCTGAGATCGGCGACGATGCGCTCACCGATCGTCATGACGAGGTAGTAGCGGCTGGCGCTGGCGAGCGCGAGCACGGCAACCACCGCGATCATGACACTGAAATAGCTGTTGATCAGCTCGATGCCCTTCGGCGTGAAGCCAAAGTCGATCATTCGCCGCACGGCGACCGGCACCAGCAGGGTCGTGACGGCGGCAACCGTCAGCGCGATCACGGCAAGAATGGCGCGGCCGCGATAGCGCGCGACATAAGGCGACAGCGCCAGCAGCGGGCGAAGCCGCGCCCGGCCTTTCGATGGCGCCAGTTCGGTTTCCCCGGCCAGCAGGTCGATTGCGGAATCCGGCCCCGTCGGGGTGACATCCTGCCGGTGTTCAAGCCGTTCGACTGCGCTCATGAGTTCTGACCATTCGCTTCGGTATTCCCCCAGATAGGCCCCGCGGCCCGAGCTGGCAAATCCGGGCAGATACGAAGGTCGTTCAGCTTGTTTTGGTGGCCTGCTTGCGTTATAGACCGCCCCAATTCCATCCACGTCAGCCATCGAGAGCAGGCGCTCACCGCCTGGGATATCCCATGAAATCCGATATTCACCCGAATTATCATACGATTACGGTCGTCATGACCGACGGCACCGAGTACCAGACGCGGTCGACCTGGGGCAAGCAAGGCGACAAGCTGAACCTCGACATCGACTCCAAGTCGCATCCGGCCTGGACCGGCGGCTCCCAGCAACTCCTCGATCGCGGCGGCCGTGTGTCGCGCTTCCAGAAGAAATTTTCGGGCTTCCTCAAGAAGGATTGAGCCTCGCCCGGCTGTTTCCGCTGAACAGACGAAAAAGCGCCCCGTGTGGGGCGCTTTTTTGTTTTCGGCGAGTGGAGGATCTGTGTGGTCTCGATGCCGTCATTCCGGGGCACGCGCAGCGTGAACCCGGAATCTCGAGATTCCGGGTTCGATGCTGTCGCATCGCCCCGGAATGACGGGGCCTAAAACTTACTGCTCGAACGCGGCCTTCAGGCGGTTGAGCTGCGGCACCAGCGGGTTGCCGATCGCATTGCGCTCGGGCGGTGGCGAGTGGATGGTCGTATCCAGCCTGCGGACGCGCTCCTGCAGGCTCATCGAGCGGGCGATCAGCTCCTGCAACTGCTCCGGCAGCTTTTCCACCGTGTCGGTGGGACCGGGGTCGGCTGCGGTGAGCTTGACCTTGGTCTTTTCGCGATTGGCCTGGGTCAGCGTCATCTCGCCTTCCTTCACCGCGCGGTGCAGCAATAGCCAGGACGCCATTTGCATCAAGCGGGTGGTCAGCCGCATGCTCTCGGTGGCGTAAGTCAGGCTGACGGCGCGCTCCAGCGCCTTGGCCTCTGTGCGGCCCGCCCCATCGAGGTATGCCGCGGTCTCCTCGACCAGATCCATCCCCTCCCGAAACAGGCTGCCGAAGGCAGCCGAATTCGTCAGCCGCTCGCTGAATTGAACCAGCGCGCCGTCCCCTTGCGCACGATCAGACATGGTTAACGCCTCTTACGCCACAACCCACGAGGCCGGCGTCACCTGCCGGCTTATGATGAATAAATCATTGCGCGGCGGCAGACGAGAGTCCAGCAGCAAGCCGAAATATGGTTTCCGGCGAGTGCGGAGATTTGGACACGCTTGCTGAACGTGTGCTTTTGGAACAAATCGCGCTCGCGGGAGGACGCCAAAAAAAGAGCCGCCGTTTCCGGCGGCTTTTGAAGTTGATAACAGGGAGGCGTCAAACAGAGTGGACAGGAAGCCACTCGGTGTCCAAACGAGGACGATGCAAGTCATAAACGCGAAAGCTTAATGAAGCGTAAAGTGCGATGATTTTTTCAAACTTCATTAGCCATGTCGGCCAATGGCCGAGCCGATTTCGAGCGGTTTCCCCTCGCTTGTTCACGATTTGAAAAAGTTGTTCGCGGCCTCCTTCGAGGCGCGCTTCTTGGCGAGCGCCGTCTGCAGCCGTTCGATTTCGCCTGTAAGCAGCGCGATGCGCTCGGTCAGATCCTCGACCGACAACAGCGACAAATCCTGCCCGAGCTCATGGCTGACCTTCTTGCGCGGCCGGTCGTCGTCCTCGATGGGCATGTCTTTCCCCGCTGCTCATTCGTCTCATTCGTCGCCGGCGGCTTCTCGCGCCGGGGTCGTACGCGATGATCGTGAAACAGGATTTTGCAGCGACTTTGGCATGCGCGCAACCGCCGGCGCCAATGCTGCGCCAGCGGCCTCACATGCCGATTGCGCGCTTCTTTCGTTTTACTCGGCCGCAAAAGGCGATATGGCATTCGGCCATTGACCCAACGCAAAACAGTTCCCGGGGACGCAACCAATGGACAAATTGCCCGCGCAAATGACCGTTATCGGCATCAGCAAGCCCGGCGGCCCCGAGGTGCTGTTGCCCGAGACCCGCGCGGTGCCCGCCCCCGGCGCTGGTGAAATTCTCGTGAAAGTGCACGCGGCCGGCGTCAATCGCCCCGACGTGTCGCAGCGCTCCGGCAGCTACCCGCCGCCGCCCGGCGCAAGCGACCTGCCCGGCCTCGAAATCGCGGGCGAAGTGGTCGCGCTCGGCAGCGACGTCAAAAAGCACAAGCTCGGCGACAAGGTCATGTCGCTGGTGGCCGGCGGCGGCTACGCGCAATATTGCATCGCGCAGGATGCCCAGGCGATGGCGGTGCCGCCGTCCTTCTCGATGCAGGAAGCCGGTGCGACGCCGGAAACGCTGATGACGGTCTGGCACAATGTGTTCGAGCGCGGTGCGCTGAAGCCGGGCGAAACGCTGCTGATCCATGGCGGCTCGTCCGGCATCGGAACCATGGCGATCCAGCTCGCCAAGGCACTCGGTTCCAAGGTGATCGTCACCGTGGGATCGCAGGACAAGGCCGACGCCTGCCTCAAGCTCGGCGCGGACCGCGCCATCAACTACAAGTCCGAGGACTTCGTGGCCGAGGTGAAGGCGGCAACCGACGGGGCCGGCGCCAATGTGATTCTCGACATGGTCGGCGGCCCCTATGTCGAACGGAACTATGACGCGGCCGCGATGGACGGCCGCATCGTCCAGATCGCCTTCCTCGGCGGAGCCAAGGCCAACGTCAATTTCACCAAGCTGATGACGAAGCGGCTGCATCATACCGGCTCGACGCTGCGTCCGCGCAGCAATGCCGACAAGGCGGCCATGGTCACCGCGATCGAAGCCCGGGTGATGCCGCTGCTGCGCGAGGGCCGGATAAAGCCCCTGATGGACAGCACATTCCCGCTGGAAAAAGCGGCGGACGCCCACCGGCGGATGGAGACATCCGAGCATATCGGCAAAATTGTGTTGGTGGTTTAACCCCTGGAAAGCAAAGGGCAACCCGAAACCCTTTGATTTTCCTCAGTTTCGTGTCAATTATCCGCTAACGACCGATCCGGTTCGCGGTCGAACGCGGAGTACTGACATTGCGTCTGATCAGGTGCCTTGCGCGATTTGCCGCGCTGGGCCTCATGATTGTCGTCGCCGCTTCGCCGGCGCGCGCGCTTGACGCAGTCAGCGTCCGCGGTGACGCGCCCGCAATCGACCTGACGGGAGTGCTGGAACACCAACATTCCGATTCCGACCGCATCCAGGTTTCGACCGCGCCTGGAACCGATGGCATCGTCCGCCGCATCGAAGTCCGCGCCCGCGAGGGCGGCCAGAACTGGGTGGTGTTCGCGCTCGCCAACAACACCGACGACCAGCTCGACCGCCTGATCGTGGCCCCGCATTATCGCGTTGTCGGTTCAGGCCTGATGTGGCCCGATCTCGGCCTGTCGCGTATCGCGACCATCACGCCATCGACCGGCGACCGTCCGGATCGCCAGGAAAGCCCGACCGCGGATGTCTTCCGCATCACGCTCGATCCCGGCGCCGTCGTCACCTTCGTTGCCGAATTGCGCACCGACAAATTGCCGCAGCTCTATCTCTGGGAGCCCGACGCCTACAAGGACAAGGTCAATTCCTTCACGCTGTACCAGGGCATCGTGATCGGCATTTCCGGCCTGCTGGCCCTCGTTCTCACCATCCTGTTCGTGGTCAAGGGCAGCATCATGTTCCCCGCCGCCGCGGCGCTCGCCTGGGCGGTGCTGGTCTATGTCGGCGTCGATTTCGGCTTCTGGGGCAAGGTGCTCGACATGTCGAACAACGCCGAGCGCATCTGGCGCGCGGCCGGCGAGGCGATCCTCGCCGCGACCTTGCTGGTGTTCCTGTTCGCCTATCTCAACCTCAGCCGCTGGCATGTGCGCTACTCCCACATCACCATGGCCTGGCTCGTCTTCCTCGGCTCGCTGGTGGGGCTGGCGCTGTTCGATCCCGCGGTCGCCTCAGGCATCGCGCGCATGTCGTTGCTCTTGATCTCGTTCGTGGGCTTTGCGCTGATCGTCTATCTCTCGACCCACGGCTTCGACCGTGCGGTGCTGCTGATCCCGACCTGGTTCCTGCTGGTGGTCTGGGTGATCGCAGCCGGCATGACGGTCGCCGGCTCCGTCACCAACGACATCGTCGGCCCTGCGCTGCTCGGTGGTCTCGTGCTGATCGTGATGCTGATCGGCTTCACGGTCATGCAGCACGCTTTCGCCGGCGGCGGCGCAACCACCGGCATCGTCTCCGACATCGAACGCCGCGCGCTGGCGCTGACAGGCTCGGGCGATCTGATCTGGGACTGGGACGTTTCCGCCGACAAGGTTTTCACCAGCTCCGAGACCGAGACCCTGCTCGGGCTGAAGCGCGGTGCGCTGGAGGGACCTGCCGCGAAATGGCTCGAGGTGCTGCATCCGCTCGACCAGGACCGTTTCCGCGCGGCGCTCGACAGCGTGCTCGACCAGCGCCGCGGCCGCCTGGTGCAGGATTTCCGGCTGCGCACGCCGGACGGCCATTTCATGTGGTTCGCACTCAAGGCGCGGCCGGTGGTCGGCTCCGACGGCGAGGTCTCGCGCGTGATCGGCACGCTGACCGACGTCACCGAGAGCCGCAACGCCGAAGAGCGCATGCTGCACGATTCCGTGCATGACAACCTCACGGGCCTGCCGAACCGAAAATTGTTCATGGACCGCCTGAACGCGGTCGCGAATTTCGCGCGATCGATGCCGGGCCTGCGGCCGACGGTGATGGTGATCGATCTCGACCGCTTCAAGCAGGTCAACGATTCCGTCGGCATCGCGGTCGGCAACTCGATCCTGCTCACGCTGGCGCGCCGGCTGACCCGTATCCTGAAGCCGCAGGACACGCTGGCGCGGCTGTCGGGCGATCAGTTCGGCCTGATCCTGCTCTCCGAGCAGGATCCGCCGCGCATCACCGCCTTTGCCGAAACCATCCGCAAAACCATCCGCGCGCCGATCGCCTTCAACGATCGCGAGATCTTCCTCACCGCCTCGATCGGACTTGCGCTGTCCGATCCGCAGACGCAGCTCACGGAAGAGATCGTCAAGGACGCCGAGCTTGCGATGTATCACTCCAAGCGCATCGGCGGCGACCGCATCGACGTCTACAAATCCGCGATGCGCGCGCGCAAGACCGACCGGCTGACCCTGGAGTCCGAGCTGCGCCGCGCCATCGAGCGCCAGGAAATCTCCGTGCTGTACCAGCCGATCGTGCGGCTGGACGACCGCGCCATCGCGGGTTTCGAGGCGCTGGCGCGCTGGGATCATCCGAAGCTCGGCCGCATGTCACCGCACGAGTTCATCACCATCGCCGAAGAGATCGGCCTGATCGTCGATCTCGGCACTTTCGTGATGGACCAGACCGCGCGGCAGCTTTCGATCTGGCAGCGCGCAATGCGCTCGCGCGATCCGATCTTCGCCAGCGTCAACGTCTCTTCACGGCAATTGCTGCGTCACGACCTGATCCACGACGTCCGTACCGTGCTGTCGCGCTCGTCGGTCGCGCGCGGCACGCTGAAGCTCGAGCTGACGGAATCGCTCGTGATGGAAAACCCCGAGCATGCCGCGCAGATGCTGACCCGTATTCGAGAGCTCGGCATCGGACTGTCGATCGACGATTTCGGCACCGGCCATTCGTCGCTGGCCTATCTGCAACGCTTTCCGTTCGACACGCTGAAGATCGACCAATCCTTCGTGCGCACCACGAGCCGCGGCACGCGGCCGGTGATCCTGAAATCGATCGTCGCGCTCGCGCACGATCTCGGCATGGACGTCGTGGCGGAAGGCGCGGAGACCGACTCGGACGCCGTCGAGCTCTACCAGCTCGGCTGCGAATACGCCCAAGGCTTTGCCTTCGGTGAACCCATGGACGCCGACTCCGCGATGCGTCTCCTGACCGAGGAACGGCTGCAAGCGGCGAGCTAGGGCGTTATCGCTCTCCGCTTGGTCGTGTGCTTCTTGCACCTGTCGCGACGCAGAACGGGCTCGTCATTGCGAGGAGCAACGCGACGAAGCAATCCAGACCGTCACCTTGGAGACAGTCTGGATTGCTTCGCTTCGCTCGCAATGACGATGGAGAGAGCTTCGGACACGCAGACTGACTGCAGATCACCAGCGATCACGCAAGCAAGGCGCCCGCCGACATTATCGACCGATGCGCCGCAGGTTCTTTCATGAAGTTTTTCGTCATCGAGAGTCGTCCAACCTACCGGAGTCCGAAGAAGGCCAGCACGGCGGCAACGACGACAATCAGACCAACCAGATAGATAATTTGGTTCATGTGACCCTCCGTTCATCTGCGCCGTGACAATCGTATCCGCCGCGCAAAGTTCCGAAGTCTCGCCCCCAAACCCGGGTAAATCTGGGAAAGCCTGCGCGCTTGGTATCGCGTGCACCGCTAGTTCCGACGGATCAAAACCACCCGGTCGAAATCGCCGGCGGGTTCGGTCAAAAATTCGGGAACGAAGATGGAATGTCCGCTTTGTCCATCGGGCAGTACGAGGAGGAGGACTTATGAGGACATTTGCAATCGCTTTGCTCGCGGGCGTCGGCGCCTTATCAGTCGGAGGCGGCGCGAAGGCGTCGGATATCGCCACCACCACCGAATACGGTGCTTCCGATCTGGTACAACAGGTTCGTATGATCTGCGACGAAGACGGCCGATGTTACCGCAGCCGCGGCGGCAGCCGGGTGATCATTCGCGATTCCTACGGCTACGCTCCGCGGGACCGCTATATCGAGCGCCGCGGCTATCGCGATTGGGACGACGGCCCGCGCGCCGGCGTTGGCTTTCGCGCCCCCGGTGTCAGCGTCGGGATCGGCACCGACGATCGCTGGTAACAGGTTTTACCGATGGCAAAGGCCGCCGAAACCCTCGGCGGCCTTTGTCATGTGCAAGCAATGGCCCTGATCGATCGTTTATGCGGATCGATGGAACCAACTGCCTCTCGCATCATTGTTTCGCAGATATCGTTCAGATGGCGTACGACCATGGCTGAAGCGAACTGCTCACTGAATAGCGTGCCCTATGGAGCCGACCAGACGCTCTACCTCGTCGTGGATGGTTTTGGAGGCGGCGCGTCGCGCCAGGAGCTCGAGATCGAGCGTACCGATCTGGAAGCCACGATTCGCGAGCTGATGCTCGGTCAATTCAACGACCCGGTGCGGGTGGTGGCCTTCAACACGCTCGAGCACTGGAGCGAGGACGTCTCGTCCGAGATCGCTCTCGAGATCCAGTCGCTCTGCGACATGGACGGCCGCGATCTACCGGAGCACATCAAGGATTTCGTCGAGAGGAGCACGCGTCGCGTCAGACGTTCGGCCATATCATCGTGGCGTTCGCAATCACCTGCGCGCTCCGGCTGCTGAAGGCGGCCCATTCAGGCATAAGCGGGCAAGCACCCCTCAACAGTCAGCTTTGCGTCGTGACGATCCTGCGAACGCAGCCGATCACTGCACCACGTCCATCTTCACCTTTGCGACGCCGTCGCCCACCATTCCCAGCGCCTCGGCGGCGGAGTGAGAGACATCGACGTCTCGTCCCCGAATGAACGGACCGCGGTCATTGACCCGAACCGTCACGGACTGCCCGGTCGCGACATTCGTGACACGCAGCTTCGTGCCGAACGGCAACGACCGGTGCGCGGCAGTCAATTCGTTCGGATCGAACGCCTCGCCGTTCGCGGTCGTGACCCCTTCGCTGTAGAAGCTCGCAACGCCATAGGACTTGACCCCTTCCGCAGTAGCTGCCTTCTGCGACGGGAATGGATCATGCTTTCTGACGACGCTTACACGCCTGACCGGCGCGGAGCCGATCTCGCGGGCGGGTTCAAGCGCCGCCTGCCGGGTGGCGCTGCGCACTGCAGATTGCCTCGTGACGGAGGTCTGCGCGCAGGCCGCGAGCGAGAACGCTGCAAGCGAGAGAGCGAAGCATCGGAAAATGTTTCGCCGCTCTTCCGCCGAAACGCGCCAAAGGCGCATCGCGCCAACACGGCATGCTTGGATGTCGATATACGCCGATCTGGCACAGGCAGTCATGATGTACCCGCCTCCGACAACAACCGATGCGACCAAGGCGACAGGCAACGAAGGCAGAACCGTGGCTGCGCATCATCGCGCGTGAGCGCAGCGCTTGATTTTCGTCCGCTGTTGCGATCGCGACACAGGTTTCTCCAAGGCGAGCGGTAAAGTCGAGCAGTTTGCGGAACCGCCACGCAAGATCAGGAGCAGGCATGATCACGGCCTTGCGTCGATGGTGATCAACGCAAGCGGTGCAGCGGCCGAAGACCTTACTCCGCCGCCGAGGCTCGCGCGGATGACACTGCGTCCGGGTTTGCCGCGCGCGTCGTCGTCGCACGAGGCTGACCGACCTCCGATACCGCCGTCGCGCCCGCCTCGAAGCGCACGCGATAGACCTGCACATTCTCCATCACCCGCTGGACGTAGTTGCGGGTCTCGGCGATCGGAATGCGCTCCACCCAGTCGACTGCATCGACGTTCGGATTGCGCGGGTCGCCATGCGCCTTGACCCACTCCTGCACCCGGCCCCGGCCGGCATTGTAGCCCGCGAAGGTCATGATGTGAGAGCCGCGATAGTCCGAGAGCAGCGCGCTGAGCTCGGCGGCGCCCATCTGCGTGTTGTAGACCGGATCAGACACCATCCGGTCCCAGTCATAGCTGACCTTGAACCGCTTCGCGGTGTCGCGCCCGGCCTCCGGCGTCACCTGCATCAGGCCGACTGCGTTCGCCGCCGACTTGTCGCGCTGGTCGAACGCACTCTCGGTGCGCGCCACCGAATAGATGACGCTGCGGTCGATCGCGGGACCGACCGGGCTGTGCTGGGGAATGCCGATCGTCGGGAAGGCGTAGAAATCGAGCGCCAATCCGCGCGCCAGCGCGCTCTTGCCGATCTGCAGCATGGCGCGCGCATCGTTGCGGCGGCCGGTCAACTCGCCGAGCGCGGCCAGCACGGAGACGTCCGCGCTCCGCTCCGCCAGATCGCTGACAAAGCACAGCACGAGATCGCGCTCGCCGAGCGAATACAACATGTCGGCGGCGCGCACGCGTTCATCCGCAAGCCCGCTGCCCAACGCTTCCGTCAGCGGCGGCGTTCGGAGCTCGATCGTGTCGAGGCCGAGCCTGGCGCGCGCGAGCTGGCCGTAATAAGCGGTGGGATGACGCGCCGCGGCTTCATAGGCCATGCGCGTGCCATCCTTGTCGCCGAGCGCCTCGGCCGCCCTGCCCCGCCAGTAGTTGGCCCGCGCCAGCACGATCGGATTTTGCGAACCGTCGTCGATATGAACGAAATGCGCGCGTGCCACCGCGGCATCGTTGAGATAGCGCAGGACGATCCAGCCAGGCAGGAAGTGAGCCTCGGCGCGATAATTGTCGTTTTGCGGAGGCGCGGCGTCGCGGGTGATTTGATAGGCGTCCTGGAATTGGCCGAGATCGAGCAGCTTGCGGGCGAGCGTGCGACGCACGCGCCACCACTCATCCGTCTCCTGCTGCGCCATCGTCGCGCGTGGCGCTGCCAGTATCACACGGCTCGCATCCGCGATGCGGTCGTGCCGCATCATGTATTGCACGCGGCACAGCGTGTAACCGAGATCGCCTCGCAGATCGGTGGGCACGTCGTCGAGCAGATCAGGCGCCTTCTTGGCATCCTCCTTGACGGCGACGCAGGCCTTCACGATCGCGCCGTCATCGCTGCCGAGACGACGCGCCGCGCGCGTCGCCCCCGCAAAATCCTTCGCGCCAATCCGATTGTCCATCCGCGCACGATGATCCTCCGGCCCAAGAAGATCGCGGAACATTTCGGCCATGTCGGACTCGGTGCGCTCCGACAATTCCTCCGAGCGCCAGACTGCGCGGACCTGACGTGCCGCGGCGTCGCGATCGCCTTCGGCGAGCAACGCCTTCGCCAGTGCCAGCCGGCCCTTCGCGCTCGCCGGCCGATTACCGATGAAGCTGCGGACGGAGGCCGCGTCGCTTCGCTCCTGCCATAGCAGCGATTCAGCGCGCCGGCGCATCAGGTTGACGCTTGGCCAGCCGGGATTGTCGGCGATGAAGGCTGCGAAGCGGCTGAAATTCGCGGCTGACTCCGAATGCCTCAACGCGAACCATTCGACGAGCTTGCGGGCCGCCGGATCATCGATCGTGTTGGCCGTCGCGGTCGCGTCGGTGGTCTTGCCCTTGCGGATCAGCTCGAACGCGGCCTTGACGGTGGCGAGGTCGCCCGTCAGCGGAGGAGTGTCGGGAGTTGCAGGTTGTGCCGCGACGGATGGCTCGGGCTTGTCGCGTTCAGCCGCGACGCGGTCGACGTGTTTGCCCTTCTTGACCGCGACCTTGCGCTGATGCCGTGCCGCACCTTTCGCATCAGCTTTCTTATCAGCTTTCTTGGCGTGAGGCGTTTGGCTTTGCGCGTGCTTCTGGTGAGAACGCGCAAGCACATCGCTCGAAACGCCGGTGACCAGAGCCAAGGTCAGGAAACAGGTCAGCGGCCGGAAATGGTTCATTCCGTGGTCCCCCTGCGAACCACCGGCACGAACCACGAGACCCCATGATCCGTCCGGTCTGAGCTGCGGGAAGGCTAACACACAGCAAAACAGGCTCTGTCACGGATGGGCAACACCACCTAGGAAAACGTCGGAAGCTCGAAACTACAACCCCCGTAAATTCCCCGCGACCTCACGCGCGCATCGCGAGCGTTTGCCTTGATTTGAGCATGATTCAGGCAACAAATTATATGGCGTCACTTTTTCTTGGAGGGCGGGGCGATGGCAAGATTGGGACTCGCGTTGTCGCTTGTTGGGTCGTTATTGCTGCTCGGCGGCTGCATGCAGGCGACGATGTCACCATCGTCTGATGCGAGCTTCACGTCCAGGGACAGGCAGTTGCTGGCGCATCCACCCTATGCGCAAGCGTCCATCCCTGAGCAATATCAACGGCACATCGTCGACTATACGCGAAAGGAACAGCCGGGGACGATCCTGGTCGATACCGACGCGCGCTATCTCTACTACGTGCTTCCGAGCGGCAAGGCGATTCGCTACGGTGTCGCAGTGGGTGAGGAAGCGATGGCTTTCTCCGGTGTCGCAACGGTCGGCAAAATGGCCGAGTGGCCGGATTGGATTCCAACGCGGGACATCCAGGAGCGGCTCGGCCCCTACCCGTCACGCGTTTCAGGCGGCCCGGCCAATCCGCTCGGCGCCCGCGCGCTGTATCTCTATCAGGGCAACAAGGACACGCTGTTCCGCATCCACGGCACCAACCAGCCCGAATATATTGGGCAGGCGATCTCGTCGGGCTGCATCCGCATGACCAACAATGACGTTATCGATCTGTTCGGTCGGGTGAAGCAGGGCGCGGTTGTCGTCGTGCTACCGCCGGGCCAGAGCACGGCGAGCGGTCCGGTCGGGGGCCGCCGCACCTGATCAGGTCTGCGTAACGTAAAAATCATCCGGCGTAGGCTATTTGCCGAAGCGGAATGCGCTGAACTGAAAGGACTGCGTGCTGCCCCAAGGGGTCGCATGCAAATTGCTTTTGCTCGTGATCAGCGTGAAATCCGAACCAAGTATTTGCCGCAGGCTGTCCGGACTGTAGCGAACGACAGGCAGTCCGCTGCAGCGTTCCGGTCCGTCGAGCGCGAAGGTCGCGATGATTGCGTGCCCGCCAATCTTCAGGCCGCGCCGCAGCCGCGCGATGTAGGCCGCCCGATCCGCGTCCTCGGTCAGGAAATGAAACGCGGCGCGATCATGCCAGACGTCATAGGCTGCGCCCGGCTCCCATTGCGTGATGTCGGCGACGATCCATCTGGCGCGGCCCGCGCGACCACCGAGGCGTGCTCTCGCAACGGCGAGCGCCGCATCAGACAGATCGAGCACGGTGACATCGTGATAGCCGCGCTCGATCAGACCATCGACGAGCCGGGAGGTACCGCCGCCGATATCGATGACGGATGCCGCCGGCGTCGCGCCGATCTCATCCATCAATTCGAGCGAGGGCGTCGGCGTGTCCTGAAACCAGCTGACGTCGCACTCGGCCTTGCTCTGATAGACGCTCTGCCAATGATGCTGACGCTGGTCGTTCTGCATGACCGTGGCGCTCCACCTCGCATGCACTGAACATAATCATACCATCGAGCCCGGCAACCGGAGTGCGAGCCCAGCCGGCGCTGATACCGCAAGGTTGGTAGAAGTACGGTGTGCGTGCGCTCGATCTTTAAACGCTTCCTTAGCCGGGTTTTTTATAAGTTTGTTTTGCCTAATCGCAAACCAAAGGCTTTCGACGCGGCTTCTGTCCAAGCTCTGTCGGCCTCGCATTCAAGGATCAAACATGCGGCCGCAACGTTTCAGCCGGACCTCTTCGCTCTGCCTGGCGGTTATAGCAGTCAACCTGACGTTTCTTGGATTCACCCAGTCTGTACCGGGCGCAGCGCTTGTCGGCGAAACAAGACAGGTCACGCTGCAGTCGCATGCGGCAACGAGCACCGACGCCTTGAAGGCATTGTTTCGGCGGCCGGCCAGCATCCCCTTTCCCAAGGACAATGCCTACACGCCGGAAAAGGCCGCGCTCGGCAAAAAGCTCTACTTCGATACACGGCTTTCGGTCACCGCAGCTCAATCCTGCGGAAGCTGCCACAGTCCGAGCTTCGGCTGGGGCGATGGACTGGAGGTCGGCGTTGGCTTCGGCATGCACAAGCTCGGGCGACATTCGCCGACGGTCGTCAATGCGGCCTGGAGCAGCATCTTCATGTGGGACGGCCGCCTGCCGACCCTCGAGGAGCAGGCACTGGGTCCGATTCAGTCCGAGGGCGAAATGAACATGCCGCTCGACAAGCTGATGGTCCGCCTCAACACGATCCCGGAATACAAGCCGATGTTCGACAGCGTGTTTCCGCAAGAAAGCATGACGCCGAAGACGCTCGGGAAGGCGATCGCGACCTACGAGCGCACCATCGTCTCCGAACCGGCGCCATTCGACGCCTGGATCGAGGGCGACGAGAAGGCGATATCCGAGGAAGCCAAGCGCGGCTTCGCCGTATTCAATGGCAAGGCGCAGTGCGCAGCCTGCCACGAAGGCTGGAATTTCACCAACGAGGGCTTTCAGGACATCGGCCTGCCGAGCGACGATGTCGGTCGAGGCCAGTATCTGCCCGGCGTCGTGAAGATGAAGCATGCGTTCAAGACGCCGAGCCTGCGCGAAATCACGCGGCGGGGACCGTACATGCACGACGGCTCGCTCGCGACCCTCGAACAGGTCGTCGATCATTACGACGGCGGCGGCGTCGATCGACCCAGCCGCTCCGATCTCATGCGGCCGATTCATCTGACGACGCAGGAGAAGTCAGATCTCGTCGCTTTCCTGAAGACCCTGTCCAGCAACCTGACACCGACCGCGGCGCCCGTCCTGCCGCGCTAAGAAAGGAACGTTCATGGCCGTGCGCATGCAAAGCCTGCTTTCTCTTGCCATCATCGGAGGCCTCTCCACCGGCGCGCTCGCCGCGACGGAAGTCATCCACCAGCAGGGGCGAGCTTTCTCGTCCGAGAGCGTCACCGTCAAGAAGGGCGAGGCCGTCACATTCCTCAACGACGACAGCGTCCCTCACAACATCATGTCGGCGAGCAAGGGTAACGAGTTCAATCTCGGCTCCCAGGCACCCGGCAGCTCGACCGATGTCTCGTTCAAGGAGACCGGCGACGTCGCGGTCATCTGCGCCATCCATCCCCGCATGAAGATGACGGTGAAGGTGGTCGACTAGAGCTTCGGTTCTGATTGAATCAGAACCGAACCCTAGATTGTTTATTTTGGCGCGTTTTCTTCGCTCGAAAACGCGCTCTGACTTCCGGAGAATCGAGATGTCGATCCGCCTGCGGATTCTGGCCGTTCTGAGTGTCATGCTTGCGCTGGCCTGCGGATTGGCATTCTACGCCATTCGCGGCATCGATTCGGCGGGCAACCTCGTCGTCCGGCTCTACGACGGGCCGTTGATGGGAATCAATCACGCCCGTTCCGCGCATGCTGCGCTGAACGCTGCGCGCCTCATCCTGCAACAGGGTCAGACCGCGGGTGCTTCGGTCGAGGCGCTCGCCAAGTTCGAAAAGCTGGTCCAGGGAATATCCGAAGATTTCGGCGTCGTGCGCGACCGCATTCAGGCCGCCAACGTCAATTCGGCGCGCGAACAGGCCGAAGGCAAAGTGCGTGCATGGGCCGGCGCCGCGCTGAAGATCCTCAAGCCGGCACCGGGCGGTCTCACCGAGCTGCCGACCACCTTCGCAGTGAAGAAGCTCGGAGACGATGCTATCGCTTCGGTCGATGATCTCGTCGAGATTGTCGCGGCCTACGGATATGACTTCCGCAACGAGGCCGAAGCCGCCGTCGACGCGTCGCGCTTGACGATGATCGTTGCGGCCGCGGCCGGACTGGTTCTGGGCCTGGTGTTTGCGATCGGCTTCGCGTACTCGCTCAGCAGGCCGATCAGCGCCTTGGCGAAATCGATGCTGGAACTCGCGGACGGCAATTTCGACGTGGTGCTTCCTGGATTGGGACGCAAGGACGAGGTTGGTTACGTCGCTCGCGCGGTCGAGAGGTTCAAGGCCCTCGCACAGCAGAACGCGCGCGACGAGGCCGAGGCCAAGATCAGGCAAGGCCAGATGGTCGCCCAACAGCGCAAGTCGGACATGCGCAATGTCGCCGACAATTTCGAGTTGGTCGTGGGCCAGATCGTGACCGCGGTCTCATCGACATCGGGCGAGCTCGAGTCCTCGGCCAACGCGCTGACCGGCACGGCGCAGCGCGCCAAGGAGCTCACCGGCGTCGTCGCGAAGGCCTCGGAAGAGGCATCGTCGAATGTGCAGTCGGTCGCGTCGGCGACGGAGCAGCTGTCGTCATCCGTCAACGAAATCAGCCGCCAGGTGCAGGAATCCGCCAGGATGGCCAACGACGCCGTCGATCAGGCGCGTTCCACCACCGAGCGCGTCAGCGAGCTGTCTCAGGCCGCGACCAGGATCGGCGACGTCGTCGAGTTGATCAATGCGATCGCCGGCCAGACCAACCTCCTGGCCCTCAACGCCACGATCGAAGCCGCCCGTGCCGGGGAAGCCGGTCGCGGCTTTGCCGTCGTGGCATCCGAGGTCAAGGCCCTGGCCGAGCAGACCGCCAAGGCAACCGGTGAAATCGGGCAGCAGATCTCCAGCATCCAGGCGGCGACGCAGGATTCGGTGACCGCGATCAAGCAGATCAGCGGAACGATCGAGCGGCTGTCGGAAGTCTCGTCGACCATCGCGGCAGCCGTGGAAGAGCAAGGCGCCGCGACGCAGGAGATTTCCCGCAACGTTCAGCAGGCTGCGCAAGGCACCCACCGGGTCTCGTCCAACATCACCAACGTGCAGCATGGGGCCAACGAGACCGGTTCCGCGTCGTCGCAGGTGCTGTTGGCGGTGCAGTCGCTGTCCTCGGACAGCCGGCGCCTCAAGCTGGAAGTCGAAAAATTCCTCGATTCAGTGCGCGCCGCCTAATCGGCGGTTTCCGCGTTATCAGGCATCCAGCCACGAACGCGTTGTCGTCCCTGCGAACGCAGGGACCCATACCGCGTGATATTTGTTGTTGGAAAGAAAGCCGTCCTGCCGTTGGTGCCACAAACTCCAGCCTGTGGTTATGGGTCCCTGCGTTCGCAGGGACGACGGGGAGTTTGTGGCCTGAATGGGAGCCTCTCACAGCAGGCGGGACGAGGTTGCAGCACGTGCGGGACGGACAGCGAGAAGATGTGTGCATCCCTTAGTGCGTTCGCAGGGACGACAGAGAGTGAGAAGATGCGCGCATGCATCAGCGCCGGACCTCCGGCAGCTTCCGGAACC
The DNA here is from genome assembly GCA_963786015.1 of uncultured Alphaproteobacteria bacterium. Classification (GTDB taxonomy): domain Bacteria; phylum Pseudomonadota; class Alphaproteobacteria; order Rhizobiales; family Xanthobacteraceae; genus Bradyrhizobium. Next base: position 384,153 of record CAWAXO010000008.1, on the reverse strand, counting down.
GCACGTTCCTGCCGTCCGGCATCCGCGTCGCGGCATAGCCTGCGGCGAGGCAGGCTTCGCGCTGTGGCATCTTCTCCTGCGGGCTTCGGAGGCTGTCCCACCAGGAGGCCCGGTGCGCGGCGCGCGGCAGCGCCGCGTCAATGATGGTTTCGATCTCGTCGAAGCTCAGCACGAGGTCGGGGCGCGTCTGCTTCTTCAGGTAATCGCGCAGGGCATCGTAATCGGTCACGGGTCTCGCCAGATATCTGGAGCATGATCCGGAAAAGTGGAAACCGGTTTTCCCTCGCGACAAACGCGGAACGCGTTTGCGCGGAGATCATGCTCAAACTAAAGAGATGAGATCATGATGCGATTTCATGAAATCGCATCATGATCTCAAGAATTGGACCGCGCATGACGCAATCGTCATGGGCGGCGCAACCAATCGTTAACCGATCGATGCAGCGTTGTCGCCCATTTAAGCCGGCGGCAATCATTCCGGCGCATGACGGAAGCGGGCAATGGACGGGATCGAACGGGCAAAGGCATGGCTGGGCGGCCCTGGCGGCTATCGGCAAAGCTTCTGATCCTCTGCTCCGTGCTCACGGTGATCGGCTTTGTTGCGATCTGCGCCAATGTCATGCTCGACATGCGCCGTGGCCAGCAGCAGCTTGCCCGCCAGTCGCTGGACAATCTGGCATCCAGCATCGATGCCGACATCAGCCGCAACGTCGAGCTCTACGATCTGTCGCTGCGCGCGGTCACCGGCGGTATGTTGCTGCCCGAGATCAAGCAGGTCTCCAAACCCATCCGCCATTTGATCCTGTTCGATCGGGCCGCGGCGGCCAAGCATTTCGGCGCGATCCAGGTATTCGACGCCCAGGGGCAGCTTGCGCTCGATTCGTCCACGCTCGATCCGCAACCTGAGAATCGTGCGGAAGAAGAGTATTTCACCATTCACCGCGATCGCCCGGATGTGGGCCTGTTCATCAGCCGCCCCAGGCTGCATCGCGGCGCCTATTCCATCGTGCTGAGCCGGCGCATCACCGGACCCGATGGCGGCTTCCTCGGCGTCGTCGCGGGCGCGATCCGTTTCACCTATTTTCACGAGCTTGTTCGGCCGGCTCAATCTCGCCCCCGACGACATCATCGCGGTGCTGCGCCAGGACGGCACCGTGATCATGCGCAGGCCGTTCGATCTCGACGTCATCGGCAAAAATCTCGGCGACGTGCCGGACGTGTCCCGGGCGCTCTCGAACGGCGGCAGCGGCGCTTATTCGGGCAGCGGCGTGTTCGACGGCGTGGCGCGGCTGATCGTCTGGCGGAATGGCACGGCGCCGCTGGCCGTGCTGGTCGGCAAGCCCTGGGACGATATCCTTGGCCTGTGGCGAAGAGAGGCGGTGCGGGTCGGTGCGATCATGATGGCGCTGGCCGCCTTGGTGCTCGCCGCGACGCTGGTGCTCGCGCGCGAGATCAGGCGGCGTGCTGATGCCGAGGACAAGCTGGAGGAGCTGGCAACGACGGACGCGCTGACGGGACTGTGCAACCGGCGCAAGTTCGACGCCGCGATCGACGATGAATGGCGCCGCGCCCTGCGTCACCGGACGCCGTTGTCGCTTCTGATGATCGATGCCGACCATTTCAAGGACTTCAACGACACGTTCGGGCATCAGGCCGGCGACCAGGTGCTGATCGGGATCGCGATCTGCATCTCCGATACGATCAAGCGTGCAGCCGATTGCGCGGCGCGCTATGGCGGCGAGGAATTCGCGGTGCTGCTGCCGGAGATGACGGCGAATGACGCACTCGCGGTCGCCGAAACCATCCGCCTCAAGGTACAGGGCTGGTCGGACGAGGCAACGCCGTCCACGGTGAGCATCGGCGTCGCCAACATCACGCCGGCCGCCGGCCTGGACTGGCAGGACTTCGTGCACGCCGCAGACAAGGCGCTCTATGCCGCCAAGGCCGCAGGCCGCAACTGCAGCGTGCTCACCGAGATCCCGGCGCTGCCGCTCGCGGCTTAAATCGACGCTCGACTGCGCGCCACAACCAGCGTTCTGTCGACGCCCGGTGAAAGAAGCAACCGAGGTTGGGGCGCCGAACAAACGCCCGCTACGTCTCCAGATATTTCTGCATATCCTCGCGCAGGCCGTCGCGCAGGTCGGGGCGCGCCATGCCGTAGGCGATATTGGCGCGCAGGAAGCCGGGCTTGGAGCCGCAATCGTGCCGCTCGCCCTTGAACTCGACCGCGTAGAAATCCTGCGTCTTGGCAAGACCGATCATCGCGTCGGTGAGCTGGATCTCGCCGCCGGAGCCGTGCTCCTGTGTCTCCAGGATCTCGAAGATATCCGGCTGCAGGATGTAGCGGCCGGTGATGGAGAAATTCGACGGCGCGGTGCCCTGCGGCGGCTTTTCCACCATGCTGTCGACCGCGAACATGCTGCCGGTGCGGATGGCGCTCGCCGACGCCGCAGATGCCGTATTGATGCGTCAGATGCTCCGGCACTTCCTGCACCGCGAGCAGGTTCGATTTGCCGTCGAGGTGCTTCGCCGCCTCGATCATCTGGGCAAGACAGCCCGGCGTGTGCAGCACCAGTTCGTCCGGCAGCATCACCGCGAACGGCTCGTTGCCGACGATGTCGCGCGCGCACCACACCGCATGCCCGAGACCGAGCGGCGCCTGCTGGCGGGTGAAGCTCATCGCGCCCGCTTGGGGCTGGTTTCGCGCGAGGATTTCCTGTTCCGTCTTCTTGCCTCGTGCGGCAAGCGTGGCGTCGAGCTCGAACATCCGGTCGAAATGGTCCTCGATCACACCCTTGTTGCGGCCGGTGACGAAGATGAAATGCTCGATGCCGGCCTCCCTTGCCTCATCCACCACGTATTGAATCAACGGCTTGTCGACGATGGTCAGCATTTCCTTCGGCATCGCCTTGGTGGCGGGCAGGACGCGGGTGCCGAGGCCGGCGACGGGGAAGACGGCTTTGCGGATTTTCATGGGGTTGCAGGTTACCTTGGCAAGTTACCTTGGGAGGACGCGAAAACGCTGATTTTGCTGTATGTGGTAGCCGGTTTGCGGCCTTGAACAAAGACAGATATCGCGGGCTTTGTTCCACATAGTTGAGAGCACGAACCCGGCAACAGACAGCAATTGTTAATCTCTGTTGTCGATTGATTGGCAACCAAGACGAGGCCTCCTGAAAGCCGGATTTTGAAGGCAGTGCGGGTGAGCATGGCAGAACGAACGGGACCAACGAGGGTTTGGCTGATGGCTGCGGTCGCCGCGGCCGCCCTGCTCTTGTCCGGCCACGCCCACGCGCAGTCGTCCGGCAGCGGGCCGCTGAATTTCCTCGATAATCTCTTCAGTGGGACCTTCTCCAAGGGCGGCCAGACCGCCGCGACCACGCCAGGTGCGCCAGCGCAAACGCCGCCGGCCGGCGGAGGCCCGCAGAGTGGTCCGCAACCCTGGAGCGGCGAGGACGGCGCCTCCGGCCATCCCCTGATGACGGCCGCCGCGATTCGCGATGCCGCGGGCAATTTCGGCAATTGCGTCGCCGCGATGTGGCCGGATGCCGCGCGCCGGAATATCTCGCAGGACAGCTTTCAGCGTTTCACCGCGGGCCTGTCGCCGGACCTGCGCATCATGGACCTTCTGGACGCGCAGCCGGAATTCACCAAGTCGATCTGGGATTATCTCGACATCCTCGTGAACGACAATCGCCTCGCCAAGGGCCGCGAGGTGCTGGCGAAATACAAGGCGCAGTTCGACGCGACCGAAAAGGCCTATGGCGTCGACCGCTACATCATCGCCTCGATCTGGGGCATCGAATCGAACTATTCCACCCAGATCGGCGACCGCAGCGTGCTGCAATCGACCGCAACACTGGCCTGCATCGGCCGCCGCCAGGCCTACTTCCGTGACGAGTTCCTCTCGGCGCTGGAGATCCTGCATCGCGGCGACCTGCGGCCCGAGCAGATGCACGGCTCCTGGGCCGGCGCGTTCGGCCCGACGCAGTTCATGCCGACCGCGTTCAAGCGCTTTGCGGTCGACGCCGACGGCGACGGCCGCCGCGACGTGGTCGATAATCCTGCCGACCTGATCGCCTCCACCGCCAACAACCTGAAAAAGGACGGCTGGCAGACCGGCCAGACCTGGGGCTACGAGGTCGTGGTGCCGCAGGGCTTCAACTACATGCTGGCCGACCGGGCCAAGGCGATGACGGTGGCGCAATGGCAGGGCCTGGGCCTCGCCCGGCCCGGCAATCAGCCGTTGCCGCAATCGGCCGAGAAAGCCTATCTGCTGGCACCGGCCGGCGCTGCGGGCCCTGGTTTCCTGATGCTGCAGAATTTCCGCGTCATCATGAAATACAACCCGGCGGAGGCCTACGCGCTCGCCATCGGACACTTCGCCGACCGGTTGCGCGGCGGGCAGCCCTTCGTTCAGCCCTGGCCCCGGCAGGAGCGCGAATTGTCGCGGGCCGAGCGGCTGGAATTGCAGCAGCTGCTGGCCAACCGCGGCTTCTACAAGGGAACTCCGGACGGCCAGCTCGGCGGCCAGACCCGCGAGGCATTGCGCGGGTTCCAGGCCTCGATCGGGACCCCCGCCGACGGATTTGCCTCCGCCGACGTGCTGGAACGGCTCCGCGGGCGGTGAAAAGGCGCTTTGAGCGCCAAAGTAACCCTAAATCCGGCCTTCCTACCGCGGACTTGACGGGCCCCGCCAGGACGCGATTTACAAGGCCCGATTTAAAGGTGGCCGAACCTGCCCGCTTGCGGCCTGATTGTGCTATTACATCGGCAATGATTTCCGACAGCGACCGAGCCGCATGCTGAAGCCGAAATCCTTCTTCAAACTGTTCACCGAGACCGGCCCGCTTGTCGCGCTGGCGGTGACGATTGCGATTCTGGTCGGGATCGTGGGGCCGGCTTCGGCGCAGTTCTTCAACTTCGGCAATTTCGGTGGCCCCCCGCGCCAGCAGCGCGGCGGCGGCGGATTTGGCGGCGGCTGGTTCGGCGGCGGCGGCGGTGACTTCTTTCAACCATTTCAGCAGCAGCAGCAGCACCCAAGCGCGTCTACCAGGACTTCTCCAAGGCGCCGCCCCCGGAAAAGCGCGACGGCGTGCCGGAGCGCAATGTGCTGGTGCTCGGCGACGGCATGGCCGACTGGCTCGCCTATGGGCTGGAGGACGCCTATACCGAGCAGCCCGACATGGGCATCGTCCGCAAGGCGAAGAACACCTCCGGCCTGATCAAGTACCAGCCGAAGGGCGATCCAGCCGACTGGGCTGCTGCGGCCAAGGGAATTCTCGCCACCGAGAAGCCCGATGTGATCGTGGTCATGCTCGGGCTCAACGACCGGGTCTCGCTGCGCGAACCCACGCCCGACAAGACCGACAAGCCGGCCGACAAGAAGACCGACAAGAAGGACGCGCGCGCCAAGCCCGACGCGAAGCCGGATGCCAAGCCTGCGGACGGCAAGCCTGCGGACGGCAAGCCGGATAGCGCGGCCAAACCCGACGACAAGGCCGTCGACGCCGAGGCGCCCCCGGACGATGCCGACAGCGCCGATGCGCCACCGGCCGCTTCGCCGGAAAAGGCCGCACGCTCGCCGAACGGACTTTATGAGTTTCGCGACGACCGCTGGGTCGAGCTCTACACCAAGAAAATCGAAGAGATGATCGCGGTGGTGAAATCCAAGGGCGTGCCGGTGGTGTGGGTTGGACTGCCCGCGATCCGCGGGCCGCGCGGGACGTCCGACATGCTGTTCCTGGATTCGCTCTATCGCGACGCGTCCAACAAGGCCGGCATCACCTATGTCGACGTCTGGGACGGTTTCGTCGACGAGGCCGGCCGCTTCCTGCAGAAGGGCCCCGATTTCGAGGGCCAGATCCGCCAGCTCCGTGCCTATGACGGCGTGTATTTCACCAAGCCCGGCGCGCGCAAGCTCGCGCATTATGTCGAGCGCGAGATCACGCGGCTGTTGGCGGCGCACTCCGCGCCGATCACGCTGCCGACCGAGCCTGCAACCCCCGATGCCAGCGCCGTGCCCGGCCAGCCGGCGCCGCGTCCGCTGGCAGGCCCGATCCTGCCGCTGGTCGCCTCCTCTGTCGGCACCGACCAACTGCTCGGCGGTCCGGGAACGCGCCCGGCCGCCGTCGATGCGCTCGCGGCGCGAACCCTGGTCAAGGGCGAAGCGCTGACGCCGCCCGCCGGCCGCGCCGACGATTTCGTCTGGCCGCGGCGCGAGGTCGGACGCGAGCAGGCCAAGGGCGACACGCCCGTCGCCGCCGCCACGCCGGGTGACAACAACGCGGCGGCGCCGGCAGCAGGAGCATCGTCTTCGCTGCTCGCACCGGCAGCGCCGCCAAAACCGAAAAGGCCGCCGCAGCAGCCCGCCCAGACGCAGCACGCGCCGAGAGGGTTCCAGGACTTCTTCGGCTTCGGCTCGCCACAACCCGCGCCGCGCCAGTTCGCGCCGCAGCCGCGCGGGCCGATCGCCCCGGGCGTGCCGCGTCCGCCGGCAGCGGTCGGACGCTCCGCCGCGGTTCAGGGCGATCCGCTGCGATAGGTTTCCAATATCTCTGATAGAGTTCGTTTCGGTCGCTAGGCGCTGACGCGTGGCACGTTCTGGCCGTAGTGCAGTCGATAAAGATTGACCACGCACCACGAAGTGAAACCAACGAAGATCAGCAACAGCGCGGTCAAGCCTAGCAGATCCGGGACATCCAGCATGTTCAAGACCGGCTTCGAATGATGCGTGACGAGGTGCACCACAAAAATCGGCAAGGTGCACTGACCAAAGATGGCAACCACCTCGGCCCCTCGACGAAGAGTGAGCGGCCAGTTTTCAATTCGCGCTATCATTGCCGCCTGTGCACCGCCAAGAACGAGCACCACGCCGGAATAGAACACCCAACGCCAAAGACCCATGTCATCTTCCAACGTCATGGATCGCAGCGATCCCGACCGAAGATAGAGAATGAAAAGGCCCAGAGGCAGCAATGCAGCGCCCAGGATCAGGGATCTCCGCGCGAGGGCCGACAGATCATCGTCAACGTTCTTGAGGAGGTAAAGGCCTGCAGCGCAGCCTGCGATAACGCCGAACGACATATTGAAATAGTTGAATTTCGCGGTCAGCATTTCGACGACCAGCACTTGATTGTATGGCTCCAGCCAAAGCCACAGGACCTGATACGTGGCATAGAATGCGATCATCAGCACCGCACAACCGACGTACTCCGACTCAAATCGAGCGATCATCCCGAACCAGATCGGCACGCTGGCCAACGCGATGGCGTAGTAGAACAACACGTTCTGCACCAAAATCCATTCTGAGACGACCCTTGCCGAGAGTCCGGCTGCAATCCACGGAATGGCAAGTAGAACAAGGCCGGCCGCGAGTATCCAAATGCCCGACCGCAGCATCTGGCGCGTCTGACCGGCATTTGCTCGATACTTTGGATAATAGATCTTGCCCATCGTGAGCCCGAAGACGAATGCGAAACCCGGCGTGGCAACGTTGAAAATAGCCTTTAGCGGTTGCTCCCACGGTCCCAATACGGGGAATCTGTGAGTAAGCGGCGTAATCCAATGACCCGCAATCACGAGCGCCAACAACAGGCCTCTAACGATGTTGACCAACAGATTGATCCGGGCTTCGTGCGGTATTGGAGCGTCGCTCTGAATTTCGATTTCCGGATTGGCGATCTGCCGGATCGTCCTTCCCTGAATGATGCCGCACGCAGCACCATGAGGTATCCCGAGCGTCTTCATACGAAACAGAAGTCTCAATGCAGTCAGTGAATCACCGCCGAGCGATCGAAAATCATCCGTTACGCTTACTTTCTCAATTCCAAGCACGTCTTGCCAAAGCTTGACCAAGTCTCTCTCGATTTGATTCGACGGCGGCACATATCGCGGATCGTCCTGTGCTCTTTTCCGAAGATCGGATCTCGCTGGGTTCCGGCAGAGCAAGCCGATCGATCTTTCCCGTAGGTGTCTTCGGAAAGGCATCGAGAAAGACAATGATGTTGGGCACCATCGTGCTTGGGAGCAGCGCCCGCACGCCCTGGCGGATTTGCTCAGAGTGCTTCCGGTCATCGAGAACTGCTCCGGGAGACCTGCGCACGTAGCCGATGAGTTTGGGTAGCGCGGATCCGGAGACGGTCCGGCCGACCGCCACCGCCTCGGCCACGCCGGATCTGTTGTTGTAGTGCCGCTTCGATGTCCCCGAGCTCAATTCGGACACCATGTATCTTGATTTGCGAGTCTTTGCGTCCAAGGAACTCCAGGTTTCCGTCTTCATTCCAACGCGCCAGATCGCCGCTTCGGTACCACCGGAGACCCGGCACGTCCGGATATTCGCCGAAGCTTTGCGCGTTCAGATCGGGGCGGCGCCAGTAGCCCAGAGCGACGTGCTCACTGACGAATGTCATTTCACCTTCGCGCTCCGATTCCTGGCCTTTCTCGTCGCGAAGGACGATCCTGGTGTCAGACACGGGACGACCGACCGGGACCAAATTGGCCGTGAGCTTGGTGTCGTGATCAATGAAATGCTGCAGCGTGACGGTCGACTCTGTTGGACCGAGCCCATTCACCAATATCGTGCCCGGTTCGAAGAACTGCCTGAAGCGATCGACGTCAGGACGAAGCACGGCTTCTCCGCCCAGCACAACACGTCTTACCGAAAATCGCTCGCTCGGATCTGACGCCGCAAGGAATTCCCGAAATATTGTGGGCGTCGAATGATAGACGGAAATTCCAGCTTTCCGGATCCACGCTCCCAGCTCGGCAAATCCGCTGTCCCGAACGCTCCAGGGGCATACGCACGCGCCGTTCAGGATCCCGCCAAATATCCCCATGACCGCCGCGTCAAAGCTGTAAGACGAAAGCAACGTCAATCGGTCGGTTGGCGCCAGCAAAAGGCCATTCGTGTAAGCCCGGATAAAGTGCAGAACGTTGCGATGGTTTTGCATCACTCCCTTCGGCTGACCGGTAGAACCGGACGTGTACAAAATATAGGCCAAGTCGCGCGGGTCGCTTGATGGAAATTTCGTCGATGCGCTGCGGTGTGCCTCTCCTTCGACAATGATTGGCAAGCTTGCGCCGCAGAGGCGGTTCGCGAGATCTCGATGTTTGGCTTCAATCAAAATCGCTTGGGGAGAACTATCCTGCAGCATCATTTGGAGTCGCTGCTCAGGATACCCTGGGTCCAGGGGCACATACGCTTTTCCGGCACGCATCGCGGCAAGCATGCCGGCTATCATGGGTGCATTATGATCGAAAATCAGCGCCACGCGCCCTTCGCCGTCACCCAGGCGATCAAGGAGCGCACTCGCCATCGCATCAACGCGAGCAGAAAGTTCCTGATAGGTCCATTGGTATTGCTCGGTCCAGATTGCCGGTCTGTTCGGAAATTGCGCGACCTGCTCGGCGAACCGGGAGGAAATTGATTGTTCAATTTGCGATCGTTCAAACGGGCGATATGACAAATGAGTCACGATCAATTCTCCCAAAGAGATGTCGATTTCTTCTACGAGTGATGAAACACAGTGGGAGTTAGCTCGGCTGAGCCATAATGCTCAGAGCGAACCCAAAACGGAATTGATGGCCGTAACGAACAATTTGGAGACGAGCTTGTTACCCGCTGTAGTCAGGTGACTGCAGTCTGGCGATAGATTCACCGGGGGGCAGCCTGTGCCATAATTCAAATCAGGAATGCCCGCGATATCGAAAGTTGCACTAAAATCCCGCTCCGAACGAATGAGCTGGTTCAACTTATCCGCTTCCGTCAATTGCGCCGGTGAGTACCCGAACCGAGGAACGGTCGCGATCACTGCGAAGCTTCCGGGTCCGAGCGCCTTCCATTTGCTCGCGATGGCTTTCAGGTTCTCGAACGTCGACGTCGCACTGGCATTTGCAAGAATGTCATTGCCGCCTGTCTGCAATGCCAAAATTTTATATCTGGATTTCCTGTCGTAATAAGGTTGAACCCGCTCTGCGAAGTGCTGATTGAATTCGTCGGCGGTAGACCCATTGACGGCCGAACCGATCACCTCTGACTTCTTGCTGAACCGAGGACGTGCTTGCACCCAATAGCAGGTGACGTTGGGTATCACGTCGCACTTGGTATTCGATGCACCTGTTACATTGATGCTGACCGCAATTTTTCCGGACGCATCGCTGCGCGCGGTGAAAAGCAGGACAGTCAAACTGACAAAAAAAATATTTTTGAACGACCAACGTGACAACGATGACGCATCTTGCAATTCCGAAAGACCAAAATGAACTTTTTGTTTGGCCTAGCGTACTTCAATTACACAAGACCAAATCCTGCGACATTTTGCCCGCTGTCGGGAACTCAACGATTCCAGGCGGCGTCAGGCGAATCATCCCTTCACGATTTGCCGATCGCGGACCACACGTGCATGCAGACAATCCGCAGACTTGGCTATCAGCGACGAACTCGGCTTTCGGCGACAAAGGCTGGAGCGTGCTCTCGATCGAGATCGGCGCTCCAGACCAGCGTCTCGCGCGAGAGCCAATGAAAAAAGCCCTCCCGCTTTGAAGCGGAAGGGCCCTTGTCCTTTGCGCAATCAGCGCGTTCAGCTGTAATAGCGCCAGCGCGGCGGCGGGCGGCGCGCGGGGCGCGACATCAACAGCGCCAGCGCAAAGCCGATGCCGCCTGCAACGAGAAGTGCGCCGAGCGGATTGTCGCGCACCGTCTTCGCCATTGCCTGCGAGCTGTCACGCAAGGTGTCGCCACTGTTGTCATAGGCATCCTTGGCAAAGTTGACGGCGGCGTCCGTCGCGTCACGCGCCGCGTCCTTGGCCTGGCCATAAAGGTTCTGCACGGAGCCCGCGGCTTCGCGCGCGCGGCCCGAGGCCTGTGTCTTGGCATCTCCCGCCATCTCGCCGACGGCGCCTTCCACGCGTCCGCCGAACTCCTTGGCAGACCCTGTAATCCGATCCTTGTCCATCCCGGTTCACTCCTGTGTTTCCTGGGCTACCAACCGCCGAGAGAAGCGCGGGTTCCAAAATCACAGAATCAAACCGCCATCGACCACAATGGTCTGGCCCACGATGTAGGACGCAAGCGGCGAGGCCAGGAACAACGCCGCGCCGGCCATGTCGGCCGGCGTTCCCAGCCGTTTCAGCGGAATGCGCGCGAGCGCGCCCTCCAACCGCTTCGGATTCGACGTCGTCACCCTGGTCATCTTGGTGTCGACGAGGCCCGGCGCGATACCGTTGACGCGGATACCGTCCTCCGCCCACGCCTCGCCCAGCGTCCGCGTCAGCCCCATCGCGCCGGTCTTGGAGGCGTTGTAGGCCGGATTGCCCATGGTCGAGTGATAGGCCGCGGTCGAGCTGACGATGATCAGCGAGCCGCCGCTTGCGCGCAGCATCGGATGAAATTTCGTTGCGCAGGCCATCAGGCTCATCAGATTGACCTCGACCACCTTGCGAAAGCCATCCATCGCGAACTCGCCGCGCCGATAGATCACGGCGCCCTGCGCCAGCACCAGCACGTCGAGCCTGTCGAACGACGGCGTGAAAGCATCGATCGCGTCCGCCTTGCCGACATCGAGCTGCGCGTAGTCGAGACCATCGAGATGCGAGCCATCCTCCGCCGCGTAATCGGCAGCGCCGGCACGCGTGCCGCAGACGGCGACGCGAGAGCCCTTGGCACGAAACGCCTGGGCGATCCCATTGCCGATGCCGCTGGACCCGCCGACGACCAGGACCTGCTTGCCCGAGAAATCCAGCGAGAAATCGAGCTCATTCATCTCCTGCCCTTTCTTGACTTTGTTTGAAGTGTCTTCAGGATCGACGCCGGCCTTGTCAATGCTAACCCGGTGCACATTTTCCGCGAGCCGCAAAATGCCTGATTTCAAACCGCTCAGCCGTTCGGTGAAGGGATTGACCGTGTTCGTCACCGGTGCCGCGTCCGGCATGGGGCGCGCCACCGCGCGCGTGTTCGCCGACGAGGGCGCAAATGTCGCGGTCACGGATTTCGATGGCAAGGGCGCCGAGACAGTCGCAAGCGAGATCGCGGCCGGCGGGGGAAGCGCGCGAGCCTGGCGGCTCGACGTCGCCGACCGCGATGCGATCACGACCGTCATCGACGACATCGCCAAACAACTCGGCGGGCTCGACATCATCGTCAACAATGCCGGCATCTCGATCCGCGTCGCGATCGATGATCCCGGCTATGACGAGGCCTGGGCGCGCGGACTTGCCGTGATGCTGACGTCGCATCAGCGCATCATCCGCGCCGCGCTGCCTTACCTGCGCAAATCCACCTGCCCGCGCATCGTCAACATCGCATCCACCGAGGCGCTCGGCGCCACCGCGCTGCACAGCCCCTATTCGGCTGCGAAGGCCGGCGTCACCGGGCTGACGCGCTCGCTTGCGGTCGAGCTCGGCCGCGAGGGCATCACCGTGAACTGCATCTGCCCGGGGCCGATCCGGACCGCGATCACGGATCGGATTCCGGAAGAGCACAAGCAGATCTATGCCAGGCGCCGCACCGCACTCGGCCGCTATGGCGATCCCGAGGAGGTCGCGCATATGACGCTGAGCCTTTGCCTGCCGGCAGCGTCGTTCCTGACGGGCGCCGTCATCCCCGTCGATGGCGGGCTGATGGCGCGGAATGCGTGACACGTTTTCAAAGCTTGATGGATACCCGGATCAAGTCCGGGCATGACAGATGTGTGCGCGGCACGCACCGCGTGGCGTTGACTTGGCTCGAAGCAGGAGTAGCCTTCCCAGAGCGTTTTCGAGCGAAGTGGTTACCGGTTCGCGTTAAGAAAACGCGTCAAACAAGAATTGGGAGCTTCGATTCTGAACCGAAGCGAAAGATCGGGCGGATAACGGCCCGGCTCAGGAGAAACGTCATGGCCATCGCGATTCGTCAGCTCCACCCGCACTTCGTCGGCGAGGTCTCGGGCCTCGACCTGCGCAAGCCGCTGACGCGCGACGAGGCGATCGCGGTCGAAGCCGGCATGGACAGATATGCCGTGCTGATCTTCCACGACCAGGACATCACCGACGAGCAGCAATTGGCGTTCGCGTTGAATTTCGGCGAGCGCGAAAAGGCGCGTGGCGGCAACGTGACCAAGAAGGAGGATTACCGGCTGACGACGGGGCTCAACGACGTCTCCAATCTCGGCAAGGACGGCAAGCCGCTGCCGAAGGACCACCGCACACACCTGTTCAACCTCGGCAATTGCCTGTGGCACTCCGACAGCTCGTTCCGGCCGATCCCGGCAAAATTCTCGCTGCTGTCGGCGCGCGTGGTGAACCCGAAGGGCGGCAACACCGAATTTGCCGACATGCGCGCCGCCTATGACGCACTCGACGACGAGACCAAGTCCGAGATCGATGATCTGGTCTGCGAGCACTCGCTGATGTATTCGCGCGGCTCGCTCGGCTTCGTCGACTATAGCGACGAAGAGAAGGAGATGTTCAAGCCGGTGCTGCAGCGCCTGGTGCGGACCCATCCGGTGCATCGCCGCAAGTCGCTCTATCTGTCATCGCATGCCGGCAAGGTGGTCGGCACGAGCGTGCCCGAGGGCCGCGTGCTGCTGCGCGACCTCACCGAGCATGCGACGCGGCCCGAGTTCGTCCATGTCCACAAATGGACGGTGCATGATCTCGTGATGTGGGACAACCGCCAGACCATGCATCGCGTCCGCCGCTACGATCAGTCGCAGCCCCGCGACATGCGCCGCGCCACGGTCGCCGGCACCGAGCCGACAGTGGCGCAACAGGCGGCGGAGTAGCGGCTGAAAGCCACAAACTCGCTGTCGTGGGGTGGGCAAAGGCGCGCAAGCGCCGTGCCCTCCATCCATCCGCGAGCATCGTGAGAGACGGTGGGCACGCTGTCGCTTTGCCCACCCTACGGACTAGCCGAGAGAGCCGATGCAAAAACCCTACGCGTGGCCGGCTTCGTTGGAGAGCATGCCGGGATCGATGCCGATCTTGCGCAGGGCGCGGGTGTATTTGTCGTCGACGTCGTCGCCGAAGACGAGTTCGGCATCGGCGTCGCAATGCAGCCAGCCATTGCCCTGAATTTCGGCTTCCAGCTGCCCGGCGCGCCAGCCGGCATAGCCGAGCGCGAGGATCGCGTGCTTCGGCCCGGAGCCGTTCGCGATCGCCTTGAGGATGTCGACGGTCGCCGTCAGGCAGATGCCCTCGTCGATCCGCAGCGTCGCGTTCTCGATGAAGAAGTCGCTGGAATGCAGCACGAAGCCACGGCCGGTATCGACCGGACCGCCGCGCAGCACCTTCATGGTTTCGGCATTTTCCGGCAGCTTGATCTGCTCGTTCTTGTTGATGATATGGAGCTGCACAAGAAGTTCGGGAAAATCGATGCTGCCGACCGGACGATTGACCATGATACCCATGGCGCCCTCCGCGGAATGCGCGCACATGTAAATCACCGAACGCTCGAAGCGAGGGTCACCCATCACGGGCATGGCGACCAGTAACTGACCGTCGAGGTAGCCGCTATTGGACGAATTGTCGCCGATGGCCGCGGCCTTGCGGCGACGTCCGCCCGTTTTTTTGCCCTCAGGGTCCATCAGCCAAGGCTCTCAAGTCGTGAACTATCCTGATATTGGGTGAGGGTTCTGTCAATCAAGCATGAGGGTGTACCCTCACAAGCAATTCAGTGGTTCGCTGCGCTGCTAACCTGTAAAGACGTCGCATGAACGCCATAGTTCCTTTCCGCACAGTGCTCTTTTTTGGCGCAACCCTCGCCGCGACGGTGGCCGCACTGGGCGCGCGCGCGGAAGATGCGTCACCCTGGCAACGGGACGGACATTCCGCGATGCGGCTTCTGGCGGGGTCGCGCAGCGGCGCGGTACTCCTTGGCGGCGTCGCCTTTCAGTTGCAGCCTGGATGGAAAACCTACTGGCGCACGCCAGGCGATTCAGGCGTACCGCCTCGCTTCGATTTCTCGAAATCGGAGAATATCGAGGCGGTGACGGTGCTGTGGCCCGCGCCTTTGAAATTCGACGATGGTGCCGGCGGCGTCTCGCTCGGCTATCACGATCAGACCGTACTTCCGCTGCGGATTGTCCCCAAGAATGTCGACAAACCGGTGATGCTGCGCGTCGCGATCAATTACGCGGTCTGCGAAAAAATCTGCATTCCGGTCGAGGCCAGCGCCGAGCTTGCCTTCAACAGCGTCGCGAGCACCGAAGACAGCGCATTGTTCGCCGCGCTCGACACCGTGCCCAAGCCCGCCAATGTCGGCGATCCAAATCCGCTGACGATCCGCGACGTCAAGCGTGACGGCAAATCGACGGTGCTGGTCGACGTCGCCGTCCCCGATGGGCGCGACGTCAATCTGTTCGTGGAGGGGCCGACGCCCGACTGGGGACTGCCGGTGCCCAAGCCCGTCGAGCACGGCCCGCCCGGCGTGAAGCGCTTTGCCTTCGCGCTCGATGGCGTTCCGCCCGGCGTCAGTCCCGAAGGCGCCGCGCTGAAGTTCACGCTGGTTGGCGGCGACCGCGCCTACGAATTCAACGTCAATCTGAATTGACCCCGAAAGGGTCGGCCTTTGGCGCTCGGCGGCCGACGGTGTCATCCGGCAACCGAGGCGAACCCGGAATCTCGATGTTCCGGGTTCGACTGCCCGCGCCTGGAACGACGGCGGCACCGAATCTTAACGATGGGTTGATAGACCAGAACGCATCGCCGCCTTGAGCGGTATTTTTTTAAGGCCTCGCCGTGACCGCGATGGATGCCGAGCCCGCCACCGCCACGCCAGCCGGCGCGATCGCGCGGCTGCGCGCGATGCTGTCGGGCGGCTCGACCGAAGCCTCGGTGACGCGGCGGCTTGCCGGCACGATCTTCGCGATCCGCGTCATCAGCGCCGCGCTGGCTTATCTCTCGCAGATCCTGCTCGCGCGCTGGATGGGCGGCTCCGACTACGGCATCTATGTCTATGTCTGGACCTGGGTGCTGCTGCTCGGCAGCATGTTGGATTTCGGCATCTCCTCCTCCGCGCAGAAGATCATTCCCGAATATCGCACGCGCGGCGAGCACGCGCTGCTGCGCGGCTTCCTTGCCGGCAGCCGCTGGATGACCCTTGCCGCGTCCGCCGTGGTCTCGCTGCTGCTCGCGGGGCTCGTCAAGCTGATGTCGCCCTGGATCGAGGCCGGCGCGGTCGTCCCGATGTATGTCGGCTGCCTGACGCTGCCTGCTTTCGTCGTCGCCAACACGCAGGACGGCATCGCGCGCTCGCACGACTGGATGCGGCTCGGCCTGATGCCGCAGTTCATCGTGCGGCAGGCGCTGATCATCGGGCTAACCGCGGGCGCCTTCGTGCTCGGTTTCCAACTCGGCGCAACGGCGGCCATGCTGGCGAGCGCGGCGGCGGTGTGGATCGCGATGATCGGTCAGATGCTGGTCCTGAACCGCAGGCTCGCCGGCCATGTCGCGCCCGGACCGGCGGCCTATGACATCCGTGGCTGGCTTTCGGTGTCGCTGCCGATCCTGCTGGTCGAAGGCTTTTATCTGCTGCTCTCCTACACCGATGTGCTGGTGCTGCAGCAGTTTCGCTCGTCGGAGGAAGTCGGCGTCTATTTCGCCGTGGTGAAGACGCTCGCACTGGTGTCGTTCATCCACTACGCGATGTCCGCGACGACGGCGCATCGCTTCGCCGAATATCACGCGCTCGGCGACAAGGAGCGCCTGTCCGCCTATGTGGCGTATGCGATCAACTGGACGTTCTGGCCGTCACTGATCGCGACGCTGATATTGCTCGCGCTCGGTGAGCCGCTGCTGTGGCTGTTCGGATCGCAATTCGTCACCGGCTATTCCATCATGTTCGTCGCGGCGATCGGGCTCGTGGTGCGCGCAGCGATCGGCCCGGTCGAGCGGCTGCTCAACATGCTCGGCCACCAGCACATCTGCGCACTGGCTTATGCGCTGGCCTTCGTGATGAATGTCGTGCTCTGCGTCTTGCTGGTGCCGCGCTTCGGCGGCCATGGCGCGGCGGCCGCGACGTCGATCTCGCTGACCTTCGAGACGGTGCTGCTGTTCTGGATCGTGCGCCGACGGCTCGGCCTGCACGTGCTGGCGTTCGGAAAAGCCACCGCTAAATCGCTTGTTCCGGCGATTGGAAAACCCGATCGACCGCGTTATAATACCGAAATGACCGCGAGCGAACTGAAAAACCTGCTGGAACGTGTTCAGACTTGGCCCGAAGCAGCCCAGGATGAACTGGTCGCTGTCGCGAACCAGATCGAGAGCGAACTGCAAAGCAACGAGTATGCCGCGACAGCGGACGAATTGCGGATCGTCGATGCCGCAATGGCTTCGCTCGATACGGGCGAGTTCGCGACAGCTCGGAGATTGCTGCCGCCTTTGCGAAATTCCGCAAGTAATGAAGCTTGTCTATTCCCGGCAGGCGCTGGCGGATCTTGAAGCGATTGCAACCTATTATTCCGAGAACGCCAGCCCTGCTGTAGCAAATCCATTGAACAAACCTTCTTGGCGGTTATCGAGCGCGTTCGCCGCAATCCGGATTCCGCGCCGCGCGTAACGCAACGCCCCGGAGTGCGGTGTGTAACTGTGATCCGCTACCGGTTTCGAATATTTTATCGCGCCCGCAGCGATACAATGGAAATTCTGCAATTCGGCATACAGCGAGACGACCGTCGGGGTCATCGATCCCGAACGGAAGTGAAGCTGGCGTTCTGAAATAGATGTCATCGCCCGCGAAGGCGAAGGCGGGCGATCCAGTAGATGCAAGCAGATCAGCTCGTAAGGACGAGCAAAGCGAGCGTGCCCACCGTCGATCCGCGGCTTGAAGGTGGGCACGCTGCGCTTTGCCCACCCTGCGGCCGGCGCCTACTCCGCGGTCCAGCCGCCGTCGATGGAGAGGTTGGCGCCGGTGATCTGGGCGGCGTCGTCGCCGCACAGGAACAGCGCAAGGGCTGCAACCTGCTCGGAGGTAACGAACTCCTTGGTCGGTTGCGCCTCGAGCAGCACGTCCTTGATGACCTGCTCCTTGGTCATGTTGCGCGCCTTCATGGTTTCCGGGATCTGGTGCTCGACCAGCGGCGTCCAGACATAGCCGGGACTGATGCAGTTGCAGGTGATCTTGAAGGTCGCAAGCTCGAGCGCGGCGGTCTTGGTGAGGCCGGCGATGCCATGCTTGGCCGAGACATAGGCGGCCTTGAAGGGCGAGGCGACGAGCGAATGTGCCGATGCCGTGTTGATGATGCGGCCCCAGCCGCGCTTCTTCATGCCGGGCACCGCCGCGCGGATGCCGTAGAAAGCCGACGACAGGTTGATCGCGATGATCGCTTCCCACTTCGCCGGCGGAAATTCCTCGATCGGCGAGACGAACTGGATGCCCGCATTGTTGACGAGAATATCGACCGAGCCGAACGTGCTTTCGCCGAGCGCGACCATCTCGGCGATCTCGGCGGGCTTGGTCATGTCGGCCGGCGAATGCACCGCCTTGACCTTGAAATCGGTCTCGATGCCGGACCGTTCCTTTTCGATGTCGGCCGGCACGCCCATGCCGTTGAGAACGATGTTGGCGCCGGCGCCGGCGAAGGCGCGTGCATAAGCGAGCCCGATGCCGCTGGTCGAACCGGTGACGACTGCCGTCTTGCCTGTCAAGGTACCCATGTCGTTTACTCCTTTTTGTCGTGGGTTTCCGTGCTGTCTCCCAGGAGGTCGTAAGTCACCATGGTTTCCTCCGACTGCGGCCGTTCCAGCCATTCTTTGTGTCGCATGGACAGATGGACATCGCGCACACCGGCGTTCCAGTGCTCGACCATTGCCACATGCGAGAAGTCGTAGTCCTTCGACGACGTCTCGTAATTCTTGCTCTTGTAGATCAGATGCACCACCGTGACGGTGTTTTCCTTTGCCGCCTCGCGCAGGAATTTGACCGACGGATCGTCTTTCAAATGATCGGGCAGCTTGCTGATCAGATCGCGCACCGCCCGGCGGGCATTGTGAAGCTGCCTGTTCTTGTCGGTGTTCATGCGGGTGCGGCTGGAAAAACGGATGTCCTTCTCGCGCTCCGCCGCCTCCAGAAGCGAGATCGGCACCTGCCCACGCGCCGAGAACAGATCCACCTGGAAGATCAGGAGGTCGCGCCGAAACTCCTCCTCCAGCACATAGTCGAGCGGCGTGTTGGAGGAGATTCCACCGTCCCAGTAATGCTCGCCGTCGATGACGACGGATGGAAAGCCCGGCGGCAGTGCACCGGACGCCATGATGTGCTCAGGGCCGATGCGCTTGCCGAGCTTGTTGAACTCGACATTGTCGAAATAACGGAAATTGCCGGTCGTGACGCTGACCGCGCCGACGCTGAGCCGGCACTGCAGATCATTGATACGGTCGAAATCGACCAGCCGCTCCAGCGTGCGCTTCAGCGGCGCCGTGTCGTAATAGCTCTGCGCTTCCGAACTGCCGGGCGGCCACAACGGCGCCGGCGGAACGCGCGGGGTGAAGAAGCCCGGCACGCCGAAGGTTGCGATCAGCGCAGCACTCGTCTCGTTGAACACGCTGCGCCCACGGTCGCTGTTGAGAACGGGCTTCCACGGCACCGGCGCGGACACCATCTCCCAGAATTCCTTCAGGCGATCCAGGCGTTTGTCGGGCTCATTGCCCGCGATGATCGCGGCGTTGACGGCGCCGATCGAGATGCCCGCGACCCATTCCGGCTCAAAACCCTGGCGGCACAGCGCCTGAAAGGCGCCCGCCTGATAGGAGCCGAGCGCTCCTCCGCCCTGCAAGACCAGAACGCGCTGAGCGCGCGCCGGTGTGCTTGTCGCGTCTGAACCCGTATGATCCGTCATGAAGCGCCGATCAGATGAGGGGCTGGCGCAACGTGGCGCCAGTTCGGCACCGCGTCAACCTGCGAACGGCGATTAGCCGGCATCCCTCGATGCAAGAATGAGCGTCCAGAAAACCTTGTATTTGGTGTTCGGAGCATAGCTCGCGGCTATGCCCAATTTTGTGACACCGCCCTTGAGCATATTGGCATTGTGCGGCGGCGAGTCCCGCCAGCCGGAAAAGGCTTCGGCCAGCGTGTGATAGCCCGCCGAGACGTTCTCGACGGCCACATTGGCGGGATAGCCCGATCCGCTAAGCCGCTTGGCGAGGGGCGCCTTGACGTCATGATCGAGCTTGTTCTGGCTGGCCATCGCCTGCGACTGCGTTTCCGCAAGCCGGACGAGCTCGGGGTCGACCTGGACCGTGCCGAGCCCGTTGTTCTTCCGATATTGCGAGATCATGGCGGCCGCGGCCACCGGATCGAGCCTCGCGCCCGGCGCGGCCATGTTGGCATACATCGACGGCTCCTGGACCGGAGCCTCGGCGGCACAGCCTGCCAATAATAACGTCAAGAAAAGAGCGGCGGCCGCGCGCATGAATCACCTCACGAAGAGGCGGCCGTTGTTGCATACCAACCGTGGCTGAATGGTGAATAAAGTGCGATCGGCGTTGGCGGCGTACCGAGAAATACCCCCGGACGAAATCTTCCCAGATCGTCAAATCCTGGCCGAGGCATTAAGTTGCTAGTTCCCCATGAGCAATCTAAGGGGGTGAAACAAGCTTGCCTTTTCCACCATTATGGTGTATATGTGTCCCCGATCAAGAACAGTCCGAGGCATGGCCTTAGCGCAATTAAGGAAGTATTTTCAGATACTAAGAGCCTAAACATTACGGGTTCCGCTCTGAGAGACGCCGCTGCCTTGGGTTATGGATCGGAGGAAATCGTGGAGGTGATCCAGAGCATGGAACCGGGTCATTTCTATAAGGCAATGCCCTCCGAAAAGCGGCCTGGATACTGGCAAGACGTTTACCGAGTGCCTGATGGTGAGATGGAACTATACGTGAAGTTCACCTCAGACACCGTGACTGAGTTCAAGCTCCTGTCGTTCAAGGAAAGGTAAAATGACTGGCGGTCCTGTCTGCCCAGAAACTGGCAAACCGATGGTTCGGGACACTCGCCCGATGACCATCAACTACAAGGGCCAGTCAGCAACAATTCAGATGCCCGGCTGGTATTGCGATGAGTCCGGCGAGAGCATCCATACGGGCGAAGACATGAAGGTGTCTGACGCGGCCCTGAAAGAACTCAAGAATAACGTTGATCTCTTGAACCCCCAAGAGGTCAAACGCATTCGCACGAAAATCGGACTTACACAGCGCGAGGCTGGAGCCATTTTCGGTGGCGGACCGAACGCGTTCCAGAAATACGAACAAGGGACCGTTACGGTCAGCAAGCCAATGAGCAATCTTCTGCGTCTTTTGGAGAAGCATCCGGAAGACGTGGAAGAACTCAGGAAATACGCCTAGTACGGTCAGCCCCGCTTCGGCGGGCTTTCTTTTTCTTGGGCCGACAAACGTGGAGCTGCGCAGAGCTACTCCGCCGCGGTAAAAATCCGGTAGCGGCGGGGCGTCAGTCCGACGATGTCACCGACCTGGAGCTGATTGTCGCGCGGCGCGTCGATCTCGATGGCGGCCTGTCCTTGTGCCAGTTTCACTTCGGCGCGCTGGATCGGACCGAAGCTGCGGACATGGGTGACCGCGCCCTCGAAGGCGCCGCTGCCGGCCGGTCCGACCTGCATGTCATGGCGGCGGATGAAAAGCCGGGAGGGACCGGAGGCGACGCCCTCCGCTGCGATGGCGAGCGGCTTGCCATCCAGCCGCACCGCGCCCTCGCCGACCTCCACCGGCAGCTCGATCGATTCGCCGATGAAGCCGTGCACGAAGGCGGTGGCGGGATGGTCATAGACGTCGCCGGGCGTGCCGACCTGCTCGATCCGGCCCTTGTCCATCACCACGACGCGGTTGGCGACTTCGAGCGCCTCCTCCTGGTCGTGGGTGACGAAGATCGAGGTCAGGTTGATCTCGTGATGCAGCGACCGCAGCCATTGCCGCAGCTCTTTGCGCACCTTGGCATCGAGCGCGCCGAACGGCTCGTCGAGCAGCAGGATGCGCGGCTCGATCGCGAGTGCGCGCGCAAGCGCAATGCGCTGGCGCTGGCCGCCGGACAACTGGTTCGGATAGCGGCCGGATAGCCAGTCGAGCTGCACGAGATCGAGCAGCTCCTTCACGCGCGCACGGATCGCGGCTTCGCTCTTGCGAATGGCGCGCGGCTGCACGCGCAGGCCGAAGGCGACGTTCTCGAACACGGTCATGTGGCGGAACAGCGCGTAGTGCTGGAACACGAAGCCGACATGGCGCTCGCCGGCGCCGCGCGCCAGCGCATTCTCGCCATCAAAGGACACGTCGCCGGAATCCGGCCAGTCGAGACCCGCGATGATCCGCAGCAGCGTCGTCTTGCCGGAGCCGGATGGTCCGAGCAACGCCAGCAACTCGCCCTTGGCGACTCTGAGGTCGACATTCTCCAGCGCAGTGAACGCGCCGAACGTCTTGGTCAGGCTCCTGACTTCAATGCTCATGCGGCAATCATCCTTCGTCCAGATGCCGTTCGAGGACGGTTTTCAACACCAGCGTGATCAGCGCCAGCATCGCCAGCAGCGAGGCGATCGCGAAGGACGCGACGAACTGGTACTCGTTGTAGAGAATCTCGACCAGCAGCGGCATCGTGTTGGTCTCGCCACGGATATGGCCGGAGACGACCGACACCGCGCCGAACTCGCCCATGGCGCGGGCATTGCAAAGCAGGACGCCATACAGCACGCCCCATTTGATGTTCGGCAGCGTGACGCGGAAAAATGTCTGCAGGCCCGAGGCGCCGAGCGAGATCGCGGCTTCCTCCTCCTGCGTGCCCTGCTCCTGCATCAGCGGAATCAGCGCGCGCACCACGAAAGGAAACGTCACGAACAACGTCGCCAGCGCGATGCCGGGCACGGCGAACAAGAGACGGATGTCGTGGCCCGCGAGCCAGGGCCCGAAATAGCCCTGCGCGCCGAACAGCAGCACGAAGACGAGGCCCGAGATCACCGGGCTCACCGAGAACGGCAGATCGACCAGCGAGATCAGGAACGTCTTGCCGGAGAACTCGAACTTGGCGATCGCCCAGGCCGCGACCAGCCCGAATACGAGATTGAGGGTGACGGAGATCGCAGCGACCAGCAGCGTCAGCCGGATCGCGGCGAGCGCTTCCGGATCGGACAGCGCGGCCAGATAGGCGCCAATGCCCTTCGAGAAGGCCTGCGCGAACACGACGACGAGCGGCAGCACGACGAAGATGCTGAGAAAGGTCACGGCGATCGCGATGATGACGATGCGGACGCCGCGCGGCTCGGTGCGCAAATCGCCCGCTGCGGCGTCCGCGGCGACGCGTTGCTCCCCGCTGTCCGCTACAGCCCCACGCCGCCCCTCGCGCAACGTCATCTCGATGGTCATGACGCGGCCGAGCCTCTTGTCTGCGCCCAGCGCTGCAGGCGGTTGACCGTGAAGATGATCAGGAAGGCGGCCAGCAGCATGACGACCGCGATCGCGGTGGCGTCGGCATAGCGGTATTCTGACAGGCGGATCACGATCAGCAGCGGCGCGATCTCGGAGACGTTCGGCAGATTGCCGGCGATGAAAATGACGGAGCCGTACTCGCCGACCGCGCGGGCGAAGGCGAGCGCCAGCCCGGTGAGAAGCGCCGGCACGAGGCTCGGCAGGATCACACGGTAGATCGTGTTCCAGCGGCTGGCGCCGAGGCTCGCAGCCGCCTCCTCGATCTCGGGATCGAGGTCGATCAGGACCGGCTGCACGGTCCGCACCACGAAGGGAATGCCGATGAAGATCATCGCGACGAAGATGCCGATCGGCGTGAATGCGACCTTGAGGCCGAGCGCGGCAAGCGGCGCGCCGAGCCAGCCTTTCTCGGCGAACAGCGAGGTCAGCGCGACGCCGGCCACCGCCGTCGGCAGAGCAAAGGGGATATCGACGATGGCGTCGAACAGCCGCCGTCCCGGAAAGCGGTAGCGCACCAGCGCCCAGACGATGATCGTCCCCATCACCAGATTGACGAGCGCCGCCGCGAACGCCAGCCCGAACGACAGCTTCAATGCGTTGAGCGTGCGGCGGCTGGTGATGATGCCCCAGAACTGATCGAACGACAGTTCGAACGTCTTGAGGAACAGGCCGGCCAGCGGAATCAGCACGATGACGGATAGCCAGGTCAGCGTCAGTCCCATGGTGAGACCGAAACCGGGCAAGCTACCCCGTCGTCCTGTGCGCGTGCTCACAATGGTCCGCCTGCTCTGGCGCCATCAATTCTTGTAGATCTGGTCGAAAATGCCGCCTTCCGCGAAATGTTCCTTCTGCGCCTTGGTCCAGCCACCAAACACCTCATCGACCGTGAACAGCTCGACCTTGGCGAAGGATTTCTCGTAATCCTTGGCGATCTCCGGATCGTGTGGACGGTACGAATTGCGTGCGGCAATTTCCTGACCGTCCCTTGTATACCAGTATTTCAGATAAGCTTCTGCGACAGCACGGGTGCCCTTTTTGTCGGCAACCTTGTCGACGACGGCGAGCGGCGGCTCGGCAAGAATCGACTGAGGCGGCGCCACGATCTCGAACTTGTCCTTGCCGAATTCACGTTGCGCGAGAAACGCTTCGTTCTCCCAGGCGAGCAGCACATCGCCGACGCCGCGCTCGACGAAGGTCACGGTCGCGCCGCGCGCGCCGGTATCGAGCACCGGCACGTTCTGATAGAGATCGGCGACGAATTGCCGCGCCTTCTCCGGCGAGCCGAGCTTCTTCTGCGCATAGCCCCAGGCGGCGAGATAGTTCCAGCGCGCACCGCCCGAAGTCTTCGGGTTTGGCGTGATGACGGCGACACCCGGCTTGATCAGGTCGTCCCAGTCCTTGATGCCCTTGGGATTGCCTTTGCGCACCAGGAACACGATGGTCGACGTGTAAGGTGCGGCATTCTGCGGCAGACGCTTCTGCCAGTCGGCCGCGATCAGGCCCTTGGCGGCAATCACATCGATATCGTAGGCGAGCGCGAGCGTGACGACGTCGGCCTGCAGGCCGTCGATGACCGCGCGCGCCTGGGAGCCGGAGCCGCCATGCGACTGCTTGATCTCGACGCTCTTGCCGGTCTCCTTCTGGTAGGCGCTCGCGAACGCCTTGTTGAATTCGACATAGAGCTCGCGCGTCGGGTCGTAAGACACGTTGAGCAAGGTGATGTCGGCCGCATGGGCCGAGCTTGCCAACAAACCTGCAAACAGAAGTCCCGCGGCGGCGGGCAGAAGACGACGGATCATCCAATTCTCCATTCGCGTCGACGATCTCGATCGAGGTCGACGTGCGACGATAAAGCTCGCGATCACATACACTGAAGTCAACGAAAGCGGATTTTCTTGTTGACCCGCTTGCAGCGTCGTTGTGCTACGAAGTCTGCACCGTGTGAATGCCGCATTCTGTCTTGTCGCGGCCGCGCCAGCGGCCTGCGCGCGCATCTTCGTCGGTGGCCGTTCGGCTGGTGCAGGGCATGCAACCGACCGACATGAAACCCGAGGCGGCCAGCGGATGCGGCGGCAGGTTCGACAGCTTGTAGATCGCCTCGATCTCCTCGCGCGAGACGTTGGCGAACGGATTGAATTTCAAGCGCGTACCGTCCTCTTCGACGACGGCAATCCCGGCGCGAAGCCCACCCTGAAATCGCTTGCGCCCGTTGATCCAGGCATCGAACGGCTTCAGCGCGCGCGCCAGCGGTTCGACCTTGCGGATACGGCAGCAGGCGTCGGGATTCGAGAACCAGAGATCGCGCTCCGGATCGTCGCGAGACAATGCCTCGTCCGACGGCTTGATCGAACGGACATCGCGCAAGCCGAGCAACTCGATCAGCGTATCGCGATAGGCCAGCGTCTCCTCGAACAGCCAGCCGGTGTCGAGGAAGATCACGGGGATGGCGGGATCGACATCCGCGATCACCTTCAACAGTGCGGCGGATTCCGTGCCGAACGAGGACACCACGGCAAGCCTGTCGCGGCCCACGGTGTGCAGCGCCGCGGTGACGATTTCGGCAGGCAGCGCGTGGCGCAGCGCCCGATCAAGCTCCTCGGCCGGCGGCAAAACCGCCGACTGCGACGAGACCTGAGGCACGGGCGCGTTCACAGGCCGGCACCCTCGGAATGACGGAGTTGCATGCGACGATGCAGCGCCGTCAGCCGGCCGTCGCCGGTCGGCTGGTAGAACACCGAATAGCGCTTGGCGGTCTGGGCGAAGGCTTCCGCATCGGCCGCCTTCTTCACCTCGAACGTATCGAAGCCGGCGCGCAGCATGAACACGAACTGGTCGCGCAGCACCTGCCCGGTGGCGCGCAGCTCGCCGCGATAGGAAAAGCGCTCGCGCAACAGCCGCGCCTGGCTGTAGGCACGGCCATCGCGGAAAATCGGAAACACCAGCGCGATCGCGCCCAAGCGGTCGAGATAAGGCACGAGATCCTCGACATCGCGGTTGTTCGGCCAGATCACGCCGAGCTTGCCCTTGCGGGCAAGCAGGGCTTCGGGACCTTCGAGGAAACGCGCCGCCGTGACCAGAATCGCGCCGTCGGGCGGCAGCTCCGCGCCGTCGGCGACGTGGACGAATGCTGTCGTCCGCGATTTGTCCGCCCTTAACGAGTGGCATAGACGCGCTCCCTGAATGGCGCGACGCCAAGCCGCTTCACCGTGTCGACGAACAGTTCGTCCGGCCGCTCGCGCAGCGCCAGATAGGCCTCAACGATGTCTTCGATCACATCGGCAACCTCGTCATAGCGCACGCCCGGACCGATCAGCGCGCCGAGTTCGGCGTTCTCGTCCGCGCGGCCGCCGATCGTGATCTGGTAGACCTCCTCGCCGTTCTTCTCGACGCCGAGAATGCCGATATGGCCGACATGATGATGACCGCAGGCATTGATGCAGCCGGAGATATTGATGTGCAGCCGGCCGATCAGATTCGCAGTCTCGAGATTGGCGAACCGCCGCGTCAGCTCCTGCGCGATCGGGATCGAACGCGCGTTGGCCAGCGAGCAGTAGTCCAGACCCGGGCAGGCGATGATGTCCGAGATCAGGTTGACGTTCGGCGTGGCGAGCCCGATCTTGTCGAGCGCCCGCCACAGCGCCGGCAGGTCGCGCTTGGCGACATGCGGCAGCGCCAGATTTTGCTCGTGGCCGACGCGGATCTCGCCGAACGAATATTTGTCGGCGAGATCGGCCAGCGCGTCCATCTGCTCGGCGGTGGCATCGCCGGGCGGGCCGCCCACCGGCTTCAGCGAGACCGTGACGATCGAATAACCCTGCACCTTGTGCGTGAACACGGAGTTCTTCCGCCAGGCCTCGAACTGCGGCTCTGCCGCGGCCTTGCGCAACTCGTCGGGCATGTGCGGCAGCTTCTCATAGGCGGGATAGGAGAAGCGGGCGCGGATATCCTCGACCACCTCGTCATCCAGCTTCAGCGCGCCGTCACGCATCTGCTGCCACTCCTCCTCGACCTCCCCGGCGAATTTCTCGATGCCGAGCTCGTGGACCAGGATCTTGATGCGCGCCTTATAGATGTTGTCGCGGCGGCCATACTGGTTGTACACGCGCATGATCGCCTCGACATAACTCAGGAGATCGCTGCCGTGGACGAACGGCTTGATGGTCTTGGCGATGAACGGGGTGCGGCCGAGCCCACCGCCGACCAACACTTCGAACCCGGTTTCGCCTTCGGCGTTCTTGTGAAGGCGAAGCCCGAGGTCGTGGATCTTGATGGCGGCGCGATCGTGCTGCGAGGCCGTGATCGCGAACTTGAACTTGCGCGGCAGGAACGAGAATTCCGGATGCAGCGTGGTGTATTGCCGCAGGATTTCCGCCCAGATGCGCGGGTCCTCGATCTCGCCCGGCGCGACGCCGGCCCACTGATCCGCGGTGACGTTGCGCGTGTTGTTGCCGGAGGTCTGCATGGCGTGGATGCCGACCTCGGCGAGATCGGCCAGCGCATCGGGCAGCTCGGCGAGCTTGATCCAATTAAACTGGATGTTCTGCCGCGTCGTGAAATGGCCGTAGCCGCGATCATAGCGCCGCGCGACATGCGCGAGCCGGCGCAATTGCTCCGAGGACAGCGTGCCATACGGGATCGCGACGCGAAACATATAGGCGTGAAGTTGCAGATAGACGCCGTTCTGCAGCCGCAGCATCTTGAACTCGTCCTCGGTGAGTTCGCCGGAAAGCCGGCGCTTCACCTGGTCGCGGAATTCCGCGACGCGCTCATTGACCAGCGTGCGGTCAATTTCGTCATATGCGTACATGGGGCGCCTTAATACTTGGCCTTGACTTGATACTTGGCCTTAAACCTGGACGGGCAGACCGATTTGGGCAGGCAGATCGATGGTGACGCCCGAGCGGCGGATCTGCTCGCGCAGATTGCCCGGCTTGATCTTGCCGTCGTCGGCGACTTCGACAGGCGCGATATAGGCGCCGATCGCGCCGATGTCGTCGGCGACGGATTCCGCAAGCAGCGCGCGCGCCTCTTCACTGGCGCGCACGATTGCAGCCTGAGACAGATCGGTCGACCAGTCCTGTCCTGCCGTCCGGTAGATCACCGCGCCATCCCAGGTGCGGTTCGCGGTCACAACCGAGGGGCCCGCAATCTTGATTTTCTTCTGCTCGAGGGGAGAGGTCATTGGGCTACTTCCAACAGGTCCGAGATCACTTGGTTGAGGTTCTGGCGGCGCCAGGGCGCGGAATGCGCGACGACGTCGCCGATGATGAGAATGGCCGGGCCGCCGTCAATCTGGTCGACGAGATCAGGCAGTTGATCGAGGGTGCCGACCGCGGCCTGCGCGTCGGGCCGCGTTACCCGTGCGAACACGCCGACCGGCGTTCGTGGCGAACGTCCCGCCGCAAGCAATCCATCGCGCACCGACGGCGCGGCTGTCATGCCCATGTAGACCACGACGGTCATCTTGCCGTCCGTCATCGTCGACCAGTCGACGATATCGGCATCGGCCGCCTTGTGTGCAGTGAGAAAGCTGATGCGCAGCGCCTCGTGACGGAAGGTCAGCGGCACCTCGAATTGCGCAGCAGCACCAAGACCCGCCGTGATGCCGGGCACGACCGAATAAGCCACACCGGCCGCGCGCAAGGCTTCGACCTCTTCGCCGCCGCGGCCGAACACGAAGGCGTCGCCGCCCTTCAGCCGCACCACGCGCTGGCCGGACGTCGCGGCATCGATCAGAAGCTTGTTGATGGCCTGCTGGCCGATGCCCGGCTTGCCGACACGGCGGCCAACCGGAACGCGCGCGGCGTCGCGGCGAATGCGATCGAGAATTTCCGATGACACCAGTTCGTCGTAGAACACGACATCGGCGTCCTGCAGCGCGCGCAGCGCCTTCACGGTGAGCAGATCGGGATCGCCGGGGCCGGCGCCGACCAGGGCGACATGTCCCTTTGCTTTTCCCTTTGCATTGCCGGACGTCTCGGCGCCGGCAAAAGCGCTGGGATCGCCGATGCCCTTCAGCACCGCTTCGGCATCATCCCGATGGCCGGACAGAACCAACGCGCCGATCGGGCCGTCGATCACCCGTTCCCAGAAGCGGCGGCGCAACGCCATTTCGGGGATGCGGGCGTGGATCGATTTCCGGAACCGCCCGATGAACTTCGCGAGATCGCCGATCCGTGCCGGAAGCACGGCTTCGATCTTCTCGCGCACGCGGCGTGCCACGACCGGCGACGTGCCGCCGGTGCCGATCGCAACCACGACGTCGCCGCGATCGACGATCGCGGGAAAGATGAAGGTCGAATGGACGAGATCGTCCATCACATTGACCGGCAGGCCGACCGATTTCGCGCGCAGCGACATCGCAACACCGGCATCGCCGGCGCCCGCACAGAAGATCGCGACGACCCCGGTGAGATCGGCGGTCAGCGGATCGTCCTTGGCGAATTCGATCCGCGCGAGCTGCGCCGGTTCGAGGCCATGCACGTCGTGCGCGTCCCCGGTCGCGTACCAGCGGATGCGCGCATCGGCGGCCAGCAGCACGCGCAACTTGGCGCGCACCAGCTCACCAGACCCGACCAGAAGCACCGGACCGGTTTGCAAATCGAGAAAGACGGGCAGATAGCGCATGCGAAGCTCACTTCCCCAACGATCGGGGTTGACTGAAATTATTTTCTCTCTAAGTGTCTTGCAACCCTTCTAAAGAGAAAATTATTTCTTCTCTTTGACGACCCGCAGATAGAAAATTCCACTCCCGAGGCCGAGACCGAGAGATGCCTGTTCTCATCAACGAATTCACCCACGACCGGTTGCCTCATGCCTCGCTGGCACAAGCATCTCCTGTGCCGAAAATTTTTGCAGATGCGCCTTCGATGGATCACCTCGACGCGCTGGAGGCTCAAAGCATCTACATCCTTCGCGAGGCGTTTGCACGGTTGAAGAAGCTCGCGCTGCTGTGGTCGTTGGGCAAGGATTCCAACGTGATGATCTGGCTGGCGCGCAAAGCGTTCTTCGGCCGCGTGCCCTTCCCCGCCATGCATGTCGACACCGGCAAGAAATTCCCGGAGATGTACGCGTTCCGCGACCATTATGGCAAGGAATGGGAGCTCGATCTGCGCGTCGAACCCTGCCCGCCGATCGACGCGGTCGATCCGACGCTGCCGCCAGCCGCACGATCGGCCGCGCGCAAGACCGAGGGACTGAAACTTGCGCTTGCAAAGCATGGCTTCGACGGCCTGATCGCCGGCATCCGCCGCGACGAGGAAGCAACCCGCGCCAAGGAGCGCGTGTTCTCGCCGCGCGGACTCGAAGGCGGATGGGACGTGCGCGACCAGCCGCCGGAATTCTGGGATCAGTTCAACGCCTCGCCGCCACCGGGCGCGCATTTGCGCATTCATCCGATCCTGCATTGGACCGAGGCCGACATCTGGGCCTATACGCAGCGCGAAAACATCCCGATCATTCCGCTCTATCTCGCCAAAGACGGCAAGCGCTATCGCTCGCTCGGCGACGCCGACATCACCTTCCCCGTCGTGTCGAACGCCACGTCGATCGAGGAGATCCTCGCCGAGCTGGAGGAGACGAAGGTGCCGGAGCGCGCCGGCCGCGCCCTCGACCATGAGACCGAGGACGCGTTCGAGCGGCTTCGCGTCGCCGGCTATCTCTAGATCAGGACTGAAAGTTGAAGGCGTTGCCATGAACATGATCGTCCCGCAAAGCATATCGGCGACGCCGAACGGCACCACGCGGCCACAGGTCCGCATTGTCATCGTCGGCCATGTCGACCACGGCAAGTCGACGCTGGTCGGCCGCCTGTTGCACGAGACCGGCAGCCTGCCCGAGGGCAAGCTGGAGATGCTGAAGGCCGTCAGCGCCCGGCGCGGCATGCCCTTCGAGTGGTCGTTCCTGCTCGATGCGCTGCAAACCGAGCGCGACCAGGGCATCACCATCGACACCACGCAAATTCGTTTTCGCACCGGCGCACGCGACGTCGTGCTGATCGACGCGCCCGGCCACGCCGAGTTCCTGCGCAACATGATCACCGGCGCCTCGCAGGCCGACGGCGCCGTGCTGATCATCGATGCGCTGGAGGGCGTGCGCGACCAGACGCGGCGTCACGGGTATCTCCTGCATCTGCTCGGCATCAGACAGGTCGCGGTCGTCGTCAACAAGATGGATCGGGTCGATTTCGGAGCAGCGCGCTTTGCGGCGATCAGCGACGAGATTTCCGCGCATCTCACCGGGCTCGGCGTGACGCCGACCGCAATTATTCCGATCTCCGCGCGCGATGGCGACGGCGTCGCCGCGCGCACGCGGCGGATGGCCTGGTATGACGGCCCGACGGTCGTGGAAGCTCTCGATGCGCTCGAGCCGGCGCGCCCGCTGGAGCAGCTTTCGCTGCGTCTGCCGGTGCAGGCGATCTACAAGTTCGACGACCGCCGCATCGTCGCGGGCCGCATCGAATCCGGCCATCTCGCGGCCGGCGACGAGATCGTCATCATGCCCGCCGGCAAGATCGCCAAGATCAAGACGGTCGAGAGCTGGCCCAACACGCCGGTCAGCGGCAAGCAGGGCGCGGGCCGCTCGGTCGGCATCACGCTCGACCGCGAGCTGTTCGTCGAGCGCGGCGACATCATCGGCCATGCCGGACAAAGCCCGCGCGACACGCGGCGGCTGCGCGCAAGGATTTTCTGGCTGCACGACAAGCCGCTGGCGAAGGGCGACCAGATCCTGGTCCGCCTCGGCACGCGTGAGGCCCGCGCCACGGTGGTTACGATCGAGAAGGCGGTCGATCCCGGCGAATTGTCGAGCGCCGAGAACAAGGCGATCGCGAGGAATCATGTCGGCGAGATCGATATCTCGCTGGCTCAGCCGGTCGCCGCCGATACCTATGCCGACAATCCGCGTACCGGGCGGCTTGTCATCGAAGTGTCCGGCCGCATCGCGGGCGGCGGGCTGGTGCTGTCGGTCGATGCCGGCCAGCGCGCCGTGCCGGTCGATATCGTGCCGGTGGAAAGCGCGCTGCGGCCCGACGAGCGCTCGGCGCGCTACAGCCACAACGGCGCGGTGGTCTGGCTCACGGGCCTGCCGGGCGCCGGCAAGTCGACGTTGGCGCGCGCGCTGGAGCGGCGGCTGTTCTCGCGCGGCGGCTCGCCCATCCTGCTCGACGGTGACACCTTGCGCGCCGGCCTCAATGGCGATCTCGGATTCTCCGCGGCCGACCGGGCCGAGAACATCCGCCGCCTCGCCGAGGTCGCAACACACCTGGCGCGCAACGGCCATATCGCGATCGTCGCGGCGGTTTCGCCCGCCCGCGAGGACCGCGCCGCCGCGCGCCGGATCGCCGACGACACGTTCCGTGAGATCTACGTCGCGACACCGGCGGACGTGTGCGAGGGCCGTGATCCGAAGGGGCACTATGCCAAGGCACGCGCGGGTGGGTTGCAGGGCTTTACCGGCATCGGCAATGATTACGAGGCGCCGAAGTCCGCCGAGCTTGTCATCGACACCTCGGCGCGGTCGGTCACGGAGGGCGTCGAAGACGTGGAGCGGATGCTGGCGAGCACCGGCGTGCTGTTCGATGAAATCGCCGACTTCGCTGCGAATATCTAGCGAAGCCATCTCCGGTCGTCGCCCGCGAAAGCGGGCGATCCAGTATTCCAGAGACAGCAACGCTTCACCGAGGAGCCGCGGCGTACTGGATGCCCCGCTTGAAGCGGGGCATGACAGTGGAGCGCGGATGAGCGCTTGACACGCTTGCCGCTCCCGGGAGCAGGCGTATATTGCCGCGATGGCTGTCAGCTCGCCCGATCTGAAAGCGTTCTTGCTCGCCACACCTTTCTTCGGTGGCCTTTCGGATGCGAGCCTCGATCTCCTGGTCTCCATGCTGGTCGAGCGCCACTTTGACGCCGGCGCCACGATCGTAGCGGAAGGCGAACCGGGCCGCTCGATGTTCGTCGTTCACTCCGGCAAGCTCGTGGTCAGCAAGCTCGGGGATTCGGGACAGGCAATCCGCATTGCGGGTCTGGATCCCGGTGATTTTTTCGGCGAGATGACGCTGATCGAGATGCAGAACCGATCAGCCAGCGTCGTCGCGGAAAGCCCGACCGTGCTGTACGAGCTCACGGCCCAGAAACTCTACACATGCTACAAGGCCGACATCCGCGCATATGTGATCGTGCTGCAGAATATCAACCGCGAACTTTGTCGGCGGCTCCGCCGGGCGGATCATCGGATTGCCGAACTGATCCACGCCGGCTAATGACGCCAAATCCGCGCGATTCGTCCATTGAAAGATAGAAGAATGTCGCTCGATCGGGAGATCGGGGCTGTGAGGGAATCCTTGGACCAAAAAGCGCGCATGTCGGGACGGCTTGCTCTCGTCCTGGCGTTCCTATGCACTCTTGTGATCGCTTGCCTCGGCCTCGGCTACTATGTGGGCGACCTGGCAAGGTTTCAGACGGTCGATCCAGCGAAGGAAAGTCTGACCACGTTACGTGGCGTGAACGATCCCGCGCAGCTGGACCGAGCGCTCAAGCTGCATCCCTCGAACAAAATGCTGAAGATGGTCGCGCTTGCAAACAAGGACTTGGGTGACATCGATGCTGCCGCTCGGCGGATGCTCAATGACGCGGAGCCAAGGGACTTTCTGAAACCCGTTGACTTGAGCGCATACAGCCGCGGTGATCTTGATACTCTTCGCCGAGATGTGAAAACCGCGCAAAGCAACGCCGCAACCATTACTCCGCGCTACATCGCTCTGGTCAACGACGCGCGTGTCAAACTGGAAAACGACGCTCGTTTACTCGACGTAGAAAACGGCACACTTTCCGAGTTCATGACCATGATCGACGCGCAGCACGCGGAAATGACGAAGCTCGCTTCCGAGCTGCTGGCGGCGCGTGCTGAGTATTACAACGCTTACGAACGATGTGTCGCGGTTTTGGTCAGGGAATTTGGCATCTACAAAGTGACAAACGGTCAGGTCATATTTCCCCTTCAATCCACGGCAGACGGCTACAATCGCGCTGCAACGGCGATGGATGCGGCTGCAAAGCGCATCGCTGAACTGGAGGATGAAAGGGCAAGCCTGAGACGGTCGCAGCTCAACAGATGGAAGAGCTTCGTCGACCGGCAGGTGAATGAAAAACGCGCGGCATGATTGTAACAACCACCAAGTGGCGTTCACAAGAACCCGGCTTTACGACGCTGCGACGAGGCGCGCGCGGGCAATTTCATAAGCAGCGACGTGGGTGCGAGCCAGCTTGAGGATCGGCGTTTCGACGCCGAGCGTCCGGGCGCGCGCGAGCATATCGCCCAAAATATGCTCGCCCTCGGTGGCTGAGCCGCGCTCAATGTCGCGTAGCATCGACCACTTCAGCGGCGACCCTACCGTGGTGATCAGCTTGGTGTCGAACTCGATAAAGGCGGGCCGAGGTTCAAAACCGGACGCAGTTGAAACGGCGCAACATTCGTCGAAAAGCTCGAACATCGCGTCACGTCCGCCGGGGGCCGCCAGAATATCGCCGAGGCTCGCGCGCATCAGGCAGGTTATTCCAGCACCAAGACCAAGTTGCACGAACTTTTCCCACATGTCCTGCATAACCACGTCGCTGGCGCGCGCATTGAAGCCGGCTCCTTCGAAACAGGCCTCCAGCGCGCGAGTCCGGTCACTGAAGCCGCCCGCGATCTCGCCGTACACAAGGTCATGAAGCGGCATGAACTGGACGATCCGGCCCTCAGCATCAAGGCCACAGCTGATATTCGCCATGCCGCCCATAACGCGCTCGGCGCCGAACCGCCGGCTCAGCCGTTCGATATGCCCCATGCCGTTGAGTATCGGCAGAATCATCGTGCTTGAGCCGATCGCCGGAGCAAAATGGTTCATGGCTTCGTCGAGCGAATAGGACTTCACGGCAACCAGAACGAGGTCAAACGGCTCGCGGATGGCGTCCGATGACACCGTGGTTGGAGAAACCTTGAAGTCTCCATGCGGGCTGAAAACCTGCATGCCATTATGAGCCAATTGCTCGGCACGGCGCTGGCGTACCAGGAACGTGACGTTGCGTCCCGCGCGAACGAGACATGCGCCGAAATATCCGCCTAACGCGCCCGCCCCGATGACCAGAATACGCATGAAACCTCTCCAAGCTCAGCTCACCGGGACATCATGCCCGCTCCGGTCGCAGACGAAAAGAGCCGGTGGTCAACCGTTGCATATGGGTCAGGTTCGACAGAGCTCGAAGTGAGCACAGGCGGTCGGCTTCCGCGTGCATAGCGACCAAGCGTCATTGGACCCTGCTTGAGGTCACGACGAGTCGTTCTGCTTAGCTCGTTTGAAGCGCGTGGATGGCCGGGATCACGCTCGCACGCGAGGGCACTGAAGGGCGTCGGTACAACGGCGAGGACACGAGGTGCCGACCCGACGGGCAAATCGATTTCGATTTTCATCGACAATGCGCGGGATGAGGTCTCTCGACGCCGGCAAGTCGCGTGCGCGCAAAAACTAATTTCGCGAGCAGCTTCAACCCAATTCCACCTGTCCAGTCCCTCGCGCAAAAACATTTCGCTTTCGTTTTTTCCGAAATCGATGTCCCCTCTTCGTGTCCCGTGCTCGAAAGAGGGGCGCTTCGCGATCGTCACGAACGTTGGGCGCGGGATGCGGTGGACGTCGCGACGTGAGGCGCGGATAGCGCGAAGACGACTTGCGATGCGACGGACGGCCAAGCCGTGTGGTCCTGGCATCCCGATGCTGATGCTAAACTCGCGATGATGCTTCGCATCGCGCGGGCGACGGTGGCCAAAAAGCCCGGTGCACCGGGGAGAGCACGGAGTAAGCCGTAAGCCACTGCGCAGGGAAGGCCGGGTTGTCCGGCGCGTACCTGTGGTTCCTGCCCCGTGCATTTTATTCGCACGGGGGCCATGGGTGCGGCCAGCACCCGGCCTTCCCTGCGCCCTCCTTCGGTTCAGAGGGCGGATCGTTGGCAAAGCTCGGGCACATCGCTGCCGCGAGGTCGCGAGCGCATGCGCTCCAGCCGGTCAAGAAAGGTAAACTTGCGTGCGCGCGCTCTCGACCCGTTCACATGGCCGTTGCCTTGGGCGTTCCGTGCCGACTGAGGCCTTCTCAGGAGCCCGGCTTTTCCGCTAAAAGGACTGCCGAAAATGGCCCCTTTGGCGCGTCTTTTGCTGCTTTCACGGCGAAAGCAGCGTCCAGACGCCGTCCCCTAGAGAAAGCCCGACATGAAGCGTATCGATGCCCACGGATTGAAGATCGCCCCCGTTCTGTTCGATTTCATCGCCAAGGAGGCGGCCCCCAAGACCGGGATCGATCCGGACAAGTTCTGGGCAGGGCTCGCCGGCATCATCAGGGATCTCGGGCCGAAGAACCGCGAGCTGCTGGCGTTCCGCGACAAGCTGCAGGCCAAGATCGACGATTGGCACCGCGCCAACAAGGGCAAGGCCTTCGACATCAACGCCTATACCGCGTTCCTGAAGGAGATCGGCTATCTGCTGCCGGAGCCGGCGACGCACAAGGTCGAGACCACTGATGTCGACGAGGAAATCGGCAAGATCTGCGGGCCGCAGCTCGTCGTGCCGCTGACCAATGCGCGCTACGCGCTGAACGCTGCGAACGCGCGCTGGGGCTCGCTCTATGACGCCTTCTACGGCACCGACGCGATCCCGCACGACCCGAGCGAGAGCGGCAAGGGCTACAACAAGGCGCGCGGCGACAAGGTGATCGCCAAGGCCAAGGCGTTCCTGGATTCCGCCGCTCCGCTCGCCACCGCGAGCCACACCGACGTCACGTCCTACAGCATCATCTCCGGCCAGCTCGCCGCGAAGCTGAAGAGCGGCAACGCCACCGCGCTGAAAAACGCGTCGCAGTTCGCGGGCTTCCAGGGCGACGCCGCGTCGCCTTCCGCGAATCCTGCTGGTCAACAACGGCCTGCATGCGGAGATCGTGATCGATCGCAAGCATCCGATCGGCAAGGACGATCCGGCCGGCGTCGCCGACATCATCATGGAGGCGGCGGTCTCGACCATCCTCGACATGGAGGACAGCGTCGCAACCGTCGATGCCGAGGACAAGGTGCAGGTCTATCGCAACACGCTCGGCCTGATGAACGGCACGCTGTCGGCCGATTTCGAGAAGGGCGGCAAGACTCTCACGCGCGCCCTCAATCCGGACCGTGTCTACAAGACGCCGGACGGCAAGGAGCTGACGCTGCATGGCCGCAGCCTGCTGTTGATGCGCAATGTCGGCCATCACATGTTCACCGACGCCGTGCTCGACGAGAAGGGCGAAGAGATTCCGGAAGGCATTCTGGATGCGGCGGTCGCCGGCCTGCTCGCGATCCACGACCTGAAGGGCAGCTCGAAGATCAAGAACAGCCGCACCGGCTCGGTCTATATCGTCAAGCCGAAGATGCACGGCCCCGACGAGGTCGCGCTCACCTGCGAACTGTTCGATCGCGTCGAGAAGCTGCTCGCGCTGCCCGAGAACACCATGAAGGTCGGCATCATGGACGAGGAGCGTCGCACCACCGTCAATCTCAAGGCCTGCATCCAGCAGGCCTCGAAGCGCATCGTCTTCATCAACACCGGCTTCCTGGATCGTACGGGGGATGAGATCCACACCTCGATGGAAGCGGGTCCGATGATCCGCAAGAACGACATGAAGGCGCAGCCCTGGATCAAGGCCTATGAGGACTGGAACGTCGACATGGGCCTGATCGACGGCCTGCCCGGTCATGCTCAGATCGGCAAGGGCATGTGGGCCGCGCCCGACAAGATGGCCGACATGCTGGCGCAGAAGATCGGCCATCCGCAGGCCGGCGCCACCACCGCCTGGGTGCCCTCGCCGACCGCGGCGACGCTGCACGCGCTGCATTATCACCAGGTCAACGTGCTGGCGCGGCAGCAGGAGCTCGCCAAGGGCGGCCAGCGCGCCAAACTGTCGGACATCCTCACCATTCCGGTGTCGAAATCGAACTGGGCGCCGGATGACGTGAAGCAGGAGATCGACAACAACTGCCAGGGCATTCTCGGTTATGTCGTGCGCTGGATCGACCAGGGCGTCGGCTGCTCCAAGGTGCCGGACATTCACGATGTCGGGCTGATGGAAGATCGCGCCACCTTGCGCATCTCCAGCCAGCATCTGGCGAACTGGCTGCATCAGGGCGTCATCACCAAGGATCAGGTGATGGAGTCGCTCAAGCGCATGGCGGTCGTGGTCGACAAGCAGAACGCGGGCGATCCGCTCTACAGGCCGATGGCGCCCGCATTCGACGGCGTTGCGTTCAAGGCGGCCTGCGATCTCGTGTTCAAGGGCCGCGAGCAGCCGAACGGCTACACCGAATACATCCTCACCGCGCGGCGCCGCGAGGCCAAGGCGGCGGGATAAGGCTGCGGATTGAAACAGCTGCGGCGCCGCCATGATGCCGCAGATTAGGAACGTCCCATCGCTCCATCCGTTGATGAACGGTCACGACAGATGGAGGGATGGCAATGGATTGGAACCGGCTCGAAGGGAACTGGAAGCAGTTCAAGGGCTCCGCCAAGGAGAAGTGGGGCAAGCTCACCGACGACGATCTCAACGTGATCGAGGGCCGCCGCGAGCAGCTCGAAGGCAAGCTGCAGCAGCGCTACGGCTTCGCCAAGGATCAGGTCAGGAAAGACGTCGACGACTGGTTCAAGACACTGCGGTGACGCTGGCCGAACACCGCACGGAAGCCCCGGCCCATTGCCGGGGCTTTTTGTCGGGCGTCATTCCGGGGCGCTCGTGCAACGAGCGAACCCGGAACGACCGGAGCTAGAACACCGCGATGTATTTCAAGAGCGAAAACACCCCGAGGATGATGACGATCACCCGGCAGATCTGCTTGGCGCGTCCGTCGATCGGCAACATGTTGATGAGATAAAGGATCAGGATGACGACAAGAAACGTGACGAGTGCACTGATGAGCATTTGACCCCCTTCAAGGCATCTGAAGACGCTGGTGGCGTGCTAACGCGCTGGGGGACCGGCAGGTTCCCTATTTCGGAACTCAAAAAACCTTAGATTTTTCAATGGCCTCAGTAGTTATACGGCAGTGACGGTCTCTTAATATTTACCTTTTTTCGGCGAAATAGCCCCCGTTCGCGGTGGGGCAAATTAATGATGAATCGTTTGACCGTCTCGGCGCTGCTGAAGGCCGTGATCCTGATCACTTCGCTCTGCGTGATCGTCGCAGTCTCGCTAAGTGCCTGGAATTCCTGGGGCCGTCTGCAGGCCACGGGCCGCATGGCTGGACGTCGCGGACGCATCGGCGAACCTGTTCAAGGCTATGCACAACCTCCGCACGGACCGGCCCTAGCACCACGCGCGGCCTGACCGCCGAACAGACCATCGATCGCGCGAGTCCGAGAAATATCTGCGCGACCTGCGCCAGGACAGATGCCGGCGCTCGCACGTGCGCTGGAGCTGCTTCCCGACATCGAATTTGCCGAGAAGGCGACGCTGCTTCCCGAGCTCGACCGGCTGAACAAGCTGCTGCTCGCCCAGCAGGCGGAAGTCTGGACCGAAGTCATCAAGCCGAAGGCCCAGCGCAGGCCGGCATCTGCTGAAGGAATATACGGACTCGACGCTGGCGGCAGCTGGCGACGCTCGACAAGATTTCCAGCGCGCTGGCCGTCAGCGTCATCCACGAGGACTCCACCTTCGATCACCTGCTGGCGATCAAGCAGATGGCCTGGCTGCTGCGCAACACGGCGGGCGAGGCCTCGCTCATCATCTCGAACGGCCTTGCCTCGGGCACGATCTCGCCGGAACGGCTGCTGTACTACATGAAATACGTCGGCGGCATCGATATCGCCATGGAACGCGCTGCAGTTGATCGCTCGCCGGGATGCAGTTGCCGCCCGCGCTCTCGGCCACGCTTGCGGCCGCCAAGACCGCCTATTTCGAGGAGCAATATCGTCAAGCTGCGCGACGATCTCGCGAAGATGCTGTCGAGCCGGGCAGAAGCCGGACATGACGGCCAACCAATGGAGCCCGATCACCGTCGGACGCATGGGCTCGGCGGTGAAAGTCGCGGAAGCAGCCCTCGACGCGGCGAAGGAGCATGCGCAAGCCCAACAACTTCCGCAGCCATCGGCTCGCTGACGCTTCAACTCGTTTTGCTGGCCGCGGCGATCGTGCTGACGTTCGGCGCGATGACCATGGTGAGCCGCCGTGTCATCGGACCGCTGCACACCATCCGTGACGCGATGCTGAAGGTGGCCGGCGGCGACCTGTCTGTCGAGCACAGGCTATGGTCAGCGCCATGACGAGATCGGCGCACTGGATGGCGCGCTGGAGACCTTCAAGCAACAGGCCGAGGACAAGCTCAAGATCGAAGCGCAGGAACGCGACCGCAATGCCGGCGCGATGGTACGGCAGCGGGCTGTCGAAACCTATGTCACCGAGTTCGAAGGCGCGGTGCGCCAGACCCTGCAGCAGCTCGGCGACGCATCGGGCGAGATGCGCAAGACCTCCACCGGTCTGTCGACGGTGTCGCGGCAGACCAATGCGCGCGTCGAGGTGGCGCAGAAGGCCTCGGGCGATGCTTCGATGAGCGTGGACAGCGTGGCGGCGGCGGCCGAGGAATTGAGCGCTTCGATCAGCGATATCAGCAAGCAGGCCTCGCATGCGGCCGGCATTGCCAGCCGCGCGGTCGACGAGGCGCGGAAGACCGACGGCACGGTGCAGGGTCTTGCGTCGTCGGCAGGCCGCATCGGCGAAGTGGTCGGCCTGATCAACAGCATCGCGGCGCAGACCAACCTGCTCGCCTTGAACGCGACCATCGAAGCCGCCCGCGCGGGCGAGGCGGGCCGCGGCTTCGCGGTGGTTGCCTCCGAGGTCAAGTCGCTGGCGAGCCAGACCGCCAAGGCGACCGAGGAAATCTCCGAGCAGATCTCCGACATTCAGAAGGTTGCGGGCGAAGCCATCAATGCCATCAAGGGTATCGGCAGCATCATCGGCGAGGTCAACGAGGTCGCGACCGCGATTGCCGCCGCCGTGCAGGAGCAAGGCGCCGCCACGCAGGAGATCACCCGCAGCACGCAGTTTGCCGCCCAGGGCACCAGGAACGTCTCGGAGAACATCACCGGCGTCAGGACCGACGCCGATGCCGCAGCGGCCGCCGCCGAGAACGTGAAAGGTGCATCCGCGACGCTGGAGACCCAGAGCCAGCATCTCGGCAATCAGGTCACCGATTTCCTTGGCAAGATCCGCGCAGCGTAAAGGTCGCGCAAGCGCATCCGCGGTGGGGAGCCACGACCGGCGCGTTACGACAGTAAAACTGTCCGAGTTACCCAGATTTTTACCGTTGCCGGGCCATACTGGTGCCGCCCGGAGAGCGCGATCATGTTGAACCGTTTAACTGTTTCCACCCTGCTGAAGACCGTCATCCTGATCACCACGACGGCGGTGATCGTCGGATTCGCCTGGAATGCCTGGACGTCCTGGCAGCAGCTACAACAGGCGAACAGGATTGCCGTGATCGCCGATGCTTCGGCGAGCACCTTCAAGGCCATGAACAATATGCGAGTCGACCGGGCCTACATGCCCCGCCAGCAGCTCGCGGACCAGCCGATTGATCAGGGCTCGACCAAATACCTGCATGAACTGCAGGGCGTTCAAATGACGGCCATGCAGCGCGCCGTGGATCTGCTGCCCAGCATCGATTTCGCGCAGAAGCAAACCCTGCAGCCGGAGTTCGAGCGGCTGAACAAGCTGTTGCTTGCCCAGCAGGCGGAATTCTGGGCCAAGGCCGACAAGCCCAAGGCTGAGCGCCGGCTCGATCTCGCCAAGGAATATCTGGAATCCACACAAGCCGTGATGGCCACGCTCGACAAGGTATCCAGCGCACTGACGGCAGCGGTCAATCATCAGGACGCGATGGTCGACCAGTTGCTGGCGATCAAGCAGATTGCCTGGCTGTTGCGCAACTCGGCCGGCAGCGCATCGCTCGTGGTCGCAAACGGGCTCAGCGGCGCCATCCCGATTACAGCAGAGGTCCAGTCCAATTACAGAAAATATGTCGGAGGCATCGAGGGGATCTGGAATGCGCTGCAGTTGACGGCGTCCGGAATGGAGCTGCCGCCAGCGCTGTCCGCCGCCATGACGGCGACCAAGAAGGCCTATTTCGATCCCGAATATCCCGGCGAGCGCGACCGGCTGGTGAAGGCGCTCGCCTCCGGCGAGAAGGTCGACGTCACGCCCAATCAGTGGAGCGTTTACACGGGCAAACAAATGGGCTCGGCCGTCGATGTGGCCGAAGCCGCGCTCGACGCCGCCAAGCAGCATATCGCGGTCCAGCACGACGCAGCGCTGCGGTCGCTGATCACCCAATCCGTCCTGTTGTTGCTCGCGATTGCGCTCGCCTGCGGCGCCATGATCGCGGTCAGCCGTCGCGTCATCGGACCACTGCACACAATCCGCGACGCCATGCTGCGGGTGGCTTCCGGCGATCTCAGCATCGATACAGGCTCTATCGGGAGAGCGGATGAGATCGGGGCACTCGCGGGCGCGTTGGAGACCTTCAAGCAGCACGCGCAGGACAAGATCAGCATCGAGGCACAGGAACGCGAGCGGAATGCGGCTGCCGCGACCCGCCAGCGCACCATCGAATCCCATGTCGGCGAGTTCGAAGGCCTGGTACGTGAAACCTTGCGGCAACTCGGCGGCGCCTCCGGCCAGATGCGCACGACCTCCTCGGAGCTATCCGACGTCTCGCGTCAGACCAACGCCCGGGTCGAAACTGCCCAGAAGGCATCCAGTGATGCCTCGATGAGCGTGGACAGCGTGGCCTCAGCCGCCGAGGAATTGAGCGCTTCGATCGGCGACATCAGCAAGCAGGCCTCGCATGCGGCCGGCATTGCCAGCCGCGCGGTGGATCAGGCACGAAAGACCGACGGCACCGTGCAGGGACTGGCGCAATCGGCGAGCCGGATCGGCGAGGTCGTCGGCCTGATCAACAGCATCGCGGCGCAGACCAACCTGCTCGCCCTGAATGCCACCATCGAGGCCGCGCGCGCCGGCGAGGCCGGCAAGGGCTTTGCCGTCGTCGCCTCGGAAGTGAAGACGCTGGCGAGCCAGACCGCCAAGGCCACCGACGAGATCTCCGAGCAGATCGCGGATATCCAGAAGGTCGCGGGCGAAGCCATCGACGCCATCAAGGGCATCGGCAGCATCATCGGCGAGGTCAACGAGGTCGCGACCGCGATTGCCGCCGCCGTGCAGGAGCAAGGCGCCGCCACCCAGGAGATCACCCGCAGCACGCAATTCGCCGCTCAGGGCACCAAGAATGTCTCGGAGAACATCACCGGCGTCAGGACCGACGCCGATGCGGCCGCGGCCGCCGCCGAGAACGTGAAAAGCGCATCTGCGACGCTGGAGACCCAGAGCCAGCATCTCGGCAATCAGGTCACCGATTTCCTTGGCAAGATCCGCGCAGCGTAACCCGAACGCAATAGGAACGGGCCCGGCGCCTGCCTGCCCTTCCCTATTGCCGAACTTGCCCTATTGACGAACTTGTTGCGGAATTTGGCTACCTGCGAGACCGTTCGCGATCCGGGATGCCAATGCAGGTGGTGCTGCCGTCCGTCTCACGAGCCGACCTGCTGCAGGGGACCGCCCTCACCGTGTCGGTCGAGACACCGTCATCCGCGGTCCGCGACATTCCGACGGTCGTACCCGGATTCTGCGGGCTCCCGACCACCGGTGCGGATCCGGTGATCGGCACGCTCGATGGCGGCGCCGCGGCCGATGGTGGCGATGCAACTAGCGTCGCCGGTCGTGTTGGTGGTTGGCATCTGTTGCTGCGCCCATGCCGATGAGGACAACAGGACCAGCGTCGCTGCAATAACAATACTGCGCATCATGCGCCTCCTTGCTTCAAAGGCGACAAACCCGGCTGCTCGAGCATACCGCTACCATAGCGCCGTCTCCACGGCCGGCCAATCACTCGGCCGCGAGCACGCTGGCGCGGCTATAGCGTGCCTGTAACTCCTTGGACGCAGGCGAGAAATTCGACGAAGCCCGCTTGTTGGAGCGGCCCGGATTCGCCACCACCAACCCGTTCTCCCCGGCCACGATGTCACCCTTGCGCAGCGTCGGGTCGTTCTCGACATTGATCTGCGCCAGGCCGAACTGGTCCTTGCCGTTACAGGTGCATCCCGCCACGATCTCCTTGCGATAACGGAACGCGTTCGGCAGTTCGGAATAGGACTTTCCGCTCTGCGTCGCGGCATCGTCGATCTCGCTGCCATAGACGAGCCTGGTCTCGCTGGACGGACAGAAGTTGTTGCAGGAGGTGGTCCTGCTTTGGTCGTCGGGTCCAGAGATTGGAAAATAGCGGCCATCACAGGTGCGGACACACCACGCCTGGCTGCCGCTACCGCCGCCGCTTGCGCGCGTCCGCCGCTCAACCGGCGCGCCATCGTTTCCAAAAGGCGGCATGAGTTGCTGTCGCGGCTGCGGCCGGGCGCCAAAGCCGCCGAACAAGTTGGAGAAGAAGTCCTGGGCTTGCACGGTGGC
Source organism: uncultured Alphaproteobacteria bacterium (assembly GCA_963786015.1). Lineage (GTDB taxonomy): Bacteria > Pseudomonadota > Alphaproteobacteria > Rhizobiales > Xanthobacteraceae > Bradyrhizobium. The sequence continues at coordinate 339,200 of CAWAXO010000008.1, read as the reverse complement.
CGGCAGGCACGACGCGCCCAGCAGCAGCGCAGAACCCAACATCATTCGCTTGGCTGATCGCCTGCTCATCGTACCATCACTCACTGAATCGCCGTCGGAACCGGAACGTTCATGGCCTGGCGGCCCGAAGGCAGCGTCGTCACCGCGGCCCGCGGCTGCGCATGCACTGTCCGCGCGGCGACGCTCGTCCGCGCTGGAAGCGGCGCGCTCTTCGGCAGCACCACGACCTTGGTGCCGACATTGACGCGGCTGAAGAGATCAGTGACGTCCTCGTTGGTGAGACGAATGCAGCCCGAGGAGACGAACTTTCCGATCGTCGACGGATCGTTGGTGCCGTGAATGCGATATTCGCTGGCGCCGAGATACATCGCACGCGCGCCGAGCGGATTTCCCGGGCCGCCCGCCATGAAGCGCGGCAGATAAGGCTGGCGGGCGATCATCTGTACCGGCGGATGCCAATCCGGCCACTCCGCCTTGCGCGTGACGGTCTGAACGCCGGACCAGGTAAAGCCCTCGCGGCCGACGCCGACGCCGTAACGGATCGCGCGGCCGCCACCGAGCACATAATAAAGGACGGTATGTCCGGTATCGATGATCACCGTGCCGGGCGCCTCGCGGGTGTCGAGATCGATGGTCGCACGACGTAGCCGCTCCGGCACGACGCTGTCGTCCTCCTCGCTCGGCGCGGTCGCATAGCCCTGAGGAAGATCTTGGGGAAACTGCTGCGGTTCAGTCGTCGCGTAACTCAGCGCCTGCGCATGCGCCGCGCCTGACAACGCGACCGGCGCCAGCAGCGCACCGGCGAAAGCAAGCGCGCTGACCGCGCGCAGCGACAAACCGCGATGAACGGAAAAATACCTGATCATGACCTGCCCCCATCGGGATGTGCATCGTGTCGATGCGTCCTGTCCCTGCAACGCGAGAAGGGCGTGCCCAGTTCCGGCGCACCTCGGCTTTCACCATCACTGTCAAGCTTGAGCTGGCTCACGTTGCTGCGATGGAACTTTCGCCGATGCCGAGAGTTCTTGGCTTGGCAGGGCGCGCGGCTGACCGCGGAAGCTTCGCTTGACCTTGCGCGGGGAAAACGGATGGTGCGCGTGCTGCCGAGTGAACGTCTGCTTCCCGAAGCGAAGGGTTCGCCCGTTCCGGAGAGCAGGGGCGAATTGCCGCCGGTCATCCGCCGCGCCGAGCTCGTCGCTTTCGCACTCGTTGCCCTGCTCGTCATCGTCGTCGTCGCGGTGCTGTGGGCGGCGAAAGCCTTCTTTCTTCCCATCGTGATGGCGTTCGTCGTCGGCACCATGCTGTCGCCGGCCGCCAATTTCCTGGAGCGCTATCGTATTCCGCGCGCGCTCGGCGCGGTCCTGATCGTGGTCACGGTAGGCGCGAGCGCGACCTTAATGATCGGCCTGATCTCCTCGCCACTGATGGACTGGAGCACGCATCTTCCCGAGCTCGGCTCTCGCCTGAAGGAGAAATTGCACGTGTTCGATCGTCCGCTCGCGCTCTGGCAGGAACTGCAGAGCATGGTGGGCGGGTCCGAGACGCTATCGACATTCCAGATGCCGAAATTCGACTGGGTGCAGCCGACTGTCGAATTCCTGTCGCCAACCTTCACCGAATTCCTCTTGTTCTTCGCAACCCTGGTGCTCTTCATCGCGAGCTGGAAGGACCTCCGGCGTGCACTGATCATGAACTTCGGCGATCATGATGCACGGCTGCGCACGCTTCGGATCCTCAACGAGATCGAGATTCATCTCGGTAACTATCTGCTGACGGTCACAATGATCAACATGGGCGTCGGCATCGCGACCGGCATCGTCTGCGCGGCAACGCATATGCCCAATCCCGCGGGCCTCGGCGCACTTGCGGCCACGTTGAATTTCATTCCGATCATCGGGCCGGTCGCGATGTTCCTGGTGCTCGCGGTGGTCGGCGTCATCTCGTTGCCGACCATTGGCGCAGGCGTGATGGCGCCGCTGGCGTTTGTCGGCATCGCGTTCATCGAGGGCCATTTCGTGACACCGACCATCATCGGCCGGCGGCTCGCCCTCAACGCGCTCGCAGTATTTATCGGGCTCGCGTTCTGGACCTGGCTGTGGGGCCCGATGGGCGGCTTTCTATCGTCGCCGCTTCTTATCGTCGCACTGATCATCAAGGAGCATCTGATGCCCACGTCCTCGCCGCAACTGCCGGGCGACTGACGCGAGGGACACTGGAACTTCCGCCACAACGGAACGTTTTCAGGCCACCAAATGACAGCGTTCGAGGAGCGTCCGATGTCGACGACCGATGGCGAGACCAAGATCAAGAACCTGACGGATGAAGCCACTTATGAACGCCTGGAGAAGGATGTAACAGCCGTGAAAAACGATATCGCAGCTCTCACCGACCAGATCACCGACGCGTTGAACGCCTTTGCCGGAGAGGCCGGCAAGCAGGCACGTCGTGGCTACAAGCAGGCGCGCGCCAATGTCGATTCGGCGCTCGACGATGCCTCCAACCGCGGTGGCGCGATGCTTGACGCAGCGCAGGACGCCGCCTATTCGATCGAGGAGACATTGGAGGACGTCATCACGCAGCGTCCGCTCGCGACCGTCGGCGTCGCACTCGGCCTCGGCTTCCTCATCGGCTTGACTTGGCGTCGATAAAGGATTGGCGCCGATGACTTGGCGCCGACAAGGGGTTGGCGCCGGTAGGACCGGCGCAGGTAAGGATCGTTGACACGATTGGACGGGGGGGATCGATGTTTCAGCGTATGATCGATGACTTCAAGGCTTCGACCGGCACCGCGGTGCGGCAGACTTCGCTCGTTGCCATCGCGGGCTTTGCCTTGTTCATCACCACGTCGTTTCTGTGCGCCGCGGGCTTTGTCGTGGTGCTCGACAAATACGGGCTGGTGCAGGCATGTCTCGCCGGCGCCGGCCTGTTCTTCATCGTCGCGCTGATCGCGGTGATCAGTTACCTGATCCGCAAGCGCCAGATCGAGGCGCGCGCGGCGGAGCGAGCGAAGTCGGCCGCTCACAGTCTGTTTGCAGATCCCATGGTCGTCGCAACAGGCTTGCAGCTCGTGCGTACGATCGGCGTGAAACGATTGCTGCCGCTGCTTGCGGTGGGCGGACTGGCGCTGGGAATAATGGCTAGTCGCAGCCAGGCTGGCGATCAGACGCCGGCCGAATAATCAAATCTTCAAAAACGTCCCAAAAAGCGCTGGCGCAAATGCGTCAGGCCTGTTGTCCGACACCGGTCGCTCAGGTCACGCAACGCCCGGGCTGCAGCCGCTTGGCGATCTCGGTCAGCACGCTCACCGTGGGCTCGCACGCCACCGTCGCCTTGCGCTCTTGCGACTGAATCAAGGCCGGCGCAGGTACGCGGCTGCTCACAGAACTCTTGGCTCTGCTCGCAGAGCTCTTGGCTTCCTGCTGGCGAGGGATGCGCACCAACACGGACGTGTCCGCGATCCGGTCGACGCGGATCGATATCGTCTGGGTTGGCGAGCCTGGCGCCGCTACGGTTACCGAGCGATCAGCTTTGGCGCTCCGATTGACGCCTCCAATCGGTGCTCCCGCGAAAGCCTTGAGGCCACTTGTGAGATCATGGCCGAACGCAAGCTGCGCGGCGCCGAACGTCGCAGAGACAGCGATGATGCCTAGAATTCCATTGCGCGTGTTTGACATTGGTCCGTCCCTCGCCCCATGGCGATCGGTGACTTAACGTTGGTCGCGCGAGAGCAGTTCTGGGACGGGTCGATCACTTAACCGTGTGCAAAAAAATTTTCGGACATGAGGAACGACTTCGCGCGCCGAGAGTCATCCAGGCAGCCGGTTATTTCCCCCTGCCCCATCGACCGGCGACGTAGGGCGCGACCGTGGTGATGCCGGTCGCGCCCTATCTTTTTGCTTTCTGCGGTATGTTTCGTTGTGTCGTAGCGTTCCAGAGAGACGTCGAAAGTTACGCCACGCCGTGCGGAAAATAGCGGCGGCGCGGTCGGACGACGCAGAGCCTGTGCTCAAGAACGTGAAGAGCTGGCCGGTACGCTATTGGTTTGACCGCCCCTGCGCGCGCTGGTTCGCGGCGGCGAGCTTGACGTCGATATAAGTGACGAGATCGCCAACCTCCGCTTCCAACTCTTCCTTTGACAGCCCGACGGTCTCGGCCATTGCAACGCAACGACGCGCAAGCTCCGCCACGCCCTGCTCACCGTTCGGCACTTCATATTGCTCTGCCGAATGAACACTGATCCTGGTCCAGAAATCGATGAATTCGTTCGCTTTTGCACGCATCTTATCGCCCATTCTAAATTGAAGAAGGAGTTACGAATTGCGCGGCAAAAAGTTGCGCCACGCGAGGCTCCAGTAATTTTATCTGACGTAGGAACATTCTTCGGATTGACTGCCGGCCTTTCGGGAACCTCCAACGTGCTGTCGCATCCAATGATCAGTCGCTGATCCACCAATGAGCGGTAGTAACCAGAGAGCGATATTGAGATGAGTCAAGGCCAGGGCAAAGCACGAAGACATGCACAAGCGCCGCCAAAGGCAACTGGCGACAGCGACCTTGTGACGCGGGCGCTGGCGCGGGACGAGACGGCCGTTCGCGACATCATGAAAGCGAACAACCGCAGGCTCTACCGGCTTGCGCGCGGCATCCTGCGCAACGACACCGAAGCGGAAGACGTGGTGCAGGAAACCTATGTCCGGGCATTCACCCGTCTGGACGAATTCCGCGGAGAAGCCAGCCTTTCGACCTGGTTGTCGCGGATCGCCATGAATGAAGCGCTCGGCCGGCTGCGGCGGCAGCGTCCCGCTATCGATCTGTCGTCGCTGCCGGAGCATACGCGCGACGCGGAGATCATCCGTTTTCCCCTCGCATCGGCTGATGATCCGGAAAAGTCCATGGCCCAGCGTGAAATCCGAGAGGTCGTCGAGCGCGCGATCGACGAACTGCCCGAGGCGTTCCGCATCGTTTTCATCACCCGCGTGATCGAGGGCATGAATGTCGAGGAAACCGCCGACATTCTCGGGCTTAAGCCCGAAACCGTGAAGACGCGGCTGCACCGCGCCCGCGCGATGCTGCGCGACAATGTGGAACGGAAGATCGGCCCCGTGGTGATGGAAGCGTTTCCCTTTGCGGGCGCGCGCTGCGACCGGCTGACCGAGACGGTGCTGAAACGGCTGGGCTACGGCGGCTGATTTTAGAGCCTCCGTTCCGATTGATCGGTGCAGGGCATGCTTTCGTTCAAAGACGCTCCAGCGAAGATTTTTGGGAACCTCGGGCGGCATCTCTCATCCAACCCTTGTGCAGTCAGACCAGCGGCGGCGCGGGCAGCGCGCGGCCGTCACAAGGAGAGTTCAGCCATGTTCGTTCGAATGAGTGCGGCATTTGCCGCGATAAGCCTTTTGAGCAGCGCAGCACTTGCGGACAACGCCAAGCTCACCGATCCGCAGATCGCGCATATCGCCTACACCGCGGGCGTCATCGACGTCGCGGCCGCCAAGCAGGCGCTCACCAAGGCCAGCAACAAGGAGGTGAAAGCATTTGCGGAAGATATGGTCCGCGACCATGAGGCCGTGAACAAGCAGGCGCTCGACCTCGTCAAGAAGCTGAAAGTCACGCCAGAGGACAACGATACCAGCAAGGCGCTATCCAAGCAGGCCGCCGACAAGCTCGCCGAACTGGGCAAGCTGAGCGGCGCGGCGTTCGACAAGGCCTATGTCGCCAACGAGGTCGCCTACCACAAGACGGTGGACGGCGCGCTGGAAACCCAGCTGATCCCGTCCGCAAGCAATGCCGAGCTCAAGAGCCTGCTCCAGACCGGCCTGAAGATCTTCCAGGGCCATGAGCAGCATGCCGAACACGTCGCGGCGAGCCTGAAGTAACGGAGCCCCACGATGTCGGGAGGACGCCAATACGTCATCGCGGCCCTGTTGGCGCTCGGGACGACGGTTCTCCCGGCGCGGGCCGCAACGATCCAGATCACGATGGAAAACATGGCGATCTCGCCGGCCGAGGCGTCCGCCAAGGTCGGCGACACCGTGGAGTTGGTCAACAAGGACGTGCTGGTTCACAGCGCGACCGCACGGAACGGCGATTTCGACGTCACCATGCCGGCAAAGAAAACCGAGACGATGGTGCTGAAAAAGCCGGGCACGATCGACTATTACTGCCGTTTTCATCCCAACATGAAGGCGGTCCTGACGGTCGCGCCCTGAGCGGACCCGACTGGCAGGGTTCGACCCGTCAGCGCAGTGCCAGGACCCGGCCGTCGTCGAACTGGCTGATGGCCGCGATGATCGCGGCGTCGGTGTAAGGCTTCGGAAGGAATACGCCGCCTTCCGGCAGATCGCCGTTCTGGACCAGATGGTGGCCGGAGGTGACCATGATCTTGATTGGCGGCCAGCGGTCGCGGACATGGCGGGCGAGCCTCAGGCCGTCCATCGAGCCGGGCATGCGGACATCGGTGAAGATCAGGTCGACGTCGCGCTCCCCGAGCACGGCAATGGCCTCGTCGGCGTTGCTCGCCTCGATGGTATCGAAGCCCGCCCGCTCGAAGACGGCGGAGGCACTAATGGCGATCAGGAATTCGTCTTCGACGATGAGGACGGTGGGACGGCGCGGCATGATTTCGTGATGACTTTGTCTGGTGGTGATTTGAGCTTTGCTGCGTGGCAAACTCACCGAAGGCCGGAATCGTTCCGCCCCTGCGCAATTTTCACTTTTGCGGCAAGTCGCTGATCCCGCTGGAAAACGCCTCTCGGCGATCTACAGTCAACACTCCATCGCAATGAGAGGCGTTCCATGACGACAAACAGTTTGCGCGGGCGGACCGCGCTGGTCACCGGCGGTTCCCGTGGCATCGGCGCGGCTGTCGTCAGGGCGCTGGCGGAAGCGGGTGCATCAGTCGCCATCAACTACCGCGAACGCGCGGATGAGGCCGGCAGGCTCGCGGACGGCCTCCGGAAGACCGGCGTGCGGGCCATCACCGTCGCGGCCGACGTTTCGCAGGCCGAGGCGGTTGCCCGAATGGTCGAGGCCGTCAAAGCAGAGTTTGGAACCATCGACATCCTGGTCAACAATGCCGGTATCGCGATCACCCGCGGCGTCGTCGATCTCACCGAGGCGGATTTCGACCGGACCATCGCCGTCAACCTCAAGTCGGTGTTCTTGTGCACCCAGGCGGTGCTGCCCCTGATGCAAGCCCGGAAGTGGGGACGCATCGTCAACATCTCCTCCGGCGCGGCGCGTGGCGCAGGCGCGATCGGTCCGCATTACAACGCCTCCAAGGCCGGCATGGAGGGATTGACCCGTGGCTATGCGGCGCGGCTCGTCAAGGACGGCATCACGGTGAACGCCGTGGCGCCATCCCTGATCGAAACCGACATGATGAAGGGCCAGGACAACCTCGTCGGCCGCATCCCGCTCGGCCGCTTCGGCAAGGCCGAAGAGGTCGCGACCGCCGTGATGATGCTGATCGACAACGCCTACATGACCGGCCAGACGGTTGCGATGAGCGGCGGCATGGCGTTCAATTGAAAGAGGTCAGCGCTGCGGCACGGATGCCGGCGGGCGCTGCGAGGCGCGAGGCGAATGTTTCGCGCCGCCTCGCGGCTTGCCGGGCGGAGGCGTATCGACCGACTGCAGATAGTCAGCCAGCGCCGCCGCCGTCTCGGGGCCGCTCGAATAATGCTGTTGCAGGAAGTATCTCAGCGTGAGGTTGAAGCGGCCCTTGGCGAGCCCGCGGGGGCTACGGTGACAGTTCACGCAACTGTCTGCGAACAGTTTTTGGCCCGGTTTGCCCCGATCGAGATTCTGCGCGCTGGCTATCCCACCATCGAGCAGAAGCAGCGTGCCAAGCATCAGCATGCCAAGCCTGAGCATACCTAGCTTCAATGCGTGCCGCGACGTCAGACCCAGCATCATCTTCCACTCCCCCCGCCGCGCCATCGGCGCATTTGTCAACCCTTGGCAACTCAGACCTTGATTGACGTCTACGCGCCGCCTGCAAGGCGTTCTGCATATTCGATTGCCTCGATCATGCTGCGCTCGTTGGCGATGCCCTTGCCCGCGATATCGAACGCGGTGCCGTGATCGACGGAGGTACGGATGATCGGAAGGCCGAGGGTGATGTTGACGCCGGACAATTCCTGCCACTTGCCGGTCGCCGGATCGACCTCGAAGCCAAGCAGCTTGACCGGGATGTGACCCTGGTCGTGATACATCGCGACCACCGCGTCATATTGGCCCGCGCGCAGCTTGACGAAAACGGTATCGCCGGGAACGGGCCCCACAATGTCGAGGCCTTGCCTGACCATCTCATCGATCACCGGCTGCGACACCTCGATATCCTGGCGGCCGAACAGTCCGCCCTCGCCGGCGTGCGGGTTCAGTGCGGCGATCGCGATTTTCGGACGCGCGATGCCGATCCCGAGCAGAGCCTTGTTGGTCAGCTCGATCACATGGCGCAGCCGTTCCGGCGTCAGCCGCGACGGCACGTCCTGCAGCGCGACATGGGTCGACACATGGCTGACGCGCATGTTGCCATGCGCGAGCAGCATCACCGAACCGCGCACGCCGGTCAGCTCGGCCAGCATCTCGGTATGGCCGGGATAATGGTACCCGGCCTTGTTGAGCGCCTCCTTGTTCAAGGGCGCGGTGACGATGCCGCCGATCCGCCCCGACAACGCGAGACGCACGCCCTGCTCGACCGCCTTGTAGGAGAAGCGGCCGCCATCGGCCGACAACGCGCCGGGCTCGATCGGCGCGCCCTCGGCGTCGGCCTGCAGGAAGCCGAGATTGGGCCAGTCGACGTCCTCGGCGCCAACCTCCGCGGCATCGATGCCGGCCGAAAGCTGGCGGTTGGCGAGATCGAAGGCGCGACGGCTGCCGATGATCAGGAGCTTGAGATCGGACGCATCGAGGCGGTCGCGCAGCCGCGCGCAGGCCTTGACGATGATCTCGGGACCAATGCCGGCCGGATCGCCCATCGTGATCGCGAGATGTCGCTTGGCCATGCGGTTCTTTCCAAGTTTAAATCAATCCGTTCTGACGGAGCAGCTTCCGCCAGAGATCGGGCGGCCCAAAAGCACCCGATTTTGAAATCACGTCAACCCCTGCCCAGGCACCGCCCTGGATCATGGAGCGAGGCACGCCGGGCTCGATCCGGCCAGATACGAGCAGCGCGGTGGCACCGACCGCGACGCATTGCGCCTTGAGCGTTTCGCCGCCCGCAACCAGGAGCGTGCACGGTGCTTCGATCGATCGGCTGAGGCGCATGATCGCTTGCGTAAATTGCTGCGCGGCTTCGGCGCGCGAGGCGGCAACAGGCGTCTGCAACTGGACCAGCGCGACGCCATCGTCCAGCGCCTGCCTGATCCGATCCAGGCTTGCTCCGACATCAGCGGTCCGGACGACGAGATCCCCACAGACGGCGAGCTGTGCGGCCGTCGCCGGATGGTCCGAGCCGAACACGCCAAGCACCGGTGTCTTCAGCCGCGCCGAAGCGCCGGCCTCCGTGCCTCGCGCCAGCGCGCCGGCCAGGCCGCCGCTGCCGCACCAAAGTAGCCGTCCCCGATAGCGACGGCCGGCCTGCACGATGCGGTCCAGATCCCCTTCCGTCTCGGCGTCGAACACGCTGATGCCCGACTGCAGCGCGGCGTCGGGATCGGCCGATCGGGCATCGAGCCCACGTTCGGAAAACTGTTCAACCATGCTGTTGCCGACCGGGCTCCAGCTTCCGTCCGGCGCCCGCGCAAATTGCCGGCTCGCACGCGTCAGCCGACCCTGGTGAGGAAAAGCCGGAGCGACGATGCAGGCGTCCCACAGGCCTGCGCGCAGGCAGGCATCAAGCTCGGCGACCCATGGCCCGCGCAGCAGGCTGTCGATCTTCTTGTAGGCAATGCCGGCGCCCGCGAGCCGCGGCGCCAGCGCCTGGACCGCCGCGAAGGCTTCGTCCGCCTGGCATTCGCGCGTGCCACTGTCGATGGCGACGCGGGCGCAACGATCCTGGGGCGCCGGATTCGCGTCCGCGGACCAGACCACGCTGAGTGGACCAAACAGGCCGACGAGTTCGGCTGAGGTGTCCAGCGCGCCGGTCAGATCATCGGCGAGGAGCTTCAGGGAAGACATGCGGCGGACAGATTATGCCGGATTTCGCGCTTTGCCATCTTCGTGACAAGCAACTGGAGGTATTTTTGCGCTGGCCGGATTTCGCATTTCCCGGCCGCCTGTTCCGAGATGAATCATGGACAATTTCCCGAAGTGGCTGCGAGCTGGTTGGAGTAGCCTTTCCCTTGGCCTTTCCCTTGGCCTTTCTCCTTGGCCTTTTCATTAGCGCGGATACGACTTGCTACGCGCAGAAGGATGTGGTCGGCCAATGGGAAGCGCAAATCACGCTCCGCCTGGCCGATCAGCGACGGTTTCCGCCCGACGCCAGGGGCCAGAACGGTGCTGCGAAGGTGGCTTTCGCGATTGATCGTTCGGGCAAGGTGATCTCCGAAACTCTGATCGAGAGCACCGGCTCCCCTCAGCTCGATGCGGAAGCGATCGCAATGGTCAAACGCGCCCAACCATTTCCGCCACCGCCTGCGGAAGTTCGCGACGACACGCTGAAGTTCGAGTTGCCAGTCGTTTTCATCAGTCCGCGGCCGAGCCCGATAATCGACGCCGCCGCACCCAAGGACGAAGATGATGCGGTGAACGCGAAAATTCACGGCATCTGCCGCGGCTGCTAGAGCGTTTGCCGCTCCGATTCGATCGCGCACCAATAAAAATCCGGCGCGCCATTGGCGCGCCGGATCGAACGCAAACGCAACCCCCGTTCAGGAGGCCGCAGCCTTCGGCGCGCGGTTGCGCGAATTGCGCTGGAAGAACAGCGCCTGACTTGCGACGGCCGATACCATGGCCGGCTGGAATGGCTTCGAAATCAGGAACGCAGGCTCCGGACGCTCGCCGGTGAGGAAGCGCTCGGGATAGGCGGTGATGAATACCACCGGCACCTCGAAGGTCTTCAACAGCTCGTTGACCGCATCGAGGCCGGAGGAGCCGTCGGCGAGCTGGATGTCCGCCAGGATCAGGCCGGGCTTCTTGTTCTTGGCGAGCGCCACGGCGTCCGAATGCGTGCGGGCGACGCCGATGACATTGTGGCCGAGATTGCGAACCAGGCTTTCCAGGTCCATCGCGATGAAGGTCTCGTCCTCGATGATGAGCACATCGGTCGCGATCTCCGCGGCCATCTCGCGACCGGCGGTATCTGCGAGCCGCCGCGTCTCGGCGATATCGGTGCCAAGGATGTAGGCCACCTCCTGCTCCGGAAAACCTTCCAGCGACAAGAGGAGGAACGCCTGGCGTGGCAACGGCGCAATATTGGACAGGCGGCGCTCAGGCGGCATCGGCAGGTTCGAGATCTCGGCATCGTCGTTCAGTGACACCGAATTCCAGATCCGGGTGAACAGCCGGAACAGGCCTGCGCGTGGGCCGTGCTGCTCATCCAGCAGCGAGGGGTCTTGCAGCAGGGCCTCGAGCATGGCGCCGACATAGGCGTCGCCGGACGACTGACTCCCCGTCAGAGCGCGGGCGTAGCGGCGCAGCAACGGTAAATGTTCAGCAACAAGCTGTGATCGGGACATCCCCACTCCATGGATTCTTCTGAGGGCCGCACGTCCTTGAGGGGTGGCCCGGGTTCCCCTGCTAAATCTGATTACGCGTGAACCCGAGAAAAGTTCCCAACTCGCGGGAACTTTTAGTCCGGTTTCGCATTAGCACTCCTACGACAGGCCTCAAAATTGAGAAATTCTTGAAGCTACAGGGACTTAACTCCCGGGGAAACGTGGAACATGTCATGAAGGATGTAAAGTCTCCAGCCAGTAAGAATGCTGCAACGGGCAAGTCCGGCGGGCTCAACGCCGAGATTCAGTCCCGCATCGGTCATCAACTACGCGCGATGTATGATGACGTCGTGCGGCAAGGAGTACCGGACCGTTTCGCCGAGCTCATTCGCAAGCTTGATGTTCCGGCGAACCCATCCCAAGTGGAGGATACGGGCGGTGGCACTAATAACGACGGGAGGGACTGATGCCTCTCACGGATTCGCTACGCGACGACATTCTGGCCGCGGTTCCAAGCCTGCGTGCGTTCGCGATCTCGCTCAGCGGCAATAGTGACCGCGCCGACGATCTGGTGCAGGAAACGCTGCTGCGGGCGCTCGCCAATATCGACTCGTTCCAGCCCGGCTCCAACCTGCCGGCGTGGTTGTTCACGATTCTACGCAACCTGTTCCGCTCCGATTACCGCAAGCGGCGGCGCGAGGTCGAGGATGCCGAGGGGAACTATGCCAAGACGCTGAAAACTCAGCCGTCGCAGGGCGCGCATCTGGAGTTCGAGGAGTTCCGCACGGCGCTGGAAAAGCTTCCGCAAGACCAGCGCGAAGCGTTGATCCTGGTCGGCGCCTCCGGCTTCTCCTACGAGGATGCAGCCACGATCTGCGGCTGCGCCGTCGGTACCATCAAGAGCCGCGTCAATCGCGCGCGCTCGAAGCTCGCCGCGCTTCTCTATGTCGACGGTGCCGAGGATTTCGGACCTGACGACACCGTGCGCGCTGTGATCGGCGGCAACGGATAAACGGTCTTCCTGCAGATCAACCAAATGTCATTCCGGGATGCGCCGTCGGCGCAGTCCCGGAATGCGCTTTTCTTGAACTGAATCCCGCCGCGTGACCTCGTGTGCCCGCGGATACTTCGCGTGAATTTTATCGCGGCGACCGCACCGGCGCCGAGAACTTTTCGGTGCGATCGCGCTCGGTCATGTCGACGACGGTGATCATCGGCGCCGTCAATTCATAGACATAGCTGCCTTCCGTGAAATAACGCTTGGACGTGCCGCCAAGCGCCTCCGGCGCGACGCGGTCGAGCAGGATCAGGCCGAAATCGCTATCCGCCCGGCGCGTCGCCTCGCTGGTGTTGAACTCCTCCCAGCGGAAGGTGAAAACCGCGTCGGGCTCTTCGCCCTTCACTTCCCATTTCACGACAATATGCGGGTGCTTGCCGACCAGCGACAATCCTTCATCGGAATGCGACGCCAGTTCGAAAAACAGCAGCGACAGGCTTTGCGCCGCCCGCGCGCTGACCGCGATATCCGGCCCGCTGACCGCGATGCGATCTGCGTGCGGGATGGCGCGCGCCTCGAACAGTCCCTTGAGCTTGACGCCCTGCCACTGGCTTTCGCTCAGCAGCGAGACCACATTGGACATTGCGTGGATGCGGCCGATCAAGAGCTCGCGCGCGACATCCATGTCGGAGCCGTGGCGCAAGGTGCGTGTCACGATCGACTGGATCACGGCAAGGATGTTCTTGACCCGGTGATTGAGCTCGTCGATCACGGCGGTCAGGCGACGCTCGAAGCCGATCCGCACCTGGATCTCGCGGCTCAGTCGCAGATTGTTATAGGCAACGTAGCCGAACAGCCCGCAGACGATGCCGGTCAGCGCGAGGCCGATCGTGCCTGCGATCGCCGCCGCCTGCTGCGCGCGCTTGGGAGCGTTGACCTTGGCGTAGTAGCTGAGCGACCAGTCGCGGTTGCCGAACGTGACTGTGCGCGTCGCCGACGGCGTCGGGCCATCGGCCTCGGCCGTGCGTGAGTTGATCACGCCCTGGTCGTTTGCGATCAGCTCGCCGTCAGGGCTGCGCGGGTCTTTCAGCACGACGGAGAACAGCGACAGATCGTCGTTGGTCAGCATCAGCGGCGCGAGCTCATAGGAAAATGTCACGAAACCCGCGGGCTCGGCGGCGCCATCCGGGACGACCGGCGCCGCCAGCACGAGGCCAATCGGCCCGTCCTTGCGTATCAGCGGCTGCGGATCGGAAGAGATCGGCTTTCCTTCCGCCATGGCGCGCGCCAACGTCGGTCCGATCGTCGGACTTTGATCGAGCGCGCGCCCGGCCCACGCCTTGGTCTCGGCGGTGCGCGGCTCGAGGTCCATCAGCACGTCGATTGGCTTGTCGAGCGTGCGCTTGTCGATCGGCTTGTCATCGAACGTGCGGATCGTGGGGTTGGGGAATCCGGCGCCGGCAAGCTCGGTGCGTGCAGTATCGAGCTCGTTCGGCTTGAGCCGCGCGATCCACGCTGCGACCACGAAGTCAGTCTTGAAGGCATAGATCGACGAGCGCAGCGGCTGCAGCATGTTGGCCTTCACGACCGACGGCGAACGGAATAGTCCGGACGCGACACGGGCGAGCAATTCGCGCTCGGTCAACCGGTCCTGCACCAGGCTCGCATGCACATCGATCGCCCGCGCCAGCGCAATCCCCTCGATCGCAAGCTCCTGGTCGTGCACCCGATAGGCCGCAAGGCCGGAGAGCAACACTCCGAAGAACGCGATCAAGCCGATGATGACGCTTAGGCGAACCACTCGCTTACTCGGGGAGGCGGGGTTGGCGGAACGCTGAATCGCTCATTGAAAGTCCGCAGTGTCGGCAATGGGGTAGAACTGAATAAACAGTAACCGGCTGGTATTGTACTGAAGCCATGATAGGTACGTCACTGCGGCCGGCGAGGCGCTTGGCGGGATGCTTAACACGTCTGGAGGGCCTGACCCGGAAGTTGCTAACTGCCGTCGGCCGATTTGGTTCCGTCGGCGCGCAAGAATCTTGCGACAACCGACCGTCTTCTCGACGGGCGGCAGTCATCGCGCGCTCAAAGATCAGAAAGGTTAACAAAGGGGGAGGGTCAAGCGCCGCGTTAAGCCTTGGCCTTAGACTTTGGGCTTGAGGCCGCCCTTCGTTTCGATGAAGCCGATGATCCGGTCGAGTCCCTGGCTTTTCTTCAGATTGGTCATGACGAATGGCCGATCGCCGCGCATCCGTTTTGCGTCGGTGTCCATCTTCTCCAGTGAAGCACCGACATGGGGCGCAAGATCGATCTTGTTGATGACCAGGAGATCGGACCGCGTGATGCCCGGGCCGCCTTTCGAGGGAATCTTGTCGCCGGCGGCGACGTCGATCACATAGATCGTCAGATCGGCCAATTCCGGGGAGAATGTCGCGGCTAGGTTGTCGCCACCCGATTCAATCAACACCAGGTCGAGTTCGGGGAATTTGGCGCGCATGTCGGCGACCGCCGCGAGATTCATCGATGCATCCTCGCGGATTGCGGTGTGCGGACAGCCGCCGGTCTCGACACCGGCGATGCGATCCGGCGTCAGCGAGCCCGAGCGCACCAGGAATTCCGCATCCCATTTGGTGTAGATGTCGTTGGTGATCGCGGCGATGTCGTATCGCTCGCGCATCGACTTGCACAACAGGTCCATCAGCGCGGTCTTGCCGGAGCCGACCGGGCCGCCGACGCCGACGCGAAGCGGGCCGTGAGAAGATGACATTAGACAGTCCCTCGGTTGTCGTCGTCCCTGCGAACGCAGGGACCCATACCGCGTGATCCATCGAGGATATGCGGCGATCGATGCGCGTAAGAACTGGCGCCGGTGGTTATGGGTCCCCGCGTTCGCGGGGACGACGAGAGCGAGCCCACATCATGACCTGAACAGCCTCGTATATTGAGTCTCGTGACGCAGGCTGGCGAGATCGGCGCGGAAGGTCGCGCTGCCGAGATCGTCCGTTGTCGCGGTGATGGCGCGCGCGGCGGTCGCGGCGACGACGGGCTCGAGCGCGGCGAGGACACGCTGGTTGTCGGTTTGACCGAGCGGAATGAGGCGGCTGCCGGCGGAAATCCAGTTCGACACCAGCGCATGAAGATAGCCATGCAACGTCGGCGCCAGCGGAATATCATGCGCGGCGCTGACGACGCCGACAGCGACGGGATAAACCAGTACGCCATCGCAACGGGCAAGCGCCCGCTCCAGCGCGTCGCAGGTCCAGGCCGCGCGCGCGATCTCGATGAAGGCGCGTCCCTGCGCCGACGTCTCCAACTGCCGCTCGCGTGAGGGCACGAACGCCGCCGCAAGCTCGGCGATGTCGCGCAAGGCCGCCTCATCGTCCGCCTCGGTGGCGCGATGCGCATGCGCAAGAAACACGCCATCGCAGAAGCCGCTGCCTTCGGCAAGCATTGCGGCCAGCCATTCCTTGAGTGAGGTCGCGTCCGTGACGTCGCCAGCCTCGACCGCCCATTCGATGCCGCTGGAATAGGAAAAGCCGCCGACCGGAAACGACGGCGACAGCCAGGTCATCAGTCGATACAGCGCTGCCGCCTCGCGCTCCGTCATCCCGCCCGCGCCCGCAGGCGCGGAGCTATTCGTGGTCATGAGCATGGGAATGGCCGTGATGATGCCCGTGCCCGCAATGCTCATCATGCTCGTGATGATGATTGTGATCGCCGTGGTCATGCGCGTGATCGTGACCAGCGTGGGGGTCGTGCGCGTGATGGTGATGAGCGTGGTCATCCTGTGCATGATCGTGCGCGGGACCGGCATAGGCGCCGCCCTCCGGATCGAACGGCGCCTCGATCTCGATCACGCGAGCACCCAAACCCTTGACCATCGCCTCGATGACGTGATCGCGGCGGATGCGCAGGCCTTTCGGCATGATCTGCGTCGGCAGATGACGGTTGCCGAGATGCCAGGCGACCCGGATCAGGTGATGCGGGTCGGCGCCGCGAATCTCCACCAGAGGCTCCGGCGCCGCCACCACTTCCACCAGCCGGCCGTCATCGAGCACCAGCGCATCGCCGCCGCGGAGCGCGACGGCGTTCTCGAGATCGAGCAGGAATTCGAGCCCGCGCGTGCCCGTCATCGCCATCCGCCGCCGATGCCGGTCGTCGAAATCGAGCACGACTGTATCGGCCGCTGCTTCCGTCCAGCGATGCTGTCCCAGGACACGGGTCGCGCGGATCATTGCAAGCCTTCCCTTAAACTAAAGCGTTTTCGAGCGAAGTGGGTACCGGTTCGCATGAAGAAAACGCGTCAAAACAAGAATCTAGAGTTTTTCGACCTTACCGTCGCTGATGATCTCGATCACCGTCGGCGAGACCTTCAGCGGCGCGGAATATTCCCGCCAGACCTTCATGTGCGGCGCCCTGCCATGCGCGTTGAGGTCGTCGCGGGTGTCCCAGCGTTCGACCACCACGAACAGATTGGGATCATTGATGCTGGTGTGGCTCTCATAGGCGATGCAGCCTTTCTCTTTCCGTGTGGCATCGATGCATTCCTTGGCGCCCTTGATGAAAGCATCGCGCGATTCCGGCTTCACCTGCGTGGTGGCGACGACATAGATCATGATTTCTTCTCCCGTTCTTGTTTGTCTTGCTTGTTGTTTGTCTTGCCGGTCAGCGGACGTCGACCTTCTCGGGCGTGATGACCTCGATCTTCGGCGGTGCCATCATGCACTTCACCGCAACGCGGCCGAAGGTCTTCATGTGCTCGGCGGCGCGATGCGGCACCAGCGCTTCGGCATTTTCCCACTGCTCGACGAACACCATCTTGGCCGGATCGGTCACGCTCTCATGCAGGTCATACGCGATATTGCCGGGCTCCTTGCGGGTCTCCTTGATGCAGGCGGTCGCGGCCGCGATGAACTCGGCGCGAGTTTCGGGTTTCACGGTCAGCGTGGCAACGACGTAGATCACAAGATCCTCCCGGACGTTTCTGTTGTGGCTTCAGACGCCGGGCCGGACATTAGAACATGAAGTAGCGCTGCGCCATGGGCAGCACCTCGGCCGGCGCGCAGGTCAGAAGCTCGCCGTCGGCGCGCACCTCATAGGTCTCCGGATCGACCTCGATCTTGGGCGTTGCATCATTATGGATCATGCTCTTCTTGGAGATCTTGCCGCGGGTATTCTGGACCGCATAGAGCTTCTTGGCGATGCCGAGTTGGCGGCCGAGCCCCGCCGTCACCGCGGCCTTTGACGTGAACACGACGGAAGACGCTGTCAGCGACTTGCCGAAGGCAGCGAACATCGGCTGGTAATGCACCGGCTGCGGCGTCGGGATCGAGGCGTTGGGATCGCCCATCGGCGCCGCCACGATCGAGCCGCCCTTGATGATCAGGTCCGGCTTGACGCCGAAGAAGGCCGGCGACCACAGCACGAGATCGGCGAGCTTGCCCTTCTGCACCGATCCGATCAGTTTCGACACCCCGTGCGCGATCGCGGGGTTGATGGTGTATTTCGCGATATAGCGCCTGACACGGAAATTGTCGTTGTCCTTGCCCTTGTCCTGGGGCAGCGACCCGCGCTGCTTCTTCATTTTGTCCGCGGTCTGCCAGGTGCGGATGATGACCTCGCCGAGCCGGCCCATTGCCTGCGAATCCGACGACATCATCGAGAGCGCGCCGAGATCATGCAGGATGTCTTCGGCTGCGATCGTCTCTTTCCGGATGCGGCTCTCGGCGAAGGCTAGGTCTTCCGCGATCGAGGGATCGAGGTGATGGCACACCATCAGCATGTCCAGGTGCTCGTCGATGGTGTTGCGGGTGAACGGCCGCGTCGGATTGGTCGAGGACGGCAGCACGTTCTTCAGGCCCGCAATTTTGATGATGTCCGGTGCATGGCCGCCGCCGGCGCCTTCGGTGTGGAAGGCGTGGATGGTGCGCCCCTTGAACGCTTTGACGGTATCTTCGACGAAGCCTGACTCGTTCAGCGTGTCGGAGTGCAGCATCACCTGCACATCATAGTCGTCAGCGACCGACAGGCAGTTGTCGATCGCGGCCGGCGTCGTGCCCCAGTCCTCGTGCAGCTTCAATGCGCAGGCGCCGGCCTTGATCATCTCGACCAGTGCGGCTGGGCGCGCGGCATTGCCCTTGCCGGAAATACCGAGATTGACCGGAAACGCATCAAAGGACTGGATCATCCGCGCCATGTGCCAGGGGCCCGGCGTGCAGGTCGTGGCGAACGTACCGTGCGAGGGACCGGTGCCGCCGCCGAGCATCGAGGTGACGCCGCTCATCAGCGCATGCTCGATCTGCTGCGGGCAGATGAAATGGATATGACTGTCGAATCCGCCCGCGGTGAGGATTTTTCCTTCGCCCGCGATGACGTCGGTGCCCGGGCCGATCACGATGGTGACGCCGGGCTGAATGTCCGGATTGCCGGCCTTGCCGATCGCGCTGATCATGCCCTCCTTGATCGCGACGTCAGCTTTCACGATGCCCCAATGATCGACGATCAGCGCGTTAGTAATGACGGTATCGGCCGCACCCTGCTTGTTGGTCGCCTGCGACTGGCCCATGCCGTCGCGGATCACCTTGCCGCCGCCGAACTTTACCTCCTCGCCATAGGTGGTGAAATCCTTCTCGACCTCGATGATGAGATCGGTGTCGGCCAGCCGCACCCGGTCGCCGACAGTGGGACCGAACATGTCGGCATAGACGGAACGTTTGATCTTCGTGCTCACAGCGTGCTCCAGCCTCTAACTTTCGGACATTCGTTACGGCCAAACCAACTTAGATCGTGCCGCGCGCCATGACGCGATGACGGGCGCATCGCAAGCTCGGCATTTCAGAGACGAGGCGCAGCGGCGCAAACGTCGGCTCACAATTTCCCCATGACGTCGCCGCGGAAGCCGTAGACGATGCGCTTGCCTGCGAGCGCGACGAGCTGCACATCACGCGTCTGGCCGGGCTCGAAACGAACGGCGGTGCCGGCGGCGATGTCGAGCCGCATGCCGCGCGCCTTCTTGCGATCGAATTTCAGCGCCGGGTTGGTCTCGAAGAAATGGTAATGCGAGCCGACCTGGATCGGCCGGTCGCCGGTATTGGCAACCGTGAGCGTCACGGTCTTGCGGCCGGCATTGAGTTCGATCTCGCCGTCCTTGATGAAGAGTTCGCCGGGGATCATGACTTACCTCGTATTATTCCGGCTGCGTCATGGCCGGGCTTGTCCCGGCCATCAACGTCCTGCCGCTGGGAGCGAAGGGCGTGCATGCCCGCGACAAGCGCGGGCATGACGACCTCAATAGATACGCGCAGTTCACCGGATCGGCTCGTGAACGGTGACGAGCTTGGTGCCATCCGGAAATGTCGCCTCGACCTGGATGTCGTGGATCATCTCGGGAATTCCGTCCATCACCTGCGCGCGCGTGAGCACCTGTGCGCCGGCCTGCATCAGTTCGGCCACGGTGCGGCCATCGCGCGCGCCTTCGACGATGAAATCGGAAATGATCGCGACCGCCTCGGGATGATTGAGCTTGACGCCACGCTCCAGCCGCCGCCGCGCCACCATGGCCGCCATCGAAATCAGAAGCTTGTCCTTTTCGCGGGGAGACAGGTTCATAGGTCCACTCTATCGATTGACGTTCTCATTGAGCCACAGCC
Organism: uncultured Alphaproteobacteria bacterium; assembly: GCA_963786015.1. GTDB lineage: Bacteria > Pseudomonadota > Alphaproteobacteria > Rhizobiales > Xanthobacteraceae > Bradyrhizobium. The sequence goes on along the minus strand of CAWAXO010000008.1, from coordinate 318,954 downwards.
TGATTGAACCCGAGCCTAATTGCGTCAGAGCCTAATTCAGCCAGAGCCGCGGCAATGGCGAAGTCGAGGCGCGGCCGAGCACCGCCATCATGTCCGCGCGCAGCCGCGCGGCATCTTGGGCACAGAAGCGCGCCATTGCAAATCCATTCCAGGCGGAGATGCCGACTTCTCCGCCAAACGACGCGGAGATCTCCCGAATACGCTCCACCAGCGCCTCGTCGCCGGGCACGATCAGCGCTGTGCCGATCGCGACGCCACCCTTGGCAATCGCGGGCTTCGCAAGCTTCTCACCGATGTCGCCATCAAGCCGGATTGTTTCGGCGAACACCAGCTTGCCGCCGCGCCGCAGCCGCCAGCGGTCGACAAACGTCCCGCTCCGCATGCGCTCACCCATCGCGGCACGGCCAAATACCACGATCTCGCAGAGCAGAAGCGAAGCCGTCTCATCGAGATCGATGTCGATCCGCCGCGATACCCGCGCGCGGTCGAACAGGATGGTCTCCTGCGGCAACCAGGCCAGCCGCGCGCCGGCCGCGGCTTTCAGGGAAATGTTGATCTGCGCAGGCTCGTCCGGCGCGCGATAAACCTTTTCCGCCGCTGCCGTCGTCAGCGTCAGTTGTGCGCCCGCGCCCGGCCGCGATCTCGGTATCGAAGCGATCGCCGCCCGCGACGCCGCCGGCCGTGTTGACGAACACCGCCGACAGCCCCTCATCCTCAGGTGACGGAAAACGCACCCGCAGCGAACCGGATTCATGCAGGGCGCGGCGGCGCGTCACTCCGTCCTGAAGGTGCACGTCGAACGCCACCGCCCCGCGGGCGCGGTTCGCGGCAAAGGTCGCGGACGCAGCGTGCGAAATCCCGGTCTGCATTCACCTCCCCCACAGGCTCACCCGCCTCGATCGGCGTTGCAGGCCGCTACAACGCCATCTGGCGACTGATTTCGGCGGGATCGAGGGTCGTGCGGTCGCAGGCATATTTGACCGCCCCCCGGTCCATCACGGCGAAACTGTCGCCGAGCTCGCAGGCAAAGTCGAGATATTGTTCGACCAACACGATCGCGATCGTGCCGAGGCTGCGCAGGTAGGAGATCGCCCGCCCGATATCCTTGATGATCGAAGGCTGGATGCCCTCGGTCGGCTCGTCCAGCAGAAGCAGTTTCGGCCGCATCACCAGCGCGCGCCCGATCGCGAGTTGCTGCTGCTGACCGCCGGAGAGGTCACCGCCACGACGGCCCAGCATGCTGTTGAGCACCGGAAACAGCGAGAACACGTCGTCGGGAATATGGCGATCGTCGCGCTTGAGCGGACCGAAACCTGTCTTGAGGTTTTCTTCCACAGTCAGCAACGGAAAGATCTCACGGCCCTGGGGCACGAAGCCGATGCCGCGCCTCGCTCGCTCATAGGGCTTCAGCGCCGTGATGTCGGCGCCGTCGAAATTGATCGAGCCGGAAGCGATCGGGTATTGGCCGACCAGCGCACGCAACAGCGAGGTCTTGCCGACGCCATTGCGCCCGAGCACGCACATCACCTTGCCCGGCTCGGCCTTGAGCGAGACGCCGCGCAGCGCCTGCGCCGCGCCATAGAAGAGATTGATGTTCTCGACGGCAAGCATCATCGACCTCCGGCCGAGCAGCGAATGGCGAATGGCGAATGGCGAATAGCAAGAATTGCCGCGATCATGATCTCATTTCCCTATTCGCCACCCGCTATTCGCCTATCTACCCAAATACACTTCGATCACCCGCTCATTCGACGACACCTGGTCGATGGTGCCTTCAGCGAGCACCGTGCCCTCATGCAGACAGGTCACTTTGACGCCGAGCTCGCGGACAAAGGTCATGTCGTGCTCGACGACCATGACCGTCTTGTCCTTGTTGATCTCTTTCAACAGTTCCGCGGTCTGGTGGGTTTCAACGTCGGTCATGCCCGCGACGGGCTCGTCAACCAGCAGCAGCTTCGGATCCTGGGCGAGCAGCATGCCGATTTCGAGCCATTGCTTCTGGCCGTGCGACAGGCTGCCGGCGAGGCGGTTGCGCGCGTCCTTGAGGCGGATGGTCTCCAGCACGCGTTCGATGCGCTCGGCCTCCGCCTTGCTGCCGCGCCAGAACAGCGTGCCCTTGACGCTGTGGTCGACATTGAGCGCCAGCAGGAGATTGTCCTCGATGGTCTGGCTTTCGAACACCGTCGGCTTCTGGAATTTGCGGCCGATGCCGAGCTCGGCGATGCGGGTCTCGTCGAGCCGCGTCAAATCGGTAACGCCATCGAACAGCACGGTGCCCTCGTCCGGCTTGGTCTTGCCGGTGATGATATCCATCATCGTGGTCTTGCCCGCGCCGTTCGGGCCGATGATGGCGCGCATCTCGCCCGGTGCGAGCGTCAGCGACAGGTTGTTGATGGCGTGAAATCCGTCGAAGGAGACGTGCACGCCGTCGAGATAGAGCAATGCGGAAGTGGCGCGGGTGTCCATGACATTCATGTTCTCACTCCGCGGGATTCGGTTCGCTGATGCCGTCCTCGCGCGCAGCACTTTCGGCATTGGCCGATTTGCGTTGCGCCTGCCACGGCTCCCACCATGCATAGAAGGTCCCGATGATGCCCTTCGGCAAGAGCAGCGTCACCAGGATGAACAGCGCGCCCAGCATGAACAGCCAATAGGGCGCCAAGACACCGGACGTGAAGAATGTCTTGGCGTAGTTCACGACGATCGCGCCGAGCGCCGCGCCGACCAGCGTGCCGCGGCCGCCGACGGCGACCCAGATCACCGCCTCGATCGAATTACCGGGTGCGAATTCGGACGGGTTGATGATGCCGACCTGCGGCACATAGAGCGCGCCGGCGACACCGGCCATGCAGGCCGAGAGCGTGAACACGAACAGCTTGTAGGATTCGACGCGGTAGCCAAGGAAGCGCGTGCGCGACTCGGCATCGCGCACCGCGATCAGCACCTTGCCGAGCTTCGAGGTCACGACCGCGCGGCAGATCAGGAAGGCGACGATCAGCGCCAGACAGCTCAACAGGAACAGCGCCGCGCGGGTGCCCTCCGCCTGCACATTGAAGCCCAGGATGTCCTTGAAATCGGTCAGGCCGTTGTTGCCGCCGAAACCAAAATCGTTGCGGAAGAAGGCCAGCAGCAGCGCGTAGGTCATCGCCTGCGTGATGATCGAGAGATAGACACCGGTGACGCGGGAACGGAACGCGAGCCAGCCGAAGCAGAAGGCAAGCAGGCCGGGCACCAGCAGGACCATCAACGCCGCGAACCAGAACATGTCGAAGCCGTACCAGTACCAGGGCAGCTTCGGATAGTTCAGGAACACCATGAAGTCGGGCAGGATGGGATTGCCATAGACGCCGCGGGTGCCGATCTGGCGCATCAGGTACATGCCCATCGCGTAACCGCCGAGCGCGAAGAACGCGCCGTGGCCGAGCGAGAGAATGCCGCAATAGCCCCAGATCAGGTCGATCGACAGCGCCAGAATCGCGTAGCAGACATATTTGCCCCACAGCGCCACGAGATAGGTCGGCACCTGGAAGAACGAGCCGGCCGGCAACAGCAGGTTGGACAACGGGATCAGGATCCCGCAGGCCGCGACCACGAGGATGAAGACGGTTGCGGCGCGATCCAGCGATCTCGTGAGCAGATGCGGCGTCATGCTTCCACCGCCCGTCCCTTCAGCGCAAACAGGCCGCGCGGTCGCTTCTGGATGAACAGGATGATCAGCACGAGAATGGCGATCTTGCCAAGCACGGCGCCCGCCACCGGCTCCAGGAACTTGTTGGCGATGCCGAGCGTAAAGGCGCCGACCAGCGTGCCCCACAGATTGCCCACACCGCCGAACACCACGACCATGAAGGAGTCGATGATGTAGCTCTGGCCGAGATTGGGACTGACATTATCGATCTGCGACAGCGCCACGCCGGCGATGCCGGCGATCCCGGAGCCGAGCCCGAAGGTCAGCGCATCGACGCGGGAGGTTGCGATCCCCATCGATGCCGCCATCCGCCGGTTCTGGGTCACGGCGCGCATCTCGAGTCCGAGTGCCGTGAAGCGCAGCATCGCAAGCAGGATCGCGAACACCGCCAGGGTGAAGCAGAGAATCCACAGGCGATTGTAGGTGATGGTGATCTGGCCGAGTTCGAACGCGCCGCTCATCCAGGAGGGATTGCCGACTTCGCGGTTGGTCGGGCCGAACATGGTCCGCACCGCCTGCTGCAGCACCAGGGACAGGCCCCAGGTCGCGAGCAGCGTCTCCAGCGGACGGCCGTACAGGAAGCGGATGATGCTGCGCTCGATCAAGACGCCGATCGCGCCGGCAACGAGGAAGGCAAGCGGCACTGCGATCAGCAGCGAATAGTCGAACAGGCCGGGATAGCGGGTGCGGATCACCTCCTGCACCACGAAGGTGGTGTAGGCGCCAAGCATCACCATCTCGCCATGAGCCATGTTGATGACGCCCATCACGCCGAAGGTGATGGCGAGCCCGATCGCCGCGAGCAACAGCACCGAGCCGAGCGACAGGCCATACCAGGCATTCTGCACCGTCGACCACAGCGCGAGCCGGCTCTGGATCGACGGAGATCGCGCCGGCCGCGGCCTTCGCCACCGAAGCCGGCTGATCGCTGCCGATGTCGCTCAGCAGCGCGAGCGCCTCCTGATCGCCGCGCGATTTGATGGTCGCGACCGCTTCCAGCTTGTCGACCTCGCTGGCGTCGGACTTGAACAGCAGGATCGCCGCGCGCGCTTCCTGGAACGCGGTCTTCGCCGACTTGTTGGTTTCCTTCGCGAGCGCGCTCTCGACGACGGGAAGAGCCGTTTCGTCATGCGACTTGAAAACCGACTGCGCGGCGGAAATGCGCGCAGCCGGATCGGGCGACAGCAATGTCAGCCCGCCGAGCGCGGCCTCCACCGTGCGGCGCAGGCGGTTGTTGAGACGGACGGCGCTTGCGCTGTCGGGGATGGCGTCGACCGCCGCGCCGGTCGCAGCGTCGATCGCCTTGCCGTCGGTCTGCTTGATATAGACTTTCTTGCTGTCGCCATCGGCCATCAGCCGTTCTTGCTGCAACGCGCTGATGATCGGATAGGCCAGCGGATTGCCCGACGTCGCGATCGCGCCGACCGCATCCTCCGTATCGGAGAAGTCGTCGTTGGCGAATTTGGCGACCGCGTCCTCGAACGGCCCGGCAAAGGCCGGCACCGCGACGGCTGTCAGGACGAGGGCGAGCGCGAACGTCCGGACACGGGCAACGAGTTTGGCAAGCACTTCGAAAACCCCGGCAGGAGGTAAAGAGAAGGCGGCGACGAGGCCGCCTTCTCCGGTGTTTTGGTCAGGCTGAAATCAGGTGCCCGAACCCAGGCACTTGTTGGTCTTGACGTTGTAGTTGCCGCACTTCTTGCCGACCCAGTCGCCGACCAGGTCCTTGGAGCCTTCGAGCTCCTTCGACCATGCATCGCCGGGGACGAGGTCCTTGGTCTTGTAGACGACGTCGAACTGGCCGTTGCCCTTGATCTCGCCGATGAAGACGGGCTTGGTGATGTGGTGGTTCGGCAGCATCTTCGCCGTGCCGCCGGTCAGGTTCGGCGTTTCGATGCCGGGCAGCGCGTCGATGACCTTGTCCGGATCGGTCGACTTCACCTTCTCGACCGCCTTCACCCACATGTTGAAGCCGATGACATGCGCTTCCATCGGGTCGTTGGTGGTGCGCTTCGGGTTCTTGGTGTAGGCCTGCCACTCCTTGATGAACTTCTCGTTCGCCGGCGTCTTGATCGACTCGAAGTAGTTCCAGGCGGCGAGATGGCCGAGCAGCGGCTTGGTGTCGATGCCGGCGAGTTCTTCCTCGCCCACCGAGAACGCGACCACCGGAATTTCGGTCGCCTTGATGCCCTGGTTGCCGAGCTCCTTGTAGAAGGGAACGTTGGCGTCGCCGTTGATGGTGGAGACCACCGCGGTCTTCTTGCCGGCCGAACCGAACTTCTTGATGTCGGCGACGATGGTCTGCCAGTCGCTATGACCGAACGGCGTGTAGTTGATCATGATGTCGTCCTGGGCGACACCCTTCGACTTCAGATAGGCTTCCAGAATCTTGTTGGTGGTGCGCGGATAGACGTAGTCGGTGCCGGCGAGCACCCAGCGCTTCACCTTCTCTTCCTTCATCAGATAGTCGACGGCGGGAATCGCCTGCTGGTTCGGCGCGGCGCCGGTGTAGAACACGTTGCGCTCGCTCTCCTCGCCCTCGTACTGGACGGGATAGAACAGGATGTTGTTCAACTCCTTGAACACCGGCAGCACGGATTTGCGCGACACCGAGGTCCAGCAGCCGAACACGACAGCGACCTTGTCCTTGGTGATCAGCTCACGGGCCTTCTCGGCGAACAGCGGCCAGTTCGAGGCGGGGTCGACAACGACAGCCTCAAGCTTCTTGCCGAGCACGCCGCCCTTCTTGTTCTGCTCATCGATCAAGAACAGAATGGTGTCCTTCAGCGTGGTTTCGCTGATGGCCATCGTGCCGGAGAGCGAATGCAGGACGCCGACCTTGATGGTGTCGTCCGCGGCTTTTGCCGACGTGAACGAGGCCAGGCCGAGAATGAGACCGGCGGTGGCCGCCAGCCAGCGACGACGGCTCATGGGCGTCGCTTTATCGTGAGAGGAAAAAGTAGGCATGAATTGTGATCTCCCTGACGCAGACGTCAAACGCTGCCGACACGGCTCCACGGCCGCCTGCGTTAAGGGAATCGCAAGAAGCATGCCATGCCTGGCACGCCAGCTAATGGGATGATTCCGCTACCGGATTTCGACAAAAAGCCCAATCCCGACACAATTTTCTGCGCATTCTTTGGGCGATGAAAATGTATACTTACGCGGCAATCAGTATGTTTTTTATGCATATGTCCGGGCATGACTACATTTTCGGCAGGATAATCCGTGCTTTTGATGGGAACCGCAACCATGGGTTTTCGTGGGCACCCTTGCGGCTGCATTTATTCTACCTTGAAAGCGCCGCGTTCCTGTTCCATATGATGGGCGAGATCCGGAGAATTGTCGGATCGTCGCGAGCCGCGTGTTCTTTAGCCCTGCAGCGGGCTTCTGGCTTGCCCCTTTCAGCCAACCCAAGAATGGCGCTCCCGACACGCGGGTGCCTTGAGAGAATTTGACCCGCTCCTGACAACCCGTCCGGAGCGCGCGTCGTCCTTACATGGAAAGATCCATCTTTTGACCTCCTTTCAGGATTTCGGCCTCGCCGATCCCATCTCACGTGCCCTCAAGGAAGAGAACTACGTCACACCGACACCCATCCAGGCCCAAACCATTCCGCTGGCACTGACCGGCCGCGACATCGTCGGCATCGCCCAGACCGGCACCGGCAAAACCGCCGCCTTCGCCCTTCCCATCCTGCACCGCATCCTCGAGAACCGCTCCAAGCCGCAGGCGAAGACTTGCCGCGTGCTGGTGCTGAGCCCGACCCGCGAATTGTCGGGACAGATTCTCGACAGCTTCCAGGCCTATGGCCGCCACATCCGCCTGACCTCGGCGCTGGCGATCGGCGGCGTGCCGATGGGCCGGCAGGTCCGCTCCATCATGGGCGGCGTCGAAGTCCTGGTTGCGACGCCTGGCCGCCTGCTCGATCTCGTGCAGAGCAACGGGCTCAAGCTCAATCAGGTCGAATTCCTCGTGCTCGACGAGGCCGACCGCATGCTCGACATGGGCTTCATCAACGACATCCGCAAAATCGTCGCCAAATTGCCGGTCAAGCGGCAGACGCTGCTGTTCTCGGCGACCATGCCCAAGGACATCGCCGATCTCGCGCAACAGATGCTGCGCGATCCGGCCCGCGTGGCAGTGACCCCGGTGTCCTCCACGGTGGATCGCATCACCCAGCGCATCATCCAGGTCGATCATTCGGCCAAGCCCACCATTCTGGCGCAAATCCTCAAGCAGGAGCCGGTCGACCGCGCGCTGGTCTTCACCCGCACCAAGCATGGCGCGGACAAGGTGGTGAAGAGCCTCGCCAGGTCCGGCATCTCCGCCAACGCCATTCACGGCAACAAGTCTCAGAACCATCGCGAGCGGGTGCTGGCTGCCTTCCGTTCCGGCGAGGTCCGCACCATGGTTGCGACCGACATCGCCGCCCGCGGCATCGATGTCGACGGCGTCAGCCATGTGGTGAATTTCGACCTTCCCAATGTACCCGAGACCTACGTCCATCGCATCGGCCGCACCGCGCGGGCCGGGGCCGAGGGCATCGCGATCTCGCTGGTCGCGGGTGCCGAGGAGATGGGCTATCTGCGCGACATCGAACGGCTGATCCGGATCGCGCTGCCGCGCGAAGACCGCCGGACGCCCGGCCATCGCGAGCCGGCCGTCGCAGCACCCCAACAGCAGCATCGGGGCAGCGACCGCCCCGCAAAACGCCCGCCGCATGCCGCCGCCAGGGCCAACGAATCGAAGGGCGCCGCGAAAGGTCCTCGCCGCCGCCGCCGCAATGGTGGTAATATCAGTGCTTCACCAAGTCATCGTCAGGAGCCGCGCCGGCCGCCGCAAGGCGGCGGCAAAGCGGAAGGAATACAAGGCGTTGCCTTTTTGCATCGCGAGAGCCGTCCCAACCAGCAACCCCAACCCACAGCCAAGCTAGCCGCCAATCGATCTGGAGATAACCATGGCTAAAGAAGAGCTGATCCAGTTCGAAGGACTGGTCACCGAAATCCTGCCTGACGCGCGCTATCGCGTGCAGCTCGACGCCGGACACGAAATCGTCGCCTACACGGCCGGCAAGATGAAGAAGAACCGGATCAAGACGCTCGCGGGCGACCGGGTCACGATCGAGATGTCGCCCTATGACCTCGAGAAGGGCCGGCTCATTTTCCGCCACAAGGACGAGCGCCCCTCCAATCCCGGCGCGTCGCGCGGCGGCCCGCAGCGGGGTGGGCAGTTCCGCCGCCGCTAAAAAGCCGCCTGGGAGCCCCTTCGAGGGCCGCCGAAACCGCGCATGACAGGATCATGTCAATGCGCGGAATTGTGTCGTATCGAAAACAAGCAAGCAAAAAAACTGCAGCTCAGGATTGTTTTGCCGGGCCGCTTCTTTTAATATATTGGGCAATCGATTTTCGGCCGGACGACATTGGCTATCCACCGGTACAGCCGGTTTAGACGCTGACGACCCTTCCAAAAATCCGATCTCGCCAGCCCATCAAAAGTGGGTTTCGACATTTTTATACCTGAGAAGGGACTATCCCGTGAGCATGGGAACCGTGAAGTGGTTTAACGCAACCAAGGGCTACGGCTTCATTCAGCCCGACGACGGCGGCAACGACGTATTCGTGCACATCAGCGCCGTCGAACGCGCTGGACTTGGCACACTGCGTGAAGGCCAGAAAATCTCCTACGAGATCGTGGCGGACCGCCGCTCGGGCAAGTCGTCGGCCGACAATCTGCGCGCCGCGAACTGAGCGATTTCGTCCAGGCGTTTGCCTGGAAAATCCTGCCCAACGCCGATATCAAAGAAGCCGATATCAAAGAAAAAGGCCGCGCCTCACCATGCGGCCTTTTTCCGTTTGCGAAGACTGCAGCGACGGTCAGGACGTCGTCGGGCAACCGTTGGGCGTGTTGTTATAGAGCACGCAGGTGTTTTGACGCGGCCGCGTATAGGCGACATCGCCCAACGTCACGCCGGCTATCCCCATCACGTAACCGACCGAGGGCGTGTAGAGATAGCTGACCTCGCTGAAGATCAGGTAGGTTTTCGGAACCTGTAGCTCCGGCGGGATGGTGAGGACGTCGCCCGCATTGTGCGTCGACGTGCCGAGTGTCGCCTGCGTCGCGGCGCTGCCGATGGTCGCGGCCCTGCTCCACTGAACCTTCGCGACCTTGTTGGAATCCACATAGATCTCCGTGATCTGCGCCTTGGTCGGCGTCGGACCATACGGCGACATGATCGCGATGCTCGCGGTGAACACGTTCTGTAAATAGAGATCATCAACGCTCGACAGACGCCTGCGAGGTCAGGTCGGACAGCGTTCTTGCAATCAGCGTGACCTTGCGGTCGACCGCGACGGCCGAGGAGTACTCCACCGTGCCGAAGAACATCACCAGCATCATGGGAACGATCACGGCAAATTCCGTCGCGGCGAGACCGTTGCGATCCTGCGCGAGATCGCGTGCGGCGCGGCGGGCGGCAAACCAGATGTCGGACAGCGTTTTCATCGTTTTCAATCCCGGCATGGTGCTACGGCTCGTTCTGGAATGCCGCGGTAGCGACCAGCAGGCGCTGGTTGCCCGTCAGATTCGACATGTTGAAACCCAATCCGGTGACGAACAGCTGCCATGGGTAGAACACCCGGACGACGACAATGCTGCCCGGACCGCCGGGACTGTATTGCATGTTGTTGTTGATGAAGTTGCCGTTCGAGTCGATCTGCGTATTCAAGGTGATGCTGGAAAACGAGGAATAGCTTTCGACGTCGACATAGACGTTGCTGCAGTTGAACAGCGCGGGGATCTGGCCGCAGACATATGTCTTGAACTGAGTTGCGGTGAAGCCTTGGGTCTGCGCCTGCGAGGTGAAGATCATGCGCGCGGAGTTCTGCGTGATCGTCTCCAGCACCTGGCTTGCAAAGAACATCAGCGCCGTCTCGATGATGGCGAAAAGCAACGCGAAGAACAGCGGCGCGACCAGCGCGAATTCCACGGCGGCGGACGCCCGGCCATTGCGCCGAAAGCGTCGTAGCAGAGCCCGGAACGAGGCTGGTGGAGCGGCAGGAGGCGGCATCGGCAATCCCCGGTCAGCGATCATCAACCGCCAGTGATAGCCGAAAACAATTGTTGAACGGTTTCTCGCGATCTTTACGGAACGCCCGAACCGTTAATCGGCCGCTAACCAAGTCTACCGAAGCATGATCCGCAAACGTGTAGCGGCGCTGACGATCCTCATCGTGCTCCAGCGGCAGTCGAGCCTACAAGTTCTGCGAAACAGTCTTAGTTCGCCTTGCCCGAGCCCGCTGCGCCGGCGCCCGCCTGGTTCGAGAGCGAGCCGGACTGGCCGATCACCGAATTGAAATAGTTGTCGCCATCGCCAAGCGTGACGCGCCGCTGGCAGACCGGCATGCAGCTATAGGTCTCGCGCTCGACGCCGCGATAGACGGTCACAAGCTGATCGGTCGGGCCTTCAACCTGGATGACGCGATCCACCAGCACTTCGCCGCCGCGGTCCATGGCGATGAAATTGGTCGCGCCATAGCCTTTGCCGGTCACCACCACGATGCCGCCGTTCTGCAGAGTCACGTCAGCGATCATCGGATTGCCGACCACGATGGTGGCAACGCGGCTCGGAAGCTTGACCAGCTTGGCCTGATCGACGCTGACGGAGATGGCGTCGGCCGGCTCCGCCATTACGGCGGCCGGCCACGACAGGAGACCGAGCGCGAGTGCGAACGATCCGAATGCAAGACTCAAAGACTTCAGCGACATACTCAACCCCGGGGTGACGAGCCGGCAAAAGCGATACGCAGCGGAACCGGCGCCCGATACGGCGACTCTGGCCGCAATTGGTGAATGAACCGCAAACGATCCAAAGAAACCGGCCCTCATTGCCGGAACGGGTAAGCCAGCTGGCCGCCGATCTCACGGGGCATCGCCGCTTCGTCCTTGCCGTAGTTTTCGGGCAATCGCCCCTCGGGCATCCGGAAAGTCCCAAACAGGATGTCCCAGAGCGGGAATGTGCCGGCGAAATTCGTGTCGCCGCCGTCTTCGAGCCCGGTGTGATGCCAGCGATGGAAAACCGGCGTCGCCAGGACATATCTGAGCGGCCCCAGCGTCCAGTTCAGGTTGGCGTGCACGAAGGCTGAATGGAAGGTGGTGAAAGGCCCGACCCAGAGCATGATGTTCGGCGAGATCCCCGCCATCAGCAAGATCACGTCCACCGAGATCGTGCCGATCAACAGATTGACCGGGTGAAAGCGCGCCGCCGATATCCATTCGAGGTCTTCCGACGAATGATGGACGGCGTGATATTTCCAGAACCCGCCGCCGTGAAACATCCGGTGCAACCAGTACAGCATGAAATCCGAAGCCAGCAGGAACAGCATTGCCTGCAGCCAGAGCGGAAGCTCCGACAGCGGACCGTGTCCGTTGTCGTAGAATGCGATCAGATCATCGGCGTCGTGAATGTCGAACACGACGCCGGCGCCGAGCACCATGAGGCCGATGCGAAACACGCGTGCGAACACGGGCACGAAGAACCAGTAGGCGACGTCGGTGATCAGCTCGCGCTTGCGCCACCAGGGCGCGGCGGAATTGCAGGCCCAAAAGTGCGTGAGCACCGTGAAAACAAGGGCCAGCACGATGGTGATCGGCACCACTTTTTCGATGGTCTGGCCGAGCATCACGAGAACTTCCATCGGAAGATTGGACATGGGCGCGCCTCATCAAGAACTAGCGATCAGGCCTACTCTTCTCGACTTAAGGAGTTGTGAAGTACGTTCTCGGTATCGCTTTGACCTTGCGGTATCAACTTGCCTATTACCGCTACAATCATCGCATCAAACGCGGAGTCGCGCCCACAACGAGATCATCTTCGACAACGAGCTTTATTCCAAATTTACTGTGCTGAAGAACGGCGAATTGCACCGATGTTTCCGCGGTTGAATTAACTGCACTGCAATTCTCGACTCCTACGGTGGCGCCTGGTCACGGTGCTGAGAACGCCAAGACCAGACGTTAGTTCGACAGCCACGTGTACATGGAGTTTTGCTTATGAAGAAACTGATTGCTCGTTTCGCGAAGGACGAGTCCGGCGCCACCGCCATCGAATACGGTCTGATCGCTGCCGGCATTTCGCTGGCGATCATCGCCGCCGTCAATGGTCTCGGCACCACGCTGAACACCAAGTTCACCTCGATCAACAGCTCGCTGAAGTAAGCGACTGGATCGTGAAAAGAACAGAGGGCCTCGGATCACCGGGGCCCTTTTTCATTGGGCACGGCGCGACGACGAAGACCGTCGGCGGCGACAAAGATCCGAGCAACACGCAGTCGAGCGATAGCGGTTAATCCGGAATTAGACGTTTCGATCAAGAGTGAACGGACGGCAGGGTGAACGCGCGTTGCGACTTCAGCCGCCCTCGTCGCGAATTTTCGTCCTGTGGCGTCCAGTTGAGTATGCGTATGCGTAAACCTGCTTCCGCGTCTAGCGACGCCGAAAAGACGCGGATTGGCTTGGCCGAAGCGATGGGCCGAGGGACTGGCCGAGGCACCGGCGACGCCATCGCGCACGACCTTGCCACGGAAACGGTGTGCCTGGCGCTCCTGCTTGCCTTGGTCGCGCTCGTCTGCCGCATCGTCAGCATCTGGTAATTTCGTCCCGCCGTTTTCAGATTGTTCACCTGTCGACGCTAGGCTGCGGCGATCCGATATTTTGCGTCGACAGACCCGTGTAACTTCCATGATCCTCGATCTCGCGCGCCTCATGCTGTTTCCCGCCCTGATGGCGTTCGCGGCGTCGAGCGATCTGTTCACCATGACGATCTCCAATCGCGTATCGATGTCGCTGGCTGCCGGCTTTCTGATCCTGGCGGTGGCAAGCGGGATGGGCTGGTCGGACATCCTCTCGCATATCGGCGCCGGCGCAACCGTGCTCGCGGTGGCCTTTGGCTGCTTTGCGATGGGATGGGTCGGCGGCGGCGACGCGAAAGTCGCGGCAACCGCGGCGCTTTGGTTCGGCTTTGCGCATCTGATGAACTACCTGCTCTACGCCTCGATCTTCGGAGGCGCTCTGACGCTGCTGTTGCTGCAGTTTCGGCAATGGCCGCTGCCTTACGCATTCGCCGGTCAGGCATGGCTGCTCAAGCTGCACGCCAAGGAGACCGGCATTCCCTACGGCATCGCGCTCGCGATCGGCGCGCTCATGGTTTATCCCGACACCGATTGGGTGAAGGCGATCGACCTCTCGCACTTCGCCTTATCCTGACAACACCGGATAACCCGGCGTTAAGGCGATTTAGATACGCCTCATTAACCATGCTTTGACGAATAACTGCTCAACTGCCTGCACGGCGGCGGCAGCGTCGCGGCGTAATTGTGGAAAGTGAAGCGTATGAACACCGCACGCATTGTGGTCCTTGCCATCGCTATCGGCGCCGGCGGCATCGCTGCCTATCTCGCAAGCGGCTCCGACAGCAAGCCGCCCCCGGCGCGCCCGTTGTCCAGTTGCAGACCACCGACGTTCTCGTTGCGAAATCCGAGATCGGGCTCGGTCAGGCGCTCAAGCCCGAAGATCTGCAATGGCAGACATGGCCGGCGGCGACCGCGAGCAACACCTTCATTCGTCGCACCGACCGTCCCGACGCACCGAACCAGATCACCGGCTGGCTCGCGCGCGCGCCTTTCATCGCAGGCGAGCCGATCCGCGAGCAGAAACTGGTGAAGGCCGACGGCTCCGGCTTCATGGCGGCCATCCTGCCGACCGGCATGCGCGCGGTCTCGACCGAGATCTCGCCGGAGACCGGCGCCGGCGGCTTCATTCTCCCCAACGATCGGGTCGACGTGCTGCTGACGCGCCGCCAGAAGAATCAGGAACATCCCGAGCAGGCTGAAATCTCCGTCTCCGAGATCATCCTGGCGAACATCCGCGTGCTCGCGATCGATCAGGCGCCCAAGGAAAAGGACGGTCAGACCACCGTGGTCGGCAAGACCGTCACGCTGGAATTGCGTCCCGACCAGACCGCGACGCTTACGGCCGCACGCCAGGCCGGCACGCTGTCGCTGGCGCTGCGCAGCATCGCCGACGCCAAGATGGTCGAAAACACCGATGACCGCGCCGCCAAGCGCGCGGACAGCGTCAATATCATTCGCTTCGGCATCGCAAACCAGGCGACGATTCAGAAGTGACAAGAGGACTGAGATATGACTTCCGGGGTTAAACAGCCGAAGATGCGGACCTTCCTGGTTCGCGCCCTGTCGTTTTCGGCCGTCGCTGCGCTGACGCTCAATCCGGCACTCACACCTGTCGTGGCGGCGGACTATCGCGTCGCTGCGCCGCCCATGGCCGACGGCGGTCAGATGAATGCCCGCTTCCTGTCGCTCGGCATCGGCAAGTCGGTCGTGATCGACCTGCCGCGCGACATCAAGGACGTGCTGGTCGCGGATCCGAAGATCGCCAATGCGGTGGTCCGCTCGGCGCAGCGCGCCTACATCATCGGCGCGGCGATCGGACAGACCAACATCGTGTTCTTCGATTCCGCAGGCCAGCAGATTGCCGCCTACGACATCGCGGTCAAGCGCGACCTCAACGGCGTGCGTGCCGCATTGAAGCAGTCGCTGCCCAATGCCGACATCCAGGTCGACGGCATCGGCGACGGCGTCGTGCTGACCGGGACGGCGGCAAGCCCGATCGAGGCGCAACAGGCGGCCGATGTCGCCGGACGCCTGACGGGCGGCACCGACAAGATCGTCAACTCGATCGTGGTGCGCGGCCGCGACCAGGTCATGCTCAAGGTGACGGTCGCCGAAGTCGCGCGATCGATCGTCAAGCAGATGGGCATCGATCTCTCGGCCAACCTGAACTACGGCACGTCGGTCGTGAACTTCAACAACACCAACCCGTTCTCGGCGTTGGGCCGCTCCCTGACCACGAGTTCGGTGCAGACCTCGTTCGGCGCGACGCCGTCGGTCCAGGCGACGCTGCGGGCGATGGAAAGCGCCGGCGTCGTGCGAACGCTTGCCGAGCCGAACCTGACGGCGATCTCCGGCGAGTCCGCGACGTTCATCGCGGGCGGCGAATTCCCGGTGCCTGCCGGCTACACCTGCGATCCCACGACGCATGTCTGTACGACGCAGATCAGCTTCAAGAAATTCGGTATCTCGCTCAACTTCACGCCGGTGGTGCTGACCGAAGGACGCATCAGCCTGCGCGTGATGACCGAAGTCTCCGAACTGTCGAACGAGAATTCGCTCACGCTGTCGCAGGCGATCACCTCGACCACGACCAACTCCGTGATCATTCCGTCGGTCAAGACCCGCCGCGCCGAAACCACGCTGGAGATTCCGTCGGGCGGCGCGATGGCGATGGCCGGCCTGATCCAGGATCAGACCAAGCAGGCCGTCAACGGCCTGCCCGGTCTGACGCAATTGCCGGTGCTCGGCGCGCTGTTCCGCAGCCGGGACTTCGTCAACAACCAGACCGAGCTGATGGTGCTGGTGACGCCGTTTATCGTCCGGGCCGTGGCCCAGAAGGATCTGTCGCGTCCCGATGACGGGTTTGCGGCCGCCGTCCGATCCGCAGGCTGATCTGATCGGCAACATCAACCGCATCTATGGCGCGCCGGGTCGCGTGGCCGGGCCGGCCCGCAATTATCGCGGCACCTATGGCTTCATCACCGACTGAGCGGCGAGGATTTGAACCGATGACAAGCAGAATATCCCTCGATCGCCAGCGCACTTTCCGCCTGGCAGGAACGCTCCTCGGCCTTGCCGTCGCGCTCGGCGCCTGCACGCATACCGACGGCGTCCCGACCACGGCTGCGATCCCCGACGACTATCACATGCGTCACCCGATCGCGGTCGAGGAGGCCAACCACTCGATCGTCGTGTTCGTCGGTCGTGGCCGCGGCGGCCTGTCGGCCTCCCAGCGCACCGACGTCGTCGGACTGGCGCAGGGCTGGGTCCAGGAAGGGACCGGCGCGATCGTCGCCGACGTTCCCGTGAATACGCCCAACGCACGCGCCGCCGCGGACTCCTTCCGGGAGATTAGATCGCTGTTCGCGTCGGTAGGCGTGCCGTCGCGCGGCCTCGTCGTGCACAATTATCATCCGGATGATCCGCGGCAGATGCCGACGATCCGCCTCAGCTATCCGAAGATGACGGCCGTGGCCGGCCCATGCGGGCTGTGGCCCGAGGACATCGGCGCCTCGTACAAGAACAAGAGCTGGTACGAGAACAAGCAGTACTACAATTTCGGCTGCGCCGCTCAGCGCAACATGGCGGCGATGATCGACAACCCCGCCGATCTGGTCCAGCCGCGTCCGGAAACCCCGCCCTACACGCTCCGGCGCAGCGAGGGCTTCGAGAAATACCGCAAGGGCACGCCCACCACGACCGCCTATCCCGAAGCCGACAGAGGCCAAACTTAGCGATACAGGCAAATGATCAGCTACGCCCGCCAAGAAACCGAAGAGAGGCCGGAAGGCGCTCCGCCGCCCGCGGAAGACCACATCGCGCCGGCACCGCGCGTGTCGGTGCAGGCCTTCTGCGAGACCGTGGAAACCGCAGCCGCCGTGCAGTCGGCCGGCGAGGACCGCCGGCTCGGCAAGGCCCATCTCAAGATCCAGATGGGCGGCATGGCCGCGGCGACCGAAGCCTATCGTACCTCTCCGACGCCAAACGTGATCGTGCTGGAGACCGATGCGCGTGGCGATATCCTCGCCGGCCTCGACCATCTCGCGACCGTGTGCGATCCCGGCACGCGTGTCGTCGTGATCGGACGCATCAACGACGTCGGACTGTATCGCGAACTGGTGCGCCGCGGCGTCAGCGATTATGTAATCGCGCCGGTCACCACGATCGACGTGGTGCGTTCGATCTGCAACCTGTTCTCGGCGCCCGAGTCGAAATCCGTCGGCCGCATCATCGCGGTGGTCGGCGCGAAGGGCGGTGTCGGTGCGTCCACCATCGCGCACAACGTCGCCTGGGCGATCGCACGCGATCTGGCGATGGACGCGGTCGTCGCCGACCTCGACCTCGCCTTCGGCACTGCCGGCCTCGACTACAATCAGGATCCGCCGCAGGGCATCGCGGACGCGGTGTTCTCGCCCGACCGCGTCGACACCGCGTTCCTCGATCGCCTTCTGTCGAAGTGCACGGATCATCTCAGCCTGCTGGCCGCGCCGGCGACGCTGGACCGGGTCTATGATTTCGGCGTCGAGTCGTTCGACGCGATCTTCGACACGCTTCGCACCACGATGCCTTGCATCGTGCTCGACGTTCCCCATCAATGGTCTGGCTGGACCAAGCGCGCACTGATCAGCGCCGACGACATCCTGATCGTTGCGGCGCCCGATCTCGCCAGCCTGCGCAACACCAAGAACCTCTACGATCTTCTGAAGGCGTCGCGGCCGAACGACCGTCCGCCGCTCTATTGCCTGAATCAGGTCGGCGTGCCGAAGCGGCCGGAAATCAACGGCGCCGAGTTCGCCAAGGCGATCGAGAACCAGCCGATCGTCACCATTCCGTTCGATCCGCAGATGTTCGGCTCGGCCGCCAACAACGGTCAGATGATCGCGGAAGTCTCCGCCAATCATCGGACCACCGAGATGTTCTTGCAGGTCGCGCAGCGGCTGACCGGCCGCAGCGAAACCAAGAAGGCGAAGGGGTCGCTGCTGTCGCCCCTGATCGACAAGCTGCGGGGCAAGTAGCGCCGTTCGTGGAGTATTGACGTGTTTGGTAAGCGTAGCGGAACAGACGACACCCGGGCGATGAAGCCCACCCCCATGCCCGAACCTGCCGCCGCGCAGGCACAGGCCGCTCCGCGCCCGGCGCCAGCGCCCGCGGTGGCCTCGCCGCCGCTCGCGCCGGCGCGGCCCACTCCGCCCCCGGCCGCGATGGAAACCCGCCGGTCCGACAATTACTATCAGGTCAAGGCGACGATCTTCGGGGCGCTGATCGAGGCGATCGACCTTGCCCAGCTCGCCAAGCTCGACGGCGAATCCGCGCGCGAGGAAATCCGCGACATCGTCAACGAGATCATCGCGATCAAGAACATCGTGATGTCGATCGCCGAGCAGGAAGAACTGCTCGACGATATCTGCAACGACGTTCTCGGCTATGGTCCGCTTGAGCCCCTGCTGTCGCGCGACGACATCGCCGATATCATGGTCAACGGCGCCGGCACGGTCTACATCGAAGTCGCCGGCAAGATCCAGCGCACCGGCATCCGCTTCCGCGACAACCAGCAGCTCCTGAACATCTGCCAACGCATCGTGAGCCAGGTCGGCCGCCGCGTCGACGAATCCTCGCCGATCTGCGACGCGCGCCTCGCCGACGGCTCGCGTGTCAACGCCATCGTCCCACCGCTGGCGATCGACGGGCCGGCGCTCACCATCCGCAAATTCAAGAAGGACAAGCTGACGCTCGACCAGCTCGTCAAGTTCGGCGCCATCTCCAAGGAGGGCGCGGAGATCCTGCAGATCATCGGCCGCGTCCGCTGCAACGTGCTGATCTCCGGCGGTACCGGTTCGGGCAAGACAACGCTGCTGAACTGCCTGACCAACTATATCGACGACGACGAACGCGTCATCACCTGCGAAGACGCGGCCGAATTGCAGCTGCAGCAGCCGCATGTGGTGCGACTGGAAACCCGGCCGCCCAACATCGAAGGCGAAGGCCAGATCACGATGCGCGAACTGGTGCGCAACTGCCTGCGTATGCGCCCCGAACGCATCATCGTCGGTGAGGTTCGCGGACCGGAGGCGTTCGACCTGTTGCAGGCGATGAACACCGGTCACGACGGCTCGATGGGCACCTTGCACGCCAACAACCCCCGCGAGGCGCTGTCGCGCTGCGAATCCATGATCACGATGGGCGGCTTTTCGCTGCCCTCGCGCACCATCCGCGAGATGATCTGCGCCTCCATCGACGTCATCGTCCAGGCCGCCCGCCTGCGTGACGGTTCGCGCCGCATCACCCACATCACCGAGGTGATGGGCATGGAAGGCGAGACCATCATCACCCAGGACGTGTTCCTCTACGACCTGATGGGCGAAGACGCCAACGGCAAGATCATCGGCCGGCACCGCTCCACCGGCATCGGCCGCCCGCGCTTCTGGGAGCGCGCGCGCTATTACAACGAAGAAAAGCGTCTCGCAGCCGCGCTGGACGCCGCCGAAGTCGCCGGCGCTCCGAACTGACGGGACTGATCATGAACATACAGGCGCTCGCTCTGGCTTTTCTGGCCTTCACCGCCATCGGCGGCATTGCGTGGGTTTTCGTCTATCCCCTGCTGTCGGGAGAGAAGAAGGCCGAGAATCGCCGTGCCCAGATCGCCAAGCCTGAGCCTGTCGCCAAGCGGCAGGCCGACAAGACCCAGCGCTCGCGCCGCGAACAGGTCGAGGGAACCCTCAAGGAGCTCGAGGCGCGACGGGAGAAGGAAAGCAAGGTCCCGCTCAGCGTACGCATCGCACAGGCGGGGCTCAGCTGGTCGACCCAGAAATTCTGGGTGATTTCTGCCGTCTGCGCCGTGGTGCTCTTCCTGGGGACGCTGCTCGGGGGCGGTGGATTGCTGGGCGCGGGCGGGCTCGCCTTCGCCGGCGGTTTCGGCCTGCCACGCTGGGCCCTGAGCTTTCTGAAGAAGCGACGCGAAAAAGCCTTCCTCAAGGCGCTGCCCGACGGCATCGACGTGATCGTGCGCGGCATCAAGGCCGGACTGCCGCTGTTCGAATCGCTCAAGGTCGTGGCCGCGGATTCGCCTGAGCCGCTCAGGAGCGAGTTCCTGGCGATCATCGAGACCCAGGCGATCGGCATGCCGCTCGGCGAGGCCTGCTCACGGCTGTACGAGCGGATGCCGGTGCCCGAGGCGAACTTCTTCGGCATCGTGATCTCGATCCAGCAGAAATCCGGCGGCAACCTGTCGGAGGCGCTCGGCAACCTCTCCAAGGTTCTGCGCGACCGCAAGAAGATGAGCGAGAAGATCCAGGCAATGTCGATGGAAGCCAAGGCGTCTGCCGGCATCATCGGCTCGCTGCCGCCGATCGTGATGCTTCTCGTCTACATGACCACGCCCGACTACATCTCGCTGCTCTGGACCCACCCGACCGGCCAATTGATGCTCGCCGGCTGCGGGCTCTGGATGTCGCTCGGCATATTGGTCATGAAGAAAATGATCAACTTCGATTTCTGATGGTGTGACATGATCCAGCTTCTGGTCGACAAACTCCACGACGCGCATTTCATGACCATGCTGCTCGCTGCGATTGCTGCGAGCGCGACCGTGTACACGCTGATCATGCCGCTGCTTGTCGGCGAAAACCTCTCCAAGCGCATGAAGGCGGTCGCCAATGAGCGCGAACGGATCCGGCAGCGCGAGCGCGAACGTCTCGGCAAGAGCGAGAAAGTCTCGCTGCGCCAGACGCCGAAGCAGATCGTCTCCAGGGTTGTGGACGACTTCAACCTCACCAAATGGCTTGCCCAGGAAAGCGCGCTGGAAAAGCTGATCATGGCCGGTTATCGCGGCCACGCACCCTACGTCACGTTCCTGTTCGCCCGCGCCGTCACGCCGATTATCCTGTTTGTCGGCGCCGTGCTCTACGTGTTCGTGATCTCGCATATGCAAAAATCAATGCCGATCAAGGTCGGCATTTGCCTCGGCGCCGCCTTTCTCGGCCTGCAGGCGCCGATGCTGTTCCTGAAGAACGCGATCAGCAAGCGTCAGCTCCAGATCAAGCGCGCGTTCCCGGACGCACTCGACCTGCTGCTGATCTGTATCGAGTCCGGCATGTCGGTTGAAATGGGATTCCGCAAGGTCTCGACCGAAATCGCCACCCAGTCGATCGCGCTGTCGGAAGAGTTCACGCTGACGACGGCCGAACTGTCCTATCTGCAGGACCGCAAGGTGGCCTATGAGAATCTGGCCAAGCGCACCGGCGTCGAGGGCGTGAAATCGGTCTGCCTGGCGCTGCAGCAGGCAGAGCGTTACGGAACGCCGCTCGGCGCGAGCTTGCGCGTGATGGCGCAGGAAAACCGCGACATGCGTATGAACGAGGCGGAGAAGAAGGCCGCGGCGCTGCCGCCCAAGCTGACCGTGCCGATGATCCTGTTCTTCCTGCCGGTGCTGTTCGTCGTCATTCTCGGACCGACCGGCATCAAGGTCGCGGCGATGCAGTGATCCCGGCGCATGATCCGGAAAGGGCGTAGACCTGAAACGGATCGTGCCCTTCGATCACTGAATCAGAGCCCGCCGGCGCGTCAAGCTGATCGCATCGGGCTTCGCAAAGCGCGATGAGATCAGGTTGAATCGTCACACCTCGCTTAGCGGGTATTTGATTGAGCCTGATCTTCGTCGCGCAATCCGCCATACACTTATCCGGATCATGCCTTAGCCAGGCGCACGGCGCGCCGTCGTCCGAAGAACAGGCCCGGAGTCAGTCGGGCCGGTTCAGCGCCGCGACTGGCATCGTTCCCCGGCCCACGCGTGGCGCATCCTTGCCGCCGCCGCGCAGCATCTCTTTCAGATAGGCCACATTGGCGGCCGCTTCGTTGGGCGGCAGGTCGGCCTTGACGATATCCTCCGCCTCGGCAAAGCGACCCTGCAGGCCGACCACGAGACCCAGATTTTGCCGCACCCGTGCATCGGCCTTGGGACTGGCGAAAGCCTGACGGAGCGTCTCCTCGGCTTTCGGCAGATCCTTCGAGAGCATGTAGGAGAGACCGAGGTTGGACAGGACCGACGACTCACCCGGCACGATCTTGAGCGCGCTCGCATAGTAGCGGCGAGCATCTTCATGGCGGCCGAGCTGGTCGAGCGCTGTGCCCTGCACGGAGAGAATGCGCCAGTCCGGATTTTCAGGCGAATGCGCGCGCGCGAGCACGTCGAACGCCTGCTGGAAATTGCCGTTGTCGGCGAGCGCCCGTCCATAAGCAGCAAGCAGCGACTTGTTGCCGGGATGGCCGATGGTCGCCTGTTCGAGCACGGCGGCGGCCTGGGCCCGCTGACCGTTGGCGCGTAGAGCCTGGCCGTAGGCAAGCGCCGCGTCGGCGTCTTTCGGGTTGGCCCGGTAACGGTCGCCATAGGCTTCTGCCGCGCGCTGCGGATCGGCAGTCGCCGAGGTATCGGGCTTCGCCGAGATCGAGCCGGTGATATCGGATACGGTCTGGCAACCGCTGAGCCCCGCGGCGAAAATCGCGGTGGCCGCCACGGACGCAAGGAGCCGTGCAAGATTGCAGTGAGGACGCTTGGGCACGTGGACTCTCGGGCAGGGATGCGAGCCGAACGCGCCAGCAATAAACTGTTAACCCTAACGTCTGGTTAATGGCGATTTCGCGCCCTGCCCCGTCAGGACCACGCAAAAGCCCGGGTCAGACGCACACGCCTGCCGTCCTCGACGCCGCGGCGGGCAATCGCGTTGGCTGCCTTTTAATACTCGAGCGCCAGCCGCTTCCTGATTTCGTCGACGCGCTTCTCGATCGCATCGAACCTGGCATGCAGGGCGCGGTCGTGCAGATAGAAGATGTAACCAAGGGCCACGATTCCGAAAATCCAGTGATGGGTCTCGACATAACCCAGCACCGCTTCGATCGCATGACCGATCGAGGCGACAATGCCCAGCAACGCGTCCATTCCGCTTTCCTCCCGCAAAATCGAGCTCTCGCTTGCCGGATCGGCGGCGGCTGCGAGGTCGTCCTTGAACCCTTGCTTTTTGTCTGCGGAACTTATCACAAATCCGATATGTGCCGGTAGCAAGCCCACCGAGGGCTTTCGGCGATTGCGGGGTTACGAAAACTCTGCGAATTCTGACGTCCGCAGATCGCGACGCCTGCCCTCCTTCCGATGCAAGACGAGCAACGCATGCCATCCCCCCTCGAGACCGCGCCGGCAACCTCAGCCATTCCCATCACTTTCGTACGCAGGTCGAACTGGGACGCCGTCCGCGCCGGACTGCCGGCCGAGGCGCGGCAATTCGCCGAGGCCAACGCCTTCTCCGGAAGGCCGGGGGCCTGCCTGACCGTGCCGGCCTCGAACGGACAAATCGCGGGCGTGCTGTTCGGCCTGGAGGAAAACGACGCGCGCGCGCGCGACCTGTTCAGGCCTGGGGCGCTGCCGGGCCTGCTACCCCCGGGCGTCTACCGCTTCGCCAATGCGCCACACCACACCCGGCTTGCGGTGCTCGCCTTCGCGCTCGGCTGTTACCGGTTCGGGCGCTACCGCAAGGCGGATGCTCCGGATGTCAAGCTGGTGCCGCCTGACGGCGTCGATGCCGCCGACATCATGCGAATGGCTGACGCGGCGATGCTCGCGCGCGATCTCATCAATACGCCGTCGAACGACATGGGACCGGCGGAACTGGCGCAGGCCGCAAAGGAGATCGCGGAGCGTTTCGGCGCGCGCTTCGACTGCATCATCGGCGATGATCTCGTCACGCGCAATTTCCCGCTGATCCATGCCGTCGGCATGGCCTCGACACGCGCGCCGCGCTTGATCGATTTTGCCTGGGGCGATCCTTCGCATCCCAAGGTGACGCTGGTCGGCAAAGGCGTCTGCTTCGACACCGGCGGGCTCGACCTGAAGCCGTCCGGCGGCATGCTGATCATGAAGAAGGACATGGGCGGCGCCGCCAACGTGCTGGCGCTGGCGCAGATGGTGATGGACGCGAAGCTGAAGCTGCGCCTGCGGGTGCTGATTCCGGCTGTCGAAAACGCGGTCGCCGGCAACGCCTTCCGTCCGCTGGATATCTTTCCATCGCGCAAGGGACTGAGTGTCGAGATCGGCAACACCGATGCGGAAGGCCGGCTGGTCCTTGCCGATGCGCTGGCGCTCGCCGACGAGGAGAGGCCGGATCTCCTGATCGACATGGGCACGCTGACAGGCGCGGCGCGCGTTGCGCTCGGCCCGGATCTCCCGCCTTTCTACACCGAGGATGAGACGCTGGCGGCGGATGTGGCGCGTTGCGCGAGAGAGGAGAACGATCCATTGTGGCGCATGCCGTTGTGGCCGCCTTACGATGCCTGGCTCGACTCCAAGGTCGCGAACCTGACCAACGCGCCCTCGGGCGCATTCGCGGGTTCGGTCACCTGCGCGCTGTTCCTGCAGCGCTTCGTCGAACATGCCAAGAGCTGGCTGCATTTCGACATCTACGGCTGGACGCCGACGGCAAAGCCGGCGCGGCCTGAAGGCGGCGAATGCCAGGCTGCGCGCGCGGTATATCGTCTGCTGAGCCAACGCTATGGATGATCCGCGCCTGACGCCCGCGCGCGGCGACATCGCCGCGAAACATCTCGAAGGCAAGGTCGAGGCCGCGCGCTTTGTCGACGGCGAAACCTTCGAGGTGATCGAGACGCTGGCGCCCGTGCGCGACCGGCCGACCGGCGACGCGATGCTGCTGACGCAGGCTCTCGCGGGCGAGCGCGTGACCATCTACGATCGCACCGACGAAGGCTGGGCCTGGGGCCAACTCGACAGCGACGGCTATGTCGGCTGGCTGCCCGACGCCGCACTCGCGGCACCTTCGACCGCGCCGACGCACAAGGTCACCGCGATCAGGACGTTTGCCTTTCCGGGGCCCTCGATCAAGCTGCCGCCGATCGATGCGCCGGTGATGGGCGCACAGCTTGTCGTCGTGCGGGAGGAAGGCGTCTTCGCCGTCACGCCCGAAGGCTGGTATGTGCCGCGCCGGCATCTCGGCGCCCTGAAGCACTACGAAAAAGATTTCGTCAGCGTTGCCGAACGCTTCGTCGGCACGCCCTATCTCTGGGGCGGCAAGAGCGGCCTCGGCATCGATTGTTCCGGTCTCGTGCAGCTATGTCTGCAGGCCGCGGGCGCCACCTGCCCGCGCGACAGCGACATGCAGCAGAATGCACTCGGCCACGCGCGCGATACGACCGAATGGACCAGGCTGCATCGCGGCGATCTGATCTTCTGGAAAGGGCATGTTGCGATCGCGCGCGACGTCGAGACCATCATCCATGCCAACGCGCACCACATGGCGACCGTGATCGAGAACACCAACGATGCGATGGCTCGCATCAAGGCCGCCGGCAGCGAGATCGTCGCGATCAAACGGCTCTGAACCTCAACTAGCGGCCGCGCCGTTGCCCGTGGTCTCGTTCCGGAACGCCGCGGCGAACAGCGCACGCGTATAATCCGTCTTCGGGTTCTTGAAGAGGTCGACAGCCGGCCCCTCCTCCACCACTTTGCCCTGACGCATCACGATCAGATGGCTGGCAAGCGAGGCGACCACGCGCAAATCGTGCGAGATGAACATGTAGGTGAGGTCACGCTTGCGCTGCAGCTCGCGCAACAGATCGACCATCTGCGCCTGGAACAGCATGTCGAGCGCGCTGGTCGGCTCGTCCAGCACGACGAAATTCGGCTCCAGCACCACGGCGCGCGCGATCGAGATGCGCTGGCGCTGACCGCCGGAAAATTCGTGCGGATAGCGGAAGCGTGTGTCCGGATCGAGCCCGACATCCGTCAACGCCTTGATCACCTTCGCCTCGCGCTCCTCGGGCGACAGCCCACGCTGATGCACACTCAGGCCTTCGGCGACGATGTCGCCGACCGACATCCGCGGACTGAGCGAGCCGAACGGATCCTGAAACACGATCTGCATGTCGCGGCGGAACGGCCTGACATCCGCGAACTTGAGTCCCTGGATGTTATTGCCGAGAAACACGATCGGCCCATCGGATGAAATCAACCGCAGCAGTGCAAGCCCGAGCGTGGTCTTGCCCGAGCCGGATTCGCCCACGACGCCGAGCGTCTCGCCCTTGCGCACCGCGAGGCTGACGCCGTCGACCGCCTTGATGTGCCCAACGGTCGAGCGGAACAGACCGCGCTTGATCGGAAACCAGACCTTCAGGTTATCGGCCGACATCACGACGGGCGCGTTGGGCCGCGGCGGCGCCGGATCGGGCTTGGGCTCGGCGGCGAGCAGCGCCTTGGTGTAGGGATGCTGCGGCTTGGTGAAAACCTCTTCGACCGGCCCCTGCTCGACGATCTTGCCGCCGTTCATGACGCAGACGGTGTCGGCGATCCGGCGCACGATGCCGAGATCATGGGTGATGAACAAAAGGCTCATACCCAGCCGCGCGCGGATGTCCGCCAGCAGCGCGAGGATCTGCGCTTGCACGGTGACATCGAGTGCGGTGGTGGGCTCGTCGGCGATGAGGAGATCCGGCTCGTTGGCGAGCGCCATCGCGATCATCACGCGCTGCCGCTGGCCGCCGGACAATTGATGCGGGTAGCTGCCGAGCCGCGTCTCGGGCTCGGGGATGCCGACCTGCCGGAGCAGTTCGAGGGTCCGCGCCCGCGCGGCCGACGTGCTGATATTGCCGTGCAGCTTGAGAATTTCGCCAATCTGCGACTCGATCGTGTGCAGCGGATTGAGCGAGGTCATCGGCTCCTGGAAGATGATCGAGATGTCGTTGCCACGGATCTCGCGGATCTGGTTTTCGGACAACGGCAGCAGCTCACGTCCCTTGAAGCGGATGCTGCCGGAGGGATGCGATGCCGCCGGATATGGCAGCAGCTTCAGGATCGAGAGCGCGCTGACCGATTTTCCGGAGCCGGATTCGCCGACGAGCGCGACGCACTCGCCGCGCTTCAGTTCGAACGATATGCGGTTGACGGCAACTGACGTGCCGCTCTGCTGGTGGAAGGCCACCGAGAGGTCACGGACCGCAAGCAGGGGCTGGTTGATGGCATCCATCGCGGGCCTACCTGAACGTCTTGCGCGGATCGAAGGCGTCGCGCACCGCCTCGCCGATGAAGATCAGGAGCGACAGCATGATCGCCACCGAAAAGAAGCCGGTAAAGCCGAGCCATGGCGCCTGCACATTGGATTTGCCCTGCGACAGCATTTCGCCGAGCGACGGCGAGCCCGGCGGCAGGCCGAAGCCCAAGAAGTCAAGCGCGGTCAGCGTCATCACCGAGGACGAGACGATGAACGGCAGAAAGGTCATGGTCGCGACCATCGCATTCGGCAGAAGGTGACGGACCATGATCACCTTGTTGGAGACGCCGAGCGCACGCGCCGCCTGGATGTATTCGAAATTCCGGCCGCGCAGGAACTCCGCGCGCACGAGGCCGACCAGCGACACCCAGGAGAACAACAGCAGGATGCCGAGCAGCGTGAAGAAGCCGGGCACCAGCACCGAGGAGAGGATCAGCAGCAGATAGAGCGAAGGGATCGAGCTCCAGATCTCGATCACCCGCTGGAAGATCAGGTCGATCCAACCGCCGAAATATCCCTGAATGCCGCCGGCGGCGATGCCGATGATCGAAGAGAACAGCGTCAGCGCAAGGCCGAACAGCACCGAAATGCGAAAGCCATAGATCAGGCGCGCGACCACGTCGCGGCCCTGGTCGTCGGTGCCGAGCCAGTTGTATTCGAGGTCGCGGCAGCTCTTCAGCCCCTTCTTCTCCACCACCGGCTTGCACTGCGCTTCCGTCAGCATCCAGGTCGGCGGCGAAGGCGCCGGCGTCGGCAGGTCGAGATTGTGGGTATCGTAGGAATAACGGATCAGCGGCCAGACGATGGTGCCGTCCTTGTCGGCGATCAGCTTCTGCAAGTATGGATCGCGATAGTCGGCCGCGGTCTCGAAGTCGCCGCCAAACGTGGTCTCCGAATAGGTGACGAAGGCCGGCCAATACAGATGGCCGTCGAACTTGATCAGGAAGGGCCGGTCGTTGGCGATCAGTTCGGCGAACAGCGAGACGAAGAACAGGACCAAGAAAATCCAGAACGACCAGTAGCCGCGCTTGTTGGCCTTGAAGTTCTGCCAGCGCCGGCGGTTCAGGGGCGACGGCGCGAACGCATGACGCGTGACCGGCACGGCCTCGCCGAGCGGTGATTGCGTGGTCGTCTCGACCGGCGGTGGCGCGAGCAGCGTCATCAGACCTCCCGCGCCTCGAAATCGATCCTGGGATCGATCCACATATAGGTGAGATCGGAGATCAGATTGACCACGAGGCCGACCAGCGAAAAGATGTAGAGCGTGCCGAATACGACCGGATAGTCGCGGTTGAGCACGCTCTCGAAGCTCAACAATCCGAGCCCGTCGAGCGAGAAGATGGTCTCGATCAGCAGCGAGCCCGAGAAGAATGCGTGGATGAAGGCGCCCGGAAAGCCTGCGATCACGATCAGCATGGCGTTGCGGAAGATATGATTATAGAGCACCTGGCGCTCGCTGCAGCCCTTGGCGCGCGCGGTCATGACATATTGCTTGCGGATCTCGTCGAGGAACGAATTCTTGGTCAGCAGCGTCATGGTCGCAAACGCGCTGAGCGCCATCGAGATCAGCGGCAGCGTGAGATGCCAGAAATAATCGATGATCTTCCAATACCAGGGAAACTGCGACCAGCCGTCCGAGGTCAATCCGCGCAAGGGAAAGATGTTGAAGAACGATCCGCCCGCGAACAGGATGATCAGCAGGATCGCGAACAGAAATCCCGGAATCGCAAAGCCTACGATGATGACGGCGGAGGTCCAGGTGTCGAATTTCGAGCCGTCCTGCACCGCCTTGCGGATGCCGAGTGGGATCGAGATCAGATAGGTCAGAAGCGTCATCCAAATGCCGAGCGACATCGAGACCGGTAGCTTCTCCTTGATGAGCTGGATGACGCTGATGTCGCGGAAATAGCTCTTGCCGAAATCGAAGCGAGCGAAATTCCACACCATCAAGGCGAATCGTTCCGGCGCCGGCTTGTCGAAGCCGAACTGCTTTTCCAGGCTCTTGATGAAATCGGGATCGAGCCCCTGCGCGCCGCGATATTTTGAACTGACGACATTGCCGCCAGCGCCGCCCGGCGCGCCACGCGGACCGAAATCGCCCTGACCGCCGGAGATGCGCGAGGTGCCGCCGGTGTCCGCGCCGGAGAGCTGCGCGATCACGCGCTCGACCGGGCCGCCCGGCGCGAACTGGACGACAATGAAGGAAATGAAGAGAATCCCGAGCAAAGTCGGAATCATCAGCAGGATGCGGCGGGCGATGTAGGCGCTCATGAACTATTTCGCCTGCTCCAGCTTGGCGGCCTTCGCAGCGTCATACCACCAATTGTCCGGCGCGCCGACGCCCTGGGCGTATTTCGCGGGCTTTTCCGGGTGGCTGAATTGGTCCCAATAGGCGATCGGGTGCGTGGTGCGGTACCATTGTGGCACCCAGTAGCGCCCGGCGCGGAACACGCGATCGAACGCGCGGCAGACGGTGGTGAGTTCCGCGCGCGTCTCGGCGGCGATGATCTTCTCGATCAGCGCATCTATCACCGGACTGGTGATGCCGGCGAGATTGTAGGAGCCCTTGGTGGCAGCGGCCTGTGAGGAGAAGAACGGCCGCATGCTGTCGCCCGGCGTCGCCGACGCACTGAACCGTTCCATGGTGATGTCGAAGTCGAAGTCCTCGACTCGCGCGCGATACTGCACGGCATCGATCAGGCGGAATGTTGCTTCGATCCCGAGCGTCGCGAGGTTCTTGATGTAGGGCGCGTGATGCGGCTGAAGCGAGGGCTCGTCGACCAGGAACTCGATCGTGAAGACGTCACCGCTTGGCAACAGGCGTTTGCCGTCCTTGATGACGCATCCGGCATCGTTCAAGAGTTGCGCGGCCTTGCGCAGCAGCGTGCGGTCCTGTCCCGAGCCGTCCGACACGGGCGGCACGTAGGGCGCACCGAACACTTCGTCCGGCATCTGGCCGCGGAACGGCTCCAGCAGCTTGAGTTCGTCCGGCGAAGGCGGCCCCTCGGCCACCATGTCCGAGTTCTGGAACGGCGAGACGGTACGGGCATAGGCACCGTACATGATGGTCTTGTTGGTCCATTCGAAATCGAACGCGTTGGTCAGCGCCTCGCGCACGCGCGAATCCTTGAACTTGTCGCGGCGCATATTGATGAACCAGCCTTGCGCGCCCGACGGCGTCTGGTCCGGCAGCGTCTCGCGCTTGACGCGTCCGTCTTTCACCGCCGGGAAAGTCGTAGCGCGTCGCCCAGACCCGCGCCGTGAACTCCTCGCGAAACAGATAGTTCTTGCCGGTGAAGCCTTCGAACGCGACGTCGCGGTCACGATAGAATTCATAGCGCACGATGTCGAAATTGTAGTTGCCGCGGCAGACCGGTAGGTCCGCGGCCCACCAATCCTTCACCCGCTCATATTCGATGAAGCGATTGACTTCGAATTTACCGACCTTGTACGGGCCGGAGCCGAGCGGCGCATCAAGCGTCGATTCATCGAACGCCCGCGTCGCGTAATAGGCTTTCGAGAAAATCGGCAGTCCCACGACATAGAGCGGTACGTCGCGTGCGCGCTTTTCGGCGAAGGTGACGACGAGCGTCGCATCGTCGAGCGCTTCGGCCTTCACCATGTCGCGCAATTGCACGATGATCAGCGGGTGTCCTTTTTCCTTCAGCGTGGTCAGCGAAAAGGCGGCATCCTGCGCGGTCAGCTTCGAGCCGTCGTGGAATCGTGCCTCGGGACGAATGGTGAAGCGGTAGGTCAGCCTGTCGGCCGAGATCTGCACCGATTTCGCGGCAAGACCATACATCGCGTCCGGCTCGTCATTGGCGCGCACCATCAGCGGCACGAAGGTCATGTCCATGCCCTGCGCGCCTTCGCCCTTCAGGATGTAGGCGTTCAGCGAGTTGAAGGTCTGGTAGGACTGGTTATAGGCGCGAACCGACGGGATCAGCGAGAATGTCCCACCCTTCGGGGCCGATACATTGACGTAGTCGAACTGGCGAAAGTCGGCCGGATATTTCAGATCGCCGAAGGATGACATGCCGTGGGCTTCGGTCGATCCCTCCGATGCGCGCGCCACGCGCAGCCATGGCGCACTGAGAGCACCGGCGGTCAGACCAAGCATATGCCGGCGCGACAGAAGCGTCATGCGCGGAGGCTTTCTCAAGATCGCTTTCCGATCTTGGCGGCCCTCTCGGCGTCGTACCACCACAGCGTGGGCAAGCCGGAGCGGCCGTATTTCGGCAACGGCTCAGCATGGCTGAACCGGTCCCAACGCGCATAGCGCGAGAACCCGTAGGTGAATTGCGGCACGACGTAGAAGTTCCACAACAGGACGCGATCGAGCGCGTGGGTCGCGGCCACCAGGCCCTCACGGTCCTTGGCGAAAATCACCTGGTCGATCAGGGCATCCACGGCCGGATTCCTGATGCCAAGGGTGTTTTTCGAACCGGGCTGATCCGCCGCCTGCGAGCCCCAGAACTCGCGCTGCTCGTTGCCGGGGGATAGCGACTCGCCCCACTGATCGATGATGATGTCGAAATCGAAGTTGCGAAGCCGGTTCTGATATTGCGCATCGTCAACGACCCGGATCGACACAGCGATGCCGATGCGCTCGAGTGACGGCTTGTAGAACAGCGCAATCCGCTCGGAGGACGGATCCTGCACCAGGATCTCGGCGCTGAGCGGCTTGCCGCCGGCATCCGTCAGCTTCTTGTCACGAACCTCGAACCCCGCCTCCTTCAGAAGCCGCGCAGCCTCGCGCAGATTGGTGCGAACCGCCTCGGGATTGCCGCCGACCGGATTGGCGTAGGCCGTCGTGAACAATTCGGGCGGCACCTTGTCGCGCAAGGCTTCGAGGATTTTCAGTTCCTGACCTTGCGGAAGGCCGGAACTAGCGAGTTCGGTGCCCTCGAAATAGCTGTTGATGCGCTTGTACTGACCGTAGAAGAGCTGCTTGTTCATCTCCTCGAAGTCGTAGGCATAGTTGAACGCTCTTCGGACCCGCGCATCCTTGAATTGATCGCGCCGCGTGTTGAGCGCGAAAGCCTGCATCCGGCCGGAGTCGTTGATCGGGAATTCCTCCTTGACCACACGCTTGTCCACGACCGCGGGGAAGTCATAGGCAGTCGCCCACTGCTTGGCCGAGTTCTCGCTGATCCAGTCTGCCTGATCGGCCTTGAACGCCTCCAGCGCGACCGTGTTGTCGCGGAAGAATTCAAACCGGAGTTCGTCGAAATTGTTCTGGCCGACCTGCGCCGGGAGAGCGGCGCCCCAGTAATCCTTCACCCGCTCCATCGTCACCGATCTCCCGGCAACGAATTCCTTGATGCGGTAGGGAGCGGAGCCGAGCGGCTTCTCCAGCGTGGTCGTCGAGATGTCGCGCTTGCGGCCTTCGCTGTCGGTGCCTTCCCACCAATGCTTGGGCATCACCATCAATTCACCGACAATGGTCGGCAGCTCGCGATTGCCCGGTGCATCGAAGGTGAATTTGACGTCGCGGTCGCCGACCTTCTCCGCCTTGGTGACGTGGCGATAATAGGACGAATAGAACGGGCTCAGCTTCTTCAGCGTCTCGATCGAGAAGACCACGTCGTCCGGCGTCACCGGCTTGCCGTCGTGCCAGCGGGCTTCGCTGCGCAGCCGGTAAACCACCCAGGAGAAATCGTCAGGATGAGCGGCAGACTCGGCGAGCAATCCGTATTCGGTGGCAACCTCGTCCTGAGATCGCGTCATCAGCGTCTCGTAGAGCATCATGGCCGCCGGCGCGATGTTGCCCTTGATGATGGACACGGCAACATTGAAGTTGTCGAAGGTCCCGATCGAAATCATCCGCGCAGCGCCGCCCTTGGGCGCATCCGGATTGACGTAATCGAAGCGCTTGAAGTCGGCGGGATATTTGACGTCGCCAAACAGTGACAACGCGTGGCGCCAGGAAATTCCGTCAGGAAGTTCGGGAGCGGACTGCGCGCCGGCCGGACTGATCGGGGCGAGAGCAGAGACGGTCCCGAGCGCGGGGGTCATCGCGGCGAAGGCGCCGCTCTGCAGGAGCTGTCGACGGTTGATGGCCAAATGAAGACGTCCTCTTGAGGGAGCGGTGACTGCTATTTGGTCGGCAATATACGGCAAGGATTCGACCGGCGACGTTGCTTTTTCCTCATGAATACCCGCCCGGGAACCAAAGTGATGCGGCGAAAAGTCTCGATAACAACCCTGCGAGCCGAACATGCGAAAACGGCCAGGCAAAGCCTGGCCGTCCGTTGAGCAAACGTCACGCGCCTTGCGCGACTATTTCGCCGCGGTCGGCAATGGCTGCGGGCTGTCCGACAGCGAATTGAGATAGGCGATCACGTCGGCGCGCTCGCTGTCCTTCTGAATGCCCGCAAAACCCATCGCGGTCCCGGGGACGAAGCCTTTGGGATTGGTGATGAACTGGTTGAGATCGTCGATGGTCCAGGTTCCACCCTTGGCCTTCATGGCCGCAGAGAAGTTGAAATTGCGGCCCTCACCCTTGTGATCGCCGACAACACCGAAGAGATTCGGACCGACGCCGTTCTTGTCGCCCTTGGCGAAGGTATGACAGGCTTGGCACTTCTTGGCCGCCGCCGCGCCCTTTTCAACCGAGGCGGTCTGCAGCAGTTTCTCGATCGGCTCGGCCGAGGCGGGCGCAGCCGCCTCCTTGGAGCCTCCACTTTCCTCTTTCACGGCGATCTCGAAACCCGGCTTTGCCGGCATCTTGGGCGCAAACAGCGCTTCGGCAGTCGAGTTCATCACCCAAAACGCAATGCAGGTGGCGAGCAGAGCGCCGAGAATTTTATTAAGTTCGAAGGAGTCCATTTTGGATCAGGCTCCGGGCCGTAAAGGATCGACGTGACAGACGGCCGGGCGGCCGCCGGGAGAGCCCGGGAATCGGACTTTCTTGACCCTCCCCCCGAGCGGAAAAGGAGATATCGGTTTGCCCGTTCTCTGGCAACCCGTATAAGCGGGCTCAATTTCAACAACCCCCATCAATCCCTCGCACTTTCAGTCGGCTTCTGATGACCGAAACGCGCAATATCGTGCTGATCCCCGCCCGTATGGCCTCGACCCGCCTGCCGGGGAAGCCGCTCCTCGATATTGCGGGGGTGCCGATGATCGTCCACGTGCTGCGGCGGGCTCAGGAGGCAGGCGTCGGCCGGGTCGCTGTCGCGACCGACACGCCGGAGATTGCCGAAGCCGTGAAGGCTCATGGCGGCGAGGCCGTCATGACGCGCCCTGAGCACCCGTCCGGCTCGGATCGGATTTTCGAGGCGCTCGAACGGCTCGATCCCGCGCGCGAGGCTGAAATCGTCATCAACCTGCAGGGCGATTTTCCGACCATCTCGCTGGACAATATCCGCGATGTGCTTGCGCCTCTTGCCGACCCCACCGTCGATATCGCGACCCTGGCCGCGGAAATCCATACCGAGGAAGAGGCGGACAGCCCGAACGTGGTCAAGGCGGTCGGCTCGCCTCTAGGCGGACGGCGGTTGCGTGCGCTCTATTTCACCCGGGCCCGCTCCCCGCATGGCGAGGGACCCCGCTACCACCATATCGGCCTCTATGCCTATCGCCGCGCCGCGCTGGAGCGGTTTGTCCGCCTGCCGCCCTCGCCGCTGGAGCAGCAGGAGAAGCTCGAACAACTCCGCGCGCTGGAGGCGGGCATGCGGATCGATATCACCATTGTCGATACCGTCCCGCGCGGGGTGGACACTGCGGCCGACCTCGAAACCGCGCGGCGTGTACTGGCGAAAACATAGGCGGCTGCTACAAGGCGGCCGGGAAAAACGAATGACCAGAACGACATGACCAAGAAGCTGAAAATCGCATTCCAGGGCGAGCCTGGCGCCAACTCCCATATCGCCATCGTCGAGGCTTACCCCGACGCCGAGCCAGTGCCCTGCGCGACCTTCGAGGATGCGCTTGCCGTGATCGGCTCGGGCGAAGCCGATCTCGGCATGATTCCGATCGAGAACTCGGTCGCCGGCCGCGTCGCCGACATCCATCATCTGCTGCCGCAGTCCGGGCTCTTCATCGTCGGCGAATGGTTCCTGCCGGTGCATCATCAATTGATGGCGCCGCGGGGCGCGACGCTTTCCGGCATCAAGACCGTGGAAAGCCACGTCCATGCGCTCGGCCAATGCCGCCGCATCATCCGCAAGCTCAACATCAAGCCGATCGTTTCCGGCGATACGGCCGGCGCGGCGCGGCTGATCGCAGAGCGGGGCGACAAGAGCTGCGCGGCGATCGCCTCGAAACTCGCCGCCGAGATCTATGGTCTCGACATCCTGGCCGAGAACGTCGAGGACGAGGACCACAACACCACGCGCTTCGTGGTGCTGGCGCGCGAGGAAAAATGGGCCGCGCAGGGCTCGGGGCCGTTGGTCACCACTTTTGTATTCCGGGTGCGCAACCTGCCCGCCGCGCTCTACAAGGCGCTCGGCGGCTTTGCCACCAACGGCGTCAACATGACCAAGCTCGAAAGCTACATGATCGACGGCAATTTCTTCGCTACTCAATTCTATTCCGACGTCGACGGCCATCCTGATGACAAGGGCCTCGCCTTTGCGCTCGAGGAACTGAAATTCTTCTCGCGCGAATTCCGCATCGTCGGCGTCTATCCCGGTCACCCCTTCCGCACGACGTTCAGCGAGACGCGGGAGTAGAGTTCAGGGTCGTCATTCCGGGGCGACGCGACAGCGTCGAACCCGGAATCTCGCGCCACATCAGCTAACCTCTGGATTCCGGGTTCGCGGCGTTGCGGCGCCCCGGAATGACGGTGCTAGGGCCAATCACGCCGCCGCCTTCTTCTCCAATCCGAACGCATCCGCCATCAAGGCTGTAGGACTTCTTCCGCGCCTCGTGATCGTAGACCGCCGTAATCAGCATCAGTTCGTCCGGTTCGCTCGCATCGAGCATCGGCTTCAGCTTCGCCATCACCGTCTGCGGACTCCCGACGAACAGCCGCGAGCGGTTGCGCGTGACCGACGCGCGCTCCGCGTCAGTGTAGGGATAGGCCAGCGCTTCCTCGGGGCTCGGCAGCGGCAGATATTGGCCGCGGTCGCGCCGCAGGCGATTGAGATCCATCGACGACGCCAGCCGCTCGGCCTCCTCGTCCGTCTCCGCGGTCACCACCGCGACCGCGAGAATGCCGTGCGGCGTCGCGCGCCAGCCCGACGGCTTGAAATGCGCGCGGTAATTCGTCAACGCCACGACCGCATCATAGGACGCGAAATGATGCGCGAAGGCGAAGCCCATGCCGACCTGCGCTGCAAGCTCGGACGAATAATCGCTGGAGCCGAGCAGCCAGATCGGCGGCAGCGGCGTGTCATCGGGCATCGCCACGACATTGTTGTACGGATGATTGGGTGGAAAATCCCGCGTTTCCCATAGTGTCAGCTCGTGCAATCGTTCCAGGAAATCATCGCCCTGGCGCGCATCGAGCCGGCTGCGCAGCGCGTAGGCGGTCGGGCCGTCGGTCCCCGGCGCGCGGCCGAGCCCGAGATCGATGCGGCCCGGAAACAGCGCCTCCAGCATCTTGAAGCGCTCGGCGACCACGAGCGGCGCATGATTCGGCAGCATCACTCCGCCGGAGCCGACGCGGAGGTTTCTGGTCACTGCCGCGATCTGGCCGATCATCACGTCCGGCGCGGGACTGGCGACGGACGACAAATTGTGGTGCTCGGCGAGCCAGTAGCGGACATAGCCGAGCCCGTCGACGTGGCGCGCCAGATCGATGCTGTTGCGCAGCGCGGCGGCCGGACGGGTCGCGGTGGTGACGACCGAGAGGTCGAGGACTGAGAGCGGTATCATGCGTTCAACCTAATGCACGCCGGCGAGCCGGCAATGGGGCACCCAGCGGGGCAGGCAGACGCGAACGCCGGAAGATCCCGGATATGAACGGTGGGCCACATGATCGAATTGTTTCGATTGAAATCATTCTGCCCACACCAAGCGGTACACCTAAAATGACAACAATATCATTATATAACAATATCTTGACAGACATTTACCTATAGCCCACTCGGTCTATTTCCATCGATTGATCGACCCTTATTATTCAGAATTGGGCCAATTCCCACCGCAAGTGGGCTATTGGCCCGCGCGCATTCGGCATATCTTAGCGAGCCGCTGCTACATCCAAAGCTTTGACCGAACGACCTGGAGTTCCTGGTGTCATGACCGACGTTACGCCCCCCGCATCGAACGGGCACCGCGCGCCGGCGATTTCCTTCGAGTTCTTTCCGCCCAAGACGGCGGAGATGGAACGCAACCTCTGGGACACGATCAACCGGCTGGCGCCGCTCCACCCGAACTTCGTCTCGGTCACCTACGGCGCGGGCGGATCGACCCGCGAGCGCACCCATTCCACCATTTCCCGCATCCTGAAGGAAACCGCGCTGCTGCCGGCCGCGCACCTGACCTGCGTCGGCGCCGCACGCGGCGAGATCGACGAGATCGTCGACCGCTATCACGAGGTCGGCGTCCGCCACATCGTCGCGCTGCGAGGCGACCCTCCCGGTGGCATCGGCACGCCCTATTCCACGCATCCCGAAGGCTATCAGAACTCTGCCGAGCTCATCGCCGGCATCAAGACACGGCACCCCGAGATCGAAGTGTCGGTATCGGCCTATCCGGAGAAACATCCCGAGAGCCCGACCTTCGACGCCGACATCGATATGCTCAAGGCCAAGGTCGATGCGGGCGCTGCGCGCGCGATCACGCAGGTGTTCTTCGATAACGATCTTTACTTCCGCTATCTCGACCGTGTTCGCGCCCGCGGCATCGACATTCCGATCGTCCCGGGCATCATGCCGATGCACAATTTCAAGCAGGCGCGCGGCTTCGTGACCCGCGCCGGCACCACGGTGCCCGACTGGCTGGCCGAGAAATTCGACGGCCTCGACGATGATCCCGAGACCCGCAAGCTGGTGGCGGCGACGGTCGCCGCCGGCCAGGTGCAAAAACTCGCCAAGCATGGCGTCGATACCTTCCATTTCTACACCATGAACCGCGCCGATCTCGTGTTCGCGATCAGCCATCTGCTCGGCATCCGTCCGAACGGCGCGCAGAAAGCTGCCTGATGTCCGTCTCCGTCTCTCCCAAGCGTACCGCCCTGCTCGCTGCTGCAGCCAAGCATATCCTGGTGCTCGATGGCGCCATGGGCACCATGATCCAGGGCCTGCAGTTCGACGAGGCCGCGTTTCGTGGCGTGCGTTTCAAGGATTTCCATCGTGACCTCCGCGGCAACAACGACCTGTTGATCCTGACCCAGCCGCAGGCGATCGAGGACATCCACGCGGCCTATTTGCGCGCCGGCGCCGATATCGTCGCAACCAACACCTTCTCCTCGACATCGATCGCGCAGGCCGATTACGATCTTTCCGACATCATTTACGATCTCAACCGCGAGGGCGCGCGGCTCGCGCGCAACGCCGCGGAGCGCGTCACCGCTGAAGACGGCAGGCCGCGCTTCGTCGCGGGCGCGATGGGCCCGACCAACCGCACCGCCTCGATCTCGCCCGACGTCGCCAATCCCGGCTATCGCGCCGTGACTTTCGACGACCTGCGCGAGGCCTATGGCGAGCAGGCCAAGGGCCTGTTGGACGGCGGCGCCGATATGCTGCTGGTCGAGACCATCTTCGACACGCTGAACGCCAAGGCCGCGCTCTACGCGATCAGTGAAATCTGCGAGGCGCGCGGCATCGACGTACCCGTGATGGTCTCCGGCACCATCACCGACAAGTCCGGCCGCCTGCTGTCCGGACAGATGCCCGAGGCGTTCTGGAATTCGGTACGGCATGCCAAGCCGATCACGATCGGGTTCAACTGCGCGCTCGGCGCGGAGGATCTGCGCGCGCATATCGCAGATATCGGCCGCGTCGCCGATGCGCTTGTGTGTGCCTATCCGAATGCCGGCCTGCCCAACGAATTCGGCCAGTATGACGAGACGCCGGAGTATATGGCCCGCCTGATCGGCGAGTTCGCCCGCGACGGCCTCGTCAACATCGTCGGCGGCTGCTGCGGCACCACGCCGGATCACATCGCCGCCATCGCCGCCGCCGTCGCGCCGCACAAGCCGCGCGTCGCGCCGACCATCGAGCCGCGTCTGCGCCTCTCCGGCCTCGAACCGTTCGAGCTGACGCCGACAATTCCCTTCGTCAATGTCGGCGAGCGCACCAACGTCACGGGCTCGGCGAAATTCCGCAAGCTGATCACCGCCGGCGATTACACCGCGGCGCTGCAGGTCGCGCGCGACCAGGTCAACAACGGCGCGCAGGTCGTCGACGTCAACATGGACGAGGGTTTGCTGGATTCGGAAGCCGCGATGCGGACCTTCCTCAACCTCGTCGCCGCCGAGCCTGACATCGCCCGCGTGCCGGTCATGGTCGACTCCTCGAAATTCACCGTGATCGAGGCCGGCCTGAAATGCATCCAGGGCAAGCCGATCGTGAACTCGATCTCGATGAAGGAAGGCGAGGAGAAGTTCATCCACGAAGCGACGATCGCGCGCCGCCATGGCGCGGCGGTCGTGGTGATGGCCTTTGACGAGAAGGGTCAGGCCGATACGTTCGCGCGCAAGACCGAGATCTGCAAGCGGGCCTACGACCTCCTGGTCGGCCGGCTCGATTTCCCTCCCGAGGACATCATCT
Source organism: uncultured Alphaproteobacteria bacterium (assembly GCA_963786015.1). Lineage (GTDB taxonomy): Bacteria > Pseudomonadota > Alphaproteobacteria > Rhizobiales > Xanthobacteraceae > Bradyrhizobium. The sequence continues at coordinate 278,870 of CAWAXO010000008.1, read as the reverse complement.
TCGATCCCAACATCTTCGCGATCGCGACGGGCATCGAGGAGCACAACAATTACGGCGTCGACTTCATCCAGGCGACGCGCTGGATCCGCCAGAACCTGCCTCATGCGCATATTTCCGGCGGCGTCTCCAACCTCTCCTTCTCGTTCCGCGGCAACGAGCCGGTGCGCGAGGCGATGCATTCGGTGTTCCTCTATCATGCCATCAAGGCCGGCATGGACATGGGCATCGTCAACGCCGGACAGATGATCGTCTATGACGACATCGATCCCGAGCTGCGGCAGGTATGCGAGGACGTCGTGCTCAACCGCGACCCGGGCGCAGGCGAGCGGCTGCTCGCGCTGGCCGAGAAATTCCGCGGCCAGGGCAAGCAGGTCAAGGAAGCCGATCTCGCGTGGCGCGAATGGCCGGTCGAGAAGCGGCTCTCCCATTCGCTCGTGCACGGGATCACCGAATACATCGAGCAGGATACCGAGGAAGCCCGCGCGGGATCGACCCGTCCGCTGGACGTGATCGAAGGCCCGCTGATGGCCGGCATGAACGTGGTCGGCGATCTCTTCGGCGACGGCAAGATGTTCCTGCCGCAGGTCGTCAAATCCGCGCGCGTGATGAAGCAGGCGGTCGCCTATCTGATGCCGTTCATGGAGGAGGAAAAGGCGCGCGACCTCGCCAATGGCGTCACCGGCGGCAGCAACAGCGGCGCCGGCAAGATCGTGCTCGCCACCGTGAAGGGCGACGTTCACGACATCGGCAAGAACATCGTCGGCATCGTGCTCCAGTGCAACAATTTCGAGGTCATCGATCTCGGCGTGATGGTGCCGGCCGCCAAGATCATCGAGACCGCGAAGGCCGAGAAGGCCGATATCGTCGGCCTGTCCGGCCTGATCACACCGTCGCTCGATGAGATGGCCTATCTCGCTTCGGAAATGGAGCGGCAGGGCTTGAACGTTCCGCTCCTGATCGGCGGCGCCACCACCAGCCGCGTGCATACGGCCGTGAAGATCGATCCGAACTACCAAAGCGGGCCGGTGGTGCATGTCAATGACGCAAGCCGCGCCGTGGGCGTTGCCTCCGCGCTGCTGTCGCTCGAAAAGCGCACGGCCTATGCCGCCGATGTACGGGCGGAGTATGCGAAAATCTCCGCGGCCCATTTCCGCGCCCAGAGCGACAAGAAACGCCTGAAGCTCACCACCGCTCGCGCCAACGCCGTGACGATCGATTTCGCCAAGTCGCCGCCGAAGAAGCCGTCCTTCCTCGGCACCAGGAGCTTTGACGCCTACGATCTCGCCGAGCTCGTCCCCTATATCGACTGGACGCCGTTCTTCCAGACCTGGGAGCTGACCGGACGCTTTCCCGCAATCCTCGCCGACGCGAAGGTCGGAGAGGCCGCGCGCGCGCTGTACGACGACGCACTGAAGATGCTCGATCGCATCGTCAAGGAGAAATGGTTCACCGCACGCGCCGTGATCGGCCTTTGGCCCGCGAATGCGGTCGGCGACGACATCGCCGTCTATGCCGACGACACGCGCAAACAGCAGGTCGCGACCTTTCACACGCTGCGCCAGCAGCTCGAGAAGCGCGAGGGCCGCTTCAACGCTGCGTTGTCGGACTTCATCGCGCCTGCCACCTCCGGCGTGCCCGACTATATCGGTGGCTTCACGGTCACCGCGGGGATCGGCGAGGACGCGGTCGCCGATCGTTTCAAGAACGCCAATGACGACTACTCCTCGATCCTGGTCAAGGCGCTGGCCGACCGCCTCGCCGAGGCCTTCGCCGAGCGCATGCATGCGCGGGTGCGGCGCGAGTTCTGGGGCTATGCGGCCGGTGAGACGCTGTCGAACGAAGAGGTGATCCTCGAAAAATATGACGGCATCCGTCCCGCGCCGGGCTATCCCGCGCAGCCCGACCACACCGAGAAGAAGACGTTGTTCGCCCTGCTCGATGCGGAGCGGGCCGCCGGCGTGAAGCTCACCGAAAGCTATGCGATGTGGCCGGGCGCTTCGGTCTCCGGGCTTTATTTCAGCCATCCCGAGAGCTTCTATTTCGGCGTCGGCAAGATCGAGCGCGACCAGGTCGAGGACTATGCGGCGCGCAAGGACATGACGGTCGCGGAGGTGGAGCGCTGGCTGGCGCCGATCCTCAACTACATCCCCGCGCAGGAGCGGCCGGCTGCAAGCCGCGCCGCAACGGATGTCGTTCAGTCGCTCGCTCCGGCGGCGACGGCGGCCAACGACATCTCCGCCCATCCGCCGGGCTGCGCCTGCGCGGTGCATCTGGCCTGGCGCAAGAAGGCGGTCGGCGCGGGGTAGTGTCCCCCGCGTCAAAATCGCGCGCTCGGGCTTTTGACCGGGCGTGATCCTGTCGGAAAACCGGTCCTGCTTTTGCGGATCATGGCCAACGGATCGCCCCGAAATGTCACCCGATCTTTGAGCGATTTGGTACAATCCGGCGGCGGCGAAATCGAACACCAATTATACCCATAGAAACCGTGGACGTCCGCGTCTCGCGACCGCACAGGTAGATGCGGCTTTCGTTTCACGCGGGGGCTGGCGTAGACATCTGCCGTTGAAGCAGATGAAATGGGGTCGAGCCCGGGTGGTCCACAAGTCATGTCGTTGAAGCTCAAGCTTGCCGCACGAAACCTGTTTCACGACCGGCTTCGCTTTGTCGCAACGATCGTCGGAATCATCTTCTCCATCGTGCTCGTGACGGTGCAGATGGGCCTCTATGTCGGCTTCCGCCGCATGGTCACGACAATGATCGATCATTCCCCTGCCGCTCTCTGGATCATGCCCGTCGGCACCAAATGCTTCGAAGATCCATCCTTGCTCGATGACCGGCAGCGCTTCCGTGCGCTTGCGGTCAACGGGGTGGCTGAGGTCGCTCCCGTCGTCATCGGGTATGCGCAATGGCGGCTGCCGGGCGGCACCACGACGCCCGTCTTCGTCGTTGGCTCCGAATTGAACCGGCTCGGACTACCTCCCTGGAATCTGATTGCCGGCCGTATGGATGATCTGTCGGTTCCCGGCGCCGTGGCGATCGACCGAACCTATTTTGAACGGCTTGGCGTGAGCGCGACGGGCGAGAACGCTGAACTTCGCGATCAGAAAGTCCAGGTGATGGCGGTGACCAAAGGTATCCGCTCATTTACGACAACTCCTTATGTGTTCACCGATGTCGACCGGGCGCGCGCCTATACCGGAACGTCGCCCAACAAGGCCTCCTATCTGCTCGTGCGCGTTTCTCCTGACGCTGATCTCAACGCCGTCAGGCGCGAATTGCGGGCCAACCTTTCCGATGTCGAGGTCCTGACAGCAGGCGAGTTTGCCGATCGCAGCCGCAGCTTCTGGCTGTTCGGCACCGGTGCGGGGGCCGCGCTGTTCGCGGGCGCCGTGCTCGGCTTCATCGTCGGCACGGTGATCGTCGCGCAAACGCTGTATTCGAGCACCAAGGACCATCTGAACGAATTTGCGACATTGCGCGCCATGGGATCGACCGGCAGCTACATCTACACGGTCATCATCTGGCAGGCGCTGACCAGCGCCGTCATCGGCTTTTGCGGCGCCGGGGCCATCGGCGCGATCGTCGTCAGGATGACGGCGGAATCCGCGTTGCCGATCGTCATGCCGCCCGCGCTGACGTTTGCGCTATTCCTGTTGACCGTCACGATGTGCGTCGGCTCGGCCATTGCCGCGATCGTCCAGGTCATGCGCATCGATCCGGCCACGGTGTTCACGCGATGACCGAGCCTGTGCTCGACGCTGTCGATATCGTGAAATTCCTTGGTCATGGCGCCGGCCAGGTGCAGGCGCTCAAAGGCGTGAGCCTGTCGCTCAGTGGCGGCGAGCTTGTGCTCCTGATGGGCCCGTCGGGAAGCGGCAAGACCACGCTGCTCTCGATCCTGGGATGCCTGATGACACCGGCGAGCGGGACCGTCCGGGTTCGCGGCCAGTCGATCGCCGACATGGGGCCCGAGGCGCTTGCCAAGCTCCGGCGCGACCACATCGGCTTCATCTTCCAATCCTACCATCTGTTTCCAACCCTGACCGCCGAGGACAATGTCCGGCTCGCGCTCGACGTGCGCGGCCAGCGCTCGCGACGCGCGGCGAAGGCGGCGCGAGAGGTGCTGGCGACGGTCGGCCTCGCCCACAAGACGAAATCATTTCCCTCGGAGCTGAGCGGTGGCGAACAGCAGCGCGTCGCGATCGCACGGGCCATCGTTGGCGACGCCAAGGCCATCCTTGCAGACGAGCCGACCGGCGCGCTGGACAGCAAGAACGGCCACGCAATCATGACCTTGCTTGCCCAGATCGCCAAAGACCAGTCGCGCGGCGTGCTCGTCGTCACGCACGATCCGCGCATCATACCCTTCGCCGATCGCATCGTGCATATCGAGGACGGCAAGATCGTCAGTGAAGAACCCGTCGTCCCGTCCCAGAGAGTATCGATGTCATGATCGCGCCAAAGTCCAGCACAGCTTTTCTTGCCGCTCTGGTCGGCGCCGTGCTCATCGCGCCCGTGGCGTGGAGGGATTTCGAGACGACTGCGCACGCCGCGGCCGGCGATCAAGCCGACGACAAGCGCTGGCTGGCGGTCGCGCCGGGCCGCGTCGAACCGTCGTCGGGGACTATCAAGATTGGCGCGCCCGTCATCGGCGTGATCCGCGACGTGTTCGTCAAGGCTAACGACACGGTGTTTGCCGGAGAACCGCTGATCCGCCTCGCCGACCGCGAAGCCCGGGCGCAGCTTGCCGCCGCCGAAGCCCAGGTGGCCATGCGATTGCGCGTGCGCAACAAGGAATCCGCAGCATCCGGAGCCGCGGCGCGACGCCGTGCCGAGGATGCGGTCGCCGACGCCGAGAACGCCTTGTTCGAGACGCGGCTCTCCGTCGACAGGACTGCCGCCCAAAGGCGGGCCGGCCGTGGCGTGGATGCCGATGTGGAAGCGGCGCGCTCGGAGTTGACGCGCGCGCAAGATCGTCTGGCGCGGCAAACCGACGAGCTGCGCAGGATCACGGCCGATGCGCCGCTGCCGACGGCCGCCGAAGGTCAGCTCAACGTCGCGCGCAGCGAATTGCAGGTGTCCCGGGCCGTCCTCGACAAGCTGACGATCCGCGCGCCGATCGGCGGCACCATCTTGCAGATCAATGCGAGGCCCGGGGAATTGGCCTCTCCGTCGGCGACGCCACCGCTGGTTCTGCTCGGCGACGTCTCCGCATTGCGCGTCCGTGCCGAAGTGGATGAACGTGACATCGAGAAAATCAAGGTCGGGCAATCCGTGGTGGTGCGTCCCATCGCGTTTCGCGGGCGTGAGATCGCCGGCAAGGTCTCCTTCATTGCGCCGCTGGTCGAGACCGGACGCAACAGTACGCTCAACCAGCGCAACATGACCGACGTCGACGTGGTGGAAGTGCGGATCGACCTGAGCGAGCCAGGCCCGCTCGCTGTTGGCATGAAGGTGGACGTTTATTTTCAACAGGATACCGCATCGCGCTAGAAGCATGATCCGGCGTGCCTCCCTTGTTGCCCGGCTACAACACCCGTCGTTTGACTGATCTCGGCCCGAGAATTGACCGAAAATGGCCGCACCGCAGATGAAGGGTCGCGCCCACGGCGAGCGTGGCTTGATCGTTGAGCCATTGGGGAGATGTTCGGTGCTGGCAGCTTCGCGCCGCTCGGGCATCGGTGTGCTGGTCCTGCTGCGCTCGCCTGTTGATCTTCCTCCGACGCGCACAAGCAGTGGAACGGCATGCTCCGCATGCGCAGGGCATGCCAGTTGAGAGGGACGTGACAGCGTGTTCTCGCGGCGCGATGGCGTCCGAGTTTTTCGTTTCAATCCACCCTCTTTCGAAGAAGAGGGCGCAGGGAAGGCCGGGTGCCCGTCGCACCCATGGTCCGCGTGCAGAAAAAAAGCACGCGGCAGAACCACAGGTACGAGCCGGAACAACCGGCCTTCCCTGCGCAATGGTTTTACGGCTTATACGTGATCTCCCCGGTGACCAGACGTTGTTGTCACCGTCGTCATGCAGATCATCTCGCCAACTTAACGCCAGCCTTGGGGCGCCAGGACCACACGATTTCGCCGTCCGCGATATGTTGTTCGTCCGACAACACACCGCGTCCATCGCATCCCGCGCTCAACGTTCGTGACGATCGCGAAGCGCCCCTCTTGTAAGTGCGGGACGCGCGAATGATCGTTCTGATTTGCCCGACAAGGCAACACCCGTCGGGATGCGACAGATTGGCACGACGGGCAATTTACGCATGGCGTTCATGCGAAGCACTCACCACCGTCATGGCGAGCGCGAGCGAAGATCCGTAGGGTGGGCAAAGCGTAAGCGTGCCCACCATTCACGCGACAACGTAGAGAGGTGGTCGGCACGGCGCTTTGCGCCTTCCCACCCTACGCATTCGCGAATGCCCGCTTGTCATCGTCATTCAGGGGCGACGCGATAGCATCGAATCCGAATTCCGATATTCCGGATTCAGCCGGAGCCTGCCGTTGGCGACACGGAAAGCGCCGACCTGTTAGGCCTGCCACGACACATAGATGAACGTAGATGAACGGCGTGACACGTTTCATCGACGCAATAAACGGCCCCTTCCGCTTATATGCGCTGCGAATATCGTTCCGAACCAAGCAGTTCCGCAGTGCAACGCGCCTATTGTCAGCATACGATCTTCAACAAATTGCCCGCGGCGCCTCACGAAAATGTTTGCGTGAGTTTCACAACCGATCCAGTATCTACGGGCGTTATGGGATTGCAAACGCACGCTGAGCGGGAACCTATCAATTTAGTCATTTTGCAGGAACCGGATAATTGCGATGACCGAAAGAATATTGAAGGCAGTTAGCATGGGACACGCCCTTGATATCAACGGCATTAGCCGTGAGGGGATAGTGGCAACGGAACAAGCCATCCGGCGCTATGTGCGGTGGACGCCGCTTGTGAAGGCGGACCTCGCCGATTTCGGTCTGACCGCAACACCGGTCTGCTTCAAGCTGGAGATGCTTCAGCATTCCGGCTCGTTCAAGGCGCGCGGCGCGTTCGCCAATCTCCTGCTGCGCAAGCCGCCTGCCGCCGGCGTGGTCGCGGCTTCCGGTGGCAATCACGGCGCGGCCGTCGCGTACGCGGCGAAGCAACTCGGCGTGCCCGCGACAATCTTCGTGCCCGACATCACCTCTCCCGCCAAGACCGAGCGTATCAAGAGTTACGGCGCCAAGCTCGTGATGGCGGGTTCGCGCTACGCGGATGCGCTCGCGGCAAGCGAAGCGCATGTCGAGAAGACCGGCGCGATGCCAATTCATGCCTACGACCAGGCGGAGACCCTGCTCGGCCAGGGCACCGTGGGACTTGAACTCGAGCGCGACATGCCCGATGTCGACACGCTGCTGGTCGCAGCTGGCGGCGGCGGGCTTGTCGGAGGCATCGCCGCGTGGTTCACGGGGCTCGTGCGCATCATCGCCGTCGAGCCGGAACAGGCGCCAACCCTGCACATGGCGATCAGGGCCGGAAAGACGGTCGACGCACCGGCCGGTGGCATTGCGGCCGACAGCCTGGCGCCGCGCCGTGTCGGCGAGTTGATGCTTCCGATCGCGCAGGAATATGTCGAGCGCGTCATGCTGGTGAGTGACGACGCGATCCGTCGCGCACAGGCCGCGCTGTGGTCGAGCTTGCGCGTCGTCGCCGAGCCAGGCGGCGCGGCGGCCTTCGCCGCACTGCTGTCCGGCCAGTATCGCCCGCGGCCGCGCGAGCGCGTCGCAGTCCTGATCTGTGGTGCGAACACCACGGCGGTAAATTTCGAGCAGTAAATTTTGAGCTTCGAATTTTCGAGCCTTGAATTTCGAACCTCGAATTTTGAACCCCGAATTTTGAACCTTGGGCGCGGCCACCTCCAAAGCTACGGCGCACACTCACATTGCTTCGTCCGTTCGCACGGCCGGCAAGACACATTACCGATTTTTCAGTGGCGGCTGAGACCGAATCAGCCGCTCAATGCGGTGCCGGCTTTCGCGAGGGAGCACCGCCGTGTCGCGCCATCACATCCTGCCGCCGATCGTCTATACGCCCGCTCCGCCAAAACCCAAGGAGACCCGGCGCAAGCGCAACGCCGGCGGCACGCAGGCCAAGCGCGCGCTCGACGCGACGGATGAAACAGAAGAGGCCGGCGAGGCCGCACACACCGCGCCAGCACGCGGCGCGCAGGGCCTGCCGCAAAATTCGATCCCCCTCGAAGCCGCCGAGCGGCGCGCTCCCTCCCCCAACGGCAAGCTCAGCGACGGCACGCTGAAGGCGATGCTGGAGGTGCAGGAGAAGGGCGAGCGCTGAACGAGCCGGTCGGGAGCAAGGACGTCCTCTCCGATCGTCATGGCCGGGCTTGTCCCGCCTGCGGGGCCGGAGCCCCTTCGGCGCGGCGGAGGCCCGGCCGTCCACGTCTTGCGACGTGATGCCCGCGACAAGCGCGCATGACGTCCGCCGACACCATTCGATAATCGCCCCAGCCCATGCTGTCCCGCCACGTATCGGGCCGCACGAGAGTAACCAAGACCTTGATCCGCCGGGCGCAGACCCGGAAAGTCCTTGCGGCCGGTGCTTCCACACCTTTAGATTGCGCGCGTATGAGGTGATCGTAGAGTCAGTGCGTGGCTGGGATTTTGGAATCATGAGGACGTCGCTGGTCGCGCTGCTGCTGTTGGCGGCGCCGTTTCAAGTCTTGCCGTTTCAAGTCTTGCCGTTTCAAGTTTTGCCATTTCAAGCTTCAGCCCAGACCAATCAGGACTGGCGACAGTGCAGGACGGTTGATGCCGACCATCTCGCCATTCCGGCCTGCACGCGCCTGATCGAGGCGAGCCGCCTTGGTCCAGGCGATCTGGCCATCGCCTACGCGGCCCGCGGAGATGCCCATTGGCGGCAGCGCGATCCCGACGCGGCCATTGCCGACGCGAACGAAGCGCTCAAGCTCGATCCGAAGCTCGCGAGGGCCTATGTCACGCTCAGCGCGGCCTATGGCAGCAAGGAAGACCAGGATCAGTCTCTCGCCAACGCATCCAAGGCGATCGAACTCGATCCGAACATCGCGGCGGCTTTCAGCGACCGCGGCATGGCCCGTGGGCACAAGGGAGACTTTGCCGGCGCTGTTGCCGATACGACCAGGGCGATCGAGATCGACCCGAACGACGCTTTCGGCTTTGTTGCGCGCGGCTTCATCTATCAGAAGACGCACGAGCCCGGCCGTGCCTTTGCCGATTTCGCCCATGCCACCGAAATTCCGCCCAGAGGTGGCTTCAACGGCTACCGGATCCGTGGAATGGCGTTCGTGCTGAAGAACGACTTTCGCCATGCCATCGCCGATTACAGCCGCTGGATCGAGATCGATCCGAACAGCGCCTATGCTTACGCCCTTCGCGGCGAGACGCATCTGCGCAATGCCGACGTCGAGCACGCCCTCGCCGACACCAGCACGGCGCTCGAGCTCAATCCGCGGTCGCCCGACGCCCATCGCATCCGCGGAGCGATCTTCGCGTTCAATGGCGATTTCGACCGCTCCATCGCCCATGACAGCACCTGGATCGAGATCGAGCCGAAGAACGCGCGCGCTTACCTCGCCAGAGGCAAGGCCTATCTGGCCAAGCAGAAATACGATCGCGCGATCGACGATTTCACCAAGGAGATCGAGAACGACCCCGACAACGCCGATGCCTATCGCGCCCGCAGCCTGGCCCATGCCGAAAAGCGCGACAGGGACTCGGCCCTCAACGACTACAACCACGCGATCGAGCTGACGAAGCGGAAGGTGGACAAGGATCGCTGGCCAGAGTGAGGTGGCGGAGACGGCAGGCATGGATGCGGTTCGCGTCTGCATGTCGCGATGATGATCGCGTGGGCCTCATGGTTCGAGACGGCGCTAACGCGCCTCCTCACCATGAGGGTCTGGTTCGCGCCACACGTGACAACCTCATCCTGAGGAGCCCGCCGCAGGCGGGCGTCTCGAAGGATGGGCCGCGTATAAACTGCCTCAACGAAGCTCTCCTTCATCGCACCGCGCATGCGCGAGTGACGACGGTGACGCGAAGCGCGTGGCACCTACCCCTCCCCCTCGTCACTTGCCAGCACGCCCTTCACTGCCCTCGCCCAGCCCTTCAGCTTGCGCTCGCGCGTCGCCCTGCTCATCGCGGGCTTGAAGCGATGTTCGAGGCGCCAGTTGTCGGCGAATTTCGACGGCTCGGGATAGATGCCGGCAGCAAGACCAGCGAGATAGGCGGCGCCCAACGCTGTGGTTTCCTGGATCATGGGACGATCGACCGGCGCGTCGAGCAGGTCCGCCAATCGCTGCATGGTCCAGTCGGACGCCGTCATGCCGCCGTCGACGCGCAGCACGACATTGGCGGCGTCCGCCTCGGGCCAGTCGGCGCGCATCGCGGCCCAGAGATCGAAGGTCTGGTAGCAGACGCTTTCCAGCGCCGCATGCGCCAGCTCGGCCGGCCCCGTGTTGCGTGTCAGCCCGAACAGCGCGCCGCGCACGTTCGGATTCCAATAGGGCGCTCCTAGGCCTACGAACGCCGGCACCAGATAGACGCTCTGCATCGAGTCGGACTTGTCGGCGAGCGGGCCGGTCTCGCTGGCCTGCTTGATGATGCCGAGCCCGTCGCGCAGCCACTGCACCGCCGAGCCCGCGACGAAGATCGAGCCTTCGAGCGCGTAGGTGCGCTGGCCTTTGAGCTGATAGGCGATGGTGGTGAGGAGCTTGTTCTTGGAGGCCACCGGCGTCGCGCCGGTGTTCAGCAGCGCGAAGCAGCCGGTGCCGTAGGTCGACTTGATCATGCCGGGCGTGAAGCAGGCCTGACCAATGGTCGCGGCCTGCTGGTCGCCGGCGATGCCGGAGATGGCGATCGGCCCGCCGAACAGCTCCGGCACGCTGTCGCCGAACTTTCCGGACGAGTCCTTCACCTCCGGGAGCATCGAGCGCGGCACGCGCAGGATTTTGAGCAGCTCATCGTCCCACTCGCCGGTGTGGATGTTGAACAGCAGCGTGCGCGAGGCATTGGTGGCGTCGGTCGCATGCACCTTGCCGCCGGTGAGCCGCCACAACAGATAGCAATCCACGGTGCCGAACATCAGTTCGCCGGCGTCCGCGCGGGCGCGCGCCCCGGGCACGTGGTCGAGGATCCAGGCGGCCTTGGTGCCGGAGAAATAGGGATCGATGATCAGGCCGGTCTTGGCCGAGATCGCCGGCTCATGGCCGTCGGCTTTGAGCTTTGCGCAGATATCGGCGGTGCGGCGGTCCTGCCAGACGATCGCGCGGTGCACGGCCTGCCCGGTCGCGCGGTCCCACACCACAGTGGTTTCGCGCTGGTTGGTGATGCCGATCGCGGCGATGTCCTTCGCCTTCAGCCCCGCCTTCTCCAGCGCGTCGCGGCAGGTGATGACGGTCGAGGTCCAGATATCCTCCGGCTCGTGCTCGACCCAGCCGGAAGCCGGGAAATGCTGCGGGAATTCCTGCTGCGCGACCGCAGCGATGGAAATGTCGGAGCGAAACACGATGGCGCGCGACGATGTGGTGCCCTGATCGATGGCCAGCACGAATGACATGGACGTTGCTTCCCGGACAGTGTGTTTGTGTCGGGCAGAGGACAGCGGATTGGACGCACGACGTCAATATGTTCGTGGTCGTCCCTGCGAACGCACCAGGGTATGCACGTATCTCCTTGCTCTCGGTTTTGCAGCACGCGCGCTGCAACCTCGCCCCGCTTGCGGGGAGAGGTCGGATTGCGTCGCAAGATGCAATCCGGGTGAGGGGTACAGGTCTTCAATCAAAGCTCAACTCGCGGAGAGAGGCCCCTCACCCCGGCCCTCTCCCCGCGAAGAGCGGGGAGAGGGAGAACCTTACACCGACGCCGTGGTTACGCCGCCGTCGACGACGATGGTCTGGCCGGTCATGAAGGTTGACGCGTCGGAGGCGAGATAGGCGACGGCGCCGGCGATCTCGTCGGGCTCGCCGATCCGTCTCAGCGGCGTGGTGGCGCAGCGGTGTTTCAGGCGCTCCTCGTCTTCCCATAGCGCGCGGGCGAAATCGGTCTTGACCAGACCCGGCGCCACGCAATTGACGCGCACGCCCTTCGGGCCCCACTCGCCGGCGAGGCTGCGGCACAACGCGAAATCCGCCGCTTTCGAAATGCCGTAGGCGCCGATCACGGTCGAGCCGCGCAGGCCGCCGATCGACGAGATGATCACGACCGAGCCTTTGCCGCGCTCCGCCATCTGCGGGATCGCGAGCGCGCAGAGCCAGATGTTGCTCTTGACGTTCGAGCCCATGATCTTGTCGAAGGCCTCGTCCTTGATGTCGAGCAGCGGGCCATAATAAGGATTTACGGCAGCATTGCAGACCAGGATATCGATCTTGCCATAGTGCTTGGTCGTGCCTGCGATCAGCGCCTCGACCTCGTCGCGGCGGGAGATGTTGCACGGGATGACATGCGCATCGCCGCCGGCCTTATTGATGCCGTCCGCGACGTCCTTGCAGGCATCGGCCTTGCGGCTCGAGATCACCACCTTGGCGCCGAGTTTTGCCAGCAGCTCGGCTGACGCACGGCCGATGCCGCGGCTCGAACCGGTGATGACGGCGACCTGGCCGGTGAGATCGAACGGGGTGTTTTTCATTTTGTTGTTGCTCCCTACCCTACAAAGTCTCGTCATTGCCCGGCCTTGTGCCGGGCATCCAGCCGTTCGAAGATGATCGGATTGCCGGGTCAGCCCGGCAATGACGATCGCGATTACATCAGCCCGCCGCCTTCCGTGACGCGGCGCAGATGATAGTCCGTATCGCCGAAGGTGTTCTCGATCATGGTCAGGCGCTTGAAGTAGTGGCCGATCTTGGCCTCCATGGTCATGCCGATGCCGCCGTGGAGCTGGATCGACTGCTGGCCGACGAATTTCAGCGACTTGCCGATCTGCACTTTCGCAGCGGACACGGCCTTGGTGCGCTCTCTCGCATCGTCGAAATCAGCGGCCATGGTCGCGAACATCGACATCGAGCGCGCCTGCTCGAGTGCCACGAACATGTCGGCGGCGCGGTGCTGCAACGTCTGGAAGCTGCCGATCGGCACGCCGAACTGCTTGCGGGTCTTGAGGTACTCGACCGTGGTCTTCAGCGATTCATCCATCGCGCCGACCGCCTCCGCGCAGATCGCGGTGCGTGCCTCGTCGACCACGCGCTCGATCAGCGGCAGCGCGTTTTCGGGATCGCCGATCGCGGCATCCGCGCCCACCTCGACATTGGTGAAGGTGATGTCGGCGGCGTGCAGGCCGTCCTGGGTCGGATAGCCCTTCCTGACGACGCCCTTGGCGTTGGCAGGGACGAGAAACACGCCGATGCCGGTCTTGTCGCGCTGCGCGCCTTTGGTGCGCGCGGTCACGATCAGCGTGTCGGCATTCTCGCCATTGATGACGACGAATTTCTCACCGTCGATGACGTAACCCTCGCCCTTCTTCTTCGCCGAGGTCGCGACGTCGTTGAGGTCGTAGCGCGAGTTCTTCTCGAGCTGGGCGAACGCAAAGGTCTTGCTGCCATCGATGATGCCGGGGATATGCGCTGCCTTCTGCGCGTCCGATCCGCCATGGCGCAGGAAGGCGCCGGCGATCACGACGGTGGCGAGATACGGCTCCAACACCATCGCGCGCCCGAGCGCTTCCATCACGATCATGGTCTCGACCGCGCCGGCACCGAAGCCGCCGTCTGCTTCCGCGAACGGCAGGCCGAGCAAGCCCTGCTCGGCGAGCTTGCCCCAGACGGCTTTGCTCCAGCCACCCTTCTCCTTCATGTATTTCTTGCGCTGCTCGAAATCATAGGCGTCAGTGAGCAGGCCATCGACGCTTTCCTTGAGAAGCCGCTGCTCCTCGGACAAATCGAAATCCATCTGACTTTTCTCCAAACTCGACGGAGGCCGTCGCCCCTGCCCGTCGCCCAACTCTGCATCGTCATCCCCGCGAAAGCGGGGATCCAGTATTCACTGCTGCCTGTTGCCGACCTCGACCGTCTCGGCGTACTGGGTCCCCCGCCGGAGCCTGTCATCCGGCCGGCCGAAGGCCGGACCGGTTGGCGGGGACGACTCCGGAGGTGGTGGCCGCATTCGCCGCCTACAATCCCAGCACGGCCTTGGTGATGATGTTGCGCTGGATCTCGTTGGAGCCGCCGTAGATCGAGACCTTGCGGTTGTTGAAATAGCTCGGCGCGATCTGCGCAGTCCAGTCCATCGCCTCGTTCGAGCCGTCGTCGCCGTGCTCGTCGTAGGGCGCTGCGAACGGGCCGATCACCTCCATCAGGAGCTCGGTGGTGGTCTGCTGGATCTCCGAGCCCTTGATCTTCAGCACCGAGGACGCCGGGTTGGGCTTGCCCTTGCCGTGCTTGCCTTCGTCGGCGACGACGCGAAGCTGTGTCAGCTCCAGCGCCTTCAGCTCGATTTCGCAGGCCGCGAGCTTCTCGCGGAACGCCTGGTCCTCGATCACAGGCTTGCCACCGGACTCGACCTTGGACGCCAGCTCCTTGATGCGGCGCAGCCGCTCCTTGGAGACGCCGACGCGCGCGATGCCGGTGCGCTCATTGCCGAGCAGGAATTTCGCGTAGTCCCAGCCCTTGTTCTCTTCGCCGATCAAATTCTCGACCGGCACCTCGACGTCGTCGAGGAACACCTCGTTGACCTCATGGCTGCCGTCGATGGTCTGGATCGGGCGCACGGTGACACCCTTGCTCTTCATGTCGAACACGATGAAGGAAATGCCAGTCTGCTTCTTCGCCGCCGGATCGGTGCGGCAGAGGCAGAAGATCATGTCGGCGTGCTGCGCCAGCGTGGTCCAGGTCTTCTGGCCGTTGATAATGTATTTGTCGCCCTTGCGCTCGGCCTTGGTCTTCAAAGACGCGAGGTCCGACCCGGAGCCCGGCTCGGAAAAGCCCTGGCACCACCAATCCTCGACGCTGGCGATGCGCGGCAAATATTGCTTCTTCTGCGCCTCGTTGCCGAACGTGTAGATGACGGGGCCGACCATGCTGACGCCGAAGGCGAGCGGCGCCGGCGCCGGATGCATCTGCAGTTCTTCGTTGAAGATGTAATGCTGCACCGAGCTCCAGCCGGTGCCGCCATACTCCTTCGGCCAGTGCGAGACGCCCCAGCCCTTCTTGTTGAGGATGCGCCACCAGGTGACCATCTCATCCTTCGACAGATGACGGCCTTCCTGCAGCTTGCGCCGCGTATCCGGCGGCACGTTGTCGCGGAAAAACGCCCGCACTTCCTCGCGAAACGCCTGCTCTTCCTTGGTGAAAGCGAGATCCATGGGATCCTCCTGTGAGCGAATTGTTTTCTCTCTCCGTCGTCCCTGCGAAAGCAGGGACCCATAACCACCGGCGTTCGTTGGCGAAAAGCCGGCTACCGCTTGTGCCTTGACCGATGGGCCGCGGCGTATGGGTCCCGGCTCTGCGCTTCGCTTCGGCCGGGACGACGACGACTCTTACTGCACCACCTCGAACAAACCCGCCGCGCCCATGCCGCCACCGACGCACATGGTGACGACGGCATATTTCGCCTTGCGGCGGCGGCCTTCGATCAACGCGTGGCCGGTGAGCCGCGCGCCCGACATGCCGTAGGGATGACCCACGGCAATCGCCCCGCCATTGACGTTGATCTTGTCGGGATCGATGCCGAGCTTGTCGCGGCAATACAGCACCTGCACCGCGAAGGCCTCGTTCAACTCCCAGAGATCGATGTCGTCGACCTTGAGCCCGTGGCGCTTGAGGAGGCGCGGCACCGCGAACACCGGACCGATGCCCATCTCGTCCGGCTCGCAACCGGCCGCGACGAAGCCGCGGAAGATGCCGAGCGGCTTCAGGCCGCGCTTTGAGGCCTCCTTGTCGCTCATGATCACGGAGGCGCTGGCGCCGTCGGAGAGCTGGCTGGCATTGCCGGCGGTGATGCTGAAGCCGTCGCCGCGCACCGGCTTCAGGCCGGCAAGGCCTTCCGCCGTCGTCTCCGGGCGCGGACCTTCGTCCTTCGACAGCGTGACGTCCTTGAAGGACACCGCGCCGGTCGCCTTGTCGGTGACGGCCATTTTCGTGGTGATCGCCGCCAGCTCGTCGTTGAACTTGCCGCCCTGCTGCGCGGCGGCGACGCGGCGCTGGCTCTCCAGTGAATATTCGTCCTGCCGCTCGCGCGAGATGTTGTAGCGCTTGGCGACGACCTCGGCGGTGTCGATCATCGGCATGTAGACCTCGCCCTTGATCTCCAGCAGTGCCGGGTCCTGGGTGTGGAACTTGTTGGCGTGATCGTTCTGCACGAGGCTGATCGACTCGCCGCCGCCGCCGACCGCGATCTCGACGCCGTCGAAGATCACCGAGCGCGCCGCGAGCGCGATCGCCTGCAGGCCCGAGGCGCATTGCCGGTCGATGGTGGTGCCGCCTACTGTGACCGGAAGGCCGGCGCGGAGCAGCGCCTTGCGCGCGATGTTGCCGCCGGTCGAGCCCTGCTGCAGCGCCGCGCCCATCACCACGTCCTCGACGTCCTTCGGATCGACCTTGGCGCGGGCCACCGCCTCGCCGATCGCGTGACCGAGCAAGGTCGCGCCTTCGGTGACATTGAGCGCGCCGCGATAGGCCTTGCCGATCGGGGTACGGGCGGTGGATACGATGACGGCGTCGGTCATGGGCGGCCTCCTGATGCGGTTTGCTGTTGTTGTGGTGGGGCGGATGGCGATGAGGATTGCTGCTGGCGCAGTTCGTGGCGTGACAATTTTCCGACCGACGTGCGCGGCAGCTCGGCGACGAATTCAAGCGCAGCGGGCAGTTCGTGCTTGCCGAGCTTGCCGGTGAGGAACGCGCGCAGCTCGTCCAGCGTGAACGGTGCTGCGCCGTCGCGCAGCTTGACGAAGGCTTTCGCCGCCTCGCCGCGGTAATCGTCGGGGATGCCGATCACGATCACCTCCTGCACGGCAGGGTGCGTATAGATCGCCTGCTCGATCATCTGCGGATAGACGTTGAAGCCGCCGGAGATGATCATGTCCTTCTTGCGGTCGACCAGATAGAAATAGCCGTCGGCGTCGATGTAGCCGATGTCGCCGGTCAGGAAGCGGTCGCCGACGAAAGCCTCCGCGGTTTCCTTCGGCCTGTTCCAGTAGCCCTTGGTGACGTTCGGGCCGCGAATGCGGATCTCGCCGACTTCACCCACCGGCATCAACTGTTGTCGGGTCGTCCAGCGACACCACGTCCATCTCGATGCCGGGCAGCATCAGCCCGATCGAGCCCGGCTTGTCCGGCCCCTCCGCCGGATGGCCGGTGCCGGGCGAGCAGGTCTCGGTCATGCCCCAGCCGCTCTTGAGCTTCATGTTGACCTTGCGCTCGAAGATGCGCGCGACCTCGACCGGCAGCGGCGCGCCGCCGGAGCCGGCGCTCACCAGCGAGGAGAGATCGCGCTTGTCGAGATCGGGCAGTGCCGCGATCGCGATCCACATCGTCGGCACGCCGGGGAAATAGGTCGCGCGCTTCACTTCAATATCGCGCATGACCGCCTCGACATCGAAGCGCTGGTGCAGCGAGATCAGATTGCCGCGCTGGATCGACGACAACAGCACCACCGTCAGCGCATAGATGTGGAACAGCGGCAGCACGCAGATGACGCGGTCGATGGCGTCGCGCTTCTCGCGCGCCGGCCGGCCCCAGACCTCG
This sequence comes from uncultured Alphaproteobacteria bacterium, assembly GCA_963786015.1. Classification (GTDB taxonomy): domain Bacteria; phylum Pseudomonadota; class Alphaproteobacteria; order Rhizobiales; family Xanthobacteraceae; genus Bradyrhizobium. The sequence goes on along the minus strand of CAWAXO010000008.1, from coordinate 261,168 downwards.
TAGATCGAGACCGCGGCGGTGAGATTGCCATGGCTGAGCATCGCGCCCTTTGGCAGGCCCGTGGTGCCGCCGGTATATTGCAGCAGCGCGACGTCGTCGGCGCTGACCTGCGGCCATTGCGTCGGCTTCACTGCGCCATCGATGAACTGCCTGTAGGTGACGATCGCGGGATTGTCGGGCAGCGGCGTTTGCGGCGTGCCCACCTTGCCCCAATGATCGTCCTCGCAGACGATCAGGCGATCGATCAGCCCCTTGGCAAGGAATTTCAGCGCGGTCGGCAACAGCGCGGTGAGATTGCTGGTGACGAGAATGCGGGCGCCGGAGTCGGAGAGCTTGTGCGACAGCGCGATCTCGCCATCGAGCGGCGACAGATGCACGACGCGGGCGCCGGCCTTCAGCGCGCCGAAGAAATTCGTCGGGTGATCGGGCGTGTTGCCGAGGAACAGCGCGATGGATGAATCCGTGCCGAAACCCGCGCGCAAGTACGCTGCCGCCGCGACCTCGACCATCGCTTCGAGCTCGGCATAGCTGATCGCGCGGTCGCGAAATTCGATCACCGGCCGCGAGGCATAGTCGCGCGCCGCGTCCGACAGCAGATCAGGCAGCGTGCCGCGGACGATGGTGTCGTCCCAGTGCACGCCGTCGGGATAGAACTGCTCGCCGGGATGGGTCATGCGAGGTTTCGCCTATCCGCAAAAACGACCGTCATTCCGGGGCGCGCAAAGCGCGAACCCGGAATCTCGAGATTCCGGGCTCGATGCTGACGCATCGCCCCGGAATGACTGGTTGTGGAAACAAAGGCCCATCAGGCTGCCTTCGACGCGGCGGCGAGCGAGGCGAACGTCTTGCCCTCGGCCGCAAGCTTCTTGAGCAGCGGCGCGGGTTCGAGCGAGGGATCGTTGGTTTCCTTCGCGTAGTACGACAGCCGGTCGGCGATGTGCTTCAAGCCGACCTGGTCGGCCCAGAACATCGGGCCGCCGCGATAGATCGGCCAGCCATAGCCATAGAGCCAGACCACGTCGATGTCGCTCGGCCGCGCCGCGACGCCCTCTTCGAGGATGCGCGCGCCCTCGTTGATCATCGGATACATCATGCGCTCGAGGATCTCGTCGTCGCTCACCACGCGACGCTTGCGGCCGAGCCGCATCAGCGTCTCGTCGATCAGCTTCTCGACCTCGGGATCGGGCAACGGCGCGCGCGAGCCGCCCTCGTATTTGTAGTAGCCCTTGCCGGTCTTCTGGCCGAAGCGGCCGGCTTCGCACAGCGCGTCCGCGATCTCCGACTTGATGCCGCGATCTTTCCGCGAGCGCCAGCCGATGTCGAGGCCGGCGAGATCGCCCATTGCGAACGGTCCCATCGGCATGCCGAACTTGGTCACGACGGCGTCGACCTGCTGCGGCAACGCGCCTTCGAACAAGAGCTTTTCCGACTGCTTGCCGCGCTGCGCCAGCATCCGGTTGCCGACGAAGCCGTCGCAGACGCCGACCACGGCCGGTACTTTCGCGATCTTGCGCGCGATCGACACCGCGGTGACCAGCGCGTCCGGCGCGGTCTTTGCGCCGCGCACGATCTCGCACAGCTTCATCACATTGGCCGGGCTGAAGAAGTGCATGCCGAGCACGTCCTGCGGCCGCTTGGTCTCCTTGGCGATTTCGTCGATGTTCAGATACGACGTGTTGGAGGCGAGCACGGCGCCCGGCTTGGCATACTGATCAAGCTTGCCGAACACTTCCTTCTTCACCGCCATGGTTTCGAACACGGCCTCGATCACGAGGTCAGCATCCTTGACGTTTTCCAGTCCGACCACGCCGTTGATCAGCGCCATGCGCTTGGCGGGCGCGTCGGCCGGAATGCCGCCGCGTGCCGCGGTCGCTTCCCAGTTCTTCTGCATGACGCCCATGCCGCGCTTGAGCTGTTCCTCGCCGGTCTCGATCAAGGTGACGGGAACGCCGGCATTGGCGAATGACATCGCGATGCCGCCGCCCATGGTCCCGGCGCCGATGATCGCGACACGGTCCACCTTGCGCGGCTTGGTGCCGTCGGGAACGCCGGCGATCTTGGCAGCCTCGCGCTCGGCGAAGAACGCATAGCGCTGCGCCTTGGACTGATCGCTGGAGACGAGCTTCAGGAAGCCTTCGCGCTCCTTCTTCAAGCCCTCGTCGAACGGCAGGTCGATCGCGGCGCCGACCGCGTCGGCGGCCGCAAACGGCGCTTCCAGTCCGCGCGATTTCTTGGTCATCGCGGCAACCGCGTTGGTAAAAATCGAGCGGTCGGCCTTCGCGGCCGCGAGCTTGCGGTCGTCATCGCGCAGCTTGCGCAGCGGCCGCTTCTCCGCCAGCACCTTGCGGGCAAAAGCCTCGCCGCCTGCGGCCGGACCTTCGACGATCTCCTCGATCAGTCCGTTCTTGAGCGCTTCAGCCGCCGAGATCGGATCGCCGCCGACGATCATCTTGACCGCGAGTTCCGGCCCCACCGCGCGCGGCAGACGCTGCGTGCCGCCCGCCCCCGGCAACAGGCCGAGTTTCACCTCGGGCAGGCCGAGCCTGGCCTCTTTCGTCGCGACGCGGAAATGACAGGCGAGTGCAACTTCCAGTCCGCCGCCGAGCGCGGTGCCGTGGATCGCGGCGACCACCGGCTTCGGCGAGTTCTCGATCTCGGCCAGCACCTCGTTGAGACCGGGCGGCTTCGCCGGCTTGCCGAATTCGGTGATGTCGGCGCCGGCGATGAAGGTGCGGCCGGCGCAGGTCAGCACGATCGCCTGCACCTGCGGATCCGCGACCGCCGCCTTGATGCCTTCGAGAATGCCGCCGCGAACCGCGGCGCTCAGCGCGTTGACCGGAGGGCTGTCGACGGTAACGACACCGATGACGTCATGACGTTCAAGCTTGACGACTTCGCTCACGGCCACGCTCCTTGGTTATTGTTCTTGAGTTACTGCTCGTTAACTCATTTCGCACAGCGGAATTTAATTCCACATCTTGACACGGAGGGTTATTTTGAAGCACGACCGTTGTCAACGAGGACCGTTGCAACGGCAGGACATGAAACGCTCAGGCAAGAAGGCCGCGACCGATCGCAGCTTCGTCGTCGCGCTTTCCCGCGGACTGGACGTCTTGCGCGCATTCCAACCCAATGACGGGTTGCTTGGCAATCAGGAAATCGCTGCACGCACCAATCTGCCCAAGCCGACCGTTTCGCGGCTGACCTACACCCTGACGAAGCTCGGCTATCTGACGCCGGTTCCCAGGTTCGAGAAATATCAGCTCGCGCCGTCCGCGATGGCGCTCGGCTATGCCGCGCTCGCCAATCTCGGCGTGCGGCATCTGTCGGAGCCGTTTCGCGAGCAATTGATGCGCGAGACCGGCGGCGCGGTCGCGATCGGCGGCCGCGATCGCCACAGCATGATCTATTTCGGGCAGAGCCGGGCCGGCGTCGTCAATGTTCAACTTGACGTCGGGTCCCGCATCCCGATTGCAACCACAGCGATGGGGCGCGCCTTTCTCTGGGCGCTGCCGGACGACGAACGCACCGCACTGTTGCGCGAGTTACGCGAACATTACGGAAACCGCTGGCCGAAGATGCGCGACGGCATCGAACGCGCCGGCGAGGCGGTCGCGAAGTATGGCTTCGCGATTTCAGCAGGCGAGTGGCAGGATGACGTTCACGCCGTTGGCGTTGGACTAAAGTTAAATGACGGAACGGGTCCGTATGCGTTCAACTGCGGCGCGCCGGCATTCCGCTTCACGGAAGATCGTTTGCGCAACGACATTGGACCTCGTCTCGTGGCGATGGTAAGGAACATCGAAGCGGCACTTGGCGGGACAATGCCGCAATCAATGCAATCAAAAAAAGAACCGAGCACAAAAGCCAAATCTGGAGGGAAAGTTGCACGAGCGGCCGAGGGGATCAGATAGCCTTGATCGTCACGACCGGCGACTGATGTCGCGCGGTCAGTTCCGCCCCGCGAGCGCGTCGGGCGGGACCATATGACGCAGGCACAGCTCGCGCAGGGACAAGACCCGCTGCTCGCCGTTCGCGACGTCAGCGTCGTGTTCGGCGGCATCGTCGCGCTGAACGGCGTCTCCTTCGACATGCATGAGGGCCAGATCCTCGGCCTGATCGGACCGAACGGCGCCGGCAAGACCACGCTGTTCAACTGTCTGAGCAGGCTCTATCAGCCGAGCTCCGGCGACATTCTCATGGCAGGGCGCAGCATCCTGTCCCGGCCGCCGCATCGCATCGCCGAGATCGGCATCGGCCGCACCTTTCAGAACGTCGCGCTGTTTCCCAATCTCTCCGTGCTCGATAACGTGCGTATTGGGACGCATTCCCGTACCGCCAGCGACATTGTCAGCGACTCCCTCAAGCTCGCATGGGTGCGCCGCACCGAGAACGCGGTGAACAAGAAGTGCCACGAGATCCTCGGCTATCTCGATCTCGAGGACGTCGCGCACACCATCGTCTCGGGCCTGCCGTTCGGCACGCAGAAGCGCGTCGAGCTTGCCCGCGCGCTGGCCTCCGATCCCAAGATCCTGCTGCTCGACGAGCCCGCCGGCGGCCTCAATCACGAAGAGGTCCACGTGCTGGGTGACCTCATCCGCCGCATTCGCGACGATCGCAAGGTCACCGTGCTGCTGGTCGAACATCACATGGGGCTCGTGATGTCGATCGCCGACCACGTCGTCGCGCTGAATTTCGGACGCAAGCTCGCCGAGGGGACGCCGGCCCAGGTGCAGGTCGATCCCGATGTGATCAAGGCCTATCTCGGGAGCAAGGATCAATGACGATGCTGCTCAACGTCAAGGATCTGCGTGCCTTTTACGGCCATGTGCAGGCGCTTTACGGGCTGAACTTCGCGCTCAACGAGGGCAGCCTGACGACGCTGCTCGGCGCCAACGGCGCCGGCAAGACCACCACCTTGCGGGCGATCTGCAACATGGTCCGCTCGACCGGCGCGATCGAGTTCGAGGGCGCGCCACTCGGCAACCGCTCGACCGAAAACATCGTCCGGCTCGGCATCGCGCATGTGCCGCAGGGGCGCGGCACCTTCACTACCATGACGGTCGAGGAGAACCTTCAGCTCGGGGCGATCACGCGCAAGGACAGCGCCGGCATCGTCTCCGACATCGAGCGGATGTACAATCATTTCCCGGTCTTGAAGCAGCGCCACACCCAGCAGGCCGGCACGCTGTCCGGCGGCGAGCAGCAGATGCTTGCGGTCGCCCGCGCACTGATGTTGCGTCCGCGGCTGATGCTGCTGGACGAGCCTTCGTTCGGACTCGCGCCGCTGGTCGTGCGCGATCTCTTCAAGATCCTCGGCAAGATCAACCGCGAGGACAAGGTCACCATCCTCGTCGTCGAGCAGAATGCGCAGCTCGCGCTCGAGCTCGCCGACCAGGCCTATGTGATCGAGACCGGCCGCATCGTGATGGCGGGGGCCGCGAAAGACGTCGCCAACAACGAAGACGTCCGTAAATCCTATCTCGGGTACTGAAGGGACCGCGGCCATGGAGCTTTTCACCAATCAAATCCTGGCCGGCATCTCCACCGGCGCGATCTATGCCTGCATGGCGCTTGCCGTGGTCATGATCTACCAGGCGATCGATCACCTGAATTTCGCCCAGGGCGAAATGGCGATGTTCTCGACCTTCATCTCCTGGCAACTCATGCAATGGGGCGTACCCTATTGGGGGGCCTTCATCATCACCCTGGCCTTCTCCTTTGCCGGCGGCATCGCCATCGAGCGGCTGCTGTTCAAGCCGCTCGCAAAGGCGCCGATCCTGACCAATGTCGCAGGCTTCATCGCATTGTTCTCGATCATCAACTCCTGCGCAGGCCTGATCTGGGACTTCACCATCAAGCAATATCCGACGCCGTTCGGCTCCTCCCCTTTCCTCGGCAGCCAGCTGATCTCGACCCATCAGGCCGGCATGATCGGCGTCACCGTGCTGCTGCTGGTCCTGCTCTATGCCTTCTTCCAGTACACGAGGGTCGGACTTGCGATGCGCGCCGCCGCCTCGGTGCCTGAATTGGCCCGGCTCGTCGGCATCAACACCTCATGGATGATCGCGCTCGGCTGGGGCATGGCGGCTGCCATCGGCTCGATCGCCGGCATGCTGATCGCGCCGGTGGTATTCCTGGAACCGAACATGATGGGCGGCGTGCTGATCTACGGCTTCGCCGCCGCGGTGCTTGGCGGCCTGACCAGCCCGTTCGGCGCGGTGGTCGGCGGCTTCCTGGTCGGCATCTTCGAGAACCTCGCAGGAACCTACATCCCGGGCGTCGGCAATGAATTGAAGCTGCCGATCGCGCTGGCGTTGATCATCACCGTCCTGGTCGTCAAACCCGCTGGCCTGTTCGGCCGGCCCATCGTGAAGCGAGTTTGATCATGAGCGCTGTAGATGAAGTCGTCACCGAGGCACCTGCGGTCGAGGCCGTTCCGAAGCGGGCCATGACGCTGGGCTATGGAACGTCGCTCGTGGTGCTCGCTTTGCTCGTGCTGGTGCCGCTGGTCGTCAAGAACTTCATCATCTTCCAGATGACGATGCTTCTGATCTACGGCCTGGCGGTTTTGGCGCTCAACATCCTGACCGGCGGCAGCGGGCAATTCTCGCTCGGCCAAAGCGCGTTCTACGCCATCGGCGCCTACACCTCCGCCATCCTGATGGAGCAGTACAACGTCAACTACGTGCTGACCCTGCCGATCGCGGGCGTCATCTGCTTCGCAGCCGGCTTCCTGTTCGGCCAACCCGCGCTGCGGCTCTCCGGGGTCTATCTCGCGCTCGCGACCTTCGCGCTGGCGACCGCGATGCCGCAACTGCTCAAGCTCGGCTTCTTCGAGAAATGGACCGGCGGGGTACAGGGCCTGGTCGTGACCAAGCCGGACGCGCCGTTCGGACTGCCGATGTCGCAGGACATGTGGCTCTATTACTTCACGCTGGTCGTCACGCTCGCGATCTACATCTTTTCCGTCAACCTGCTGAAGTCGCGTTCCGGACGCGCCTTCATGGCGATCCGCGATAACGAGATCGCCGCCTCCGCGATGGGCATCGACGTCGCATTGTACAAGACGCTCGCTTTCGGCGTATCCGCCGGCATCACCGGCGTCGCGGGCGGCCTGGGGGCGATCGCGGTGCAGTTCGTGGCGCCCGACAGCTACACCATCACGCTCGCGATCTCGCTGTTCCTCGGCATGGTGGTCGGCGGCGTCGGCTGGCTGCCCGGCTCGATCGTCGGCTCGGCCTTCATCATCTTCGTGCCGAACATCGCGGAAGGCATTTCCAAGGGACTGTCAGGCGCCGTGTTCGGCGTGCTGCTGTTCCTCGTCATCTTCCTAGTGCCGCACGGCGCAAGGCAGGTTGCCATCGTCGGCCAGCAGCTGGCGGGCAGATTTCGAAAGAACTAGGAGAACCTATGCATTCCAGCCAACAACGACGAATTGCCGTGCTCGCCTCGGCGGTGCTCATTCTCTCGTCCAGCGCAGCGTTCGCCCAAAAGAAATATGATACCGGCGCTTCCGACACCGAGATCAAGATCGGCAACATCATACCCTATAGCGGCCCGGCTTCCGCGTACGGGGTGATCGGCAAGACCGAGGAAGCCTATTTCAACAAGATCAACGCCGAAGGCGGCATCAACGGCCGCAAGATCAAGTTCGTGACCTATGACGACGCCTACAGCCCGCCAAAGGCCGTCGAGCAGGTGCGCAAGCTCGTCGAAAGCGACGAGGTGCTGGTGGTGTTCAATCCGCTCGGCACGCCCTCGAACACGGCGATCCAGAAATACATGAACGCCAAAAAGGTCCCGCAGCTCTTCGTTGCGACCGGCGCCACCAAGTGGAACGATCCGAAGGACTTCCCGTGGACCATGGGCTGGCAGCCAAGCTACCAGAGCGAAGCGCACATCTATGCGAAATACCTGATGAAGGAGAAACCCGACGGCAAGATCGCGGTGCTCTTCCAGAACGACGATTTCGGCAAGGACTATCTGAAGGGCCTGAAGGACGGGCTTGGCGCCAAGACCTCGATGATCATCGCGGAGGAAAGCTACGAGACCTCCGAGCCCTCGATCGACGGCCATATCGTCAAGCTGAAGGCCTCCGGCGCCGACGTCTTCATCTCGATCACCACGCCGAAATTTGCCGCGCAGGCGATCAAAAAGCTCGCCGAGATCGACTGGCATCCGCTGCACATCGTCTCCAACGTCTCGTCCTCCGTCGGCGGCGTGATCAAGCCGGCCGGCTTCGAGAACGCGCAAGGCATTCTGTCGGCCAACTACGCCAAGGACGGCTCCGATCCACAGTGGGACAGTGATCCCGGGATGAAGAAGTTCGTCGAGTTCCTGGCCAAGTACTATCCGGACGGCAACAAGCTCGACGGCTCGGTGGTCTATGGCTATGGCGCGGCACAGACGATGGTGAAAGTGCTGGAGATGAGCGGCGACGACCTCACCCGCGCCAATGTGATGAAGCAGGCCGCGAGCCTGAAGGATTTCGTGCCGGATACGCTTTTGCCCGGCGTCAAGATCAACACCTCGCCGACCGACTTCGCCCCGATCGAGCAGCTTCAGATGATGCGCTTCAAGGGCGAGAAATGGGACCTGTTCGGCGACATCATCAACGGCGACCTGAGCAACTGACTTATCGGCTTACCGCCGATAGGAGCATGATCCGGAAAAGTGGGAACCGGTTTTCCGAAAAGATCATGCTCAAACAAAGAGATGAGATCGTGATGCGATTCCGTCAAATCGCATCACGATCTAGACTAAAGAAAGCCTCCTGCGGTCCCCTCGCAGGGGGCTTTTTGTTGCCGGGACCGAACCGCGGGTATTGAATGTGTCGCAGGGGCCCATGAGAGGCTCCCAATCAAAACAATCGACACATTCAACCAGCCCAAGGAGATCAAGATGCCCGCTGTTCACCTGCGGTTGGCGGCCCTGTCGGCTGCCTTGATGATCGCTGCCGCGACATCGAATGCCGCGCTCGCGCAAAAGACATACGACATCGGCGCTACCGACACCGAGATCAAGATCGGCAACATCATGCCCTATAGCGGCGCTGCGTCGGCCTATGGCGTGATCGGCAAGACGGAAGACGCGTACTTCAGGAAAATCAATGCGGAAGGCGGCATAAACGGCCGCAAGATCAACTTCATCTCCTATGACGACGGCTACTCACCGCCGAAGACGGTCGAGCAGGCTCGCAGGCTCGTCGAGAGCGACGAGGTGCTGCTCATCTTCAATTCGCTGGGCACGCCGCCGAACACCGCAATCCAGAAATACATGAATACGAAGAAGGTGCCCCAGCTCTTCGTCGCCACCGGCGCAACCAAGTGGAACGACTCAAAGGACTTCCCCTGGACCATGGGCTGGCAGCCCAACTACCAGAGTGAAACCCAGATCTACGCGAGATACATTCTGAAGAACCATCCGAACGCCAGGATCGGCGTGCTCTATCAGAACGACGATTACGGCAAGGACTATCTGAAAGGATTGAAAGACGGCCTCGGCTCGAAAGCCGCCTCCATGATCGTGATGGAGGAGAGCTATGAGGTAACCGACCCGACGATCGACTCCCACATCGTCAAGCTCAAGGCGAGCGGCGCTGATGTTTTCGTCAATATCAGCACGCCGAAATTCGCGGCGCAGGCAATCAAAAAGAATATCGAGATCGAGTGGAAGCCGGTTCACTTCCTCAACAACGTGTCGGCCTCGATCGGCAGCGTGATCAAGCCGGCCGGCTTCGCGAATGCGCAAGGGATCATCTCCTCGATCTATCTCAAGGACCCGACCGATCCGCAGTGGAAGGATGATGCGGCGGTAAAGAACTGGAACGCGTTCCTCGACAAATACTATCCCGATGCCAATCGCGCCGATGTCTTCGTGATGTACGCCTACATCGTGTCCCAGGGGCTCGTCCATGTATTGAAGGCCTGCGGCGATGATCTGACGCGCGAGAACGTGATGAAGCAGGCGGCAAGCCTCAAGGACTACGAACCCAGTGGGCTGTTGCCCGGTGTCAAGGTTAACACCTCGGCGACCGATTTCGCCCCGCTCTCGCAGTTGCAGCTCATGAAGTTCAAGGGCGAGACCTGGGAGCGCTTCGGCGACGTCATCAGCTCGGACGTTGGCGGTTAACGCCTGACGACAATGCTTACCAAACAAGCAGTCCCTGCGCTTTGCCGCAGGGGCTTTCTGTTGTGACGATCCGCGCAAGATGTTATCGAGGACGCACACCAAAAGAGCTTTCGTTGAAGAGAGCCGGCCACGACACATCGGCAACCATAGAGGGAGAAACGTAATGGCCTTTGTCGCCACACGCTTGACAATTGCTTCGACTGCATTGGCGCTATTCGCGGCATCGACAGGCGGCGCGCTTGCGCAAAAGAAATACGACACCGGCGCGACCGACACCGAGATCAAGATCGGCAACATCATGCCCTATAGCGGTCCGGCGTCCGCCTATGGGATCATCGGCAAGACGGAAGCGGCCTATTTCAAGAAGATCAACGCCGAGGGCGGCATCAACGGCCGCAAGATCAACTTCGTCTCCTATGACGATGCCTACAGCCCGCCGAAGGCGGTCGAGCAGGCGCGCAAGCTGGTCGAGAGCGACGAGGTGTTGCTGGTGTTCAACTCGCTCGGCACGCCGTCGAATTCCGCGATCCAGAAATACATGAACGCGAAGAAGGTGCCGCAAATCTTTGTCGCGACGGGTGCCACCAAGTGGAACGATCCGAAGGACTTCCCCTGGACCATGGGCTGGCAGCCGAGCTACCAGAGCGAGTCGCGCATCTACGCGAAGTATCTCCTGAAGGAGAAACCCGACGCCAAGATCGCGGTGCTCTATCAGAACGATGATTACGGCAAGGACTATTTGAAGGGCTTGAAGGACGGGCTCGGCGCCAAGGCCGCCACGATGATCATCGCCGAGGAAAGCTTCGAGACGTCAGAGCCGACGATCGACAACCATATCGTCAAGCTCAAGGCCACCAATGCCGACGTGTTCATCAACATCGCGACGCCGAAATTCGCGGCGCAAGCGATCAAGAAGGTCGCCGAGGTCGATTGGAAGGCGCTGCACATCCTCAACAACGTCTCGGCGTCGGTCGGCAGCGTCATCAGGCCGGCGGGCTATCAGAACGCGCAGGGCATCATCTCCGCGCAGTATCTGAAGGACACGACCGACCCGCAATGGGACAAAGATCCTGGCATGAAGGCGTATCTCGATTTCATGACGAAGGATTTCCCGGAAGGCGACAAGCTCGATAACGGCACGGTGGTCGGCTACGGTGTCGCGCAGACGCTGGTGCAGGTGTTGAAGCAGTGCGGCGACGATCTCACCCGTGAGAACGTCATGAAGCAGGCGGCGAGCCTGAAGGACTTCCGCACCGAGGTGCTGCTGCCCGGCATCTCGATCAATACCTCGCCGACGGATTTCGCTCCCATCAGCCAGTTGCAGCTCATGCGTTTCAAGGGCGAGAAATGGGAACTATTCGGCGATGTCATCAGCGGTGACGTCGGCGGCTGAGGATTACCTCATTCGCTTGCTACCGACCCCCCGCAACTGGCTTGCGGGGGTCTTCTTTTCGGGCTGGAGAAGGGATAAACAGCGGATGATGTCGTAGAGCCCCTGGAGAACAATGACCGATCGACGCCAGCTCCTGCGTGCAATCTTCGACGCTGCAGTCGCCGCCGCACACCCGGACGTCGTGCTCGCGGCACATCTGCGTCCGATCCCTAATGGCCGCGTGATCTGCCTTGCCGCGGGCAAGGGCGCGGCCGCGATGGCCGCCAGCGCCGAGCGGCACTATCTCGACACGCTCAAGCTTCCGCCTGAACGGCTCGTTGGCATTGCGACCACCCGCCACGGCCATGCCGTGCCGACACGGCGCATCCGTGTGGTCGAGGCCGGCCATCCGATGCCGGATGAAGCGGGCCTGAAAGCCGCGGAAGATACGCTCAAGCTCGCGGCGCAGGCGGAAGCCGGTGACCTGCTGCTGGTGCTGCTTTCGGGCGGCGGCTCCGCCAACTGGATCGCGCCGGTCGCTGGCGTCTCCTTCGTGCAGAAGCAGCAGCTTACCCGCGCTTTGCTCCGCTCCGGCGCGCCGATCGGCGAGATCAATACCGTCCGCAAGCACCTCTCGCGCATCAAGGGCGGCCGGCTCGCGCGCGCCGGGCAGAAGGCCGAGATCGTGACGCTCGCGATCTCCGACGTGCCGCATGACGACGCCTCCGCAATCGCGTCCGGCCCCACCGTACCCGACCCGACCACGCTTTCGGATGCGCGCGCGATCATCGCTAAGTATGGCCTGGAGGTCGACGACGCGATCCGCCGAGCGCTGGATGATCCGAACAACGAGAGCTGCAAGCCGGGCGATCCCGCCTTCGCGCACGCGCATTTCGAATTGATCGCGCGGCCAAAGGCCTCGCTCGACGCCGCGGTCAAGCTCGCGAAAGAGGCGGGCTATGAGACGATCGAGCTCGGCGCCGATCTCGAAGGCGAGGCGCGCGAGATCGCGGCGGCCCACGCACGGCTTGCCTTTGAAGCCCGCGCGCAAGGCAAGCGCGCCGCGATCCTCTCCGGCGGCGAGCTGACGGTGACCGTGCACGGCAATGGCCGCGGCGGTCCGAACCAGGAATACGCGCTGGCGCTCGCGAACCTGTTCAAGGACACGCCGAACATCTCCGCGCTTGCCGGCGACACCGACGGCGCAGACGGCGGCGCCGGCTCAGCCAGTGATCCCGCCGGCGCGATCATCGATCAGGCGACGTTCGCGAAGATGAAATCGCTGAAGCTCGATCCCCTGGCCTATCTCGCCAACAACGACGCCACCGCGTTTTTCGCGGCAACCGGCGATCTCCTGCAAACCGGCCCGACGCTGACCAATGTCAACGATATCAGGGTGATTTTGGTGGATTGAGGCGCAGCCTCTCCCCGTCATTGCGAGCGAAGCAATCCAGAATTTCTCCGTAGAAACAGTCTGGATTGCTTCGTCGCTTCACTCCTCGCAATGACGGCGGAAAGGCCTTGCCTCCGTCATTCCGGGGCGTCGCAGAGCGACGAACCCGGAATCTCGAGATTTGTGGCACCGTTCTTCGCACTCATCTCGAGATTCCGGGTTCGATGCTGACGCATCGCCCCGGAATGACGTGGCCGTTGGCTAAAACTCCCGCGCGATTTTCGTCAGCATCTCGAGCAGGGCCGCGCGGTTCGCAGGTCCGAGCAGCTCGTTCAGGCGGGCCTCGTGCTTGGTGGCGACGAGCTTCTTGGCGCGCGCCAGCACGGCGCGGCCCTTGTCCGTCAGCACGATGATGTGCGAACGGCGGTCGTTGGTGGAGCGGCTGCGCGCGCAGAGATCGCGGCTCTCGAGTCCATCGAGCATCGCCACGAAATTCGGCCGCAGGATGCCCAGCGTGTTGGCGATCTCGGTCTGGTTGCGGCCGGGATTCCTGTCGAGCAGGAGCAACACCGAGAACTGCGCGGGCGTGAGCTGCAGCGGCGCGACGCAGCGCAAGAAGTCCTCGAAAACCTTCAATTGCGCGCGCTTTAGCGAATAGCCGAGCAGTTCGGCCAACTCGCCCATGTCGAGCGCCGCAATCTCGGCCGGGACCTCCACGGCCACCTTGCGGGCTTTCGCACTATCCGCCATAGCAGTCTTCCGAAACGACCATCGGTTCAGCCTCTGATACCCCGCAGCGCCGGCCTTGAGGTTATAGTCGATAATTGTTATCCACTATACCAAACGCCCGCGGCGCATTTCAACTGCCGCGATCGGCGGACCGGGCGCGACGGCGCCGGCTCGCGATGTCAGGGGGGAGCGTCCACTCTTGAACACCACGATCATGCTGTTCCTGATCCAGGACGGCATCACCAACGGCGCGATCTACGCGCTGCTCGGGCTGGCGCTCGTGCTGGTGTTCGCGGTGACGCGCGTGATCCTGATTCCGCAGGGCGAGTTCGTCACCTATGGCGCGCTGACCTATGCCTCGTTGTCGGCGGGGCAGATGCCGGGCACCGCCAAGCTCGCGGTCGTCATGGGCGTCGCGGCCTTCGCCTTTGACCTCTTTGTGGCGCGCCGCGCGCTGCACACGCGCCTGGTCGTCCGCGCCTTCGCGGTCAACATCGTGCTGCCCTCGATCGTGCTGGCGCTGACCATGTGGCTCGCCGGCCGCCATCCGCCGATCGCAGTCAACATCGCGCTGTCGCTCGTCATCGTCGCCGCGATCGGACTGTTCCTCTACCGCCTCGCCTTCCAGCCCATCGCGCATACGTCCGTCCTGGTGCTGCTGATCGCCTCGGTCGGCTGCCATCTCGCGCTGCAGGGGCTGGGACTGCTGTTCTTCGGTGCCGAAGGCCAGCGCGGGCCGACGCTCGCGGACGCGGCACTCACGGTCGGTCCCCTGCGCTTCACCGGCCAGAAGTTCTTGCGGTCTACGGTTTCACCGTCGCCTTCATCATCGTGCTGTGGCTGTTCTTTGGCTTCACCCTTTACGGCAAGGCGCTGCGCGCCACCGCGGTCAACCGGCTCGGCGCGCGGCTCGTCGGCGTCCGCACCACGCTGTCGGGCCAGATCGCGTTCCTGCTCGCCGCCGTGATCGGCGCACTGTCCGGCATCCTGATCGTGCCGATCACCACGCTCTATTACGATACCGGCTTCCTGATCGGCCTGAAGGGCTTCATCGCCGCGATCATCGGCGGCCTGGTCAGCTATCCCGTCACCGCCATCGCCGCGCTGCTGGTCGGCACGGTGGAAGCCTTCTCGTCGTTCTATGCCTCCAACTTCAAGGAAGTCATCGTCTTCATGCTGCTCGTTCCCGTGCTTCTGCTGCGATCGCTGGCCGCGCCAGAGGTCGAGGAAGAGAAGGACTGAGCCGATGCGCGAGCGTCTCCCCGTCCTGCTGTTCGCGCTGGTGATGGCGGCGCTGCCGCTGATCCCGGGCATGCCGCCGTTCTGGATCGTGCTGCTCGACAATATCGGCCTCGCCGCGCTGGTGGCGATGGGGCTCGTGCTGCTGACCGGCGTCGGCGGCCTCACGTCCTTTGGACAAGCGGCGTTCTGCGGCTTCGGCGCCTACACGACCGCGGTGCTGACCACGGCTTACGGCGTCTCGCCCTGGCTGACACTGCCGCTGTCGCTGCTGGTGAGCGGGCTTGCCGCCGTGCTGCTTGGCCTCGTCACGGTGCGGCTCTCCGGTCATTACTTGCCGCTCGGCACCATCGCCTGGGGACTCGGCCTGTTCTATCTTTTCAGCAAGCTCGAATTCCTCGGCCGCAATGACGGCATCTCGGCCATTCCGCCGCTTGCGATCGGCTCGTTCAAGATGCTCGATCCCGGCGCGATCTACTACGCGATCTGGGCCGCGGTGCTGATCTCGGCGCTGCTCACCATGAACCTCCTGGACTCACGCACCGGCCGCGCCATCCGTGCGCTGCGGCGCGGGCATATCGCGGCGGAAGCCTTCGGCGTGCATACGCCGCGCATGAAGCTTCTGGTGTTCATCTATGCGGCGGTGCTGGCCGGCCTTTCCGGCTGGCTCTACGCGCACTTCCAGCGCGCCGCGAACCCGACGCCGTTCGGCGCGCAGGCCGGCATCGAATATCTGTTCATCGCCGTGGTCGGCGGCGCCGGCTATGTCTGGGGCGGCGTGCTGGGCGCTGCGATCGTCGTGATCCTGAAGGAGGTGCTGCAGAGCTACCTGCCGCTGCTGCTGCATGGCGAGGGCCAGTTGGAGACCATCGTGTTCGGCATCCTGCTGGTGGCGCTGCTGCAGCTCGCGCCGGCCGGCGTCTGGCCGTGGCTGATGTCGTTGTGGCCGTTCGAGCCGCAGCGCAAGCCGCCGGATACGTCGCTGCCGCTGCCCGCCCGCTCCCGCGTAGCCGCCGAGCCTGGCGCGCTGCTGGAGATCAGCAAGGCGCGCAAGCAGTTCGGCGGCGTGATCGCGGTGAACGACGTCTCCTTCGAGCGTGACGCCAAGGAGATCGTCGCGCTGATCGGCCCGAACGGCGCCGGCAAGAGCACGACCTTCAATCTCATCACCGGCGTGCTGGCCCCGACCAGCGGCAGGATCGCGGTACTCGGCAAGCCGGTCGAGCGCGCGCGGCCGCAAGAGATCGTCCAGCTCGGAATTTCCCGCACCTTCCAGCATGTCAAGCTGGTGCCCGACATGACCGTGCTGGAAAACGTCGCGATCGGCGCGCATCTGCGCGGGACGTCAGGCGCGCTGTCCAGCATGGTGCGGCTCGACCGCGCGGACGAGGCAAGGATTCTTGGCGAGGCCTCGCGCCAGATCGCGCGCGTCGGCCTGTCCGACCAGATCGACCAGCTTGCCGGCTCGCTCTCGCTCGGGCAACAGCGCATCGTCGAGATCGCGCGGGCGCTCTGCGTCGACCCGATGCTGCTGTTGCTCGACGAACCAGCGGCCGGCCTGCGGCACATGGAGAAGCAGCGGCTCGCCGCGCTGCTGCGGCAATTGCGCGAGGGCGGCATGTCGGTGCTGCTGGTAGAGCACGACATGGGCTTCGTGATGAATCTCGCCGACCGTGTCGTCGTGCTCGATTTCGGCACCAAGATCGCGGAAGGCACGCCGGAGGCGATCAAGCGCGATCCCGAGGTGATCAAGGCCTATCTCGGAGCGGCCGCATGAGCGCGCTGCTCGCCGTCTCCGACGTGCATGTCGCCTATGGCAAGGTGGAGGCCGTCCGTGGCGTATCGCTCGATGTCGCGGACAACGAGATCGTCACCATCATCGGCGCCAATGGCGCGGGCAAGACCACGCTGCTCAACGCCGCGATGGGCATCCTGCCGCTGAAAGGCCGCGTCGCCTTCGCAGGCGATGACGTGGTGCGGCTCGAGATCGAAGACCGCGTCGCGGCAGGCCTCAGTCTCGTGCCGGAACATCGCGAGCTGTTCGCCAGCATGAATGTCGAGGACAATCTCGAGCTCGGCGCCTTCCGCGTCACCAAGGCGCAGGCCGCGAGCGCCTTCGAGCGGGTCTACGCGCTGTTTCCGCGGTTGAAGGAGCGGCGCAAGCAACTTGCCGGCACGCTGTCCGGCGGCGAGCAGCAGATGCTGGCGATGGGCCGCGCGCTGATGGGCGCGCCGAAGCTGTTGATGCTGGACGAGCCGAGCCTCGGGCTCGCGCCGATCATCGTTGCCGACATCTTCCGGACCATCGGCGAATTGCGCGCCGCCGGCGTCTCGGTGCTTCTGGTCGAGCAGAACGCACAAGCCGCGCTCGCCATCGCCGACCGCGCCTATGTGATGGAGCTTGGCGAGTTCGTGCTGAACGGCGCAGCAAAGACCATCGCGACGGACGCGCGCGTCGCGGCGAGTTATCTAGGCTTTCAGCATGAGGGTGAAAGTTCGTTATAGGCGAATTTCTCCATCGTCCCTGCAAACGCGTTCACGATGCGTAGGGTGGGCAAAGGCGCATCGCGCCGTGCCCACCGATTGCAAAGCACGCTGCAAGCGGTGGGCACGCTTCGCTTTGCCCACCCTACAAACTGGAAGGGAGTGGAGCTAGACCATATTTCTTGCGCGCCATCGCGCACTCTGCGTCGCCCGGCATGCAGGTGCGGCAGACTTCGGGGCGGATCGCGTAGATGCCGCAGGCGGTGGCGGAGCCGACCTTGCCCTGCAGCGCTGCGCAGCGGTCGCCGTCGCAGCGCATGCCGGAGAGCCGGTCGTTGACAAGCGCTGACGGAATGAGATCGAGCGCTGCGTCCTCTTCGATCGTAAATCGTGGCCAGTTCGCCGAATAGGCACAGCAGGCGCCGCAGGCCTGGCAGGGACTTGAACTCTGCTCAGACACCGTCTCCTGAGACATCTTTTGTTCAGACATCCTCTCCTCAGACATCCTTGGGCTGTTCCCAGACCAGGCTGCGCCGCCACTTGGCACGAAGCGCCTCGCGGCGCTCCGGATATTTCTCGTCGAGATAGTCGGCGTCGATCACGCGATCGGTGCGGAAGCTGCGGAAGTCGCGGCGCAGCTCGCACCAGGCCGCGAGAATGCGCACCGCCTCGTGATAGCCGATCGCGATCGGCCAGATCGTACGCTCGCTCGCGCGTCCCTGCTCGTCGCGATAGCGCAGCGTGATCTTCTTGCCTTCGTGAATCTGCGCGCGCGTGCGCGACATGTCGATACGGTCCGGCTCGCGCTCCCAGGGCACCCGGGCGCGGCTTGCAGGCTCGAGCACGAATGGCCTGAGCCGCTCCGGCACGGTGTCGGCGATCTTGGCCATCAAATCCTCCGCCGCGCGCGCCAGCACGGGATCGGCATGACCAACCACCCATTGCGCGCCGAGCACTGCCGCCTCGATCTCGTCGGGCGTCAGCATCAGCGGCGGCAGATCAAAGCCCTTTTCGAGAATGTAGCCCATGCCGGCCTCGCCGCGGATCGGCACGCGCTGACCGATCAAGGTGGCGATGTCGCGATAGATCGTGCGCTTCGATGTCTCCAGTTCAGCCGCGATCGCATCCGCCGTCAGCGGATTACGGGTGCGCCGGAGCACCTGGATGATCTGAAACAACCGGTCGGCGCGTCTCATGGCGGATCTCTTGGCAGACCTCTTTGTCGATCTTCGACGAGCTTCTTCGCGAGGCTCGTGTCGATGCTGACAGCATGTTGGCAGCAGGCGTTTTCTATAACGGGACAACACACAAGTCGAAGAGGATTTGTTCGCATGATCATTCTTTATGGCGTCGGCCTCTGGTCGATGGTCGAACCGCTGCTGACACCATGGTGGCAGCAGCAATCCGCTAGCCTGAAACGCGTTTTGAGGAAATTGGGAGCGTTGACATGATCACCCTCTATGGTTTTGGCCCGGGTTTCGGCCTGCCGGAAATCAGCCCGTTCGTGACCAAGACCGAGGTCCAGCTCAAGATGGCCGGTCTTGCCTATCGCAAGCAGCGGGCGATGCCGCCCGCCTCGCCGAAGGGGCAATTGCCCTATATCGACGACGAAGGCCAAAGCATCGCCGATTCCACCTTCATCCGCGCCCATATCGAGCAGAAATACGGCTTCGATTTCGACGCCGGGCTGGATCAGCAGGAGCGTGCGCAGGCCTGGGCGTTCGAACGCATGATCGAAAATCACGTCTATTGGGGGCTGGTCGGCGCGCGCTGGGTCGATCCGGACAATTTCGCCAAGGGACCGGCGCATTTCTTCGACGGTGCGCCGGAAGACCGCCGCGAGAAGCTGCGCGAGGATGCGCAGTTCCGTGTCGCCGAGAACTATCTCCTGAGCGGCCTCGGCCGCCACGCGCCCGACGACGATGTCGAGCTCGCGGTGCGCTCTCTCTATGCGATCTCATTGCAGCTCGGCGACAAGCCCTATCTGATGGGCGACAAGCCCTGCAGCACCGACGCCGTCGGCTTCGGCGCGCTGGCCGGAATCCTGACGCCGTTCTTCGAGTCGAAGCTGCGCAGCCGCGCCGAGCGGTTCGAGAATCTCGTCGCTTATGTCGACCGGATGATGCGCAACTACTATCCGGAGTTCGCCTGGAAACAGGAACGGCAGGCGGCATAAGTCGCCCTGCGCTTCCGCCGATCACTTGCCCTGAAAGTTCGGCTTGCGGCGTTCGTTGAATGCGCGCACGCCTTCCCGGCGGTCCTCCGTTGGGACCAGCCGGTTATAGGCTTCGATTTCGAAGGCGAGACCGTCTGCGAGCGACATCTGCAGGCCGCGATGGATGGCCTGCTTGGCCTGACGCACTGAAATGGGACCATTGCCGGCGATCCGCACGGCAACGGCCATTGCCGCTTCCAGCAACTCCTCCTGCGGGACCACCCGGTTGACCAAGCCCCACGCTTCCGCCTCCTGCGCGGAGAACGGCAGGCCCGACAGGATCAGCTCCTTGGCCCTGCGCTCGCCGACCGCGCGCGGCAGATTCTGCGTGCCGCCCGCGCCCGGCATGATCCCGAGCGTCACCTCCGTCAGCGCGAAGCGCGCATCCGTCGCCGCGTAGATGAAATCGGCGGCGGCCGCGATCTCGCAGCCACCGCCATAGGCCGCGCCGTTGACCGCCGCGATCACCGGTATTGGACAGGCCATGATGGCGCGCAACATGCGCTCGAAAATCAGATGCTGCGCCTGCCATTCGGCGTCGGTCATGCCGTTGCGCTGCTTGAGATCGCCGCCCGCGCAGAATGCCTTGGTTCCGCTTCCGGTGAGGACGGCCACTCTGAGGTTCTCGATATCGATGGTGAGCCCCTCGAACAGCTCCATGAGGTCGCGCCCCATCTGGGTGTTCAGGGCATTCGCCGCGTCCGGCCGATTCAGCGTGATCAACAGAATGAAGTCGTCACGCCGTTCGACCGTTATCGTTTCAAAGTCGCTCCGCATTGGATGGTCCTCACTAGCAAACAGCCGGAGGATAGCAGATGTCGGAGCGCGTCACGCCTTCTCATGATCAGGCAAAGACGCAGCGTTGCCGGGCTTGGCCTTACCCTTCAGTTCCGCAAGCTCCGCCTCCAGTTGCTCGATCCGCGCGTCGCGCTGGGCCAGCGCCGCCGCGACATCGGCGGCATCGAATTTCTGCGGAATGTGCTGCGGGCAGTTGGTATCCCAGGCCGCGATCTTGAACAGGATCACCTGTTCCGGCCGCGCACGATAACCCTGCGGCATCAGCGAGCGCGTCAGCGCGGGATCGTCCTCGACCACGCGCGCCTCGCCCCAGATCTTGACGCGCCGCCGATGCGCGTAATCCATGATGAAGATATGGGCCTTCCGGTTTTCCGATAGATTGCCCTGCGAGATGTATTGCCGGTTGCCGCTGTAATCGGTGAACGCGATCGTCGACTTGTCCAGCACCTTGATGAAGCCCTTCGGGCCGCCGCGATGCTGGATGTAGGGCTGGCCGTCCGCGCTGGCGGTCGCGAGATAGAAGCTGTTGGCGTCGGCGAGGAACGCCCTGAGGTTCTCGTCGATCTCGGTACGCCAGCCGCCCTTCTGCTCGACATGGGCATAGGCCTCGCGCGAACCCTTGCGCGCCTGGATCGCCTTCACGGCCGGCGTGAATGCGACGTCGCTGGAATAGGTGTGGGTGTCGGACATCGGAAGCGTCCTCCTGCTGTCGAGGCGCCGTAGCGCCATCTGCTGGATCAACATGCGCCTTCCCGGGATTTAAACAATCTGGCGGATTGACACTTCATCATTGCAAGAGTTGAAATAATGCCCATGGACCGGATCGATGCCATGCAGGCCTTTGTCGCCGTCGCCGATTTGCGCGGCTTCGCGCCGGCGGCGCGCAAGCTCGGCCTGTCACCGCCCGCAGTCACGCGGCTGATCGCGGCGCTGGAGGAGCGGCTCGGCGCGCGGCTATTGCAACGAACCACGCGCTCGGTGGCGCTGACGGATGCCGGTGCGCGCTATCTCGAACGTATCAGGCGCATCCTCGCCGATGTCGAGGAAGCGGAGCTTGCGGCCGAGGGCGAGCGCATCCGGCCGAGCGGGCGGCTCGTGGTATCTGCGCCGGTCGGCTTCGGACGGCTGCATGTCAGCCCGATGATGTCGGCCTATCTGAAGCGTCATCCCGAGGTGTCGGCGGAGTTGCGGCTGGAAGACCGCGTGGTGAGCCTCGTCGAGGACGGCATCGATCTCGCGGTTCGGATCGGCCATCTTGCCGATTCCTCGCTGGTCGCGCGCCAGGTCGGCGAGATGCGACGGGTCGTGGTGGCCTCGCCCGCCTATCTCAAGCGGCACGGTGAGCCGAAGACGCCGGACGCGATCGCGTCGCACCAGACGATCCAGTTCGGGGCCACCGCCACGACCGGCGAATGGCGGTTTGTCGAGAATAGCCGCGAATTTCGCGTCAACATCGTGCCGCGCTTGTCGACCAACATCGCCGACGCCGCGGTCCAATATGCCGAAGCGGGCGGCGGCCTGACGCGCGTCCTGGCCTATCAGGCCGCGGACGCCGTCAAGCGTGGCCGGCTGAAGATCGTGCTGCAGGCCTTCGAGCCGCCGCCGCTGCCGATCCACATCGTCTATCCGACGTCGCGGCTGCTGTCGGCCAAGGTGCGCGCGTTCATCGATCTTGTGGTCGAGACCAGCGATTGGAAATTTGGGTGATCGCGTCTCTCTCCACGTCATGGCCGGGCTCGTCCCGGCCATCCACGTCCTTCCGCGAGTGAAACCTTCGTGGATGCCCGGCACAAGGCCGGGCATGACGGCGGAGAGTGCGGCGAGACCTATTCCCGCTTCGGCACCACGCGAAACGTGCCGTTGGCCCTCGCGATCACCGCGTCGTCGGCCTTGATCAGGCTTTGCGCGAAACAGATCGTGTTGCCTGTCTTGATGACCGTGCTTTCCACGGCGAGCCACTGCCCGATCTCGGCCGCGCCGACATAATCGACCGCGAGCGAGATCGTCACCAGCGACGTGGCCCAGCCCATCGCCTGCGCGCAGCTATAACCCATCGCGTTGTCGGCGAGCGAGGCGATCAGCCCGCCATGAATGAGACCGCGCGCATTGGTGTGCGGCTTGGCGAGCCGTAGCCCCATGATGACGGCGGTTTCCGTCTTCTTCGAATAGAGCGGCTCCCAGGGATCGGTGAACGGGCTCTTGCGGAAATGCGGCTCGAAGCCTGCCGGGATTGTCAGTCGTCATGAGGCGCTCGCGTGTTGGTGTCAGAGCGCCATTGAACGCGAAGCGCGGATGGAATTCACCACCTACAAAGTTTTAAACGGCTTTTCGGTGCGTGTTTGAATACTGAGGAACGCCGTTCAGGGTCGGCAAAGGCGCGACGCGCGTGCCCACCATCCCTCCGCGATCGCCGTGATCGAACGGAGTGCGCGGCACGCATGCCCCGCTTTCGCGGGCATGACGGCCTAGGGCGCGATGCGAGCAACTAGAACGGCAGCCCCACATAATTCTCCGCGAGCGATGTCATTGCGGCCTGCGAGCTCGTGACGTAATCGAGCTCGGCGATCTGAATGCGTGCGCCGAATGTGCCCGTGTCCGGAAACTTGTGCAGCATCGACGTCATCCACCAGGAGAAGCGCACCGCTTTCCAGACGCGTGTCAACGCGGTCTGCGAATAGGCATCAATGCCGGCGGAGGATTTCTCGTCGTAATATTCGCGGAAGGCGGTGGCGAGATAATGCGCGTCGCTGGCTGCGAGGTTGAGGCCCTTGGCGCCGGTCGGCGGCACGATGTGCGCGGCATCGCCGGCTAGAAACATCCGGCCGAACCGCATCGGCTCGGCGACGAAGCTGCGCAGCGGCGCGATGCTCTTTTCGATCGACGGGCCGGTGACGAGCTGATCGACCGCCTTCTGGTCCAGCCGCCGCTTCAATTCGTCCCAGAACCGATCGTCGGGCCACTGGTCGACACGGTCGTCCAGCGGACACTGCACGTAATAGCGGCTGCGGTGCGTCGAGCGCATCGTGCAGAGCGCAAAGCCCCGCGCATGGTTGGAATAGATCAGCTCGTGCGAGACCGGCGGCGTCTCCGACAGAATGCCGAGCCAGCCGAACGGATAGACCCGCTCGAAGGTCTCGATCGCGCCCGGCTTGACGCTGGCGCGGCTGACACCGTGAAAACCGTCGCAGCCGGCGATGAAGTCGCAGGCGATCTCATGCGTTGCGCCATCCTTCACATAGGTGACACGCGGATGATCGGTGTCGAAATCGAGCGGCGTGACGTCGGCGGCTTCATAGACCGTGGTGAGGCCGGCCGCCTTGCGCGCATTCATCAGGTCGAGCGTCACCTCGGTCTGGCCGTAGATCATCACGGTCTTGCCGGTGAGCGCTTTCATGTCGATCCGATGACGGCCGCCGCCGAAGGCGAGCTCGATGCCGTCATGCACAAGGCCCTCGCCATGCGCCCGCGCACCGGCGCCGACCTCATCCAGCAGCGCCACCGTGCCCTCCTCGAGCAGGCCGGCGCGAATACGGCCGAGCACATAATCGGCGGTCTGGCGTTCGAGGATGACGTTGTCGATACCGTAGCCCCTCAGCAACTGCCCGAGAAGCAATCCCGCCGGCCCCGCGCCAATGATTGCGACCTTTGTCCGCAATACCTGCTTCCCCCGCTGGTGTAGACTTCCTCGCCGGCCGCGCGCCGGTGCCGCGCTTGCAATGATGATTATATCATATAACAATGACTGCAAAGGCCGACGAAAGGCCGATTGATCCAAGAGAAGAATCCAAGAGAGACGTACAAGGGAGACGATGCCGATGAGGAAGACGTTTTTGGCGTTGCTGCTGGCCGCCAGTGTGACGCCGGCGTTCGGGCAGGACAAGACCGTTAACCTGAAGATTTCGCACTGGGTGCCGGCGTCGCATCCACTGCAGAAGTCGCTGGAGGACTGGGCCGCCGCGGTCGAAAAAGCGTCCGGTGGCACGATCAAGTCCCAGGTGTTTCCCGCCCAGCAGCTCGGCAAAGCCTTCGACCATTACGACATGGCACGCGACGGCATCGCCGACGTGACCTATGTCAATCCCGGCTACCAGCCCGGCCGCTTCCCGATTATCGGCGCCGGTGAATTGCCGTTCCTGATCTCGGACGCCAAGGGCGGCTCGGAAGGGCTCGACGCTTGGTATCGGAAATATGCCGCGACGGAGATGAAGGACGTCAAATACTGCCTCGCCTTCGTCCATTCGCCCTCCTCCTTCCACATGCGCACCAAGAAGGTCGTGGTGCCCGACGACGTGAAGGGCCTGAAGATCCGCCCGGCGGACGCAACGATCGCGAATTTCGTCACCCAGCTCGGCGGTACCAATGTGCAGTCCTCGGCACCGGAAGTGCGCGACATCATTGAGCGCGGCGTCGCCGACGGCGTCACCTTCCCCGCGGGCTCGCTGGTGCTGTTCGGCGTCGACAAGGTGACGAAGTATCACATGGACGCGCCGCTCTATGTCACGACCTTCGTCTTCGTCATGAACAAGGACAAATACGACCAGATGTCCGCAAGTCAGAAGAAGGCGATCGACGACAACTGCAATACCGAGATGGCCGGCAAGGTCGGCGAGTACTGGGGCGCGTTCGAGGACGCCGGCATCGGCAAGATCAAGGCCGAGCAAGGCCAGGAGGTCTACAAATTGACGCCGGAGCAGAACGCGCTATGGAAGAAGGCGTCCGAGCCGCTGGTCAAGACCTGGGCCGAGGGCGTCAAGAAGAAAGGCGTCGATCCCGACGCCGCAATGGCGGAATTGAAGGCCTCGCTCGCCAAGTACAACGCGCTGACGCAGTAACCGGGCGACAACCGATCGCGGCGCGGCGGTGGGACACTCCCGCCGCCGTTTGCTTGTAATAAGAACAGGACGGACGCCGCATGAAGCGCGCTGCGATGGATCGTTTCATCGATGGAATCGAATGGATCGCGGCGGGCTTCGTCGGCATCGTCGCGCTCGATATCTTTCTCTCGGTGCTGCTGCGTAATACGCTGAATTATGCGGTCCCCGATTCCTTCGACATCGGGCGCATGCTGCTCGGCATCCTGATTTTCTGGGGCATCGCCGCGACCAGCTATCGCGGCACGCACATCACAGTCGATCTGGTCTGGGCCAATGTCGGCCCGCGCTACCAGCGCTGGATCGACGTGTTCGCGACGCTTGTGCTGCTGTTCGTCGTCACGGTGCAGACCTGGACGCTGTTCGACAAGGTGCGCGGCACCTACAACGACAACGTCCTCACCTTCGACATGCACATGCCGCAATGGCCGTTCTTCGCCGTCGCCTGGATCGGCGACGTCTCTGCCGTGCTGCTGATTGCGATCCGCACCTATCGGCTGATCTTCCATCCCGAAGAGATGCACGATCCCAAAATCAAGGCTACGGAGTAGCGCAGCGTGAGCACCAATGCGGTTGCCGTTCTCGGCTTCGTCTCGCTGTTCGCGCTGATGCTGCTGCGCGTGCCGGTCGGCATGGCGATGGGCCTCGTCGGCGTATCCGGCTTTGCCTATCTGGTCAACGGCACCGCGGCGCTGAAGCTGGTCGGACAGACCTCGATGCGCACGGTCACCGACTATACGTTCGGCGTGATCCCGATGTTCCTGCTGATGGGGACGTTCGTCTCCAACTCCGGGATGAGCCGCGAACTGTTTCGCGCGGCCAACGGCTTTGTCGGCCATCTGCGCGGCGGCCTCGGCATCGCAACCGTCGCGGCCTGCGGCGGCTTTGCCGCGATCTCAGGTTCCTCGGTCGCGACCGCGGCGACGTTCTCGGCGGTGGCCTATCCGGAGATGCGCCGCTTCGGCTATCCGCAATCCTTCGCCACCGGCGTGATCGCGGCCGGCGGCACGCTCGGCGCGATGCTGCCGCCGTCCACCGTGCTTGCGGTCTACGGCATCATCACCGAGCAGGACATCGGCAAGCTGTTCATGGCCGGCATCATTCCCGGCCTGCTGGCGATGACCATGTACATGATTACGATCACCGTGATCGGCCGCGTCGCGCCAGGCTTCCTGCCCAAGGGCAATCCGCCGCCGTGGCGCGAGCGCTTCGCCGGGTTGAAGGACATCTGGGCGCCGGCGCTGCTGTTCATCTTCGTGATCGGCGGGCTCTACGGCCTACCCTTCCTGCCGCGCTTCACGCCAACGGAGGCCGGCGGCGTCGGCGCGACCGGCGCGTTTCTGATCGGCGTCGCCACCGGCCGACTCGACAAGGAGAAGATCCTGGCGTCGCTGCTGCAGGCGACGCGGACGGCTGCGGCCGTCTTCACCGTGCTGATCGGCGCGCTGATCTTCGGCTATTTCCTCACCGTGACGCAGACGCCGCAGAAGGTGACGGAATTTCTCACCGGCCTCGGTCTCGGCCCCTACGGCGTGCTCGCGGTCATCATGGTGATGTATCTGGTGCTCGGCTGCCTGATGGACGCGATGGCGATGATCATCCTTACCGTGCCGATCATCTTCCCGGTGGTTACGCAGCTCGGCTTCGATCCGATCTGGTTCGGCGTCATCATCGTGATGACGGTCGAACTCGGCTTGATCCATCCACCGGTCGGCATGAACGTATTCGTGATCAAGAGTGTCGTGAAAGACGTCTCATTTGCGACGATCTTCAAGGGCGTGATCCCCTTTGTACTCACCGACCTGATCCGGCTGGTGATCCTGATCGCGTTTCCGATTCTTGCGCTGTGGCTGCCGCAGCGCATGGCGGGATAGAGCATGATCCGGAAAAGCATGCCCTCGGGCCACGACCCGACGGGTGTGTAGCGGTTTTCCGAAAAGATCATGCTCAAGACAATAGTTACAGGAGGCGAACATGACGACGCCTGTGCTCGAAACCAAATATGTCTTCACCATCACGGCCCGCATCGGTGAGGTGACGATCGCGGGCGAGACCGGTCACGGCGTGCGTCGGATCATCCCGATCCTCGGCGGCGAGGTGCGCGGCAATCGCGTGAATGGAAAGGTCTGCGCTTTCGGCGCCGACTTCCAGATCATCCGGCCCAACGAACTGATCGATCTCGAAGCCAAATACGCCTTCGAGACCGACGACGGCGCGACCGTTTATGTCGAGAACAAGGGTATCCGCTTCGGGCCGGTCGAGCTGTTGCAGAAGCTGAAGCGCAACGAGCCGGTCGATCCCAAGCTGATCTATTTCCGCACCGTGCCGCGCTTCGAAACGGGACACGCGAACTATCGCTGGCTGATGGAGAACCTATTCGTCGGCTCAGCCGCCCGCCACGCCGACCGCGTCGTCATCGATGTACATCAGGTGTTGTGAGCAAGCGCAAGACCTCTCCACTTGTCGTCCCTGCGAACGCAGGGATCCATAACCACCAGCCGGAGTCAGGCGATGAACGTCGCCCACCTTGCACGACAATTCACATCACGCGGTATGGGTCCCTGCGTTCGCAGGGACGACGGTGAGAGATTGACTTGAGGACAAATAGTTATAAGATATAACTATTCCGCACAGGACTAAAATAACGCATGGGAAACGCTTCAAACTCCGCGAACGCTGCTTCGTCCGAACTGCTCAAGCTCGAGACGTCGGGCCGGGTTCTGACCGTCGGGCTCAACCGCCCGGCCAAGCGCAACGCGCTCAATGACGGCATCATCCTTGCGATCGGAGAGGCTTTCGCGTCGCTGCCCGACGACATCGGCGCGGTCATCATCCATGGCATCGGCGACCATTTCTCCTCCGGCCTCGACCTCTCCGAACTGACCGAACAGGACGCGACCGAAGGCCTGCGGCATTCGCAGATGTGGCACCGCGTGTTCGATCGCATCCAGTACAGCCGCGTGCCCGTCATCGCGGCGCTGAAGGGTGCGGTGATCGGCGGCGGGCTCGAGCTTGCCTGCGCGGCGCATATCCGGGTTGCCGAACCCTCGGCCTATTTCGCACTCCCCGAGGGTCAGCGCGGCATCTTCGTCGGCGGCGGAGGCTCGGTACGATTGCCGCGGCTGATCGGCGTCGCGCGAATGACCGACATGATGCTCACGGGACGCGTCTATTCCGCGACCGAAGGTTCGGCCTATGGTTTCGCGCAATATCTGACCGAGCCGGGCGAAGGTCTTTCCAAGGCGATGGAGCTGGCCGGGCGCATCGCCTCCAATGCGCCGCTGACGAACTTCGCAGTACTTCAGGCGCTGCCGATGATCGCGGAAGCCAACCCACAGACCGGCCTGTTGATGGAATTGCTGATGGCGACCGTGGCGCAAAGCGACAAGGAAGCCAAGGCGCGAATACGTGCGTTCCTCGAGCACAAGACCGCGAAGGTGAAACCATCGTGACATGAGCGTGCAAACAACAACACATCAGGGAGGAGTGCACAGCGCGCCGGCGACGGGCGCGGACCAATATCCCTTGCATCCCCTGCGCGCGATCTCGTTCAACGATCCGGCCGTCGGGATCGAGCGCACGAGCGACGGTACCATCTATCTCCGGCCGAAGGCCCCGCTTGGCGATCATCCGCCGCGCTTGACCGACCGCTTGCATCATTGGGCGAGCGTGGTGCCGGATCGTGTCTTCATGGCGGAGCGCGCTGGCGGACGCGGCTGGCGCGAACTCAGCTATGCCGAGCTGCTGGCCGCCAGCCGGCATATCGCCTCCGCGCTGCTCGCGCGCGGACTCTCCGCGGAGAGGCCGGTCGTCATTCTCTCCGGCAATGCGATCGACCACGCACTCGTCGCGTTCGGCGCGCTCTACGCCGGCATTCCGTTCTGCCCGGTGTCGCCGGCCTATTCGCTGGTATCGCGCGATTATGGCAAGCTCTCTTACCTGATGAAGCTGCTGACGCCCGGCCTCGTCTTCGCCGACGATGCCGACAAGTTCGCCGGCGCGCTGGCCGCCAATGTTCCCGAAGGCACCGAGATCGCCGCATCCTTTGGCGGCGTCGCGGGCCGCAACGTCACAACGCTTGCCGAGCTGATGGCAACGCCGCTGCATCCCGATCTCGATGCGGTGCATGGTGCGATCGGTCCCGACACCATTGCAAAGTTTCTGCTCACCTCGGGCTCGACCGGAAACCCCAAGGCCGTCATCAACACGCAGCGGATGATCTGCGCCAATCAAGTGATGATCCGCGAGACCATGGCGTTCCTGAAGGACGAGCCGCCGGTGATCGTCGACTGGCTGCCCTGGAATCATACGTTTGGCGGCAATCACAATATCGGGCTGACGCTCTACAATGGCGGCTCGATGTATCTCGACCAGGGCAAGCCGATGCCGGGCGGGATCGAAGAGACCGTGCGAAACCTGCGCGAGATTTCGCCGACCGTCTATTTCAATGTTCCGAAGGGTTACGAGTCTCTCCTGCCCTATCTGCGCGACGACGCCGCGCTGCGCGGAAAATTCTTCTCGCGCCTGCATGCGATGTTCTTCTCCGGCGCAGCACTTGCGCCGCATATCTGGAGCGGTCTCGACGAGTTGTCAGTGAAGGAGACCGGCGCGCGCGTGCCGATGCTGACCGGCCTCGGCGCAACCGAGACCGCGCCGTTCTTCATGTCGGTCAATCCGCGCACCAGCCGCTCCGGCCATGTCGGGCTTCCGGTGCCCGGCAACGACGCCAAGCTGGTGCCGAACAACGGCAAGCTGGAAATTCGCGCCAAGGGACCGAACGTGACGCCCGGCTATTGGCGCCAGCCGGATCTCACCAGAGCCGCTTTCGACGAGGAAGGCTTCTACAAGTTCGGCGACGCGCTGAAGCCGGCCGATCCGAACGATCTCGATGCCGGCTTCGACTTCGACGGCCGCATCGCCGAAGATTTCAAGCTTGCCAGCGGCACCTGGGTCTCCGTCGGCCCCTTGCGCGCACGCTTTATCGCCGCCTGCGCGCCGCTGGTGCGCGATGTCGTGATCGCCGGCCTCAACCGCGATGAGATTTCCGCACTCGTCGTGCTCGATCTCGACGGCTGCCGGCTCATCAATGCGACGCTGCCGTTCGACGACATTGCCGCGATCGCGAGCGATGCGCTGGTGCGTGACGCCTTCCGCGAACGTTTCGCGAAGTTTCTCGACACGTCGACCGGCTCCTCGACGCGGATCACCCGCGCGGTCCTGCTCGACACGCCACTCTCGATCGATCGCGGCGAGGTCACCGACAAGGGCTCGATCAACCAGCGCGCGGTGCTGGAGCATCGAAGCGGACTGGTGGACGCGCTGTATTCGCCGGCGCGGTCCACGCGCGTGATCGCGCTGACCTGAAGATTGATTTCAGCTCAACCCAACAACCAGCCAGGAGGACACCATGCAGTTGAAGGATCAGGCCGCGATTGTCACCGGAGGCGCATCGGGACTGGGTGCGGCAACTGCACGCGCGCTGGCCGCGCAAGGCGCGAAGGTCGCGGTCTGTGATCTCAACGCCAAGCTCGCCGAGCAGGTCGCCGCCGAGATCAAGGGCACAGCGGTGGTCGCTGACGTCTCGGACGCCGCCTCCGCGGAAGCCGCGGTCGTGCAGGCCGCGAAGGCGCACGGGCCGGCGCGCATCCTGGTCAACTGCGCCGGCATCGGCGTCGCCAAGCGCGTGATCGGCCGTGACGGTCCGATGCCGCTCGGCGATTTCGAGAGGGTGATCAGGATCAACCTGATCGGCTCCTTCAACATGCTGCGGCTTGCGACCGCCGAAATGTCGAAGCTCGAGCCGTTCGCAACCGGCGAGCGTGGCGTCGTGATCAACACCGCCTCCGTCGCCGCCTATGACGGCCAGATCGGTCAGTCGGCCTATTCGGCTTCAAAGGGCGGCATCGTCGGCATGACGCTGCCGATCGCGCGCGAGCTGGCGCAATTCGGCATCCGTGTGCTCACCATCGCCCCCGGGCTTGTTCCTCACGCCGTTGCTGGCCGGCCTGCCGCAGGAGGCGCAAGACAGTCTCGCCGCGGCGATCCCCTTCCCGCGCCGGCTTGGCGCAGCCGAGGAGTTCGCCTCGCTCGCGCTGCACATGATCGACAATCCCTATCTCAATGGCGAGGTGGTGCGGCTCGATGCCGCGCTGCGCATGGCGCCGCGTTAGGCCAGTCTCATGTTCGTGCACCGACGCGACGTTCAGATCCAGTGGGGCGATTGCGACCCCGCCAACATCGTCTACTACCCGCGCTATTTCGAAATGTTCGACGATTCCACCTCGATCATGTTCGAGGCGGCCGGCTTCTCCAAGCAGGACATCGTCAAGCGCTACGGCCTGGTCGGCATTCCCATGGTCGAGACGCGCGCGAAATTCCATATCGCCTCCACTCATGGCGACTGGATCACGATCGAAAGCCGCATCGAGAGCTTCAAGCGCTCCAGCTTCGAGGTCACACACAAGGTGTTCAAGGGCGAGGCGCTTGCAATCGAGGCGTTCGAGACCCGCGTGCTGGTCGGTCGTCACCCCGACGATCCGGACAGGCTGAAATCGGCGCCGGTCCCAGCCGAAATCATCGATAAATTCATGAAGGGCTGACCGCGTGGCTGGCGAAAGAAGGGGTTGAATTATCTGCGGAGTTTTGATCTGCAGTGCACCGTTATCTCAGGGAGGAATAAATGAAAAAGGCTTATCTCGCGGCAGCAGCGATCGCGCTGGCTCTGGCGTTGCCGGGTTCGCCGCTGCGCGCGGAGACCAATGAAATCGTCATCGGCATCACCATCACGACCACCGGCCCCGGCGCGGCGCTGGGTATCCCCGAACGCAATGCGCTAGAGTTCGTGCCAAAAGAGATCGGCGGCGTGCCGCTGAAACTGATCGTGCTCGATGACGGCGGCGATCCGACCAACGCAACCACCAATGCGCGCCGCTTCGTCACGGAATCGAAGGCCGACATCATCATGGGCTCTTCGATCACGCCGCCGACGGTCGCAGTGTCCAACGTCGCCAACGAGGCCGGCATTCCGCATTTCGGCCTCGCGCCATTCCCGATCACGCCGGAGCGCGCGAAGTGGTCGGTCGACATGCCGCAGCCGGTGCCGATCATGGGCAAGGTGCTGTACGAGCACATGAAGGCGCACAATGTGAAGACCGTCGGCTATATCGGCTATTCCGACAGCTACGGCGATCTCTGGTTCAAGGACTTCAATACCCAGGGCGTGCCGATGGGCATGACGCTTGCCGACGAGGAACGCTTTGCGCGGCCGGACACATCGGTCACCGGGCAGGTGTTGAAGCTGGTCGCAGCCAATCCCGATGCGATCCTCGTCGGCGCATCCGGCACGGCCGCGGGTCTGCCGCAGACCGAACTGCGCGAGCGGGGCTACAAGGGACTGATCTACCAGACCCATGGTGCGGCCAGCATGGATTTCATCCGCATCGCGGGCAAGGCGGCGGAAGGCGTCATCATGGCCTCGGGGCCGGTGATGTCGCCGGAGACGCAGCCGGACTCCGCGCTCACCAAGAAGCCGGGCCTCGCGCTGGTCACCGCCTATGAAGCGAAATTCGGTCCGAACAGCCGCAGCCAGTTCGCGGGCCATTCCTTTGATGCCTTCGAAGTCCTGAAGCGCGTCATTCCCGTCGCGCTGAAGACTGCGAAACCGGGCACGCCGGAATTCCGCGAAGCGATCCGCCAGGCCTTCCTGACCGAGCGCGAGATCCCGGCAAGCCAGGGCGTCTATAATTTCACCGAGAAGGACCGCTACGGTCTAGACGACCGTTCGCGCATCATCCTGACCGTCAAGGACGGCAAGTACGTGCCCGCGAACTGAGACCGCGCGCAGTTGTTGCCTCGTCATTCCGAGGTTCGCGATATCGTCGCGCCCCGGAATGACGGAAATGAAGATGATCGGTTGTTCGGGATGGAGACGGCGGAAAGCTATGCCGTCTCGCGCACGGCGAGATCCTCGTCGTCGAGTTCGTCATCGAGCGGCGCAAGCACGGAAAGCGGCTTGGTGGAAAGCGTGATCGGCTTGCGGGTGCCATAGGATGGCGCCGTCTCGCGCACGCCCGGCGCCTGACGGGAGAGTGCGTAGAGGGTTGAGCCAACACGGCCGCCAAAATTGATCAGATCGCGCTCGCTGCAACTCGCGGCGATCGCGAGCGCCAGCGTGTGCAAGTGGCTTCTGCGGTAGCAGAACAAAGCAAGCCTTGCCCGGACGTCCGACGAGACGCTCTCGACCAGCATCGGCAGGCCGCTTTCGCTGGCGCGGTACATCTCGCCGAGCAGTTCGTCCCGCACCGGGCAGCGTTCGTTTTCGTAGGCGTCACGGCTTGAAAACATTGCAGTTCTCCCTCGGGAGCGGAAGATGCAGCGCAATTCTCTAACGAAGGGTTAACCTTGGTTATCGGTAGTGTTACGGAGCACTTGATTACCGCGTCCGAATCGCAACGCAACGAATACGCACGTTTTCGACGACGGACTGTGACGTGCAACACACGGGACTTGATCGATGACCTCCGACTGCGCGATTGCCGATCTGCGCGATTGCCCGCATTTCTTTGACATTGTCGCGGACCGCATCTGGCAGGCCTGGTGGAAGCCGCATGGCCACCCGCTCGATGACATACGCGGCCGCCTCCGCGAGAACATGACGCCATCGCCGCTTCCGCTTGCGCTCGTCGCCCATCAGGGCGGCCAATTTCTTGGCACCGCGTCGGTGATCGCCTCCGACCTCGCGGAGCGTCCGCAGTTCACGCCATGGATCGCGGCCGTCTGGGTCGAACCCGAGGCGCGGCACCGCGGACTTGGCGCCGCGCTGGTCGACCGCGCGACGCAGGCCTGCTTCGATCTCGGCGTGACCCGAGCCTATCTCTGTGCGCGGCCGGAACGCCATTCGTTCTACGAGCGATTGGGCTGGGCCAGGATCGAGAGCGATGTCGGACCGTCTCGCCTCGGCGTCTTCATCCGCGACGCCGAGAGGTGCGATCAGAGAGGACGATGAGATCAGTGCGACGATCTCAGCCGTTCGCCGCCATGAAGATCGACAGCACGAAGCCGGTGAGATGATGCAGCGCCTGATCGACGCCGATCAGCGTCCAGAACCAGGGATGCTCCGGCGTCATGCCGAACGTCGATGAGCAGAGGCCCTTCGCGCGATCGACCGTGATGTGGATGACGAAATCGATCACCGCCACGAACCAGAACTTAGGCGCGATGATCAGGATCAGCGTCATGGCGACCAGAAGGTGGACCAGGCAATGCACCAGAAGCGGCAGCGCCCAACCGGTCTTCTGATCCTTGCCATGCGCCATCCAGGCGTTCTGCAGCACGAAGTCGGCGACCACGTGCTTGACGGTCAGCAACAACATCCATGCCAGCAGCGCACCAACCGGGACCGTCGACGACATGGCAGGAAACGACAAGCTGACGCCCTCTCAATCAACACCAGACGCACGGGAACTTGAGGCTTCCGGCATGACTTCTTCCCCAACCCGATAGGCCCGCATCGTTCCTTTTATGACATTTCCGGCCCGGGAATGCACCTCTCGGGAACTCGAAAAACGTGCACTGTGGCTGGCTTACGCCATATCCGCGCCGAAGTTGACAAGGTTACCTTGGCGGACGTTTCGCCGTCATCCATGGGGCGGAGACCATCCGAAGACATATAAATTATCGTTCTTTCAGAGCCGGTTATAGTCTTGCCATTCGCCCGCTCAACGCACGGCGGCGGCGTCGGATCGGCGCTCACATGAACAACCTTACTGACATTCCGATATATCTGACATTTAAAGGTTGTGAATAACCGTTAACGACGCAGGTGGTCCGCGTCTCGGCCCTGGTCTGCTTCGTAAGGCTTGCCATTGACGCGCGTCGGCAGCCGCGACCATTAGAGATCGGGTGCGAGACGACGACAATCTCGACCACCTCGGAGTGGCCGCATCTTGCGCAGCGTCACGCGAAACGAGCGCGTTGCCGGCGCGTCGAGACGCCGTCGAAAAAATGGCACGACCGACCCACACGTGGCCAACCTTGGTCAAGGCGCTCGAGCGGCTGATAGCACCGCTGCAACGATCGCTTCCTTTTGGCGAGATCGTGACCGTTGATCCGATGTTGAGTACGAATGACGGGCCGGGAACTGAAATCAGCGTCGCGTGTTGGCAAGCGGGCAAAAGGGGTACCCGAAGGAGAACTGAATGAGACTGTTGAACAAGGCCCTGGCGAGCGCTGCAATCGGCGCCGGTCTGTTGGCGGCGTCCGCGATGAGCGCTTCCGCAGCGATCGTCTGCACCGGCCACGTCTGCTGGCACACGCACGACGCCTATGATTATCCGCACGGCGCAGGAGTCGTCGTCCATGAGGACGACTGGAAATGGGGTCCGCGGGAGAAGTACGCGTTCAGGGAGCACGAGGGCCGCGGCTACTGGCGTGGCAGCCGCTGGGTTGGCTGGTAAGCTTAAAGACATCCAAAAATAGGCCGCCTCGTTCGGGCGGCCTATTTCATTCATGTTCATGATGACATCGTCCGAACGCGCCTGATACGGGTCAAGACGTGACATCATGATGCGATTAGATGGAATCGCATCATGATGTCATCTCTTTTGTTTGAGCATGCTCTTGCCGGAAAACCGGTTTCCACCCGTCGGGTCGAGCCCGAGGGCATGCTTTTCCGGATCATGCTCTAGTCCTACTGCGTCATTAATCCCTCATGGTGAGGAGGCGCGTCAGCGCCGTCTCGAACCATGAGGCCCCGTCTGCGAAGCCTCGTCCTTCGAGACGCTTGCTGACGCAAGCTCCTCAGGATGAGGAGTCCGTTATACTGGAACTGCAGGCTCATATCACCGGCACGCCGTAGTAATCATTGAGCGCGCGGTTGCGGGACGCATCGCCCCAGTTCCAGTCGGTGTCCTCGCGATATTTCGGCGCGCCGCGAAGCTGGCTCTCGGTGATGCCGGTGCGGTAGCCGCCAAGCGCGGTGTCGTATTTCAGCGATTGCCAGGGCAGCGGATAGTGATCGTTGCCCAATCCCAGAAAGCCGCCGAAGCCAAGCACGGCATAGGACACCCTGCCGCTCACCTTGTCGATCATCACGCGCTCGATCGAACCGATCTTGGTCTCATCGGGCCCGAACACGGCGGTGCCTTCGACCTTGTCGCTGCCGATCAGATTGCCGAACTCTTTCTCGTCCATCGTCATCTGTCATTCCTCCATGCAAAGTCTGATGGTTTGCAACGGGTGTTGCGGGCGATGGTTCCTGGAAGGCGGACGTCCGGGCGCACCTGAGACATCAACTCACTGTCGCGCCCGTCCCCTGTGCAAGCGCGCGCGCCCTGATCTGCGCGATGGCGCGCTTCAGCG
Source organism: uncultured Alphaproteobacteria bacterium (assembly GCA_963786015.1). Taxonomy (GTDB): domain Bacteria; phylum Pseudomonadota; class Alphaproteobacteria; order Rhizobiales; family Xanthobacteraceae; genus Bradyrhizobium. The sequence continues at coordinate 224,575 of CAWAXO010000008.1, read as the reverse complement.
AGACCTGTCTTGGATCCGGCATGACCGCGGTGCGGGCCTCCGCGATCGCGCCGGCGAGATCGGCGAGCGGCAGCACGCCGTCGAAGGTCGGCTTGGCAAGCCCGTCGATGACCGCATGCCAGTCGGCGAGCCCCTGGCGATAGACGTCGCCATAGCCCTGGATCATGGTCGCGGTCTCCGCCACCGCAGGCGCAGAACCCGGCTGCTTGACGAGGCTGCGGGAGATCATGTGCAGCCAGCGTTCGGTCCAGATGCGCTCCTGCTCGAAGCGCGTGGAGAACTGCCGCCACCGCCTCAGGCCAGCTTCGATCTTCAGACGGCGAATGCTCAGGCGGCTTGCGGTCGAAAAAGGGATCGAGACGCGCCTGTGCTGCCAGCCCACCATCTCCAGCACGTCGAGCACGGGATCGGCGACGGTGGCTGGCAGGGAATCGATCAATTCATCCAAGCGGAATTTCCTGATGTCGGTCGAGGGAGCGCGCGCACCCGCACCGCCATCAAGCTCGGCAAGCTTCAATTGCGCGATGCGGATCGGATCCTCGTAGCTCATCCGCATCGCCATCAGCCGCGCGATATCGCAGAACAGCGCCGTATCGACATCCTGCCGTCCGATAAAGCGGCGCAGCCGATCGACGTAGAGCTGGGCATAGCTTGCGCTCTGATAGTCGATCAGGAGATGGATCGAATCGCTGGCGATGCCGGTCGCCTCCGCGGGCAAACCGTCGGGGAGGAACGGCGGCGCGCTGTCGTCTTCGCCGATGACGTCGGCGAGCAGGTAACGCAGCGAGGACAGGAAACTTGCCACCGGACCTCTAGACCCTAAGCGGGGTTCGCGGCGACGGCGATCTGCTGCACCAGTCTCTGTTCCAGCGTATCGATGTTCTGGAACAGGCGGGCGCTGGCGAGACGCAGGAAATAGAAGCCGAACGCCGGGTTCTGCACGTAGAGCTGCTCGACCTGGTCATAGCTCACGCCCAGTACGACGCCCGCTTCGATGCACTCCAGAGTCTGCGTTCGCGCGTTCGACGGCGACAGCATCCCGAGCTCGCCGACGATGGCGCCGACCGGCAACTCGATACCGGACTCGACCAGCCGGAAGCGTCCACTGACGATGTAATACATGCTCTCAGCCTTCTCGTCCTTGTAGAACAGGACCTCGCCGGCCGGGCATTTGCGCTCTGTCATAAACGGCCGCAGCCATTCCATCGACAGATCGCTGCTGACCGAGCGCTTCACGTCCCGCACGAGTTGCAGCATCTGATGCAGCCGGTAGCTGTTGAGCGGCAACAGCACCGCATGCAGGAGCATCGTCGGATAATTGTGGGTCGGGATCGCCGTCGAGATCAAAAGGATGTTCGTCAGAATGGCAAAGACCCGGAGCGGGATCATCGTTCGCATCGACAGCGTCGCGACCACGAAGATCGAGGCAAAGAAGCTGCCGGCGGCGCCTGCGTGTTCGACAAGATGTGAGGTGTCCATGGGGCCAACCAAGTCTGAGCGATCAGGTCCGGAGTATGATAGCGACGCTGGGTTCAGCGCGATCATCATAAGGTTCAAAGGAACAAGATGGATATAGGCAGAAAAGGCGACGTTTTGTCGTGTAATTGAGCCGATCCCGCGCAAAATATTCCCATTTGGGGACAATCTTCCGGCCGGAGGCGCACCAAGCCATCTCGCGGAATTCCCGGCGGGGGACCGGGCCAGATCACCTCACGCCGCGTTGACGCGCTTGTTTTGCCCGGGCACTTTAATTGACTTCAAACCACGGCCAGGACCGGGTTTCCAGAACGATGGGCGATGCCTCGAAAATGTCAAAGCCGGTGGCGTTCCCGGCCTTGGCGCAGTTTGTAGCCGCGACAGCCGGCCGCGACATGACCAGTCTGGCCTATGTCGTGGTGATGGTCGGCGTCGGCGCGATGGTGCTGCTGACGATCGATCCGGCCTACGAGCTGGCGCATCGTGGCATTGTCGGCGTGCTTTGGCTCTGCCTGATCTATTTCGCCTTCGAATGGGTCGTTCGGCTTCGCGCGACCGTGAAGGCCGGACGCGGGCTCTCCTATCTGAAGTCGGGTCACGGCGTCGTGGATGCGGCCGGCGTCATCGCGGTGCCGCTGGCGCTCCAGCTCGGCGTCGAGCCGAGGACGGCCTGGCTGCTTGCGGTATTATGGATCGTCAAGGTGGTGCCCGGCGTTCCCGGCTTGCGGCGGTTGCGACGCGTGCTGGTGCTGGAATCGGGGCCACTGCTGAGCGTGCTGGTGATCTTCCTGACGGTGCTGTTCCTGGGCTCGGTCGGCGTCTATGTCTTCGAGCGCGACGTCCAGCCGGCGACATTCGGCAGCGTACCTGCCGCCCTCTGGTGGGCCGTGGTCACGTTGACGACCACCGGCTATGGCGACGTGGTGCCGATCACGCTGCCCGGACGGATCGTCGCTGCGCTGGTCATGATTTCCGGCCTTGGCGTGTTCGGGCTGTGGACCGGTATCCTCGCCACCGCCTTTGCCGCCGAGACCCGGCGCGACAATTTCCTCAAGACCTGGGAATCCGTGAGCAAGGTGCCGTTCTTTGCCAATCTCGGCCCCTCGGCGATCGCCGACGTGACGCACATGCTGCGTACCATCGATCTGCCGCCGCGCACGACCATCATCCGCAAAGGCCAGCAGGGCGACTGTATGTATTTCATCGCCTCCGGCGCGGTCGAGGTCGATCTGCCCGGCAAGAAGGTCGGGCTCGGCGAAGGCGCCTTCTTCGGCGAAATGGCGTTGCTCGGGAACAATCTGCGCTCGGCTAACATCACGACGACGCGGCTGTCGAAGCTGCTCGTGCTGGACCTCGTGGATTTCCGCCTGTTGATGGCGCGCCATCCGGATCTTGCCGAGACGATCGACACCGAGGCCAGGCGGCGCGAGCTGGAGAACCAATAATGCAACAAGCTACCGACGCCACCGAAGCGGCAAGCACCCCTGTCCTTGCCGTCGACGGTGCGCGCGCCACCATCCGTCTCAACCGGCCGCGGCATCTGAACCGGCTGCAGCCCGACGATCTCGAGGCGTTGATGCGGCTGTTCGACCGCATCGAAGCCGACCCCGCGATTCGCGTGCTGGTGCTGACGGGAACCGGCCGCGCCTTCAGCGCCGGCTATGACCTCAACTCGGTCGCCGAGCGCGCGGCCAGCACGACCGAGCAGCCGAGCGCTGGCTCGGCTTTCGAAGTCGTGGTCAACCGGCTCGAAGACCTCGGCGTGCCGACCATCTGCCGATTGAATGGCGGCGTCTATGGCGGCTCGACCGACCTGGTCCTGGCCTGCGACTTTCGTATCGGTGTCGACACCGCCGAGATGTTCATGCCGGCCGCACGGCTCGGGCTGCATTATTACAAGAGCGGCATCAAACGCTATGTGTCACGGCTTGGTATCGACAATGCCAAGAAGCTGTTCCTGACCGCGCAGAAGATCGAAGCGCCGGAGATGCTGCGCATCGGCTATCTCACCGCGATGGTCCCGGCCGAGGCGCTCGACGAGGAAGTCGATCGCCTGGCCAGCATCCTGGCCGGCAACGCGCCGGTCGCGATGCGCGGCATGAAGCGGGCCATCAATGAGTTCGCGCGCGGCGAGCTCGACGAAGCGGATGCGGATTTGCGGCATCGCGACAGCATGCGCGGCGCCGAGATCAAGGAAGGCATCAAGGCCTTCGCCGAGAAGCGTCCGCCGAAATTCTAGGCGGCGCCTCGCCTTCGCTCACTCATAGGTACAATTTCGTAGGCCACCGCGCTGCATCGACGCCCGACCAGCGACGCAAGCAGGCTCGCACGTGATAGCGTCAGATGCGCTGTCGCTCTTTTTAGTTTGTTAGTTTGCAATTGACAGGGAGGTACCGGGCGATAGCCTCATCGCGGGGAGAATTTTCGAAGATGCCAGAATTAGAACCATATTGGGGTCGGCGCGCGCTGGATTTTGTCGATGCGATCGAGGCTTCGAAGACGGTCGCAAGCGTGGTCCGGCAGTTCGAGGGCGTGATCCACGAGCTCGGATTTCACGCCTACATCATGGCGGGCATTCCGACGTCGGGGCAATCGCTTGCGGATCTGACCATTGCCAATGGATGGCCGGCGGAATGGTTCGAACTGTACGCCCGTGAGAATCTGCATGCGGTCGATCCGATCCCACGGCACTGCGTCAACAACCTGAACCCGTTCGAGTGGAAGGATATACCCTACGACCGCGAACGCGATCCGTCGGCGCACATGGTGATGATGCGGGCGCGCGATTTCGGGCTGTGCAAGGGATTTTGCATTCCGATCCACCATGACGACGCTGTCGGTGCGATCAGCGTCGCTGGCGAACGGCCCTATCTGGACCCGACCACCAAAGGCGCGCTTCACCTGATGGGCGTCTTTGCCTATGGCAGGCTACGCGCATTGTCCCGGCCGGCTGTTGCGATACGAGGCCGGCGCTTGTCCAGCATCGAGGCGGAGGTGCTGCGCTGGGCGGCGCGCGGCAAGACGGCATGGGAGACCAGCCAGATCCTCAGCATTTCCGAACGCAACGTTCGCTGGCACCTCGAAGAGGCCCAGCGCAAATTGATGACCAACAACAAGACCGCCACGGTTGCTGCGGCAATTGTCAACCGGGAAATCCTGATCTGAACTGGGAGTTCTGACAGTAGAGGCGTTTTTTCATTCTAGGCATGGTTGCGCGCGATTGAATCTCAATCTCGCGGTGATCAGATGCCTGAAATTCATGTGGTTCAAAAACACAATCGCCATCTTTATGAAAGGTACTTCGATCCTTATTTTCGGCTGCGCCATGACATCTACGTCAAGCAGCGCAAATGGATGGCGCTCGACCGTCCGGACGGACGCGAGATCGATCAGTTCGACACAGACGACGCGGTGTACCTGTTCTGCCTCGACAAGGGCCAACTGATCGGCGCGATGCGCGCGCTACCGACGCTGTCGCCGACACTTCTGAGCGATATCTTCCCCGATCTCAGCATTCGCGGACCGATCCAGCGGCCCGACGTCTATGAGCTGTCGCGGGTGTTCGTCGTTCCCGAACGCCGCGGCGAGCACGCGGGACCGCGTGTCGAAATGCTGCTTCTCACCGCGATCACGGAATATGGCGTCAGCATCGGATTGACGGGATTCTCGATCGTGCTGGAGTCCTGGTGGCTGCCACGATTCGAGCGTTGCGGCTGGAAGGCCCATCCGCTCGGACTGCCGCAGATGATGGACGACATGGCGGTCCTGGCCGTGCTGGTCGATTGCAACGAAGCGACATGGAAGTCGCTCTGCAGGCAGATCGACCGCACCGGTCCAATTCTGACGTGGCGGGGACTATCGGGCGTCCATCGTCAACGTCTGCCCGATATCTCCCTTGTCCATTCGCCAACTGTTCTGTCGACGCAATGACATCCCTCGGACCTCCCTCGCGGTGGTGCCGCTTCGCGGCTCGAGGAAGCTCCTCATCAGGCGAAGACCAAAAACCGTCGTCTCATCGACGTTCAACGTCGCAAGCCTGGACTGCATCTGGACAAAGATCCACTACCCATATTCTGGACCGAGAGCTGTGAACGAACCCTCGCTCGAACGAATCATTGAACGCATTCAATCCAGTATTGTTGACGCGCGATCGCTGCAGCTCAAGATGTTGGAGCGAATCCTGTCGATAGCATTGCTTGAAGCCTACGAAATCCGGGGCAAACCGGGCGACACGCCCCATAACGACAAGCCCCACAACAATGGCTACTAGAGCATGATCCGGAACAGCATGCGCTCGGGCTGCCACCCGACGTGTAGCAGCGTCATTCGCCAACGAAGGTGATGGTGTCGGCGAGACCGGCGCGCGTGGTGCGATAACTGTTGGCCTTGTGCGCACGATCGGGGTATCCGAACGAAATGCCGCAGACCACGCGCCGGTCGTCGCCGAGACCGAAATGTTCGCGCACGACCTCGGAATGAAACGCCAGCGCGGCCTGCGGGATTGTCGCGATCCCGAGCGCCTGCGCCGCGAGCATGAAACTCGTGACATACCCACCGCAGTCGATCGCGCCATAAACGCCGAGCGCCTCGTCGGTGTGGACGATGGCGACATGCGGCGCGCCGAAGAAATTGAAATTTTCCAGCGCCTGCCTGGCATAGCCTGCCTTGTCGCCGCGGGGAATGCCGAGCGAGTTGTAGAGCTGGAAGCCGCTCTCGCGCCGGCGTTCCAGATAGACGCCGCGATATTCGCGCGGGAACGGAAAATCGCCGCTGCTCTGCCGGCCGCCGGAGGCCGCGCCATACATCACGTCGCGAAACTTCGTGGTTTCCTCGCCCGAGGTGATCTCCAGCCGCCACGGCTGGCTGTTGCACCACGACGCGGTCTTCTGCGCCGCCAGAAGGATGCGCTCGATGGTCGCGCGCGGCACCGGCTTCGGCAGAAAGGCGCGACAGGAGAAGCGCGCGGCGAGCAGATCTTCGATCACGTCGATCGGCTCTTGGGCGTTGTTTGCGGCGATGGAATCCATGGTCAACTTTCTCTTGGGTACGTCGTCATTCCGGGATGGTCCCAACGGGTCCGCGCGCAGCGCGGTCCGATGACTGGCCTCCGGACCAGCCCGGAATCTCGACGATCCAGGTTCGATGCTTTGCATCGCCCCGGAATGACGGCCTCAACTACGTCCCTTGGTCGGAATCTTGTTGAACGGAACGTCCTTGTCGACCCTGATGTCGCCGGGCAGGCCGAGCACGCGCTCGGCGATGATGTTTCGAAGGATCTCGTCGGTGCCGCCGGCGATGCGCATCGACGGTGAGCTCAGCATCATCTGTTGGAATTGCCCACGCGCCTGCGTCTCGTCGGCGCCTGCGAGAACGCCGGCCGCGCCTTCGAGATCCATCGCGTACATCGCGATGTCCTGCAGCATCGAGCCCGCAACCAGCTTGCCGATCGAGTTCTCCGGACCCGGGCGCTCGCCTTTCGACAGCGCGGAGATCGCGCGGTAGCTGGTATATTTCAGCCCGCTCGCCTTCACCGCCCAGCTCGCAAGCCTGGAGCGCGTGGCGCGATCGTCGATCGCGAGCCCGTCTTCCAGCATCAGATCGGAGCAGAACTCGAACATCTCGGGAAAGCCGGTCGCGAGCCGCGCGCCGATCGACATGCGCTCGTTCATCAGCGTGGTCAACGACACATTCCAACCGTCGCCGACATGGCCGAGGCGCTGGCTGTCGGGGATCACGACATCGGTGAAATAGACCTCATTGAATTCCTGCATGCCGTTGGCCTGCTTGATCGGCCGCACCTCGACGCCCTTGCTCTTCATATCCAGGAAGAACATCGTCAGCCCCTTGTGCTTCGGCACATTGGGATCGGTGCGAGTGATCAAAAGGCCGTAGTCGGAATAGTGCGCACCGGAGGTCCAGATTTTCTGGCCGTTGACGATCCAGTCGTCGCCCTTCTTCTCCGCGCGGGTGCGAAGCCCTGCGACGTCCGAGCCGCCGGCGGGCTCGGAGAACAGCTGGCACCAGATTTCCTCGCCGGAGGCGAGCTTGGGCAGATAGCGCCGCTTGGCCTCCTCGCTGCCATAGGCCATCACCGTCGGGCCGCACATGCCCTCGCCGATCTGGAACGGCTGCGTCAGCTTGCCGTAGACGCCTTCCTCCTGCTGCCAGATCACCCGCTCGATCGGCGTCGCGCCACGGCCGCCATATTCCTTCGGCCAGTGCAGGCAGGACCAGCCGCCTTCCGACTTCTTCTTCTGCCAGGCCTTGCCGACCTCGACCATGTCGTGGTGCTGCAGCCGGATGCGGCCGAGCGAGGATTTCGAGAGCTCAGCTTCCAATTCCTTTGGCGCATTGGCGTCGACCCATTTGCGGGCGGTGGCGCGAAATTCGGCTTCCTGCGGCGTATCATCGAAATTCATGGGCGCTTCCTTCTCCTGTCATTCCGGCGCGCGCGAAGCGTGAACCCGGAATTCTCATGTCGATTAACCTCTGGATTCCGGGTTCGCTCGCTTCGCGAGCGCCCCGGAATGACGGGCGTCAACTTCGTCCCTTCGTCGGTATCTGGTTGAACGGCACGTCCTTGTCGACGCGGATGTCGCCGGGCAAGCCGAGCACGCGCTCGGCGATGATGTTGCGCATGATCTCGTCCGTGCCGCCTTCGACGCGGGTGCCGGGCGCGCGCAGCAGCATCGCCTGGAATTTTCCGGCAAGCTCGGCCTCCGGGCCCGCTCAGCACGCCGGCCGCGCCCTGCAGATCGAGCGCGAACATCGCGACATCCTGGACCATCGATCCCGCGACCAGCTTGCCGATCGAATTCTCCGGGCCCGGCCGCTCGCCGCGCGACAAGGCCGAGATGGCGCGGAAGCTGGTGTATTTCAGTCCGCTCGCCCTCACCGCCCAGTTCGCAAGCTTCGAACGCACATTGCGGTCGTCGATCGCAAGCCCGTCCTCCAGCATCAGGTTGGAGCAGAACTCGAACAATTCAGGAAAGCCGGTGGAGACGCCTGCGCCGATCGACATACGCTCGTTCATCAGCGTGGTCAGCGAGACGTTCCAGCCGTCATTGACGTTGCCGAGCCGCTGGCTGTCCGGGATCTTCACGTCGGTGAAATAGACCTCGTTGAAATCCGATTGCCCGCTCGCCTGCTTGATCGGCCGCACCTCGACGCCCGGGCTCTTCATGTCCAGGAAGAACATGGTGAGCCCCTTGTGCTTGGGCACATTGGGATCGGTGCGCGTGAGCAGAATGCCGTAGTCGGAATAATGCGCACCGGACGTCCAGATCTTCTGGCCGTTGACGATCCAGTCGTCGCCGCTCTTCTCGGCGCGGGTGCGCAGGCCGGCGACGTCGGAACCGCCGGCGGGCTCGGAGAACAACTGGCACCAGATCTTCTCGCCGGACGCGAGCGGCGGCAGATATCTGCGCTTCTGCTCCTCGCCCGCGAACGCCATCATGGTCGGCCCGCACATGCCGTGACCGATGATGAACATCGCGCTCAGCTTGCCGAAAGCGCCCTCCTCCTGCTGCCAGATCACGCGCTCGATCGGCGACGCGCCGCGCCCGCCATAATCCTTCGGCCAGTGCAGGCAGGCCCAGCCGGCGTCGGCCTTCTTCTTCTGCCAGGCCTTTGCGACGTCGAGAATATTGGCGCCCTTGAGCTGAGTGCGGCCGAGCGAGGATTTGCGCAGCTCATCCTCATATATGCTTCGGCGCATTGGCCGCGATCCAGCTGCGCGCCTCGGCGCGGAACGCGGCTTCCTGCGGGGTGTCGTCGAAGTTCATTGTGTTTCTCTCTCTCGTCATTCCGGGTGCGCGAAGCGCAACCATGGTCGCAATTGCGAACCTGAGAATCTCGATGTGGTAACCTCTGATTCCGGGTTCGCCGCTTCGCGAGCGCCCCGGAATGACGATTCGAACTCAAGCCGCATTCTTCTTGCGCATGCGGTCGATCAGCGCGTCCTCCCAATAGGACAGGCTGCCGAGCCCCAGCGCGAGCGCGTTGGAGCGGCGATAATACATGTGGCAGTCGAACTCCCAGGTGAAGCCCATGCCGCCGTGGACCTGGATGTTGTTCTTCGCACAGTGCTGGAATGCCTGCGTGGCGCTGATGCGCGCGGTGGCCGCCGCCTCCGGCAGCTCAGACGCGTTGGTCGACAGCGCCCAGGCGCCGTAATAGCAGTTCGAACGCGCCAGCGTCGCCGAGACATACATGTCGGCAAGCATGTGCTTGACCGCCTGGAACGAACCGATCGGCCGGCCGAAGGCGATACGGTCGAGCGCGTAGTCGCGGCCCATCTCCAGCGCGCGGTCGGCGCCGCCGACCTGCTCGAACGCGACCAGCACCGCCGCGCGGTCGAGCACCTGGGCTGATGATGCTCCAGCCTTCGCCGGCCGCGCCGAGCGGCTCGGCCTTGCAATCCTTGAACGTGACCTCGGCCTGGCCACGGGTCGGATCGACATTGGTCAGCGACTTGGCCTCGACGCCGCCGCCCTTCATGTCGACCAGGAACAGCGAGATGTCGGTCTCGCGACCGCTCGATCCCGTGCGCGCGGCAACGACGGCAAAATCCGCAATCGCGCCGTCGGGCACCGGCTTCTTCATGCCGTTGAGCACGCCACCGGACGCATCGAGCTTGATCGCCTGCGGCGACGGATTGCCCTTGCCTTCGAACAGCGCCAGCGTCCCGATCGCCTCGCCGGACGCGATCTTCGGCAGCCACTTCTGCTTCTGCGCATCGCTGCCGGCGAGCAGCAAGGCTTCTGCAGCGAGATAGACCGTCGACGAAAACGGCACCGGCGCCAGCGCACGGCCCATCTCTTCCGCGATCACGCAAAGCTCGAGATGACCTGCGCCCGCACCGCCGAATTCCTCGGGGATCGCAACGCCGAGAAAACCCATCTCGGCGAGGCCTTTCCACAGTTCGCGGTCGTAGGGCTCCTTGCCCTCGAGCACGACGCGCACCGCTTTCGGCGAGCATTTCTCGCCGAGGAATTTCCGGGCCTGATCACGCAATTGCTTCTGGTCGTCGGAGAAATCGAAGTTCATGGCCTAACCTCTTACTTGCTGTCATTCCGGGGCGCGTCGAAGACGCGAACCCGGAATCTCGATGTAAATAACCTCTGGATTCCGGGCTCGCGCTGACGCGCGCCCCGGAATGACGTTGTGGCGAGATGCGCTTCATTGCAGCACGATCACGTCGTCGCCGGGTTTGTCAGCATAAAGCCGCTCCACCAGCGCGGCGCGGCGTTCGAGGCCGGCGCGCTGATTGATGTAGCCTTTGTCGGTGAGTTCATTGCCGTCGATCGAGGCCGGCTCGACCATCAGCATGGCGCGCCCGATACGCAGGCTGCTGGCGCCGGCGCATGATGTGTTGTGCGCCAGAAGGCCGCGCTTGACGCAGGCGACGATGTCGGGGTGCTTGACGACGTCCTCGCAGGTCGCGTCCGGATTGCCGATCAATTGCCGGCAGGCATGTAAATTCGGCCATGCCAACAGCCCAACGAACGGACGATCCTGTCCTGCGACCAGCGCGTCCTGAATGACAGGCGTCGCTGCAGCAATCGCATCGGTGCGCAGCGCGCCGACATGCACGAAGGTGCCGGTGGTGAGCTTGAAATCCTCCACCACGCGGCCGGCGAAGATAATGCCCTGCACGGGATCTTCGGGATCGACGAACACGCCGGCATCGCCGATGCGGTAAAAGCCTTCCTCGTCGAACGCCGCCTTGGTGAGTTCGGGCTGGCCGAAATAGCCGGGCGTCACATTGACGCCGCGCAGCCGCAATTCGTATTTCGAGCCGCACGGCACCATCTTCAGTTCGACGCCGGGAAACGGCAGGCCGATCAGGCCGACGCGCTCGGTGTCCCAATAGGTGCCGGTCGAGGTCGGGCCGGTCTCGGTCGAGCCCCAGCCGGTATAGAACACGATGCGTTCGCCGGTGGCGCGCACGGCGAGCGTCTGCATCCGGTCATAGAGATCATCCGGAAGCCGCGCGCCGCCATAGCCCATCAGACCGAGATCCCGGAAGAAGCTGCGGCACAGCGCGTCATCCTTCTCCATCGCAGCGGCGAGCGCGGCATAACCGACAGGCACGTTGGCGTAGTAGGTTGGCGATATCTCGCGCAGGTTCCTGATCGTCTCGTCGAATTGGCCCGGCACCGGGCGGCCATCGTCGATATAGAGCGTGCCGCCTTCGATCAGCAGCGGATTGAACAGCGCGTTGCCGCCCATGGTGTGGTTCCAGGGCATCCAGTCGAGCACGGTGGACACCGGCGCATCCGCCGCTCGCGGACGAACCTGCATCATCATTGCGGCATTGGCGCACATCATGCCTTGCGTGTTGATGACAGCCTTCGGCATGCCGGTCGAGCCCGAGGTGAACAGCAGCTTTCCAACGGTGTCAGGCGTGATCTTGGCGATCGACGCGTCCACGTCGGTTGTCACCGGCGTCGCCGCGAGATCGGCGAAGGCGACGCTCTCGATGCTTTCGCACGGACGCGCAACATGCACGACCGTGACGCCCTTGAGATCAAGCGCATTCAGCGCGTTCGCGAAGGTTGGGCCATCCTGCACCATCACGACCTTCGGCTTGATCAGGCCGAACAGATATTTCAGCTTGGCATGATCCTGGCTCATCAGCGAATAGGCCGGCGACACCGGCGCCGCCGGCAGGCGCGCTTGCATCGCGGCCTGCGTCATCAGCGCATGCTCGATCGAATTGCCTGACAGGATCGCGACGGGACTGCCAGCATCGAGCCGGAGATCGAGCAGGCCTTGCGTCAGCGCCATCGACGATGCGCTTGGCCTCGCCATAAGAGATCTTGCGCCATTGCCGATCGGGGCCTGCGCGCTGCGCGAGCCACGTGCGGTCGGGCGCTTCCTTTGCCCACTTCGCGAGCGAGGCCGGAATATGCGGCGGGAAGGACTGCAAGGGAATGCGCGACTTCATGATGATGACGCCGTCATCGCGCCGTTCGACCGCGATATCGCGCTTCAGCCAATTGACCTTGCGAAAGGCCGGCTTTTCCAGAACCGCGGCGGCATTCCCGTCCATTTTGCGTCTCCCGAAATATCGTCCTTTGCGGATCTTGTTTCTTATCGCTTGATATAAACCGGCTTTCGCTTCTCGAGGCGTATGGGTACCCGCTTTCGCGAGGACGACGGCCTGCCTGTATTACCGCGGCGCCATGCGGATGGCGCCGTCGAGGCGAATAGTCTCGCCGTTCAGCATCGGGTTCTCGACGATGTGAACCGCGAGGTTGCCATACTCAGACGCGTCGCCGAGCCGCGCCGGATGCGGCACCTGCGCGCCGAGGCTCTTGCGCGCCTCTTCGTTGAGGCCCATCAGCAGCGGCGTCAGGAACAGGCCCGGCGCAATCGTATTGACGCGGATCTTCTGGCTGGCGAGATCGCGCGCCGCCGGCAGCGTGAGACCGACCACGCCGCCCTTCGAGGCCGAATAGGCGATCTGGCCGATCTGTCCTTCATAGGCCGCGACGCTCGCCGTGTTGATGATGACGCCGCGCTCCTCGCCGATCGGTTCAGCCGTCACGAGCCGCTCGGCGAACAGCCGCAGCACGTTGAAGGTGCCGATCAGGTTGACATTGATGATGCGCGCGAACTTCGCCAGCGGATAGACGCCGTCGCGGCCCACGATGCGCTGCGAGCCGCCGATTCCGGCGCAATTCATCAGCACGCGCGCGATGCCGTGCGAAGCTTCCGCCTTCGCAATTCCGGCCTTGACCTGCTCCTCGTCGGTGACGTCGGCATGGATCGCGACGCCCTTCACCTCGGCCGCGATCTTCTCCGCGTTTTCCTTGCTCTGGTCGAGCACGGCGATCTTCGCGCCCTTGGCGGCCATCGCGTGGGCGGTCGCGGCGCCCAGACCCGAGCCACCGCCGGTGATGAGAACGGCTACGTCTTTCAGCTGCATGTCAGAACTCCTTGGACGTTTCTTGTCTGTGGGCGAATGGCGAATGGGGAGTAGCGAATAGGGACGGGATACGTTTCCCTATTCGCTACTCCCCATTCGCTATTCGCTCTCTTTCCTTCACCACGCCACCGCAGATCAGCCCTTCCATGTGCCTGATGTAGTCGCGGCAGACAGCGTCGGTGACGGGACCGACGCCGATGGCGCGCGACATCGCGTGGCGGCCGAAAAACAGATGATCGCAGGCACCGATCAGGCTGGTGTAGAACAGGACCGGATCGATATCGCGGAACTCACCGGCCTTTGTCCCTTGCGTGAGCAACCGGCGATGAAAGTCCAGCAGCGGCGCGACGAAAAATTTCGAAACCTCGTCGGCGGCCTCATGGCTGCTCTCATGCAACAGGTAGTGGATCAGCCGGTTCATGTAAGGAAACCGATGATAGGCGCGGATGACGCCGGCGATATGCAGCTTCAGCTTCTCGGTCGGCGTGACCGGCTGCGCCAGCAGGTATTCGAGGTTCGACATTTCGGTCGCGGCGTCGCGCGCGAGCAGCGCCAGCAACAGCCCGTCCTTGTTGCCGAAATGATATTTCACCAGCGCCGCATTGGCCCCGGACTTCTGCGCAATGTCGCTAAGCGACACCTCGATCGACGAGCGCTCGATCATCAGTTCACTCGCCGCGTCGAGCAGACGATCGGCGGTCGTGCTTTTGGCGGTCTGTTGCCTGATCGGTACGCTAGTGTTCAAGTGCGAGACCTGTTCCTGCCGAATGTCGTGCCCTCGGGCATTTGCGCGGGGCAGATAAGCCCAAGCCAGCGCTCATCTCAAGAGTTAATTGATTGATTGACTAAATCCCGACACGTCCGCTAAATCCACTCGTCATCCAAGAACAACAGGGAGAACCGAGATGGCCGAGGCTTACATCGTCGCCACCGCCCGCACCGCCGGCGGTCGCAAGGGGGGACGTCTTGCAGGCTGGCATCCGGCCGATCTCGCCGCTGTCGTGCTCGATGCGCTGGTCGAGCGGTCGGGGGTCGCCCCTGACCAGATCGAGGACGTGATCATGGGCTGTGTCATGCAGGCCGGTGAGCAATCCAACAACGTTGCGCGCAACGCGATCATGGCCTCGAAACTTCCGGAGAGCGTGCCCGGCACCTCCATCGACCGGCAATGCGGCTCCTCGCAGCAGGCGCTGCATTTCGCGGCCCAGGCCGTGATGTCGGGCGCGATGGACGTCGTGATCGCGGCAGGTGTCGAGTTCGATGACGCGCGTGCCGATGGGCCTCGCCTCGTCGCTGCCGGCCAAGAACGGCTTCGGGCACTACAAGAGCCCGAACATCGAGAAGCGCTACCCGAACATCGTGTTCAGCCAGTTCACCGGCGCGGAGATGATGGCCGAGAAATACGGCCTCTCCAAAGACGATCTCGACGAATATTCCTACAACAGCCATCAGCGCGCGATCGCGGCAACGCAAGCCGGCCGCTTCAAGGACGAGATCGTTCCGCTCAAGATCACCCGCGCCGACGGCTCGACCGATACGCACCACATCGACGAAGGCATCCGCTTCGACGTCAGCCTCGACGGCATCAAGGGCGTGAAGCTGATCGCCGAGAACGGCAAGCTGACCGCGGCGAGCGCCAGCCAGATCTGCGACGGCGCCTCCGGCGTGCTCGTGGTCAATGAGAAGGGCTTGAAGCAGCTTGGCGTCAAGCCGATGGCGCGCATCCATCACCTGACCATGATGGGCGGCGATCCCGTCATCATGCTCGAGGCGCCGCTGCACGCCACCGAGCGTGCGCTGAAGAAGGCCGGCATGACCATCGATGAGATCGACCTGTTCGAGGTCAACGAGGCCTTCGCCTCGGTGCCGACGGCGTGGCTGAAGACCACCGGCGCAGATCCGGCGAGGCTCAACGTCAATGGCGGCGCGATCGCGCTCGGTCATCCGCTCGGCGGCTCCGGCACCAAGCTGATGACGACGCTGGTCAATGCGCTGAAGCAGCAGAACAAGCGCTATGGCCTGCAGACCATGTGCGAAGGCGGCGGCATGGCGAACGTGACCATCGTGGAACGGCTGTAACAGAGCCAATCGCGGGAACGCGAATGGTGGAAGCGAAGTGTGAATTGCCAATAGTGAGTAGCGAATAGCGAATAGGGAAGGCAACAAGGAGAGCAGAGTAGCGGGTGACGAACGGGAACTCTAAGTGATTCCTCTACTCGCCATTCGCTACTCGCCATTCGCTGAGAAACACCATGACTTACCCCTCGATCCATGCCCAGACGCATCCGACAAGATCGCCTATCAGATGGCCGGCACCGGCAAGGCCATCACCTATCGCGAGCTCGACGAACTCTCGAACCAGGGCGCGCAACTTTTTCGCTCGCTCGGACTGAAGGCAGGCGACCATATCGCGATGCTGATGGAAAACCGGCTCGCCTTCATGGAAATCTGCTGGGCCGCGCAGCGCGCGGGGCTCTATTACACCGCGATCAGCCGCTACCTGACCCAGGATGAGATCGACTACATCGTGAGGGATTGCGGCGCCAAGGTCGTCATCACCTCGCCGAAATGCGCCGAACAGATCAAAAGTCTTGTCACTGGCGCGCCGGGCGAGCCGGCGTTCTTCATGCTCGACGAGCCGCTGCCGGGCTTTCGCTCGTGGGACAATGAGGCAGGCGCGCAGCCGATCACGCCGATCGCCGACCAGGTCTCGGGCTACGACATGCTCTATTCGTCCGGCACCACCGGCCGTCCGAAGGGCATCAAGAGGCCGTTCGAGGGCAATCCGATCGAGGCGGCGTCCGCCTTCCTGCTGGGCGTTTGCGGCAAGCTGTGCAGCATGGGCGAAGACAGCATCTATCTGTCGCCGGCGCCGCTCTATCATGCGGCACCTCTGCGCTTCAACATGGCGCAGATCACGCTCGGCGGCACGTCGATCCTGATGGAATCCTTCGATGCCGAGCAGTTCCTCAAGCTGGTCGAGTTGCACAAGGTCACGCACTCGCAGCTCGTGCCGACCATGTTCGTGCGCATGCTCAAGCTGCCCGATGACGTGCGGCAGCGCTACGATGTGTCCTCGCTGCGCTGCACGATCCACGCCGCCGCGCCTTGCCCGGTCGACGTCAAGGCAAAGATGATCAACTGGTGGGGACCGGTTCTGGTGGAATATTACGCGGGCTCGGAGGCCAACGGCCTCACCTTCTGCAACTCGCAAGAATGGCTGGCACATCGCGGCACGGTCGGTCGCGCGGTGGTCGGCACGGTCAAGATCCTTGATGAAAACGACGAGGAAGCCGCTTTGGGACAGATCGGCACGGTGTATTTCGCCGACGGGCCGGAATTCTCCTATCACAACGATCCCGAGAAGACGCAGGGTGCGCGTAATTCGAAAGGCTGGTCGACGCTCGGCGACGTCGGCTATGTCGATGCGGACGGCTTTCTCTATCTGACCGACCGCAAGGCCTACATGATCATCTCGGGCGGCGTGAACATCTATCCGCAGGAAACCGAGGACGTGCTGATCACCCACCCCGACGTCGCTGACGTCGCGGTGTTCGGCGTACCGAACGAGGAGATGGGTGAAGAAGTCAAGGCGCGTGGTGCAGCCGCACGACATGACGCGGGCGGGCGAAGGACCTGGAAGCCGCGCTGATGCTGTTCTGCCGCAAGCATCTGTCGCCGATCAAATGCCCGCGCTCGATCGACTTCCAGGCGGAATTGCCGCGCACGCCGACCGGCAAGCTGGTGAAGCGACTTCTGCGCGACAGCTATTGGCCGAAAACGGCGGTGCGGGTTTAATAAGCGCTTCATCTCCGATTTCCGCCATGCCCGGCCTTGTGCCGGGCATCCACGTCCTTACACTTTCACCTGAGAAGAACGTGGATGGCCGGGCATAGGCGAGCGGCAGCGACGCCGTCCTTCAGACTGCTAGGCCCGGCCATGACGAGGAAACGCTATGACTTCTCTTCCCGACATTCCTCTGCCTGCTTCCATCCGCTCGCGCCATGTCGAGGGCATCAACGGCCTTCGCATGCATGTTCTCGAGGCCGGCCGAGACCAAGGGCCGGCCCTGCGTGCTGCTGCTGCACGGCTTTCCCGAGCTCGCCTTTAGCTGGCGCAAGGTGATGCCGGCGCTGGCGGAGGCCGGCTATCACGTGATCGCGCCGGACCAGCGCGGCTATGGCCGCACCACCGGCTCGGATGCGCGCTATGACGGATCTCTCAATGCGTTCCGGCTGCCCAATCTCGTGCGCGACGCGCTGGGGCTCGTGTCCGCTTTCGGCTATCGCCATGTCGACGCCGTGATCGGGCACGATTTCGGCAGTCCGGTCGCGGCGTGGTGCGCGCTGATGCGGCCTGACGTGTTTCGCGCCGTCGCGATGATGAGCGCGCCATTCGGCGGACCGCCATCATTGCCGTTCAACACGGCCGATTCTCCCGCACAGCCACCGCCGGACGATCCCGTGCATCGCGAGCTCGCAGGCTTGCCGCGGCCGCGCAAGCATTATCAATGGTACTACTCGACGCGCGAGGCGGACGCCGACATGCATCGCCCGCCACAGGGCCTGCATGATTTCCTGCGCGCCTATTATCATCACAAGAGCGCCGACTGGAAAGACAACAAGCCCTATCCGCTCAAGGCCTGGTCGGCGAGCGAGCTTGCTAAACTGCCGACCTATTATGTGATGGATCTCGCCAGGACGATGCCGGAGACGGTCGCCGAGGAAATGCCCTCGGCCGGCGAGATTGCGGCGAACCGGTGGCTGCCGGACGCGGAGCTCGCCACCTACGCATCTGAATATCAGCGCACGGGATTCCAGGGCGGGCTGCAATGGTATCGCTGCGGCACCTCAGGCGCGTTCAAGGCCGAATTGCAGACATGGTCCGGCCGCACCATCGACGTGCCGTCCTGCTTCATCTCGGGAAAGCAGGATTGGGGCACTTATCAGGTCGCCGGCACCTTCGAGGCGATGCAGACGCGCGCCTGCACCAACATGATCGGCTGCCATCTCGTCGAAGGCGCCGGCCACTGGGTGCAGCAGGAGCAGCCGGAGCAAGTCAACAGGCTGTTACTGCAATTCCTGCACGACGCCGCGAAGCTTGAGCCGTAGCGCAACAGCCGGACGAACTTCGACGTCAATCCGCCCACAAATCGCGGAACATGTGCGCGGGGCCCGCGTTGCGTGCCGGGGCTATGCGCTTTGGAGGAGACTTTATGGACAAGAAGATCGCTGGACTTTTGGGAGCGGTGGCGGCGCTCGGAACATTGAACGCTGCCCAGGCTGCACCGGCACCCGCGCCTGCAGACGTACTGCAGGCGAATTCCTTCGCCGATCTGCTGGAGCCGATCCCGAACGCCAAGGCGATGCTGCAGGCAGTCGATGAACAGAGTCCGGCGCCATCCGCTCAGGACAACGTTCAGCTCGCTCAGTTCCACCATCACCACCACCATCATCACCATCACCACTGGCGCCGGCCGGTGGTCGTCGTGGTGCCGCATCGCCACCGGCACCATCACCACCACCACCACCATCATCACTATTGATGCTGTCGGATTTGTAGAACGAAGAGGGCCCCGGAGCGCGAGTTCCGGGGCCTTCTTTCTTTTGGATTCGATCAGGCTCCGCTGGTCAGTCCGGCCTTTCTTTTTCCTTCGCGGCCCGATGCAGATGGCGGTAGGTGCCGTCGAACACCGTGTCGGTCGACGACGTCCACTCGGTGCCGGCCGAAAGCTTCGGCCGGTTGGCATAGATGCGTCGCGCCTGCAGTTCGCGCTCCGCGGCTTCGTCCTCGCTCATCGGCTCGATCGCGAATGAGGCCTCCTCGGGCAGGACAATGATCTGCGCGAACGGTTCGTTCGGACGAAAGATGTGCGTGCGTCCCTCGGCCGGCGCCTTGAACACGCAGAAGAACACCATCGGCCACCAATTGCGGATCAAGGCCGGCACCGCGATCGGCACCGTGTCGGTGTGGTCGGTGTAGAAGCGCGGATGCGGCTCGGTACGGATCGCAAGTCCCTTCTCGACCTTGAAATCGAGCAGAAGCTGGTAGGTGTAGAAATCGCCGCCGAAATTGCGGAACGGCGGCCACTGCACGCCGTCGCTCGGCGGCTCGCCCCAGTCGCCCTCCAGCACGAGCTGGCCGTCCCTGGTACTGACATGAAGCTCGTTGTCGTACGGGTAGAACAGCTCGATGCCGTATTGCGCGCTTTCCGAGAACGGCACGCAATGCCAGACCTGCTCATGTGACCCGTCCGCGCGCGGAGCGCGCTCGCCCGCCCAACCCGGAATTTCGAGTTTGGTACGGCGCGGGGCGAGCCGCGGCTCGTTCAGACGGTATTTGACCTTTTCCATGGAATCTCCGGAACACTGGTTGTGGAAACGCGAACGGGCACTTTGCCCATCGGGTTCCACCCCGATGGAACGTCAATCGAACAAATCGGCATCGTTACGACGGCAGTAGTGCATTTGACATCTCGATTTAGAACTATTCTAAATAATTCTAGAATTGTTCTAAGTTGGACAGCGAGCATGAAGAATTTTGCCGATCTGACCGAGCGCGAAGTCCTCGCGGTCGCGATCGCCTCCGAGGAAGAGGACAGCCGCATCTATATGACCTTCGCCGAGGACCTCGCGGAGCGCTATCCGGATTCGGCGAAGATATTCGAGGAGATGGCAGAGGAGGAACGCGGCCATCGTCATATGCTGCTGGAACTCTACGAGCAGCGCTTCGGCAAGAACCTGCCGCCGATCCGCCGCGAGGACGTCCGCGGCTTCCTGCGCCGCCGCCCGATCTGGCTCACCAAGAACCTGCCGCTCGAGACCATCCGGAAGAAGGCCGAGACGATGGAGTTCGAGGCCGAGCGCTTCTACATCAAGGCCGCCGAACAGGCGCAAGACGTCGGCGTCCGGCGATTGCTCGGCGACTTGGCCGAAGCCGAGAAGGGTCACGAGAAACGCGCGGTCGCACTGACCGGCGAGATCCTCAAGCCCGATGTGCGCGAGGCCGAGGACAAGACGCGCCGCCGCATCTTCGTGCTGCAATATGTGCAGCCGGGACTTGCCGGATTGATGGACGGCTCGGTGTCGACGCTGGCGCCGCTGTTCGCCGCCGCCTTCGCCACGCACCAGAACTCGCAGACTTTCCTGGTCGGGCTTGCCGCCTCGATCGGCGCCGGCATCAGCATGGGCTTCGCGGAAGCCTTGTCCGACGACGGCTCGCTGACCGGACGCGGCTCGCCCTGGCTGCGCGGAGTGACCTGCGGGCTGATGACGACGCTCGGCGGGCTCGGCCACACCCTACCCTATCTCGTGCCGGATTCCTGGACCAACGCGTTCTGGATCGCGACTGCGATCGCCGGCATCGTCGTGTTCTTCGAGCTGTGGGCAATCGCGTTCATTCGTTCGCGCTACATGGACACGCCATTCCTGCAGGCGGTGTTCCAGATCGTGCTCGGAGGCGCCATCGTGCTCGGCGTCGGCATACTCATTGGCGCGGCGTAGGACTGCCGGCTGCACGAATTGCATGCCAGCGGATCAATTCGCAATCCCGGTCAAACTGCCCTTGCGACGCGGCGCTAGGCTTTGCATCATCGCACGCAAAGCCTGGGAGAAAAGACTTGGCCAAATCACAGTGGAGCTTCAAGACCGCGGTCGAACTATCGGCGGCGCTGAAGGCGAGGGAAGTGTCCGCGGTCGAATTGGCGGAGGATGCCATCGGCCGCATCGAGCGGCATGACGGCAAGATCAACGCAATCTGCGTGCGCGATTTCGACGGCGGCCTCGCAGCCGCGCGCGCCGCTGACGCCGCGATCGCGCGCGGTGAAACCAGGCCGCTGCTCGGCCTGCCGCTGACCGTCAAGGAATCCTACAACATCGCAGGCCTTCCGACGACCTGGGGCTTCCCCGCGCAGAGGGATTTCAAGCCGAAGGAAGACGCGCTGACGGTCGCGCGTGTGAAGGACGCAGGCGGCGTCGTCCTCGGCAAGACGAATGTGCCGGTCGGGCTCGGCGACTGGCAGAGCTATAACGACATCTACGGCACCACCAACAATCCCTTCGATCTCGGCCGCACGCCCGGCGGCTCTTCCGGCGGATCGTCTGCGGCGCTCGCTGCGGGCTACGGCCCGCTGTCGCTCGGCTCCGACATCGGCGGTTCGCTGCGCGTGCCGGCGTTTCATTGCGGCGTCTATGCGCACAAGCCGAGCTTCAACCTCGTGCCGGTGCGGGGCCACACGCCGCCGCCCTTTCCGGCGATCCCGGTAGGGCCCGACCTCACGGTGCTCGGCCCGATGGCGCGGGGAGCTGTCGATCTCTCGCTGTTGCTCGACGTGATCGCGGGGCCCGATCCGCTGGATGCGGGCGTCGGCTACAGGCTCGCACTGCCGCCGCCGCGGCATGACGCTCTCAAGGGCTTCCGCGTGCTTGTCGTCGAGAGTCATCCGCTCATGCCGCCGAACAACGACGTTCGCGCGGCAATCGAAGCGCTCGCGGCCAATCTCGCCAAAGCGGGCGTGACGATCACGCGAGAAAGCCCGCTGTTGCCGGATTTCGCGGACTCGTCGCGGCTCTATATGCGCCGTCTGATATCATTCCTCGGCACGTTCTCCCCGCCGGAAGTGATCGAGGGCGCGAAGGCCGCCGCCGCGCAGCTTTCCACCGATGACACAAGCCTTCGCGCGGAACGCCTGCGCGGCATGATGCAGAGCCATAGCGGCTGGGTAATCGACGACGGAAAGCGGTACAGGCTGCGTGAGCAATGGCGTGAGCTGTTCCGATCATTCGATGCGGTGATCTGCCCGATCATGCCGACGCCGGCCTATCCGCATGATCACTCCCCGGAGCAGGAACAGCGTCGCATCAACATCGACGGCAAGGACTATGTCTATCCCGATCAGTTGGCATGGCCCGGCATCGCCACGCTGCCCGGCCTGCCCGCCACCGCGATCCCGCTCGGGCTATCGGCCGCGGGCCTGCCGGTCGGCGTGCAGATCGTCGGTCCGTGGCTGGAGGATCGCACACCGCTCAAGCTGGCCGAACTGATCGAACGCGAATTCGGTGGCTTCATTCCGCCGCCGATGTTTGATGATTGAGCCGCTGTTCCGTCATTCCGGGGCGGCCCGTCAGGGCTGAGCCCGGAATGACGGAAAAAAGGGAAAGGAAACACCCATGAGCAAGGACATCGACGACCTGACCGTGCTGAACCGCGACTATGTCGCCTCAGTGCAAAATGGTGACGTCAAGCGCTTCGACGAAATCCTGGCGGCGGATTTCTATTGCACCAATCCCGACAAGTCGCTGGTCGATCGCGCAAGTTTCCTGAAGCAGACCGCGCAGCCGGTCGCGATCAAGAACCTGAAGGAGCACGACGTGAAGATCCGCGTGATCGGTGACTTCGCGATCATCCACGGCGCGACCAGCTATACGACGCCGGACGGTCAGCAGGCGCAGGGCCGTTACACCGACTGCTGGGCCAAGCAGAACGGCCGCTGGCTCGCGGTGTCGGCGCACGTGTCGCGATGATCAGCTCGACATCGTTTCGGAGCCCGCGGAATCCCCAGTCGTCATTGCCGGGCTGACTCGCCGCAGGTCCGTAGCCCCTTCGGCGCGGCAGGCCCGGCGATCCATCATGTCAAACATCTCGCGAAGTTTGATGGATGCGCGGGTCAAGCCCGCGCATGACGAGCGGGAGCGCTCAGCTATCGAACATGATCACGCTGCGGAGCGCCTTGCCGGCTTTCATGCTGGCAAAGCCATCGTTGATCTCGTTCAGCTTCAGCTTCGCCGAGATCCAGTCCTCCAGATGCAGCTTGCCGCGCATGTAGAATTCGATCAGGCGCGGCATGTCGACGCGGAAATGGTTGGAGCCCATCGAAGAGCCTTGCAGCTTGCGCTCGCGCAGGAAATCGAAGCCATGCAGCTCGATCTTCTGACCGAATGGAATCATCCCGACGATGGTGGCGGTGCCGCCGGGCGCCAGCATGCCGAAGGCCTGCTCGGCAGTTTCCTTGCGGCCCAGCACCTCGAACGCATGATGCACGCCGCCCTTGGTGATCTCGCGCACCTGCTGGACCACGTCGCCATTCTTCGGGTCCACGAGATCGGTGGCGCCGAGCTTGGTCGCAAGCTGCAGCTTCGCCGGGTTGACATCGACCGCGATGATGCGGCCGGCGCCCGCGATCGCCGCGCCGTTGATCGACGCCATGCCGACGCCGCCGCAGCCGATGACGGCCACCGTTTCGCCGGGCTGGACCTTTGCGGTGTTCACGACCGCGCCATAGCCGGTCATGACGCCGCAGCCGATCAGCGCGGCGAGATCAAGCGGCATATCGGGACGGATTTTGACGATGGCGTTCTCGTGCACCAGCATCCGTTCGGCGAAGGATGAGAGATTGAGAAACTGATTGAGCTTCTCCGGCCTGCTCCAGGACATCCGGTTGGACGCGCCGGGCAGCATCTTTACCGTCGTATCGGTGCACAGCACCGGCCGCCCCGTGGTGCAATTGTCGCAGGTGCCGCAGAACACCGAGAGACAGGTGACGACATGATCGCCCGGCTTCACATAGTTGACGTCGGAGCCGACCTTCTCGACCACGCCCGCGGATTCATGGCCGAGCACCGCCGGTAGCGGATGCGGGTAGAGTCCCTCGATGAAATGCAGATCGGAATGGCAAAGGCCGGCGACGGCCGTGCGGATCAGGACTTCGCGCGGGCCGGGATTCGGCAGGCTAACATCCTCGATCATGAGCGGCGTGTTCACTTCGTGCAGCACGGCTGCCTTCATTGGCGGTTCCTCAATTCATTTTTGTTTTATCGTTTTGTATGAAAGCACAGCGCGCGTCTTGCGACAGCACGCCACGCAAGCGCACGCAGAAAGCCTACGCTGCGGAAAGCAGTTCGCCAACCTCAGCCATGCCCACGGCGCGGTCGCCGAGCATATGACCCGCAATCGCATCCTGAACGGTATTTTCCACCAACCGGAACGGATCGCCCGGCGAGACGCGATGATCGATCACGAGCCGCGACAGCAGCAGGCGCCGTGCATCGCCGCGCATCTCCTGGATGCGTCCGCCTTCCCAGGCGAGCGTCACCGCGCTTGCGACATGATAGAGCAGGCTCGTGGCGCGGCGCGCCTCGGATTCATTCTCGGCGCGCGCGGCGACATCGCGCGCGAAACTGACGGCGCGATCGGCGAGACCGCGCAGCCGGTCGCGCCACGCCACCGGTACATTGGCGCTGTCGTCGAGCCGGGCATGCAGATCGGCTGCAAGTGCCGACTCGGCGCCATGGCGGCCGATCGCGCGCTTCAGCGCATCGAGCGCGACGATGTTGCCGGTGCCTTCCCAGATCGAGCCGAGATGGGCGTCGCGGAGCAGCCGTGCGGTCGCGAACTCCTCGATGTAACCGATGCCGCCGCGCATCTCCAAGGCATCGCCGCAGACCTTGCGCGCATCGCGCGTGGCACGGAATTTCAGCGTCGGTGTCAGGATGCGAAGCAGCGCGGCTGCGTCCTGGCTGCCGGCCTCTGCACGGTCGAGCGCGTCCGCGGTCAGAAAGCTCATCGACAGCGCCTGCTCGGTCGCCAGCATGATCTTCATCAACTGCCGCCGGCCGAGCGGCAGATCGACGATGCGGTGGCCGAACACCACGCGATTGGTCGCAACCGTCATCGCGTCGTGACAGGCGCGGCGCATCAAAGCCGTCGATTTCACGCCGTTGGAGAGCCGGGACGAATTGACCATCTCGGCCATCTGCACGAAGCCGCGATCGAGCCGGCCGACGGCATAAGCTATCGCGCCTTCGAGCTTGATCTCGCCGGAGGCCATCGAGCGCGTGCCGAGCTTGTCCTTGAGCCGAACGATCCGATAATGATTCTGCGAGCCGTCATCGAGGAACCGCGGCATCAGGAACAGGCCGACGCCGCGCGTGCCGCCGACCGCGCCGTGCGGCCGGGCCAGCAGCATCACCACCTTCGCATCGGCATTCGAGCAAAACCATTTCTCGCCATGGAGCCGCCAGTGGTCACCCTCCTGCACGGCGGTCGTGGTCAGCGTGCCGACGTCGGAGCCGCCCTCCTTCTCGGTCATGAACTGGCCGCCCTGGGTCAGCTTCGTCCATGTCGGTCTGGGTCAGGCCGTCGAGATATTTCGCCTTCAGCGCATCGCTGCCGAAATTCGCCAGCAGCTTCGCGCAGCCGTCGGTGACGTTGATCGGGCAGCCGAGACCGAATTCGGCCTGGTTGAACAGGAAGGTGAAGGCGTGCTTGGCGACGACGGGATATTTGTCGGGCCAGCCCAGAATGCCCTTGCGGATCGACATCGCGTGAATGCCGAACTCGCCGAACGCCGCGCGCTCCAGGTCACGGTAGGCCGGATGATATTCGATCGATTGCACGTCGCGGCCGAACTTGTCGCGCTGGTGCAGCACCGGGACGTGGCGATCGGCAAGCCGCGCGCATTCATCGAGATGGCCGCCGGCCAACCGGCCAAGCCGGTCGAGATGCGGCTCGATATGGCGGAACAGCACGTCGGGCAGATGGATGCGCAACAGGTCGGTCAGCGCGGGATCGGCGCGATAGAAATTCATGCCGGAGGTGTCCGGCGCGAGCAGCCCGGACTGGTTCGGCGTGGCTGTGACATCATGCTTGATGGGCTGCTGCAATTGCTGGTCCTCGCTTGTTCCACCCGGTCGGTCGGAGCCGACTTCTATTCTTCGACTTGCCGCTTCAGATCTTGCCGCTTCAGATGATGTAGATCATCTTGTGGCCGGTCGACGAGGCCGCCGACCGTCAGGGGGCGACAATGGCGAACCTCTATCGTGCGTTCGGCGCCGAGCTATCACCCTGTTCGGTCAAGGTCTGCGCCTATTCTCGCGACAAAGCCATGCCGCATCAATGGGTTTTGCCGGGTAACGCGATCTGGATCCAGAAGCCGCAGAACCATCACAAGGCTGCGCTGGGCCCCATTGTGGACGGATGCGGGTTGCCTTGTGGGATTACCGGCATAGATCAGTTATTCCTGCCGTCTCAAGGACACACCCCATGGACATCCCAAAATACAAGACCGCCCTGATCGTCGGCGCCGGCGAAGGGCTGAGCGCCTCCCTGGCGCGATTGTTCGCGCGCGAGAAGATCGCGGTGGCGCTTGCCGCGCGCAAGATCGAGAAGCTCGGTCCGCTCTGCGGCCAGACCGGCGCGCGGGCCTTTGCGTGCGACGCAACCAGCGCCGAGGAGGTCGAGCGGCTGTTCGGCCTGGTCGAGCGCGAGGTCGCCACCCCCGATATCGTGGTCTACAACGCCAGCGCCCGGGCGCGGGGCGCGTTTGTCGACCTGGTGCCGGCGGAGGTTTCGCAGGCGATCGCGGTCAGCGCCTTCGGCGGCTTCCTGGTGGCGCAGCAGGCGGTCCAGCGCATGCTGCCCAACAAGCACGGCGCGATCCTGTTCACCGGAGCGTCCGCCAGCGTGAAGGGCTACTCGCAATCGGCCCCGTTCGCGATGGGCAAGTTCGCCCTGCGCGGCATGGCACAGAGCATGGCCCGCGAGTTGTCGCCGCAGGGCATCCATGTCGCGCATTTCGTGATCGACGGCGGCATCCGCAGCGCGGCCCGCACCGAGGCCCCTGACCGCCCGGACTCGATGCTTGATCCCGACGCGATCGCGCTGAGCTACTGGAACGTGCTGCAGCAGCCGCGCAGCGCCTGGAGCTGGGAACTGGAAGTGCGGCCATGGGTGGAGAAGTTTTAGGCCCACGTCATTCCGGGGCGATGCGAAGCATCGGGTCCGGAATTCGACGGGTTCACGCTCAGCGTGCCGGAATGACGCGACAAGACGAAACGTAGGGTGGGCAAAGGCGCAATGCGCTGCCCACCATCCATCAACGCGGCGCAATGGTGGGCACGCTTCCGTCTACGTTCTTCGAGCTACGCCGAACAAGTCGCTTTGCCCACCCTACGGATCAACAACATAACACGCCATGGGGCCTGAAATGACCAGCGAGACCACGATCGATACCGGCACCAACGAACTGCTTTGCGTGATACGAGATCGCGTCGCGGTCATCACGCTCAACCGCCCCGAGGTGAAGAACGCGCTTTCCGACACACTGAGTCCGGCGCTCCGCGCGATGATCAAGGCGTGCGGCGAGAATTCCGAGGTCGGCGTGCTGCTGCTCACCGGCGCGGGCGACGCCTTCTGCGCCGGCGGTGATGTGAAGGGAATGGGCGCCCATCGCGACAAGAAGAAGCTCGAAATGTCCTATGACGAGAAAGTCGCGGATTTGCAGGAGCGGCAGCGGCTTCTCACCGGCGCACTCGCCTCGGTGCGAAAGCCGACGATTGCCGCCCTGCCCGGCCCCGCGGTCGGCGCGGGGCTTTCGATCGCGCTCGCCTGCGACATCCGCATCGCCGCACAATCGGCGTTCGTCTCTACCGGTTATCTGCGCGTCGCGCTGAGCGGCGACTACGGCATCGCGTGGCTGCTGACGCGGCTGGTCGGCACCGCGCGGGCGCGTGAGCTGATGTTCACCGCGGAGAAGGTCGACGCAGCCCGCTGCGAGCAGATCGGCCTCGTCAACCGCGTCGTGCCTGACGATAAATTGCGGGCGGAAGCCTTCGCGCTCGCACGATCCATGGCCGAGGGGCCGACGCTGGCGCTGCGCTACATGAAGGATAATCTCGACGAGGCCCTGCTGTTCGATTTTTCCACCGCGCGCGACCACGAAGCCGAGCGGCTGATCCGCCTGACGACGACGGCGGATCACAAGGAAGCCGTGCAGGCCTTCATCGAGAAGCGCAAGGCTGTGTTCAAGGGAAGCTAGATTTTCGCCGCTCTGGCGAAATCCACGAAGGCCCGCAGCGCCGCCGGCAACTGGCGGCGGCTCGGATAATACAGAAAGAAGCCGGGATAGGCGGGGCACCAGTCGGCGAGCACGCGAACGAGCTCGCGTCTTTGCGATCAGTTCCTCTGCCTGCGCCTCGAACACGAAAGCAAGGCCTGCGCCGCCGCGGGCGGCATCGAGCATCAGGTATTGGTCGTTGATCGTCAGCGGCCCCGCGACGTCGATCTCAACTTCGACGCCGCCGCGCTCGAACTCCCAGCGATAGAACGTTCCGCTCGCGAAGCGATAGCGGATACAGGGCAGATCCTTCAGATCGTGCGGGGTTATCGGCGGCTTGTGCGTGCTGAAGTAGCCCGGCGAGCCGACCACCGCGAAGCGATGCCGCGGGCCGATCGGAACGGCAATCATGTCGGCCGCGATGGTCTCGCCGAACCGGACGCCGGCATCGAAGCCGGCCGCAACCATGTCGATCAGCGCGTCGTTGACGACGATCTCGACGTTGACGTCGGGGAAGGCCTTCAGGAACTTCGTGACGATCGGCAACAGCACCAGTTGCGTCGATTGCCGCGCGGCATTGAAGCGAAGCGTGCCGGCCGGCTTGCCGCGAAAGCTGTTGAGATCTTCCAGCGCGTCGTCGATATCACGGAATGCCGGACTGATCCGCTCGAACAGCCGCGCGCCGGCTTCGGTCAGCGCGACACTGCGGGTGGTGCGGTTGATCAGCCGCACGTCCAGCCGTTCCTCGATATTGCGCAGCGCGTGGCTGAGCGCGGACGCGGAGACACCGAGTTCGGTCGCCGCGGCGCGAAAGCTACGATGCCGGGCGATCGCCAGGAAAGTCGCGAGGTCGGACGGGTCGATCCGCATTGATGAATTTTTCTCAGTAGCGTGAGAATTATATAGCGGATTATCTCATTTATGGCGAGACGCTACAGTTTGCCCATCAGCCCGGTGCAATCGCCGGGACAATTGAAAGGGCAAGAAAATGCGTATCTGGTTCATCACAGGAGCTTCCCGTGGATTTGGCGCCCTGATCGCGCAAGAGGCGTTAGAAGCGGGCGATGCGGTGGTCGCCACCGCGCGCGATCCCTCCACCATCACCAAGCGGCTCGGCGCGCATGAGCGGCTCCTGGCCGCGCGGCTCGACGTCACGAACGAAACCCAGGCTCATGAGACGGTCGGCCAAGCCATCAAGAGGTTCGGTCACATCGATATCCTGGTCAACAACGCAGGCTACGGGCTGTTGGGCGCGATCGAAGAAGCCAGCGCCGACGAAACCGAGCGTCTTTTCGGCACCAACGTATTCGGCCTGCTTGCCGTTACACGCGCGGTGCTGCCGCATATGCGACGGCAACGCTCGGGCCACATCATCAATCTCTCCTCGGTCGGCGGCTACACCGGTTATCCCGGCTGGGGCGTTTATGGCGCGACCAAGTTTGCAGTCGAGGGAATCAGCGAGGCTCTGGCCGCCGAAGTGGCGCCGCTCGGCATCAAGGTGACGGTGGTCGAGCCCGGCTTCTTCCGCACCGACTTTCTCGACGACACGTCACTGTCGCGCGCCGCGCAGCAGATCGAGGACTATCGCGAGACCGTCGGCAGAACCCGCGCGCATGCGGCCGACGTCAATCACGGCCAGCGCGGCGATCCCGCCAAACTTGCAAGAGCCTTCATCGCACTGGCGAATGCGCCCAAACCGCCGCTGCGGCTGCCGCTCGGCAGCGATACGATCGAGCGCATCGAGGCCAAGAATGCCTTCGTCGCCGAAGAACTCGCTGCCTGGCGGGACATCGCAACCTCGACGGATCACGATTAGACCGCGTGAAGCGATAACAGTTTGCCACAAGACATGCTTGACCCTCTCCCCTTGCGGGAGCGGGTCCATCCCGCTGCGAACGGGACCGCGTCAACTGGAGAGGGAAACCGCCTCGGCCTGCCCCGACATCGCGGCGATCCGCCAGCTCGCGCAGGGGATATCCTTCGGCGCGACATCGATATGCTTCTCGAAACGCACCAGCTTCCAATCATCGGGATTATTGGTGAAGGCAAAGCTCGACTTGCGGGCGAGATTGATCATCGCCTCGTTGGAGCGCAGCGTGTCGCCGAACATACGCGTGGCGCCAAGCGCAGCGGCCCGGCATTCGAGATTTTTCAGCAATGCCGTGCCGATGCCATGGCCCTGCCAGCGGTCATCGATCGACAGGCCGAACTCGAGGCTGTCATTGTCGGCATGGAAGGCATAGCGGGCTTCGCCGACGATGGTCTCGAAACCATCGGTCTGCATGGTCGCGACGACGGTAAAGCCATCGTCCATCCCGACATGCGTGAAGTGGTCGAGCACGGATGCCGGCAATTCACTCATCGCGCCAAGAAAGCGATTGTAACGGGAGCGGATCGAGAGCGAACGGAAGTAGTTCTGCAGCTCCTCGGCGTCGCGCGGCTCGACGAAGCGCGCGGTGATCGGCTCATCCGACCGCGACCGCAGCACGTCCGAATATTGCTCCAGATTGTCGAACCGTAACGCGGTCATGGCCGGCTCCCGGGATCTGCAAGGGATTTGCAAGAGGCTTTGCAAGGGAGTGGCCGGCGCCCCTCTTCGGAGGCGGCGCCGGCCAGGCTGCTATCAAGCCCGCCAGAACGGCTTTTCGGCTTCGCGCACGACGTCGCTCCAGCTCAACCCGACGTCATGGAGATCACGGTCGCTCCAGTGGGTGAGTTCGCGACGGGTCCGGAAGCGCTGATGCCAAAGATGGAAGGTCTCGCTGAGACCAGCCCAGATTCCCGGAACATGATGATTTCTCATCGCTTCATGGGTGCAGGTGGACATTTTAACCTCCTACAGCTAATTTCTACTCGGAATATCATCCTGTTTCCGCCTCACCGCAAACGACACTTTGTACCGCTTCGGATGAAATAACGTCATGTATTTTGAGGTAAATGAATGGTCGCCAGACTGCCGTCGCTCAACGGATTGCGGGCTTTCGAGGCAGCCGCCCGGCACTTGAGCTTCACCCAGGCGGCATCCGAGCTGAACGTCACGCAGACGGCGATCAGCCATCAGATCCGGCGGCTGGAAGACGAGCTCGGCATCCGCCTGTTCGTCCGCAAGAACCGCGCACTGGCCTTGACGCCGGAGGCCCGGGAATATCTTCCCGGCATCCGCGCCGCCTTCAACGACCTGCGCCTTGCGACCGACCGGCTGCTGCGCAAAGACGACAGCAATGTGCTGACCGTTTCGACGCTGGCGTCACTCGCGGCGAAATGGCTGTTGCCGCGATTGTCGGCGTTCCAGGAAGCGCATCCCGAGATCGACGTCCGGATCACCACCTCGACCGGCCTGGTCGATTTCAATAATGGCGACGTCGATGCCGCGATCCGCTATGGGCGGGGCCACTGGCCGCACGCCC
The DNA here is from genome assembly GCA_963786015.1 of uncultured Alphaproteobacteria bacterium. GTDB lineage: Bacteria > Pseudomonadota > Alphaproteobacteria > Rhizobiales > Xanthobacteraceae > Bradyrhizobium. Next base: position 192,927 of record CAWAXO010000008.1, on the reverse strand, counting down.
GCTCCGAATGGCTGATGGCGGACGAGATGTTTCCGGTGTGCAGTCCGACGCTTCTGACGGGCAAACGTCCGCTTCGCAGCCCGGAAGACCTGAAGGATCACGTGCTGCTGCACAACACCAATAACGGCGACGACTGGCGGCTGTGGCTCACCGCTGCCGGCCTGCCCGCCGACATCTCGAAGCAGCCGGGCATCACCTTCGACCTGATCCTGATGACCGTGCAGGCGGCGATCGACGGCATGGGCGTCGCCATGGGCCGCACCACTTACGTCAAGGACGACATCGCCAAAGGGCGGCTTGTGGTTCCCTTCCAGATCACCCTTCCGGCGGACGCCGGCTTCTACATCGTGTCGCCGGAGGGCACTGCGGACTCGCCGAAACTCCGTGCGTTCCGGCAATGGCTGATAGCCTCCGCGCGGAACAAACCCTGAAAAACAGGCGCCGCGGCCGCCGATCCGCGCAGGCGGCAACCACCCGTGCGACTCCACTCCCGCGGAGCGGCTAGCCATGCGAAATATCTAGCGTTTTCCGGTTGGACGCGCGGCGAGAGCGTGGCAGATTGCCGCGATCATACCAAGTGCCGGCTGGTGAAACGCTCATCGCCCAACCGGCGCATCGTCAAAACCGGGGGAGAGAGTTATCCATGTCGCAGACGTCGCCATCGCAACCGCCACAAATCAAGTCGCGCATCGGCGCGATCCTGCGCGCGACCAGCGGCAATTTCCTCGAACAGTTCGATTTCTTCCTGTTCGGCTTCTACGCGCACGATATCGCGAGAGCGTTCTTTCCCGCCGAGAACGAGACCGCTGCCCTGCTCAACGCGTATCGGCGTGTTCTGGCTCGGTGCGCTGATGCGTCCGGTCGGCGCCATCGTACTCGGCGCCTATATCGACCGCATCGGCCGCCGCCAGGGCCTGATCGTGACGCTCGCGCTGATGGCGCTCGGTACCGTGGTGATCGCCTTCTGCCCCTCCTACGCGATCGATCGGCATCGCCTCGACGATCATTGTCGTGGTCGGCCGACTGATACAGGGGTTCTCCGCCGGCGTCGAACTGGGCGGCGTCTCGGTCTATCTTTCCGAAATAGCGACGCCGGGCAATCGCGGCTTCTACACCTCGTTCCAGTCCGTCCAGCCAGCAGGTCGCGATCTTCGTCGCGGCGATCATCGGCTTTATCCTGAGCGAAGTCATGCCCGCCGACACTTTCCTGGACTCCATCGGCGGAATCGCGAAATGGCGCATCCCGTTCTTCATCGGATGCATCATCATCCCGGTTATCTTCTTCCTGCGCCGCACGCTGGAGGAAACGCCCGAATTCCTGAAGATGAAGAAACATCCGACCGCGAACGAGGTATTCGCCTCGGCTATCGCCAACTGGCGCATCGTCGTCCTCGGCATGATGATCGCCGTGCTGACCACGACCACCTTCTACTTCATCACGGTCTATGCACCCGGTTTCGGCAAGCAGCTCAACCTCTCGCCGACCGGGACATCTGCTCGTGACCCTTCTCGTCGCGGTCACGAACTTCATCTGGAATCCGGTCGGTGGCGCGGTTTCCGACCGGATCGGCCGTAAGCCGGTGCTGCTGACGATCGCGGTCCTGTCGTTCGTGACCGCCTATCCTGCGCTTTCCTGGCTCGCGGCGGAGCCCACACTTCGGAAAGCTGCTGGCAGTACAGATGATGTTCTCGTTCTATTTCGGCGTCTATAGCGGCACCATGCTGGGCTGCCTGGTCGAGATCGTGCCGGCACATGTCCGCACCACCTGCTTCTCGATAGCGTTCGCGTTGGCGGCAGGCATGTTCGGCACGTTCACGCCCTTCGTATCGACCAGACTGATCGAAATGACCCACCAGGACAAGGCCTCGCCGGCTTATTGGCTGATGTTCGCGGCGACGCTCGGCATCATCGGTGCGCTCACCGTCTATCGCGGCGGCCGGACCATCGAGACCCGCGAAGCGGCGGTCGCCTGAGCAATGTAATTCCGGCCGGGCGATGCATCCGGCCGGAACGGTCGTTGCTTTCCATGCCAAGAACGATAACAAGACACGCATGGTCGATTTTAATCGCAAGTACGACGTGCTGGTGATCGGCGGCGGCAACGCCGCTTTGTGTGCTGCGATCAGCGCACGGCGCGCCGGCGCCTCGGTCCTCGTGCTCGAGGGCGCGCCGAAATTCTATCGCGGCGGCAACACCCGCCACACGCGCAACATGCGCTGCGCCCACGACGCCGCGACCGACATCCTGACCGGCCCCTACACGGAAGAGGAGTTCTGGGAGGACCTGCTGCGCGTCACCGGCGGCCAGACCGACGAAGAGCTGGCGCGCTTCATGATCAAGGAATCCAAGGACGTTCTGAACTGGATCGTCGAGCAGGGCGTGCGCTGGCAGCCCTCGCTCGGCGGTACGCTCGAGCCTCGGCCGCACCAATTCGTTTTTCCTCGGCGGCGGGCGAGCGATGCTGAACGCGCTCTATCTGACCGCCGAGCAACTCGGCGTCGACATCCTCTACGACGCCGAGGTGAAGGACCTCGACATCAGGGACGGCATGTTCCTGTCGGCGGCGCTGAAGCACAATGGCGAGCATGTCGAGGCCCGCGCCTCCACCCTGGTCGCCGCCGCCGGCGGCTTCGAGGCCAACATCGAGTGGCTCAAGGAGTATTGGGGCGAGGCCGCCAACAACTTCCTGATCCGGGGCACGCCCTATAATCGCGGCTCGGTCCTGAAGATGCTGCTGGGCAAGGGCGTGCAGGAGATCGGCGATCCCACCCAATGCCACGCGGTTGCGATCGACGCGCGTGCGCCGAAATTCGACGGCGGCATCATCACGCGCCACGACTCGGTGGTGTTCGGCATCGTCGTCAACAAGCGCGCCGCGCGCTTCTACGACGAGGGCGAGGACATCTGGCCGAAGCGCTACGCGATCTGGGGCCGGCTGGTCGCGGCGCAGCCCGATCAGATTGCCTACATCATTTTCGATTCCACCGTCGTGACGAGCTTCATGCCGACGCTGTTTCCGCCGATCGGCGCGCCGACGATCCGCGAGCTTGCCGTCAAGCTGCAGCTCGATCCGGCGGCGCTGGAGAAGACGGTTACGGATTTCAACGCCGCCGTGCGGCCCGGCACGTTCGACCACACCATCCTCGACGACTGCCGCACCGAAGGAATATCGCCGCCCAAGACGCATTGGGCGCGCAGAATCGAAACGCCGCCCTATCTTGCCTATCCGGTGCGGCCGGGCATCACCTTCACCTATCTCGGCACCCGCGTGAACCGGGAGTCGCGCATGCTGATGAAGGACGGCAAGCCCTCCGCCAACATGTTCGCGGCCGGCGAGATCATGGCCGGCAACGTGCTCGGCAAGGGCTACGCCGCCGGCATCGGCATGACCATCGGCAGCGTGTTCGGCCGTGTGGCCGGGCGGGAGGCGGCGCGGAATGCGAGGAATTAGCGCGACGCTCTCTCCCACCTCGCCCCGCCTGCGGGGAGGGACGAGCCGACCCATTGCGCTCAGAGAGGAATCATGTCCCGTCTGGCTGTTGTTTTGACTACCGCGACGTTGATGACGACGCTGCCCGCCCTCGCCGAGGACCCCATCTCGCTGCGCGACATGGGCTCGTTCCATGTCGGCGGCCGGCTGGTGGAAATCTCGGGCAAGCCGGTGAAGGAGGTCACCTTCACCGCCGGCGGCGTGCCGGCGAAGGTCGATCCGAACGGCACCTACCAGGTCGAGCAGATGTATGTGCAATACTTCCTGCCGGCCAACGAACGCGGCGCCTATCCGCTGTTGCTCTGGCACGGCGGCGGCCTGACCGGAGTGACTTACGAGACGACGCCGGACGGTCGCGAGGGCTGGCTCAACTATTTCCTGCACAAGGGCTGGGCCGTCTACAATTCCGACGCGGTCGAGCGCGGGCGTGCCGGCTGGGCGCAATATCCCGATATCTTCAAGGGCGAGCCGGTCTTCCTCACCACGTCGAATCCGTTCGAGCGCTTCCGGATCGGCGATGGCCCGGGCTCCTACGATCCCGATCCGGCGAAACGCAAGCTCATGCCCGGTAGCCAATTTCCGAACGAAGGCTACGACAATTTCGTCAAGCAGAACGTACCGCGCTGGACCACGACGGATGATGCGACGATCGCGGCCTATATCGCCGAGATCGATCGCGTCTGTCCCTGCATCATCCTGTTTCACAGCCAGGCCGGCACGTTCGGCTTCAAGGTGGCGCAGGCGCGCCCCGACAAGGTCAAGGCGCTGATCGCGGTCGAGCCGGCCGGGGTCGGCGATCCGGCGAAGGTCGACGTGCTGAAGAACATCCCGACGCTGTTCGTCTATGGCGACTATATCGAGCGCGACTCGCGCTGGCCGAAGATCCGCGCCACGGGCGTGGCCTTCGCGGACGCCATGAAAGCCGCCGGCGGCAGCGCCGACGTCGTCGATCTGCCGAAAGTCGGCATCCACGGCAATTCGCACATGATGATGATGGACAAGAACAATCTCGAGGTCGCGGCCCTGATCCAGAACTGGCTCGAAGGCAAGGGCCTGAGCAAGAAGCCATAAAGAAGATGCACGGAACGAGCACGCTCACCGAAGCCGACCGTCTGATGACGGTCTGCAATTCCTGCCGCTACTGCGAGGGGCTGTGCGCGGTGTTTCCGGCGATGGAGATGCGTCGCGCCTTCTCCGACGGCGATCTGAACTATCTCGCCAATCTCTGCCATTCCTGCGGCGCCTGCTACGCCGACTGCCAGTTCTCGCCGCCGCACGAGTTCGACGTCAACGTGCCGAGGACGCTCGCGATCGCGCGCGCCGAATCCTACGCGTTTTACGCCTGGCCGCGGGCGTTCTCCGGCCTGTTCGCCCGCAACGGGCTCGTGATCAGCATCATTGCGGCGCTCAGCGTCGCAGCGTTCATTTTCGGCTTTGCGGCGCTGAACGATTCACGGGTGCTGTATGGCATCCACACCGGACCGGGCGCGTTCTATGCGCTGATGCCGCACAATGCGATGGCCGCGCTGTTCGGCGCGGCGTTCCTCTACGCGATCCTCGCGCTCGCCATGGGCCTGCGCGCTTTCTGGCGCGACATCGGCGAGCCGGTCGGCATGCGTGCCGACGCCCCCTCGATCTGGCAGGCGATCCGCGATGCCGGCGAGCTGCGCTATCTCGATGGCGGCGGCGTCGGCTGCTTCAACGAGGACGAGCGGCCGACCGACCGGCGCAGGTTCTTTCACCACCTGACCTTCTACGGCTTCCTGCTCTGCTTCGCCGCGACCTGCGTCGGCACGCTCTATCACTATCTGCTCGCGCGCGAGGCGCCCTATGCGTGGTGGGACTTGCCCGTGGTGCTCGGCACGCTCGGCGGCATCGGGCTGTTGATCGGGCCGATCGGACTCCTGGTCGCCAGACAGACGCGCGATCCGGCGCTTGCCGATCAGGCGCGGACGGGCATGGATGTCGCATTCATCGTGATGCTGTTCCTGACAAGCCTGACCGGGCTGGCGCTGTTGTTGTTGCGCGAGACGGCCGCGATGGGCCCGCTGCTCGCGCTGCATCTCGGCGTGGTGTTCGCGCTGTTCATCACGATGCCCTATGGCAAGTTCGTTCACGGCCTCTACCGCTTCGCCGCGCTGGTGCGCTACGCACGCGAGCGGAAGATGATGGGGCATAGTTAGCCGCTTGCATCCGCGTAGCGTAGCGTAAGCGCAGCGTCCAGTCACCTCCGAGGAAAGACTGGCACGGCGTCCGCGCCTTGCCCACCCTCGCGTCACTGTCGCAATGACGGCTGAAATCACGTCATTCCGGGATGCGCCGTAAGGCGCAGGTCCGGAATCCAGCCACGATCGTGAGTATGGATTCCGGGTTCGCGCTTCGCGCGCCCCGGAATGACGGAGCAGGTGCTACAAATCCACCACCACGTAGTCGCTCTCGACCGCGACCTTGATCGTCTCCGCGACATACGGCCCCTTCACCACGGCTGTGCCCGGCTCGACATTGACCGGATAGGCCTTCACGCGAAAGCGGCGGGGGTCGCAATAGGATTGACCGGTGCGGACGTCGAACTCCCAGCCGTGCCAGGGGCAGCGGATGATCTCGCCGAGCTTGGTGTATTCGATCTCGCCGGGATTCTGCGACTGTGCCAGCCCGATCAGCGGGCCCTCGCACAAGGCCGCGCCCTGGTGCGGACAGCGATTCAAAAGGCCGAAGAACTCGCCCTTGATATTGAAGATCGCGATCGGCCGCTCGTCGATGGTGACGAATTTGCGCGTGCCCGGCGGCAGCTCATCCACCGGGCCGATGACGTGCCTCGCCATTAGGAAAGCCCGTAAACCTTCCGCGCATTGCCGAGATAGAAGGCCTCGCGGTTGGCGTCGCTGACGCCGGCCGGCAGCACGCGCGACGGCTCGTCATAATCCCAGTGCGGATAATCGGTCGCGAACAGGAGCTTGTCCCAGCCGATCCAGTCGATCACGTCGAACAGATGATCGCGCCGCTCCGGGTCTTCCATCGGCTGCGTGGTCCACCAGATCTGGTCGCGAATGTACTCCGACGGCCGTCGCTTGACGTGCGGCACTTCGCTTCGGAGCCGCTCCCAGTTGCGATCGAGCCGCCAGGCGAGCGAGGGCGCCCAGCCGAAACCGGCCTCGACCATGATCATCTTCATGCGGGGGAAGCGCTCGAACACGCCTTCCAGCACGAGACTTGCCAATGCGCTCTGCTGGCACTGCGCGTGGCCGACCATCTCCTCGATGTAGAAGCTCGGCCAGCCCGAGGGCGTGATCGGATTGCCGCCGAACCCGAAAGCGTGCACGCCGATCGGAAGGCCCGCCTCTTCCGCAGCCTCATATATCGGCCAATAGCGGCGCTGGCCGAGCGGCTCGACATTGCGGCTGAGCAGCAGCACCTGCACGAAATTCTTGTCACCGGCGCGCTTGCGGATTTCCGCGGCAGCCGTCGGGCCGTCCTCATTGGCGACGACGATCGAGGCCTTCAGACGCTGGTCCTTGCTGGTCCACTTCTCGACCTGCCAGTCGTTGATCGCCGAACAGATCGCGGCGGCAAGATCATGATTGCGGAGGCCCTGCCCGGTGTTGAGCGGATTGAGCACGCCGAGCACGACATTGTTCGGATCGAGATGCTGCTTCTGCATGAAGGACAGCGAAGAGCCCTGCGGACCGCCTTCCGGCGGATAGGCGTCGCGGCGCGATGCGTTTGGCTGCGCCTTCGGATAGGGCGGGCCGTCCATCATGCCCTGATAGGCATGCTTGTCGTAGGTTTCGAGATGCTCGTGCCAGCGTTTCGCGAGATAGGGATACAGCTCGGTCTTGGTCGCGCGCGCGGGATGAATGTCGCAATCGGCAATCGCGGTCTTGGCCGCAACCGGCGCTGCCTGTTCGGGAAGATCGCGAACCTGGATGTTCATGGCGTCGTCTCCTTCGAGCGCCGGACTGTTTCAGGCGGCCATAGGTCGCAAGCGGATTGTCGATCATGATCTTGCGCACGAGATCAGGCGACAATCCCTCCGGCAGCGCCTCGTCACCCTCGAACTGCCAGTGCGGATAGTCGGTCGAGAATAGGAGCAATTCGTCCGACTGCATATGGTCGAACAGCCGGTGCAGGGTTGCGGAATCCGGCGGCGCGTCGACCGGCTGCAGCGAGAAACGGATATTGCTGCGCACAATCTCGAGCGGCGCGCGGTCGACCCACGGCGTCTCCATGCGGATACCGCGCCAGAACTTGTGCAGCCGCCAGAGATAGGGCGGCAGCCAGGTGAAGCCGCTTTCCAGCATCACCATCTTCAGCTTCGGATGCCGTGCGAACACGCCCTCGACGATCAGGCTGGTGAGCTGGGTCTGGAACGCCTGCGCCTGCGCGACATAGTCCTCGATGTGATAGGATCCCCAGCCGACCGAGGTGGGCGGGTTGTGATAGGCGGAACCGGCATGAATGCCGATCGGCAGGCCCAACCTTTCGGCCGCGGCGTAGATCGGCCAGTAGGCACGCTTGCCGAGTGGGATGTCGCCCATCACGAGCATCAGCACCTGTACGAAGCGGCTATCGCGCGCGCAGCGCTCGATCTCGGCGACCGATTTTTCCACGCTCTGCGTCGGGATCACGATCGAGCCCCGCAACCGCGCGTCGCGATCGAGCCATTCCTTGGCGAGCCAATCGTTCAGCGCCCGGCAGAACGCATCCTGCATGTCCTCGCTGAACACCATCTGCACGCCGAACAGCGGATTGAGGATGCCATGGGCGACCTTGAACGGATCGAGCGCCTGCCGCTTCAAGTCGTCGAGGCTCGATCCCGGCTTACCCTGCGCGGGACGCCAGTCCGGCCGCGCGGAGATCGGCGAATTGAGCGGATAGGACTGCGACACGAGATCCGTCATGCCGCGCGTGGTGACCTGGTCGCGCCAGTAATCGTTGAGATAGGGCAGCAGGCTTGTGAGATGAGGAACGGCCGGATGCAGGTCGCAATCCACGCCGCCCGCGATCGGTGACGTCATCGGCTTTTGATTCCTCTTGGAGTTCCTCTTGAAGTTTCTCTTGGGTTCCGCGTCAGCGCTCTTTGTCGCGCCAATTCTGTTTATGCATTGAAGCAGGCTTAGCTGCGGCCCGCAACCGTTGCTCCGTTTCGAGACAACTGGCTTCGCGGCAAAAGCGCAACGTCAAATCAAAGCGCAACACGACGTCTGCTGCGACGCTTCACGAGCACGAAGCTCTGGCGCAACCCCGGGGAAGCTGTGCTATGAATTTATCAATATCGCTGTGCGCGCGGGAGTTGTTTTCATGTTCCGGTCCGGACTAGCCATGACAGCCGCCGTGCTGTGGGCCGCGACCGCTAACGCCGAGCAGCAACAGCCGCCCACAACCGGCGCGCTATCGGACGCCAAGCCGGGGATCACCAAGCTCGCCGAGGGCGTCTATGTTCTCGAAGGTCATGGGCGGAAACATCACGGTGGCCGTCGCGAAGGACAGCGTGATCCTCGTCGATGGCGGCCTGGCGTCGGCGCACGACAAGGTCAGGGCCGCGATCGCGACGATCGGGCATCACAAGGTCAAATTCCTGATCAACACGCATTTCCATGCCGATCACACCGGCGGCAATGAGTATTTCGCCAAGAACGGCGCCACCGTGATCGCCGATGTCCGCGTCAAGACCCGGATGGCGGCAGGAACGACCGACGGCCTGACCGGCGTCAGGACGCCGCCGGCGCCGACCGGCGCCCTGCCCGCGAAAACCTTCAACGGTTCCTTCAGGATCAAGCTCGACAACCGCACTGCCGATCTCAACCACATCGCCAATGCCTACACCGACGGCGACACCTTCGTGTGGTTCAAGACCGCCAATGTGCTTGCGACCGGCGACACCTTCATCAACGGCCGCTATCCCGATATCGATTTCGCCAATGGCGGCAACATCGACGGCATGATCGCCGCCGCCGACACCTACCTCAAGCTGACCGACACCATGACCAAGATCGTGCCGGGCCATGGACCGATCGCCGACAAGACCGATCTCTTGGACTTCTACACCATGCTGGTGGTTGCGCGCGACCGCATGGACATGCTGATCCAGGATGGAAAGAGCGAGAGTGACGTGCTGGCGGAGCGGCCGTTCGCCGATCTCGATGCCAAATGGGCAACGAGCGAGTTGGCGAGCAAGAATTTCGTTCGTGTGCTCTATCGCTCGATGACCGACAAGCCGGTGGTGCAGGCGAAGAAGCCGCCGCAGCAGCTGTTGCGGCAAGTGTTCACAACTCACAGGCGCCGCGCAACTGACGAGCATGCAGGATATCGATATGCAGGATCTGGTCAAAATCGCCGAGCAGATCGCGGCCCGACTGGTCGCGCGCAAGGAAACCATCGCGGTCGCGGAATCCTCGACCGGCGGACTGATCTCGGCCGCGCTGCTCGCCGTGCCCGGCGCGTCCGCATACTTCCTTGGCTCCGCGGTGGTCTACACCCGCGACGCGCGGCGCATCCTGATGGACATTCCGGATGATGCGATGAAGGGCATCCGCTCGGCGTCGGAGCCTTATGCGAAACTGCTGGCGAACCAGGTTCGCACGCGTTTCTCCAGCGATTGGGGCCTGTCGGAAACCGGCGCCACCGGCCCGACCGGCAACCGCTATGGCGACGCCGCGGGCCATAGCTGCATGGCGCTCGCGGGCGGCGCCGACGCGGTCATCACGCTGGAGACCGGCAGCGCCGACCGCCTCGGCAACATGCACGCGTTCGCGAGCGCTGCGTTGAATTTGCTGCTGCAGAATTTGTCGCGGTAACGTCCGTCTCTGCCGTCCCAGCCAAGCGAAGCTATCCGCGGTCGGTCATTCCGGGATGGTGCGTTAGCACCAGACCCGGAATCTCGAGAATTCCGGGCTCGATGCGGAACCTGTCATCGGGCCGCGCTTCGCGCGGACCCGGTGGCATCGCCCCGGAATGACGGCTCGAAACGCCATCACTTCTCCCTGAACGCACGCATCAGCTGGTCGCTCAGGGGCTTCATCAGGTAGGAAATCACGGTGCGGTCACCGGTCTGCACGAAGGCTTCGGCGGGCATGCCGGGAATCAGCTTGACCTCGCCGAGGCGCGCGATCTCCTCCGGCGGCATCGAGACGCGGATCGTGTAGTAGCTTTGCCCGGTGCGCTGATCGGTGGTGACGTCGGGCGACACGCGGCTGACGACGCCGTTCAGTTCCGGCGTGGTGCGCTGATTGAAGGCCGAGAGCCGCAGCAGTGTCTTCTGACCGATCTGCAGCTTGTCGATGTCCTGCGGATTGACCTTGGCCTCGACCTGCAGATCGTCGGTCTGCGGCACGATCAGCATGACGGTGTCGCCGGCGGTGATGACGCCGCCCACCGTGTGCACATTGGATTGCTCCACCATGCCGTCCTGCGGCGCGCGGATATCGACCCGCCGCAACTGGTCCTCGGCCGTGACCTTGCGCTCGACGAACTCGCCGATCTTGTCGTTGCTCTCGCGCAGATCCTTGGCGACTTCGCTGAGCGAATCCTTGTCGACCTGGATGATCTGCAGCTCCGTCTCGGTGATCTTGCCCTTGGCCTGCGCGCGCGCCGCGACATATTGCGCACGCTCGCCGTTGAGGCGCGCAGCGTCGCGCTGCAGCGTGGTCAGGCGCGAGAGCTGCACCAGATGCTGGTCATAGAGCTGCTTCACGCCCGTGAGCTCTTTCTGGACCAGATCGATCTCCTGCAGCTTGGCCGTCTCCTGCGCGGTCAACCCCGCGATCTCCTCGTTCAGCTGGGTGATCCGCTCGCGGAGCTGCGCCTTCTGTCCGGTGCGGCCGTTGACGCGAACGTCGAACAACTTGGCTTCGCTCGCGATGATGGCGGCGACATCGGGATCGCTTGCGCGGCTGGTGAGCTGCGGCGGAAACTTGATCGTGTCGAGCCCGCGCTGCTCGGCCTCGAGCCGCGCCGCGCGCGCCATCGCCGCATCGAGATTCTTGGTGACGATCGCAAGATTTGCCTTGGTGACCGTGTCGTCCAGCCGCACCACGACATCGCCGGCCTTGACGATGTCGCCGTCATGCGCCCGCAATTCGCCGACCACGCCGCCGGTCGGATGCTGCACCTTCTTCACATTGGATTCGACGACGATCTGGCCGGGCGCGATCAACGCGCCGGAAATCTCCTGCGTGGAAGCCCAGCCGCCCAGCCCACCCGCGACCAGCACGACCATCGCAAGGCCGACGATCAGGTGAACGCGGATCGAGCGGCGCGCGCCGTGCAGCGTGCCGCCGCCCGTGACGACCCGCTTCACCAGTTCGCTGCTCATGATTTGATCGAGCATGGCCTGGCTGCTCATGATTTCGCGGCTCCCGCATCAGACACGATCTTGATCGGCGCGGGCGAGGCGACCCGCGGCTGCAGCACCTGCGCCAGCACGGTTTCCTTCGGCCCGAAGGCCTGCATGCGACCGTCCTTGAGCACCAGGATCTGGTCGACGCCTTCGATGCCGATCGGGCGATGCGCAACAACCACCACGATCGCGCCGCGTTCGCGCGCGGCGCGGACCGCGCGCGTCAGCGCCTCATCGCCCTCGGTATCGAGATTGGAATTCGGCTCATCCAGCACGATCAGGAACGGTTCGCCGTACAGCGCCCGCGCCAGCGCGACGCGCTGCGCCTGCCCCGCGGACAGCGCCGCGCCGTTCTCGCCGACCTGGGTGTTGTAGCCGTCGCGCATCTTGATGATCATCTCATGCACGCCGGCTTCCTTCGCGGCGGCGAGCACCGTCTCCGGCCGGGCCTCCGGGTCGAACCGGCAAATATTCTGCGCGACGGAGCCCGCGAACAGCTCGACATCCTGCGGCAGATAGCCGATGTGGCGTCCGATCACGTCGGACGACCATTGATCGAGCGCGGCGCCATCTAGCCGCACCTTGCCGCGGACCGGCTGCCACACGCCGACGAGCGCGCGCGCCAGCGACGACTTGCCCGACCCGCTCGGCCCGATCACGCCGAGGCCGGAGCCGGCGGCAAGCGCGAAGGTGACTTCCTGAATGATCGGCTTCGGGTCACCGGGCGCGGCGATGCCCACGCCCTCGACCGACAGCCGGCTCGACGGATCCTGCAACAAGGTCGGCGCGGGCTTGACCGGCATCTGTTCCAGGAGATGGGTCAACCGATGCCAGCTCTGCCGAGCGGCGACAAAGCTCTTCCAATGCGCGATGGCCAGATCGACCGGGGCCAATGCCCGGGCGCTCAGGATCGAGCCCGCGATGATGATGCCGGCGGTGGCCTGCTGATGGATCACGAGATAGGCGCCGACACCGAGCACCGCGGATTGCAGCATCATGCGCATCACCTTGGCGATCGCACCCAGCCCGCCGGTGATGTCGCTGGCATTCTGGTTGCCCGCGAGATATTTCGCGTTGGTGTCGCCCCAGCGCTTGGCGAGCCGGCTGGCCATACCCATCGCCACCAGCACCTCGGCGTTGCGGCGGCTCGCGGCGGCGAGATCATTGCGCCGCGCGGCGAGCCCCATCGTCTCGCGCGCAGGCTCGCGGGACATGTATTCGGTGATCAGCGTCAGCGTGACCAGGATGATCGCACCAATCAGCGCGGTGAGGCCGATCAGGACATGGAAAGCGAAGCAGATCACGAGATAAAGCGGCAGCCATGGCAGGTCGAAGAACGCGCTCGGCCCCATGCCGCCGAGAAAACCGCGGACATTATCGAGATCGCGCAGCGGCTGCAGGCCTTCGTTGCGTCCACCCGCCGTCAGCGGCAGCCGCACGATGGTGTCGAACACCCGCGCATTCAGCGCCTCGTCGAGCGACGTGCCGACCCGGCCGAGAATACGGCCGCGGATCAGGTCCAGCACGCCCTGTGCCATGTAGAGGCCCGCGGCGAGAATGATCAGGCCGACCAGCGTCGGCACGCTGCGGCTCGGCAGCACCCGGTCATAGACCTCAAGCATGAAGATCGAGCCGGTGAGATAGAGCAGGTTGATGATGCAGCTCATCACGCCAACGCCGATGAACGCGCCGCGACAGGCGCGTAACGCATCACCGAGTTCGGAACGCCGGACACCGGGACCGGCCGCCATCGAGCCCAATCTCGTCAAATGAGGAAATTCCCCGGATTCGTCTATGAATTACAAAAGCAAAGAATGCCGGATAGTACCCAATCTTCCCAACGCCGTCCAATGAAGTGGCGTTAACCTAAACGGCCGGATGGGCCGTTGGCAGGAGGCTCCTGCTCAAAGACCCCTCCGCGAAAGGCCCTTTTGCAAAGCAGGATATAAGACAGCGCGCCGTCAGAAGCGACCGCCGGTCCGGACCAGCCTGACGACCAGCAGCAGGATGATCGCGCCGATTGCGGAATAGACGATCTCCGACACAAGCCCGGTGCCGAGACGAATGCCGAGCTTTGGAAACAGCCAGGTTGCGATCAGCGCGCCGAGAATGCCGACGACGATGTCGCCGAGAATACCGAAGCCGGTGCCGCGGACGATCTTACCGGCCAGCCAGCCTGCGACCAGGCCGACGAAGAGGATGACCAGCAGGCTTTCATTGGACAGATACATGTATGCTCCCCCACAGCACGCGCCGCTACGTTCAAGTCTTAGCCATCAGGTTCTGGCCATCAGATCCTGCGCGGCGCGCGGGAGCCTATCGATAACCACCCAATGTGACGAGGGATTCCGGCCTCCCCCGATCGGCTGACGGGAGCTTTGGGCTTCGACCGTTACGTCGCGGCAACAGTTTCGGCGGCCTCGGCGAGGATGCACCGCGCCATGCGAGCCGGCCCGAGGGCGACGTTAGGCGGCAGCGCGTCCGTGCAGCGCGGCTGCACCAGGCTGCAGCGCGGCGCAAATGAGCAGTTATGCGGCGGCTTGTCGAGCGATGGCGGCGTGCCGGGGATCGTCTCAAGCCGCTCTCCCCGCTTGGCGCCGTGGACCGTGGACGCAAGCAGGCCGCGCGCATAGGGATGCACGGGCGCGCGCACGACATCGCGCAGGGCGCCCTGCTCCACGATCTGGCCTGCATACATCACCGCGACGCGGTCGCAGATTTCGATCGCGACCCCGATGTCATGGGTCACGAAGATCACGGACATGCCGAATTCGCGCTGCAGCTCGCGCAACAGGAGAAGGATCTGGATCTGCACGGTGGCGTCGAGCGCGGTGGTCGGCTCGTCGGCGAGCAAGATCTTTGGCTTGCAGGCCAGCGCCAGCGCAATCATCGCGCGCTGACGCATGCCGCCGGACATCTCGTGCGGATAGGCGTCGAACCGACGCTTGGCCGAAGGAATGCGCACCACGTCGAGCATCTCCAGCGCGCGCGCTTTTGCATCCGCAAAGCCCTTGCGCTCGTGACGCATCACGGTTTCCACGATCTGCTGCCCGATCGTGTAGACGGGATCGAGCGCAAGGGCCGGTTCCTGGAAAATCATCGACACGGTCTGGCCGCGAAACGCCGACAATTCCTCGTCGCTGAGCGCGAGCACATCGCGGCCGAGCACCTTGACCTGGCCGGAGATCTGCGTCCGCTTCTTCGGCAGCAGCCGCATCAGCGCGCGCAAGGTCACGCTCTTGCCGGAGCCGGACTCACCGAGCAACCCCAGCACCTCGCCGTCGCCAAGCGAGAGGCTGAGATCATTCACCGCATAGACGGTGCGTTCCCCGGTGAAGCGGATGTTGAGGCCGCGGATGTCAACGAGCTTGCTCATGGAAGCGACGGCACCTTCGCGTGGAAATCGGTGGCGCGCTGGAACGTGGCGCCGATGGTCAGTAAGGTCGCCTCGTCGAAGGAGCGGCCGATCAGTTGCATCGCAACCGGAAGTCCGCTCCGGGTGAAGCCCGTTGGAATCGCAAGCGACGGCAGGCCGAGATAATTGACCGGGCGGGTGAAGCGCGTCAGGCGCTGGATCACCGCTTCGGCGCCGGGCGTGTTGCCGATGTCGCTCTCGGCGATGGTCGGCGCAGGCACAGGCGACACCGGCGCGATCACGGCATCGACGCCGGAGGTCGCGGCGACATGGGCTGCGAGTGCCGCGCCGCGCCAGCGCATGGCCTCGAGGTAGGTCACGCCGGGGATCGCAAGGCCGTTCTGCAATCGCATCAGAACCTGCGGGCCATAGTCCTGCGGCCGCTCGATCAGCCAGCGCTTGTGAAACGCCGCCGCCTCGACGGCAAGAACGAGCTGACTGGCGGCCGCGATCTGACGCTGGTCCGGCAGCTCGACCTTGACGATATCGGCGCCCTCGCGTTTCAGCACCGCGACCGTCTCGTCGAGGATGCGCGCGACCTCCGGATCGAGATCGTCGACATAGAAAGACGCGGGCACGCCGACCTTGAGGCCTTTGATCGATGCCGCCGTCGCGGCCATGTAATCCAGCACCGGCGCGCCGCTCGCGGTGGGATCTTCCGGGTCCGGGCCAGCCATCAGTTGCAGCAGCAGTGCGCAATCTTCCGCCGTCTGCGCCAGCGGCCCGACGGTGTCGAGCGACTGCGACAGCGGCATGGCGCCGGCACGGCTGACACGGCCGTAAGTCACTTTCAATCCGGTGACGCCGCAGAAATGCGCGGGCATCCGGATCGAGCCGCCGGTGTCGGAGCCGAGCGCCGCGAATGTCAATCGCGCCGCGACCGCCGAACCCGATCCGGACGACGAACCGCCGGTGATGTTGGGCAGCGACCAGGGATTATGCACCGCGCCGTAATGCGCGTTGTGGCCGGTTGGGCCGTAGGCGAACTCCGCCATCTGCAGCGAGCCGAGACGGATCGAGCCCGCGTCCTTCAGCCGCTGCAGCGCGGTCGAGGTCGTGGTCGGAACGAAGTCGCGGCGGATCAGGGAGCCGCAGGTCGTCACCTTGCCCGCGTCGTAATACATGTCCTTGTGCGCCAGCGGCACGCCGTGCAGCACGCCCTTCTTGTTGCCCTTGGCGAGCGCAGCATCGGCCTCTCCTGCGGCTTTCAGCGCAGCCTCCGCCTCAACCGCCATGAAGGCGTTGAGATGCGGCTGCCACTGCGCGATCCGGTGCAGGCAGGACCGTGTCACCTCATGCGAGGAGAACTCCTTGTCGGCGATCGCCCTTGCGATCGCAGTCAGCGTCATCAATGCGGGTTCGGTGCTCATTTCGCGACCTTCACCGTCTGCATGAGAAGATAGGACGCGGGCTCCAGATCGAACGGCAAGGTGCCGGCGATCGCCGCGAAGCCCTCGAAGGCCGGGCCGATGGAGTTGGACACGCGCTCGGCCACCTCGGCATCGACGGGAATGCCCGCGACGTCGGCGATTGCCTTGATCTCTTTTGGACTTGGGTTTGCTCATGCTTTTATCTTCTCACGAAATGGATGGCGCGCGGCTGTGCCCGGAGCCCGGGATGGCCATGTAGCACGCCGCCTGATGGCCCATTGTATCGAGCGCCGTCAGCTTTGGTGTAGCGTTTGCGCAGAGCGGCTCCGCGAACGGACAACGGGTGTGGAACCGGCAGCCCGACGGCGGATCGATCGGATTGGGCGGATCGCCCGAAATCGGCGGCGTCTCGGTGCGGCGATCGGGATCGGACGACGGCATCGCGGCGAGCAGCGCCCGCGTATAGGGATGCGCCGGCGCGTCCCACACCTGCTCGACCGGTCCCAATTCGACGACCTCGCCGAGATACATCACCAGCACGCGGTCGGAGATGTAGCGGACCACATTGAGATCGTGGCTGATGAAGAGATAAGTCAACCCGAATTCGCGCTTGAGATCGGCGAGCAAATTGAGCACCTGCGCCTCGACCGATTTGTCGAGCGCCGAAACGGCTTCATCGAGAATCACAAGACGCGGCGACAGCGCCAGTGCGCGCGCGATGTTGACGCGCTGACGCTGGCCGCCGGAGATCTCGTGCGGATAGCGGTTGGCGAAATTTTCAGGCCGCAGGCCCACCTTGCCGAGCAACTCGCGGGCGGCGGTGCGTGCGGCGGCATCCGCCACGCCATGCACCTTCGGCCCGAAAGCGATGGATTCCTCGATCGTCAGCCGCGGATTGAGCGAGGCATAGCTGTCCTGAAACACCATCTGCATGCCGCGGCGCAGCTCCCGCAGCGATAACGCCCGCCCGACCTGCGTACCGTCATAGATGATCTCGCCGGCATCGCGCGGCATCAGATGCATCAGAAGCCGAGCCGTGGTCGACTTGCCGCAGCCGGATTCGCCGACGATACCGACCGTCTCGCCTTTCTGGATCGAGAAGGAGACGTCGTCGACCGCTCGCACCGTCTTGCGGCCGCCCACGAGTCCTCCCCGCACCGGGAAATGCTTGGTCAGGCCGTTGACCTGCAACAGCGGCTGCGCCGCGCCGCCGCGATCCTCGATCGGCTCGAGCAGATTCGGGGAAAGGCTTGTTCCGCTCATCGCATCAATTCCGGATATCCATCGCGCTGCGCATGCCGTCGCTCAGCAGGTTGAAGCAGATCGAGACCGCGAAGATCATCGCGCCGGGCAAGGCCGCGACCCAGGGATTGACGTAGATCGCGGTGCGCAGCGTGTTCAGCATCAATCCCCATTCCGGCTCCGGCGGCTTGGTGCCGAGCCCGAGGAAGGAGAGACCGGCGGCCAGGATCATCGACACCGAGATCAGACCGGTGGCGTAGACGAAGATCGGCCCCAGCACATTGCCCAGCATGTGCACGCGCATGATGGTGAAGGTCCCGGCGCCTGAGGCGCGCGCGGCCTCGACGAAATCCATGTTGCGTACGCCGGTCGTGACGCTCTCGGCCACGCGGGTGATCTGCGGCACGAACACGATGGTCAGCGACACGATGGAGTTGAAGATGCCGGCGCCGAGCGCGCCGGAGATCGCAATCGCGAGCAGCACGGACGGAAAGGCGTAGAACACGTCGATGGTGCGCATGATCGCGGTGTTGACCTTGCCGCCGACATAGCCGGCCACGAGACCAAGCGACGTGCCGATGCAGAACGCGAGGATGACCGGAGAGATGCCGATGGTCAGCGACAGCCGGCCGCCATAGATCAGCCGCGCCAGCATGTCGCGGCCGAGCTCGTCGGTGCCGAGCGGATAGCCCGCCGTGCCGACGTGGCGAAGCCTGCGGATCATCGAACCCTGATACGGATCGGCGAGATGAAGCCACGGTGCGAGCAGCGCGGCAGCGAAGATCAGCAGCAGGATGACGGCGCAGGCGATGCTGACCTTGTCGCGCCGGATGCGGCGGCCGACGGTGGTCCAATAGCCGCGCGCCTTCGCGGCCGGCGCCGCCTGCAGCGCGGCGTCGGACATCACATCAAGCGGTGTGACACTCATGACGTCAGCTCCGTTTGATACGCGGATCGATCGCGGCCTGCGCGATATCGACCAGGAGGTTGAGGATCACGAAGAACAGCGCCAGCACCAGGATCGTGCCCTGCAGCAGCGGCAGATCGCGCTGGAAGATCGCTGAATTAAGCAGAAGGCCAGAGCCGGGCCAGGAGAACACCGTCTCGATCAGGATCGAGCCGCCGAGCATGTAGCCGAGTTGCAGGCCCATCACCGCAAGCGCAGTCGGCGCGGCGTTCTTGATGACGTGGCGGAACACCTTGGTCTCGCGCAGACCCTTGGCACGCAGCGCCTCGACGAAGTCCTGGCTCAGGATATCGCCGGTCAGCGCGCGCACGGTGCGGGTGATGATGCCCATGGGAATGACCGACGTCGTGACCGCCGGCAGGATCAGATAGCGCAGATGATCCCAGTCCCACGTCCAGGCTCCGGAACCGTTGGGACCGGCACCGACCGCCGGCAGCCAGTTCAACTCCACCGAAAAGATGATGACCAGCACCATGCCGAGCCAGTAATGCGGCAGGGACACGCCGGCGATGGCGATGGAGGTCGCGACCTTGTCGACCCAGGTGTCGCGGAAATAGCCGGCGATCAGGCCGAACAACAGGCCGAACGAAAATCCGATCATCGCCGCGGCAATCGCGAGCGTCACCGTGTTGCCGACCGCGCGGATCACCTCGCTCAGGACGGGCCTGCCGGTCGCGATGGAATTGCCGAGATCGCCATTCACCGCGCGCCACAGCCACAGGCCGAACTGCACCGGCAGCGGCCGATCGAAGCCATAGGCCGCGCGAAGCTGCGCCGCGAGTTCCTGCGACGCGTCGGCCGGCAGCACGGCAACGAGCGGATCACCCGGCGTGATGTGCACGAGCAGAAAGCACACCAGCGCGACGCTGAGAATGATCGGAACCACATAGACGATGCGTCTTGAGACATAGACGAGCACGGATCACCTTCCGTTTGGTCAGGAGGGCTAAATCCCTCAATTCGTCATGGCCGGGCTTGACCGGCCATCCACGCCTTCGCATCAAGAAAGACGTGGATGCCCGGCACGAGGCCGGGCATGACGTCAACTCACGGCACCATCGTGACCGGCGAGAAGTCGACGAGCCAGCTCTTCGGCTGCACGAAGCCCTTGATCTTCGGACTCATCGCGCGCGGCCCCACGTCATGGGCAACATAGAGAAAGGCCGCGTCATCGACGGAGGCCGCGTGCAGATCGGCCAAGGCCTTGTCGCGCGCGGCGGGATCGAAGCTCTGCCGCGCCTTGGCCACCAGCTCATCGAACTTGGGATCGTTGATGTAGCCCCAATTGTTCGAAACCGGCGGCGCCATCGACGACAGCAGGAAGCGCACCAGCGAGAAGAACGGATCCATCGCCGAATAGGTGACGTTGGTAACGTTTGCGCCATTTGCCGACGGGTCCTTCACACCGCGGCGCCAGTTGGTGAACAGCGTATTCCAGTCGAGAACGTCGATCTGCACATCGAAGTAGCATTCCGCCAAAGCCTGTTGCAGATATTCGTTCATCGGCACGGGCAGCATCTGGCCCGAGCCAGACGCCGAGGTCTGCACCTTGACCGCGACATGCTTGTCCGGACCGTAGCCTGCCTCCTGCATCAGCTTTTGCGCGGCAGGCTTGTCATACTTGATCGCGAAGGTCGGATTGCCGTGCCAGGGATGGCCTACCTCATAGGTGCCGGTCGCCGGCACCATCAGACCCGCGAGCAGGCCGTCCTTCAGCGCTTCGCGATCGATGCAGAGATTGGCCGCCTTGCGCACGCGGATATCGTTCCAGGGCGAACCTTCGACGCGCGAGAACTGCCACGGCCAGACATGCGGCTGTTCGTTTTGATAGAGCACGAAGCCGCGTTGCTTGATCTCGGGCAGACGCGTCGGGCGCCGGCGCCTCGATCCAGTTGACCTGGCCGGACAGCAGCGCCGCCGTGCGGGCATTGGCCTCCGGCATCGGCAGCAGCAGCATCCGGTCGACATGCGGAATGCGCGCCTTGTCCCAGTAATTGTCGTTCTTGACCAGTTCGAGCCGCTCACGCGGCGTGAAGCTCGCCATCTTCCACGGGCCGGTGCCGGACGCATCCTTGGCGAACGCGCCCCATGCGGCCTGCGATTTCGCCTTGGCGTCGGCGCCGCTCGCGGCCTCGTAGAACGTCTGCCACTTCGTCGGGCTCGCCATATAGAGATTGGTGAGGTTGATCGGCAGGAAGCTGTCCGGCTCCTTCGTCGTCATCTCAACCGTGAGATCGTCGACCTTGCGCGCAGACACCAGCGTGGGCATGCGCGGCGTGGTGAGACCGACCTGACTCGGATCGTATTGCGGCGCGTCCTGCTTCAGGACTTTCTCGACATTCCACACCACGGCGTCGGCGTTGAACGGCGAACCATCGTGGAATGTGACGCCGGGGCGCAGCTTGAAAAGCCACTTGGTGTGGTCGTCATCATTGACCTTCCACTCGGTGGCGAGGTCGGGAATGATCACGCTCGGCTTGTCGGCGGACGACAGGTCCCACTGCGTCAAACCGTCATACATGGTGGCGCCGGTGAAGCGGTTGCCCTCATAACCCTGGTCCGGCTGGCCCATCGTGCGCGGGATATCGGCAGCGGTCATGCCGATGCGCAGCACGGTTTCGGCCTGGGCGCGCTGCGGCAATGACGCCAGCGTCGGCCGTCGCCAGCATCGCAACCGCAAGCACCGCGCGGCTTTTTCCGGATTCTCCAATACGCATCACCAATCGTCCTCTCGACTTCCGTGACTAATTTCTATGCAGTTGTATGCAACGCCTGTGCCAACGGCCGCGCTGCTCGCGCGACTTGCTGTTGGGATCACAACTCCTTGTGGGTCCGCGTGAAGCGCGGGCAGAGCTGCCTAATCTGGCATCAAGCTTGCAGGTTTGCGCCCGAATACCGCGCGTTTCGCGCCGTCTTTGAATGGAGTTTGAATTAATGCGCGTTCGATTATCGATGTTTCTCGCGGCCTTCGCGCTCGCTGTCTCTGCGCTGTCTGCGCGAGCCGAGACGGTGGTGCGCTACGGCATCTCCATGGCGGATATTCCGCTGACCACGGGCCAGCCGGATCGCGGCGCCGGCGCCTATCAATTCACCGGCTACACGATCTACGATCCCTTGATCTCATGGGAGATGGATGTCGCCGATCGTCCGGGCAAGCTGGTGCCGGGGCTCGCGACCGAATGGAAGGTCGACGACAAGGACAAGACCAAATGGCGCTTCACTCTGCGCAAGGGCGTGAAATTCCATGACGGCAGCGAGTTCAACGCCGACGCCGTGATCTGGAATCTCGACAAGGTGCTGAACGACAAGGCGCCGCAATTCGACAAGCGGCAGAGCGCGCAGGTGAAGACCCGCCTGCCCTCGGTCGCGAGCTACGCCAAGATCGACGATTCCACCGTCGAGATCACGACCAAGGCGGTCAACTCCTTCTTTCCCTACCAGATGCTCTGGTTCCTGATCTCGAGTCCGGCGCAATATGAAAAGCTCGGCAAGGACTGGGACAAGTTCGCAAGCCAGCCTTCCGGCACCGGCCCGTTCAAGCTGACCAAGCTCGTGCCACGCGAGCTCGCCGAACTCTCGAAGAACGACGACTATTGGGACAAGAAGCGGCTGCCGAAAGTCGACAAGCTGGTTCTGGTCCCGATGCCGGAAGCGCTGACGCGCACCAACGCGCTGCTGGCGGGCCAGGTCGACCTGATCGAGACGCCGGCGCCCGACGCCGTGCCGCAGCTCAAGGCCGCCGGCATGAAGATCGTCGACAACATCACGCCGCATGTCTGGAACTATCATCTGAGCGTGCTGCCGGGCTCACCCTGGACCGACGTCCGCCTGCGCAAGGCGCTCAACCTCGCGATCGATCGCGACGCCGTGGTCGGTCTGATGAACGGCCTGGCCAAGCCGGCCAAGGGCCAGGTCGACCCGTCGAGCCCATGGTTCGGCAAGCCGACCTTCGACGTCAAGTATGATCTCGCCGCGGCGAAGAAGCTCGTCGAGGAAGCCGGCTACTCCAAGGAGAAGCCGCTGAAGGCGACGTTCATCATCGCGCAGGGCGGCACCGGACAGATGCTGTCGCTGCCGATGAACGAATTCCTGCAGCAGAGCTTCAAGGAAATCGGCATCGATATCGACTTCAAGGTGGTGGAGCTCGAAACGCTCTATACGCATTGGCGCAAGGGCGCGGCCGACGAGATGAACGCCGGCATCACCGCCAACAACATCGCCTATGTCACCTCCGATCCGCTCTACGCCATCGTCCGCTTCTTCGCCTCCGACCAGATCGCGCCGGTCGGCGTCAACTGGGGCGGCTACAAGAACCCGAAGGTCGACGCGCTGATCAATGAGGCCAAGCAGACCTTTGATGCCGCCAAGCAGGACGAACTGATCGCACAGGCGCACGCGCTGGTTGTCGACGACGCAGTGCTGGTCTGGGTCGTGCACGACACCAACCCGCACGCGCTGTCACCCAAGGTGAAGAAGTTCGTGCAGGCGCAGCACTGGTTTCAGGACCTGACCACGATCGGGATGGAATGAGGACGGCGGTATTGCGGCAATCGACCGTCATTGCGAGCAGCGATAGCGACGAAGCAATCCAGCTTTTCGCCAGTGCGGGATGTCTGGATTGCTTCGAGCCGTCATCGGCTCGCCGAATGACGCGTACCTTGGCAGCCGCTACGAAAATTGTAGGGTGGGCAAAGCGACAGCGTGCCCACCTCTCTTTCGGTCATTGCTGCGAAGCCTGTACGGCGCGCATCGCGTACTCGCTTTGCCCACCCTACGAAACTCCACGCTCGCTACTTCGTCAGCAGTGCGAATGCGCCGTTCCAGTCGGCGGGCGGCGGACTTCTGCTGATAGCCGCGGATGCGTTGCTCGTAGAGATCGTAAAGCCGCTCCAGGGTGTGCGCCTCGTCGGTTCTGCGGCCGCGTTCGATCGCTTCCAGCGCGCCGTCCCAATCGCGGCTGCGGTAGCAGGCCAGCATCTCGATCGTGAGATTGCGCAGCCTTTGGAAGCGTGCCGAGTTCATGGTGTCCTCGCGGCCTGCGATCGCATAGATCACCTCCGGCTCCGTCTTGCCCTTCACCATGATGAAGTCGAGCTCGAGGATCGCGAACTTGTCCTTGGCTGCCATGGCGGTCTTGGACCCGACGATGATCGGAAAGCCGTATTCCTTGGTTTGCCCTTCGAGGCGCGAGGCCAGGTTCACGCTGTCGCCGAGCGCTGAATAATTGAACTTCAGATCGGACCCCATGTTGCCGACGACGCCGACGCCGGTGTTGAGGCCGATGCCGACCTTGAGCGGGATATAGACGTGACCGCCTTCCTTGGCCTCCTGCTCGCGTTCGGCATTCACCTCGTCGATCCGCTGCAGCATGTCGACGGCGGACTCGCAGGCATTGAGCTGATGATCCTTGTCGTCGTGCGGCGCGTTCCAGAACGCCATGATGGCGTCGCCCATGTATTTGTCGACATAGCCCTTGCGCGCGAGGATCGCGTTGGTCAGCGGCGTCAGGAAGCGGTTCATCAGCTGGGTCAGGCCCTGCGGATCGTGCTTGTAGCTTTCCGAGATCGAGGTGAAGCCGCGAACGTCCGAGAACATGATCGTGATCTCGCGCTCCTCGCCGCCGAGCACGAGCTTCTCCGGCGACTGCGCGAGCTGCTCGACCAGCGCCGGCGACAGATACTGGCCGAAGGCCGAGCGGATCTGGCGTCGCTGCGCCTGCTCGCGCACGAAGCTCGAGAAGATCAGCGTCAGATAGATCGCCGTGGTCGACAGCAGCGGATAGGTGAAATCGATCAGCTGGCGATCGTGGCTGTAGTAATACCAGGAATTGCCGATCAGCAGCGATGCGAACAGCGCGCCGACGGCGACGAGCTTCAAGGGGCCGAGACCGGGCGCGAAGGCGATCACCAGCAGACCAAGCAGCAAAGCTGCGAGGAATTCGAAAGCGATGGCCTTGCTGGGCTGTGACAGCACGCCGCCGGTGAGCGCGCTTTCCAGCACCTGCGCGTGAATCTCCACGCCCGGCATCACGGGCGACACCGGCGTCGTCTTGATGTCGTTCAGACCGATCGCGGACGTGCCGATCAGCACCAGCTTGCCCGCGATCTTGTCCTGCGGCACGCGGCCTTCCAGCACATCGATGGCCGAGACGTAGATCGAGGGATCGTGGTGCGCATAATGCACCCAGAGCTGGCCGTTCTTGTCGGTCGGAATCTGGAAGCCCTGCACGCCGATACGCTGGATGCCATCCTGATCCGTCTTGATCAGGATCGTGCCCGAGCGGCTTGCGACCCGCAGCATCTCGAAACTCAGCGACGGCATCATGATGCCCTGCGCCAGCATCAGCATCGGCACGCGGCGTATGATGCCGTCGCGCTCGGGCACGATGGTGAACAGGCCTCGACCGGCCGCGGCGTCCTCGATCACCTTCACATTGCGCAACAGCCCCGGGAACTGAGGCAGGAAACGATGGGGATCCTCGCCCAGCGTCGCCAGCCCCGTCACCGGAAGATTCTTGTCGAGATCGGCATGCACGTTCGGTCCGCCGGATTCGCCGAGCACCACGCGCGAGGCGCGAATGGCATCGGCGAAGATCTGGTCATGGCTCGGCAGCGACTTCAGCTTCTCGCGCGTCGCCTCGTCGAGATTGCGGAACGTTTCGACGGCGATCTCCGGATTGAGCCGATCAGGCTCGGAGAAAACCACGTCGAACGCGATGACCGCGGCGCCAAGGCTGGTGAGATGCTCGACGATGTCGGCGACCCGCGTACGCGGCCACGGCCACTGACCGAGCTTCGGATCGGCCAGGCTCTGCTCGTCGATATCGACAATGGTGACGGGCCTGACCGTCTTGATCCGGGGATCGAGCACCTGGAACGTATCGAAGGTGCGGACTCGCAATTCCTGGATCGGCGCGGGATCGAGAATGCGCAAGGCGCCGAGTGCGATCAAGAGCGCAAGGCAGGCGAGCCGCGCGTAGCCGAACTTACGCGCGAACCACCGCCGCAATATTCTTAATCGCTTCATGCCGCTCGGGTGTTGCGCCGGGGCGCCTTTTGCAGAAAGTCCTCGGAGCCAACATATCCCGGAGCGTCCCGGCATTTGCAAGGCAAAACGTCCCGGTCGCCTGGAACGGTGGCGGGATCGAATTTGCCGGCGGAGAGGTTGCGGCTAGACGATATGGAAGTCGTTTGGATGCGCCTTGAGATCGACGATGTTCACGCCGGTCAGCACAAGCTTGTCATGGTTGGCGTCGGTGATGACGGTATCATGTCCGGAACGCTCGGCTGCGCCGCGGCGAACAGCGCGTCGACCGTATCGAACACGCTATGATCGATCTTGATCGTGTCGTGGTTGAGGTCGAAATCGCCGATTGTTGCGCTGCCGAAATTGGCATTGAAGACGAACGTATCATTGCCGCCATGGCCGAAGATGGTGACGCCGCCGCCGACGTGATCGAACACGTCGTTCTGCGCCGTACCATTGACGACCGATGACCCGGTGCCGGTCAGCGTGATCGTCAACGGCTGATTGCCGGCCGCGACATGGCCGTCGCTGACCTGCGCATTGAAGGTGATGGTCAGCTTGTCGCCGGGCTCAAGGAAATCCAGATTGTAGCCGGTCGGATTGTAGCTCCAGTGCAGCGTGTCCGCCTTGCCGTCGCTGGTCGTGCTGTCGAACGTCACCGCGCTCGGATTGATCAGCGCATCGACATTGACGCCGGCCGGCAGCGTCGTTCGCGCCGTTGTAATTGATGACGGCGGGACCGGTCACCGAGGCCGTGAGCGTGTCGCCGACATCATCGTCATGGACGGTCAGCGTCCCCGTGATCGGCTCGGCCAGATGGATATGCGAATCCGAGATGTAGCCCGAGGACACATTGTCGAGTTCGAACGAATTCGTGGCGCTGCTCAGCACGACCTTGTTGAACGGCGCGAGGTCCTTGAACTCGACATATCCGTTCGACGCAAAGGATCCCTGGCCGCCGCTCGCGAGCAGCGGGCTGATATCCGTGCCCGAATAGGACGCAACGAGCGTATTTCCGTTGTAGAAAGTGATCTTGTTGCCGGGGTCGACCGAGCCCCAATAAAGTCCGAACGCATTCTGCTCGGTTGCGAATGAAATCGTCTCCGCGCCATTCCCGCCGATGCTCAGATAATGCGTCGTCGTCCTGATGACCTGGCAACGGTCCGATGAACGGCGCGGCGCTGATCGAGCGATGAACCGGCAACGACACCGACCGAGCCAGATGCGCTGAACGTGGCATCGAGCGCGGAGCTGAAGAAGTTGCCATGGCTGAATCCGTTCGAATCTCTGGCGGGCTGTCGAAACCCTCGGTCGGCAGGCCGAGCGCGTTCGCGGAAGATCCCTGCGGCAGCACGATCGGCGATTCCGACAGAATGATCGTCTGCATCGACGGATCGGTCTCGCCCAGGATGACGGGATGCGCGTCCGGGGCCTCCTGTACCGTGCCGGCGAAGATCGAGCTGATGTCGTGGTTGCCCTCATGGTCCGTGAACGACATCACGACCTTGAGCTGCTTGCCCTCGTCCGCCTCGGTCGGCTTATAGCTGTTGCTCGAACCGCTCTGGACCGGCGTCCAATCCTTGCCATTGCTCGAGGTCTCGAAGGTATAGGTGGGGTCGGTCACCGTCGCGCCGCCATCGGTGATCGACACCGTGATGGCTTTGCCTTCGACCGCATTGTCGTGCGAATCGAGCCCACTCAGCACGCCCGGCACTTCGGTCAGCTTGATGCCACCCGAGCCGTCATCAGCAAGGCTCCAGCGCGAGCCGAGGTAATCGCCGTCGAGCTTGATATACGAGACCTCGCCATTGCTAGTGATCGTCAGCGTGCCGCCGGTCGCATCGCCGGAGAAGCTGACCGTCGCGCCTTTAAAGGCGAGATCGGCGAGATCGATCGAGTCATCGTCGTCGAGGTTCGAAATTTCTCCGGTGAAATACTCGGCATGGTCGAGCTTCAAGGTAGCGCTGGAATGAGCTGCAAAGTCGATTTCCAGGCCCGTATAGGCGCCCTTGCCGTCAGCACCGAGTTCGAGCGTCGACGTGCCGGCGATCTCGGCCTTGCCGGAGAACCCGGTATCGATGATCAGATTGCCACCATTCGCCTCGACCAACCCCTTGTTGTCGAGATGACTCGCCGCATCGATGGTGAGCGTGCCGCCGGTGACTTCCAGCACGCCCGTATTGCAGATGGTCGCGCCGTCGATCGCGCTGACGCCGCTCGCATCGAGCGTGCCGGCGACATTGATCGTTCCGCCCTTGATGATGCTGTCCACGAGATCGAGCGTCGATGTCAGGCCAACCGAGACGGCACCGCTATCTGCGATATCAACCGTCGCGCCGTCGATGGCGCTGTGACCGATCGCGTTCAGCGCACCGTCGACGCCCACGCCGCCACCGCTGATGATGGAGTTGACGAGGTCGAGCGTCGTTCCGGCGGCGATCGACACCGTGCCGTCGGTATTGGTGACGGTCTCATGGACGATGTCGAGCTCGCCAGCACTGACCTTGAGCAAGCCATCATTGGTGATGCCGACGTTCGCGCCTGCGCTTTCGATCGTCAAATGGCCGCTGGTCACATCCAGAACGCCGCCGTCGGCGATGGTGATCTTGGCGCTGCTGATGTCACTCGTGCCGGTCGAATCCAGCGTGCCGGAAATCGTGACCGCTCCGCCGGTGATCGTCGTATCCTCGATCGTCAGCGTCGTCGCCGCATCGACCGTCAATTGCGTGTTGCCAAACGAATCCTCGACGATCGAGCTGTTGCCGGCGATTTCGACCGTGCCGAGACTGTCGACCTGGCCTCCGGTCAGGGTCACGCCGTCCAGTGTCAGGCTCTTGCCGGCATCGACCTTGATCTCACCGTAATTGGTGACCGTCGTGTTGGTCAGCGACGTTCCATCGAGCGTCAACGTCTTGTAACTGTCGACAATCAGACTGCCGCCGGTCACCGCTGCCTTGTTGATGGCGCTATCGTCGGTGACGTGAATCTTGCCGAGGTCGGACAGCGTCCCGCCGGTGATCGTGGTTTGACCCAGCGCGAGCAGCGAGTCCTTGTCGATCTGGATGGCGCCGGAATTGTCGACCTCAACGCCGCTCAGCGAAGCGCCGAAATCGGTCGATATTTCGAGGATGCCGGCGACGGCGATCGTCAGCAGTCCGCCCTGGATCGCCGTCCCGTTCTTGAGCGTCAATTTGGTCGAAGGCGGCGCGGGCAGACTGCCAGTGCCGATGTCGATCGTGCCATGGCGATTGTCGACGTTGACGTCATCGAGCGTCGCCCAGCTCGACGTTGCAGTCTCGACGGTGCCGGAATTAGTCAGCTTGCCGCCGGTAACCGTGGATGCATCGAGCGTAAGCGTGGAACTCTTCTCGACCAGAACGATACCGGAATTCTCGACATCGACGCCGGACAGCGTCGCGCCGCCAGCCGACACGTCGAGCGTGCCATAGGCGCCGACCGACAATGTCCCATCGCTGATCGTTGCACCGCCGTCGAGCGTCAGCGTTGCCGGCGCCGGAGTTTCTTCGTCATCGACCTGGATGGTCCCGCCCTTGTTGTTGACGGCAACACCGTCGAGCGTCGCGCCAGCGACGGTTTCGACATAGATCGTACCGAGATTGTTCAGCGTTCCGCCGCTGATGCTGGTGCCGAGGTCAAGCGTCAGCGCACTCGAGACATCGATTGTGCCGGTGCTGCCATTGATGACGGTCTCGCCATCCAGCGCATTGCCGCTGCCGCTGACATCGATCTCGCCGGAATTGTCGAGCGTGCCGTTCGCCAGGAAGCTCGCGCCTTCGAGCTGCAGCGTCCCGTTCACCGTGACAGTGCCGCCACCAATGGATGCGTCGTTCAGCGTCAGCAGCGCGGCGCTATCGACAGTGATGGCGCCGTTGCTGTTTGCGATCGACGAACCGAGATCGAGCAGCAGGGAGCCGCCCGCGAGAATCTCGAGCGCATTGTTCGCAGTGACGGTCTCGTTATGGAAGGCGTTGTCGCTGCCACTGATCTTGATCGTCCCGCCATTATCCAGCGTGCCGTTCTGCAGCACGCCTGATCCCGTCAGGCTCAGCACACCATCGGCTGGCGTCGTTGTCGTCGAACTCGCTCTCGGAGACACGGAAATTTTCAACGACCGGAGAACCGGTGATCGTGAGCGCACCGCCGTCGATCGTGCCGGCGTTGAGCGCAAGCACGGCGCCGGGATCGACCGTGATCTGGCCGGAGTTGGCGATGTCAACCGAGACATCGAGTGTGCCGCCCGAGAGTTCGATCGTGCCGGTCGCGCAATTAATGATGCTGCTTTCATCTGCGAACGTGCCGCCGCCCGCAAGATTGAGCATCCCGGAGTTGATCAGCTTGCTATGATCGAGAATCTCGGTCGCGCCGGCGACGTTGATGGTCCCCTTCGCCGAATTGAGCACGACCGAATCCGCGGAGAGATGGAGGCCGCCGGATCCGACGTCGAGAGTGCTCGAATTGATCAATTTCGGCGGCGATTCGCCGAAATCGTTCATGGTGATCGACTTGGCTTCCGCGGGCGCGTCGACCTTCACCGGAAAGGACGGCGTCAATCCCTTCAACTGATCGGTAATGATGATCACGTCATCATCCGCGGTCGGAACCGCGTGGGTCTCCCAATTCGCCGCATCGTCCCAGAATCCGCCCGATGCCGAACCCGGCGTCGTTGTGGCGATCCAGACCACGGCCACATCATCGGTGCCGGTGATGCTGACGGTGACCGTCTGCTCGGCTTTCGCCCCTTGCGAGTCCGTCACTGTGATCGTGTAGGTCAGGACCAGGGTCTCACCCCTCGGGATGAAGTCCGCCAGGTAGACCGGAAGGTCCGCGAGCTTCCAATCGACGAACCCATTTCCGGTTCCGGTGGAGTCCGTCTGGAGTGACGCGGTCAGCGCACTCGCGAACAGGTCGCGCTCGTTCTGAGGCAGCTCCGATCCGTTCAGCAACGCGTCTGTCAATACGGGGGTCGAGACCGTATGCGTATCGGTCAGGTCGGCGTCCTGGAACGACAACGTGCCAGAGGTGGGATCATCGGACGTCAGGTTGCCGCCGGACACGCTGGTGCCGCCGGACAACGCAATCGTCGGCGACGAGGTCGTGAATGCTGGAGCATCGTTGGTGCCGGTGATCGTGATCGTGATCGGCACGAACTTCGTTTCATTGGCCGGCGCATAGTTATTGTCGACGCGGACCATGTAGGTCAGCGTCAACTGCTCACCGGCCGCGAGGAAGTCGAACGCCTTGTCGGTAACGCTGTAGGTCCAGGTCGCCGATCCCGTGTTCTTGTTGCCGGGATCGGGAACCACCGCGATCTGGACTTGAGTTGCTGCGATGTCGGCCAGCTGCAGCGGCGACAGATTTGCCGTGACGTTCGTGTGGGCGGCGCTTTGATAGCTGAAGGAGCTGAAATCCACTTTCACCGTCGGCTTATCGCCGGCGTTGACGTCGACGAAACGGACCACGCCACTCGCGATATCGAGGTCGGTGACATCGCCGGTCCTGCCAATGAGTTCGCCAGCCGCGAAGGTGCCCGTCGGGTTGCCGCCGGGGTCGACGATGACGACGGTCGGCTGTCCCGGAATATGCTGGAGGGTGGTCGACGGCCCGTTCGTATTCTGGAGACCCGGATCGGAGCCGGCCTTCACGATCACGTAGTTCGCAATGGCGCTCGAGCCGTCCGCCAGCTTGATGAACAACCCCTGCTGCCCGGGAGTGAGCGTATCATTGAACGGCGACGACTGCTTGGTGTTCGAGTTATCGGTAAATTTCTGCGTGAACACGTCCTGGATGAGCTTCTGCACATCCGGCGAGAGCGGCGCATTGCTTTGGCTGATGACGCCGTTGTTGATGTTGATCTGCTGCCCGGCCTGATTGACCGTCGCGATCGGCTGCAGCGTGGTCTTGTCGAACAGCACATACGAGCCGGTCGTGCCGTCCGGTTCAACCAGGACCTGGAAGCTGGCGTTCGGCGCGCCGGCCTGTCCGGGAATATTGAAGTCGATCTGCACCAGAACCGCGGTGCCGCGGATGCCCATGGTGGCGACCGGCGTGTCGATCTTCATGTCGCCGTGCTTGGCGGTCTGTCCCGCCACGAAAGAGATCGTCCCCGCCACAAGATTGAACAGCGTGGAATTGTTCGACCCGTTCGGGTCGTAGACCATCTCGTTGAGCACCATGCGCGCGTTCGACGACAAGCCGAACACAGTACCGTCGATGAAGGTGATGCCGACCGTCGAGTTCGAACCGGCCTCGACGACGTCGCCTTTCTCGACATTGTCGCCGTTGTTCAGGATGATGGAGACGCCGTTGCGCGTCGCTGTCGCGGTGCCCTGCAACTTGGTGAGATGCCCGATGACCTGACCTGCGGCCGGACTGGTTCCAGCCTGGCTGACCTCGACATGGCCGGTGAGCGCGGTGACGACGTCCCCGGTCAGATGCGCGCCATCGGGCGAAGCCAGCGCGGCGCGCTTCTCGCCCTTGAAATAGTCATGCAGGACAAGCTCGCGGTCGTCCCCTGACAGGATCAGGTCGACTCCGGTCCGCTTGAAGTCCGCGTTAAACAGGAAATGCGCATCGGGAACGACGATCGCATCCGCCGGCGCATGCGCATGCGGATGGTCGATGTGAATCGACTTGAGAGACGACGCGGCCGAGCCATCGTGGGAAAACGTGGCGTCGAATTTGCCAGCGTAATTCAATGGGCCACCAGAAATGGTTAACAATTACATAATGAATAGCGTTCTAAGCTTGCATATCATCGACAGGATGGGATGCGAAACCATCTTCAGCTTGTGTGACCTGGGAGCGACTGCCGCACACTCCAAGAACTGCCGCGTCGGTTTTGTGGCACATCGAAGTCCGTCCTGCGATCAACTGTAGTATTAATGAGTATCTCGCAAGACGTTCTGGTTCACTCTTGATCTTTTTAAGTATATATTTACCAGAATATACTTGGCTAAACTTATGCCTAGGCTCGCTTGCGGGATACTGCGCTGGTTTCCAGCCCGAGACTGTGAAACCGACAAGAAAACGGCAAAACAAGCCGCATTAGCCATGTGCGGAGGAAATTCCCGCCGCCACAACTCCTGAATGCAGCCTACAGTTCTTCGCGGCGATTTTGCAGGGCGCTGTGGCCATTTGACATCATAAAACTGTCCGATCCGCGCAACCCGGGCTTCACCCTGTTTCGCGCTTCCGAGCCTCGATTGCAGGCTCTTAAGCCGGCGAAAAGCCGCGCTTCCCATCATCGCCCCAAATGATCCGGACACGCTCGGGCGCAAAGACCCGGCCGATGCCCGGACAAGGGGCGTCAGATGGTTTTTTTTGGTCGGGCACGCGCATGGCGCGGCGCCGTTGTCGCTGTCGGTGTGGTCTGTTTCGCAGCCACAGTGAGCGCGCGGGCGGACACAGTCGAGCCAGTCGGCAGCGTCGAGGTTCCAGCCGCTTCAGCCGAGCCGTTCGGATTGCCCGCTCTGGCGGTATCCGGCGGCGGCCTGCGCGCGAAATGGCTTGGCGCCGCCCGCAAGATCGATGACGAGCGCGTGCAGCTTGCGCTCTGCGACGGCGACCGCGAGCGTTGCGCCTCGCAGGCCGCGCTGAAGCTGCTCGCCATCGTCGACGAAGGCAGAGCCAGCGATGGCCGCGCCCGGCTTGGACAGATCAACCGGGCCATCAATCTCGCCATCAATCCGATGAGCGATCTGGCCCAATATGGCGAGATCGACGTCTGGAACTCGCCCGCTCGCAACCTTCGACCGCGGTGCCGGCGACTGCGAGGACTATGCGATCGCGAAATTCGTTGCGCTGCGCCTGGCCGGCGTCCCCGCCGAGGACTTGCGGATCGTGGTCCTGCACGACGTGCTGCAAAACGAGGATCACGCCGTTGCCGCCGCACGGCTGGACGGGCACTGGCTGATGCTGGACAACCGGCGGATGGCGATGATCGACGACGCCCATGTCAGGAACTACCGGCCGCTGTTCGTCATCGACGAAACCACGGTCATGAAATATCTGGACACTTCGGGCGTCGCGGCTCTGCCGGATCGGGACCCTGCGGTAGCGACCGCATCGAATGCGGTTGCCGCGCAATGACGGACGCGCCCCCGCCGATGTCGTTCCAGACCGCGTAATTTGGGTTTCGCGATTTACGGCGCCGCAATATCTTGCGTCCATGGTTCGGCTGCAAAGACAAGGGATGGTGCGCCCGTCATGACGTCACAACAATCGGCGCTGCAGGTACGAGGGTTAACGAAGCGTTTTGACCGCCTCGCGGTCGACGCGCTCGATCTTACCGTTCGCGCCGGTGAGTTCTATGCGCTGGTCGGACCGAATGGCGCCGGCAAGACCACGACGCTGCGGATGGTTGCAGGGCTGCTGCGGCCTGACGCCGGCTCGGTCGGCATCTTCGGCATCGATGCGCTGCAGGAGCCGGTCGCGGCCAAGCAGATCATGGCCTGGGTCTCCGATGAGCCGATGATCTACGACAAGCTGACCCCGCTGGAATATCTCGAATTCGTCGCCGGCCTCTGGGGCATCGACCCCAAGGCCTCGCAGGCGTCGGCGCACGAATTACTGGTTTCGCTCGGCCTCGGAGCGCATCTTCATGAACGCTGCGAAGGCTTTTCCAAGGGCATGCGGCAGAAGGTGGCGCTGGCCGGCGCGCTCGTGCACGAGCCGCGCCTGATCATCCTGGACGAGCCGCTCACCGGGCTCGACGCGGTGTCCGCGCGCCACGTGAAGGGCCTTCTGGGCGACCGCGTCCGCGCCGGCTGCACGATCATCATGACCACGCATATTCTGGAAGTTGCCGAGCGCATGGCCGACCGGATCGGTGTCATCGCCGCGGGACGACTGGTGGCCGAGGGCACGCTGGCCGAGTTGCGGCAGCAGAACGGCCACACCGATACCAGCCTCGAAGACCTGTTCATCGCGCTGGTCAATGTCGAGGCCGCCGCGGCATGAGCTCGACCACGGCGCTCACCTGGTTCGCGCGGCATGAGTTGCGGCTGACCTGGCGCGAATGGCTCGCGATGCTGACCGCCGGCCGGCGCCGGCGCACACGCACGGCGATCATCGGCCTCATCATCTTCGGCGCGATCATGCATTTGCCGGCCTGGGCGGTGATCGGACGATATGCCGATCTGCAAATTCCCCTCGACAAGTCCTCGCTGATCGTCATCACCTCGACGATCCTGCTGGCCTGGGCGCTGATGCTGTCGCAGGCGATCGAATCGGTGACGCGGGTGTTCTACGCCCGCGCCGATCTCGACCTGATCATGTCGTCGCCAACCCGGCTCACCAACATCTTCTCGGTCCGCATCGCATCCATCGCGCTGTCGGTGACGGTGATGGCGCTGCTGCTGTCAGCGCCGTTCATCGACGTGCTGGTGCTCGGCGGCGGCGTTCGATGGCTCGCGGCGTTCGGCGTCGTCATCGCGGTCGGCCTGTCGGCGGCGGCCATCGCGATCGCCGTCACCATCGCGCTGTTTCGCCTGATCGGCCCCGCACGGACGCGGCTGACGGCGCAGATTCTCGCCGCGATCGTTGGCGCCGGCTTTGTCATCGCGCTGCAGGTCGCGGCGATCGTGTCCTACGGCACGCTGTCGCGATTTGCGATCCTGACCTCCGACGCGGCGGCGGCGTTTGCGCCCGGCGACGACAGCCTGCTGTGGTGGCCGGCCCGCGCCGCGCTCGGCGACGGCACGGCCTTGCTGTCGCTGTTGTCGGTCAGTCTCGTGCTGCTCGGCTCCGTCATGGCGATCTTCTCGCCACGCTTCGCCGACACTGCGCTCAGCGCATCGGCACAGGCCATCTCCAGCCGCCAAGGCGCCCGCACCACGACGTTTCGTGGCGGCTCGCGCCAGCAGGCGCTGCGGCGCAAGGAATTTCTGCTGCTGCGGCGCGATCCCTGGCTGGCGTCGCAGACCCTGATGCAGCTGCTGTATCTGCTGCCGCCGGCATTGCTTCTGTGGCGCAGTTTTTCCGACCACTCGGCCGCCATCGTCCTGATCACGCCGGTCATCGTGATGGCCGCGGGCCAACTCGCGGGCGGCCTTGCCTGGCTGACGATTTCCGGCGAAGACGCAGCCGATCTCGTTGCCACGGCGCCGCTGTCGGCCTCCTCCATGATCCGCGCCAAGATCGAGGTGGTGCTGATCGGCATTGCCGTCTTGTTTGCGCCGCTGGTCGCACCGCTCGCCGTCCTTGCGCCGTTCCAGGCCGTCGTGACGGCGACGGGCATCGGCGTCGCGACCATCTCGGCGACCGCGATCCAGCTCTGGTTCCGCGTGCAGGCCAAGCGCACCCAATTCCGACGCCGCCAGACCTCGTCGCGTCTTGCGACATTCGCGGAAGCCTTCTCCTCGATCGGCTGGGCGGCGACGGCCGCGCTGGCCCTCACCATTCCCGTCGGCGCTGCCGTCACCGGCCTGATGACCGCGGCCCTCGTCGCCGCGACATGGAAGCTCAGCCCGCGACGGGACTGAGGTCGCTATCCGCTCACCAAGTCCATCACCGCCGCCGCGAATGCCTCGGGCTCTTCCTGCGGCAGGTTATGGCCGGCGCGCGGGATGATGCGATGGCTGCGAGGGCCGGCGAATTTCGCCGCGCTCGCCGTTCCGTCGGTCGCAGGTGCTACGCCATCTCCGTCGCCGTCGAGGGTGATCGCCGGCACCGTGATCGCCGGCAGCGCCGCGAGGCGGCGCTGAATGTCGGCGTAGTGCGGATCGCCGTCGGCGAGGCCGTAGCGGTGGCGATAGCTGTGGATCACGACGTCGACGTAATCGGGATTGTCATGCGCGGCGGCGGTTCGCTCGAAGCAGGCGTCATCGAAATGCCAGTTCGGCGACCACTGTTTCCAGAGGGTTTTCGCGATGTCGCGCCGGTTCGCCGCAAGCCCGGCACGGCCGCGTTCGAGCTGGAAATAATATTGATACCAGAACGCGACCTCCTGCTCGACCTTCGCCGGCATCATCGCTTTCGCGATATTCTGGATAAGATACGAGTTCACGGAGACAAGGCCGATGCAGCGCTCCGGCCACAGCGCAGCGCCAACGCATGCGGCGCGACCGCCCCAGTCATAGCCCGCGAACACCGCGCGCGGGACCGACAGCGCATCCATCAGCGCCATCAGGTCCGCGCCCATCGCGGCCTGCTCGCCGGAACGAAACGTCGCGGGATCGCGAAAACGCGTCGGGCCGTAGCCGCGCAGATAAGGCACGATGACGCGGCATCCCTGCACCGCCAGCATCGGCGCGACATCGACGTAGGAATGAATGTCATAGGGAAAGCCGTGCAGCAGCATCACGGCCGGGCCGTCCGCCGGTCCCGCCTCGTAATAGGCAACGTTCAGCACGCCGGCATCGACGTGACGAAGCGGTTCCAATCGCTGCGTAGAGGAGGCACGACGATCCATGACTGCAACTCCCGATTGGCTTGAACAGTGACGCGCTCTTGATCCTTCGATGATAGTGCGGCCAGCCGGTTCGGCGATACACTCAATGCCGTCATTGCTGGAAGGGCCCTGCCATGCTTCGCGCCGCCTCGACCATCCTCGGCCTGTTCGGTTTGCTGATCGCGCCTGCGCTGGCTGAGGATGCGCCGCGCAGCGAGTGCCTGGCGATGGCGAACGCACCGCCGCGCATCACGCCTGCCAGCCTTCGCCGGGCCGCAGCCGGAACCGACGAAGTCGCCATCACCTATGTCGGCCACTCCACCTATTTCATCGACACGCCCGGCGGCGTGCGGATCGCGACCGATTATAGCGGCGCCTACCAGACCGGCCGGCTGCCCGACGTCGTCACGATGAACCGCGCCCACTCGACACATTACTCGCTGTTCCCCGATCCCAGGATTCCGCACGTGCTGCATGGCTGGGGCGAGAACGGCCAGCCGGCCAGGATCAACGAACGCATCGGCGACGTGCTCATCCGCAACGTCACCACCGATATCCGCCGCTTCTACGGCGACTATTCCGGCGTCGACATGATCAAGGACGGCAACTCGATCTTCATCTTCGAGGTCGCAGGACTGTGCATCGGCCATCTCGGGCATCTGCATCATCAGCTCGACGACACGCATTTTGCCGCGATCGGCCGGATCGACATCCTGATGGTGCCGATCGACGGCACCTACACGATGTCGCTGGACGGCATCTCCGACATCACGCGCCGCCTTCGCGCCTCGGTCGTGCTGCCGATGCATCGCTTTGCGACGCCGCTGGACGAGTTCATGGAACGGATCGGCAAGCAGTTCGAGATCGATCGGCGCAGCGAACGCACGTTGCGGATTTCCCGAGAGACATTGCCGACCACGCCGACCGTGATTATCCTGGATGGGGTTTGACGGCGACAGGCCGCGCCCCGGACAAACGACCAAACAACAAGAACAATCAGGGAGCAGACATCCATGGCCGTCAGCACCGCGCCCGCCTCGAGCAGCGGGCTCTATGCCGATCCGCGCGAAGACTGGCTTGCGCAGCACACCGAAGAGATCATCGATCCCGTCCGCCCGATCGTCGATCCGCATCACCATCTCTGGGATCGCGGCGGCCTGCGCTACATGCTCGCGGACATGGCCGACGATGTCGCCTCCGGCCACAACATCGTAGCCACCGTCTACGTCGATTGCCGCTCGATGTACCGCGCCGCGGGGCCGGAAGCATTCCGCCCGGTCGGCGAGGTCGAGTTCGCCAACGGCGTCGCGGCGATGGCGGCGAGCGGCGCTTACGGCAAGACCCTGATCTGTGCCGGCATCGTCAGCCACGCCAACATGATGCTCGGCGACGGCGCCAAGGCCGTGCTCGAAGCCGAGATCGCGGCAGGCAATGGCCGCTTCCGCGGCATCCGCCATTCCTCGGCGTGGGACGCCGACCCCAACGTCGCCCACATGTATGCGACGCGGCCGAAGGGCCTGCTGCTCGACTCCACTTTCCGCAAGGGCTTTGCCTGCCTCGCGCCGCTCGGCCTGAGCTTCGATGCCTGGCTGTTTCATCCGCAACTGAACGAGTTCGTCGATCTCGCCCGCGCCTTTCCCGACACCCGAATCTGCCTCGACCATTGCGGCGGCCCGGTCGGCACCGGCAGCTATGCCGGGCGGCGCGAGGAGATCTTCCCGATCTGGAAAGCCTCGATCCAGGAAGCCGCGAAATGTCCGAACGTCGTGGTCAAGCTCGGCGGTCTTGCGATGTGCCTGCTTGGTTATGACTTCCATCTGCGGCCGAAACCGCCGACGTCGGAGGAAGCGGCTGCGGCGTGGCGGCCCTATATCGAGACCTGCATCGAGGCGTTCGGCCCGAACCGCTGCATGTTCGAGAGCAATTTCCCGCCGGACAAAGGTCAGTGCAGCTATCAAGTGATCTTCAACGCCTTCAAACGCATCGCCGCGCAATATTCGGAAGGTGAGAAGACCGCGCTGTTCTCGAAGACGGCGACGGACTTCTATCGGCTGAAGCTCGAATAATCACGGCGGCGGATAGGCGCGCAGGAACGCGGCGGTTGCGGCTTCCGCGCGCCGCGCAATCTCGCGCTGGCCGGGACGATCGGCGACGCCGAGCAGCAGGCCCATCATCTGACTGCCCCACAACAGCCCGACGAAATGCTCGGCCATCTGCGCGGGCTCGCCACCGAGCACCCCGGCAGCGCGCGCCCGCGTGATCAGGTCTCGCAACGCACTGCGGCTGGCCGAGATGCCGATATCGTTCAACGCTTGCGCAACGTCGGGCGCACGGACGGCTTCGGCGATCGCCAGCCGAAACACCGCGATGACGGCGGGATCGCCGATCTCCTTGAGCAGATTGGCGCCGAACGCGGTCAACGCCTGCGCCAGCGTCTCGCGGTCGCGCGGCTCGGGAAAATCGGCAGGCAGCCGCAGGCGCTTGGCGCGTTCGGCGATACAGGCGGCCAGGATCTCGTGCTTGCCGCCGAACTGCGCATAGAGCTCGCGCTTGGAGGCCTTCGCCCGCGTCGCGATCTCCAGCGTGCTGGTCTCGGCGAAGCCCCTCTCCATGAAGGCTGAGAACGCCGCTTCGAGAATGCGCTGGCGCACGGGCGCGTCACCGGCGTCTGCCGCCGGGGACTTCACAACTTCTTTAGCAGCCATTGCCTGCCCTTGACTTGGTACCGCACAGTACCACACATTGCCTCATATTGGTACCACGAGGTACCATTCCATCCAAGAGGTGTTCGTCATGACCAAACCCGTGCTCGTCACATCCGCATCCGGCGGCAGGCAAGGCAAGACCGGCCGGCATGTCTCCGAAATGCTGCTTGCCCGCGGCATCCCCGTGCGCGCCTTCGTCCACACACTCGATGAACGCTCCGAGCGCCTGCGCACGCTCGGCGCCGAGATCGTCCAGGGCGATTTTCTTGATATCAAAGCGGTCCAACGCGCCGCGCAGGGCACGTCCGCGATCTATTTCGCCTATCCTGTCCAGGATGGGCTGATGGATGCGACGGCTGCGATGGCGCTGGCCGCGCGCGAGGCCGGCGTCTCGCGGCTGGTCAATCTGGTGATGCTGCAATCCTCGCCTGACGCCCCCACGCCGCGCATGCGGCAGAACTATCTGTCCGAGCAGGTGTTCGAATGGGCCGGCATCGGCGCGGTCCATATCCGCGCGACCATATTCTATGAGAATGTCGGCGCGCTGGTCCGCCAGAGCCTGCCGGCGCAGGGCGCGGTCCGTCTGCCCTGGGGCGACGAGAACACGGTGCTGCCGCTGGTCTCCGCCGAAGACGTCGCGCGCGTCGCGACCGGCCTGCTCGCCGGCCCCGCAGCTCAAGGCCGGCACGAGCCTATCCCCTGGTCGGCGCGACGCTGCCGCTGAAGGAGATCATCGCGACCTTCGCCCGTGTCCTCGGCCGGGATGTGCGTTATGAAGCGATCTCCGACGAGGAATGGCGCCGCAACGCGCAGGAACGCAATTATAATCCGCACGCGATCGAGCATCTGTCCTCGCTCTGGCGGGCGATCCGCAGCGCCGCGATCGACCCGAAGGATCCCAGCTACGCGCCGACACGGGACGATCGAGACCATCGGCGGCGCGAAGCCGAAAACCTTTGAGGCCTTCGTGCGCGACCAGCAAGGCGAGTTGCTGGCGAAATCGGCCTAGAGATCGTCGCTCGCCCACCATCAGCGCTTTGACGCCGCCAGCACCCGATCGACCATCTCGGGCGCGAGCCCGAGATAATTCTTCGGCGCGGTCAGCCGCTCGATGGTGGCGCGATCGATCCGCTCGGACACGCGCTCGTCCGCGGACAGTGCGTCCGCGAGTGAAATGCCTTTCTCGTTGGCAAGACGGCAGGCGTCGTAGACGACGTCATGCGCGTCCTGCCGGCCGAGCTGCGGCGCAAGCCCCATCATCACGGCCTCGGCGACGATCAGCCCGCGGCTGATATCGAGATTGTCCGCCATCCTCTTCTCATCCACGATCAGGCCGCCCAGCGCGAACTTCGCCTGATGCAATGCGCCGGCGGTGAGCACAAAACTCTCCGGGATCGCCATCCATTCAGCGTGCCACGGCCCGGTGGCGCGCTCGAAATCCTGCACCATCGCATCCAGCATGAGGCCGGCATGCTGGCGGACCGCCTTGCAGGACGCGAGCATCAGTTCGGATGAGATCGGATTGCGCTTCTGCGGCATGGTCGAGGACGCGCCACGTCCTTTCACGAACGGCTCGTAGACTTCGGCGAACTCGGTCGAAGCCATCATCATGATGTCGAGCGCGATCTTGCCGAGCGAGCCGGTGACGAGGCCGAGGAAATTCACGACCTCCGCGAAGCCGTCGCGCGCGACATGCCAGGTCGCCACGGGAACGCCGAGGCCGAGCTCCTCGCACAGCGCCTGCTGTACGTCAAAGCCCTTGTCACCAAGCGACGCCAGCGTGCCGGCCGCGCCGGCGAACTCGCCGACCAGCACGCGCGGCTTCAGTTGCGCAAGCCGCTCGGCATGACGATCGAACATCGCAAGCCAGATCGCCGTCTTGTAGCCGAACGTCACCGGCAGCGCCTGCTGCAGGTGAGTGCGGCCGGCCATCGGCGTATCGCGATAGCGCCTGGAGAGATCGGCGAGGATGCCGCGCAGTGCGGCGATATCTTCCTCGATGATCTGCAGCCCCGCGCGTACCTGCAGGACGACGCCGGTGTCCATGATGTCCTGCGTGGTCGCGCCCCAATGCACATAGCGGCCGGCTTCGCCGCATTGCTTGGCAAGCTGGTGGACCAGCGGCAGGATCGGATAGCCGACGATATCGGTCTCGTGCCGAAGCAGCTCGAAATCAAGCCGCGTGACGTCGGTCTTTTGCGCGATCTCCTCAGCCGCGTCCGGCGGGATCACGCCGCAACGCGCCTCCGCTTTCGCCAGCGCGACTTCGACCTCGGCATAGCGCGCGATCAGGCTGATGTCGGAAAATACCTCGCGCATGCGCGGCGTGCCGAACGCATCGCGAAACAGAACGGAGTCGAGCACGGTGGTCGAGGGCGGGAAAGCGGTCATGGAGTCATATCCTGTCGGAGTTGTAAGCCAGTACCGCCGGTGCGAGACACGGCTGCACCGATAACAGGCGGCTGCGACACCAAGCTTCCCGCACGACATTCACGGCGTTGCTCGAAGGTGCGAGGCCTGGATAAAGAACACGTGATGGTCACATTTAGATCGCTGCGACGCGTCAAATTGGCTTGCGGGACGAGTGCGGTCATCTGTTCTTCACGATCTCGTCACGAAGCCAATCCGTTACATAAGGAAACCCCTGATGCGAAATATCGCTCTCGCATTCGCGATGATGCTCTCGACTGCGACTCTTGCTGCGACCGTTACCTCGACCCTTGCCCTGGCTGGCGAAACGCCCGCACCCGCTGACGCCAAGGTGTATTTCATCGGTCTGAAGGACGGCGACACCGTCACCTCGCCCGTCACGATCCGCTTCGGCCTGTCCGGCATGGGAATCGCGCCCGCCGGCACCGAGGCCCCCAACACCGGCCACCACCATCTCATCATCGACGAGAAGATCGAGGGCGAAGCGCTCAACGAGGCGATCCCGGTCGACGAACATCACATGCATTTCGGCAAGGGCCAGACCGAAGCGAGCGTCACGCTGTCCAAGGGAAGTCACACGCTGCAGCTCGTTCTCGGCGACTGGAGCCACGTCCCGCACAAGCCGCCGGTGATGTCGGACCGCATCACGATCAACGTTGAATAAGGCTGGCCTGAACTGCAAACAAGCTGCCCCGCATCTCGCGCGGGGCAGACCAGCCGCTGGCCCGATCCTTCCCGTCATCGGGCGTCCACCTATCGCAGGATTTGGACAGCGCGAGCAATCTGCGATCCCCTGCCTGCGGCGAATGCCTTTATAAGGCCCACTCGCCCTTTCGGAACACCGGCACGCGCCGCCCATCGGCATGGACGCCGTCGATATCCGTCTCGGCCGTGCCGATCATCCAGTCGATATGAATGAGGCTCTGATTGCCGCCCTGGCTCGCGATCTGCTGCGGCGTCAGTTTGGTGCCATCGATGAAGCATTTCGAATAGCACTGGCCGAGCGCGATGTGAGACGCGGCGTTCTCGTCGAACAGCGTGTTGTAGAACAACAGTCCGCTCTGCGAAATCGGCGAGGAGTGCGGCACGAGCGCCACCTCGCCCAGCCGCCGCGCGCCCTCGTCGGTGTCGAGCACCTTGCTCAGCACCTCTTCGCCGCGCGACGCCCTCGCCTCGACGATGCGCCCCTCCTCGAACCGCACCGCGATGTTGTCGATCAGCGTGCCCTGATAGGACAACGGCTTCGAGCTGATGACATGACCGGAGACGCGCCGGCAATGCGGCGTGGTGAAAACTTCCTCGGTCGGGATATTGGCGTTGCAGGTGATGCCGTTCTTGGCGGTCGAGGCGCCGCCCTCCCATTCATGGCCGTCGGCGAGACCGATGGTGAGCTCGGTGCCGGGACCTGAATAATGCAACGCGCCGAAGCGCTGGCCATTCAGCCATTCGGTGCGCTGGCGCAAAGCCGCGTTGTGCCTGTCCCACGCCGCGATCGCGCCGTCATGATCGACGCGCGAGGCCTTGAAGATTGCGTCGGCAAGCTTCGCCAGCGCAACGTCGTCGGCATCGTCGGGAAAAACCTGCTTGGCCCAGGGCAGGCTCGGGAACGCGATGATGTTCCAGTTGGTGTCGAAATTGACGATCTTCTCCAGCGCCGGCTGATAGGCCATCGAGTTGGCCTTGCTGGCGCGCGCGACCTTGTTGGGGTCCTCGCCCGACAGCAGCATCGGGTTGTCGCCGACGATCGCAAGGCGCGCGGTGTTGGACGAGAACGCCTTGGCCATGCCCTCATAGAGCCAGTTCGCCGCGCGGTCGAAACTCGAACTCGTGTCCGAAGCGGTAGCGCGCCAGCGTCAGTTCCTCGTCCGACAGGATCGGCGTCACGATTCCCGCGCCGGCCTTGTAGGCGTGTTCGCCGATCTTGCGCACCAGCGGCAGCGCGACCGCGGGCGCGGTGAGCAGCAGATCCTGCCCCTCCTGCAAACGCAACCCGACCTTGACGGCCACCTCCGCGAGGCGGTCGAGTTTCACGGGGTCGATCGATGCGTAAAGATTGCGTTGGTGTGCGGTCATGGAGATCCTCGTGTGGCAGAGCTTTTATGTAGCCCCGGCAGCGCGGCGCGCAATAGCGACGATTGTTGCATCGCCGTGCCATCGGTGCTTCATGGTGGCGACAACTTCACATCCGGCTCGGGACGGCCGCGCGCACCAACCTCGAGAATGAAGGTTCGTCCATGTTCGGAATCGCCGGCGCGCGCGGCCTCGTCCATGCCTTGCCAGGCCGACGTCACCAGAAGCCGCGACAGGTCTCGTCCGACAAAGGCCGGACAGCTCGATTGACGGGCCGGCACGCGCAGCGAGCGCAAGTGCTTGCCTGTCTTGTCGTAGACATCGACGCAACCGCCGCCCCAGCGGGCATTCCAGATCAACCCGTCCGCATCGACGACCGCGCCGTCGATGCCACCGACACCGCGATGGC
Source organism: uncultured Alphaproteobacteria bacterium (assembly GCA_963786015.1). Lineage (GTDB taxonomy): Bacteria > Pseudomonadota > Alphaproteobacteria > Rhizobiales > Xanthobacteraceae > Bradyrhizobium. Next base: position 148,057 of record CAWAXO010000008.1, on the reverse strand, counting down.
GGATGAACGGAACGGGATCGCCCGACGGTAACCCGGTCGCCGCATCGAGCGGCACACGGTGCATCACGTTGGTCGCGGTGTCGGCGAAATAGCCGGTGTCTCCGGTCGGCGAAAAGCAGATCGCGTTCGGAATGGTGATGTCGGCAAACAGCCGCGAAAGCCGGCCGCGATGCAGTGCATAGATCGCGCCTGCGCGAGGCTCCGCCTTGCGGCCCATCGTGCCGAGCCAGAACGTGCCGGAGGGATGGACCCGCGCGTCGTTGGAGCGGGTGAGCGGATTGTCAGCTTCGAGCGCTGTGAACAACTCCATGCGCCCATCGGCCACATCGCGCACATAAAGACCATCCTCGGCGACGATGAGCTGCCGTTCGGCGTCGATCCGTCCGAGCGCGCTTGCCATTCTGTCGAGCGCATGCACCTTGATCCGCCCGCTTTCGAGCTGTGCCTCGAACAGCCGCCGCTCCAGAATGTCGAACCACCATGCGGTGTCGGTCGCCGCATCATAGGTCGGTCCCTCGCCGAGGTGACAGCGCTCGGCCGCAAGTATCGTCGTCGGTACGTCTTCGATCGGCACGTCTCTTGGTTCAGTGTTCATGGGGGTCACGCCGTCATGAAGCGATAGACGATCTGATGCCGGTAGCGCCGGCCGGGATCGAGCCGCGCCGACGGAAAATCCGGACGGTTCGGCGTATCGGGCCATGTCTGCGGCTCGAGGCACAGCGCGTCGGATTGCCGATAGAGCCTGCCACCCTTGCCGGCGGCGGTGCCGTCGAGAAAATTGCCCGAATAGAACTGCAGGCCCGGCTGATCGGTGGAGAGCTCGAGCACGCGGCCGCTGCGCGGGGATTCCACGCGCGCGGCAAGCTGCAAGCCGCGATCCGGCGCGAGGCAGAAATTGTGATCGTAGCCGCGGCCGCGCCGGAGCTGCTCGTCGTCGGTGCGAATCCGCGCGCCGATGATTTCCGGCTCGCGAAAATCGAACGGCGTGCCTGCAACCGATCGCGGCGGCTCCCGCAGCGGAATCGAGCCGGCGTCGATCGCGAGATAGCGATCTGCCGCGATCGAAAGGCGATGACCGAGAATGTCACTGCCGGACAGCGCGCCGTCGAGATTGAAGAAACTGTGGTTGGTCAGGTTCACCACCGTCGGGCGATCCGTCGTTGCTTCGAACGTGATGGAGAGTTCGGCCGGACCAGTCACGCGATACGTGGCGCGCACATCCAGCCGGCCGGGAAAGCCGCCTTCTCCGTCGGCGCTGGCACAAGAGAGGGTCACGCTCGGCTCGGGTTGCTCGGCGACGTCATCGATCCGCCAGAGCTTCCGGTCGAAACCGGCATGGCCGCCGTGAAGCATGTTCGCGCCGTCGTTGGCGTCCAGATCGACCTTTGTCCCATCGAGCATGAAGGTCGCGCCGGCGATGCGGTTGGCATAACGGCCGATGGTCGCGCCGAAATAACGCCTTGCGGCGAGATAGCCGTCGAAATCGTCATGGCCGAGCACGACGTCGTCGACGTGTCCGGCGCGGTCGGGCACTTTCAGCGCCTGCAATGTCGCGCCATAGGGGATGATGGCGGCCTCGAAGCCATCCGCGCCGCGCAGCGTGACGCGCTCGACAGCGGCGCCATCATTCATGACGCCGAACGGCGCGCGATCGACGCGGGCGAGACGAGAGGACGTCATGCCCGATCCTCGAACGCCTCGACCGTGCGCCAGCGGCCGAGCAGAAAGCAATCCGCGACAAGCTGGAACGGCGCCAGATCAACCTCCGAGCGTCCTTCGGCGGCGAGTTGCATGAATCGGCGGTAGAGCAACGGATATTCTTCTTTCTTGGTATCGAGCAGCACCTTGTCGCCGTCGCTCAGGCATGCGCCGCCGCGAGAGAGCAGCACTTGACCGCGATCGGTCTCGAACCGCATGTCCCAGCTCTCCTGACCGGTCTGGCGGAAATCGAATGCAGCGGTGATCGGCAGGCCGGCGGCGTCGGCGAGTTCGAGCTGGGCTGCGATCGGCGCCTGGCAATTGACGGGAACGTCGAGATCGGCGCGCGTGACGAGCACGGGTTGCGGCAGGATGTGGGTCAGGATCGACAGCGCGTTGATGCCGGGATCGAACACGCCGAGCCCGCCGGCCTCGAAGATCCAGGCCTGTCCGGGATGCCAGACCCGCACGTCCTCTTTCCAGACAATGCTGACCGAGGTGATCTTGCGCCCGGCGAGGAGCTGCCGCGCCGGCTCGACTGCAGGCGCAAAGCGCGAATGCCAGGCGGTGAACAAGGCCCTGCGCGAGCCCTGCGCCGCGGTGAGCAGCGGCGCAATCTCGCTGACGCTCTTGCCGGGCGGTTTCTCCAGCAGCACATGCTTGCCGGCGGCAAGCGCAAGCGCGGCCTGCGCGGTGCGGATCTGCGGCGGCGTGCAGAGCGCGACCGCGTCGATGGCCGGCCCGTCCTGCAGCAATTCCCGCAAGCCCGCGAATAACGGAACGCTCGCCTCCGCGGCGTTGGCATTGGGATCAGCCACCGCAACCAGCGTCAGACCGGGCGTCGCCGCAATCGCCGTCACATGCTGCCGCTGCGCGATCTTGCCGAAACCGACGATGGCGATACGAAGCTCGGTCATGATGTATTCCTACGGAATGTCGCGCTGTGCTCGGGCACACGCAAAAGCTTCGCGCAATGTGCCAACCCGGGCAGACGGCCACAAGTGAAATGAAATGCGTCTTTCGGCTGGGTGCGATGCTCTCGTCGACCACAAGACTCCGGTCATCCCTGCGATGCGGACCCGTAACCAGAGGCCGAGCTTGGCACCAACGCGGACGTTTCTTTCCGATCGAAATCACGCGGTATGGGTCCCGCGTTCGCAGACGACGGGAGAGAGTGCCCACCGTCGAGCCCACTCGCGCCTGCCGGCCAGAGCATGCGCTTGCCCGGACCTCGATTCCAGGGCGCGTTGCGCCTTTCGCCCACCCCTACGCGCTGCCGCGCCTTTGCATTCTCGCGGCGCATGCGTCCGAGTTTTTCCATCAATCACCCTCATCGGAAACAGAGGGCGCAGGGAAGGCCGGGTGCCCGTCGCACCCATGGTCCGCGTGCAGAAAAAAAGCACGCGGCAGAACCACAGGTACGAGCCGGAACGCCCGGCCTTCCCTGCGCAATGGTGTTACGGCTTATACGTGATCTCCCCGGTGACCAGGCTTTGTTGTCACCGTTGCCTCGCGTCATCTCGCGAAACGTAGCGCCAGCCTTGGGGCGCCAGGACCACACGATTTCGCCGTCCGCGATCATGCTGTTCGTCTCACAACACGCCGCGTCCATCGCATCCCGCTTCCAACGTCCGTGACGATCGCGAAGCGCCCCTCTTGTGGCAGCGAGACGCGCGAATGATCGTTGTGATTTGCCCGACAACGCAAGAGAAAATGTGCACGACGGGCAGTTTGCGCATGGGCCTATGCGCAACGCCGCTCTTGTCCACGTCATTGCAAGCGCAAGCGAAGCAATCCAGACTCTCCCGGTCACATCTGGATTGCTTCGTCGCTGTCGCTCTTCAATGACGCGCGGAGAGCTCACAGACACATGCCGCATACTCAGTCATTCCGGGGCTCGCGAAGCGTGCCCCGGAATCTCGAGATTCCGGGTTCAGCCCTGCGGGCTGCCCCGGAATGGCGCGACGCGACGACTATGCGGCGCGGACGGAGGTCATGAACTTCGTGACTTCCTGCTTCAACCGCCCGCTTTCCTTCGACAGCGACTGCGCGGCCGAGAGCACCTGGGACGACGCGCCGCCGGCTTCGGATGCGCCGCGCTGGACGTCGGAGATGTCGGCCGCGACGCGCGAGGTGCCGTCGGCGGCGCGCTGCACGTTGCGCGAAATTTCCTGGGTGGCGGCGCCCTGCTCCTCGACGGCGGAGGCAATCGCCGACGAGATTTCCGAAATCCGTCCGATGGTCATGCCGATCTCCTTGATCGCGGTGACCGAATCCCCGGTCGCCGACTGGATGTCGGCGATCTGCTGGCTGATCTCGTCGGTCGCTTTCGCGGTCTGCTCGGCCAGCGTCTTGACCTCGGCCGCGACGACGGCAAATCCCCTGCCGGCGGCGCCGGCCCGCGCGGCCTCGATGGTCGCATTCAGCGCCAGCAGGTTGGTCTGTCCGGCGATCGACTGGATGAGATCGACGACGGCGCCGATGCGGGCCGCGGCCTGAGAAAGCTGGCTGATGCGCCCGTCGGTCTTCTTGGCCTGTTCGACGGCTTCGCCGGCAATACGGGCGGATGCCTCGACCTGACGGCTGATCTCGGCAACCGACGAGGCAAGCTCCTCGCTCGAGGCCGCGACCGAATGCACATTCGCGGAGGCTTCGTCCGAGGCGCCCGCGGCGCGCTGGCTGACCTTGTCGACGCCATCCGTGGTCTCGCTCAAGGTGGTCGAGGAGGCTTCGAGCTGGTTCGCGGCCGACGTGACATGCGTGATGATCTCGCCGACGTGACGCTCGAACTGGTCGGCGAGCTGGTTCATCTCGGCCTTGCGCTGCGCGGCCTGGCGCTGCTCGCCCGCCGCCTGCTCCTCGCGCAGGCGGTTGGTCTCGATCATGGCATCGCGGAACACCTGCACGGTGCGCGCCATCTCGCCGATCTCGTCGGAACGGTCGCGCGTTCGCAACCGGCGCGTCGAGCTCGCCGGCCGAGCGACGGCCATGCGCTGCCTCAAGCCCGTCAGCGGCTTGACCACGCTGCGCGTGATCGCCCAGGCGATCGCGATCGACAGCAGCATCAGCGCGGCGATGACGGCGGACGCGGTCCGCACCATCGACCAGAACGACGCGTCCACGTCCGACATGTATTCGGCGGTGCCGATCATCAGATGCCACGGCGCAAAGCCGCGCACGAACGCGACCTTGTCGAGCGGCGTCGGATCGGTCGAGCTGCGCAGGAACGAATAGCGCAGGCTGCCCTGCCCTTGCCGTGCGAGATCCATCAGCATGGCCGCAAACGGAAGCCCGAACGCATCCTTGACCGGGCGCATGTCCTTGCCCAGCAACGTCGGGACGCCGGGATTGGAGACGCAGATCCCGGTCTCGTAGTCATAGATGTAGGTGTAGTTGGTGTGGTTCTCGTACCAGACGGAGCCGGCGGCGAAGAAGAAGCGCTTCTTGGCCTCCTCTTCCGTCATCTCGCCGGCGGCCGCGGCCTTATGGAAGCTGTCGGCCATCTGCCACACCGCGTCGACGATCGCGTGCGCCTTTTCGGTGCGTTCGGTGACGAGCTGGCTGCGGGCGATCAACAGGATGGTGGTGGCGACCAGCGCCATGCAGATCGCGCCGACGATGGTCATGGCGGCGAGCTTGACGGCAATCGAACGGTTGGAGAACAGGCTGAACATTCTCGGCTTTCACACTTGCAAAGGGAGGATGCGCGGAGCGGTAGAAAAATCAGGGATGACAATTCATGATTTCTTTGGGTCAAATTAGCGTTAAGTTTCGATCGTTCTGGTCACGGTTTGCAACACGACGCGAGCAGATCGCGAGGCTTTTCGTTAAGAGCTGGTTTGCCAAGCGGGCCTCCGTCCTGGACGGGCGACTGATGGGCCGACAGGAACGAGGCGATGTCGAAGGAAACACGGGCGACCCTGGAGCTTCGAGCGCTCGGCCTCGCCTTCTCGCTTCACACTTATGACTATGACGGCGACGCCGAACGCATCGGCCTGCAGGCCGCCGAGGCGATGGGCGTCGCGCCGCAGCGCGTGCTGAAGACGTTGATGGCGGAGGTCGACGGCAGGCCGGTCTGCGTCGTCGTTCCCTCCGACAGCGAGGTCAGCATGAAAAGGCTCGCGGCCGCTTTCGGCGGCAAGGCCGCGAAGATGATGCGTCCCACCGATGCCGAACGGCTGACCGGATATCGCGTCGGCGGCATCAGTCCGTTCGGCCAGAAGAAGAAGGTGCCGACGGCGATCGAGGAGACGGCGCTGTCGCAGGCCAAGGTGTTCCTGAATGGCGGCCAGCGCGGCCTTCAGATCGAGCTCGATCCGAACGACGCCTGCAAGGCGCTCGGCGCCATCGCGCGGCCTCTGACCGCTTGACCCGGGAACCACCACGCCGGCGCCCCCAAATTGTCACGCTCCGAACCAATTGACGCCAATGCGCCTGCGCAATCTGGCCACCTCCGAGTTGAGAGGGAGACGGTGGCGTGGCGTACAGGATGGTTGCGGAGCGGGACGACCAGAAGGTCATCAAGGAACGGGCGAGCGCGCTGATTTTGCTGGCGAATGCCCGGGTCTGGGAAAGCGAAGGCTGGCAGGTGATGATCACCGACGCCGAGGGCAAGGAATTCGATCCCGCCGGTTTCGAGAAATTGCTGGGTCCCGGCTACACTTGGTCGCTGCAGGAGCCGTTGTCCCTGTCGCCTCAATATCAGGCGACCGCCTTGCAGCCGCAGGAGCCCGAGGAGGCCTCCACGGAGGAAACCGGCCAGGCCTCCGACGCCGCGCTGGAAGCCGAGACCGAAACCCTCGAAGCCGGCAGATCCGACGAGCTCGAGTTCGATCGAGGAGACCGCGCACGGCGAAGAGCTCGAGCAGTTCGAAGAAACGGATGAGTACGACGAATTCGAACCATTTGATGAGGCTGAAGAGTTCGAAGACGAACTGGAGCCGCATCACTAGACGGCGTTGCGCGCGGCTCCGCTTCGCTTCCATCCCGTGATCATCGCGCGCACGAGATTTTCTCGCTGCCGGATCGACATCAACAAGACCCCGAGGACGTGCACGAGCGCGAGCAGCATCACCGCGTCGGATGCATAAGTGTGCGTGTCCTGCACCCAGGCGACGCCGAAGAAGCGGAGCGTCACCTGCATCCAGCCGCTGACGCCTGAGATCACGAGCAGGATCAGCATCGCCATGGAGATGGCGCTGCCTGCCGGATTGAGGCCGAGATAGCGCCGGCTCCGCCCTCGCGCCATGTCCATGAGATAGCGCGGCAAGGCGCGGCCCACCCGCAACGGATTGCGGAAGCGCGAGTATCGCGTGCCGGTGAAGCCCCAGACCAGCCGAACCGGCACCAATACGAGAACGGCATAACCGGCGCTTCGATGCAGCGTGTCGTAGGCATTCGGCGTGAACCACGCAACGAGCACGCAAACGGCCGTCGCCCAATGCAGCAGACGCAACGGCAGGTCCCACACCGGCACCGGCGCGCCAGGGCGCGCCGATGCCGGTTTGGGATCGCGGGGGTGCTGCACCGTGGCCGTCAAGCGCGGCGTGCTTATTTGGCGATCGTGTGCTTCAGGCTGAGATCTTCCGGGCTGTAGAACAATTCGAACAGCTTGCCGTCCTTGACGCCATAGACCTCGTAGCAGGAGCCCTCGATCTTGCTGCGGCGGACTTCGTAGCCGGCCGCCTTGGCCTTTGCCTCGGCTTCGCTCGCCGGCTTCCAGGACGCCTTTTCGAGCTTCGTGCAGGTCTTGTAGCCGTCGGCGAGCGCCGGGCTCACGACAGACAACCCGAGCGACACCACGGTCACCACGCTGATCAACGCCTTCATGACAATCTCCCCAAAACATGCTCTGCGCCGCGATCGCGAACGACCGCGCCGGTGACGTGAGGATGCGATGCACGCAGAGAAGTCAACGGATGGCGCGAAGCTGCGCACGCTTAGAGAAATTCCAGTCTCGTGGAAGTGTCTGCAAATATTCGCGCTCGGGCGTTCGATCGCACGCTGCGGCCTTAAGCCTCAGGCCGGCGCCGCGACGGCCACGGGACCACTCGCGAGCGCTCTCCGGTTTTCTACGGAGGCCGCGTTAAGGCAATTCTTCACTAACGGATCATAAAGGTTACCAGTCGCTTCACACCCGAAGGGAAGCCCGCATGTTCAGCCGCAGCAGCAAGGACCTCGAAAGCAAGGCCGAATGGCTGGACACGCTTTCCAATCATTGCGGCATCGGCCTGTGGGACGCCGTGCTGTACGAAGGCGACGCCATGCATCCCAAGGCGAAGTGGACCTGGTCCGCGGAATTCCGGCGGCTGTGCGGCTACAGGTCTCAATCCGAATTTCCCGACGTCGTGACCTCGTGGTCCGACCGGCTGCATCCGGAGGATCGCGACGCCACCTTCGCGGCCTTCGGCGCGACCTGCGCCACCGGCGTCGGCTATGACGTGAGATATCGCCTCAAGGTCAAGGACGGCTCCTATCGCTGGTTCCGCGCGACCGGCGGCGTGGTGCTGGATGCCAACCGCAAGCCGCGGCGCGCCTGCGGCTCGCTGGTCGATATCAACGACTCCATGCTCGCCCAGATCGAGCGCAAGACGTCGCTGCAGCGGCTCGCCGATGATTTCGAGAAGGTGGTCGGCGAGGTCATCGAGACCGTCAGCGCGGCATCCGGCGAACTCGAAACATCGGCCGCCGCCCTCTCCGGCACCGCCGAAACGACCCGGAAGGTGACCGCGCGCGTCGCGTCGGCCTCGGAGCAGGCCGCGGGCAGCGTGCAATCCGTCGCGTCGGCCGCCGAGGAGCTGTCGCAATCGGTCGCGGCGATCGGACGCCAGGTGCAGGAATCCGTCGGTATCGCCAGCGGCGCCGTCGAGCAGGCCCGCACCGCCAACGAACGCGTCACCGAGCTGACCAAGGCGGCAGGCCGTATCGGCGATGTCGTCGACCTGATCAACACGATCGCGGGACAGACCAACCTGCTCGCGCTGAACGCGACCATCGAGGCGGCACGGGCCGGAGACGCCGGGCGCGGCTTCGCCGTCGTCGCGACCGAGGTCAAGTCGCTGGCCGAGCAGACCGCGAAGGCGACCGGCGAAATCGGCCAGCAGATCACCAGCATCCAGACCGCCACCGAAGTCTCGGCCCAGGCGATCAAGGAGATCGGCGCGACGATCGAACGCATGTCGCAGATCGCATCCAGCATCGCGTCCGCGGTGGAACAGCAGAGCTCGGCGACGCGCGGCATCTCCGGTGACGCGCAGCATGCGGTTGCGGGAACGCGGGACGTCAGCGCCAATATCTCCGACGTGCAGAGCGGCGCGTCCCAGACCGGCGACGCCGCCTCGCGCGTCCGCGCCGCGGCGGGATCGCTCGCCAATGACAGCGCGAAGCTGAAGGGCCAGGTCAGACAATTCCTCGGCAGCCTGCGCGCCTGAGCAACACGGCGTTCTCAGCGGGAAACATCCGACATCGGCCGTCCATCACTCGCCGCCTCCTCCATTCAAGAGAGCCGCGCGCGCGACGATGATCGATCCGACGCGTGCGGAACCTTCGGCCGTCAGGTGGCCGGCGTCCCACATGATGGGCGCGCCGTCGACAAACAGCTGACACGCCCGGTCCGGGCACATCGCCTGCAGCGGAGAGACATAGCGGGCGCCCGAGGCGTTGCTGATTGCCTGCAGCTTCGCATCGGCCTCCCACAGCACCGGTAGCACGCGCGTGGAGAGCGGCGGCAACAGGTTCTTCAGCCGGCTCCAGGTGACGAAGAGCGACGGCAGCGGGCCGTCCAGCATGGGCGTCGGCCCGACGACGACGACCGCGATGCCGGCATTGCGCAGGCGGGCGATCAGCGCAGGCAGTTCCGTGGCGGCCGCGCGCGCGTAGAAGCCAGCGATCCAGTTGGCCGACAGCAGAACGACATCCGGACGGACCGACATGATCGCGTCGAGCACGTCCTTGTTGAAAGCGCGGCATCCCTCGCCGGTAAGCAATTCGCCGATCGCGGCACAGCCGGCCCTGGTCGCCTGCATGACGGCCACGCCATCGGCGGCTTGCCGCAGGCCGTGCACGAGATGCGCGGCGTAGCTGTCGCCCCAGACCAGAACGTTGCGCTTGCCTACAACGGGCGTGATGCAGGCGTCACGGGAAAAGACCTGATCGCGCTGGACGAAGCAGCGTCCCTCGTCATAGAGCGCCGCGTGATCATAGGCGCTGAAGCGCCCGACGGCGGCTTCTTCCGGAGAGAAGCGGCCGGGGGCGCCTGAGGTCAGCCTGATCGGAATGCACGCGACGACGACGGCCGTCGCAGCAGCGGCGATCATGGCCATTGCTCCTTGGCCCGGCCGTCTGAACGGCGTCTCGACCCAAAGATAGGATGCAATGGCAAGCAGCAGGCAGACCAGCAACAGCAATGCCTTAACCTGGGGCGGCTGGGACGCGCCGAGAAGCTCATAAGAGAACACGGCGACCGGCCAGTGCCAGAGATAGAGCGAATAGGAGATCAGGCCGATGAACAGGATCGGCCGTGTGAAGCGGTTTAATGGCACGTCCACATGCGACCAGATGACGAGCGCCGCCCCAAGACATGGCAATGCCGCCCTGAAGCTTGGATAGGGGACGCCGGTCCCGAACAAATTCGCCGACGCCGCCAGTGCGCACCAGCCAAGCACGGCGAGCCATAGCTTGTGGCGATGCGGAACGGCCGGCAGGGCATCGACGGCAAGCAGGGCGCCAAGGCCGAATTCCCACGCGCGTGAGGGCAGCAGGTAGAACGCCGCTGCCGGCGATGTCGCGGACTGATAGATGCAGAACAGAAACGAGATCAGTCCCACGCCCGCAATCCAGTAAGCAAGTCGCGCAGTACGGCGCAGGGCAAAAGCCAGGACCAGCGGGAAAAGAATATAGAACTGCTCCTCGACTCCGAGCGACCAGGTCTGGAGCAGCGGCTTGGTCAGCGCGGTGCCGTCGAAATAGTTCTGCTGCGACCAGAACCAGATGTTCGAAACGGAACCGATCGCCGCGAGCGCCTGATTGGTGAGATCGACATACTGGGCCGGCGGCAAGGCCAGATAGGCGAACCCGATCGTCGCGATGACCGTGACAAGCAGGGCGGGCAGAATGCGCCGGGCACGGCGCGCATAGAAATTCCGAAACGAGAACCGTCCCGCTTTGCTCTCGGCGTAGATGATGCCGGTGATCAAATAGCCGGAGATCACAAAGAACACATCGACCCCGACATAGCCGCTTCGGATCGGCGAAATGTCGAAGTGAAAGCAGACCACCACGAGCACCGAGAACGCGCGGAGGCAATCGATATCCGGACGGTATTTCAGCGCGCTCAAGACCGGGAACTCTCGGTGAAGACCGATCAGTTACACAGCCGTGACGCGGCAGCAACAAGGCAGATTGCAAGGAAGGTGTCTGCACAGAAGCCGCCGTGCGCGCTTGGTCAGCGACCGACCATGCCAACGGTCATTGATTCTGCGCAAAACGGGCCGTGCCCGCGACCGGCGCAAGCCATTCCACCGCATGATCGGTATAGATCTCGGTTTTTGGCTGTAATCCGTCCATGCTGTCCAGAGTGCCGGCCTTCACCACGACCTTTCCAGGCGCCAGCGCGGTCTTCGCAAGGATGGGAGACCCGCAGCGCCCGCAGAAATGTCGATGGACCGGCTGCCCGCTATCGCCTTCATCGACATAGATCATGGTCTCGCCCGACTGCTCATAGTCGGCTTCTCTCATGACGAGATTGAAGGAGAACAAGCTCCCGCTTTGCCTCTGGCAGTGCGTGCAATGACATATTGCGATGGCCCGCGGTTCGCCCTTCAACACGTAACGCACCGCCCCGCATAGGCAGCCGCCTTTCCGATCCTGCATTGATGTTTTCTCCCGAGCGATTGTTGTGATTGGAGTCAGCCGCCGCCAGTCGCTACATCACGCTTGCGCCGGCTTCGGCGGATGGCGCCTTTTGTTTCGCGCCGGCGCACCGCGTGCAAACGCAAAAAATTCAGTTGATGATGAATATTTTTCATCTAGGTTGGCGGCATGAACAAGCTGCCGCCTCTCATCGAATTGCGCGCGTTCGAAGCGGCTGCGCGACACCTGAGTTTCAAGAAAGCCGCGGCCGAACTTGGCGTCACGCCGACGGCGGTGAGCCATCAAATCAGATTATTGGAGCAGTATTGCGGGAGGGCACTGTTCCGTCGCCTGCCACGGCCATTGTCGTTGACACAGGCGGGCGCCCGCCTCTTTCCGGTGGTCCGCGACGGCCTCGACGCATTTGCCGCCACTCTCGGCGCGATCAGGCGCCATGGCGACCGCCAGCCGCTGCGCGTGACGACAACGAATGCCTTCGCCAGCCGATGGCTGGTACCGCGGCTGTCGCGCTGGAGAAAGCTGCGTCCCGATGCACCACTCGACGTGATCGGGACGGACAGCGTCATGGACCTGCGGGCCGGCGATGCCGATGTCGCAATCCGCTACGCTCGCGCGTCGCCACGCGACGGTCGCGCCGAACAAATCCTGCAGGATGAAATTCTGGCCCGTCTGCAGTCCGCAGCTGTTGGCGGCCGGCGGACGCCCTAGGACGCCTGCCGATCTCAAACGACACGTCCTGGTTCACTACTACTGGCCACCATCCGACCTCGAAGCCCCGACCTGGCAGCGATGGCTCGCTGTCGCGCGACGCAAATGGCGCGATGTCCCCGAGTTCAAGGACATGGAGCATCTGAGCTTCCGAGAGGAGCTGCACGCAATCGAAGCCGTGATCGCCGGACAAGGCATCGGCATTTTCAGCGATGTGCTGGTGGCGCCGGAATTGGCGACGGGCGCGCTGATCAAAGCGTTCGACATGAGCCTGCCGGGATATCGCTTTTATGTGGTTCACACGCCCGGCCACCCCCGTGAGAAAAAAGCGATCCGGGCTTTCGCAGGCTGGTTGCGGTCAGTCAGATAGATCTGGGCTACTTCCCGACGCGGCGGCGCGCATCTCGCGGTCAGGAGATGCGGAGCTTTCGCCGTGGCTTGTGCATGCCGCATCCCTGCGCCGCGCAGAAGGCGCCGACAAGGCGCGAGACCGCGGCTCCGGACACGAAGATCTCCGCATTGGACGAGTCCAGCCGGCGCGCGGCCTCTTGCGCGCGGGTCCGCAACGCGGCTTCATCGAGTGTCAGCAGCTTGCCGTCATGAAAGACGATGCGGCCGCCGATCATTACGGTCTGGACGGAGGCGGCGTTCTCGCCGAACACCAGTTGAATCAGCGGGGACCGCAGCGGCACGAAATGCGGGCTGTCCAGCCGCAGGAATACAACATCGGCCTCATAGCCGACCGCGAGCCGACCAATCTTCTCGAAGCCGAGGACTTCGGCCGATCCTTCGGTCGCCATCCCGAGGGCCTCGTCGGCCGAAATCCACTCGTCTGCGGCAAATCCGTCGACGCGCGACAGATAGGACGACAACCGCGTTGCCTCGAACATGTTCTGACCGTCGGAGGTGTTGCTGGCGTCCGTGCCGATGCCGACCGTCACGCCCTCGCGCAGCATCTCGCGAACGGGCGCGATGCCGGAACCGAGCCTGAGATTGCTCGACGGATTATGTGCGACCTTCACACCTTGCGCGCTCAATCGCTTGATGTCGTCGCTCTCCAGCCAGATCGCATGCGCAACGCTCAACCGGTCGGACAGAAAGCCGAGTTGCTCGAGATGCGCGACCAGGCTCATGCCATAGCGCGTCTGCCCGATCGCGGCCTGCGCGCGCGATTCCGCCAGATGCGTCTGCAGGCGAACGCCATGTGTGCGTGCGAGCTCTGCGCATTCGACGAGAAAACGATCGGAGCAGTGGAGCGGAATGGTCGGCCCCAATGCCGGACGAATGAAGCGACGGTCGAAATGCCAGTTCGCCAGGATGTCGCGGCAGGTGTCCAGGGTTTGCGCCGTCGGCGGCGCGCTGAGACCGGCATATCGGGACCGCAAAGCCTCCGGCAACGCATCCAACAGCCCGGGCAAGGCTTGATAGATGGTACGGTCGGCGATCATCGGCGCGACCACCGCACGCATCCCGGCATCCTGATAGGCGCGCGCGACCGCCGACATGCCGTCGCATGAGGGCTCCGGGAATTCCACCGTGAGGTCGAAGCACGCGGTGCAGCCCCTGCGGATCATTTCGGCTGCCGAAAGCGCGGCACTGAGATATTTATCGTCGAGACCGCGCCCACGCGTGCTGACGCCGCCTCCGGTCAGGAACATCTCGAGCGAGACTTTGTCGTCGACCGCGCCGCGATTGAGCGCGCCGTGCGAGTGCGTGTGCGCATTGACCAGCCCGGGGATCAGCAGCCGGTCGGACGCCGAGACGATTTCAGCGTCGCCCGAGACCGGGAAATCGGGATCGTCAATCGCCGCGATCAGCCCGTCTTCGATCAACAGATCCCGCGGCAATGCGCGTCCATCAGGCTGAAGCACCAGTCCTGCGCGGATGACGGTCTGGCGGCTGGTCATGATGCCCGATCGCGCAACGTCTGAACGTTATCTTCTTGAGGACTGCTGGTGTGAAGCTACAATAAATATCGCATACTGAAAATGAAATCTGCGCTACTGGATTGAGCGTGCGCCAGACGTGCCGAAAATCCGAACCGGGCCTGGAGATGGTGCATGGTGGCAAGCAACGGCTTTGCCGATTTCCTGCGCGAGCAGCTCGCACCGCTCGGCCGCGTCACGATGCGGCGCATGTTCGGCAAGACTGGCGTGTTCTGTGACGGGCTGATGCTCGCCATGGTGCGCGACGACGTGCTCTACGTCAGGGTCGATGACGGCAACCGGACGGCCTTCAAGGAAGCGGAAGCCTTTCCGCCGCTCAACTACGCGAAGAAGGGCGGCACCATCGACCTCGCCTTCTGGCGCGTGCCGGAGCGGCTGTTCGACGAGCCCGATGAACTCGTCACATGGGCGCGGGCTGCGCTTGGGGCAGCGCGCCGGGTCGGAACGGGCACATAGCAGCGGCGGGAGCAATGAAGCGCCCGCCGCGCCATGCGGTAGCGGCCGCGGCACTCCCGCCGCCCACTCTGGGCAGCGACGGAATCCTCCGCTTGCTCTGCCCAGGATCGAGACCGCGTAATTCCGGCATGAGCGCGCTCATCGACACCCGGCTCATCGCTGGCTCCGCGCCACCACACGCTCGTCGTTCAGGGAGAACGGCGATACGGCATGATCGGCGTCGAGAGCAGCCGATCAGTTGCCGGCGCGTGGCGACGTCTTGACGATGATCCGTTCGCCGTGCCGCACGAAGCTCACTTCGGTCGCTTCTTCACCGACCTTGCCTGGTACGGAGACGATTGCCGTTTGTTCAGGCGCAAGTGTCGCGACAAATCGCACCGGGGAACCTTCGATGTTCTTGACCGTCGCAACGAGGCGAAGGCCGCCGGGCTCCGACGTGAAATAGGCTATGCCCGCCGTGTCACCGAGCACGAAGTCCTGGCCCTGTTCAGCGGCAATTTCTCGATCCGCCGTCGCCACGTGCTCCGCGGACGTCACGTCGACTGTATGTTGCGGTCTCTCGCCGGATTGGGGAAATCCGGCGACCGGAATCGCGGCGCACATGACCATCGCGACCAGCAGTAGTCTGGCTGTATAACTCGTCATCACTTTGTCTCGTCTCCTATCGCCAGATGACGATGGCGAGGCAAAGTCACGAAACGATTTCAGCAACCCCTTACATTGTTGCAGATGTAATACCCGCCAACGACGGCGTGACGGGAAGCCTACTCACACGGGCGGCTTGGCAGCCGTCGCGGCATAGCGCGCTTCGAGCGCGTCAAAGGCGGGCTTGCCGACCAGCCGCTGGCGTTCGGCGAAGGACGTCACGACGTCCTCGGCAAGAACGCCGTTCGTCTTCAGAGCCGACAGTGTCGTCTGCATGCCATGCACGGCGCCCTGCAGGGCGGCATTGGCGTAGAGGACAAGGCTGAAGCCCATCTCGGCGGCCGCACTCCGCGCAATGATGGGCGTCTTGCCGCCAAGCACCATGTTGACCAGTTGCGGCGCTTTCAAACGGCGAGGAACGGCCTTGAGATCCGCAAGCGTCTCAGGCGCTTCGACGAAGGTGACGTCGGCGCCCGCTTCGATATAGCGGCCGGCCCGCTCGATCGCCGCCTCGAAGCCCTCGACCGCGCAGGCATCGGTGCGGGCGATGACGACCAGATTCTGGCGCCGCGTATCGACCGCCGCCCTTACCTTGCCGACCATCTCTTCCGGCGGGATCAACTCCTTGCCGCTGAAATGCCCGCAGCGCTTGGGCGCGTGCTGATCCTCGAGCTGAATGGCACTCGCTCCCGCCTGTTCCAGCATGCGGACGGTGTGGGTGACATTCACCGCATTGCCGAAGCCGGTGTCGGCATCGACGATCA
The DNA here is from genome assembly GCA_963786015.1 of uncultured Alphaproteobacteria bacterium. Taxonomy (GTDB): domain Bacteria; phylum Pseudomonadota; class Alphaproteobacteria; order Rhizobiales; family Xanthobacteraceae; genus Bradyrhizobium. Next base: position 131,970 of record CAWAXO010000008.1, on the reverse strand, counting down.
GCGGAAGCTCGATCACGCCCCGGATGGCCATGACATGTTCGGCGACCTGGCTCAGGTCCATGAAGCCCAGGTCCGGCAAGCCGAGATGCATGTTGGTGAGCCCCGCGCCGGTCAGGTAGACCGCGCTGAAGCCGAGGTCGGCGACGATCCGGGCCGCGAGCGCGTTCGGCGCGCCCGGCAGCAGCACGCCCTTCTCCTCGCGGAGCATGCTCCTGAGCGCTTCGATATGGGTCATCGGCATCGCACGCCTCCTGTCGCTTCACCTGCACCAGCCGCGTAACGCGGAATTTAACACAATTTCTCGGCGCCGCGATCTATCACGGCCACCTGTCGTTGAAGCAAAACTCTTGCTGGGGACGCGCCTCGCATCGCCAATCGGCCAGTCCGTACATAAAAACGGGGTGAGCGAGCATGATGCCCGCCACCATGCCATTGTAGCTCGCTCACTCTGCGTGCAGGATTGACTATCCGCGCGAAGGGGCGAAGTATGGTGGACGAAGCCCAGTGGGTGAGCGCATTGCGCTGGCGTGGATCGTTTTGGGCAGGGTGATGAGTACGTGTTGTTCGAAGGCCAATGTGGCGCCGCCTCGGCTGCGCCGGGTCTGCATCGCTCCGTATGTCGTTCCCGTGACCATCAGTGTCAGTCTCGCACCGTCGGTTTTGCGGACACTCGCTCGGGTGGTCAGCCCCGCCTGTCTCCATTGCGCACGTGATCGAACTCGCTGTCGTTTCTCATGAAATCACACCAAGGCATTCGAAAGACGGCGGGCGGCATCGAGACAAGCTCGGCGCTCTCCGCCATCATGCGTCCGCGGTTCCTGCTCAAACGTCGGTCGGCGCTTAGGCGAACTGATGAGTGGACCTTGTTCGGGGGCGTCTGACATAAGGACGCAAGGCAGATGAACCACGCCGGATCGGTGTCGCGTGGCTGAAGGGGAGGATTTTGAGCCATGCGAGGCATGATACTCATCAGCGTGCTTGCAGCAACGTTGGAGCTCGCGGCCGCGTCGATTGCACCGGCCTTCGCGCAGACCGCGACGTGGCACGACTGCGGCCAATGTCGGCGAGGGAGGCAAGATCCAGGAATCGAACGAGTGGACGGTCGGCATCGCGGGCGGACTGCTCGAGGGCACCAACATTCGCTTCGCCGCCGAAATGGCCAAGGTCCTGGACGACAGGCCCAACCTGCGCGTGCTGCCGATGGTGACCTACGGCGCTCTCGGCAATGTCGAAGACCTGCTCTATCTCAAGGGCGTCGACGTCACGATCACTTCCGCCGACGTGCTCGACGAATTTATCCGCAACGGCACGCTGGCGAACATCAAGGAGCGACTTCGCTATATCTGTTCGTTCTACATCAACGAGGTGCACATCTACGTCCGTCCCGAGATCAAGACATTGCAGGATCTCGCCGGCAAGAAGGTGAGCTTCAACACCGTGGGGAGCGCGGCGAACCTGACCGGAGGCATTCTGTTCGATCGCCTTCAGATCAATGTGGAAAAGGTCTTCATCAACAACTCGGTCGCGCTCGAAAAGATGCGGAGCGGCGAGATCGCGGGCGTCGTGCATGTCACCGGCAAGCCGACCGATCTGTTCGCGAAGTTCAAGCCGGAGCCGGGATTCCACTTCCTGCCGCTGCCATATTCGTCGAATTTGCAGGACTACTACGTTCCGACCGAGCTGACGTCGAAGGACTATCCCAATCTGATCAAGCCCGGCGAATCCGTGGAAACGATTGGCGTCCCCCAGGTCCTGGCGGTCTATAACTGGCCTGCCGATACCGACCGGTATCGCCGCGTCGCCCGCTTCGTCAAATATCTCTTCGAGAGGTTCGATCAGTTCAAGAAGCCGCCTTTCCATCCAAAATGGAACGAGATCAATCTTGCCTCTTCGCTTCCCGGCTGGACCAGATTCCGGGCCGCGGAGGAATTGCTGGCGGAAAGCCGCGCGCAGGATGCAGATGGCCCAATGAAGCAGCAATTCGACGCATGGATCAAGAACAAGTCCGAGACGAGCGGCCACCAATTCAGCGGCGATGAGGCCAAGCAGCTATTCGAGCAATTTCGCGTCTGGATGAAACAGGGGAACGCTCCCGCCGCCGCGAGATAGCGGCGCGCATCGGAGGCGGCCGTGGGATTGCGCGGCTGCTCCGTCGTGTGCCGCAAATCGGTAACTGTGCTGGCTCTAGCTAGTCTTACGGCGTCATAACGGGCTCTATCCCCTCATCCTGAGGAGCTTGCGCCAGCAAGCGTCTCGAAGGACGAGGCCCCGAATCGCACCCCCGGGCCTCATGGTTCGAGACGGCGCTAACGCGCCTCCTCACCATGAGGGAGTAATGACGCAGTAAGCTTAGAGCATGCGTTTCTATCAAATCGCATCACGATCTAAGCAGCCGCGCCCGACATCCGTTTGAGGACTTCGGCTTTCGGGCCATCGGCAACGACCCTGCCGGAGTCGAGCCATATCAGGCGGTCGACCAGTTGCAGGACCGGCGCGCGATGCGTCGCGACCACCAGCGTGCGGTCGCCGATGAAGCTTCCGATATTCCTGACCAGCCGCGCCTCGAGCATCGTATCCATGGACGCGGTCGGCTCATCCAGCAGAAGCACTTTCGGGCTCGCGAGAAGCACGCGGGCCAGCGCCACCGATTGCCGCTCGCCTCCGGACAGCTTTTCGCCGCGAGGCCCGACATTCATTCCGAACCCTTGCGGATGACCCGCGGCGAAATCAGACACGCCGGTGAGCTGCATCACGGTCTCGAACAATTTCGGATCCATCTCGCTCTGCCCGAGCACGAGATTTCTCATCAGCGTATCTTCGACGATCCCCGCATGCTGGCCCATATATCCGAGCGCACGCCGCAGGTCCGAGGGCTCATATTGACGGACATCGAAGCCATCGAGCAGGATGGAGCCCCGCTCCGGCTCCGCGAGCCTCGCAATCAGCCGCAGCAGCGTCGACTTTCCCGATCCCGATCGCCCGACGATGGCAACACGCTCGCCGGGCTTGATCGTTGTCGTGAGATCGTCGATCTGGCGTGAGCTCTGGCCTGCGTAAGAGAACGCGATGGCCTGCAGGCGTAGCGCGCACGCCTTCGGCGTCCGCAATGCGCCGCTTTCGTCGCCGGCCGCCTCGCTTTGGTAGCGACTTTCGCTCGCAAGCGATTTCAGCAGCGCACGGCTTTGGATCGTGCGATGCACGGCCGTGATCAACGCGCCAATGGGAGCGATGACGCGTCCGACCAGAAGGGAACAGGTCGACAAGCCGCCGATCGTCATGTTTCCGGCGGAGATCTCGTAGGCGCCGATGATGAGCACCACGGCCACCATCATCTGTCCGACCGTGACGTTGGCGTAAGCCGCCAGTCCATGCCACAGCCGCACGACATGGGTGGAATAGGCGTACTCGTCGAAGATGCGTTCGAAGCGATTCAGCACGCGCAGCTCGGTGCGAGTCGACTTGATCGTCTCCAGCACCTCCACCGTTTCGTTCAGGCGGTTGGTCTGAAGCTGCAACAATGCGGTGGAACGCTTCTGCTCGGCTTCCGAACCGAGGCTCGTCCAGTGATGCAGCGCCACGAGGGCGACAATCCCCAGGATCGGTGCCAGGACCACAGGCCCGCCGTTCAGCCACAGCAGCGTGAAGACGATCAGCAAAAACGGAAGATCCACCAGCACGCCGGTGACGAGCTGCGGCATCAGTTGCGTCATCGCATCGAGATTTCGCAAGCGGAGCGTAATGGCCCCGGACGAACGGGGCGCCTCGCTCATTTTGGCCTGGAGCAGCTTTCTGATCAGCGATGCCTGGATCGCCGCGCTTGCCGAGCTCGCGAGCGAATCCTGGATTTTCAATCTCACCCAACGCACCGCCAGGTCCGCAAGCAGCGCCAGTGTCACGCCGATCGAAATCGCCCACAGCGTATCGAATGCGGAATGCGGGATCACCCTGTCGAAGATCAAACCGGAATAGACAGGCAGCGCGAGCAGCATGAGATTGGAGAATGCAGCGGCAATCAGAAGTTGGACCAGCATCTTGCGATGCCGGCTCGTCATGAAGCTCAGGATGCCGCGGACGGGATCGCTGGAGTCCGACGACGCCAGCTCCGAGACGATCTCGGCGAGATTGTGCGATGGGACCGTGCCGCGGGGACGCACCAGAAATATCGTCCCGGCCTCCTCCGCAGCGAGCGCATCCTTGTCGATCGAATAGCTATTGCCGCCGTGTTGCGCGACGAACATGCGTCCGCGGCGCGCGAGCAGCATCCGACCCATGCCGTCACTGGTGAGCATGACCGCGGGAAGATCCTCGCCGTGACAGCGAAGCCACCAGGCGGTTCTCGAACACGACATCGATGTCATTGGTCGCGGCGAACGAGACCAGCGTCTCGGGACTGTCGATTTCAGCAATCGCGGCCGTGCCCGGACGCGCCGGCTCGCCGCGCTGTCTCCGCCAGATCGAAGCGATTTCAGTCAGAAGCCTGACGAGGACATCAGGGGGCGGCAATTGCGAGACATCGAGCCTGTCGGGATCGCGCGCCTCAACCAAGCCTATCTTCGCCAGCCGGTCCACGGTTGCATCAAATACCAGGGCGGGACGGCCAAATTTGACGCTGTTCTGAAACATGGGAATCCGCCGCGCACCAAAAAAAGATGCTACTCAAGGCGTAAGCCATTAACCTTAATTGTTCGTGAACCGGTTTGGGTTTCAATGGGTTAGCCCCACGAGGACCCGAGACGGCCTTGCATCCCCTTCGCGCCCATCACGTTGAGACAGATCCAGTCGCGCCGGCCGGCGGCCCGCCCGCACGACTGAGGCGCGCTGCCGCAGTCACACCGGATACCGAACGTGCGGCGGCCTTCCCCCGCCGGATCGATCGCATCGCGACAGAGGCGCAGGGGCGATTTGTCGTCATCATCGGACTATGCACGCTCGCCACGTTAATCTGGTCGGCCATCGTGCAAATCGACAAGGTGACTCGGGGATCGGGACGCATCGTCACGCAACAAATGAAACAGGAAGTTCAGCATCTGGAAGGCGGGATCATCGCCGAGATCATGGTCAAGGAAGGCGACACTGTCGTCGCCGGCCAGCCCCTGATGCGCGTGGAAAACAGCTTCTTCAAGTCGGAACTGGCGCAGGCCGCGATCGAGCAGGCCGCAAAGCGGATTCGCCTTGTCCGCCTCGAAGCCGAAACAAATGGCGCAAGCGAGGTCTCGTTCCCGCCCGCGGCCCTGAACACGAGCCAGCAAGTTATCGAGAATGAACTCTCGCTGTACCGCCGACGCCGCGCCAACCTGAACGAGCAGCTTTCGATCCTGACACAGCAGCAGCGGCAAAAGGAAATCGAACTGTCGGAATTGCGCTCCCGCCTCCCCTCCGTCACCCGCGAGCGGCAGATTTCCGAAGAACGGCTGACGAGCCTGCAAAAGCTGACAGCCGCAGGCGCAGCCTCGGTCAACGAGCGGCTGGAAGCCGAGCGCGTCTTCCAGCAGGCGGTGGCCCGGCAATCCGATCTGGCGCACGAGATCCCGCGCGCAGAGGCTGCGCTCTCGGAATTGGGACAGCGCAAGGCGGAAGTCACGTCGCGCTTTCAGGCCGACGCGGAAAAGGACCGGGGCCAGACGTCGACCGAACTGGAAAAACTGATCAAGAGCATCGAAGCGCTGCAGGAGCGCATGAGCCGATCGGATGTGAACGCGCCCGTCAGCGGCGTGATCAACAAGCTGAACGTGACGACGGTCGGCGGCGTGGTCAAGCCGGGTGAGTCGCTGGCCGAAATCGTACCCTCCGACGGATCGATCGACGTCGAAATGAAATTGTCACCGGCGGACCGCGCCGACGTCTGGCTAGGGCAGCGGGCGATCGTCAAGATCAGCGCTTATGAGTTCTCGGTCTATGGCGGATTGAGCGCGCACGTCTCCGACATATCCCCGGACGCACATCAGGACGAGCGCGGCGTGCCGTATTTCAGGGTCAGGTTAGAGGCGGATGCCGCTGCGCTTGGGCCCGATCATCCGGTGCTGCCCGGCATGCTGGCCGACGTCGACGTCATCGGCAGCCGGCAGAGCGTGCTCGGCACGATCCTGAAGCCCCTGCGGCGGATCAAGGACAACGCCTTGCGGCAGTGATCGAAGAGCCCGACCGGACGCAGCGCGATCAAGCCACCAGTGACAGGTGCGCGATGACGTTGGTGTGCGACGCGTCGTCGTAGATCGTGTAGTTGGTCGTGTTGCCGACAGTCGCTTGCGCAACGTTCGCGCCGGGATCGGTGATGGCCAGCGTGTCACCCGCGTCCGTCAGCAGCGTCAGCGTGTTGGACGCGCCTCCGGCGATCTGGCTGATCTGACTGCCGGAGAAATTCAGCGACGCGTTGACGTTGCTCGCGGTAAAGTCGATCGTCTGGACGTTGGTCAGTGACGACAGCAGTTCGCTATCGGTGATCGTGCCCGAATTTGCGGAAATGTTGACTGTGTTGTTGCCGCTGCCGCCATCGATCGTGGTGCCGAGCGCAAGCGAGGAATGGTCGACGATGAAGATATCGTCACCGCCGCCGCCGAACAGGTGATCCAGCCCACCGCCGCCCGAGATGGTGTCATTGCCGGAACCGCCGGTCAGCGTGTTGCTCGACGACGAACCAGTGATCGACAGCGCGGATGACACGGCCGAGCCGTCGACATTCTGGAAGTTGGTGACATTCGTCGAGTTGCCGGAGGTCTGGTCGGCGTTGGCGAGGTTGACCGTCGTCGCGGCGTTGAGCACCAGCGTATTGGTCCCGCTACCGCCGTCGATCGAAGTTTCGGTGCCGTGATAGGTGACGGAGTCGTTTCCGCCGCCAGCACTGATGACATCGGCGCCGCCGGCGCCATCGATCGTATCGTCGCCGGAACCACCAGTGATGCTGTTCGCCGAGGAGGAGCCCGTGATCGAAACCGCCGACGACAATCCGGACGCATCGACGTTCTGGAAGTTCGTGACGGTCGTCGAGTTGCCGGAGGTCTGGTCGGCATTGCCGAGGTTGACGGTCGTCGCGCTCGCCATCACGAAGGTGTTGGTGCCGCCGCCGCCGTCGATCGATGTCTCGGTGCCATGATAGGTGACAGAGTCGTTACCGCCGCCAGCGCTGATGACGTCGGCGCCACCGCCGCCGTCGATCACATCGTTTCCCGGAGCCGGTCGTGATCGTGTTGGCTGAGGACGAGCCGGTCACCGAAATGGCCGACGAGATACCCGAAGCGCTGAGGTTATCGAAATTGGTGACGCTGACGCTGTCGCCAATGGTCTGGTCGCTTCCCGCCGCAACTCCGAAATTGACCGCGGTGATCCCGCCGGACGCGGCCAGCACAAGCGTGTCGCTGCCGCCGACGCCGCCATCGATCGAGGTTTCGGTGCCGTGATAGGTGACCGTATCGTCACCGCCGCCGGCCACGATGATATCGGCGCCGCCGTTGCCGTCGATCGTGTCGTTCCCGGAGCCACCGGTGATGGTGTTGGCAAGGAACGAGCCGGTGAGCGACACCGCGGACGACAACGCCGATGCGTCGATGTTCAGGAAATTTGTAACGTTGACGGAATCGCTGGAGGTCTGATCGGCATTGGCAAGATTGACCGTCGCCGCCACGTCCAGGATCAACGTGTTTGTCCCGACGCCGCCGTCGATCGAGACTTCCGTTCCATGATAATGAACCAGGTCGTTGCCGGCGCCCGCGGCGATCACGTCCGCGCCGCCTGCGCCATCGATCGTGTCGTTGCCCGAGCCACCCGTGATGGTGTTGGCGACCGACGATCCGGTCAGCGACAACGCGGCCGACAGCGCCGACGCATCGATGTTCTGGAAGTTGCTGACGGTCGTCGAATCGCTGGAGGTCTGGTCGGCATTGCCGAGATTGACGGTCGCCGCCGCGTTCATCACCAGCGTATTGGTGCCGCTGCCGCCGTCGATCGACGTTTCGGATCCGCGATAGGTAACCGTGTCGTTGCCGCCACCGGCACTGATGACATCAGCGCCGCCACCGCCGTCGATCGTGTCGTTGCCGGAGCCGCCCGTGATCGTGTTGGCGGAGGACGAGCCGGTCACCGTCAGTGCGGAACTGATCGCCGACGCGTCGAGGCTCTCGAAATTCGTGACGCTGACGCTATCGCCCGTGGTCTGATCCGAACCGGCCGCCACCGAGAAATTGACCGCCGTGGTGCCGCCGGCTGCCGACATGACCAGCGTATCGCTGCCCGAACCGCCGTCGATCGAGGTTTCCGCTGCCGCGATAGGTGACGCTGTCGTTGCCGCCACCGGCGCTGATGACATCCGCGCCGCCGCCGCCATCGATCGTATCGTTGCCCGAGCCGCCCGTGATCGTATTGGCCGACGACGAACCGGTCAGCGTCACTGCCGAAGACAGCGCGGACGCATCGACGTTCTGGAAATTGGTGACGTTGGCGGCATCGCCGGACGTGACGTCGGTATTGCCCAGGTTCACCGTCACCGATGTCTTCAACACAAGGGTGTTGGTGCCGGAGCCGCCGTCGATCGAGGTTTCGCTGCCGTAGTAGGAAACCGTGTCGTTGCCGCCGCCAGCCGAGATCACGTCGGCGCCGCCGCCGCCATCGATGATATCATTGCCCGACCCGGTCGTGATCGTGTTGGCAGAGGACGAACCGGTGACGGTGACAGCGGTGGAGAGGACGCTGGCGTTGACGTTTTCGAAGTTCGCAACAGACGTCGAATCGCCGGTGGTCTGGTCGGAACCGGCTGCCACCGTGAAGTTGACCGCGGTGATGCCGCCGGCTGCCGCCAGCACCAGCGTATCACTTCCGGTGCCGCCATCGATCGAGGTTTCAGTGCCGCGATAGGTGACCGTATCGTTGCCGCCGCCGGCAGCGATGGTATCGGCGCCGCCGCCACCATCGATCGTGTCATCGCCGGTGCCGCCCGTGATCGTGTTCGCCGACGACGAACCGGTCAGCGTCACCGCCGACGACAGCGCGGACGCATCCACGTTCTGGAAGTTGGCGACGGTGGTGGAATTGCCGGACGTCTGGTCCGCATTGGCGAGGTTGACGGTGGCGACAGCTTTGAGCAGCAACGTGTTCGTGCCGGTCCCGCCGTCGATCGAGGTTTCACTGCCGTAATAGGAAACGGAGTCGTTGCCGCCGCCTGCGCTGATGATATCAGCGCCACCGCCGCCATCGATCGTGTCGTTGCCCGAGCCGCCCGTGATCGTGTTGGCCGACGACGATCCGGTCAGCGACAACGCGGCCGAAAGCGCCGACGCATCGATGTTCTGGAAGTTGCTGACGGTCGTCGAATTGCCGGAGGTCTGGTCGGCATTGCCGAGATTGACGGTCGCAGCAGTGTTCATCACCAGCGTATTGGTGCCGCTGCCACCGTCGATCGACGTTTCGGTGCCGCGATAGGTGACCGTATCATTTCCCGCACCGGCACTGATGACATCAGCGCCACCGCCGCCATCGATCGTGTCGTTCCCGGAGCCGGTGGTGATCGTGTTGGCAGCGGATGAGCCGGTGACCGCAAGCGCCGAGCTGATCGCCGGACGCATCGAGGCTTTCGAAATTCGTGACGCTGGTGCTATCGCCGGTCGTCTGATCGGAACCCGCCGCCACCGCGAAATTGACCGCCGTGATGCCGCCGGCCGCCGCCAGGACCAGCGTATCGCTGCCGGCGCCGCCGTCGATCGAGGTTTCGGTGCCGCGATAGGTGACGGAGTCGTTGCCGCCGCCAGCGCTGATGACGTCTGCGCCGCCGGCACCATCGATGGTGTCGTTGCCCGAGCCGCCGGTGATCGTATTGGCCGACGACGAGCCTGTCAGATTCACGCCAGAGCTCAGCGCGGATGCATCGACGTTCTGGAAATTGGTGACGTTGGCGGCATCGCCGGATGTGACGTCGGTATTGCCCAGGTTCACCGTCACCGATGCCTTCAACACAAGGGTGTTGGTGCCGGTGCCGCCGTCGATCGAGGTTTCGCTGCCGTAATAGGAAACCGTGTCGTTGCCGCCGCCCGTGGCGATCGTATCGGCGCCGCCGCCGCCGTCCACGATGTCGTTGCCGGAGCCTGTCGTGATCGTGTTAGCCGCGGACGACGCCGTGACGGTCAGCGCTGACGTCACGATCGACGCATTCAGGTTCTCGAAATTGGTGACGCTGACACTGTCGCCGGTGGTCTGGTCCGAACCGGCCGCCACCGTGAAATTGACCGCGGTGATGCCACCCGCTGCCGCCAGCACCAGCGTATCGCTCCCGGCGCCGCCATCAATCGACGTTTCGGTGCCGCGATAGGTGACCGTATCGTTGCCGCCGCCGCCTGCAATGGTATCGGCGCCGCCGCCGCCATCGATCGTGTCATCGCCGGAGCCGCCCGTGATCGTGTTCGCAGACGACGAACCGGTCAGCGTCACCGCCGACGACAGCGCCGACGCATCGACGTTCTGGAAGTTGCTGACGGTGGTGGAATCGCCGGAGGTCTGGTCCGCATTGGCGAGATTGACGGTCGCGACGGCGTTGAGCAGCAGCGTGTTCGTGCCCGTCCCGCCGTCGATCGAGGTTTCGGTTCCGCGGTAGGCCACGCTGTCGTTGCCGCCGCCCGCGCTGATGACGTCAGCGCCCCCGCCGCCGTCGATCGTGTCGTTGCCCGAGCCGCCTGTGATGGTGTTGGCCGCGGCCGAACCCGTGATGGACAAGGCCGTCGAAAGCGCCGAGGCGTCGACGTTCTGGAAATTGCTGACGGTGGTCGAATCGCCCGCGGTCTGATCCGAGTTTGCGAGATTGATGGTCGCGGCGACGCTCATCACCAGCGTATTGGTGCCGGTGCCGCCGTCGATCGACGTTTCCGATCCCCGATAGGTGACGGTGTCGTTGCCGCCCCCGGCGCTGATGACGTCGGCGCCGCCGCCGCCGTCGATCGTGTCGTTGCCGGAACCCGTCGTGATCGTGTTGGCGGAGGACGAACCGGTCACCGTCAGCGCGGAGCTGATCGCCGACGCGTCGACGCTCTCGAAATTCGTGACGCTGACGCTGTCGCCGGATGTCTGGTCCGCACCCGCCGCCACCGCGAAGCTGATGGCGGTGGTGCCGCCGGCTGCCGCCAGCACCAGCGTATCGCTGCCGGCGCCGCCGTCGATCGACGCTTCGGTGCCGCGATAGGTGACGCTGTCGTTGCCGCCCCCGGCGCTGATGATATCGGCGCCCCCGGCGCCATCGATGGTGTCGTTGCCCGAGCCGCCGGTGATCGTGTTCGCGGACGACGAGCCCGTCAGCGACACCGCCGACGACAGCGCGGAGGCATCGATGTTCTGGAAATTGGTGACGTTGGCCGTATCACCCGAGGTCTGGTCGGCGTTGCCGAGATTGACCGTGCCCACCGCGCGCATGACGAGCGTGTTGGTTCCGGTGCCACCGTCGATCGAGGTTTCGCTGCCGTAATAGGAAACGGAGTCGTTGCCGGCGCCCGCGGAAATCACATCGGCGCCGCCGCCGCCATCGATCGTGTCGTTGCCCGAACCGGTCGTGATCGTGTTCGCGGACGACAGGCCGGTGACGGTGACCGCGGTGGAGAGGACGCTGGCGTTGACGTTCTCGAAGTTGGTGACCGACGTCGAGTCGCCCGACGTCTGGTCGACGCCGGACGATACGGTGAAATTGACCGCGGTGACGCTGGCGCCCGCGGCGAGCACCAGGGTGTCGGAGCCGGCCCCGCCGTCGATCGAGGTTTCAGTCCCGCGATAGGTGACGGTGTCGTTGCCGCCACCGGCATTGATGACATCGGCGCCGCCGCCGCCATCCACGGTGTCATCGCCGGAGCCCGCGGTGATGGTGTTGGCCGCGGACGACCCCGTGATCGACATCGACGACGACACGGCCGACGCATCGACGTTCTGGAAATTGCTGACGGTGACGGAATCGCTGGTGGTCTGGTCGGAATTGCCGAGATTGACGGTCGCGGCGGCCTTCATGATCAGCGTGTTCGTGCCCGTGCCGCCGTCGACCGAAACTTCCGTGCCGTAATAGGAAACGGTGTCGTTGCCGGCGCCGGCCGCAAGCGTATCGGCGCCGCCCGCGCCGTCGATGGTGTCGTTGCCGGAGCCGCCGGTGATGACGTTGGCGCCCGACGAGCCCGTGACCGACACCGCGGATGACACCGCCGACGCGTCGACATTCTGGAAGTTCGCGATGGTGCCCGCACCGAACGACAACTGGTTCGCATTGGCGAGATTCAGCGCGGCCGCGACTTTCAGGATCAGGCTGTTGGTGCCTGTGCCGCCGTCGACGGAGGTTTCGGTGCCGTAATAGGAAACAGTGTCGTTGCCGCTCCCGGCGGTGATCACGTCCGCGCCGCCCGCGCCGTCGATGACGTCGTTGCCCGAGCCCGTGGTGATGGTATTGGCGCCCGACGAGCCCGTGACCGTCAGGGCCGTCGTGTAGACCGTCGCGTTGATGTTTTCGAAGTTCGCGACCGTGACGCTGTCGCCGGTGGTCTGGTCGGCGCCTGCCGCAACACCGAGGTTGATCGCGGTGACGCTGCCGCTCGCGTTGAACGTCAGCGTGTCGGTGCCGCCGCCGCCATCGATCGAGGTTTCAGTCCCGCGATAGGTAACGCTATCGTTGCCGCCGCCCGCATTGATGACGTCGGCGCCGCCACCACCGTCGATCGTATCATTGCCGCCACCGCCGGTGATCGTGTTGGCCCCGGATGAACCGGTCAGGGTTACGGCGGTGCCGAGCGCGGACGCATCGACATTCACGAAGTTGACGACGTTGACGCTGTCGCCCGTCGTGACGTCGGCATTGGCCAGATTGACCGTCGTCGCCGCACGCAGCACCAGCGTGTTGTTGCCCGTGCCACCGTCGATCGAACTCTCCGCGCCGTAATAGGCGATCGAGTCGTCGCCGCCGCCGCCGGAAAGCGTGTCCGCGCCGCCGCCGCCGTCGATGCTGTCCGCGCCGGAACCGCCCGTGATCGTATTGGCTGACGACGTTCCGGAGATCGAGACGCCGGTCGACAGCGCGGAGGCATCGACGTTCTGGAAGTTCGTGACCGTGACGAGGTCGCCGGAGGTCTGGTCGGCATTCGCCAGGTTGACCGTCACCGCCGTGGCGAGCGTCAGCGTGTTCGTGCCCGTGCCGCCATCGATCGAGGTTTCCGAGCCGCGATAGGTCACCGTGTCGTTGCCGGCGCCGGCTGCGATGACGTCGGCGCCGCCCGCGCCGTCGATCGTATCGGCGCCGGAGCCGCCGGTGATGAAGTTCGTGCCGGACGAGCCGGTGATGGTGATGCCGGTCGCGAGCGCGCTGGCATTCACATATTCGAAGTTCGCGACGGCGACGCTGTCGCCCGTGGTCTGGTCCGAGCCGGCCGCAACACCGAGATTGACTGCCGTGACGGTGACACCGGCCGCAAGGATCAATGTGTCGTTGCCGGCGCCGGCATCGATCGAGGTCTCGGAGCCACGATAGGTGATGACGTCGTCGCCGCCGCCGGAACTGATGGTGTCGGCGCCGCCGCCGCCATCGATCGTATCGACGCCGCTGCCGGTGATGATCGAGTTCGCGGCCGAAGATCCCGTGACCGTCAGGCCGTTGCCGACCGCGCTGGAGTCCAGGTTCTGGAAGTTCAGGACCGAAACGCTGTCGCCTGTCGTGATGTCGGTGCCGGCCGTCGCCGCGAGATTGACGGCGGAAAGACCAGACACCGATTTGACGACGAGCGTGTTGTTGCCCGTGCCGCCGTCGATCGACGTCTCCGTCCCCCAATAATCGACCGTGTCGTTGCCCGCGCCCGCGACAATCACGTCAGCGCCGGCGCCGCCGTGAATGATGTCGTCGCCGGAGCCGGTCGTGATGGTGTTGGCCGAGGACGATCCCGTCACCGTGACGGCGGTGGTGAGAACGCTGGCGTCGACACTTTCGAAATTCGACACAACGACGGTGTCGCCTGTCGTCTGGTCGGAGCCGATCGACAGGTTGATGGCCGTGATGCCGCCGGAGGCAGCCAGCACGAGCTTGTCGGAGCCGGTGTTGCCGTCGATCGAGACTTCCGTGCCGCGATAGGTCACGGTGTCGTTGCCGTTGCCCGCGTCGATCACGTCCGCGCCGCCGCCGCCGTCGATCGTGTCGGCGCCGGTGCTGCCCGTGATCGTGTTGGCAACCGACGAGCCCGTAATCGAGACCGGCCCGGTCACCAGGCTGGCGTTGACGTTCTGGAAATTGCTGACGGCGGCCGTGTCGCCCGTCGTCTGGTCCGCATTGGCGAGGTTGACGGTGACGTTGTTGAGCAGGATCAGCGTATTGGTGCCGGATCCGCCGCTGATCGAGGTGGCGCCGGAGCGATAATAGATGGAGTCGTTGCCCGCGCCGCCGTCGATCGTGTCGGCGCCGCCCGCGCCGTCGATGACGTCGTCGCCCGAACCGCCCGTGATGGTGTTGGCGCCGGACGAGCCGGTCATGTTCATTCCGCTCGCGATCGCGGAACCGTTGACGTTCTGGAAGTTCGTGACCGTCGTGAGGTCGCCCGTGGTCTGGTCTGTATTGCCCAGGTTGATGGTGGCCGCCGCCTGCAGGACCAGCGTATTGGTGCCGGTGCCGCCGTCGAGCGAGTTCTCGGTCGCGTAGTAGCTCACCGTGTCGTTGCCGGCGCCGGCGGCGATGGTGTCGTTGCCACCCTTGCCGTCGATCGTGTCGTCGCCCGATCCCGTCGTGATGTTGTTGCCGCCCGTCGAGCCGGTGACGGTCAAGGCCGTCGTGGCGACCGAGGCGTTGAGATTCTCGAAATTGGTGACGGTGACGGTGTCACCGGTCGTCTGGTCGGTCCCGGCCGTAACCGAGAAGTCCACCGCAGTGATGCCGGCGAGCGCGGCGAGATTGAGCGTGTCGGTGCCCGAGCCGCCGTCGATCGAGACTTCCGAGCCGCGATAGGTGACGCTGTCGTTGCCACCGCCGAGGCTGATGACGTCGGCGCCGCCGCCGCCGTCCACCGAGTCATTGCCCGAGCCGCCGGTGATGATGTTGACGCCCGACGTGCCGGTGATCGACGCGCCCGAGGTGAGGCCCGAGGCGTCGACGTTCTGGAAATTGGTGACGACCGAAATGTCTCCGGAGGTCTGGTCCGCGGACGCGAGATTCACCGTGCCGGCGACCTTCATCAGCAGCGTATTGTTGCCGGTGCCGCCGTCGATCGACGTCTCCGTCCCCCAATAGGCGACGGTGTCATTGCCCGCGCCGGCACTGATCGTGTCCCCGCCGCCGTTGCCGTCGATCGTGTCGTTGCCGGACCCGGTGGTGATGACGTTGGCGGAGGTCGAGCCCGTGACGGTGATGCCGGTCGACAGCGCGCTGGCATCGAGATTTTCGAAATTCGCGACCGAGGTCGTATCGCCCGTGGTCTGATCGCTGCCGGCGGTGACCGAGAAGTTGACCGCCGTCGTTCCACCGGTCGCGACCATCACCAGCGTATCGACACCGCCGCCGGCATCGATCGAGGTTTCGGTCCCGTGATAGGTGACGATATCGTCGCCGCCGCCGGTCGCGATCACGTCGGCGCCGCCATTGCCGTCGACGGTATCGTTGCCGGCGCCGCCGGTCAGAATGTTGGCCCCGGCCGAACCGGTCAGCGACACGCCGATCGCCAGCGACGACGCATCCACGTTCTGGAAATTGGCAACGGTCGTCGTATCTCCAGAGGTCTGGTCGGCATTGGCGAGGTTGACTGTCGTCGCCGCGCGAAGGATCAGCGTGTTGGTGCCGTTGCCGCCGTCGATCGAAGTTTCCGCGCCGTAATAGTAGACCGTGTCGTTGCCGTCTCCGGAACTGATGACGTCGGCGCCACCACCGCCGTCGATCGTGTCGTTGCCCGAACCCGTCGTGATCGTGTTCGCGGCAGCCGATCCCGTGACCGTCAAGGCCGAGCTGAGCGCGCTGGCGTCGAGGTTCTCGAAATTGGCCACCGACACCGTATCGCCGACGGTCTGGTCGAGGCCGGCCGCCACCGCGAAATTGACCGAGGTGATGCCTGCCGCCGTGGACAGCACCAGCGTGTCCGAACCATTGCCGCCGTCGATCGACACCTCGGTGCCGCGATAGATCACGGTATCGTTGCCGGCGCCGGCCACGATCGTGTCGCCGCCGCCGCCGCCGTCGATCGTGTCGTTGCCGGAAGAGCCCGTGAGCAGGTTGACGCCGCTCGAGCCCGTGATGGTGACGCCGGTCGAGAGCAGCGAGGCGTCGACGTTCTGGAAGTTGGCGACGGTGGTGGAATCGCCCGTCGTCTGGTCGGCGTTGGCCAGATTGACGGTCGCGGCCGCGCGCAGCAGCAGCGTGTTGGTGCCGGCCTGGCCGTCGATCGAGACTTCGGTCCCGCGGTAGGAGACGGTGTCGTCGCCCGCGCCCGCCGAAATGATGTCGGCGCCGCCGCCGCCGTCGATCGTGTCGGCTCCCGAGCCGCCGATGATCGTGTTGGCGTTGCGCATCGCCCGTGATGGAGACCGCGGCCGACAGCGCGGACGCATCCACGTTCTGGAAGTTGGTGATCGCGGTGACGTCGCCGGTCGACTGGTCGATATTGCCGAGATTGATCGTGGTCGCGACGTTCATCACCAGCGTATTGGTGCCGCTGCCGCCGTCGATCGAGACTTCCGAGCCCCGATAGACCACGGAATCGTTGCCCGCGCCCGCGGCAATGACGTCGGCGCCGCCGCCGCCGTCGATCGTGTCGTTGCCGGAGCCCGTCGTGATCACGTTGGCGGAGCTCGATCCCGTCACCGTCAATGCCGTCGAGAGCGCGCTGGCGTCGAGGTTCTCGAAATTGGTCACGCCGACGACGTCGCCGGTGGTCTGGTCGGTCCCCGCCGCCACGGCGAGATTGACCGCGGTCGTTCCGCCGGACACCGCCATGACCAGCGTATCGGAGCCGGTGCCGCCGTCGATCGAGGCTTCGGTGCCGTGATAGGTCACGGTGTCGGCGCCTGCGCCCGCAGCGATGATGTCGGCGCCGCCGGCACCGTCGATCGTGTCGTTGCCGGCGCCGCCCGTCAGCACGTTGGTCCCGGCCGAGCCCGTGATCGACACGCCGCTGACGAGCTGCGATGCATCGACGTTCTGGAAATTGGTGACGGTCACCACGTCGCCGAGCGTCTGGTCGGCGCTGCCGAGATCGACCGTGGTGACGGCGCGCAACAGCAGGGTGTTGGTTCCGGTGCCGCCGTCGATCGAGAACTCGGTGCTGCGATAGGAGACCGTGTCGTCGCCGCCGCCCGCGACGATGATGTCGGCGCCGCCGCCGCCGTCGATCGTGTCGTTGCCGGAGCCGGTGGTGATGACGTTGACGCCCGACGAACCCTGGACCGTCAGCGCCGATGTCGCGACCGCCGCATTGAGGTTCTCGAAATTGGCGACCACGACGCTGTCGCCGGTGGTCTGGTCGGCACCGGCCGCGACGGCGAAGTTGACGGCCGTGATGCCGCCGGTCGCTGCCAGCACCAGCGTATCGGAGCCGGTGCCGCCGTCGATCGAGGTCTCGGTGCCCTGATAGGTGACGGTGTCGTCGCCGGCATTGGCATTGATGACGTCGGCGCCGCCCGCGCCATCGATCGTGTCGTTGCCCAGGCCGCCCGTGATCGTGTTGGCGCCGGACGAACCGGTGATCGAAACGCCGGAGGCCAGCGCCGAGGCGTCCACATTCTGGAAATTCGTGACGTTGGTGGAATTGCCGCTGGTCTGATCGGCCGCGCCGAGAACGACGGTCGTGGCGGCTTTGAGCAGCAGCGTGTTGACGCCGGTTCCGCCATCGATCGAGATCTCGCTGCCGCGATAGGAGACCGTGTCGTCGCCGGCGCCCGCGGCGATCACGTCGGTGCCGCCGCCGCCGTCGATCACATCGTTGCCCGAGCCGGTCGTGATCGTGTTGGCGAAGGCCGACCCGGTCACGACGAGCGCGGTGGTCAGCGCACCGGCGTCCAGATTCTCGAAATTGGTGACGCTGACGCTGTCGCCGGTGGTCTGGTCCGAGCCCGCCGCCACGGCGAAATTGACCGCGCTCAAGGTCGAGCCGGCCGCGACGATCAGCGTGTCGGTGCCGGTATTGCCGTCGATAGAGACTTCGGAGCCGTGATACAGAACCGTGTCGTCGCCGGCACCGGCATTGATGATATCAGCGCCGCCGCCACCGTCGATCGTGTCGTTGCCGGAACCGGCCGTGATCGTGTTGGCGGCCGACGAGCCCGTGATCGAAATCGCCGTGCTCAGCGCCGACGCGTCGACGTTCTGGAAATTGGCGACGTTGGTCGTATCGGCGGTGGTCTGGTCGACATTGGCGAGATTGACGGTCGCCGCCGCTTTCATCACCAGCGTATTGGTGCCGGTGCCGCCGTCGATCGACAGTTCAGAACCGTAATAGGCGACCGAATCGTTGCCGCCGCCGGCTGCGATGACGTCAGCACCACCGCCGCCGTCGATCGTGTCGTTGCCCGAGCCGCCGGTGATCAGGTTCGCGCTCGATGTGCCGGTGATGGACACCGCCGACGTCAGCGCCGAGGCGTCCACGTTCTGGAAGTTCGATACGGTTGCGGTGTCGCCGGTCGTCTGATCGGAATTGCCGAGATTGACCGTGACGGCGGCTTTCATGATCAGCGTATTGGTGCCGGTGCCACCATCGATCGAGACCTCGGAATTGTAGTAGGAGACGGTGTCGTCTCCGGCGCCGGCATTGATGACATCAGCGCCACCGCCGCCGTCGATCGTGTCGTTGCCTGAGCCCGTCGTGATCGTATTGGCCAGGTTGGAGGCTGTCACCGACAATGCGGTCGACACGACCGAGGCGTCGAGGTTCTCGAAATTAGCGACGACCACGGTGTCGCCGGTGGTCTGGTCAGAACCTGCAGCCACCGCGAAGTTGACCGCCGTGATGCCGCCCGAGGCTGCGAGCGTCAGCGTGTCGGAGCCGGTCCCGCCATCGATCGAGACTTCGCTGCCCTGATAGACGACGCTGTCGTTGCCGCCGCCCGCGTTGATGATATCGGCCCCGCCGGCGCCGTCGATCGTGTCGGCGCCAGAGCCGCCCGTGATCGTATTGGCCCCCGACGTGCCGGTGATGGAAACGCCGGTCGACAGCAGCGAGGCATTGACGTTCTGGAAATTGGCGACCGACACGGCGTCGCCGGTGGTCTGGTCGACGCTCGCCAGATTGACGGTCGCGGCCGCGCGCAACAGCAGCGTGTTGGTGCCGCTGCCGCCGTCGATCGACACTTCCGAATTGTAATAGGAGACGGTGTCGTCGCCGCCGCCGGCATTGATGACATCGGCGCCGCCGCCGCCGTCGATCGTGTCGTTGCCCGAGCCCGTCGTGATCGCATTCGCCGCTGACGAGCCGGTCACCGTCAGCGCCGATGGTCATGACCGACGCATCGACGTTCTCGAAATTGGCGACGATGGCCGTGTCGCCGGCGGTCTGATCGGCACCCGCGGCAACCGTGAAATTGACCGCGGTGACGCCGCCCGAGGCCGCAAGCACCAGCGTGTCCGAGCCGCTGCCGCCGTCGATCGAGGTTTCGGTGCCGTGATAGACGACGGTGTCGTTGCCGCCACCGGCAGAGATCGAATTCGGCCCCGCCCGCGCCGTCGATCGTGTCGGCACCGGTGCCGCCGGTCAGAACGTTGGCGCCAGATGACCCCGTGATCGACACGCCGGCGGTCATCGCCGAGGCATCGACGTTCTGGAAGCCGCCGACGGTGGTCGTATCGCCCGTGGTCTGATCGACATTGCCGAGATTGACCGTCGTAGCTGCCCGCAGGACCAGCGTATTGGTCCCGGTCCCGCCGTCGATCGACACTTCGGTGCCGTAGTAGGACACGGTGTCGTTGCCCGCGCCTGCGCTGATGACGTCGCCGCCGCCACCGCCGTCGATGACGTCGTTGCCGCCGCCGGTGGTGATCGCGTTCGCAGCGGTCGACCCCGTCACCGTCAGCGCCGAGTTGAGTGCGCTCGAATTGAGATTTTCGAAATTGGTGACGGTGACCGTATCGCCGGTGGTCTGATCCGTACCGGCGGCCACCGAGAAGTTGACCGCGGTAATGGTCGAGCCGGCGCTGACCACCAGCGTATCGTTGCCGGCACCGCCATCGATCGACACTTCGGTGCCGTGATAGGTGATCGTATCGTCGCCGAGGCCGCCGGAAATGACGTCCGCACCGCCGCCGCCGTCGATCGTGTCATTGCCGGTGCCGCCGGTGATGACATTGGCGGCCGCCGAGCCCGTGAGCGTAACCCCGGAGGACAGCGCCGAAGCGTCGATGCTCTGGAAGTTGCTGACAACAGTGGAATCGCCGACCGTCTGGTCCGCGCTGGCGAGATTGATGGTCGCCGCGGCCTTCAGCGCCAGCGTGTTGGTGCCCGCGCCGCCGTCGATTGAGGTTTCCGTGCCGTAATAGGAAACCGTATCGTTGCCTGCGCCGGCGCTGATCACGTCGGCGCCGCCGCCGCCGTCGATCGTGTCGTTGCCGGCACCCATCGTGATGGTGTTGGCGAACGCCGAGCCGATGACGGAGAGTGCGGAGCTGACCGCGGTCGCGTTCAGGTTCTCGAAGTTCGTGACATTGACGCTATCGCCCGTGGTCTGATCGACATTGGTCGCAACGCTGAAATTGACCGCCGTGGTGCCGCCGGAGGCGGCAAGGACCAGCGTGTCGGTGCCGGTTCCGCCATCGATCGAGGTTTCGGTGCCGCGATAGGTGACGCTGTCGTTGCCGGCGCCGGCCACGATGACGTCGGCTCCGCCGCCGCCGTCGATGGTGTCGTCGCCGGAGCCGCCGGTCAGCGTGTTGACGCCGGACGAACCCGTGATCGACAGCGCCGAAGACAGCGCGGACGCATCGACATTCTGGAAGTTGGAAACGCCTGCGGTGTCGCCGGTGGTCTGGTCCGCGTTGGCCAGGTTGACCGTCGCGGCAGCCCGCATCACCAGCGTGTTGGTGCCGGCGCCGCCGTCGATCGAGGCTTCCGAGCCGTAATAGGAGACGGAGTCGTTGCCCGCACCGGCGCTGATCACGTCGGCGCCGCCCGCGCCGTCGATCGTGTCGTTGCCTGATCCCGTCGAGATGATGTTGGCCGCCGACGAGCCGGTGATCGACACGGAGCCCGACAGCGCCGTCGCATCGACGTTCTGGAAATTCGCGACACTGGTCGCGTCGCCCGTGGTCTGGTCGACGTTGCCCAGATTGACCGTGGTCACGGCCTTGAGCACCAGCGTGTTGCTGCCGGTGCCGCCATCGATGACGCTTTCCGAGCCGTAGTAGGAAATGGTGTCGTTGCCGGCGCCGGAATTGATCACGTCCGCGCCGCCGCCGCCATCGATCGTATCGTTGCCGGCGCCGGTCGTGATGATATTGGCGGCGGACGATCCGATGACCGTCAGGCCTGAGGTGACGACGGACGCATCGAGATTCTCGAAATTCTTGATGAGCGAGGAGTTGCCGGTGGTCTGATCGGAGCCCGCCGCGACCGAGAAATCGACCGCGCCAATCGTGGCGCCGCTGGCGATCACCAGTGTGTCGGCGCCCGCGCCACCGTCGATCGCGGTCTCCGTCCCGTGGAACGTGACGGTGTCGTTGCCGCTTCCTGCGTTGATCGTGTCCGCGCCGCCAGCGCCGTCGATCGTATCGTTGCCGCTGCCGCCGGTGATGGTGTTCGCGCCGGCAGAACCGGTGATCGAAATTCCCGATGACAGCGCCGATGCATCGACGTTCTGGAAATTGGTGACGGAAACCGCGTCACCGCTGGTCTGATCGAGATTGCCGAGATTGACCGTCGTCACCGCACGCAGCGTCAGCGTATTGACGCCCGCGCCGCCGTCGATCGACACTTCGGAGTTGTAGTAGGAAACCGTGTCGTTGCCCGCGCCGGCATTGATCGTATCGGCGCCGCCGCCGCCATCGATCGTGTCGTTGCCCGATCCCGTCGTGATCACGTTGGCGCCCGAGGAGCCCGTCACGGTCAGCGCGGTCGCCACGACGGACGCGTTGAGGTTCTCGAAGTTCGTGACACTGACCGTATCGCCCGTGGTCTGGTCCGACCCCGCCGCGACCGAGAAGTCCACCGCGGTGACGCCGCCCGACGCAGCCAGGATCAGCGTATCCGTGCCGGTGCCGCCGTCGATCGAGGTTTCCGTGCCGTAGAAGGAGATGGAGTCGTTGCCACCACCGCCGCTGATGACGTCGGCGCCGCCATTGCCGTCGATGACATCGGCGCCTGCACCGCCGATGATGGTATTGGCGCCAGTCGAGCCGATGATGGTGATGCCCTGGGCCGCGAGCAGCACCGAGGCGTCGACATTCTCGAAATTGGAAACCGCGACGCTGTCGCCATAGGTCTGGTCGGACCCGGCCGCGCCGCTCAGATCGACCGTGGAGATGCCGCCGGACGATTTCAGCACCAGCGTGTCGTTGCCGGTGCCGGCGTCGATCGACGCTTCGGTGCCGCGATAGGATATCGTGTCGTTGCCCGCGCCGGCATCGATGATGTCGGCACCGCCGCCGCTGTCGATGGTGTCGTTGCCCGAGCCCGTCGTGATGACGTTGGCGGCGGATGAGCCCGTCACCGACAAGGCCGTGGTCACGGCGCTGGCGAGCAGATTCTCGAAATTCGTGACGGTGATGGAATCGCCGCTGGTCTGATCGTTGCCCGCGACCACGCTGAAGTCGACGGCGGACACGCTGGTGCCCGCGGTCAGCACAAGCGTGTCGGAGCCCGCACCGCCATCGACCGATGCCTCGGTGCCGTGGACCGTGACAGTGTCGTTGCCGCCGCCCGCGGCGATGACATCAGCGCCGCCACCGCCATCAATGACGTCGGCACCGGCGCCGCCGGTGATGGTGTTTGCGGCCGCCGTTCCCAGCACCGAGACCGACTGCGTGGCGTTCAGCGCGGACGCATCGATGTTCTGGAATCCGCTGACGGTGGTCAGGTCGCCCAGCGTCTGATCGGCCGCCGATAGATTGATCGTCGCCGACGTATGCACCACGAGCGTATTGCTGCCGGTGCCGCCGTCGATCGAGACTTCGCTGCCCCAGAAGTCAACGCTGTCGTTGCCGGCGCCGGCGCTGATGACATCGGCACCGCCGCCGCCCTGAATCGTATCGTCGCCGGAGCCGGTGGTGATGGTATTTGCGGACGCGGACCCCGTGACGGACAGCGCCGTCGTCATCGCGCTCGCGTTCAGGTTCTCGAAATTCTTGACCAGAACGGAGTCGCCGGACGTCTGGTCCACGCCCGCGGCGACCGCGAAGTTGACCGCCGTCACCGGCGCACCGGCGCCGAGCACGAGCGTGTCGGAGCCGGAACCGCCATCGATAGAGGTTTCCGAGCCGCGATAAATGACCGTATCATCGCCGCCCGCGGCATTGATCACGTCGGCGCCGCCACCGCCATCGATCGTATCGGCGCCAGCGCCGCCGGTGATGACGTTGGCCCGCTCGATCCGGTGATGGTCGCTCCGTCGACTCAGCGCGGATGCATCGACGTTCTGGAAATTCGAGACGTTGGTCGCGTCACCCGACGTCTGATCGGCGTTAGCGAGATTGATGCTGCCGACCGCTGCCTTCAGGACCAGCGTGTTCGTCCCACCGCCGCCGTCGATCGAGGTTTCCGTTCCATAGTAGGAGACGGCATCGTCGCCCGCGCCGGCCGAAATCACGTCCGCGCCGCCGCCGCCGTCGATCGTATCGGCGCCCGAACCGGTCGTGATGATATTGGCCGAAGACGACCCAGTGACCGCGATCGCAGTCGAAAGCGCCGAGGCGTCGACGTTCTCGAAATTGAAGACGTCGACGCCGTCGCCGGAGGTCTGGTCGACATTCGGCGGCACGCCGAGATTGACCAGGCTGGTGCCGCCCGATGCCGTCATCACCAGCGTGTCGTTGCCGCTGCCGGCGTCGATCGTGGTTTCCGATCCGTAATATTTGACGGTGTCGTTGCCACCGCCCGCATTGATCACATCCGCGCCGCCGCCGCCGTCGATCGTATCCGCCCCGGCGCCGCCAATGATGTTATTTGCCGCTGCGGTGCCGGTAATCGAGATTCCCTGCGCGGCGCTCAGCGCGCTCGCGTCGACACTCGTGAAATTCGTGACGTTGACGGAATCGCCGGAGGTCTGGTCCGCATTGGCGAGGTTGACGGTCACGGCGGTCTTGAGCTGCAGCGTGTTGCTGCCGCTGCCGCCGTCGATCGAGACTTCCGAGCCTCTGTAAGCAATGGTGTCGTCGCCGCCGCCGCCCGAGATCACGTCGGCGCCGCCGGCACCGTCGATCACATCGTTGCCGAGCCCGCCGGTGATGATATTGGCCGACGAGCTTCCGATGATGTTGACGCCCTCGGTCGCGCTCAGCGCGCTGGCGTCGACGTTCTGGAAATTCATCACCGTGACGGCGTCGCCGACGGTCTGGTCGACGCGGCCGAGATTGACGTCGGTGGTGGCCTGCAGGATCAGCGTGTTGGTTCCGGTGCCGCCGTCGATCGAGAGCTCGGTGCCGCGATAGGACACCGTGTCGTCGCCCGCGCCGGTGCTGATGACGTCGAGGCCGCCGCCGCCATCGACGATGTCGTTGCCCGAGCCGGTCTGGATCGTGTTGACGCCGGACGAGCCGGTCACGGTCAGCGCCGTCGTCAGCGCACTGCCGTCCAGATTTTCGAAATTCGTGACGCTGGTGCTGTCGCCCGCGGTCTGGTCATTGCCCGTGGTCACCGAAAAATCCACCGCCGTTACGGTGGATCCGGCCATCAAGACCAGCGTATCGGAGCCCGTGCCGCCATCCACCGACGCCTCGGTGCCGTGGAACGTCACGGTGTCGTTGCCGGCTCCCGCGCTGATCGATATCCGCGCCGCCGCCGCCGTCGATCGTGTCCGCTCCGGCGCCGCCGGTGATGATGTTGGCTCCCGACGAGCCCATCACCGAGACCACCTGGGTCGTGGTCAGTCCGGACGCATCGACGTTCTGGAAATTGGTGACGGTTGCGAGATCGCCGGCCGATTGATCCGACGCCGAAAGGTCGAGCGTTGCGGATGCGCGCACCACCAGGGTGTTGGTCCCGGCGCCGCCGTCGATCGAGACTTCGGTCCCCCAGTAATCGACCGCATCGTTGCCGGCCCCGGCATTGATGATGTCGGCGCCGCCACCGCCGCGGATCGTGTCGTTTCCGGAGCCGGTCGTGAGCACATTGGCGCCGGACGATCCCGTGACGTTCAGCGCGGTCGTCATCGCGCCGGCATTCAGGTTCTCGAAATTGACGATGCTGACGCTATCGCCTGTCGTCTCGTCGGTGCCGGGCGCCACCGCGAAGTTGACCGCCGTGACGGTGCTTGACGCCAACAGCACCAGCGTATCGGAGCCGGTGCCGCCGTCGATCGATGCCTCGGTGCCGCGGGTCACGACGCTGTCGTCGCCGCCGCCGGCATTGATGATGTCGGCACCGCCGCCGCCGTCGATCGTATCGTTGCCTGCGCCGCCGGTGATCGTATTGGCGGCGGCCGAGCCGGTGATCGTCGCGCCGACCGCAAGCGCGGACGCATCGACATTGGTGAAATTGGCCACGTTCACCGAATCGCCGGTGGTCTGGTCGGCGCTGCTGAGGTCGACCGTTGCGGCATTGCGCAGGACCAGCGTGTTGGTGCCGGCGCCGCCATCGATCGAGACTTCCGAGCCGTAATACGACACGATGTCGTTGCCGGTTCCGGCATTGATGGTGTCCGCACCGCCGCCACCATCGATCGTGTCGTTGCCGGACCCCGTCGTGATCGCATTGGCGGAGGACGATCCGGTCACGACGATGCCCGTGGTCAGGATCGACGCATCGATATTCTGGAAGTTCGCGACATTGACGGTGTCGCCGGTGGTCTGGTCGGAACCCGGCGCGACGCTGAGATCGACGCGCGTGATGCCGCCCGCATTGTCGATCATCAACGTATTCGAACCGAAGCCGCCATCGATCAGGACTTCGGTTCCGTGATAGTGGACGGTGTCGTTGCCGCTGCCGGCATCGATGACATCGGCACCGCCGCGGCCGTCGATCGTGTCGTTACCCGCGCCGCCGGTGATGGTGTTTCCTTGCGCGTCGCCGCTGATCGTCACGCCCTGGGCGGGACCGAGCGCGCTGGCATCGACATTCTCGAACGCCGTGACATTGACGCTGTCACCGGTGGTCTGGTCGGCATTCGCCAGGTCGACTGTTGCCACCGCATCGAGCTGCAGCGTGTTGTTACCCGCGCCGCCGGCAATCGAGGTTTCCGTGCCACGGTACGCAACGGTGTCGTCGCCGGCACCGGCATTGATGACGTCTGCGCCGCCGCCCCCGTCGATCGTGTCGTTGCCGGCGCCGCCTGTGATGACGTTCGCGACCGCACTGCCGATGATGTTGATGCCCTGGGCCGAGCCGAGCGCGCTGGCATCGAGGTTCTGGAAGTTCGAAACCGTGACGGCATCGCCCACGGTCTGATCGACGTGACCGAGATCGATGTCGGTCGCCGTTTGCAGCACGAGCGTGTTGACGCCGGAACCGGCGTTGATCGAGGTTTCGGTGCCGTAATAGGTCACCGTATCGTCGCCCGCGCCGGTACTGATGACGTCGGCGCCGCCGCCTCCGTCGACGATGTCGTTGCCGGACCCGGTCGTGATGCTGTTGGTCGCCGCTCGATCCGGTGACGGTCAGCGCCGTCGTCAGTGCGCTGGCATCCAGATTTTCGAAATTCGCAACCAGAACCGCGTCGCCGGTGGTCTGGTCGGCGCCTGCCGCGACCGCAAAGTTGACGGCGGAAATGCTCGAGCCCGCACTGATGACCAGCGTGTCGGAACCAGCGCCGCCATCGACCGCGGCTTCGGTGCCGTGGATCGTGACGGTGTCGTTGCCGCCGCCCGCATTGATGGTGTCGGCGCCGCCGCCGCCATCGAGCGTGTCCGCGCCGCTGCCGCCGATGATGACATTGGCAGCAGCCGAGCCCAGGATCGAGACGCCGGTCGACACGGCGCTCGCGTTGACGTTGATGAAGTTCGAGACCTGTGTGGTATCGTTGGTCGTCTGGTCGGAGGCCGACAGATCGACGTCTGCGGACGCGCGCATGACCAGCGTATTGCTGCCAGTGCCGCCATCGATCGAGACTTCCGTGCCGGTGTAATCCACGGCGTCGTTACCCGCGCCGGCATCGATGACGTCGCCACCGCCGCCGCCATGGATGATGTCGTTGCCCGAGCCGGTCTGGATCGTGTTCGCCAGCAGCGATCCCGTGACGGTCAGCGCCGTCGTCATCGCGGTCGCGTCGACATTCTCGAAATTCGTCACATTGGCGGTATCGCCGGCCGTCTGATCGAGGCCGGCCGCGACGGCAAAGTTGACCGCGGTGACCGTGCTCGAGGCCGGCAGCACCAGGGTATCGTTGCCGTCGCCACCGTCGATGTTGAGCTCGCTGCCGTGAACGAAGACGGTATCGTTCCCGGCGCCCGCGCTGATGGTGTCCGCACCGCCGCCACCATCGATCGTATCATTGCCGGCGCCGCCGATGATCGTGTTGGCCGCGGCCGATCCGGTGATCGTCGCACCGGTCGTCAGTGCCGATGCATCGACATTCTGGAAATTGGCAACGCTCGTCGCATCGCCGATCGTCTGGTCGGCGCTGGACAGATCGACCGTGGCGGACGCACGCAGCACCAAGGTATTGGTGCCGGTGCCGCCGTCCAGGGAGAATTCGGTGCCCCAATAAGACACGGAATCGTCGCCCGCTCCGGCATTGACGACGTCGGCGCCTCCGCCACCATTGATCACGTCCGCGCCCGCGCCGCCGATCAGCAAATTCGCGCCGGACGAGCCGATGATCGACACGCCCTGCCCGGTTCCGAGCGCGCTTGCGTCGACGTTCTGGAAATTGGCGACCTGCACAGAATCGCCGATCGACTGATCGGCGTGTCCAAGATTGATGTCGGTCGCATCCAGCAGCCGGATCGTGTTCGTGCCGGAGCCACCGTCGATGCTGGCTTCGGTTCCGTGATACGCAATCGAATCGTCGCCAGCACCCGCGTTGATCACGTCGGCGCCGCCGCCGCCATCGATCGCGTCATTGCCGCTGCCGGTAATGATGGAATTGGCCGCCGTGGAGCCGGTCACGGTGAGGTTCGACGAGAGCGCGCTGGCGTCGAGGTTCTCGAAGCGCGTCACATTGACGGAGTCGCCGACGGTCTGATCGCTGCCCGCGGCGACGGCGAAGTTCACCTGCGTGGTGCCGCCGGAGGCGGCCATCACCAGCGTGTCGACGCCCGCGCCACCGTCGATCGAGGTTTCGGTGCCGTGATAGATGACGCTGTCGTTGCCCGCGCCGCCGCTGATCACGTCGGCGCCGCCGGCACCGTCGAGCGTATCGTCGCCTGATCCACCCTTGATCGTATTGGTGCCGGTCGAACCGGTAATGCTGACGCCGACGCTCAGTGCCGTAGCGTCGACATTGATGAAATTGCTGACGGTCGTGGCGTCGCCCGTCGTCTGGTCCGCATTGCGCAGATCGACGGTCGCCGCTGCCTGCAGCAGCAGCGTGTTGTTTCCGGTACCGCCGTCGATCGAATTCTCGGTTCCGCGATAGGCAATCGTATCGTCGCCGCCGCCGCCCTGAATCGTGTCGCTGCCGCCACCGCCATCGATGGTGTCGTTGCCGGCGCCGCCGGTCAGGACGTTGATGCTGCTTGATCCCGTGATCGACACGGGCTGCACGGATGTCAGCGCCGAGGCATCGACGTTCTGGAAATTCGTGACCGTCGTCGTATCGCCGCTGGTCTGGTCGGCCGCGGCGAGATTGACGGTGGCCTGCGCCAGCATCACCAGGGTGTTGGTGTCGCCACCGCCATCGATCAGGGCTTCGGTGCCGCGGTAGGTCACCAGGTCGTTGCCGGCGCCGGCATGGATGACATCGGCGCCGCCGCCGCCATCGATCGTGTCGGCCCCGGAACCTCCGGTGATGACATTGACCCCGGCCGAGCCCGTGATGGAGACGCCGGTGCTCAGCGCGGAGGCATCGACATTCTGGAAGTTGGTGACATTGACTGCATCGCCGCTCGTCTGATCGGCATTGGCGAGGTTGACGACGACGGCGGTCGCCAGGGCCAGCGTGTTCGTTCCGGTGCCGCCGTCGATGGAGATTTCGGAGCCGCGATAGACGATCGTGTCGTCGCCATCCGCGCCGATCAGCGTATCGGCGCCGCCCGCGCCATCGATGAAGTCGTTGCCGGCGCCGCCGGTGATGACGTTCGCGCCGCTGTTGCCGATCAGCGTGTTGTTGCCGGTGGCCGAGCCGATCAGATTGCTGATCCCGATCAGCGTGTCGCCGGCCGCGAGCCCGCCGGAACCGACGCCGGTCGTCAGATTGACCGATACGCCCGTCGTCGAGCTGGAGTAATCGACGGTATCGACGCCACCATTACCGATGATGATATCGCCGCCACCACTGCCATAGAACGTGTTGTCGCCGCTGGTGCCGGTCAGCGTGTCCGCAAATCGCGAGCCTTCGATATTGCTGAAATTCTGGATGACGTCGCCTTCGGCGTACCCACCGTGCGCCGTGCCGGTGGACAGGTCCACCGTGACGCCCTCGTTCGAGTATTTGTAGGACAGCGTGTTGTTGCCGGTGCCGCCGTCGATATTGTCGTGGCCCGGTCCGGCATAGACCCAGTCATTGCCTGCGCCTGCCGAGATGTTCGCGCCCGGCGGTGTCGCATTCAGCCCGTAGATCGTCGATTTTCCGTCGGCTGACGTGATTTCGACGTCGCCCGCACTGGTAATGTCGCGAATGACGAAGGTCTGGCTTCCGGAATAGAGACGCGTTGCACCGCTTGCATCCACGGTGCCGAACAGGATGTTGAGATTGAAACTGCCCAGAAAACCGTTGGCGTCCGGCACCGTGGCGGATGTCGGCAGGACGTAGCGGAGCTCGATCTGCAGATGGGTTGGATCCGCCGGATCCAGTGCAACGGTCCAGTTCGAACCGTTCTGGACACCGTTGTTGATCGCGAAGCCCGCGGGGAGATTGGTGATCGTCGCGGTCTTCGCCGTGATGCCCGCATCCGGAAACGAGACATGAACGTCGATGAGACGTTCGGTCGTGCCCGATGGCATACGATTGGGATTTGCCGCGTAGATGATGTCATCCTGGGCAGTCCCGACCAGTGTCCGCATCGTCTGCTGGACAGAAAACGTCGGGTCGGTCGTCGCTGGAATTTCAGACGCGGCGCCGAGGATCTTGACGCCGCCAGACGGCAGAGCCGTGATCTGGTCGCCGGACACACCCAGCAGGGTGATGGCGAGGTTTGCCGCGCTGACATTGCCGTCACCGGTGTTCGTATTCGCAGGCGTCGGCGTGGCATCGGACGTATGCTGCGATCCCGGCGCGGAGCCCGACGAGGTCGGGATCGCGTCGTCCGGCGGCCGCTTGAACGAACGATCCGCAGGCGGCTCGGGCGGCTTGTCGAAGTCGGCGACCGCAGTGACTTTGGCGGTGGGAGCCGCGGGTTGCGGCGGCGGCGCCGGAGGCGCTTCCTCGGTGGACGTCTCCTTTTTGTCGTCTTTTCCCTGATCCTGATTCTGCTGATCCGCCTTGGAACCTACCAGTGGTGCATTATTGTCAGCGAGTACATGCAATTCGTCGACGAAGGATAGCATCTGCTGCGGAGAGACGACCTTGTCGGAGAACACGGCGTCGGTGCTCTCCGGGCCGACCATGTTGAAGGCATAGCCCGGCAGAATGACCTTCGCGCCATCCGGAAACAGCATGACGAGATCGACATCGAGCACCGCGAACTTTGCTTCAGTCGAGGCAAAGTCGAGCTTGAGATGCGCGCCCGGAGAGACCTCGACAACGGTGATCGAGCCCGGAGCAGGACGGTGGATCGATGTGACGATGGCGTCATTGGCCGGCGCGACGGCGACGACCGCGCCCTTGTCGTCATGCGACGACGCGGAAGGCTCGCTGGGCTTTGCGCCGTTCGATTTCGTGTCGGCAACGTCCATAACGCTAACACCGGAACAAGTTGGCGACGCGAAAAGCTGTCACTGCTCCGCTTCAGTATCGCCGCATTTCGTTAACTATGACTTAGGCCGCATCCGTAGAAACACGAGTTTTCGCGATTGATATCAATCCGTTGGCGGATTTATTGCGGGCCAACGCGAGCCGGCCGCCGGCACGCGGCGCGTGACGCAGCGCGCGGAGTTCGAATGGCTAGCCGGCCGGCGATCGGACGGCTGACTCGACCAGTTGTCCCATGTTGCGCAAAATCCCGTACGCGGCTCTGAGCTGCTCGAACTTGCCGCTGACGGCATTCTTCTGCATCGTGAACACGACCATCCTGCTGTCCAGCACTTCGAAGACCGTCCGCTTGCCCGCCTTGAACTGCTCCAGATAAAGCGAGTTGGCTTTTTGCGCCGTCGCGGTCCCCTGAAGGGCTGCAGTTTCCTTGATCCGATTTGCGGAGAGAGCCTGATAGAAGCGTCTCAGGTTGAGTTCGATGCTTTCCTTTTCGTCGAGCGTTCGAAAGTCGTTGGCCTTCCTGTCTTCAAGTATCCGGTCGGATTGCGACGCCATCACGCCACCATCGAGCAACTTGTAAGACACCATCAGCATCAAGCGCGAATCGACGATACCCTGGCTGGCGGGGGCACTTCCGACGTAGTGCTTGACCAGGCCATCGCCCTGCACGTCAACGCGCGGCAGCCGTTGGGCTTGCTGCGACGCGAGCTGATAGTCGATCGAAGCTCCGTTCGCGCTCAAGGCAAGCAGTGAGGGATTGGATTGCTTGGCTGCTGCGAGCGCGGGCTCAAATGACGGTGGAATATGCGGTAGCGCCGGAGGCGATCGCCGAACCTGGCTTGGGTCGAGCTTGGTAAGACGGTTAAATTCGTCTTGGGCGGTTTGATATGACGTACTGATGTCGGTACGCACCGCCTCGACTTCGATCACCTTGGATCTGATCCTGTTGACGTCGGCAACGGTGCCATTTCCCTGACTTTCGTTGAGTTGCACGAGATTGGCAAAATTGTTGTCGTCGGCCACGACCTTGTCGATCAGAGCGATCAGCTCGCTCTGCTCGAGAAGGTTGAAATAGGCATTGACCGTACGAAGGCCGATGTCTTCCGCCTGGTCGGCAAGGCGCAAGCGCTCGGAATCGACGAGCGACTTGCTGCGCGCGATATCCGCCTTCGCCGCCCCGAAATCGTAGACGAGCTGTCTCAACGTGAAGCCCGCATCGGACCGCGCCGCGCCGGGGACATTCACCGCGCCGAACTGATTTGGATAGTTTGCGTATGTTCCGAGGTATGAGCCTCCGGAACCTGCATAGATCTGCATCTGCGGCTTGATGGCGCCTTGGGCCGTGCGGACGTCGGCGAGCGATCCCATCACCCTGGCAGCCTGCGCTCCCATCAACGGGTGGCTGAGAACGGCGGCTCCGACAGCTTCGCCGAGCAGAATTCCACGCCCTTTGGGCACAGGTCTCGCAACTGTCTCTTGGTTTGAGGTCCCTTGGTTTGGTGTCCCTTGGTTTGGTCCGCTGATCTGCGGGACAGATGGCGCGACGAGCGAAGCCATGTCGCGCGAGGCGGTCGCAATCTGGGGATAGACTTCTTTCCGCTCAACGAGCGGGCTCGCCGGCAAGGCAGCAGCATTCGACGCGAGTGGTTGCGGATCGCCCTTTCGGCTTTGGCTTGCAGAGACCGTTTCAGGCGCAACCGGCCGCGGCACCGCGGTATCCATTGCTGCTGCATTCGCGTTCACGACCGAACCGGAAAGCTTCGCAGCCGCGCCGGCATCTGCCTGGGTTGCAAACGGGTTGGCGCGTATCACCGCCGTCAGGAATGGACTCGAAGGAACCGTTGTCGACGCGGTCACACAGCCTGTGAGCCCGGCTGCGAGAAGACCGAGAACGGCGAGCCGCGCGATGCCGCTGCGGGCTCGAAACATCTCCACGCGCAATGAACTCGCGTGGCGCATTATTCTGTATGGCCAATTGAGGGAGGGCTCGCCGTGCGGAGCTCGCACCCGGACGCGGCATGAACCAAACGCAGCAACTCGACAACGACATTCATGGTTCAATACGCTGATAAGCCCAACTCTATGTCGTTGTTAATGATCCATTATCGTTAATGCGAATTGAAGGAACCGGTACGTAGTTTAACGGAGAACACTGCAAATACAGGGGTGCGCGCACTGACGACGCGTTCGCGCAACATCGTCACGGCCAGCGTGATGCCGGTCGCGAAGATGCTGAGACGTCGCAGCGATGGTGAAGTGAGAGCGTTTTCCAGCGAAGTGGACACCGGTTCGCGTGAAGAAAACGCGCCAAGACAAAAACCTAGAGCCTCCGTTCCGATGTCATCGGAACAAAAAGGCTCTAGTTGCGCTTGGCGAGGAAGGAGTCGGCGACGTTGAAGCCGTAGTCGGCGACGATGCGATCGATCACGTCGTCTTCGACGTCGCCGAAGAATTGTATGCCGTAGCCTTCGGGACGGACCGCCCGGATCTTGCCTTCGAGTTCGAAAAACTCGGTGTGGATCAGAACCGGCTCGTTGGCACGCTCCAGAACGAACATGCTCGCCTGACGGAACGTGCAGCCGCCTCGGGAGATCTCGAGCAGCGCGCCGTCGAACTCCGCGCCGATCTCGATGAGCTTCATCGTGCCGATGACGACGCACTCGTGACGGCTGTGGCGCCTGGAAAAGGTCGGCTTCTTGGATTTCAGAAGCTTCGGCAACGGGAGCCGGAGTCCGCTGGTACCCCTGGTGGCCGCATTGGTCATCCGAAAATTCCTGTTTCGCATCTCATGGAGAGATCAGACATCAGTGGCTCGCAACCATCTCCGCACGATCCGAAGCTGATCGTGCCTGATCAAACGAGCGTCCAGCGGGCTTATCCTGCGGAAATTGCGAAAAGGCTTTTTCGAGCCGTTGCATTTGATCCGCGACGGTCAGCCCCATCGGAGCGATGGCCTCTTTGACCGCTTGATGAATTCGAGCCTCCATGTTGTCACGCAACTGCGCGGACATCTGCTCGGCGATTTGCCCATTCTGTTCGATGGCTGCGGCGAGCTGAACGGAGCTGTCGGCATGGCCGCTGGCCAATAGCCTCAAATCTCCGCTGTGCGCGCGAGCCACGTCGTGCACCATGCCCCGCGTCGCCGCCAATTCGCTGGCAACGGTTTTCGTGACGCTATCGGTCAGCGCCTCCAGGCCGACGCCCACGCGGGACAGGGTCTGCACCACGCTCTCCATGAGCTTGCCGTGGTCCTGCTGTCTGGCCTGAAGGCTGTGCAGCATCTGGACCGCATCGTCAAAGCTCGATGCGACCTTGGAATAGTCTGCCAGCATGCCGGCGGTCGCCTGAATGAGAGAGCCGTTGAGCCGCCACCTCGGTGGCCATGACACCCTTGGGCGTCATTGCGTCCTCACGCTCCTGGTCGCCGATCTGCACGACGCCCGCCAGCCAGGATTCAAACTCGTGCTTCAAGACACCGGCAGCCTGACCCGCCATGCGATTGAGAAGGCCCACGACCAGTGAGCTGAACAGACCGAAAAGCGATGCCGCGAAGCCCGACGCCATGCCTTTGAGCGGCTCCTGCAACGCACCAAGAAGTTTTTGAAACGCATCGGGCCCCGCGGCCTCAGCCGAGCCCGCCAGAGAGCCGATGATGGCGCCCATGGATCCCACCATGTGCAGAAGGCCGATGAAGGTGCCGATCAGGCCCATGAACACCAGCAGGCCCGACATGTAGCCGAGCAGCGACTTCTCGTCGTCGATGGTCTGACTGATCTTGTGAACCAGCGTGTTCATCGTCTCGACGGAGATGCGAATCTTCTTCGTGCGCGCCAGCTCTTCAGTCACGAGGTCGTAGGCGTGACCCAATAGCCGTGGCCGTCTGAACAGGCGACCCGGCCTCGAGCAGCGATAGTGCCGCCACAACGGATCCGACGCCTGCTCAGTGGGGCCCATCCGGATGTCGTCCCACATCTCCTTCAAGGCGTTGAAGGCGATGACTTCATTCTTGAGCTTCGACACGAAGATGAACGCCATCACGATGGCAAACGCGAAGGCGGCCAGGATCGAACCCGTCACGTAGACGTGGGCGGTCACGCCTTCGGCGATGAATTCGTGCTGCCATGCGCTGACGAGCAAGATGATCGCGATCATTGCGATCATCTTGTTTCGTATCTGCGCGATCTGCTTTTCCATGATCCAGTCCTTCGGGCCCGACGTCTAGTGGGCGCCGCTCCCTGCAACAATCAACTCGACGGTCAGCCCTCTGGCCTTGTCGGCCGTATCATTGACGCTAATTCGGATGTCTTCCGGCTTGATCTTCGCGTCGATCAATTGCTTGCGCGCCATCATCGCCCGGTAGTAGGCAAGCCGCCGCGCTTCGGAAATGGCGCCTTCGCCCGAATATGCATACGCGTTGACGACGATCGTTTTCCTGCTCTCGGCGGCCTTGTTGTCGTCGACCAGTTTTGCGATCGATTGCGCCTCATCGCTTTCGATCCTGAAGCTTCGATCGCCGAAACCTATCGTCAGGCGCGGCGCATCGGGCGGCACCTCGGCGGCGGCCTGAGAGGGTTGCGATCGCGCTCCCTTCATCCGTATCACCGCCGATTTTTCGGCGTCGGGCTGCACGCTGGCCTCGACGGCCGGGGCCGGCTTTTGATCCGGCTTGGCCGCATCAACGGCTGGCGCCGATCCGCGCAGACGATCGATCTGCTCCATCACCGATTGCGTCAGTTGCTTGACGTTCGAGTCCGGCTTGACGTCGGCATTGACCGCTTTCGCGATCGCTTCGACGGCTTTCTTCGATGCGCTTTGAGAAAGCGAGAATACCGCCATCGCCAGCATCATCATCACGAATGCCAGCACCTGGACCATCGACGTCAAAGCATCGACGTATCCTGGCCAGTAGTTTTCGCCTTCCTCCGATCCGTGCGACATGAAATGGCCGTCGTTACCTCACGATGCCAAATCCGAACGCATCGGCTCTCCTTGAGTAAATGAGATTGGTTACCAACGCGTGCAGACATGGCGTCAGTGGACGTCGAACATCGTCAAACCGACATTGTCTTGCTGCGAGCATTCACGGCACGGTACTTTTATACTCCGAGTGCGGATTCGCCGAGTGGCGGATGATTTGAGCGTGCGGCACTGCCGCCCGGTACAGGGGGAATCAATTGTCCAGGCAGAACATCTCGTCCGGTTACGCCTTTGAAGACACGTATGGATACTCGCGGGTCGTCCGCGTCGGAAACCAAGTCCTTGTATCGGGAACCACAGCTCGCGCGCCGCAACTCGGTGGCGACGCCTATGTGCAGGCCAAGGCCGCACTGGCGATGATTGCCGAAGCACTGGCCAAGGCTGGCGCGGGAATGCAGCACGTCGTTCGTACGGTGGTGTACGTCATCGACATGGCGGACATCGAACATGTTGCCCGCGCCCATTCCGAAGTGTTCGATCAAATCCGCCCCGTCAGCACGCTGGTCCAGGTCAGCGCACTCACGCCGGCATCTGCACGGGTCGAGATCGAGGCGACGGCGATCATCTGCGACTGATCGGCAAGCCCGGCTTGCAGATACGACCCGATGGGGCGGGCGCGCCGCGCATCAAGCTGCGGACGGCGTCCCTTCCCTACTGCCAACCGAAGAATTGCGACAGCGCCGACGGCTGGGCCGGCTGTGTATTCTGGGCGGGCGCGCCCTGTGCGCGCGGATCTTCCGCCGGTCTCGCCTGCACCTGCGTCGCTCGCGCGCGTGAAGTCCTCGCCTCGGTATTTCGTGCGGACCGAATCTCAGCTCGCGCGTTCTGCAAAGCGCGAACGTGCCGATGCCTTTTCACCGTGCGGACCGGCGCCGGCTCATCTCGCTCGGTCTTCGCCGCCCTTGTGGAACGTGCGGGCTGCGTGGACTCAGCGGGCGTGACCCGCGTCGCCTGTGTCGAAGTATCGGGCTCTTGCGCGGCCCCTTGGGCACGCTCTTGCGGATGATCTTGGGCCCAGGCCTGGAATTGCTTGAACAGGGCTTCAGTTGACGGCCCGCTGGCTGGTGTCTGAGGCTGGTCGGCTGGTTCGGACGCAGCAGCCACGTCTTGTCGGACCTCTTGTCCGATCTCTTGGCGAGGCTCTTGCTGGGTCACTTGCTGTTGCTGGGTCACCTGCTGCGTTTCTTGCGGGGTCGACACGTCAGTCGCGGTTGCGGGCGACGGCTGAACGTCGGCGGTTGATTGAATGGCCGGCGCCGGCTGACGATTGTCAGGCTGCGGCGGCGTCGATACGTCGAGCAGCGATGCCGTCATGGCCGTCAGGCGCGGCACCGGATTTCCCGACGTCAGAACGGCAGTCCCGATCGCCAATGCCGTCACGATCAAGATAGCCGCCTTGAGAGTTCGAGATGAACCCTGCTGCTCGGCTTCACTGGTTCGGTTGACGAGAAAGAGCGGCAATGGATGGTCGTGCGCGGAACCGTCGTTCATGGGCACAGGGCGGTGCCTCCTCTGATTGTCCTTGTTAAAAATACCCTGTTCTTGATATCCGGCGCGAGTTGGGAAAAAGCGTGATTTCACTGGGGCCAGAGGGAACTTCGCGATCACGAGGTCTCGACGTGGCGCAGACATTCGTCAACAAGCGCGACACATTCGTAGGTCATCATCGAGATCGGTGCCGACCTTCGAGGTTTTGCGATGCTTGCATTGACTGATTCATCCGATTTCCAGGCCATTTAAATTGACGGCCCGATCAAGGAGACCGCATGCGGTATCCCATGCGGGCATTGTCCGGATAAAGCAGGCGCATGAGCGACAAATCGATCCAGCAGCAAACTTCGAACGCATGGGAAGCATCGACATTCGCCGCTTCGATCCGATGCACGGACAAGCGGTCCTGGAACTCATTCTCGCCATCCAGCGAGAGGAATTCGATATCCCGATCACCGCGAACGACCAGCCGGATCTGCAGGACATTCCCGCTTTCTATCAGACCGGCGCCGGCGATTTCTGGGTTGCTGAAACCGGGAACCACGTCGTGGGAACCATCGGTCTGAAGGACATTGGAAACAACGCCGTCGCGCTCAGGAAGATGTTCGTTGCGCAAAGCTGCCGCGGTCCATCCATGAGGGTCGCGGCAACGCTTCTCGAAGAGGCGCTGGCCCATGCGCGCCAAACGCGGATCGAGACGATTTTTCTCGGCACGACGGACAAGTTTGCAGCCGCGCATCGCTTCTATGAAAAGAATGGATTCCTGTTGATCGATCGATGCGCTTTGCCTTCGACCTTTCCTCTCATGGCAGTCGATACGAGGTTTTATGCGCTCCGACTGGCTTAGCGCTTGCCGCGTCCGAGGGCGGGGCCACCGGAGAAAGGACTGTCCACGTCGACCGTCAACGTGCTCTGGGGCTTCTTCAATGTCATTGTCGGCTATCTGCTGGTCTGCCGGTCTGCAATTCGGATTGAGACACAGCGACGTCGTGGCGCTTGGCGCCGGCGCTCTCCTGACCTATGAGCAGGGATTCAACGTTGCCATCGATGCCATGACCGACCTTCGTCCCGAGGCTCACGGCTACAGCATCGCCAACGTATTTCCGCGGCTGGGCGAAACCGGCTCGACGCAGGCCATCGTCGATCTCCTCGAAACAAGGAGCGCTTAGGATGAACTGGCTCGATCTCGTCCCATACTTCTTCGGCGGCGCTTTTCTCGCGAACGCCAGTCCCCATGTCGTCAGCGGCAACTCGCCAGAGCGCTCATGAGCGCAACGGCGACAGGCATGTTTCGCTCGCTGCGCAGCGTCAACTATCGCGTCTGGGCAGCGGGAGCGTTTGTGTCCAACGTGGGGACATGGATGCAACGTGCCGCGCAGGACTGGCTCGTTCTCACCGAACTCACGCATCACAACGCCTCCGCCGTCGGCATCGTCATGGCGCTTCAGTTCGGACCGCAATTCCTGCTGATGCCGTGGACCGGCTTTGCCGCCGATCATTTCAATCAGCGCCGGCTCCTGATCGCCACCCAGGCGGCCATGGGCGTGCTCGCCCTGATATTGGGCGTACTCACCATCACCGGATCGGCGCAGCTCTGGCATGTCTATGTCTTCGCTTTTCTGTTCGGCTGTAGCGCAGCGTTCGATGCCCCGGTGCGTCAGACATTCGTCGCCGAACTGGTCGGCGATGCGGATCTGCCGAACGCAATCGCCCTGAACTCAACCTCGTTCAACGCCGCACGGATGATCGGGCCCGCAATCGCCGGCATCGTCATCGCCACTGTCGGCACCGGCTGGGCGTTTCTGCTCAACGCGGCGTCCTTCATGGCAGTCCTGATCTCGCTCTCCTGCCTTCGCACCTCGGAGCTTCGCCCAAATGCGCGGGCCCACCGCGCCAAGGGCAGCGTCACGGAGGGATTTCGCTACGTCTGGTCCAAGCCGGATCTCAGGGCGATCCTGGTCATGCTGTTCCTGATCGGCACGTTCGGGCTGAACTTCCCGATCTTCATCTCGACCATGGCGGTCAGTGTATTCCACACCGATGCCCGCGGCTTCGGTCTGCTGTCATCGATCATGGCGATCGGCACCATGTCGGGTGCGCTGCTTGCCGCAAGCCGCGACCGGCCGCGATTCGTCTCGCTGTTTTCCGGCGCCGCGGTCTTCGGACTGGGCTGCACACTGGCGGCAGTTGCGCCGAACTATTGGTGGTTCGCCGGGGCGCTTGTCGTGATCGGCATCGCCGCCTTGACCGTCACCAACACGTCGAACAGCTTGATGCAGCTCTCGACCGAGCCGGCCATGCGTGGACGCGTGATGGCGCTACGCCTCGGCGTCGCACTCGGCGGCACGCCGATCGGCGCACCGATCGTGGGATGGGTCGCCGACAATATCGGCCCGCGCTGGGCGCTCGGTGTCGGCGCAGTCGCAGGTTTTGCGGCAGCGATCGTGGCGATCCGCGCGCTGTCCCGACAGGACGCCGAAGGCGAGCGTGGCGGTTTGTTGAACGCGGGAGAGTGATCAGACAGCGTGGTCCGACCAGAATGGCGTGCCGCAGGCGATGAACGAGAGAACGGCTATCTGATTGTATTGCCTATCGACTTGCGGTAGGCCGTAAGAAAAAAATCTCGCACAATCCATCGAAGAGGGAACATGCCGCGCAACATTCTGATCCTTGGAGCCTCGTATGGCTCATTGCTGGCGACAAAGCTGCTGATGGCCGGTCACAACGTGACCCTGGTTTGCCGGAAGAAGACGGCGGAGCTCATCAATCGCGACGGGACCGAAGTTCGCATCAAGCTGCGTGACGAGCCGACGCACCGGGCGATCTTTTCGCGCGACCTGCCTGGAAAGCTGGACGCGACAACGCCCGCGGACGTCGACCTGTCCCGTTACGATCTGGTTGGTCTTGCCATGCAGGAACCGCAATACACCAACCATACGATCCGGGTTCTGATGATCAAGATCGCCGAGGCGAAGCTGCCTTGTCTTTCGATCATGAACATGCCGCCGCTCCCCTATCTCAAAAGGATCCCGGCGCTTGAGGGGATGGACCTGGAAGAGGCCTATACCAATGCGCAGGTGTGGGAACGCTTCAAGCCCGGACTGGTGTCGCTCTGCTCACCCGATCCGCAGGCCTTCCGCCCACCGGACGAGGCGGCGAATGTCCTTCATGTCGGCCTGCCGACAAACTTCAAGGCGGCGGCATTTGCAGACGAGGCACACAACAAGCTGCTTCGCGAGCTGGAAGCGGACATCGACGCGGTGAAGCTGGATGGCCAGGACGTTCCGGTGAAGCTCAAGGTGTTCGATTCGCTGTTCGTCCCTCTGGCGAAATGGTCGATGCTGTTGACCGGGAATTACCGCTGCATCACGCCGCGCGAACCGCAGTCGATCCGCGACGCGGTGCACGATGATCTGGAGCTCTCGCAGTCGATCTATGAGCATGTCGATGCCATCGCCCGGCGTCTGGGCGCCGACCCGAAGGATCAGGTGCCGTTCGAGAAATACGCCAAGGCGGCGGAAAGCCTGCTCAAGCCCTCGTCGGCTGCGCGGGCGGTCGCCGCCGGAGCGCCCTTCATCGAGCGCGTCGACCTGCTGGTGAAGTTGATCTCGCATCAGCTTGGCGTGCCCAATGCCGAGATCGACCACACGGTCCAGATCGTGGATCAAAAGCTGAACGAAAAGATCGTCGAGGGCGGATCGGGCGCGCAGTGATGCTTCCGTCGCCGATCGGGAAACGGTGCGCCATCCGCGGAACTCGCGATGTGCCGGAACACGCGCCACCGGGGTGAGGATGCCCGTCGTTCAATAGTCGTTTTCCGATGCTATCGTGACGCATGGACGATCATTGGGAGCTTCCGTTGCAACGGGCCCGGCTCAAGATCGATGTCCAGTCGGACAAAACAGTCTGGACACCTGCGCGACAGGAACTGTGGCGGCGCGTCGAACTGCATGATTTCGAGCCCGACACGGCGCTGAATTTTACCCGCCGGCTCGCGCGCGATCACGGCTGGAGCCTCGATTATGCGCGCGCGGCC
This sequence comes from uncultured Alphaproteobacteria bacterium, assembly GCA_963786015.1. Taxonomy (GTDB): domain Bacteria; phylum Pseudomonadota; class Alphaproteobacteria; order Rhizobiales; family Xanthobacteraceae; genus Bradyrhizobium. Next base: position 90,422 of record CAWAXO010000008.1, on the reverse strand, counting down.
GTCGATGCCTATCGCCGCTTCTGCTTTCTCGCCATCGTCTCGCCGACACCGGTCACACCGAGCGAAGTGGTCGACGAGGTCTGGCACCAGCATCTGATCTATTCACGCGACTATTGGATGATCTGGTGCGGAGAAACGCTGCAGGCGCCGCTGCACCACGACCCCACGCCAGGCGACGCTGAGGCTCAATTGATCCATCGTCGGCAGTATGCCGAAACTCTGGCGCTGCACGAGCGCGTCTTTGGGCCGCCGAGCCCGGAACTCTGGCCGGCGACGCATCTGCGCTTCAGACGCCCGCGCTATCACATCACGGATCGCGACCGTTGGCTCATCATGCCCAAGCCTGTTGCATGGATCCGCGATCGCTTCAAAAGGTGAACCGATGATATCGAATCCGTTCAACTGGACGGCCGGGCCATTCCTCACCCTCTATCTGTCCTTCGCAGTCATCGTCTTCCTGCTCGGCGCCAGACTGAGATCGACGATCGGGCCCGCCGCGCTGGCAAGCCATCAATTGAATGTATTGGAACTTGCCTATCTCGCTGGGGGCGCGCGCCGCGTCGGCGATGCAGCGTCTGCTGAGCCTGACGTCGGCGAATGGCGCCGACATCACCCCGAAGGGTGACATTATCAAGCTGATTGACCAGAGCCCGCTGACGGCCCTCGCGGGTCAACCAACGCCTCTGCCGTTCCAGCCCTATATGACGCGACAGCGGTTCCAGATGGCTGTCAGACCGATTGTCGAGCGGGTTGAGCAACGCCTTCAGGAGTTGGGCTATTCTCCGACCGACGATCAGATGACGTTCTTCCGACTGAACACCGTGCCCTTTGTCCTGCTCCTTCTGGCGTTTGGCACCATAAAGGCCTGCGTCGGCATAGAGCGGCACCATCCGGTCGGAATTCTGATTTTCCTTCTCATCGTCACGGCGTTCGTCGGCATCGGGATCGCGGGACGTCCGACGCGGACGCGCGCCGGGACAGACGTGCTGCGGGCCTATCAGGCCTCCCATGCGCGGGCATCACGCGCGCCGCTCGATCACGAACTCCTTCTCGCCTTGGCACTCTCAGGCCCCGTCGTACTATCGGGCACTGCCCACGCGCCAATTTATGCCGCCTCGCAGGCGATGAGCGGCGGCGGTTGCGGTGGTGGAGGCGGATGCGGCGGCGGCGGATGCGGAGGCGGGGGTGGGGGTGGATGCGGCGGATGCAGTTGAGAGGGGCAATCCGGACGGCTCTTCTTTTGCGATGCAAAGATTCGCTCGGCCTCGTGACCCGGCGGCGCTCCTGCTGGCAAAGAGCAGGGAGCGCAAGTAGCGCTTGCAGCTCTTTCGATCTGGCTTACCTTGAGCAGAGATCATAACAGCCGCAGGCGTGTGCGCTGCGAGATGGAGTTCGGGGTTGAGCGTCGCCTTCACCAAGGAGGAAAGTGCTGAAACGGCAGCCGAGACTCAGCTCCCGGACCGCCTGATCTCGCCTCATCCGAACCTGGTTACCGAAGCAGGCCTCAAGGCGCTCGAGCTTCAGCTTCGGCAGGCGCGCGAGGCTTACGAGGCCGCGCAGCAGATCGAGGATGTGAATGAGCGGCGGCGGCAAGCCGCTGTCCCGTTGCGAGACACGCGCTACTTCTCGGCAAGGGTACGCACGGCTCAGATCATCCCCAATCCGACGTCGAATGAGACGGTTGCCTTTGGCAGCACCGTGACCTTCAGCCGCGAGGATGGGCGCGTGCAAACCTACCGCATCGTGGGCGAGGACGAGGCGGACCCCAAGGCCGGATCGATCTCATTCGTGTCTCCGGTCGCGAGATCGATGATGGGCAAAGCCGTGGGCGACGTCGTCGGTTCGGGCAAGCAAGAACTGGAGATCGTTGCCATCTCGTAGTGTGCCGAGCGGCCTTGCCGGTATCGGGGTTGAACGAGAGCAAACCCCATCCACCCGTTTGGCATGGCCCACTTCAACGTCAATGGTTTGCCAACCATTGGAATGGCCAGACCCAGGCCGCTAACCAATCGAAAATCATTCCGCCCCACTTTGGCGCCGGTACAGTCTATTGGAGAGGCACATGGGTGGATTGTCGGTCATGGAGAAAGTGCGGCGCTATCAGTGGATCGCTGCGCTCAATCGTCGGACGGCGGCCTTTCGGCCGTCACAGGCCTGGTCGCTCCTGCAGCAGGCGCAGGAATGGGAATATCTCGCGCTGCGGGAGCTTGAAGCTCATTTCAGGGCGTAATGACCGTCGAACGGCTTGAGTTGATGGATGGCGGGTTGAAGGCTCGACTGCCGCGCTCAGCGCTCTAAACAGCAGACGCCGGTTAATTGATGTCTGAATAAACAGTATCAGTTTGCCTGACCGGGCAAGTGCCGTTAGCCATTGAGACCCGCTGGTCCAATGGTGATCCCATGTCGCTGAACGCCGATCCCGCATTCTGGGCGTCTGCCCAAAAGCATCTGACACGCTACGGACCCGGTTTCGAACCGATCATTGTCGAGCGAGCCGCGGGCAGCTTCGTCTATGATGCGGACGGGCGCGGAATACTTGACTTTACGTCAGGCCAGATGAGCGCCGTCCTCGGCCACACACATCCCGACATAGTGGCGACCGTTGAACGGCAGATGAGGTCGGTCGCGCACCTTTTCAGCGGAATGCTGTCCCGTCCTGTCGTCGACCTCGCCTCGCGTCTTGCCGTGCTTGCGCCCGGTCTCGACCGCGTACAGCTCTTGACGACCGGTGCGGAATCGAACGAGGCGGCCATTCGGATGGCGAAGCTGGTGACCGGCGGACACGAGGTCGTCGCCTTCGCTCAGAGCTGGCACGGAATGACCGGCGCGGCGGCTTCGGCAACGTACAGTGCGGGCAGAAGAGGCTACGGGCCCGCCGCGGCCGGCTCTTTCGTCATTGCCGCACCCAACGCCTACCGCCCGCGCTTCACGCATCCCGACGGCTCGAACGATTGGCAGGCCGAACTCGACGACGCCTTCTGGATGATCGACCGGCAGTCGACGGGCAACCTTGCAGCATTCATCGCCGAGCCGATCCTGTCGAGCGGCGGCATTCTCGAACTTCCGCCCGGCTATCTCGCCGCGCTGAAGCGCAAATGCGAAGAACGGGGCATGCTGTTGATCCTCGACGAGGCCCAAACGGGGGTTGGACGAACCGGGCATATGTTCGCGTTCCAGCGCGACGGCGTGACTCCCGACATTCTGACCCTGTCGAAGACCCTCGGCGCCGGCCTGCCGCTCGCCGCCGTCATGACCTCGGAAGACATCGAGCAGAAGGCCCATGAGCGAGGGTTCCTGTTCTACACCACCCACGTCTCGGATCCGCTGCCGGCGGCGGTTGGCGTGACGGTCCTCGATGTGGTCGAACGCGACGGCCTGGTCGAGCAGGCCATCGCGCGCGGCGACAGGCTCCGGAGCGGCCTGCTCTCCCTGCAGCAGAAATTCGAATGCGTCGGAGACGTACGTGGACGCGGCCTGCTTCTCGGGCTCGAGGTCGTCACGGATCGGCAGACGAAGGCGCCCGGCTTCGAGCTTGGCGCTGAGATCATGGAGGCGGCGATGCGCCGAGGCCTCAGCATGAACATTGTCAAGCTTCCAGGCATGGGAGGCGTTTTCCGGATCGCACCTCCCCTCACCGTGTCCGATGCCGAAATCGACCGCGGACTGGAGATCATGTCGGACGCGCTCGATGCCGTGGTCAACGCGAGCTGAACGCGGGTTTCCCGTATCAATGGCTTGCGAAGACGAAGATGGCGCGCCCGGAAGGATGAAACCGAAAACTGCTATGTAATCCGAATAATTTTGCGGAGCAACTTGCACGGTAACGTTGCGTATGCCCGGAACGATTCGAACGTGAACAAGTCGCTAAGTGTCCGCTCGCAGCCTCCCAATCGTCGGATTTAACCACCAACGCAATCTATTGTGGACCAACCACGCGCTCAGCTTGTCGGTTTTCTTTCGGTAGTGATACGGTCATGAATCTCAGCGTGAGTTGTGCGAAGTGAAGACCGGGGCAACGAGTGGGGATTCGTCATGCTATTCACACGACACCCAAAGGTTCGGCTGGGCGAACGCCGAAACAAAGCCAGACTATTCTGCCAACAAGTTCTCGAAGCGATGGATTGTGAGCGTCAGCAGCTCAAAGACTCTCCAGCTCACGCGATATCCGACGAAGACGAGCAAGCGAGCTTGCACTGACAATCGCGGTTAGCGAAGTTCGCCGCTTCAACGCCTAGGCCCGGCAGGCCGGCGCGGTAACTCCACTACCACTCCAGTCTTTTGTCCGGCGGAAGCCCGATTTTGCGCTGTCTCAGCGCGGGTATCGAGAAGTTGCTGGTCGCGCTCCCTTAACTCCCGCTCCCACATCATGCTCTGCGCCCGCGAGACCGCTGCAGAACAATATCCTCGTTCCTTCTTATCGGGATCTTCCCAGAACCAGTGCATGCAGCTCGGTCCGATGCAGAAGCTTCCACGATAATACATCTCGCGCGCATACCAGGGAAACCACTTCCACAGAAAATTCCACCTCGTCCAGTCCTTGTACGTCCATCGGCCGCGCTCGCCGACCTTCATGACGCACATCCGCATACGAGCTTCGCTGGGCGGCAACATTCCTCGCATGTCGAAATCCCTCCGCGCGGCCCCCATCGCAAATCTGTCGCAAATACGGAAGGTTGGCTAGGGCTGGGATGAATCTTTGACGGCCGCACGGCAACTCGCTACCTCCGGAATCCTTAAACCTTCCCGGCGCAAGCGGAGCCTCATGAGATAGAGCACGAGCCGCCAGCTTGGCGATTCCCACTTCAAATCACGAGCGACTAACTCAGCATCGGGCTACACTCGCTTGCCGATGATACGCCAGTGAGAGGGCGGGCCAAAAATCGCCTGCGCGCCTGAGTGATTCTGTAAAGGCGAACTTGACGCCGTCCACTACGGTTTATAGGGCGGCGGGTAGAGAGCTGGTGCTGGGCCCTTGTGGATTGATTGGGGACTTCTGCTAAGTCTCTGATCTGATTGGCGCGCCCGGAACAATTCGAACGTCCGACCCTCAAATTCGTAGTCTGATGCTCTATCCAGCTGAGCTACGGGCGCGTTTTCGCGGATGCATGCCGGGCGGAGCCGCCCTGAAAGACAGGCAAGCCTCTTCGAGAGGCCGCGAAAGAGCGCTCTAGCTACCGGCTTCCGCCCGACTTGGCAAGGTCCGGAACGCAGTTTTGACCGGGGCATTCCGGGGCCGCCAGCGCGGCTGGGGCCGTATCACATTCTACAACCTCTGGATTCCGGGTTCGAGGCTTCGCCTCGCCCCGGAATGACGACCCATGGAGCAGGCGCCTCACGGCATGACTGGCGCCGGACGGTGCCGCCTAAGCCCTTGCGCGTTCGTTGCGGATGCTTTGCAGTTCCACGGGGCGGTCGGGGATGACGATCCGGAAGGTGGCGCCGAGGGTGCCTTCGACCAGATGGATATCGCCGCCATGCAGGCGGATCAGCTCGGCCGCGATGGTCAGGCCGAGGCCGCTGCCGCCGGGCCGGCCGGAGGTCTGGAACGCCTGGAACAGATGGTCGCGGGCCTTCGCCGGCACGCCGGGGCCGGTGTCGGACACTTCCAGGATCGCGACCGCACCCTCGCGGCGGCCGGTGACGCGGATCTGCATGCTGGACCGGTCGGCGCTCGGATGGCTTTCCAGCGCCTGGGCCGCATTGCGCACCAGATTGAGCAGCACGCGGAAAAGCTGGTCGGGATCGGCATCGACGGTGAGCCCGCGCTCGATCGCGCTGATCCAGGTGATGGTGGCGTCGTTGGCAAGGCCTGCGGTCTCGCGCACCTCGGTCACGACAGGCTCGATCGGGATCAGGCGGCGGTCGGGCGCGGCCTCCTGGGCGCGGCCGTAGGACAGGGTCGACTGGCAGAAGGCGATCGCCCGCTCCAGCGAGCGCATCAGCTTCGGCGCAAAGCGCTGCACCCTGGGATCCGGCACGGTCGCAAGCTGGTCCGACAACAGCTGCGAGGACGCCAGCAGATTGCGCAGATCGTGGTTGATCTTGGAGACGGCAAGGCCGAGCGCCGCGAGCCGGCTCTTCTGATGCAGCATCGACACCAGGTCGCGCTGCATCGCCGACAATTCGCGCTCGGCGACGCCGATCTCGTCGCCGCGATTGCTCGGCAGGATGATCCGCGCCGAACTCTCCGGGTTCTCGTGGAAGCCGACCATGCTCGCGGTCAGCCGCCGCATCGGACGCACGAACAGATAATGCAGCACGAGATAGACCAGCGCGGCGGTCAGGACCGTGATCAGCAGCGTGACCAGCACGAGGTTGCGGGAGAACCGGTAGATCGCCTGCCGCAGCGGCAATTCGTCGATCACGACCTCGATGAACTGCGCCCCGCCCGGAGTGGGGCCCACCACGCGAATCGCCTGATTGCCGTGATCGAGCATGATGTCGAACGTATTGGCGATCGCCTCCCACACCGTGAGCGTGCGCATGTCGATATCACGGTCGATCGAGGCCGGCAGGTCGGCGCTGGCGAGCAGCCGGCGCTGCTGGCCCATCTTGATGGCCACGGCCCGCGCGCCGATGCTGCGCAGGATGTCGCGGGCCAGCGAATCCGGGACCATGCCGAGCGGCGCGGCGTCCAGCACCAGCGCGGCCGTGTTGGCCGCGGCCAGGCGATCGTTCAGCCGGTTCATCTGGAAGTTGGCGATCGCCGGGACATAAATCAGCAGGCCCGCGATCAGCACCAACGGGATGGTCAGGAGCAGCAGCTTTCCCGAAAGGCCGAGCCGGAGCGGCAGTTTGACCTGCGGCCCCTCCGTGGCCGGCTGTTCCTCGGTCGATGACACCATAGTCGCTTTCGATGACCCCTATTCCAGCATGCGGTTCGCACCGAGGGAAGGGTCAAATTACGGATCGCTAATGTCGGATCCCCCTCTCAACTAGGAAGCGGACGCCGCACACACCATCGTTACCCGACAGAACACCTCGGAAATCGAGTTATTCTAACAAATCTTGGGCTTTTGGAGGACGCACGGCGATACATCGCGGCAGATTGACGAAAAGCGGTCGCTCCCTTATAAGCCGCGCCAATCGTCCGTCGTGCCCGGCCCGTCCGGGGGCGGCTCATTTTGGGCCGAAACCGGCCCGATTCGGGCCGGTTCACAGCAGCGGATCCAGCTCTCATTCAACGACAACAGGCATATTGCCCGCAACAGGCAGATTGCCCGGCCAGCGGAGAAAGAACCCGTGAAGCGGACCTATCAACCCAGCAAACTGGTGCGCAAGCGCCGTCACGGCTTCCGCGCCCGCCTCGCCACCACCGGTGGCCGCAAGGTTCTCGCCGCCCGCCGCGCTCGCGGCCGCAAGCGTTTGAGCGCCTGAGCCGCCCGGCTCCGGAGACCTCCATCATGGATCGGCTGCGGCAACGGGCGGACTTCCTCGCCGTTGCCGATGGGGCGCGGGCGAGCAGCACTGCGTTTGTCCTGCAGAGCCTCGGCCGCGACGATTTGGGGCCGATCCGGGTCGGATTCACCGTCACCAAGAAGAACGGCACCGCCACCGAGCGCAACCGCATCCGGCGCAGGCTGCGCGAGGTGGTGAGGTTGCTCGGCGACGTGGCGATGCGCCCGCATCATGATTATGTGCTGGTCGGCCGCCGTCCGGCGCTGACGCGCGATTTCACGGCCCTGCTCGACGATCTTCGTACGGCGCTCAGGCGCCTCGACCGGCAACCTGCCGGCGCAACCCGTAAGGCCGGCGCAGTCCGCAAACCGGATTTGCCGCCAACCGGAGTTGCGAACCGGACTGAACGACGAGACCCTGAACGATGAACGATAATCGCAACACCATCCTCGCCATCATTCTGTCAGGGCTCGTGCTGATCGCCTGGCAATACTTCTACAACATGCCGCAGATGGAGAAGCAGCGCGCCGCGCAGCAGACGCAGACCGAACTGGCGAAGGCGCAACAGCAGCAGCCGGCGCAGAATCAGAACGGGTCGTCCGCGCCGGCAGCCCCGGCCAACGGTCCGGCTGCGGCATCGCCGGCCGCCGCCGCGCCGATCGTTCCCCGCGAGACCGAGATCACGTCGACACCGCGCGTCAAGATCGAGACCCCTCGCCTCACCGGCAGCATCGCGCTGAAGGGCGGCCGCATCGACGATCTGTCGCTGATGCAGTACCGCGAGACCGTCGATCCGAATTCGCCGCCGATCGTGCTGTTCTCGCCATCGAACACCGTCAATCCCTATTATGCCGAGTTCGGCTGGGTGCCGACCGCGGGCTCGACAGTGCGGCTGCCCGATATCAACACGGTCTGGCAGCAGGACGGCACCAACAACCTCACCCCCGACAGCCCGGTGGTCCTGAAATATGACAATGGCGACGGCCTCACCTTCCGACGCACGATCGCAATCGACGACCACTATCTCTTCACGATCCGCGACGAGGTCACCAATGTCAGCAACGCGCCGGTCACACTCTATCCGTTCGGGCTGATCTCGCGCGGCGGCACGCCGCCGGTCTCGGGCTATTCGATCCTGCACGAAGGCTTCATCGGCTATCTCGGCGAGAAGGGCCTGCAGGAGCTGACCTACAAGAACATCGACGACGGCAAACCGCTGCCCGACAATCCCGACGCCAAGGGCGTGGCCTTCAGCGATATCGTCAACGGCTGGCTCGGCATCACCGACAAGTACTGGGCGGCGGCGCTGCTGCCCGAGACCGACGCGACGCTGGTCAACGCGCATTTCTCCACCGGCGGACGGCAGAAGCGTTATCAGGCCGACTACATGCAGGCGGCCCAGACCATCAATATCGGCGGCGTCGGCACCGCGACGGCGCGCGTCTTCGCGGGCGCCAAGGAAGTCGGCGTGGTCGGCATCAACTTCCCCTTGGTCGGCGTCGGCGGCTACAATCAGCAGCTCGGGCTCAACCATTTCGATCTTCTGATCGACTGGGGCCACTTCTACTTCATCACCAAGCCGATGTTCCTCGCGCTCGACTGGTTCTATCACCTTGTCGGCAATTTCGGCATCGCGATCCTGCTGGTGACGGTGCTGGTCAAGCTGTTGTTCTTCCCGCTCGCCAACAAGTCCTATGCGTCGATGGCGAAGATGAAGTCGGTGCAGCCGCAGCTTCAGGCGCTGAAGGAACGCTTTCCCGACGACAAGGTGAAGCAGCAGCAGGAGATGATGGAGATCTACAAGAAGGAGAAGATCAACCCGATCGCGGGCTGTCTTCCCATCGCGCTGCAGATCCCGGTGTTCTTCTCGCTCTACAAGGTGCTGTTCGTCACCATCGAAATGCGGCACGCGCCGTTCTACGGCTGGATCAAGGACCTCTCCGCGCCGGACCCGACCAACCTGTTCACGCTGTTCGGCCTGCTGCACTTCGATCCGACGCAATTGCCGTTGTTCGGCCATTACCTCGCGCTCGGCATATGGCCGATCATCATGGGCATCACGATGTGGTTCCAGATGAAGCTCAACCCGGCTCCGCCGGATCCGACGCAGAAGATGATCTTCGACTGGATGCCTTTGATCTTCACCTTCATGCTGGCGGGCTTCCCGGCGGGCCTCGTGATCTATTGGGCCTGGAACAACCTGCTCTCGGTGATCCAGCAGAGCTTCATCATGCGCCGCAACGGCGTGAAGGTGGAGCTGTTCGACAATCTCAAGGCAACGTTCACGCCGAAGAAGGCGACTTAACGACTCCATCCGTCATGGCCGGGCTTGTCCCGGCCATCCACCTTCTTCCTTTCGGAAAGGCATCCAAGGCGTGGATGCCCGGGTCAAGCCCGGGCATGACGAAGATGAGGGATTTGGAAACTTCACATGACCGCGGCCGAGACAGATGCGGAGCTGATCGAGCAGGGCCGAAAGCTGTTCGCCGGCGACTGGCGGTTCGTGTTCGCTTCGCCCTCGATCGAGACGCTGCCGCCGATGGGCAGCATGGAGGTCGCCTTTGCGGGCCGCTCCAATGTCGGCAAATCCTCGCTGATCAACGCGCTGACCGGCCGCAATGCGCTGGCGCGGACATCGCACACGCCGGGCCGCACCCAGGAGCTGATCTTCTTCGAGGGCCCCGAGAAAGCGGGCTTGCGGCTGGTCGATATGCCCGGTTACGGCTATGCCGCGGCACCCAAGACCAAGGTCGCGTCCTGGACCGCGCTGATCCATCAGTTCCTGCTCGGGCGCGCGACGCTTGCGCGGGTCTATGTGCTGATCGACGCGCGGCACGGATTGAAGGACGTCGATGGCGACGTGCTCAAGACGCTCGACAAGGCCGCCGTGAGCTATCAGGTCGTGCTCACCAAGGCCGATCAGGTGAAGCCGACGGAACTCGCAAGCCGCATCGCCGAGACCGAGGCGGCACTGGCGAAACATCCCGCCGCCTTTCCAAGCGTGCTCGCGACATCCTCGCGTGACGGCAGCGGCATGCCGGACCTGCGCGCCGCGATCGTCCGCCTCATGGACGAGCGCGCCTGATGCTGCGTGCCCATCGCATCCTGATCATCCTGGCCGGCGTCCTTGGCGCCGACGGCGTCGTGCTGGCGGCGCTCGCCGCGCATGAGCCGGATGCAGCGCGGCTCGGCGCCGCCTCCTCCATGCTGCTGTTTCATGCCAGTGCCGCGCTCGGCACGGCGGCGCTCGCCGAGCGCGGCGTCATTCGCCGCAGGATCGGGCTCGCGGCGGGATTCGGCTTCGTGCTGGCGGCTGCACTTTTTGCCGGCGATCTGACCTTGCGCCAGTTTGCCGGGCACGGCCTGTTTCCAATGGCCGCGCCCGCCGGCGGTACTTTGCTGATCGCAAGCTGGCTTGTACTCGCGCTCGCCGCCGCGTGGCCGCGGCGCGTGTGAGATCCACGCCAACGCCGCCTGGCAATCCGGCGCGCGGAATACGGCGACGGAGGCCGCCAAGCGCCACTTTGCGCCTGCCCGCCAATCAGCTAGAACCCGCCCGACCCTTCCGCTCGCGAGACCCCGCTTCATGACCGACGCGACCGAGATCAGCCCGCTCGATCAGGCCCGGATCCTGTCCGAGGCGCTGCCGCACATGCAGGAATATGACGAAGAAACCATCGTCATCAAATATGGCGGCCACGCCATGGGCGCCGAGGACAGCGCGAGGGCCTTTGCGCGCGACATCGTGCTGCTCGAGCAGACCGCGATCAATCCCGTGGTCGTGCATGGCGGCGGGCCGCAGATCGCGACCATGCTGAAGCGGCTCGGCATCCAGTCGGAATTCGCAGCCGGCCTGCGCATCACCGATGCCGCCACCATCGAGATCGTCGAGATGGTGCTGGCAGGCTCCGTCAACAAGCAGATCGTCGGCTACATCAACGAGGCGGGCGGCAAGGCGGTGGGCCTGAGCGGCAAGGACGCCAGCATGGTGAAGGCGACGAAGACGACGCGCACCATGGTCGATCCCGGCTCCAACATCGAGAAGGCGGTCGATCTCGGCTTCGTCGGCGATCCGGAAAAGGTCGACCTGACGCTGCTGAACCAGTTGATCGGCTACGAGCTGATTCCGGTGCTGGCGCCGCTTGCGACGTCGCATGACGGGCAGACGCTGAACATCAATGCCGATACGTTCGCAGGCGCGATCGCGGGCGCGCTGAAGGCCAAGCGGCTCCTGCTCTTGACCGACGTGCCCGGCGTGCTCGACAAGTCCAAGAAGCTGATCCCGGAACTGTCGGTCAAGGATGCGCGCAAGCTGATCGCGGACGGCACGATCTCCGGCGGCATGATCCCGAAGGTCGAGACCTGCATCTACGCGCTCGAACAGGGCGTGCAGGGCGTCGTCATCCTCGACGGCAAGGTGCAGCACGCGGTGCTGCTCGAACTCTTCACCAACCAGGGCACGGGCACGCTGATTCACAAGTGATGGGCAAGGCGACGACGCAAAGAGAGGTCGTCATGGCCGGGCTTGTCCAGCCTGCGGGGCCGGAGCCTCTTCGGCGCGGCGAAGGCCCGGCCATGCACGCTCTTTCGGGCGGCAAAGACGTGGATGCCCGGGACAAGCCCGGGCATGACAAGCGGAGAGAGACGCGTCATCAACGCTCAAAACTCACGCACCTCCTCATGGCCCTTCCCGCTGCGGCGCTGTCGTTATTCGCGTCCGCCGAGCCGGCGCGCGCCGACCTCAAGCTGTGCAATCGCATGAGCTATGTGATCGAGGCCGCGATCGGCATCGACGACAAGGCGGCGACGGCGACGCGCGGCTGGTTCCGCATCGATCCCGCCGCCTGCCGCATCGTCGTGCAGGGAACGCTCTCGGCCGATCGCATCCTCCTCAATGCGCGCGCGCTCGGCGTCTACGGCGCCTCGCCGCTGCCGCAGAACGGCAGCGATACGCTTTGCGTCGCGCCGGGCGATTTCGTGATCGCGGCGGCGCGGCAGTGTCGCGCAGGCCAGGCACAGGCAGCCTTCACCCAGATCAAGCCAACGCAGGCCGATGACGGCAATATGGTCGCCTATCTCGCCGAAGACTCCGAATATGACGACGAGCAGGCGCGGCTCGCCGGCATCCAGCGCCTGCTGGTGATCGCCGGCTACGATGCCGCGCCGATCGACGGGGTCGACGGCCCGAAGACGCAAGGAGCGCTGGCCGCCTTCCTGAAAAGCCGCGGGCTCGCGTCCGACATCGTCGCCTCGCCGAATTTCTTCACCACCATGATCGACGCCGTGCAGTCGCCCTCGGCAACCGGGTTGACCTGGTGCAACGACACGCCGCACAAGGTGATGGCGGCAGTCGCGACCGACGACGGCAAGACCGTGCTCAGCCGCGGCTGGTATCGCATCGAGCCCGGCCGGTGCCTGCATCCCGACGTCACAGGCCAGCCGAAGAAAGTGTACAGCTTCGCGGAGGCGGTCGACGCAGACAACCGCACCGTCAAGCTCAAGGACAAGCCATTGAACTGGGGCGGCGCAATGCAGCTCTGCACCCGCGAGAACAAGTTCGAAACCAGCGAACAGGGTGATTGTCCCAGCCGCGGCTTCGCCGCGACGGGTTTTGCCGCGGTCGATATGAGCAGCGGTGGCAAAACACTGCGCTTTGCGATGCCGTGAGAGAGCCATGACGGAAGCCGTACGCACCTTCACGCATGTCGACACCTGGGTGTTCGATCTCGACAACACGCTCTATCCGCATCACCTCAATCTGTGGCAGCAGGTCGATGCGCGGATCGGCGAGTTTGTCGGCGCCTGGCTGAAAGTGTCGCCGGACGAGGCGCGCACTGATCCAGAAGGACTATTACCGCCGCTACGGCACCACCATGCGTGGCATGATGACCGAGCACGGCGTGCACGCGGACGATTATCTCGCCTATGTGCACGAGATCGATCATTCGCCGCTCGAGCCGAACCCCGCGATGGGAGAAGCGATCGCGAGCTTGAAGGGCCGCAAGCTGATCCTGACCAATGGCTCGACCGATCACGTCGGCGCGGTGCTGGCGCGGCTCGGCATCGCCACGCATTTCGACGGCGTGTTCGACATCGTCGCCGCCGAGCTGGAGCCGAAGCCCGCGCCGCAGACCTATCAGCGCTTCCTGAAACTTCACGATGTCGATCCGACACGCGCGGCGATGTTCGAGGACCTCGCCCGCAACCTCGTGGTGCCGCACGAACTCGGCATGACAACGGTGCTGGTGGTGCCCGATGGCACCAAGGAGGTCGTGCGCGAAGACTGGGAGCTCGAAGGACGCGGCGCGGCTCATGTGGATTACGTGACCGATGATCTGACCGGGTTTCTGCAGGGGCTGGCGAAGGGTTAGCACGCCTCCATCCTCACGTCGTCCCGAGACAACTGCGTGTTAGCGCGTCATGCCGGGACCTTAACCCGGGCTCCAGTGGTGAATAATGCTGGGGCCACAGCGCAGGCCAACAACGGAAGCCTGTGGTTATGGGTCCCTGCGTTCGCAGGGACGACGGATGGAGAAGTCGCGCGAGAACGACGGGTGTCTTGACTCTCCCCCGCCCAAATTCCGAAAAAGCCACCCGCCAAACACCAAGTCCGCCCCAAGGAATCCCGCGATGTCCCTCTCTGCCCTGGAATCCACCATCAACGGCGCGTTTGAGGCGCGCGACGGCATCTCGACTTCGACCAAGGGCGAAGTTCGTGACGCCGTGGACAGCGCGCTGGAGCTGCTCGACAAGGGCGAGACACGGGTCGCCGAAGCGCGAGGCCAGCGGCAAGTGGAAAGTCAATCAATGGCTGAAGAAGGCGGTGCTGCTCTCCTTCCGCCTCAACGACATGAGCCCGATTTCCGGCGGCCCCGGCAAGGCCGGCTGGTGGGACAAGGTGCCGTCGAAGTTCGAGGGCTGGGGCGAGAACCGTTTTCGCGACGCCGGCTTCCGCGCGGTGCCCGGCTCGATCGTGCGCCGTTCGGCCTTCATCGCCCGCAACGTCGTGCTGATGCCCTCCTTCGTCAATCTCGGTGCCTATGTCGATGAAGCGACCATGATCGACACCTGGTCCACCGTCGGCTCCTGTGCGCAGATCGGCAAGCGCGTGCACATCTCCGGCGGCGTCGGTATCGGCGGCGTGCTGGAGCCGCTGCAGGCCGAACCCGTGATCGTGGAGGACGACTGCTTCATCGGCGCACGCTCGGAGGTCGCCGAGGGCGTCATCGTGCGCAAGGGCGCGGTGCTGGCGATGGGCGTGTTCCTCGGCGCCTCCACCAAGATCGTCGACCGCGAGACCGGCGAGATATTCGTCGGCGAGGTGCCGGAATATGCCGTGGTGGTGCCGGGCGTGCTGCCGGCCAAGCCGCTGAAGAACGGTCAGCCCGGTCCATCGGTCGCCTGCGCCGTCATCGTCAAGCGCGTCGACGAACGGACCCGCGCCAAGACCAGCATTAACGAATTGCTGCGGGACTGACGTAAACTTGAGACGTCTCTCGACCAATGACGAGCCTTCGATGACGACGCCTTCGTGACGAGCCTTGCGGCCTTCGGCCGCAGGCTCACATCTGCCTGACCGACAGACGCATTCTCGTGCGGCATCACGCTGGATTAAACACGAGATCGAATTAAAGCCCGACGGTGCTGGCCCCCCAACGGAGTGGCATGGTAAGCGGGGCGCATGAACGACGCGCTGTCCATTGCCCGCAACCTGATCCGCTGTCCCTCCGTCACCCCGGCTGAAGCCGGCGCGCTCGGCGTGCTGGAGACTATCCTGAAAGCCGCAGGCTTCGAGGTGCATCGCGTCACCTTTTCGGAAGCAGGCACCGCCGATGTCGAAAATCTCTACGCGCGCATCGGCAAGGAAGCCCCGCACATCACCTTTGCCGGCCACACCGACGTGGTGCCGCCCGGCGACGAGAGCGCCTGGAGCATGGGAGCATTCTCCGGCGAGGTGAAGGACGGCTATCTCTATGGCCGTGGCGCAGTCGACATGAAGGGCGGCATCGCCTGCAGCGTCGCTGCGGTGCTGCAACATCTTGCAGACCACGGCGGCAAGCCGCGAGAGGATGGCAAGGATCGATCTCGTTCCTGATCACCGGTGACGAGGAAGACGTCTCGATCAACGGCACCATCAAGCTCCTGCAATGGGCCGCGGCGCGCGGCGAAAAATTCGACCACTGCGTGCTGGGCGAGCCGTCCAACCAGGAAGTGATGGGCGACTGCATCAAGGTCGGCCGCCGCGGCTCGCAATCGGGCACGCTCGTCGTCGAGGGCGTGCAGGGCCATGTCGCCTATCCGCACCGCGCCTCGAACCCGGTGCCTGATATCTCGCGGCTGATCGTGGCAGTGAGCGACGAGCCGCTCGACCGGGGCAGCGCGCAATTCCAGGCCTCGAACCTCGAATTCACTTCGGTCGATGTCGGCAATCCCGCGAGCAATGTGATCCCCGGCCAGGCGCGCGCCAAGTTCAACATCCGCTACAACGACAATCACACCCAGGACTCGCTGCGCAAGCTCGTCGAGGACCGCGTCGAAAAGGCGGCCGGCAATCGCATCCGCGCGCATATCGAATGGCAGCCGTCGAACTCCAACGTGTTCGTGACCAAGCCCGGCCCATTCACCGATCTCGCGGTCGCCGCGATCGAGCAGGTCACCGGCCGCAAGCCGGAGCTCTCGACCTCGGGCGGCACATCCGACGCGCGCTTCATCTCGAGCTATTGTCCGGTGATCGAGTTCGGCCTGGTCGGCCAGACCATGCACCAGATCGACGAACGCACGCCGGTCGACGATCTGGAGAAGCTGACCGAAATCTATCGCGCCCTGCTGGAGCGGTATTTTAAGTAGAGTGCCGCTCTTCCCGCGTCATTTCAGGTCGGCCCTGCTCTCTCCACGTCATGGCCGGGCTTGTCCTGGCCATCCACGTTCTTGGAGCCCCACGACATCGAGTGATAGGCCAGGATTGTCTAGCCACATACCGAACAATTTGTGTCTTCTTCCGGCGGCCAGAAGTTCGTGGATGGCCGGGACAAGCCCGGCCATGACGGATGGAGATTAGGGCATAATCAATACTCCACCCGCATCAGATAGAGCCCGTCCGGTGGGGCGACGGGGCCGCAGGCGGCGCGGTTGCGGGCGGCGAGAGCGGAGGCGAGGTCGTCGGCGCTCCAGCGGCCTTCGCCGACCCACACCAGCGAGCCCACCATCGAACGCACCTGGCTATGCAGGAACGAGCGTGCCGAAGTGACGATGTCGATCGCATCGCCCTGCCGCCTGACGTCGAGCTGATCGAGCGTCTTCTCCGGCGATTTGGCCTGGCATTCGGTGTCGCGAAACGTCGTGAAATCGTGCTTGCCGATAAGGCGCTGCGCGGCGTGATGCATCGCCTCCGCATCGAGACGCCGCGGCACGCGCCAGACACGACCGATGTCGAGCGCGAGATTGGCCCGCGTATTGGCGATGCGATAGAGATAGTGGCGCTTGATTGCCGAGAAGCGCGCCTCGAAACTCCCGGGCACGATCTCGGCCGCAAGCACACCGATCGGGTTGGGCCGCAGATGCGCGTTCAGGCCATCGCGAAAACGATCCGGCGCGAATGATTTCGCAATGTCGCAATGCGCGACCTGCCCGCGCGCATGCACGCCGGCATCGGTGCGGCCGGAGCCATGGACGCGAACCTCCTCGCCGGTCATCGCCTTGACGGCGGTTTCCATCGCACCCTGCACGGTGGGCAGGCTGTCCTGAAGCTGCCAGCCACAGAACGGCGCGCCGTCATATTCGATGGTGAGCTTGTAGCGAGGCATTTCGAATCCACGGAACGTCATCATCCGCGAAGGCGGATGATCCAGTACTCCGCGGCTTCTCGGCTTTGTTTCCAGTGGCTACGGCGTACTGCGATACCCCGCCTGCGCGGGGTATGACAGCTTTAAGAGAGCCGCGCGGGCGGCTTCAACGGCACGCCGCGCAGGAAATCCGCTGCCTTCATCGGCGCCTTGCCGGCGCGCTGCAGTTCGGTGATGCGGATCGCGCCACCGCCGCAGGCGACGGTGAACTGATCGTCGAGCACGGCGCCCGGCGCACCCGCGCCACCGGCCGGCTCGCAGCGCAAGATTTTCAGGCGCGCCACATCGGCGTCGCCGGCCAGCTCGCACCATGCGCCCGGAAACGGCGACAGGCCGTGGATGTGGCGCAGCACCCCGTGGGCAGGCTTCGTCCAGTCGATCCGCGCTTCGGCCTTGTCGATCTTGGCGGCATAGGTCACGCCCTCGTCCGGCTGCTTGGTGAGTTGCAGCGTCCCTCGCTCGAGCGCGGCGAGCGCGCGGACCATCAGCCCGGCCCCGAGCCGCGACAGTTCGTCGTGCAGATCGGACGCGGTCATCCGGTCCGTGATCGCGACGCGCTCGGCCATCGCGACATCGCCGGTGTCTAGGCCGACATCCATCTTCATGACCATGACGCCGGTCTCGGCATCGCCGGCCATGATGGCGCGGTTGATCGGCGCCGCGCCGCGCCAGCGCGGCAGCAGCGAGGCATGCAAATTGAAGCAGCCAAGCTTCGGCGCATCGAGAATCGCCTGCGGCAGGATCATGCCATAGGCGACGACGACCGCCGCATCCGCATCATGCGCGCGAAGCTCTTCGAGAGCTTCCGGTGTCTTCAGCGTCTTCGGTGTCAGGACGGGAATCTTGAGCCGCCGCGCCTCCTGCTCCACCGGCGTCGGCTGCAATGTCAGCCCACGCCGGCCGCCGGGCTTCGGCGCACGCGTATAGACGGCCGCGATCTCGTGGCCGTGGGCGACCAGTTCAAGCAGCGTCGGCACCGAGAAATCCGGCGTCCCCATGAAGATGAGGCGGAGAGGCATCAGCCCTACTCCTCCGCGCGCTTGGCGACCTTGGAAAATTTCTTCTGCACGCGGTCGCGCTTCAGCTTTGACAGATAGTCGATGAACAGCACGCCGTTGAGGTGGTCGATCTCGTGCTGGATGCAGGTCGCATACAGCCCCTCGGCGTCCTCTTCATGCACCTTGCCGTCGAGATCGGTGTAGCGAACGCGCACCCGCGCCGGCCGCTCGATCTCCTCGTAATATTCGGGGATCGACAGGCAGCCTTCCTCATAGATCGACGTCTCCTCCGACCTGGAGAGGATCTCGGGGTTGATGAAGACGCGCGGCTTCGGCGCGGCCTCGCCGTTCTCGTCCGGCTTGGCGAGATCCATGGTGATCAGCCGCAAGGGCTGCGCGACCTGGATCGCCGCAAGCCCGATGCCCGGCGCCGCGTACATGGTCTCGAACATGTCGTCGACCAGCGTGCGGATCTCCGGCGTCACTTTGTCGACGGCTTTGGACACCAGCCGCAACTGCTTGTCCGGCAGGATGATGATTTCTCTTGTGGCCATGGCGGGCGATTTAAGCGGCGGAATGCTGGCGGTCAATCCGAACGAGGAACCGTTAACGCGATGCTAACCATGAAAATTAACGGCGCGTTAACCAAGAATTTTTACCGCTGATTAACCATAAATGTTCTCTCTTCGTTCGTCGCGCAAGAGCGAATCGGCTACACAGTTCGGATGAACCAGACTCTTTTCATGTTCGGCGACTGGCCGGTCCGCCTGACCGAGGCGCTGCTCGGCTTCGGCGCCCTGACGCTGATCCTGCTGCTCACGATCGCGATCGTGGTGGCACGCTCCGGCAGCCGCGGCGCCGCGGTCGCAATGGTCCAGGCCATGCGGGCCGACGAACTCGAGGAGCGCCTCAACGAGATGCTGCGCGCTCAGAGTGAGGCCAATGGCCGCGTGGACGCGATGACGCAGGCGCTCTCCGGCCGGCAGGCCGAGATGGCGCGCGCGGTGAACGAGCGGCTGGATTCGGTGACGCACCGGGTCGGCCAGTCGATGGAGCAGACCACCCGCAACACCATGGAGAGCCTGCGCGCGCTGCACGAGCGGCTCGGCATCATCGACAACGCGCACAAGAACCTGACCGACCTGACGTCGCAGGTCACGACATTGCGCGACGTGCTCGCCAACAAGCAGTCGCGCGGCGCGTTCGGTCAGGCGCGGATGGAGGCGATCGTCCAGGACGGCATGCCCAAGGGCAGTTACGAATTCCAGTTCACGCTGTCGACCGGCAAGCGGCCGGACTGCGTGGTGTTCCTGCCCGACCAGCGCCCGCTCTGCATCGACGCGAAATTTCCGCTGGAAGCGATGACCGCGCTGCACGACGCGCGCACCGACGAGGAGCGGCGGATTGCGAGCCAACGGCTGCGCGGCGACGTGATGAAGCATGTCAGCGACATCGCCGACAAATATCTGATCACGGGCGAGACCCAGGACACCGCGCTGATGTTCGTGCCGTCGGAATCGGTCTATGCCGAGATCCACGACAGTTTCGATGACGTGATCCAGAAGGCCTATCGCGCGCGCGTGGTGCTGGTGTCGCCGTCGCTCTTGATGCTGGCGATCCAGGTGATGCAGCAGATCCTGCGCGACGCCCGCATGCGCGATGCCGCCGACCAGATCCGCACCGAGGTGCTCAATCTCGGCGACGACCTGACGAGATTGCGCGATCGCGTGATGAAGCTGCAGAAGCACTTCTCCGACGTGAACGAGGACGTCAGGCAGATCCTGATCTCCGCCGACAAGATCGAGAAACGTGCGGGCCGCATCGAGGAACTCGATTTCAGCAAGGAGCCCGCGGCCGAGCCGCCGCGCCTGGTGAAGACAGCCACGCCCGAGCTGTTTCCGCGGCTGCAGGCGGGGGAGTGATTAAGATTGGCAGTCGTGGTTGGATTGGACTTCATCCACACACCCAACTGTCATCGCCCGGCTTGACCGGGCGACCCAGTATCCCAGAGACGGCCGATGGGACCACGTCAGTTCTACGTCTACATTCTTGCCAACCGCATTGGCGGCACACTCTACATCGGCGTGACAAACGACCTCATTCGTCGCGTCTATGAACATAAGTCGAAACTTATCGAAAGTTTTACCGAGAAACATGATGTCGTCAGACTCGTGTACTTCGAGCAGTTTGACGACCGCGAAAACGCGATCAAGCGAGAGAAGTGATTAAAGAAATGGAATCGAGCTTGGAAAATCCGTTTGATTGAAGGACGCAACCCGAATTGGGATGATCTTTATCCGGGGATCGCCAGCCCCTAACCGTTGTCATGCCCCGCGCAGGCGGGGCATCCAGTACGCCGCAGCGTGAGTTATGATCCGAAGCGTCTCGGAGTACTGGATCGTCCGCCTTCGCGGACGATGACGGCGGAGGTCAAGCTTCACCCAGTCCCGGGAACAGGCAGCGACAGTTTTTCTCGCTCAAATCTGCTACCAACGGCGCATGACAGCACCGGAAGCCATCTCCGAACAACCCCCTGTAACAGCTCCCGCTCCCACCTGGCGCGAGAGCCTTGCCGTATACCTGCAGCGGCGCGTGCTGATCGTGCTGCTGCTCGGCTTTTCGTCCGGGCTGCCGCTGGCGCTGTCGGGTT
This sequence comes from uncultured Alphaproteobacteria bacterium, assembly GCA_963786015.1. Lineage (GTDB taxonomy): Bacteria > Pseudomonadota > Alphaproteobacteria > Rhizobiales > Xanthobacteraceae > Bradyrhizobium. The sequence continues at coordinate 69,534 of CAWAXO010000008.1, read as the reverse complement.
CGACGCTGCTGGTGTGGATGCGTGAGGCAGGCGTCGATCTCGGCACCATCGGGTTGTTCGCGCTGGTCGGCACGCCCTACACGCTGAAATTCATCTGGGCGCCGCTAGTCGACGCGCTGCACCTGCCGTTCTTCACGCGACGATTTGGCCGCCGCCGTGGCTGGCTGTTGTTCTCGCAGCTGCTTTTGATCGCGGCGATCTTGCTGCTCGCGCTCACCGATCCCGCGCGCTCGCCGCTGTTCGTAGCCATCGCAGCATTGCTGGTGGCGGCGACCTCCTCGACGCAGGACATCGTGGTCGACGCCTTTCGCGTCGAGAGCCTGCCGGAGAGCGAGCAGGCCGCCGGCATGGCCTCCTATGTCGCGGCCTACCGCATCGGCATGCTGGTCTCGACCGCCGGCGCGTTGTTCATCGTGTCAGGCTTCGAATCCTCGGGTCTCGCGCGCAACGCTGCGTGGATGTGGGGCTATGTGGTGATGGCGGCGCTGGTCCTGATCGGCACGCTCACTGCGCTGGCTGCGACGGAACCTGAACAATCCGTGCGGGCTGAAGCGGCGACCGAGGCCGAGGACGCCGTCTCGCGCGTGCTCCATGCGGCGACCGGCGCGTTCTCCGAGTTCCTCGGCCGCAAGGATGCGCTTGCTGCGCTCGCCTTCGTCGTGCTGTTCAAATTCACCGACGCGTTTTCCGGCACCATGACGGCGCCGTTCGTGATCGACCTCGGTTTCTCCCGCAACGACTATGCCGCGATCGTCAAGGGCGTCGGCCTCGCGGCCACGCTGATCGGCGGGTTCGCCGGCGGCTTCGTGGCGCGGCGTTACTCACTCGCGGCGAGCCTGTGGATTGGCGGCGTGCTGCAGGCGCTCGCCAATCTCTCCTTCTCCTGGCTCGCGATTGCCGGCGTCAATGAATGGGCATTGGCGGTCGCGATCACGGCTGAGAATTTCACCAGCGCGATCGGCACCGTGATCTTCGTCGCCTACCTGTCGGCGCTGTGCCAGAACCCGCTGCACACAGCGACCCAATACGCGCTGCTCACCGCGCTGGCCGCGGTCGGGCGTACCTATCTGTCATCCGGCGCAGGCTATGTGGCGAAGGCAGCGGGCTGGCCGCTGTTTTTCGTGATCTGCGTCGTGGTTGCGGTGCCGAGCCTGATGCTGCTGACGTGGCTGCAGCGGCGCGGGCATTTCGACGCGCTCGGGCCGGTGCGGGTTTAGCGGGTTGCGCCGACAACTCTCTCCTCGTCATTCCGGGGCACGCCAAGCGCGAGCCCGGAATGACGAACAGAGAGAGCTGGAGGGCATCGCATACGGTCTAACGCTTCGTCACGATGCTCCATTTCGTGACCACGGCCTCGCTCACCTGGCCGGCTTCGTGCGCGCAGGCGATCTCGCCGATCTTCACCGAGACTTCCTTGCCCACGAGGCTCTTGAGCTGCGTGGCCTGGGCGTCGCTGGTGGTGATGAGCTGAAACGTTTCCGGGCCGGTCTCGAGGTTGCAAAGCCCGTTCGGCGGCGGCAGTCGGCGCGGCTCGCTGGTGATCTGGTAGGTCGCGACGCGCTTGCCGCTATTGGCGACGTCGCGTACCCGCATCGCGTTGAGTTCCCCCGACAGCACGTCGCCGGCGTTGATCGGCTTGCCGGGCTTGACCACGGGAGCGGCCTGCTGTGCCGGTGCCGCGGATGCCGCGAACGACGTCGCCATGATGACGGCAAAAGCCAAGCGTTCGGCGAATCGTCGTTTCGTCATGTCGCGCATGTCCGTCGTTTGCTGGAGGTGGGCTAGCTGGAGGTGGGCCAAAGCGCGATGCGGTCAGGTCATCGCGCTTCAGGTTTTTGATTGAGCATGATCTGTTCGGAAAACCGCCGCACCTTTTCCCGGATCATGCTCAGAACAGCGTCCGCTGCCGCATCGCTGCAGATAGCGTACCTTCGTCGAGATAATCAAGCTCGCCGCCGACCGGCACGCCATGCGCGAGCCGGGTCACCTTGACGTTGGCGTCCTGCAGCAGATCGGTGATGTAATGCGCGGTGGTCTGCCCATCGACGGTCGCGTTCAGCGCCAGAATGATCTCGCTCACCTGCTCGTCATGCGCGCGCGCGACCAGCGCATCAATCGTGAGATCCTGCGGGCCGACGCCATCGAGCGGCGAAAGTGTGGCACCCAGCACGTGATACCGTCCGTTGGTGGCGTTGGCGCGCTCCAGCGCCCAGAGATCGGCGACGTCGGCGACGACCACGATGATCGAGGGATCGCGGCGCGGATCGGTGCACACGGTGCAGGGATTTTGCGTATCGATATTGCCGCAGGTCTTGCAGACCTGGATCTTGTCGATCGCGACCTGCAGCGCGCCCGCAAGCGGCGTCATCAGCGCTTCGCGCTTCTTGATCAGGTGCAAGGCGGCTCGGCGCGCCGAGCGCGGGCCGAGCCCCGGCAGGCGCGCCAGAAGCTGGATCAGGCGTTCGATCTCGGGACCGGCAACGGCGGGCATAGTCGGCTAGCCAAACCCCAGCAATCCCGGCGGCAGCCCGAGTCCACCGGTCAAGGCCTGCATCTTCTCTTGCATCGCGAGTTCGGCCTTGCGCCGCGCGTCATTGTGCGCCGTGACCAGAAGATCCTCGAGAATTTCGCCCTCTTCCGGCTTCATCAGCGACGGATCGATCTTGACGGCCTTCACTTCCATCTTCGCGCTCATGCGCACGCTGACGAGGCCGCCACCGGAACTGCCCTCGACCTCGATACTGCCGAGTTCCTCCTGCATCGCCTGCATCTTCGACTGCAGCTGCGCCGCCTGCTTCATCATGCCGAGAAAATCGGGCATTGGTGTTCCCTCAATGATGGCTTCAGAAATCGTCGTCGTCGGGACCGGGCCCGGCATCATCGGCGACGACGTCATCGGCGTTAATATCGGACTCCGGCGGCTCGGCGGCAAGCCGGCGTACCTCGATCACCTTGGTCCCCGGAAACCGTGCCAGCACTTCCTGCACCCGGGGATCGGCCTCGGCCGCGCGCTCGCGCTGGTTCTTGGCGACGAGATTTTGCTCGCGCAGCGTCGTCTCGCCCTTTTCGTTGGACACGATCACGGTCCAACGCCGGTTGGTCCATAGCTCGAGCTTGCGCGAGAGCTCGTTGACCAGCGTCCGCTGCGCCTGCGGCTCGAGCGCGATCTCGAGCCTGCCGTCCTCGAACCGCACCAGGCGGACATCGGTCTCCAGCGCGCCCTTGGTCATGACGTCGCGATTTTCCGAGGCCAGCGCGACCAGTTCCGGAAAGCTCTTCACCCTGCGCACGGGTGCGGACGCGCTCTTGCGACGCCGGCGCCATCGCCTGCGGACGCAGCGAGGCCTGCGGCGCGGCAGAGGCGCGGACGCGGCGCGGAGGCGACGGCCGAGGCAACCGGTCCGGGTGCGCCGCGCGAAGGCGCGGACGATGTCACGGCCGGCGAAGCGCCGCCATTCTGCTCGATCATACGAAGCGCTTCATCCGGCGTCGGCAGGTCGGCGACATAGGCGATGCGCACCAGAACCATTTCGGCGGCAGCTGCCGGCCGGGTCGCGGCCTGCACTTCGGCGATGCCCTTGAGCAGCATCTGCCACATCCGCGACAGCACCTTTATCGAGAGCTTGGTCGCGAAATCGCGCCCGCGCACGCGCTCGGTCTCGCTGAAGGCGACATTGTCGGCCGTCGCCGGCACGATCTTCACGCGGGTGACGAAATTGACGAACTCGGCAAGGTCGGAGAGCACCACGATCGGGTCGGCGCCGGTGTCGTATTGCTCGCGGAACTCGCGGAAGGCGCTGGCGATGTCGCCGCGGGCGAGCGAATCGAACAGATCGATCACGCGCGTACGGTCGGCAAGCCCGAGCATCTGCCGCACGGCGTCCGCCTGCACCTTTCCGGCGGCATGCGCGATCGCCTGATCGAGCAGCGACAGCGAATCGCGCACCGAGCCCTCGGCCGCGCGGGCGATGATGCCGAGCGCTTCCGGCTCGATCTCGACGTTTTCCCTGGTCGCGATATTGGCGAGATGTTTCATCAGCACGTCCGCCTCGACCCGGCGCAAATCGAAGCGCTGGCAGCGCGACAGCACCGTCACCGGAACTTTCCGGATCTCGGTGGTCGCGAACACGAACTTGGCGTGCTCCGGCGGCTCCTCCAGCGTCTTCAGGAAGGCGTTGAACGCCGCCGTCGACAGCATGTGGACTTCGTCGATGATGTAGACCTTGTAGCGGGCGCTGGCCGGCGCGTAGCGCACGCTGTCATTGATCTGGCGGACGTCGTCGACGCCGGTGTGGGACGCGGCGTCCATCTCCAGCACGTCCATGTGCCGGCTTTCCATGATCGACTGGCAGTGCACGCCGAGCTGCGGCATGTGGATGGTCGGCCCCGTCACCGAACCATCGGGCAATTCATAGTTCAGCGCGCGGGCAAGGATACGTGCGGTCGTGGTCTTGCCGACCCCGCGCACGCCGGTCAGGATCCAGGCCTGCGGAATTCGCCCCGTCTCGAACGCGTTGGAAACGGTGCGGACCACGGCGTCCTGGCCGATCAGATCCTCGAAACTGGAGGGACGGTATTTGCGCGCGAGCACGCGATAGGGCTTGGCCGCATCCAAAGCGGCAAGGCCGCCCTTCTCGGCGCTCTCGGGCGTGGCAGGAGGGGCGCCAGCGTCGGTCATCGATCGATCCGCAATTGATTGTCTTCCGGCCGGTCTCGATCGCTGGCTTCAGGCGTGTCCCGGCTGCAGAAACCGGCACCCGCTGTCGCGGACATCACGCCAAAAACGGCGGCGCTGATCGTAAGGCCGCCGCCTTTGAGCGATTCGCTCGAAAAAACAGGTAGGAGACTGACGAGCGACCCGATCCGGACCTCGTTAGGGCTGCTTCCTTCCGGACCTGACCCGGTTGGCGAGTGGCTCGTCCACCGCCAATCTCCCGGCCCCTATTTGGGGCCAAAAGCACCGGAAAGCAAGCCGCCCGGATCGTCATACCCCGCGAAAGCGGGGTATCCAGTAGTCCCGGTCAAGCAAGGGATCTCGGCGCACTGGATCATCCGCTTTCGCGGATGATGACGACTTGATATGACCGGTGGAAACCCGCTCTTCGGAACCTCCCATGCCCGATTCCGCCTGGTCGCTGCATTCACAGCTCACGAAGGACACCGTCGACATCGGCGACCTGCCGCTGTGCCGGGTGCTGGTGATCAAGGACGCGAACTATCCCTGGCTGCTCCTGGTTCCGCGCCGGGAGGGCGCGGCCGAGATCATCGACCTCGCCGAGGTCGAGCAGGCGCAACTGATGACGGAGGTCTCCCGCGTCGCCCGCGCGCTGAAAGAGATCACAAAATGCGACAAGCTCAATATCGCCGCGCTCGGCAACGTGGTGCCGCAGCTTCACGTGCACATCATCGCCCGCCGCGCCGGCGATGCCGCCTGGCCGCGTCCGGTCTGGGGTGTCGTGCCGCCGCTTCCCCATGATGCCGAGGAAGTGCAGAATTTCATCAGCGCGCTCCGCCGCAAGATCTGGCTTGGTTAGATAAATGTCAGCATTCGATTCCTTTCCCCTGGGTCAACCGGCCTTCGTCACCCACGTGCTCGATCGCGCCGCGCATCTGCGCGGCAATGACGACAAGCTGCTCGCGCTCGAAGGCCAGCCGGACTCGCGCGCTTATGTCGTGCATCGCGACTCGCTGCTGGTGAAGCGCGAGGGCGAGGCCTCGCGCGCGCTGCTCTCGATCGACGAGGCGCTGAAATGCGGCGCCAATCCCGGCACGATCTTTCTTGGGCTGCGTGACGGCGCGGCGATCTTCGGCATGGGCATCTCGGCGCCCGCGGTCGAGAAGCTGATGACACGCGACGACGTCGCGGTCGACGAGTTGCGCGGCATGGCGATGAGCGGCGCGGTGCCGCCGGATCAGCTCTCGGCGATCGCGATGGCGAAATCGATGGTGAGCTGGCATCAGCGCCACGGCTTACTGCGCCAATTGCGGCCAGCGTACCGCGATGAAGGAAGGCGGCTGGAAGCGCGACTGCCCGAGCTGCAAGGCCGAGCATTTTCCGCGTACCGATCCCGTCGTGATCATGCTGGTCACGCATGGCGACAAATGCCTGCTCGGGCGGCAATCCCGGTTTCTGCCCGGCATGTATTCCTGCCTCGCCGGCTTCGTCGAAGCCGCCGAGACGATCGAAGACGCGGTCCGGCGCGAGGTGTTCGAGGAATCCGGCATTCGTTGCACCGATGTCGGTTACTACATGACGCAGCCCTGGCCCTACCCGTCGTCCCTGATGATCGGTTGCACCGCACGCGCCACCAATGAGGACATCGTGGTCGACCGCGTCGAGCTCGAGGACGCGCGCTGGTTCAGCCGCGACGAGGCCCGCCAGATGATCACGCGGACGCATCCCGACGGGCTCGCAGGGCCGCACCCCTTCGCCATCGCCCATCATCTGGTCAGCCGCTGGGTTTATGGGAACGGCGCTTAGCCGGCCGTCGACTTCGCTTCTTGAGTTCATGATTGCGACCCGACGAAGCCGCGCCCGGCGTGAGGACGCGGTCGATACCGCCCTTTTTCCAAGGAACCGGCTGAAATCGAAGCACTTTTGGGCTCAGCTGCAATGCCCGCGGGTCAGGCTGGTCAGCCTGGGCTTGCCATAGAAGAATTTTCTATATATGAGGAAATAGAACCTTATATTTGGAACAAAGTTCTTCTCATGAGCGACCTAGCTGTCCCGGCCAATGAATCCAACCGGCGTCTCGACGCCATCGACCGCAAGATCCTGATGGTCCTGCAGGATGACGCCTCGCTTTCGGTTGCCGAAATCGGCGACAAGGTCGGGCTATCGTCCACGCCCTGCTGGAAGCGCATTCAGCGCCTCGAAGCCGACGGCGTGATCCAGCGCCGGGTCGCCCTCGTCGACCAGAACAAGATCGGGCTCGGCATCACCGTGTTCGTCTCGGTCGAGAGTGCCGATCATTCGGAAAGCTGGCTGAAGAAATTCGCCGACGCCGTCAGCGCCATGCCCGAGGTGATGGAGTTCTACCGAATGGCCGGCGACGTCGACTACATGCTGCGCGTGGTGGTCGCGGACATGCAGAGCTACGACGTTTTTTATAAAAAACTGATCGGCGCGGTGCCGTTGAAGAACGTGACGTCGCGCTTCGCGATGGAGAAGATCAAGTCGATCACCACGCTTCCGGTGCCGGCAGCCTAGTCTCCCCACATCTCAATACCGGAAATCGACCAACACCGGTTCGCGCGGCAGGGAATGCATCTCGCCGCGAACGGTTCCACCGTAGAAATGCGGAATACGATCTTCACCCGCGGTTAGCCCTCGTGGCGCATTTTGCTTGGGATGGCGCAGGGCAACACCGTCTCGACGTCGCGTTGGCGCGACTGGCTGGGCGCGGCCGGCTTGCTGACAGCAAGCTGGATCGCGGTCGCTGCCCTGACCCTGCAGGTGCGCCCCGGTACGGATGTCGTAGCCGTGGCGTTTCCGCCGTGGTGGGACCAGAGCCACGCCATCACAGCGGCCGCGTCAGCGGGCGCGGCGATCGTGCGGATGACTGCGCTTCCGTCGCTTCTGATCGTAAGGCCTGACGGGCAGGATGGACTGGCGCGGCTGCACAGTGCGGGCGCGTGGCTTGCAATGGACCCACAGGCGATCGCCGCCTGTTTTTCGAAGTAAAGATTTTCCGGGGACTTAGGACATGAGCATCGAAAACGACGATCTGGCGACCCTGCGAGAAACCACCACCAAGATGCTGCTCGTGGTGGTGTGGCTGCATGTGCCGATCGCCTTGCTGATCGGCATGATGCGCGACGGAGCCTGGCTGATGCCGACCGCGCTGCTGGCCGCGATGGCGCTGGCGGCGACGCTGTCATGGCGCATGGTCGGCAACGAGCTCTCAACCCGCCTGCTGTTCTCGGTCGCCGTGATGGGCGGCGTGTCCGTGCTGGTCTACCAGCTCTCCGGGCACGCCTGGCAAATCGACATGCACATGTACTTCTTCGCGGCGCTCGCCTGTCTGGTCGCCTATTGCGACTATCGCCCGATCGTCGCCGGCACGGTGGCGGTCGCGCTGCATCATCTGGCGCTGAATTTCGTTCTTCCGGCCGCGATCTATCCCGGCGGCGGCGATTTCGGCCGCGTCGTGATGCACGCCGTGATCCTGCTGATCGAGGCCGGCGTGCTGATCGCGGTCACGTTCAAGCTCTCGCAGCTGTTCGAGACCACCGCGAGCAAGACCGCCGAAGCCGAGAAGGCGCAAGCGGCCGAAGCCCGCGCCAATGCCGAACGCAGCGAGGCAGAACAGCGCGCCAAGCTGAGCAGCGACACAGCGCGGCGCGAACTCGCGGCCGGCTTCGAGCGCAAGATCGGCGGCATCGTCGAGGCGGTCGCGATCGCGGTCCGCGAAATGCAGGGCATGTCGGCCTCGATGCGCAACAGCAGCGCGGAAGCGGCGCAGCAGACCGCGGCCGCGGCCAGCGCGTCGACCCAGGCCTCCAGCAATGTGGAGACCGTAGCGGCTGCGACCGAAGAGCTGACCGCATCGATCAACAACATCTCCCAGCAGGTGACGCGCTCCGCCGAAATCGCCGGCAAGGCCGCCGAAGAGGCGCGCCGCACCAATGCGGTGGTCGAAGGACTTGCGGCCGGCACGCACAAGATCGGCGAGGTTGTGACGCTGATTCAGAACATCGCAAGCCAGACCAACCTGCTGGCGCTGAACGCCACCATCGAGGCGGCGCGCGCCGGCGAGCACGGCAAGGGCTTCGCGGTCGTCGCAAGCGAGGTGAAAGCGCTGGCCAACCAGACCGCCAAGGCGACGGAAGAGATCTCCACCCAGGTTCAGGGCATCCAGAACGCAACCGGCGACGCCGTCACCGCCATCCAGGCGATCGGCGGCACCATCGCCGAGATCGACTCGATCTCCAACGAGATAGCCACCTCTGTCGAGCAGCAGGGCCTGGCGACTCGCGAGATCTCCGGCAATGTGCAACAGGCCGCCGACGGCACGAGGAACGTCAACAACAGCATCCTGAGCGTCTCGCGCACCTCGGAAGAGGCCGGCGTCGCGGCCTCCCGGCTGCTCGACGCCGCCAACGGCCTGTCGTCGCAGTCCGAACGGCTCAAGTCCGAGGTCGGCAGCTTCCTGGGCTCGCTCAACGCGGCTTAGTCTAGTCTTTCATCCCCAAGACTGTCATCGTCCGCCACCGGGTCTCGACCTTCGCGAGCCCGATGACAGGCTCCAGCGGGCGATCCAGTATTCCAGGGATTGCAGGATAGAATCGCCAGCGCCGGCGTACTCCGGACACCCCGCAGGCGCGGGGTGATGACGACAATGACGAGGCCGTCCTCAAATCTTCTGATTGTACTCACCGACTTCCGGATGGGTGCGCAGCACGCCATCGACCGCGGCGAATATGTCGCGCATGCGCTGCTCGGACACCGGGCTTTCGACGACCACCACCAGTTCCGGCTTGTTGGATGAAGCGCGCACCAGCCCCCAGCTGCCGTCCTCCACCGTCACGCGCACGCCGTTGACGGTGACGAGATCGCGGATGCCCTGGCCGGCGACCTTCTCGCCTTTCTTCTGCGCGTCCTGGAAGTGCTTCACCACCGCATCGACGATGCCGTATTTCTGCTCGTCGGCGCAATGCGGCGACATGGTCGGTGACGACCAGGTCTTGGGCAGCGCATTCTTCAGATCCGCCATGGACTTGCCGGGCGAACGGTCGAGCATTTCGCACACCGCGATCGCCGACAACAGCCCGTCGTCATAGCCGCGGCCGAATGGCTTGTTGAAGAAGAAATGGCCTGACTTCTCGAAGCCGGCCAGCGCACCGAGCTCGTTGGTGCGGCGCTTCATGTAGGAGTGACCGGTCTTCCAGTAGGTCGTCTTCGCGCCCTGCTTCTGCAGCACCGGATCAGTCACGAAGAGCCCGGTGGATTTCACGTCGACCACGAACTCGGCGTTCTGATGGATCGCCGACATGTCGCGCGCCAGCATGACGCCGACCTTGTCGGCGAAGATTTCCTCGCCGGTATTGTCGACCACGCCGCAGCGGTCACCGTCGCCGTCGAAGCCGAGACCGACATCGGCCTTGTGCTCCAGCACCGCGTCGCGGATCGCGTGCAGCATTTCGAGGTCTTCAGGGTTCGGATTGTATTTCGGGAAATTGTAATCGAGATTGGTGTCGAGCGGGACCACTTCACAGCCGATCGCCTCCATCACCTGCGGCGCGAAGGCGCCCGCGGTGCCATTGCCGCAGGCAACGATGACCTTGAGCTTGCGCTTCAGCTTGGCGCGTTTGGTGAGGTCGGCGATATAGCGCGCCGGAAAATTCTCGTGGAACTGATAGGAGCCGCCGGCCCTGTTCTTGAACTCGGCGTTGAGCACGATCTCCTTCAGCCGGGTCATCTCGTCCGGACCGAAGGTCAGGGGCCGGTTGGCGCCCATCTTGACGCCGGTCCAGCCATTGTCGTTGTGCGAGGCGGTCACCATCGCGACGCAGGGCACGTCCAGCTCGAACTGCGCGAAATAGGACATCGGCGTCAGCGCAAGGCCGATGTCGTGCACCTTGCAGCCGGCGGCCATCAGCCCCGAGACAAGTGCGTATTTGATCGAGGACGAGTAACCGCGGAAATCGTGCCCGGTGACGATCTCCTGCTTGACTCCGAGCTCGGCGATCAGCGCACCCAGCCCCATGCCGAGCGCCTGGATCCCCATCAGGTTGATTTCCTTGTTCAACAGCCACCGCGCGTCGTATTCGCGGAAGCCGGTCGCCTTCACCATCGGCTCGGATTCGAAGGCATAGGTATTGGGAACCAGCACGGATTTCGGCTTGGGAAACATCGGGGGCCTCGTGGTGAACGCGAAATGAGCGCTTAGCGCAGGCTTAGCGAAAGCACAGCCGCAGCGGAAGGCGGGAACGGTGATTAGGACTAATAATTCGGGCGGGAACGGAAGGTTGCGACGGCAGGTCCGGGTTCAACCGGTCAGACGGAAATTGGCTGCCGAACCATCACCGGATTTCAAGGGCGTCGACGCAATTTATGGTGACAGCATAGCGTAAGCGGGCGAGTCGCCAAGCTACAGCCCAAGATCAGAACGCAGATCCTCGATTACTGCTCCAGCACCATCTGGCCGTTGGCGTATTCGAAGCGCTTCAGCTTCGACAGGAACGATAGCCCGAGCAGGTTCTCCGACAACGCCCGGTCGGGCAGCACCATGGCGTCGACATCGCGCACGATGAGATCGCCGACCTCGACCATGGGGAGCCGCATGCGCGCGGCTTTCACGGTGCCATTCGCGGTGGTCACGGCCGCAGTGTACTGCCCGGGCGTCGGGCGCAGGCCGAACCGCGCCGCGGACGACTCGTTCAGCGCCACCACTGAAGCGCCGGTATCAATCATGAATGCGAGGCGCTGGCCGTCGATACGGCCTTGGGTCGCGAAATGGCCGCGCGCGTCGCGGGGAATGCTGAGGCTCCGCGTCCCGCTCTGCGGCGTATCGGTGGCGACAGCCACGGCGGAAGCTGCTGCCGGCGCGGGTGTGATCTTGTCCGCCATCTGCGCCATGAAGACGCCCAGGCCGGCTATGATCGCCGCGGTGATCAGAATGTTACGCATGACGCCACGCCTTGAACACAGATGGCGCCGACCTCAGCACGCAAGCTGCTTCGTCGCGACTAAGCCCGGACTGTGAACGCCGCGATTTTGGTCAAGAAGATGAGCGAAAGGTTAATGCGTCACGCGCGAGCCTGCCTCAGGTGCCGCGCGGCTTGACCCGGCGCGTCGGCATCGCGGTGGCCGGATCCTCCGGCCAGGGGTGGCGGGGATAGCGGCCGCGCAGGTCGGACCGCACGGCCGCATAGCTGCCGCGCCAGAAGCCGGGCAGATCGCGCGTCACCTGCACCGGGCGCTGCGCGGGCGACAGCAATTCCAGCACCAGCGGCACCGTGCCCTTGGCGATCGAGGGGTGGGTATTGAGCCCGAACAATTCCTGCAGCCGGACGGCGATGGTCGGTCCCTGCTCGGCCTCGTAATCGATCGCAAGCATCGTGCCGGTCGGCGCCTCGAAATGCGTCGGCGCCTCGCGCTCCAGCCGCGCGCGCAGATCCCACGGCAGCAGCGTCATCAGCGCCTCGGACAGGTCGCCCGGCGAGCAGATCCTTCAGCGAAGTCTTGTCGGCGAGCGCGGGCACCAGCCACGCCTCGCGGTGTGCCGCGAGCGCATCGTCGGTCAGGTCGGGCCAGATGTCACCTTCGGCCTTGCGCAGGAACATCACGCGATCGCGCCACTGCTTTGCAGCCTTCGACCAGGGCAGCCTGTCGAGGCCAGCGGCCACCAGCCCGTCGGCGAGAACCTTGGCCGTCTCCAACGATGGCGAGAGCGCGAGCGGCGCTTCCGACAACGTGATCGCATGCAGCGTCCGCTTGCGCCGCGCCCGCAACGCCATGGCGCCGTGGTCGAACGATATCTCGTCCGCATTTTCGATGTGGTCGACGAAGTGAAATTCGATCTCGGCCTGCGTGATCGGTGCGGCCAGCAGGATGCGGCCGGTCGCCGCGGTGCCCGTGAGCTCGCCGACGGCAATGTAAGGCGCCCGCGCCAGAGCGGAGGTCTGCTCGACCGCCGCGCCACGGCCGTTGGCGAGCACGAAGCTGCCATTGCCACGGTTGCGCGCAACGCGATCCGGGAAAGCGAAAGCGAGCATCATGCCGGTGGAAAGTTCGCTCGGCTTTTGCTCTTTCGGACCGGACGCAACTTGCGCCGCCCAGCGACGCGCCATGTCACGCGCGCTCGATGCGCGCTGCGAGCGGTCGCGGCGGAATTGATCGCGGCGCGCGTCGAGATCGACGCTGTCGCCGCCAAGCCCGCGCTCGGTGAGAATGGCTGCAATCTCGGCGGCTTCCTCAGCCGCGCCAAAAGCCGCGGAGTCGACGATCATGCGCGCGAGCCGCGGCGGCAACGCCAGCGCGCGCAGGCGCTTGCCTTCTTCCGTGATACGACCGTCGGCGTCGAGCGCGCCAAGTTCGGCAAGAAGGCTCCTGGCCTCCTTCAGCGCGGGCGCCGGCGGCGGATCAAGAAAAGACAGCGAAGTCGGATCGCTGACGCCCCATTGTGCGCAATCGAGCACCAGCGACGACAGATCGGCGCTGAGGATTTCCGGCTGGGTGTAGGCGGGGAGCGAAGCGGTCTGCGGCTCGTCCCACAGCCGGTAGCAGATGCCGGGCTCGGTGCGGCCGGCGCGGCCACGCCTCTGATCGACTGCGGCGCGCGAGGCGCGCACGGTTTCCAGCCGCGTCAGCGCAATATCCGGCTCGTAGCGCGGCACGCGCGCGAGGCCGGAATCGACGACGATGCGCACGCCCTCGATGGTGAGCGACGTTTCCGCGATCGAGGTCGCCAGCACCACCTTGCGCGTCCCCTTCGGCGCGGGCGCGATGGCGCGGTCCTGCACGCTCGCATCCAGCGCGCCGAACAGCGGCACGATCTCGATGCCTGAATCATGCACGCGCTCCCTCAGGAAAGTCTCGGTGCGGCGGATCTCGGCGGCACCCGGCAGGAAGGCCAGCACCGAGCCGGGATCGGCGCGCAAGGCGGCCGCGATCGCGTCCGCCATCTGCCGCTCCAGCGGCGCATCCGGCTTGCGGCCGAGATAGCGCGTCTCGACGGGAAACGCGCGGCCTTCGCTCGCGACGACCGGCGCATCGCCCAGCAGCCTCGCCACCCGCGCGCCGTCGAGCGTCGCCGACATCACCAAGAGCCGCAAATCCTCGCGCAGGCCGGTCTGCGCGTCGCGCGCCAGCGCCAGCCCGAGATCGGCATCGAGCGAACGTTCGTGGAACTCGTCGAACAGCACGGCGGCCACACCGGACAATTCGGGATCGTCGAGGATCTGGCGCGCGAAGATTCCCTCGGTGACGACTTCGATCCTGGTGCTGCGCGACACTTTCGAGCCGAACCGCACGCGATAGCCGACGGTTTCGCCGGCGCGCTCGCCGAGCGACTTCGCCATTCGGTCGGCGCTGGCGCGGGCCGCGATCCGCCGCGGCTCCAGCACGATGATCTTCTTGGCCCTGGCCCAGGGGGCATCGAGCAGCGCGAGCGGCACCCGCGTGGTCTTGCCGGCGCCGGGCGGCGCGACCAGCACGGCCGCGTTGCGACGTTGAAGCGTGCCCGACAAGTCGTCCAGCACCGCGTCGATGGGAAGTGGGGTGTCGAAGCGAAGGGGCAATCTCTCGCATCCGTCATCACCCGCGAAAGCGGGTGATCCAGTAAACTCAGACCTTTCCGATCACGCACGATCGAGAGTACTGGATACCCTGCATGCGCGGGGTATGACAACAATCGTGCTTCAAGCTCCCCTGACCGTGGACCGGCCTACGCTCTCGTAGACGAAGCCGTGCGCGGCCATGTCCTCCGGGCGGTAGATGTTGCGCAGATCGACCACCACCGGCTGGGCCATCGCCTGCTTCAGGCGATCGAGATCCATCGCGCGATATTGCACCCACTCGGTCACCAGCACCATGACGTCGGCGCCCTTGGCGCAGATATAGGGATCGTCGCAATATTCGATATCGGGCAGCTCCTTGCGCGCCTGCTCGATGCCGACCGGATCATGCGCGCGGACCTTGGCGCCCATGTCGAGCAGCCCGGTCACGAGCGGAATCGACGGCGCCTCGCGCATGTCGTCGGTGTCGGGCTTGAACGTCAGCCCAAGCACCGCGACGGTCTTGCCGCGCAGCGCGCCGCCGGCGGCGCTCGCCACCTTGCGCGCCATCGCGCGCTTGCGGTTGTCGTTGACGACGAGCACGGCCTCGACGATGCGGAGCTGCGCGTCGTGGTCCTGCGCGATCTTGACCAGCGCGCGGGTGTCCTTTGGAAAGCATGAGCCGCCGAAGCCCGGACCGGCATGCAGAAACTTCGCGCCGATGCGATTGTCGAGCCCGATGCCGCGCGCGACCTCCTGCACGTCGGCGCCGACCTTCTCGGCAAGATCGGCGATCTCGTTGATGAAGGTGATCTTGGTGGCGAGGAAGGCGTTGGCGGCGTATTTGATCAGCTCGGCGGTGCGTCGCTCCGTGTACATCACCGGCGCCTGGTTCAGCGACAGCGGACGATAGATGTCCCCCATAACCTTGCGCCCGCGCTCGTCCGAGGTGCCGACCACGATACGGTCAGGCCATTTGAAATCGCGGATCGCGGCGCCCTCGCGCAGGAACTCCGGATTCGAGGCGACCACGACATCGGCGGACGGATTGGTCTCGCGGATCAGGCGCTCGACCTCGTCGCCGGTGCCGACCGGCACGGTCGACTTGGTGACGACGACGGTGAAGCCCGACAGGGCCTTCGCGATCTCGCGCGCGGCGGCATAGACGTAAGTGAGGTCGGCATGACCATCGCCGCGCCGCGACGGCGTGCCGACCGCGATGAACACGGCATCGGCTTCCGCAACCGGTACGGAGAGATCGGTGGTGAAATCAAGCCGCTTGGCCTTGACGTTCGCCTCCACCAGCGCGTCCAGGCCGGGTTCGAAGATCGGGATTTCCCCGCGCTGCAGAGCTGCGATCTTGCCGGCGTCCTTGTCGACGCAGATGACCTCGTGGCCGAAATCCGCAAAACAGGCCCCGGAAACCAGCCCCACATAGCCCGTCCCAATCATGGCGATGCGCATGACTTAAACCTGCCTCTCGAATGGTTAACGCGTCCGCCTCTTAGAACATTTGACGGCGGCGGGGGAAAGCCGAAAACGGCATGACGCTTGTATGAATAAAGGGGAAAGAAACCGCTTGCTGGCATGATGCGGCAACACCGCACCGAAAAGAGACACCAATGACTTCGAACGGCACATACGCCATGGCCCCACCCGCAAGCGGCGACGGCCGCGTCGATTGGGTGGACTACGCCAAGGGCATCTGCATCGTCATGGTGGTGATGATGCATTCGGTGCTGGGGGTCGAGCTTGCCGCCGGCCAGACCGGCTTCATGCACGCGTTCGTCGCCTTCGCGAAACCGTTCCGGATGCCGGATTTCTTCCTGATTTCGGGGCTTTTTCTGCCGCTCGTGATCGACCGCGACTGGCGCACCTATCTGGACCGCAAGGTGGTGCATTTCGCCTATTTCTACGTGCTGTGGGTCACGATCCAGTTCGGCTTCAAGGCTCCGGCCTTCGCCGCTGAATCGGGCTGGAGCCATGCCGGATATCTTTACCTCGAATCCTTCATCGAGCCGTTCGGCACGCTGTGGTTCATCTATCTTCTGCCGATCTTCTTCGTTTTCATAAAACTGACACGACGAATCGCGCCGCCCGTGATCTGGATCGCCGCGGCGCTCCTGGAATCCGCGCATGTCGCGACCGGCTGGACCGCGATCGACGAATTCTGCGCACGCTTCGTCTACATCTATTCCGGCTACCTGTTCGCAAACTTCGTGTTCGCGCTGTCGGATCGTGCGCGCGCACATCCCTGGCTTGCGCTTGCCGCGCTTGCGCTGTGGGCTGTCGTCGATGGCGGCCTCGTCGTGCTTGGCATGAGCGAGTGGCCGGTCATCTCGCTGATGCTTGGGCTTGCCGGCGCCTGCGCCATCATCACGATCGGCACGCTGCTGGCGCGGATGAACTGGTTCGGTGCGTTGCGCTTCTGCGGCGAGCATTCGATCGTGATCTATCTCGCCTTCTTCCTGCCGATGGCCGCGACGCGCACATTGCTTTTGAAGACCGGCGTCATCGCCGACATCGGCACGATCTCGCTCATGGTCACCATCATCGGCGTCCTCGGCGCGCTTGCGATCTGGCGCGTGGCGCTCGCGCTCGGCGCCAACTTCCTGTTCGAGCGGCCCGCCGCATTCTGGATCGCGCCGAAGAAGGCACGCGCCGTGCTGCAGGCGGCGGAGTAACTCTCTCCACATCGTCGTCCTCGCGCACGCCGGACCCATAACCACCGAACCTCGTCGGGACCACGCAGGTACCACAGCGTGCCCGACACGAACCGCCCGTGGTTATGGGCCCCCGCGTTCGCGGGGACGACGGTAAATAGCTGTCCAAAATCCGGCTCCGAGGCTGTCAATCGCCGCAAAACTTCTTAAATTGCGGCCATGCCCAAAGCCCCGCAGAAAGCCGCCACCAAGCCCGCCGCGCCGAAAGCCGAGGACAAATCTCCCACGCCCAAGCCGGTTGCCGTCAAGGGCGCCAGCAAGGGCGACCACGTGTTCCTGGTCGACGGTTCCTCCTACATCTTCCGCGCCTATCACGCGCTGCCGCCGCTGAACCGCAAGTCCGACGGATTGCAGGTCAATGCCGTGCTGGGCTTCTGCAACATGCTGTGGAAGCTGTTGCGCGACATGCCGGAGGACGACCGGCCGACACATCTCGCCATCGTCTTCGACAAGTCGGAAGTGACCTTCCGCAACAAGCTCTATCCCGACTACAAGGCGCACCGGCCGCCGGCGCCTGACGACCTGATCCCGCAATTCGCGCTGATCCGCGACGCGGTGCGCGCCTTCGACCTGCCCTGCCTGGAGCAGAACGGATTCGAGGCGGACGACCTGATCGCGACCTATGCCAGGCTCGCCTGCGAGCGCGGTGCGAACACCACCATCGTCTCCTCCGACAAGGACCTGATGCAGCTCGTCAATGACTGCGTGACCATGTACGACACCATGAAGGATCGTCGCATCGGCATCCCCGAGGTGATCGAGAAATTCGGCGTGCCGCCCGAGAAGGTCGTCGAGGTGCAGGCGCTCGCGGGCGACTCCACCGACAACGTGCCGGGCGTACCCGGCATCGGCGTCAAGACTGCGGCCCAGCTCATCGTCGAATATGGCGACCTCGAACAGCTTCTCGCGCGCGCCGGCGAGATCAAGCAGCCGAAGCGGCGCGAAGCGCTGGTCGAGAATGCGGAGAAGGCGCGGATCTCGCGGCAACTCGTGCTGCTCGACGACAAGGTCGATCTCGACGTGCCGCTCGACGACCTTGCCGTGAACGAGCCCGACGCGCGCAAGCTGATCGCGTTCCTGAAGGCGATGGAATTTTCCACGCTCACGCGGCGCGTCGCCGAATACTCGCAGATCAATCCCTCGGATATCGAGCCGGACGCGGGAAACAAGAGCGGCGCTGCTTCGGCCCCATCGCGGGGCGAGCCGGCCGCGGGCGCGCGTACGGAAAAGGACGCCGCGACTTCGCCCCTGACGGCGAACGCGGGGGCCAACAAAGGTGACAAGGCGTCCAGCCCCAAGGGCACGCCAATCTCGCTCGCCGCTGCACGCGCAGAGGCGGCGCGAAAACTTCCCGTCGATCGCGCGAAATATCAGACCATCCGCAAGCTCGACGAGCTGACCGCCTATCTCGCGCGGGCGCGCGATGCCGGCCAGTTCGCGATCGAGGCCAAGGCGAACTCGATCGACCCGATGCAGGCCGAGATCTGCGGCATCGCGCTGGCGATCGCGCCCAACGACGCCTGCTATATCCCGCTGGCGCACAAGCAATCCGGCGACGGCGTCGGGCTGTTCGACGCGGGGCTCGCGCCGGACCAGATCAGGGAGAGCGAGGCGCTGGACGCGCTGCGACCGCTGCTGGAAGCGCCGGGCATTCTCAAGATCGGCTTCAATATCAAGTTCAACGCGGTGATGTTCGCGCAGGCCGGCATCACCGTCCGCAATTATGACGACGCGCAGCTCATGAGCTACGCGCTCGATGCGGGACGCAACGCGCACGGGCTCGACTCGCTCGCCGAGCGCTGGCTTGGTCACGCCACGCTCACCCATGGCGAACTGATCGGCAGCGGCAAGAACAAGCTCAGCTTCGACCAGGTCGCAATCGACCGCGCCACGGCCTACTCGGCCGAAGACGCCGACGTGATCCTGCGGCTCTGGCGCGTGCTGAAACCGCGCCTCGCCGCCGAGCACATGACCGCGGTCTATGAGACGCTGGAACGGCCGCTGGTCGCAGTGCTCGCGCGCATGGAGCGGCGCGGCATCTCGATCGACCGCCAGGTGCTGTCGCGGCTGTCGGGCGATTTCGCCCAGACCGCCGCGCGCGTCGAGGCCGAGTTGCAGGAACTGGCCGGCGAGCCGATCAATGTCGGCAGTCCGAAGCAGATCGGCGACATTCTGTTCGGCAAGATGGGAATCCCGGGCGGCACGAAAACCAAGACCGGCGCCTGGTCGACGTCCGCCTCGATCCTCGACGACCTCGCCGAGCAGGGCAACGATTTCGCAAAAAAGATTCTGGAATGGCGGCAGGTCTCGAAGCTGAAATCGACCTACACCGACGCGCTGCCGACTTACGTCAACCCGCAGACGCACCGTGTGCACACGACCTACGCGCTGGCCGCGACCACGACAGGGCGGCTGTCGTCGAACGAGCCGAACCTGCAGAACATCCCGGTTCGCACCGAGGACGGCCGCAAGATCCGCCGCGCCTTCATCGCCACGCCCGGCCACAAGCTGGTGTCGGCCGACTACTCGCAGATCGAATTGCGTCTGCTCGCCGAGATCGCCGACGTTCCCGTGCTGCGGCAAGCGTTCCGCGACGGGCTCGACATTCACGCGATGACGGCGTCGGAAATGTTCGGCGTGCCGATCAAGGACATGCCGAGCGAGGTGCGCCGCCGCGCCAAGGCGATCAATTTCGGCATCATCTACGGCATCTCCGCCTTCGGCCTCGCCAACCAGCTCGGCATCGCGCGCGAGGAGGCGTCGGCCTACATCAAGAAATATTTCGAGCGCTTCCCCGGCATCCGCGCCTATATGGACGAGACACGCGAGTTCTGCCGCAAGAACGGCTACGTCACCACGCTGTTCGGCCGCAAGTGCTATTACCCTGATATCAAGGCGTCCAACGCCTCGCTGCGCTCCTTCAACGAACGCGCCGCGATCAACGCGCGGCTGCAGGGCACGGCCGCAGACATCATTCGCCGCGCCATGATCCGCATGGAGGATGCGCTGGCCGAGAAGAAGCTCTCGGCGCAGATGCTGCTCCAGGTGCATGACGAACTGATCTTCGAGGTGCCCGACGACGAGGTCGCGGCAACGCTGCCGGTCGTTCAGCACGTGATGCAGGACGCGCCCTTCCCCGCCATCGCGCTCTCGCTGCCGCTGCAGGTCGATGCGCGTGCGGCGACGAATTGGGACGAGGCGCATTGAGTCCGCTCGCGACGATGACGGCGGAGTGTCGTCGCCACATGCTTGACCGCCATCCCTGCGAGACTTCGATTGCTCTCGGTACAATTTGTGGGATGACCTGACACGACCATCCGCGTTAGACATCGGCATCGCTTTCACAGTTGACCCGCAATGCCTCCCACATCTTCCCTCCTCGCCTTCACGCTTGTCTCCTTTGGCATCGTGCTGACGCCAGGGCCGAACATGATCTACGTGATCTCACGCTCGATCACGCAAGGGCCTGGAGCCGGCATCGTCTCGCTCGGCGGCGTTGCGCTGGGCTTCGTGTTCTACATGCTGTGCGCAGCGTGCGGCATCACGGCGCTGCTGCTGGCCGTGCCCTTTGCCTATGACGCACTGCGCTTCGCGGGCGCGGCTTATCTGTTGTGGCTCGCATGGCAGGCGGTGAAGCCCGGCGGGCGGTCGCCGTTCCAGGTGAAAAGGCTCGCGGTCGACAGCCCGCGCAAGCTGTTCGCGATGGGCTTCGTGACCAATCTTTTGAATCCCAAGATCGCGATGCTGTATCTCGCGCTGCTGCCGCAGTTCATCGATCCCGCCGGCGCCAGCGTACTCGGCCAGTCGCTTGTGCTCGGCTCGATCCAGATCGCGATCAGCGTCAGCGTCAATGCGACGATGGCGCTCGCCGCCGGGTCGATCGCGCTGTTCCTCTCGACGCGCCCGAGCTGGGTGCTGGTGCAGCGTTACCTGATGGGCACGGTGCTCGCGGGGCTTGCGATGCGCATCGCTTTCGAAGCGCGGCGGGGATAGGGAACAAGGCTGTCGTCGCCCGCGCATGCGGGCGCATTCCGGTATTCCGAGCCGTGTCGCGCCTCCCACCAAAAATCCGACACGGCCTACTGCGACCATACTGGATCACTCGCGCGTCTCGCCGCGCGGACAGTCGAGCGGGCTTCCCTGACGAAAACGGGAGAACAGCTCAATCCAGCTTCGCGTCCATGCCGCGCTTGGTGGCCGGGCGGGCCATCAGCGCGTCATACCAGCGGCTGACGTTGGGAAAATCCGATAGCGCGACCTTGTGCCGCGGATGGCGCCAGGCCCAGCCGAGAATGGCGAAATCGGCGACCGACAGCGGGCCCGCGACAAACTCGTGGGCGGCCAGGCGGCGGTCGAGCACGCCGTAGAGCCTGCGCGTCTCCGCCATGTAACGCTTCAGGCCGTAGGCGCGCTCCTGCTCGTTCTCCAGCGCGATGAAATGGTGCACCTGGCCGGGCATCGGGCCAAAACCGCCCATCTGCCACATCAGCCACTCGTAGACCGGGATGCGCTCGGCCAGCGGCTTGGGCAGGAATTTGCCAGTCTTCTCGCCGAGATAGAGCAGGATCGCGCCGGATTCGAAGATGCTGACAGGCTTGCCGTCAGGCCCCTCGGGATCGACGATCGCAGGTATCTTGTTGTTCGGGCTGATCGCGATAAAGGCCGGCGCCATCTGCTCGCCCTTGCTGATGTTCACCGGAATCACCTTGTACGGCAGCCCCATCTCCTCCAGCGCGACCGAGATCTTGCGCCCGTTCGGCGTGTTCCAGGTATGAAGTTCGATAGTCATCAAGACCCCTTCAGCTCTTGTTCAGGCAGGCGTCTGTAGCATCCGCATGGTCGGGCCGCAAAACGGCTGATTTTTGCGGCCAAACTTTGCAAGAGAGCTTGCGTGGCCGCTTCCCGCTGTTGACGGGCCGGCCTCTCCGCTGGAATGTGCGCCGGCTCGCCGATAGATTGCGGGCGTTGCCAGAAAATCGGGACCAACGAACTTGTCCAAATCCGCTTCCCGCGCCCGTCTTGCCGAGATCATCCGCCGCCGCTCGTTCGGCCGCGGCGAGATCACGCTCGCCTCGGGCCGCAAGAGCGATTTTTATTTCAATCTCAAGCCGACCATGCTCGATCCCGAAGGCGCGACACTGCTGGCCGAGCTGACCTTTGAGGCGCTGAAAGACGACAAGTTCGATTATATCGGCGGGCTGGAAATGGGTGCCGTGCCACTCGCCGGCGCGATCGCGCAGATCTCCTGGATCAAGGGTCATCCGATCGCGGCCTTTTTCGTGCGCAAGAAACCGAAGGAACACGGCGCGCGACTGGCGGTCGAAGGGCTTGCCAAGGGCGAGAGCCTGGACGGCAAGCGCATCGTGATCGTCGAGGATGTCACCACGACGGGTGGCTCGGCGCTGAAAGCGGTGGAGGCGGTACGCGATGCCGGTGGCGAGGTCGCGCTGGTCCTGACCATGGTCGACCGCGAGGAAGGCGCAACCGAAACCTTTGCCGAGGCGGACCTACCGTTTCGTGCGCTCTACAAGGCCACCGAGTTCCTGGATCACTGACAGCGCGAGACGGGGACAGCCCGCGTTTCTTGTTCCCGTCATTCCGGGGCGGCGCGTCAGCGTCGAACCCGGAATCCAGCGGTTGGCGCGATCACTCGTGCCCCAAACTTCTAGGTTCCGGGCTCGACGCTGACGCGTCGCCCCGGAACGACGATCGCTTCAACCTAACTCCATTATCCGTCGCCGCTGACTTCGCCCGCTCACCCTCCATTTACCATCCCTCCCTATGGTGAATCAGACCTTGGGGCGTGGGGCGCTTCAGGACTGTGAAAGTCGCGTGGGGTGGAGTTGGCGTTGCGTCACGAGTTGCCTTTTCAGCGCAAGCGGCGGCGCCTGGTGCCTGTTGCCGCGATCATCGCGGTATCCATTCTGTTCGCACCGGGCGCCGCCAGCGCCGAAGGACTGTTCGATTTCCTGTTTGGCGGCCTCGAGAAGCCGCAACAGCGCCAGGCGCCGCAGGAGAATCTCTTCGCCGATCCGTTTGGCACCGGCCAGCAGGCCGCGCCGCCGCCATCCCGCCCTGCGGTCGCGAGTTCCGGCCCGGCCTTTTGTGTGCGAAGCTGCGACGGAAGATATTTTCCGCTGATGCGCGGCACCGCCTCGCCGGCGCAGATCTGCCAGGCTTTCTGCCCTGCGAGCCCCACCAAAGTTTTCTTCGGCTCCAACATCGACAGCGCCTATGCCGCGAATGGCGAGCGCTACGCGGAGAGCGACAACGCCTTCCTCTACCGCAAGGAACTGCGCGCCAATTGCACCTGCAACGGCCGCGATCCCGCCGGCCTGGCGCCGATCGATCTGGCGCTCGACTCATCGCTCCGTCCAGGCGACGTGGTTGCCACGACCGATGGACTCGTCGCCTATTCAGGCAACCGCACTGCGACCGGCCAGGGTCCGGAATTCACGCCGGTCGCGTCCTATCCCGGATTGACCGCCGAGGTGCGGGCGCGGCTCAATGAAATGAAGGTCGCCCCCGTGCGGGCGGACATGATTGCCAGCGACACACCACTAACAACCGGGAGCCTTCCGGCCGCGCCGCTCGTCGTCACGCCGCAGGCGCCGGCGCGCGACAAGCGCGCGGAAGCGGATTAGTTGGGCACCGTCATTCCGGGGCGCGCGTCCGTGCGAACCTAGATGCGCAATTGCGCATCGGGGAATCCCGAGATGACAGGCCAAGATTTCGGCCGACGATTGCGGATCGAGATTCCGGGTTCGACGCTGGCGCGTCGCCCCGGAATGACTGAGAAGTCTACCGCCCGACGATCACGCCGATCACGTTCGGCGCCGCCAGATATTTCTCTTCGATCGCCGCACGCGCGGCGGCGCGATTATCCGCCGTCAGCAGTCCGCGCTTCTCGGCGAGAATCATCCAGCAAAAGCCCCACCAGTCCGTCAGCATGCCCTCATCGTCGACGAGGTCGTAGCCCTGCTCGGCGGCGAAGATGCGCGCCTGCGCCTCATCGAGCGTGTCGAGAAAGGCGTGGTCCTCGACCGGGAACAGGTCGTCGGAG
The DNA here is from genome assembly GCA_963786015.1 of uncultured Alphaproteobacteria bacterium. Classification (GTDB taxonomy): domain Bacteria; phylum Pseudomonadota; class Alphaproteobacteria; order Rhizobiales; family Xanthobacteraceae; genus Bradyrhizobium. The sequence goes on along the minus strand of CAWAXO010000008.1, from coordinate 45,528 downwards.
ATGTCATCGGTGGTGTAGCCCCAGATCGACATGCAGACCGCGTTGAATTCGCGGTCGATCTCGTCGTCGTCCACCGAGCGGCGGCGCGACGCCTGATGCAGCCGCGACAGCGTGCGGGCAAAGTCGGCGATCCTCGTAAGAGCGAACTGGTCGAAGGCGATTGTGGACATGTAGTCCTCGCTGGGCGTGACAGACCATAGATGTTGTATCGGCACTGTGCCGAATCGCTATGATATATCAATGGCTTGCTAAATTGTTCTTAATTCGTTCTTGGCGTACAAACAAGTGCAAACCTCGCCCCCACGCCCGAACCGCACAGATCGGGAAACGGGTGCTTGCGACTATTCGAACTGCCGCATCAGCTTCTCGATATAGTTGTTGATGGCATCAGCGAAGTAGAGCTGATGATGGCCGGACGCAGCCTCCCGGTGCTCTTCGACGGCCGTCTTCACGTTTTCCAGCGCGGAAGCCTGGTCAGGACGTGGCGTCACTGCGACGTACGCGTTCACGGCCTTCTCAGCCAGATGAAGGTCGTCCGTATCGCCCTTCTCGATCAGCGGGCGCAAGGCGGACGTGCATTTGTCCAAATGGTCCATGCGTCCAATATGGTCCAAGGCTTGCCGACACGCCAGCAGGTCAATTTGCCACAACGCTCGGGCATCAGTTCCCGAGGCGATGCGCCACATAGGCGGTGCGAAGTCCCGGCTTGAAGCCGCATGCTTCGTAGAAGCGATGCACGCGCGGATCGGCGCGGCCGCTTTGCATCAGCACGTGGTGACAGTCCCGCGCCCAGGCCTCCTCCAGCGCGACTCGGACGACGGCGCGGCCATGGCCTTGTCCGCGAAACGCGGGATGGGTCACGACATTTTCGAGAAAGCCGTGCTGCCGGCCTGAACGCAGCAGGTTCGGCGCCGTGATCAGCATGCAGGTTGCAACGATGCGCGACTCGGCATCCGACACGAACACGACCACATTGTCGTGCGACAGCGTGTCCGACCATATCCGCGCGGCGCGCTCATGCGGCTCGGCGTGAGCGCTGACCTCCGAGGCACGAAACAGCGCAAGCAGCGAATCCAGATCGTCCGCTACCGCCGCTCGCGCGTCCGGCATGCAAACCGCGAGATCTATCAACTCGCCGACAGCAGCTTGTCGCCGCAATAATTCGCCCAGAATTTTCCGCCGCATTGATGCCTGAGCGCGGCGCAGCGCGCGGCCGGCGAGGCATTTTGGGGCACGCTGAAGGCGCAGCTCAAACCGTCGGCGCTGCTGGCAGCCCTGCCGGCAGCGAAAGCCGCACTGCTGGCGGTGAAGCAGAACACCAAGATGGTAGCGGCAAGGGCGGCGATGATCTCGGTCGTCAATCTCACGGCAGACCTCCCCAACATTTCGCGGCAATTCCCATGCAAAGCATAGCACCAAAATCAGGATATCCGACTCCGCAATCCGGCCCAGGACTTGCATAAATATCGTGCATGCCCACTCCGTAGACAGGGCGGGTTTCGATCGCTTCGGAAGCAGCGTATGATTGGACGGGATTCATAAGTTACAGGTTAGACGTGCCAGATTCACCCTTCCCTTTGCCCGCATTTGGCCAGCCCGTTGACGAACTGGCGGTTGCGGAGATCAAGAGCGCCATCCTCGCCAAGCTCACGCTCGCGATCGGCAAGGATGCCGCCATGGCGACGCGGCACGACTGGTATCAGGCAACGGCGCTGGCGCTGCGCGACCGCATCGTTCACCGCTGGCTGACGGCGGACAAGGAGAGCTACGACGCCGGCCGCAAGCGCGTCTACTACCTGTCGCTCGAATTCCTGATCGGCCGGCTTTTCACCGACGCCCTGAACAATATGGGGCTGGTCAAGGTGTTCGAGACCGCGCTCGGCGATCTCGGCGTCGGACTGTGGGACTTGCGGCAATGCGAGCCGGATGCGGCGCTCGGCAATGGCGGCCTCGGGCGGCTCGCGGCCTGTTTCATGGAGAGCATGGCGACGCTGGCGATCCCCGCGATCGGCTACGGCATCCGCTACGATTACGGCCTGTTCCGGCAGATCATCAATGACGGCTGGCAGCAGGAATATCCCGACGTCTGGCTGAGCTTCGGCAACCCCTGGGAATTCCAGCGGCCGGAGGTGGTCTATCACGTCCATTTCGGCGGCAGCGTCGAGCATGTCGACGACAAGGGCCGCGACCGCGCCATCTGGCATCCGGCGGAGACCGTGCAGGCCGTCGCCTATGATACGCCGATCGTCGGCTGGCGCGGCCGGCACGTCAACGCGCTGCGGCTGTGGTCGGCGCGCTCGCCCGATCCCCTGAAGCTCGACGTCTTCAACACCGGCGACTATCTCGGCGCATCGGCCGAGGAAGCACGCGCGGAAGCAATCTGCAAATTCCTCTATCCGAACGACGAGAGCGCGGCCGGACGTGAGCTGAGATTGCGGCAGGAATATTTCTTCGTCTCGGCCTCGCTGCAGGACCTGGTCAAGCGTCACCTCGGCTCCGACGGCCAGTTGCGCAGCCTGCCGCAGAAGGCCGCGGTGCAGCTCAACGACACGCATCCAAGCCTCGCGGTCACCGAGCTGATGCGCATCCTGGTCGACCTGCACAATTTCCGCTGGGACGAGGCCTGGAAGATCACGGTCGCGACGCTGTCCTACACCAACCATACCCTGCTGCCGGAAGCGCTCGAGACCTGGCCGCTGGAGCTGTTCGAACGGCTGCTGCCGCGGCATCTGGAGATCATCTATCGCATCAATGGCGCGCATCTGGCGCTCGCCGAGGAGCGCTGTCCGGGCGACGTCGATTTCCGCGCCTCGGTCTCGCTGATCGACGAGCGGAGCGGCCGGCGCGTGCGGATGGGACAGCTCGCCTTTGTCGGCTCGCATCGCATCAACGGCGTGTCGGCGATGCATTCCGACCTGATGAAGGAGACCGTGTTCCACGATCTCAATCATCTCTATCCGGACCGCATCACCAACAAGACCAACGGCATCACCTTCCGCCGCTGGCTGATGCTCGCTAATCCAAAACTGACCGAGCTGCTGCGCAAATCCTGCGGCGAAGCCGTGCTGGACGATCCGACCCAGCTCGCAGCGCTGGAAAGCTACGCCAGCGAAGGCGCCTTCCAGCAGCAATTCCGCAACGTGAAGCACCACAACAAGATTGCGCTGGCGCGGCTGGTCGGCGAACGGATGAACATCGTGCTCGACCCGAGCGCGCTGTTCGACGTGCAGATCAAGCGCATCCATGAATACAAGCGCCAGCTCCTCAACATCCTGGAAGCCGTCGCGCTCTATCAGGCGATCAAGGACGAGCCGCAGCGCGACTGGGTGCCGCGCGTGAAAATCTTCGCCGGCAAGGCGGCGGCGAGCTACCGCTACGCCAAGCTGATCATCAAGCTGATCAACGACGTCGCAGGCATCGTCAACAACGATCCCGCAATTGGCGGCCGCCTCAAGGTCGTGTTCATGGCGGATTATAACGTCAGCCTCGCAGAGGTGATCATTCCCGCCGCCGACCTGTCCGAGCAGATTTCGACCGCGGGCATGGAAGCCTCCGGCACCGGCAACATGAAGCTCGCGCTGAACGGCGCCTTGACCATCGGCACGCTCGACGGCGCCAATATCGAAATTCGCGACCATGTCGGACCTGAGAACATCGCGATCTTCGGCATGGAGGCGATGGACGTCGTGCTGCGCCGCCAGCAGGGGCTGGACGCGACTGACGTCTTCAATCGCTCGCCGCGGCTGGCGCGCGCCATCAACGCGATCGCCAGCGGTGAGTTCTCGCCCGACGAGCCCGGCCGGTTCGAATTGATCGCGCATGCGTTGAAGCATCTCGACCATTACATGGTCAGCGCGGATTTCGATTCCTACTACGAGGCGCAGCGCGGCATCGACGCGCGCTGGCAGGTGGCGCCGGCGTGGACGCGGGCCTCGATCCTCAACGTCGCGCGCATGGCGTGGTTCTCTTCCGATCGCACCATCCGCGAATACGCTCAGGATATCTGGAACGTGCCGGTCAATCCTGCGCCAACCCTGCATGAAGCCGGCAGGCAGCGCGAGGCGATGCGCTGACTTTCGGCGATACCTCCGAGATCATTGAATCCGGCCGGGTCGCGATGATACTGGCTCGGCCGTCATTGCGAGCGCCAGCGAAGCAATCCAGACTGTTTCCGCGAAGGCGATCTGGATTGCTTCGCTGCGCTCGCAACGACGGAGAGCTACGGCGATTTTCAGTCGAGACCATTTCATGCAGACTGATTCACAGCACCTTTTCGACGAGGCTACCCGCGTCACCGCCGGCGACAGCCGCTGGCAGGGACGGACCAGCCCGGACTACTGGGCCTTTGTCGGCCCGTTCGGCGGCGCGACGGCCGCGACGATCCTGCGCGCGCTGATCGAGCATCCGCAAAGGTCAGGCGATCCGCTATCGTTGACAGTGAATTATTGCGCGCCGATCGCCGAAGGGCCGTTCGATCTCGACGTGCGCCTGGTCAAGGCCAACCGCTCGTCGCAGCATTGGTGCGTGGAGCTCACGCAAGGCTCGGATGTCGCGACCCTTGCAACGGCGGTGTTCGCCGCGCGCCGTCCGTCATGGTCGCACCAGCCGGCGCAAATGCCGGATGCCCCGCCGTTCGAGCAAATCAAGCGCTACCCGAATATCGCGGCGTCCTGGGCCAATCAGTATGATTTCCGTTTCGTCGAAGGCCATCCGGATTTCCGCGCCGGCGCCGGGAAGGAGCCGGCGAGCGCCTTCACCAAGCTCTGGATCAGCGACCGCAAGCCGCGCAGGATCGACGCGCTGTCGCTTGTCGCGATGTCGGACGCATTTTTCGGCCGCATCTTCCACGTGCGCAGCGAGTTCGTGCCGTTCGGCACGGTGTCGCTGACGACCTACTTCCATGCCGATGCCGAGGATCTCGCGCAAGACAACATCACGCGCCTGCTCGCGGTCGCCGATGCCAAGACCTTCCACAAGAGCTATCAAGACCAGAACGGCGAGTTGTGGTCGCCCTCAGGCCGCCTGCTCGCGACGACGACGCAGATCGCTTACTTCAAGGCCTGAGAAGAAAGTTGCCGGTCAGCTCTGGCTGGCGTTGCCGGTGACGAGGCTTGTGTCGCCGGTCACGGGATCACTGACGGCATTGCGGATCTGGGCCTTGCCGGCCGCGGTCAGCGTGAACTTGGTATCGCCGACCCGGAACGAGGAATTGCGGATCAGCACCTGCTGGTACTGCACGGTCCCGCCGCTCTGATATTTGACCTGGGCGCGGAAGCCGTTGACGTCGGAAATCGTGAACTCGAATTTCTGGTTGTTGGAATAGGTCCCGCTCCAGGTCCCCTGGTAACTCTTGGGATCGACATTGGTGTAGGGCTTATCGGAGGTCGTGCTGAGTGGCGCGGTGGCGTAGGAGGACGCAATGACGCTGAAGATGTCCGACATGCCGATGCTCCGCGCGGGTGAGGCGATCGGCCGCAGTACAGACCGCTTGTGGTTAAGGTGCGGTTAAATCTTCCGATCCGCAAAATGCACAAAGGGGCAGCACACCGGCTGCCCCTTTGTTTCGATACTCTTGATCTCTTTGCTCCGTCATTCCGGAGCAGTCCGCAGGACTGAACCCGGAATGTCGAGATTCTCAGGTGCGCAATTGCGCACCATAGCTCGATGCTGTCGCATCGCCCCGGAATGACGGGATGCCTCACTCCGCCGCGAGCTTCACTTCCGGCGCGGCGGCGCGGACTTCGGCATCGACCTGGGCTTCGAACTTGGCGAAGTTCTTCTGGAACATGCCGACCAGCGCGCGCGCCGTCTTGTCGAACTCGGCCTTGTCCTTCCAGGTCTTGATCGGATCGAGGATGTGCGGCTCGACACCCGGCAGCGAGGTCGGCACCGCGAAGCCGAAATAGCGGTCGGTGCGGAAATCGGCGTTGCGCAACGAGCCGTTCAGCGCGGCGGTCAGGAGCGTGCGCGTCACCTTGATCGGCATGCGGCGGCCGGTGCCGTATTTGCCGCCGGTCCAGCCGGTATTGACCAGCCAGCAATCGACATCGTGCTTGGCGATCAGATCACGCAGCAGATTGCCGTACACCGAGGGATCGCGCGGAAGGAACGGCGAGCCGAAGCAGGTCGAGAACTCCGGCTGCGGCTCGGAGCCCAGGCCGCGCTCGGTGCCGGCGACCTTCGCGGTGTAACCGGACAGGAAGTGGTACATGGCCTGCGCCGGCGTCAGCTTGGCGATCGGCGGCAGCACGCCGAAGGCGTCGGCGGCCAGCATCACGATGTTCTTGGGATGCGGGGCGCAGCCGGTGCGTGAAGCATTGGGAATGAATTCGAGCGGATAGGCCGAGCGGGTGTTCTCGGTCTTCGAGCCGTCGTCGAAATCGGGCTCGCGGGTGTTGGCATCGAGCACGACGTTTTCCAGCACGGCGCCGAAGCGCTTGCTGGCGGCATAGATCTCGGGCTCGGCTTCCTGCGAGAGCTTGATGCACTTGGCGTAGCAGCCGCCCTCGAAATTGAAGATGCCATCCCCGCTCCAGCCATGCTCGTCGTCGCCGATCAGCGTGCGCTTGGGATCGGCCGACAGCGTCGTCTTGCCGGTGCCGGAGAGGCCGAAGAAGATTGCGGTGTCGCCGTCGGGCCCGACATTGGCCGAGCAGTGCATCGGCATCACGCCCTTTTCCGGCAGATAGAAGTTCAGCGTGGTGAACACGCTCTTCTTCATCTCGCCGGCATAATAAGACCCGCCGATCAGGACGATCTTGCGGGCGAAATCGATGGCCACGACGTTCTCGGAGCGCACGCCATGACGTTTGGGATCGGCGCGGAAGCTCGGCAGGTCGACGATCGTCAGTTCCGGTACGAAGCTGGCGAGCTCGGACGCCTCGGGGCGGATCAAGAGCGTGCGGATGAACAGCGAGTGCCAGGCGAGCTCGGTGAAGACGCGCGTCTTGATGCGATGGGTCGGATCGGCACCGCCATAGAGATCCTGCGCGAACAGTGTCATGCCTTCGGCATGCTTGAGGAAGTCCTGATACAACGCCTCGAACTGCTCGGCGGTGATCGACTGGTTGCCGGCCCACCACATGGACTTGTCGGTGAGGCCATCGCGGACGGTGAACTTGTCCTTCGGACTGCGGCCGGTGAACTCGCCCGTATCGGCGCAGATCGCGCCATCGGCGGACAGCACGGCTTCGCCGGCGCGCAAGGAGTGCTCACAGAGCTCCGGCGCACCGAAATTCCAGTTCACGCCCTTGAGCTTCTGGAAGCCGAATTTATCGGCGCCAAAAGCACCGTTATGCATGCCCATCTCTTGCACTCACGCCTCCTGGGAAAGCCGTATGAAAAGCACGAAATGGCGTGCAATGCGCCGTTCGCGGGGGGATTTCACTATAGCCCGTCAAGCCCTGACCGAGCGACGTAATACTCATGAACGCCTGGCTTGCCAAGCCGATCCCTTGCAGTTTGGTTTATTGCGAGCCCACCCTGCTCTTTGCGACACTATTGCTGACAGGACCAAAACTTTGGCGTGCCATCGCGACGATGGGCCTCTGCGACATAACCTTCCGCACCGGCTTTTCGCAGCGCACAATCGACCTATTCTAACAAACACCCGCCCCGGATCGGGACGGCAGGCGCCGAGGATTGCACGGGTTGAATGCCCTCATCTGCACCCTGCCGTCATCGTGGTGTAAGCAATCGCGCGGCTGCGGTCGTTCGCCGAAGGCCGCGTGCCTCCCCAGTCAAGATGTCTTGCTTGTGCATTCGCCCGCGCTTCATCGGCGAGTTCGATCAGCGTCTTGCGACGTGCCTGGACGTCGGTCACGCGTTCAGGAAAGTTCGGATGCGGAAGAAAGATCAAGAGAAGTCCTTGGAGTCGGCACAGGCTCCGGCCGATGGATGTGCACGCAGGAAGCGCACAACCGCTTGGTCGTTCGCACCGGTCTCTTCCGCCGGGCCGGCATGATTCGCGCCCTTTCGAGGGGATCGCCGGCCGCCACTTGTCCGGCATCAGCGAGGCCCTGCCGTCGGCAAAGTTGCACGGATGGTGAGGTGTGAAAGCAGCAGAATCGGCGACCCGTCGGGGCAGCTCGCGACGCTGACCCGTTAATAATTAGGGTCTCTAGTAACCGGTCATAGGCTCGCCAGAGCCGCTGGCGGCCGTGCCGGAGCCGGGACCGGGTCCTGATTATACAATCGAAATCGGCTGTCGATTGCATCGATATTGGCTCGTTATCCTATTGCGCCGCGGGTGTTTTTTCGGCTAAACGGGCTCTGGACTGGCTAAACGCGTCGCTGGAAGCGAAGCGTTTTATGGAACATGGTCACACTTCAGCCCAGCTTGCATTGCTCGTTGACCACGTTCGAAGCCCAATTACGCGGCGCATCACTGGAATGCTCGCCGTTTCAGCCACCGCAACTGAAAGCAGGCTCATGCCCACTATCGCCTTGGTCGATGACGACCGCAACATCCTCACCTCAGTCTCGATCGCGCTTGAGGCCGAAGGTTATCGCATCATGACCTATACGGATGGCGCCTCCGCGCTGGACGGCTTCCGTTCCAGCCAACCGGACCTCGCCATCCTCGATATCAAGATGCCGCGGATGGACGGCATGGAAACGCTCCGTCGGCTGCGGCAGAAATCAGACCTGCCGGTGATCTTCCTCACGTCGAAGGACGAGGAGATCGATGAGCTGTTCGGCCTCAAGATGGGCGCCGACGATTTCATCCGTAAGCCGTTCTCGCAGCGCCTGCTGGTCGAACGCGTCAAGGCGGTGCTTCGCCGTTCGCAGCCAAAGGACCCGACCGCCGCGCCAAAGGAGAACGACGCCAAGGCGCTCGACCGCGGACTGCTGCGGATGGATCCGGAGCGTCACACCTGCACTTGGAAGAACGAGCCGGTGACGCTGACGGTCACCGAATTCCTGATCCTGCAGGCCCTGGCGACGCGTCCCGGCGTCGTGAAGAGCCGCAACGCCCTGATGGACGCGGCCTACGACGATCAGGTCTATGTCGACGACCGCACCATCGACAGCCACATCAAGCGGCTGCGCAAGAAGTTCAAGGTTGTGGACGACGATTTCGAGATGATCGAAACTCTCTACGGTGTGGGGTATCGCTTCAAGGAAGCTTGATCTGCGGGGGACTTATGCGTGCTTGCGCGCTGACGCCCGTCGATCGCCTGGGGTAGGATGCTCGCTGAGTCCCTCGAAGCAAGTGTTGACCATTGCTTGATCGAACGCAGCCCGCTCCTGGATTGATGGCCGAGGACGATTCGTCGTCGCTCGCAGTGGACGGTTCTGGCATCGAGAGACCGCCGCTCAGGGGCTGGCGGCGTCCGCTGGGATGGCTGAGGCGTGCCGGACAGTTTCTGTTCACGCTCAGTTTCTCCAGCCTCACCCGCCGCATCGTTTCGCTGAACATCGCAGGCCTGCTGGCGCTGGTGGCCAGCATTCTCTATCTGTCGCAATTCCGCGCCGGCCTGATCGATGCGCGAGCGCAGAGCCTCCTGGTGCAGGCGGAGATCATCGCCGGCGCGATCGCGGCCTCGGCCACGGTCCAGACCAACACCATCACCATCGATCCCGACCGGCTGCTGGACCTGAAGCCGGGCGAGACCTACGGCTCGCCAGACGAATATTCCCCGCTCGATTTCCCGATCAATCCGGAGCGTGTCGCGCCGGTATTGCGGACGCTGATCTCGCCGACCAAAACCCGTGCCCGCATCTACGATCCCAATGGCGGGCTGCTGCTCGACAGCCGCAACCTAGAAAACGTGCTGCGTTTCGACCTGCCGCCGATCTCCTCCGAAAAGCCCGGCCTGCCCGAGCGCGCGATGATCGCCGCAAGGACCTGGCTCAACCGCGGCGACCTTCCGCTCTATCGCGAGCTGGGCCCGGAAAACGGCAACGGCTATGAAGAGGTCGGCGACTCGTTGCGTGGCCAGAAGCGCAGCATGGTGCGCGTCAATTCACGCGGCGAGGTCATCGTTTCGGTCGCGGTGCCGGTGCAGCGCTCCCGCACCATCCACGGCGCGCTGATGCTGTCGACCCAGGGCGACGACATCGACCAGATGGTCACTGCCGAGCGGCTCGCGATCGTCAAGGTCGGCGGCGTCGCCTCGGCGGTCATGATCGTGCTGTCGCTGCTCCTCGCAAGCACCATCGCCGGCCCCGTGCGGCGGCTCGCCGACAGCGCCGAGCGCGTCCGCCGCCGCATCAAGACGCGGGTCGAGATTCCCGATTTCACGCTCCGCCGCGACGAGATCGGCCATTTGTCCGGCGCGCTGCGCGACATGACCGGCGCGCTCTACAACCGCATCGAGGCGATCGAGATGTTCGCCGCCGACGTCGCCCATGAGCTGAAGAACCCGCTGACCTCGCTGCGCTCGGCGGTCGAGACGCTGCCCTTGGCGAAGAACGAGAACAGCCGCACACGGCTGCTCGCCGTCATCGAGCATGACGTCAGGCGGCTGGACCGCCTGATCTCCGACATCTCCGACGCCAGCCGCCTCGACGCCGAACTGCAGCGCCAGGACATGACGCCGGTCGATCTGCGCCGTCTCCTGACCACGCTGACCTCGGTCGCCAACGAAACCAAGCTCGGTCATGACGTCGCCGTCGAAGCCCGCTTCGAGGGCCGCGGCGGCGCCGACACCTTCTCCGTCCCCGGCCATGATTCGCGGCTCGGGCAGGTGGTTTCCAACCTGCTGTCGAACGCGCAGTCCTTTTCCAATGCGGACGGCAAGGTGCGCATCCTGTGCCGCCGCATTCGGACGGGAATCGAGATCCTGATCGATGACGACGGTCCCGGCATTCGTCCCGACGCGCTGGAGCGCATCTTCGAGCGCTTCTACACCGATCGTCCGCATCAGGGCTTCGGCCAGAACTCCGGCCTCGGCCTGTCGATCTCCAAGCAGATCATCGAGGCGCATGGCGGACGCATCTGGGCCGAAAACCGCCCAGGCCCCGCCAGCGACGACGACGATGATGAACCGACAATTGCCGGGCGCCCGCTTCGTGGTGAGGCTGCCGGCATCATGACCGCGCCTGGCGCGAGCCTGCACGCGTCCGCCGTGAAAGTCGGCGACCGCGCGGTGCTCATCCGGGGACCATCGGGCGCCGGGAAGTCGCGTCTTGCCTTCGAGCTCATCGTCTGTGGACGGTCCGGGCAGGTTCCGCCGGCCGTTTTGGTCGGCGACGACCGTGTTCATCTCGCAACAGTCGGCGGACAATTATTGGTCTACCCAGCGCCGGCTCTTGCTGGGCTGATCGAGGTTCGCGGGCTTGGAATTCGCCGGTGCGACCATGTAGAGCAGGCCATCGTCGGCTTGATTGTGGACCTCGCAGCCACAGATACGGCGCGTCTGCCAAATTCAAAAGCCCTCCAAACGAGTGTTTCCGGTGTAATTTTACCGAGGATTCCGATCGCGGATGGCTATTCTCCCCTACCGGTAGTTATTGCCGCTTTGACAACAACCGAGAGTTCACCCTCCGTTAACCTTTCCGCCAATTGTGTGAAGTAGATTAGTAACCATATCTGGCCCACTATGGCGCCCGAAGAGACCGGCGCAATCTCCCAGTCCGACGTTAAGGTTCGCGGGAGCACCGGTAACATCCCCTCTTGCGCGGGGGCTCTGTATGGTCAAAGTGGCGCGTTCGTGCGGTGCACCAAAAAAATAGCACCCGCGAGGAGTTTCCGATGATTGGTCTAGTACTGGTGACCCATGGGCGCCTCGCCGACGAGTTCAAGGCGGCGCTTGAGCATGTTATGGGTCCTCAAAAGCAAATCGAGGCGATCACGATTGGGGCCGAAGACGATTCCGATCTGTGCCGCGGCGACATCATAGAAGCGGTGAATCGCGTCGATTCCGGCGACGGTGTCGCCATCCTTACCGACATGTTCGGTGGCACGCCTTCGAATCTTGCGATCTCCTGCATGAGCCGGCCGAAGGTCGAGGTGCTCGCAGGCATCAACCTTCCGATGCTGGTCAAGCTCGCCAAGGTGCGCGAGGAACGTTCGCTTCCTGACGCGATCGCCATGGCCCAGGAAGCCGGCCGCAAATACGTAACGATTGCGAGCCGCGTTCTGGCTGGAAAATGAACGACGACGACGAGTTGCCGGCACTGGTCCCCGGGCCAAGCGTGCCCGCGGGGGCAATCTCGAAAGAGCTTCTGATCACCAACAAGCGCGGCCTGCATGCGCGCGCGTCCGCGAAATTCGTCCAGACCGTCGAGCGCTTCAGCGCGGAAGTCTGGGTGACGCGCGGCGGCGAGACGGTCGGCGGCACGTCGATCATGGGCTTGATGATGCTGTCGGCAGGCCCCGGCGCCACGATCACAGTCTCCGCGATCGGCCCCGAAGCCCAGGCCGCAATCGACGCGATCACCAACCTCGTCGAAAGCAAGTTCAACGAGGAAGGGACGTGAGCCGCTCCGACGGCGCGCGCTCTCGGTCGTCATCACCCGCGCACGCGGGTGATCGAGTATTCCAGAGACGTTAGAGATCAATCGAGATAGCGGAGCATACTGGATGCCCCGCTTTCGCGGGGTATGACGATCTTTCCTGGCGCCAGCACTTTTACTTCCCCGGAGGCTGAACGTAGATTTTCCAATCGATCGCCGGGCCCGGATGGCCTTGGAAGAAGCGCTGCGTGGTCATCACGACCTGCTCGGCGTCAGGCGCATTCGCCTTCATCCAGGCCTCGCATGCCGGCAGCCGGAAGTCGGTGGTATCGCAGATGCCGATGAAGCCTTCGCGCTTCGCTTCTTCCAGCGACGTCAGGCCTGACGACCACACTTCGCCCGGCGTGTACGGCGCGGGATGATCGGGGCTGTAGAACGTCATGGGCTCGCCGATCTCGGTGGTGCCGGCGACGACGGCCCAGCGTGAGCCGAACTTGTTGTGCCACAGCTCCGTCAACTCACGGGCCAGTTGCGAGCGCGCGCTATAGCCCGCCGCGTTGTTGGGGTTTTCCGACATTTCAAACGCGGCGATATAGGGCGAACCGGCCAGCGCGGCGATCGTCAGCACCAGCCAGATCATCGTGATCCGAAACAGCGCCATCGCCTGCACGCGCAGCGAAGGGATCGCGACCAGCGCCAGCGGCACCAGGAAGAACAGCGAAATGCCCCAGTCGGTTTTCATGTAGACGGTGAAGGCGAGACCGCCGAGCGGCGGGCCGATCGCGACGATCGACTGGACCAACCAGACGTTCAGCGCCTGCGAACGGTTGACGGCGGGATTTTCACCGCTCGTCCAGGCAAGCGACAGCCATCGCGGCGGAAAGAACAGCGCGAGCGCAGCCAGCACAATGGGCAGCGCGAGCAGCGACAGATTGTGCCCGAGATAGCCGAGCACGAGCTTTGCGCTCTGCGCACGGCTCGACAGGCTGTAGACGTCGCCGGCATAGGTCAGCGGAACGAAATCCACCTGCTTGAGCCAGATCAGATGCGGGATCATGGCGACGACGAGCGTTCCGATCGCGACCCAGGGCGCAGGCGAGCGCAGGAACTTCAGCCGCTCCGGATGGATCAGCGCGGCGAGGCCGATGGCGCCGATCATGGTCAGCACCCAGTATTTGGTCATCAGCGCCAGCGCGCCGGCAAGGCCAAGCCACACGCCCGAGCGCCATGTGCGCTTCTCGAAGGCATCGAGATAGGCCAGCACCAGGAGCGGCAGCGTCACGAGCTGCAGCAGATCGGCATTATATTTGAAACCCTTGAAATTGAAGATCGGATAGAGCGCGAGCATCACCACGGTGAAGAAGGCGCGGCGGCGATCGACCACGCGGCGCGCGATGAACCATGAGATCACGAGGCCGACGCCCAGCACCGTCATCGCCAGCGCATAGGTCGACCAGTCCCGAACCGGGAAGAACCTGAACCACAGACCTGCGATCCATCCCGAGAGCGGCGGATGCTTGCCATAGCCGAGCTGGAATTTCTGGCCCCAGGCGAACGCCTCGGCGACGTCCATGTGGACGTCCTGCGCCGCCTTCAGATTGATCAGGATGAAAGTCCAGAGCAGCGTGTGGACGACGGCGAAGCTGATGACGAGCCAGAGGCTCGTCTGTGGATTGCAGGCGCGTTCCACAAGCCACGCCGCCGGCCGGCGGAGGCTGAACGAGCGAGGCGCGCGCGCGTTCGCGGGCAGGATCGATGCAGTCGACATGACCCTGTGCGTAGCGCGTTTTCGGCTTCCGTGGAATCAGCTAAGCGTGAAGAAAATCCTTTAAAATACAGCAATATGGTTGCCGCACGCAGACGTGAATGCTATCCCGCGCCCCATGACGACCGTCCCCATTTCCAACATCCGCAACTTCGCCATCGTCGCCCATATCGACCATGGCAAATCGACGCTTGCAGACCGCCTGATCCAGATGACCGGCGGCCTGTCGGATCGCGAAATGGCCGGCAAGGAGCAGGTGCTCGATTCGATGGATATCGAGCGCGAACGCGGCATCACCATCAAGGCGCAGACGGTGCGGCTGCACTACCGCGCCAAGGACGGCAAGGATTACATCTTCAACCTGATGGACACGCCCGGCCATGTCGACTTCGCCTATGAAGTCTCGCGGTCGCTCGCGGCGTGCGAAGGCTCCCTGCTCGTGGTCGATGCGAGCCAGGGCGTCGAGGCGCAGACGCTCGCCAATGTCTATCAGGCGCTCGACAACAATCACGAGATCGTGCCGGTCCTCAACAAGGTCGACCTGCCGGCGGCCGAGCCCGAGAAGATCAAGCAGCAGATCGAGGACGTGATCGGCATCGACGCGTCCGATGCGGTCATGATCTCCGCCAAGACGGGCCTGGGCGTGCCCGACGTGCTGGAGGCGATCGTCTCCCGCCTGCCGCCGCCGAAAGGCGACCGCGACGCGACCTTGAAGGCGCTGCTCGTCGATAGCTGGTACGACGTCTATCTCGGCGTCGTCGTGCTCATTCGCGTCGTCGACGGCGTGATGAAGAAGGGTAGCCGCATCCGCATGATGGGCACCAACGCGGCCTATGACGTCGAGCGCGTCGGTTTCTTCACGCCCAAGATGCAGCAGGTCGAGGAACTTGGTCCCGGCGAGATCGGCTTCATCACCGCCGCAATCAAGGAAGTCGCCGATACCCGCGTCGGTGACACCATTACCGACGACCGCAAGCCGGTGACGGAGATGCTGCCGGGCTTCAAGCCCGCGATTCCGGTGGTGTTCTGCGGCCTGTTCCCAGTCGATGCCGACGATTTCGAGACGCTGCGCGCCGCGATGGGCAAGCTGCGCCTCAATGACGCGAGCTTCTCCTTCGAGATGGAGACCTCCGCCGCGCTCGGCTTCGGCTTCCGCTGCGGCTTCCTCGGGCTATTGCATCTGGAGATCATCCAGGAGCGGCTGTCGCGCGAGTTCGATCTCAACCTGATCGCGACCGCGCCGAGCGTGATCTACAAGATGAGGCTGACCGACGGCAGCGAGATCGAGATCCACAATCCCGTCGACATGCCCGACGTGGTGAAGATCGCCGAGATGGACGAGCCCTGGATCGAGGCCACGATCCTCACCCCCGACGAATATCTCGGCAGCGTGCTGAAGCTGTGCCAGGACCGCCGCGGCGCGCAGAAGGAGCTGACCTACGTCGGCAGCCGCGCGATGGTGAAATACGACCTGCCGCTCAACGAAGTGGTGTTCGATTTCTACGACCGGCTGAAATCGGTCTCGAAGGGCTACGCCTCGTTCGACTATCATCTGACCGACTACAAGCCGGCCGATCTCGTCAAGATGCAGATCCTGGTCAATGGCGAGCCGGTCGACGCGCTGTCGATGCTGGTGCATCGGACCCGCGCGGAAGGCCGCGGCCGCGCCATGGTCGAGAAGATGAAGGAACTGATCCCGCCGCACATGTTCCAGATCCCGATCCAGGCGGCGATCGGCGGCAAGGTGATCGCGCGCGAGACCGTGCGCGCGCTGCGCAAGGACGTCACGGCGAAATGCTACGGCGGCGACATCACGCGTAAGCGAAAACTTCTGGAGAAGCAGAAGGAAGGCAAGAAGAAGATGCGGCAGTTCGGCAAGGTCGACATCCCGCAAGAAGCCTTCATTGCCGCGCTGAAGGTGGATAGCTGATCCTCTCACCGTCATTGCCCGGCGCGACAACGTCGCGAACCCGAAATCTCGCACCATAACCTCCGGATTTCGGGTTCGCGCTGGCGTCGCGCCCCGGAATGACAGTGAACTGAGCTTCTCCCACCGAACTGAGCTTGCCTCCCCGCCCCGAATAGACCACCATCGCGGCTTCCCATCAGACCCCAACAAGAGGGCAGAGGAAACGCGAATGAACAAGCCCCAGGCTTTCGGCCTTATCGAGCGCGCCCGCGCATTACAGCCCCTCATCGCCAGCGAGGCCAATGAGATCGAGCGGACGCGGCGGCTGACGCCTGCGGTCACTTCGGCCCTGATCGAGAACGGCCTCTATCGCTCGCTGTTGCCGCAGAGCTTCGGCGGCGCCGAGGCGCCGCTGGAAACCTTCATGCAGATGCAGGAGGAGATCGCCAAGGCCGATGCCTCGACGGCCTGGTGCCTCGGCCAGTGCAGCGTCTGCGCGATGACGGCGGCCTATCTCGATCGCGACGCGGCGGAGGAAATCTTCAACACGGCGCCCGGAATCCTGGCCTGGGGCGCGATCGCCCATGAGGTCAAGGTCGTGCCCGGCGGCTACCTGGCCAATGCGCGCTGGGATTTCGCCTCGGGCTCGCGGCAGGCGAGCTGGCTGGGCGCTCATGTGAAGGTCGTCGAGGCCGACGGGTCGCTGCGCAAGAAGAAGGACGGCTCGCCGGAAATTCGCACGGTCCTGTTCCCGATCACGAGCGCCACCATGTACGACGTCTGGGACGTCATCGGGCTGAAGGGAACCGGCACCGACTCCTATTCGGTCGACAACCTGTTCATCCCGGACAAGTTTGCGGCGCTGCGCGACGACCCGGCGGCGGTGCGCGAACAAGGTCCGCTGTACAAGCTCTCCACCAACATGGTGTTCAGCATGGGCTTTGCCGCGACCTCGCTTGGCGTCGCCCGCGCCACGCTCGATTCCGCGATCGAACTCTCACGCACCAAGCTGCCGCAGGGATTGTCGGCGATGCGCGAGAACAACGCAGTCCAGGGCCTGATCGGCCGCACCGAGGCGACCCTGCGCGCCGCACGGGCCTATCTCTACGCGACGGCGGCCGAGGTCTGGCGCGATCTCGAAGGCGGCGGCCCGATCACCGAAGCGCACCGCATCGCGATCCGCATTGCCGCGACCTGGACCATCCATCAGTCCGCTTCCGTGGTCGATACCGCCTATCACATGGCCGGCGCGACCGCGGTGTTCGCCGCGAATCCGTTCGAGCGGCGGTTCCGCGATATGCATGCCATCGCACAGCAGATCCAGGCGCGCGATACGCACTATGAAGATGCCGGCCGGACCATCCTGATGTCGAATCTGAAGACCGCTCCGACGACGCGCTAAGTCAGGCAAGCCGCTCCGCCAAGTCGCGTGCAGACCGGCACAGACGTTATGTCGGAGATGTGAAGGATACTGACGCATCGATCACGCGATCGCGCAGACATGTTGCAGCAGCAGGATAACTCGCACAAATTTGCGGCAACCCCATTCGAAAGTCGAAGCCATCGAGCGGTTCGCGCCAGAC
This sequence comes from uncultured Alphaproteobacteria bacterium, assembly GCA_963786015.1. Classification (GTDB taxonomy): domain Bacteria; phylum Pseudomonadota; class Alphaproteobacteria; order Rhizobiales; family Xanthobacteraceae; genus Bradyrhizobium. The sequence goes on along the minus strand of CAWAXO010000008.1, from coordinate 27,869 downwards.
TGCATGACACATGCGCGCGCTGCATGACCGTGGCCAGCGGCCACCGCGTTTGTACGGTTCTCATTGTGCAGATGTTAATGTCTTTCCTGCAGGTTTCGAACGGAAATCATCCTTTGGAATGACCATGTTCAAACTCCGCTCGATCGGCGCCCGCCTCATCCTTGCCATTTCGCTCACGGTCGCGGTTGCCTGCGGGGTGTTGGGAACATTCTCCATCATTCAACAGCATTCGCTGACACAGCTCGCGCTCGATCGCGAGCTCAAGCTGCAATATGACAGCGTGATCGCCGCGGTCGATTACGAGGGACGCGCAGCGCTCGCCGTGAGTTCGGTGATTGCAGGCCTGCCGCCGGTGATCGATGTCATTTCCAGAGGCGACCGCGAAGGTCTCGGCGCCTTGCTCGAGAATTCGTGGAAATCGCTGAAGGCGCAGGGCATCCCGCTGATCTCGTTCCAGACGCCGCCCGCGTTGACCTTCTACCGCGTGCACACGCCGAAGGTCTTCGGCGACGACGTGTCGGCGCGCCGCGTCACGGTCGTCAAGGCGCTTGCGACCGGCAAGCAGATCGTCGGCGTGGAGCCCGGCCGCGAAGAGCTCAGCGTGTTCGGCATCACGCCGATCATCAAGGACGGCAAGAGTCTCGCCAATGTCGACGTCGGCGCCGCCTTCGGCAAGGAGTTCGTCGAACGCGCCAAGCAGCGCTTCCGCATCGATCTGGCGGTGCATTCGTTCGATGGTCGGACCTTCAAGAGATTGTCTTCGACGACAGGCGATGTCGCGGTCGCGACGCCGGATGAGCTGAAGCGGGCCTTCGACGGCGAAGCCGTGCATCGCGATGCCACGCTCGGCGATCATCCGGCCGCGCTCTATGTCGGCCAAATCAAGAACTATGCCGGCGAGCCGATCGCCGTGCTCGAAATCATCAAGGACACCACGCAGTATGAAGCCGCGGCGGCGAACGCCCAGCGCACTCTGCTGCTCGGTACGCTCGCCATCCTGGCCGGTGCGGCGCTGGTCGCGTTCTTCCTCGGCCGCGGCATGTCGCGTCCGCTGGTCGCGATCACCGCGGTGATGAACCGTCTTTCCAATGGCGATACCGATGTCGAGATCCCCGGCGGCGACCGCCACGACGAGCTCGGCACCATGGCACAGGCGGTCGACGTATTCCGCCGCAACATGGCCGAGACCCGTTCGCTGCGCGAGTCGCAGGAGGCCGACAAGCAGCGCTCCGAGGTCGAGAAACGGGCACTCCAGAAGAAGATGGCCGACCGCTTCGAGGCCGACGTCAAGGGCCTGGTCGGCGCCGTCGCCAAGGCCACCGAGCACATGCAGCGCGCAGCGTCCGAGATCACCACCAGCGTCAACGGCACCTCGCAGCAGACCGCCGCGGCCGCGGCCGCGTCCGAACAGGCCTCAACCAGTGTCTCGACGGTGGCATCGGCGACCGAGGAGCTCGCCTCCTCCGTCGCCGAGATCGGCCGTCAGGTCACCCACTCCGCAAGCGTCGCCGACGGCGCCGTCGCCAAGGCCAGCAAGACCACCGAAATGGTCAGCAGCCTTGCCGCCACCGCCGAGAAGATCGGCGACGTGTTGCGGCTGATCGATGCGATCGCAAGCCAGACCAACCTGCTCGCGCTCAACGCCACCATCGAGGCGGCGCGCGCGGGCGAGGCCGGCCGCGGCTTCGCCGTGGTCGCGGCCGAGGTCAAGGAACTGGCCGGCCAGACCGCGAAGGCCACGGAAGAGATCGCGGGCCAGGTCAACGCGATCCAGTCCGCCACCGCCGATTGCGTCATCGCAATCGGCGATATCAGCCAGACCATCCGCGACATCAGCGGCATCGCCACCACGATCGCGGCTGCCGTCGAGGAGCAGGATTCGGCGACGCGGGAGATCGCACGCAGCGTGCAGCAGGCCGCCGCCGGCACCACCGAGGTGACGCAAAATGTGAACGGCGCCAGCCGCGCGGCCGAGCAGTCGCGCGCCCTCGCCGACAACGTGCTCGCCGCGTCCGGCGAACTCGGCCAGCACGCCGACGGCCTCTTCAAGAGCGTCGACGCCTTCCTCGCGGGTCTGCGCGACGCCGCGTAACGAACCAACCTCTCCGCGAAACGCAGCGGCAGGACGGTGGACCGCGTGGCGGCAGGGCCTCGGCAAGCCGGCCCGCGGCGGCTCGGTCACGCTCCGCCAAGAAAGCATCCGCGTCGCGGAAGCGGCAGGCCGCCGAGCGATCATCCGCTCGGACGAGGAAATAACGCTTTCGTTCCGTCGCACGCCTGCCCTAACCTGCCGGCTCGTTCAACCCGAGCGACCGGCATGGCACGCCCCGCGACACACCGCGCCAAAAAGCATCCAACCAAACCTCGTTCCACGTCGGCGCAAGACCCGGCCGTGGCGGCGGTCTTCGAGGCCTATCCCAAACTGCTGAAGTCGAAATTGCAGGCGCTCCGGCGCCTGATCTTCGACACCGCCCGGACCACCGAAGGCGTCGGAGCGATCGAAGAAGCGCTCAAATGGAGCCAGCCGAGCTATCTGACGACCGAGACCCGCAGCGGCAGCACGATCCGGATCGATCGGGTGAAGTCGGTTCCCAACCAGTACGCGATCTATTTTCACTGCCAGACCGACCTCGTCTCGACGTTCCGCGAGCTCTATCCGGAACTGACTTATGGCGGCAATCGGAGCATTCTCCTGGATGCATCCGACGCGCTTCCCGAAGCCGCCCTGCGTCACTGCGTGGCCCTGGCGCTGACCTATCACCTCAACAAGCGCAGCGCGCGGCGCAAGTGACACGCGATTTTTGAGAGCCTTGCCATTCCGGAACGCTCCGAAACATCGAACCCGGAATCCGCTGGGGATTCCGGGTTCGCGTTTTCGCGAGCCGCTGACCGAGGCCAATCAAGCGACGCGCGTTTCGCGTTCCACCGCCTCCACGCCGCATTGCGCCTTCAGGAGCGCAACGATCTCCGCATTGGGGCGCGCGCGGCTGAACAGGAAACCCTGACCCTCGTGGCAACCTTCGGCGCGCAGACAACTCAATTCCGCCTCCGTCTCCACGCCCTCGGCCGTGATGGTGACACCGAGACCTTTCCCGAGGCTCACGATCGCGCGGATGATCGCCTGCGCGTCGGGATTCTCGGCAAGATCGCGCACGAACGACTGATCGATCTTGATCTTGTCGAACGGAAAGCTGCGCAGATAGCTCAAGCTGGAATAGCCGGTGCCGAAATCGTCCATCGAAATCCGCACGCCCAGCGCGCGCAGCGCATGCAGCGTTGCCAGCACGTGATCGCTCTTCTCCAGGAGCGCGGTTTCGGTAATCTCGAGTTCCAGCCGCTTCGGCTGCAGGCCGGACTGCTTCAGCGCGTCGATCACGATCGACAGGAGATTGCCGACCGGAAACTGCGCGGGCGACAGGTTGACCGCGACGCGAACGTCGTCCGGCCAGCGCGCCGCATCCATGCAGGCGTGCCGCAGCATCAAGGTGCCGAGCGCGTTGATCAGACCCGTCTCCTCGGCGACTGGAATGAACTCGCCCGGCGAGATCATGCCGCGTTCCGGATGCGGCCAGCGCACCAGCGCTTCGAAGCCGGTGATGCGCCCGGTCGCGAGGTCGACCAGCGGCTGGTAGTACGGCCGCAATACGTCATTCTGGATGGCGTCGCGCAGATCGAGCTCGATCTTGCGGCGGCTCTGCGCCCGCGCATCCATGCCGGACTTCGAAGAAGCTGAACGTGCCCCGCGTCTCGTTCTTCGCCCGCGACAGCGCCATGTCCGCATGCTTCAGCAATTCATCCGACTCATCGCCATCGGTGGGGGCCATCGCGATGCCGATGGTGGCGCCGATCACGACGGCCTGACCATCGAGCACGAAGGGGCTGTCGATCGTCTCCAGCAGGCCTTGCGCCAGCAACGCCGCATCGTCTGGCCGCGTCTGCCCGCACTGCACGATCGCGAATTCGTCGGAGTTGAGGCGCGCGACGATATCGTCCTCGCGCAGCGTGGAGCGCAGGCGCTTGGCGACACCACGCAGCAGCTTATCGCCGATGCCGTGTCCCAGGGTATCGTTGATCGACTTGAAATTGTCGAGGCCGAGCACCAGCACCGCGACCTGTTCATCGGTTCGGCGCCGGCGCACCAAAACTTCATCTATTTTCTGACGCAGCAGACTGCGGTTCGGCAGTCCGGTCAGCGCATCGTGCTGCGCCATGAATGCGAGCCGGGCCTCGGCGCGCTTGCGCTCGGTGATATCCATCAGCGCCAACAGCACGGCCGGTCGCTCATTGTAGACCAGGTGACGTGAATAGATCACCAGATCGATCAGCGCCCCGCCGGCCTTGACATGCTTCCACGTATGGGCCGCCTGCTCGTCGCCGGTGCGATCGCTGACCCATGGCGGATCGGACTCGAAGGCCTGCAGGTCGCGAAGGGTGAGCCGTTCGAATTCGGCCCGGCCGTAGCCATAATGCTCGATGGCGGCGTCATTGACGCCGATGATGCGCTGGTCGTCGCGCGCGCAGACGATCATCGGAACCGGGTTGCTGTCAAACAGCAGCCGAAACGACGCTTCGCGCTGCTTCAGTTCGGTGATGTCGACGCGAAGGCCGATGATGCCGCCATCCTCGGTGAGCCGGTCATCGATCAGGACGACGCGGCCGTCGGCGAGTTTTTGCTCGTAACGCTCGCCGGTCTGGTAGAGCCGGGCGAGACGCTCGGCGATCCACCGCTCCTCGCGGCCGACAGCTTCCGGATAATCGCCGCGCTGGACGCCGATGCGCAACGTGTCCTCGAGCCGCGCCCCCTGCTGAACGAGATGGGCGCTACGGCCGTAGATCTCGGCATATTTCCTGTTCCAGAGAATGTAGCGGGCTTCGGCATCCAGAAACACGATGCCCTGCGGCAGGATGTCGATCGCCTCGGTCAGCCGGTCATGGGACTTTCGCGCTTCGGCAATGGCGGCTTCCGCTTCGGCGCGCGTGCGCACGACCTCGTCCGCGATACCGACCGATCCGCCCCTGTCGCGGCGAACGAGCTTTGGGCTTGGGCGGCTAGGCCGCCGTGGGCCGCCTACGATCGCCACACGCTTTCGCTTCTTCTTCTGGACTGGCCGGAAACTCGGCATTGGGCGATCCATACGCAACTGCAACTCACTCTGTTGTCGGCTAACTCTCTGAACAAAAGGTATCTTGGTCCGGTCACAACCATGTGCCCCGGTGGCGCGGGCCACCCGACATTCGGCTCATGTATCTGAAGGAGACTCCATTCATTTTTCTCTATCAAAGGTTGTGAATAGTCGTCTGCGCCGCGAAAAAAGCGCGCTGTTGCCGCGAAGGCGTCGTCTCACGACGAGCACTCTCGGCGCGAGAGCGCCTGGACACGGAGAAATCACGCGCACCTCCGATGCACACAAGCTTTAGGCAACGACAGCAATGGTTATCGCGCGGTTAACGAGATCCCACGAGCGCATCGGTCAAAATTGAAGGTTCATAAGCGACAGCACCATCGCGCGAATCCGATGCCAGGCGAAACCATCTCGCCCCGGCGATCAAGCAATTACGACTGGCATGTTCGGCGCCCTTTCATGCTACCCTTCTGCAGCTAGAGTGGTCTCATGCTGGCTCGCCCGATTTTATCTCCGGCTCTCGCGTTGATGGCACTGTCGATGGCGTCGCTGGCGCTGGCGCAGGACAGGGGTACGCTCGATCCGAAGCCGCTCCCGCCATTGGAGCACCCCGACGACCCGAAGCTTCCGGCCAAAGAGTTGTTCGCGCGCAAGCGGCTGCCGGCGGCAATGCCGGTAAAGGTGATCGGCGCCTATAACAAGGGCTGCATCGCGGGCGCGGCCAAGATGCCGATCACCGGCGACACCTGGCAGGTGATGCGGCTGTCCCGCAACCGCAACTGGGGCCATCCGGCGCTGGTGGCGCTTCTGAAGCGGCTTTCCGAGAAGGCGCACAAGGATGCAGGCTGGCCGGGCATTCTGGTCGGCGACATGGGACAGCCGCGCGGAGGCCCGGCGTTGTCGGGCCACGCCAGCCATCAGATCGGCCTTGATGCCGACGTCTGGCTGACGCCGATGCCGAATCATCTGTTGTCGCGCGAGCAGCGCGAGGAGATGTCCGCGACCATGATGGTGCGCGACGACCGGCTCGACATCGATCCCAAGGCGTGGACCTCCAGTCATCTCGCCGTCATCCGCGACGCGGCGCTCGAGCCGAGCGTACAGCGGATCTTCGTCAATGCGGCGATCAAGAAGGCCCTGTGCCGCGAGGCCAAGGGCGATAAGAGCTGGCTTTCGAAGGTCCGGCCCTGGTACGGCCACGACTATCACTTCCACATCCGCATGCGCTGCCCGGCGGGCAGCGACGCCTGCGACGGTCAGAGGGAACAGGAGGGCGGCGACGGCTGCGATGACCTCGGCTACTGGTTCAAGGATTCCGTTCTGCATCCTCCGCCGCCGAAAGAGCCGCTCAAGCCGCCTCCGCCCGTTACGCTGACGCAATTACCGGCGGCCTGCCGCCAGGTGTTGAATGCGCCGGATGCCAAGGAGCCAAAGTCCGGGCGGTAACGATATCGCCAACGGGCTATCGCTGCCGCCCCGGAATGGGCTATTTTGGGCGCGTCGCCCACCGTAAGTGCGCGACTGAGCCGAGACGCGGGTCCCCGCCTCTCACACCCACCACACAGCCGCAATCAGGCGTGCTATTTGCCACGCGCGGCCTAACATTCATGAGATCCCCTATGCGCATCAGTGCACGGAATCAGATCAAGGGCAGCGTTGTCGAGATCAAGAAGGGTGCGACCACTTCGCATATCCGTGTCGATATCGGCAGCGGCAAGATCGTGACCTCCTCGATCACCAACGAGGCCGTCGACGAGCTGGGCCTCAAGGCCAAGGATCACGTCACTGTGGTGATCAAGGCCTCTGACGTCATGATCGCGGTGGATTGATCATGCGCGGCGTCGTTCTAACAGCGTTCTTGTTGCTCGGCGCCGCCGCCCCTGCCTGGGCGGCGGAGGAGCCGAGCGGTTGCGACAAGTTCAAGTGGGGAATCGAGCACGAGCGTGCCGCGCTGACCGCGCCCGATCGCCTCAAGCTCACGTCAGGAAGCGAGCAGGCCGCGCTGCCCGCGACAGGCATCACGCTCGCCCTGGTAACGCCGGCCGATGCCAAGCTGCCGGCGCCGCCCGAGCGTGCGCCGAAGGAGGGCACGTTTGCCGGCTTCACGCGCTTCACCGGCGCGCCCAAGGCCGGCCTCTACACCATCAGCCTGTCGTCGGGCGCCTGGGTCGACGTGACGCAGGACGGGCATTTCCTCAAGCCGAAGGCCTTCAGCGGCGCCACCGATTGCGATGGCATCCGCAAGACCATGAAATACGAGCTTTCCGGCAGCCCTCTCGTGCTTCAAGTCTCGGGCGCAAAAGAGAATTCGATTTCGATCGCGATCCTTCCATCCGAGTAGGAGGGGTTTACCAGAGGCGCCGGCCTGCTATTGTTTTCCTCGCGAAATCCCGCCGCGGCCGTAAGCCCAGAGGGACCAGCGGAACGGGGCTTCCTGCTGTCGCAATTCAATACCACCGACGCCTGATTTGCGCGCGCGGCGCTTCCTCGTGGCGTGAACTCGCATGGAGCGCATGATGTCTCGTTTTGCCGGATTTTTCCTCGGTCTTGTTATCCTTTGGGGCTCGGCCCAATCGCCTGCCGTCGCCGAAGACAAGACGCTGACCGTTTTCGCCGCAGCGTCGATGAAGAACGCGCTCGATGACATCGACGCGGCCTTCACGGCCAAGACCGGCGTCAAGGTCAACGCCAGCTACGCCGCGAGCTCGCAGCTGGCCAAGCAGATCGAACAGGGCGCGCCCGCCGACATTTTCGTCTCTGCCGACACCGACTGGATGGATTACGCAATCGGCAAAAAGACCATCAACGAGCCGACCCGGGTCAACCTGCTCGGCAACAGCATCGTGCTGATCGCGCCGAAAGACTCCAAGATCGACAATGTGACGATCGGCCAGGGCTTCGACCTCGCCAAGCTCGCCGGCGACGGTAAGATCGCGACCGGCGACGTCAAATCCGTGCCGGTCGGCAAATACGCCAAGGCGGCCCTGGAGAAGCTCGGCGCCTGGAGCGCAGCGGAGCCGAAATTCGCAATGGCGGAAAGCGTGCGCGCGGCGCTGACGCTGGTGGCGCGTGGCGAGGCCGCGCTCGGCATCGTTTATTCGACCGACGCCAAGGTCGAGCCGGGCGTCAAGATCGTCGGCACCTTCCCGGCCGACAGCCATCCGCCGATCATCTATCCGGTCGCGGCGACCTCGACCGCGAAGCCGGAAGCCAATGCCTATCTCGACTATCTGCGCTCGTCGGCGGCAAAGGCCGTGCTCGAAAAATACGGCTTCACCTATCTGATCCGCCCGACCTCCTGACGTGCTCGACATTACGCCTACGGAATGGACGGCGATCCTGCTTTCGATTCGGGTCGCCGCGGTCGCGACCGTGGTCGCGACTCCATTCGGAATCGCGCTGGCGTGGTTGCTGGCGCGGCGGGATTTCTGGGGCAAATCGCTGATCGATGCGTTGGTGCACCTGCCGCTGGTGCTGCCGCCCGTCGTCACCGGCTATCTGCTGCTGTTGACATTCGGCAAGCGCGGCCTGGTTGGTTCGTGGCTTGCCGACACGCTCGGCATCGTGTTCGCATTCCGCTGGACCGGTGCCGCGCTTGCCTGCGGTGTGATGTCGTTTCCATTGCTCGTCCGCCCGATGCGGCTATCGATCGAGGCGGTGGACCAGCGCCTTGAGCAGGCCGCCGAGACGCTCGGGGCGGCTCCATGGCGCGTCTTCCTCACCGTGACGCTGCCGCTTGCCCTGCCCGGTGTGCTCGCCGGCATGGTGCTGGGCTTTGCCAAGGCGATCGGCGAATTCGGCGCCACCATCACCTTCGTCTCGAACATTCCCGGAGAGACGCAGGTGATTTCGTCCGCGATCTATTCGCTGATCCAGACGCCCGACGGCGACGTGGCGGCGCTGCGGCTGGTCATCATCTCAGTCGCCATCGCGGTGGCGGCGCTGATCGCCTCCGAATGGTTCGCGCGGCGCGCCACGCGGCGGCTGCACGGAAACTGACGATGCTGCGCGTCGACATCGAAAAGCAGCTTGGCGAGTTCACCTTGCAGGCCTCGTTCGAGAGCGAGGGTCGCGTCACCGGGCTGTTCGGCGCGTCGGGCGCCGGCAAGACCTCGCTGATCAACATGATCGCCGGGCTCCTCGTACCCGACCGCGGCAGCATCTCGATCGACGGCGAAATGCTCGACGACGTCGCAACGCGCCTGCATGTGCCTGCCTATCGGCGCAGGATCGGTTATGTGTTCCAGGATGCACGGCTGTTTCCGCATCTCGACGTGCGGCAGAATCTCGACTACGGGCGACGGATGAACGGGCTCGACGATGACCCGGCGCAGCTCAAGCGTATCACCGAGCTGCTCGACATCGGACATTTGCTGGATCGGCGGCCGGGAAAGCTATCGGGCGGCGAGCGTCAGCGCGTCGCGCTGGGACGCGCGCTGTTGTCGAAGCCACGGCTGCTCCTGCTCGACGAACCGCTCGGCGCGCTCGATGAGGGACGGAGGGCGGAGATCCTGCCCTATCTGGTTCGCCTGCGCGACGAGGCCAGGATCCCCATGGTCTATGTCAGTCACGACGCCGCTGAAATGCGCCAGCTTGCGACGCAGATCGTGCTGCTGCAGCACGGCCGTGTATCGTCATTCGGCGGCGTCAAGGTCTTGCCGGGCGCCGCACCGTCGGATGACAAATGACCGCGTTATGAACGATCGACGTTCACGACGTTGCCGGTGACGACGTCGACATCGACCTCCATGTAATGGCCATAGGCGTCACGTCCCTCGATCTGCCACTCATCGCCAGCGAACTCCGTATGCGAGACGGCGACGAGGCCGATATCGGTCGCCACATCCAGCGCCTGCTGCATCGAGATATAGCTGCCGGAATCATAGGCGATGGCCGGCGTCGCGATGCCGAGCGCAACGGCTGCAACAGCCGGCAGGATGTATTTTTGCATGATGACCTCCTCGAAAACTCGGTTACCTCAGTTCCGCCGTCTGGATACGGCGCAACCGTCCTAGAACCGCTTTGCGGCGAGGTGCGTTCCGCTTCGCAACATCACGAAGGCGCGCGTGGCGCGAATGCGGTTGTGGCGATTTCTTGATTGGAGATTGGCGATCTTTCACCGGCCTCAGCGGAAAGAAAGCCGATCACCGTCGAATCCTGCTCGGATATGAGAGGAACAAACCTCTCGATATGCGGAGCATGGAGGCTGATCTTCCTCATGGTGAGGAGGCGCGACGCGCCGTCTCGAAGCATGAGGCCCCACAACCGGCCTCATCCTTCGAGACGCTTGCTCCGCAAGCTCCTCAGGACGAGGATCTGACAGCGATCACACTTAAATCCCCGCGACTGACGTCCACAATTCGCCGACCTTGCGCTTGAAGGTCTCGATCCGTGTCGGCGGCGGGATGTCGTCTTCCTCTTCCGGCAAGCGCAGGCCGACAACGCTCACCCTGCCGCCGGAAATGCTGCGCGCCACGAGCACGATGGAATCGAGCGCCAGCGTCGCGCCCTCCTTCGGCGAATGATCGAGATGGACATCGAAGTAATCGGCGAGCGTCAGCTTCGCATGTTCTTCCGGCGTTGCGATCGCATAGGCCTGCGAGATATCGCAAAGCGTGATCTCGCCGGAGACGACAAAATCACCGAGCAGATGCGGATCCGGCGCCGAGCTCGGCGGCATGTCGACGAAGAAGCGGTCGAGTGCATCGGCCTTTTCCGGCGGCGCGAGCAGATAGATGTAATCGCCCGGCACGACCGGCTCGGCCTCGGCAGGCGACAGGATATTCTGGTTGCGGATGACCAGTGTCGGCTTCGACCATGACGGGATCAGGCCGCGCCGGAAGTAGAGACTCTTCGCGCGCACGGGATAACCAACCAGCTCCTGCTCGAGCTGGCCCGGCAGATCGAGCTCGACACGGCGCGGCCCGCGATCGGCGCGCGGCAGCGCCACATGCAGCCGCCGCGCAGCAGCCGCCAGCGTCCAGCCCTGGAACAGCAGCGAGATGATGACGACGACGAAGGCGACGTCGAAATAGAGATAGGCCTTGCTCAGGCCGACCAGCAGCGGGATCGACGCCAGAAAGATCGCGACTGCGCCGCGCAGGCCGGTCCAGGCGATGAACACCTTTTCCCGCCAGTTGAAGCGGAACGGCGCCAGGCACAGGAACACCGCGACGGGCCGCGCCACCAGCATCAGCACCAATGCCACGACCACCGCCGGCCCGGCGCTTGCGCCAAGCCGCTGCGGCGAAACCAGAAGCCCGAGCAGCACGAACATGACGATCTGCGCAAGCCAGGTCGCGGCGTCCAGGAACGTCACGACCGAATTATGCGCGCGCGTCGGCCGGTTGCCGACGATGATGCCGGCCAAATAGACCGCGAGGAAGCCGGAGCCATGCACGAGCTGCGCGGCGCCGAAGATCACCAGCGCCGTCGTGGCAACGAATGGCGCATGCAAACCCTGCGGCAGCGCAACACGGTTGAGCGCCATCACCATGATGCGGCCGCCGATCACGCCGATGACGGCGCCGAGCAGCGCCTCGCGGCTCAGCTCGAGCGCGACATGGGCGGACGATGTGTGCCCGACCGAGATGAACTCGACCAGCATCAACGTGAGGAACACCGCGAACGGATCGTTGCTGCCGGATTCCGCCTCGAGCGTCGCGCCGACGCGGGGGCGCAGTCGCAGGCCCTGCCCTTGCACCAGCAGGAACACGGCGGCGGCATCCGTCGAGGCCACCACGGCACCGATCAGGAGCGCCTCGGTCCAGTTCAGGTCGAGCGCGTATTTCGCGACCGGCGCGGTGATCAGCGCGGTGAGCAGCACGCCGATCGTCGCCAGTACCATAGAGGGCGCAAGCACCGAACGGATGCTTTGAAAGCGGGTACGCAGGCCGCCATCGAACAGAATCAGCGCCAGCGCGACGGAGCCCACCAGATAGGTCGTGTGCACGTCGTTGAACTGCAGCTGGCCGGGACCGGAATCGCCGGCCAGCATGCCGATCGCCAGAAATACCAGCAGCAGCGGCGCACCGAAACGCAACGCGAGCAGGCTCGACAGGATGCCCGCCATGACGAGCACGGCGCCGAGGAGGATAGCGATGCTGACCGAATCGAGGGAGGCCATCAGGAAAAGCAAATCACCGCGTCGGGCTGAACCTGCATGCATATCGTCACCGGTCGGGCCCGCCAACCCATTTCACCAAATTCGCGGCGATATGCCCGGTTTTCAAAGGCTTACCTGCGCAACGCGGTGTGCCATACCGATGGCGCCGCGCGCGCAATTGTGGGAACTTGCCGAATATTCGCTGTTGCCGGGCGCACTGCTGGGACGAGATCTGACGATGGACGTTGACACCAAAGACATCCTTGATTTCCTGCAGGCGGCGGCGCGATCGGTCGGCGCCGAGGTGACATCGCCCTGGTTCTACTTCCAGATCGGCCTGATCCTCGTCGGTGCGGGAATAGCCTACGCGAGCGGCACCGCGATCCGCTCGCGGGTCGACATGAAAAAGCTCGGCGCGAGCTGGCCGGCGCCGTTCCGAATGATCCTGCTGATATTGGTCACCTATGCCTCGACTGCAGCATTCGCGCTCATCATGCGCGTCGCGCGCATTGTCATGACCGAGCTGACCTGGCCCAGCCGCAGCTATCTGCTGTCGATCTTCGCCAAGCTGGCGCTGGCATGGCTCGTGATCCGCCTGCTGACCTCAGTGATCCGCAACCAGTTCATGCTTCGGCTGGTGTCGATCTCGGCGTGGCTGGTGGCCGCGCTCAGCATCGTCGGCCAGCTTCAGCCGGTGATCGACGCGCTGGACTCCGTCTCGGTCATGTTCGGCGGATTGCGGCTGACCCCGCTGCTCCTGATCCAGCTCGCCGTGCTGCTCGCGGTAGCGCTATGGCTCTCGAACGTCGCCAGCAATTTCGCCGAGAGCCGGATCGCGCAATCCGGCGACCTGACGCCATCGGTGCAGGTGCTGCTGGTCAAGATGATCCGGCTCGGCCTGATGGTGTTCGCGGTCGCGGTCGCGCTCAGTGCTGTCGGCATCAATCTGCAGGCGCTTGCGATCTTCTCGGGTGCTGCCGGCGTCGGCATCGGCTTCGGCCTGCAGAAGATCGTCGCCAACTTCATCAGCGGCATCATCCTCCTGGTCGACAAATCGGTGAAGCCCGGCGATCTCGTCACCATCGGCGACAATTCGGGGCGCATCAGCGCAATGAAGACCCGCTATATCTCGGTTGCAGCCGGCGACGGCCGCGAGTTCCTGATCCCCAACGAGGATCTGGTGACGCAAAAGGTCACCAACTGGACCTACACCGACAAGAACACGCTGGTGAAGGTCACGTTCAGCACCAATTACGATGCCGATCCGCGGCAGGTCTGCAAGCTTGCAGTCGAAATCGCCGCGCGCGCCGACCGTGCCCTCAAGTCCAAGCCGCCGAACTGCCTGCTCACCGAATTCGCTGAAGCCGGCATGAAGTTCTCCCTGACCTTCTGGGTCGCCGATCCCGCCGACATGGACAGCATGAAGAGCGAAGTGATGCTGTCGCTATGGGACGGCTTCAAGCGCGAGGGTATCCGCGTGCCCTATCCCGTGCGTGAAATCCGCGTGCGCGGCGGCACGCTGCCGGTCGACACCACGGTCGAGGTGTCCGGCTGAGCGGCTCTATCCGGAGGTTCCCGGTGGCCTCCAGAGCGGCTTGCTTTGACCGCCCCGATCATTAAATTGGTAGGCCAAATCCATTCTCCTCACCGGAAAACACCCCGCCCATGAGCTATATCGAGGCCACCGAGACGTCCCTGCGCAAAACCGGGCAGATCAAGCTGCACGGCGCCAGCGGCTTCGCCGGCATGCGCAAGGCGGGCAGCCTGGTTTCCAAATGCCTCGATGAGCTCACCGACATCGTCAAGCCGGGCGTGACCACCACGCGGATCGACGAATTTGTCCGCGATTTCGCGTTCGGCCACGGCGCCTATCCCGCGACCTTGATGTATCGCGGCTATCGCTATTCGACCTGCACGTCGATCAATCACGTGGTCTGCCACGGCATGCCCGGCGATCGCGCGCTGAAGGAAGGCGATATCGTCAATATCGACGTCACCTTCATCGTCGACGGCTGGTATGGCGATTCCAGCCGGATGTATGCGATCGGGCCGATCGCGCGCAAAGCCGAACGGCTGATCGAGGTGACCTATGAGGCGATGATGCGCGGCATCGCCGCGGTGAAACCCGGTGCGACCACCGGCGACATCGGCCATGCAATCCAGAGCTTCGTCGAGCCACAGGGCATGAGCGTGGTGCGCGACTTCTGCGGTCACGGCCTTGGCCGGCTGTTTCACGACGAGCCGAACATCATCCATATCGGCCGGCCCGGCGAAGGCGTTCCGCTCAAGCCCGGCATGTTCTTCACCATCGAGCCGATGATCAACCTCGGCAAGCCGCATGTGAAGATCCTGTCCGACGGCTGGACCGCCGTGACGCGCGACCGCTCGCTGTCGGCGCAGTTCGAGCATTCGGTCGGCGTGACCGCGACCGGCGTCGAGATCTTCACGCTCTCCGAACGCCACCGCGAGAAGCCGCTGGACGTCGTTTGAGCGTTCCGCAGGCCGATGGCGTGATGCGACGTCGGTTGACGGGCGTCGCCTCCGATTAGGTGAAATCAGGCGGCACCACGTCCGAGTTGCTCGAATCGCTCGGTTGCTTCCCTCACCAGTTCCAGCACCAGGGCCTTGGCGGGCATCTCCCTTGCAAGGGCAGCCGCCTGGCCCGACCAGAGAGGCGTGAAATCGCTGCTCTGCCGCCGCTCCGCCTCGGCCCGCAGGCGGCCCAAATCTCCCAACGGCAGCGGGAAGTCCGGAGCCGCTTCCGACAGCGGGCCAAGATCCCGCGGAAGGCGGGTGGCAATGGCGCGTGCGGGTCGTCCGGAGAATACATTTGTGAGCACGGTCTCGTCGTCGCGCACATGTCGCAGCGCCTCGCGATGCAAAGGTGGCGTCGCGGCCTCGGGGCAGAGGAGAAAGGCGGTCCCGATCTGCACGCCTGACGCGCCGAGCGCGAACGCGGCGGCGATGCTGCGTCCGTCGGCTATGCCGCCGGCGGCAATGACCGGCACGCTGACGACATCCGCGATCTGCGGTACCAGCGCCAATGTGCTGGGTTGAAAGGCCATCGCGCGGTTGAAATCGCCACGAAGGAAAGTCGCACGGTGTCCCCCGGCCTCGACACCTTGCGCAATGATGGCATCGACGTCATGAGCTTCCAGCCAGAGCGCCTCTTCGACAGTGGTCGCCGACGAGATGACGAGACAGCCCGCCGCCTTGACGCGTGCCATAAGTCCGGCGTCCGGCAGGCCGAAATGGAAGCTGACCACTTCAGGCCCGGTCTCCTCGACGACCTTGCACATGGCATCGCCAAATGGCGCGAGATCGAGACGAGGCGGCGGCTCGGAATCGATTTCCAGTTCGCGGCGATAGGGCGACAACAGATCACGCCAGGCCTGCTCGCGCCTGGCATCCGCCTGCGCCGGGCGATGACAGAAGAAATTGACGTTGATCGGCCCGCGCGTCAACTTGCGCAACTCCTTGATCGTCTCCTCGGCAAGTTGCGGCTGCATTGTTGCGCATCCGATCGAACCCAGTCCGCCTGCATCGCAGACCGCGGCGGCCAGCTTAACCGTCGCCAATCCCGCCATGGGCGCGAGAATGACGGGATGCTGGATCGCAAAAAGATCTATCAATCGCCTGTCGGGCCACATCGCATGTCTCCTACCATCGGCCAGCGGAGGCGCCGCCGTCGACGTGAAGAATCTCGCCGGTGACGAAAGCAGCCTTTTCCAGATACAGCACGGCATCGCGGATCTCTTGCGGCTCTCGCCATGCGGCCCATCGGCTGTAATCCCGCGAGAAACCCGTGCAGCTCTGGTGGATGCATCGGCGTCTTGACGGCCCCCGGGGAAACCGCGTTCACGCGAATCCCGCGCCCGGCATATTCGATGGCCAGCGCGCGCGTGACGCCGTTGAGGCCGACTTTCGTCAGCGAGGCAAGCGCCGCCGGAAGCGACGTCGTCGGCAGTTCGGCGATGGTCGCAGTCACATTGACGATGTGGCCGGAACCCGCGCTCAGCATCCCCGGTATCACTTTCTGCGAGATGTAGAAGAAGCCCGCGAGATTCACGTTGATCATCGCCGCGAAGTCGGCCTCGGAATAGTCGACGAAAGGTTTCGGAGATGAACACGCCGGCGTTGTTGACCAGCGTGTCGATCCGGCCGAACCGCTCGAGGGCCGCGCTGACGATGCGGTCGGCGGTCGAGGGATCGGCAATGTCGCCCTCGACCAGAACGGTCTGAGAGTCGCGAATGATGCCGGCCTTGCCGATGGTGCGCGAATTGGCAACGACGCCATAGCCGAACTGGCGGAAGCCTTCCACGAGGCTTGCGCCAATGCCCTGAGAGGCGCCGGTGATGACTGCGACCTTTTGTTCGGAGCTCATGATTGTTCCTGTTCCGTGGGGAAGACGTATCCCGCGGATAGATGAACTCATAGGAGCCCCCTCGGCTTTGCGCCGATTGCCATGGTCTTGTCATTTCTTGCTGACGGCGAACCGGCAGGCCTCCCGTCCGGCGGTCAGATCGAGAGATTGCGCCGATATTGACCGGGCGTCTGTTCGGTCGCCGCACGGAATGCGCGCGTGAAATTGGCCTGGCAGGAAAAGCTGAGCGCCAGCGCAATGTCGACCAGCGGCCGATCACCATCCGCCAGCATGACCTTCGCGCGCTCAAGCCGCCTGTCGCTGATATAACGATGCGGGGAGCGGCCAACGGCGGCCTTGAAGGCCCGCGCGAAATGAAATTGGCTCAGGCACGCAATCGACGCCAGATGATCGACCGTAAGATGGCCTTCGAGGTTGGCCTCGATGTAATCGATCACACGGATCAGCCTGCGCCGATCAAGCCCGCTTCGCATCGATCGTGATGTTTCCGGCGCAAACCCGCCAAAATGATTCTGCACGAGCCTGGCAGCAAGACAGGTCGCCAAAGTTTCGGCAAGCATGCGACCGCCGGACGTCTCGTTTTTCAGTTCAGCGGCGATCGCATAGGACATCTCGGCCAGCAGAGGGTCATGAAAGCCGCCGCCATAACGCAGCGACGCAATCTGCTGCGGATCGATCTCGACGCCGAGGACGGCCGGCGAGAACCGGTCCGGCGGAAGAAAGATATGCAGGATTCCCCGCACGGGATCGGAAATATCGAGGACGCCGCCGTCCAGGCCGGGCGGTGTGAGCCAGATCGTGCCTCGTTCGGCGACCGTGCGGTTCACGTTTCCACCGCCGCGCCGCGTGATCACCGAGCGGTTGCCGTGGATGTCGACGCAGATCTCGGCATGCGGCTCCCGGTTTTTCCAAGCGATAACACCATTGCGATGGCTGCGAAGTTCGGCGGCAGGCCTGACCAGCCTCGATCCACCGAAGACGCCAGCAATCCCGCAGGCCCGTATTTCCCGACGGCATAGGCCACGCTCAACTTCGACTCTCCTGTAAAGAACGCCACAAGACCCTCGCTTCCTCCATCATCTGATGGTTCGAACCGCCGAGCGCAACCAGCCCGACACCGATCCGCCTATCTATGAACAAGCGCTTCCCGGTTGCAAAAACCCGTGAGAACGGCACATTTGCGCGATGGACGACAAGACTGCCCCACCGGAAGACCCACCCGCCGAGACGCCGCATTATCACGGCCATCGGGCGCGGCTGCGCGAACGCTTCCACAGCGCTGGCCCCGATGCGCTGAGCGACTACGAGCTTTTGGAAATGGTGCTGTTCACGGCGCAGCCACGGCGCGACATGAAGCCGCTTGCAAAATCGCTGTTGAAGAGGTTCGGCGCGTTTGCGGAGGTGATCCACGCGCCGGAGCATCTGTTGCGCGAGGTCGACGGCATGGGCGACGCCTCGGTCAATCAACTCAAGCTGATCGCAGCCGCCGCGACACGGATCGCCAAGGGCGCGCTGCGGGAGCGCGTCGCACTGTCGTCATGGCAGAACGTCATCGATTATTGCCGCACCACGATGGCCTTCGCGGACAAAGAACAATTCCGGCTGCTTTTCCTCGACAAGAAAAACCAGCTGATCGCCGACGAGGTGCAGCAGACCGGCACCATCGACCACACCCCGGTCTATCCCCGCGAGGTCATCAAGCGGGCGCTGGAATTGTCCGCGACCGCGCTCATCCTGGTGCATAATCACCCCTCCGGCGATCCATCGCCCTCGCAGGCCGACATCCAGATGACCCGCGCGATCGTTGATATCGCCACGCCGCTCGGGATCGCCGTGCACGATCACATCATCGTCGGCCGAAGCGGCCATGCGAGCCTGAAAGGCATGCGGCTGATCTAGGCAATGCATGATAGGCACCGTTAGGACAAAGCCGCGTCCGTCACCACCATTCAATTGCACCACCGCTACAACATTACATTTGTAACCAATCTGATGATCTTCGGCACCGTTCAGCAACACCCGACCCGTACCAGCCTTGCCTCTACGCGGCGCCATCACGTCGCCGCCGTGTTTTCAAGGAGGCACCTTTGGCTACAAGCAACGTCCAGACGGCCCGTAAGCGCACTGACGCGACCGCCGAGCAGCCATGCACCCGAGGCGGTGCGGTTGCTTGCAGCCCTTCACGACCTCGCGCCGGACTTCGCCGCCCGCTCCAAGGAAATCGAGGACGGCCGCCGGGTGCCCAGCGATATCGCCGACAAGCTGCGGCAACTCGGCCTGTTCCGGACGCTGCTGCCGCGCAGCCTTGGCGGCCTCGACCTGAGCGCTCCCGACGTCGTGCAGATGATCGAGACGTTAGCCGCGGCTGACAGCTCGGTCGGCTGGGTGGCGATGATCGGCGTGACGTCGCAAATATTCGCCACCAGGGCGCCGCGGCCGCTGCTCGAGCGGATCTATCTCGAAGAACCCGATGCGCTCGTGGTTGGGGCGGGCACGCCGGCCGGACAGGCCGAGAAGATCAAGGGCAGCTACCGGATTTCAGGGCGCTGGCCGTTCGCCAGCGGCTGCCAGAACGCGCAGTGGATCGGCGACTCATTGCGTGATCTGCAAGAACGGCCAGCCCGTGATGTCGGAGCAGGGCCCGCAAACCGATATTCATCCTGCTTCCGGCAGATCGTCTGCGCAATCGAGGAGACATGGCAGGCCTCCGGATTGACCGGCACCGGCAGCCACCATGTGGCCTTGAACGATGTCGAGGTCCGCGAGGAGGACGTGTTCGACCTGTTTCACGGGCGCGTCGTCCGTGCCGGGGCCGCTCGAAAGCGCGGTCCTGCCGTTCAATAGCAGCTTCCACGCCGCCGTCGCGGTCGGAATCGCAACGGGCGCGATGGCTGATCTCGCCGCCCTGGCCGGCTCCGGCCGGCGCCAGCTTTTCGCGACCGCGGATCTGAAGGATTCGCCGGTCTTCCAGCATGAAGTGGGCCGGCTCGACGCGGCGCTCCGCGCGGCACGCGCGCTCGTGCAGGTTCAGACCGAAAAGCAATGGCGCCGCGCGCTCGACGGCACGCTCGACAACAAGGCCGACTTGGCCGAGGGCCTGCAGGGGAGTGCCTGGGTCCATGCCACTTGCACCGATATCGTCAGCGGCTGCTACACGCTGGGCGGATCGAGCTCCATCATGAACGCCTCACCGCTGCAGCGTCGCCTGCGCGATATCCACGCGGCCAGGCAGCACTTCTTTGCACATGAACGATACTACGCCGCTGCCGGCAAGAACGTGCTCGGCTTTCCGCCGGTCGATCCCATCTCCGGGCAGTGAGCCGGCCGGCGACCTCACGGGGTTGGACTGTCGCGGTTCTGTAACGCGTGCTCGGCAGATAGGACGTCGCGGCGCCACGCGCCGCGACGTCACAGGCGGATGATCAGCAATAGCGTGGGTGCACCCGCACCCAGGCGCCGTCGCCACGCTGCAGGTAGCAGCCGTTCTGATAATAGTAGTAGTTGCCACGACGGCGCTCGCCGTCAGCCGCGATCGCCGCACCCGTGCCGGCGCCAAGCACTGCGCCGATCGCAGCCCCTCGGCCACCGCCGAGGGCGCCGCCGATGATCGCGCCACCCGCGCCACCCAGGATGGCGCCGCCCAGCGTATCCTGCGCCGCCGCCTCATGGATCGGCACAGCCACGGACAACGCCAGCAATGATGCAATTCCCAACCTTCGGATCATCTCCAACACCTCCATTTTGGAACGGGCGACGGTTTTGATGGAGATCAAGGCAGGCTCAAGGCGCGTCGCATCGGATTGCACCTCGATATGGCAGCGCTATTGCCGCAGCATGATCAGCGGATTGGCGCTATCGGGCACCAGCCGCCACTGCGCATTGTCGTCGGCTTCGAAGCGCCAGGTTTCACCGCGCTCCGACATCAGCATGATCTGACCGTGCTCGAGCCGCCACTGCGTCGGCGCGAAGGCCGCGACCGTCGCATCGCATTTCGGCTTCACGAACACCTGGAAATTGTCGTTGCCGGCGTCATTGTTGGTCAGTGTCAGGCCGCAGACCGTGTTGCCGTCGCCGCGGACCATCGCCCAGTCGCCGATCATCTGGTCCATCGATTTGGCCAGCGATCGCGCGGCGGCGAGATTCTGCAGGATGTAGACGCCTTCGTTGGTGCGCAGACCCTCGAAGATTCCGGCCTCGACCTCGGTGAAGTCGATCACGGATTGGCCCGCGCCGTCCTGCAGACGAACGATGTCGTCCAGGCCCTTGATGCTCCAGGCCTTGATATCCTTGGTGAAGGGCAGCGCATTCGCGCAAGCCGGCTCGAGGTCGAGCTTCGATCCTTGCGGCGCCGTGTCCGGCTTCAGCGTGACCACGCAGGTCTTGCTGCGGTCGGTCGTGGCAAGCTCCCACTGACCGATCATGTCTTTCCTCAGGCGCCCGGCATCCTGCGCGCGCGCAGGCGCCCCCGTCACCACGGGCGCCAGCAGCACGGCCAACGCAAGCGAGAAGGCAAATCGCATCAACGGGCCTTTGCGGGGGTCTCCGGAACGGGGGTTAGCGGCGGCTTGCCGGCGAACCATGATCTTGAGATTATCGACCACCAATTGATCCATCGCGTTGCGGGTTACCACGGAAGCCGAACCAATATGTGGCAGCAATACGACGTTCTGCATCGCCTTGAGTTCGTCCGGCACGTTCGGTTCCCGTTCGAACACGTCGAGACCGGCGGCGAGGATGGTCCCCGATTTCAACGCCGCGACCAGCGCCTGCTCGTCGACAACGGTGCCGCGCGCGACATTGATGATCACGCCGCGCGGACCCAGCGCCTTCATGACATCGGCATTGATCATCTTGGCCGTGCCCGGGCCGCCGGGGAGGATGAGGACGAGCGTATCGACGTCCTTCGCCATCTGCATCAGGTCGGGATAGTGCTTGTATGACAGTCCGGCGACGGGATTGCGGGTGTGGTAGACGACGGGCACTTGCGAGGCCTCGATCCGGCGCGCGATGGCTTGCCCGATCCGGCCCATGCCGACGATGCCCACCGTGCGGTCGCGGAGCGAGCCGGGGCTCAACGGAAATTGCGCGGTCTGCCACTGGCCTGCACGCAAGTAACGGTCGGCCTTGATGAACTCGCGCAGGGTCGCGATCAGGAGCCCCATCGCGATGTCGGCGACTTCTTCGGTCAGCACATCCGGCGTGTTGGTGACCATGATGTTGTGGTCGCGCGCGTAATTCGCATCGACGTGATCGTAGCCAACCCCGAAAGATGAGACGATTTCAAGCTTCGGGAATCGCGCCAGCGTCTTGGCGTCGCCTCGCACGGTATTGTAGGTGATCGCAATCCCCCGCACCTTTGCGGCGACATCGGGCGTCAGGCGTTCCAGATCGTGGGTTGTGTCGAAATGATGCAGGACGAACTGGTCGGAAAAGCCGTTATCGACGATCGGCTTGCGCGGTCCATGCACCAGAAGATCGATCTTTTCGGAAGAATTTGTACCGGCCGCCATCAGTTGTCCTTTCCAAGCGCGCTCTCATGCCAGCGCCGCAGTGCGAGATGGGAAATTAGCGCCAGCAGGCCATAAATGACAATCCCGGCCAGCGACAGCAGAAGCAGCGCGGCGAACATACGGGGGATGTTGAGACGGTAGCCGGATTCGGCGATCCGGTAGGCCAGTCCGGAGCCCGCCCCCGCGGTGCCCGCCGCGATTTCCGCCACCACCGCGCCGATCAGCGACAGCCCGCCGGCGATCCGCAAGCCACCGAGAATGTAGGGCAGCGCCGCCGGCAGTTTCAGATAGCGCAGCGTCTGCATCCGCGACGCGCCGTAGAGCTGAAACAGGCCGGCCAGGTTGCGGTCCACGGAGTTCAATCCGAGCGTGGTGTTGGACAGCACCGGAAAGAACGCCACGATCCAGGCGCAGACGACGACCGCGGCCTCCTGCGGCAGATAGATCAGCAGCAGCGGCGCGATCGCGATGACGGGCGTGACCTGCAGGATCACGGCATAGGGAAACAGCGAATATTCAATCAGCTTCGATGAATTGAACAGCAGCGCCAGCGCGATCCCGCCGACGACCGCAGCGATGAAACCTTCAAGCGTCGTCGTCAGCGTGGTCAGAAGCGACTGGAACAGCACGCTCCAATCGCTGATCAGCGTCCGGACGATCGCAACCGGCCCGGGCAGCACGTAGGGCTGGATGTCGTAGATCCGCACTGCCGCTTCCCAGATGATTGCGGCAGCTAACGCGACGATCGCGGGAAGTAGCACCCGCAGGGCATGCAGTGTCCGGCCTTCCGATGTCCGCTTTTGCGAAGCGCTCATAGTGCGGCCTGTCCCGCATAGGATGGCGCCAGTGCGGCGGAGACCTTGCGACAGTGGTCGGCATAGATCGCCGAGGTCCTGAACTCCTCGCTGCGGGGTTCGCCGGTCTCGACCGGGATCTCGGCATGGACGCGTCCGGGCCGCGCGGTCATCACCACCACGCGCTGCGAGAGATAGACGGACTCGAACACCGAATGCGTCACGAAGATGACAGTCTTGCCGAGATTGCGCCACAGCGTCAGCAAATCGTTGTTGAGGCGGAAGCGGGTGATCTCGTCGAGCGCCGCGAACGGCTCATCCATCAGGAGGATGTCCGGATCGGTGACCAGCGCGCGCGCCAGCGAGACCCGCATCTTCATGCCACCCGACAATTCGCGCGGATAATTGTCAGCGAAATCCGACAAGCCCACACGCGACAGCGTCTCGGCGATGCGCGCGTCGGCATCCACGGCGGGCACATGGGCGAGTTTCAGCGGCAGCCGGACATTTTCGCGGACGCTGGTCCAGGGCATCAGCGTCGGCTCCTGGAACACGAAGCCGATTCCGCGGCCGGGCTGCATGTCGCCGGCCGGATGCGAGACCCGCACGCTCCCCGCGCTGGGCGCGGCGAGCCCTGCGATCAGCCGCAGCGCTGTCGACTTTCCGCAGCCCGACGGACCGAGCAGCGAAACGAACTCGCCCCGGCGAATGTCGAGGTCGAACAGACCGAGCGCCATGACGCCGCTGTCATAGGTCTTGGTGACCCCGCGCAGGCTGACCGCGAGGCCAGAGGTGTCGCTGCCCGCGCCGGAAGACGTCCTGTCCGCCATCTACTTGGGCCGCAGATCGACGCCGACGCCCTTGTTGACGAAGCGAAGCGTATAGGACTTGCGGTAATCGACATCGGACTTGATCACGCCGGCACGAACCATCTTGTCGAAGAAACTCGTCACCCGCGCGTCGCTCATGGCGCCGATGCCGTTTTTCAACGCGTCGCCGGAATCGACGATGCCATATTCCTTCATCTTGCTGACGGAATAGGCCAGCAGTTCGTCGGTCATTTCCGGATTCAATTTCTTGATCATCGCGTTGCCGGCGGAATTGTCGCCATAGAGATAATTGTACCATCCGATTGCCGAGGCATCGACGAAGCGCTGCACCAGGTCCGGCTTCTTGTCGACCACGTCGCGGCGCGTTTCGATCAAGGTCGAATAGCTGCTGTATCCGGAGTCGGCCAGCAGGATGACGTTCGGCTTGAAGCCGGCGCTCTTCTCCACCGCATAAGGCTCGGAGGTGACATAACCCTGCATCGCGCTTTGCGCGGTGGCGATGAACGGCTGCGGATTGAACGTGTAGGGCCTGACGTTCTTCTCGTTGAAGCCGTATTCGGATTTCAACCACTGAAAATAGCTCGTCATGCCTTCCTTGGAGACGAACAGTGTCAGAGGCTTCAAGTCCTGCAGCTTCGTGATCTTGGATTCCGGATGCGTCAGGAAGATTTGTGGGTCCTTCTGGAAGATCGCGGCGACCGACACCACCGGCACGTTGTTGGTGACCGCGTCGAACGACATCAGCGTATTGGCGGTCATGAAGAAGTCGATCTTGCCGGCGATCAGCAGCATGCGGTTGTTGTCGTTCGGACCGCCGGGCACGATGGTGACGTCGAGCCCGTACTTCTTGTAGGTGCCGTCGGCGACGGCCTGGAAGAACCCGCCATGCTCGGCCTCGGCAACCCAGTTCGTTCCGAACGAGACCCTGTCGAGCGTCTGCGGTCCCGCCTGTCCCTGGTCGGGCTTGTCCTGGTTCTTGTCCGGGCCGACGCGGGCAAAGCTCGCCAGCAGAACGGCCGCGGTCAAGGTTAGCGTTAACGCTCGCGGCAAAAGAGCCTTTTTCATGATTGGACTCCGTCGTTCATTCTGGCCCAAGATAGCAATGATCCCATGGGAATGGTCCCATTAACTACCCTGCAAACCCGACGAATGAAACATCCTGCCCGATGAGTTCAACCCTCCCTCCCCGCGACTGGACCGCGATCCACTGGCCCGAGATCGCCGCACGCAAGTGCGAACACTGGATCGCAGTGCTGCCGCTGGCGGCAACGGAGCAGCATGGCCCGCATTTGCCGCTCGGCACCGATGTGATGATCGCGCAGGCCTATCTCGCTCGCGTTCACGAGCTCTTCCGCAAAATTTACCGGTGACATTCCTGCCGCTGCAGCCGGTCGAATTTCCACCGAGCACATCACTATCCGGGAACACTCACCCTGCCGACCGATGTCGCGTTGAAAAGCTGGATGGCGCTTGGCGAGAGCGTCGCGCGCGCCGGCGTCAAGAAGCTCGTCATGGTCACGAGTCATGGCGGCAACAGCGCGGCGATGACGCTCGTCGCGCAGAATCTGCGCGCGATGCACGGGCTTCTCGCGGTGACCACATCATGGTCGCGTTTCGGCGCACCCGACGGTTTGTTCGACGCCGACGAATTGCGCCACGGCATTCACGGCGGCGCTGTGGAGACGTCGATCATGCTGGCGCGATTTGCCGAACATGTCCGCAAGGACAAGCTCGGGGATTTCCGTCCCTCCAGCATCGCGATCGAGAAAGATTATCGCTGGCTTTCGACGCAGCGTCCCGCGCCCTTTGCCTGGCAGGCGCAGGATCTTCATCCAAGCGGCGCGATCGGCGACGCAACGAAGGCCTCGGCGGAAAAGGGCGAGCAACTGCTCGATCACGGCGCGCGCGGGTTCATCGAATTGTCTGGGGACGTCGATAAATTCGACGTGAAGACACTATCAAACACGGCCAAAGTTTAGCCGCGATAAATCGCGCGAGACCCCGGGGCCGTGAACTAACACGCCCATTACCCGAAATCTCACCGCGCCTGTCGCGAACCGAGACCGTCAAGACTCCGTCGCAATCGTACCATGCAGGCCACGAAGGCCGCATCACCAGGATGGAGAACCACAGCGTCGATCAATACGAAATTGCCGCTCTCGCCATTGCCGGGCTTGCCGCTACCGGCAGCGCTGCATCCACCACTACGGCCGCCGAGGCCCGTGGCTTCCATCACTGCTGGGTATCGGTGCCGGTCTGCTGGGCGTCGCCGTCGTCGGCAGCGCAATCGCCGCGAGCAACCGTAACCATTCCACGAATACGACTACTAACATCGCTGCGGATCGGTTGGCCGGTTCGACGCGTTCGGCAGCGGCTCGGCGCCGTCACAGTTGCTGTAGCCGATCGCCGATCACGTTGCTGCTGGCCTGACGCGTTGTCGTCATCAACTGGTATTGTCTGTCATTTCCGCGTGACCGGGTTTTCGTGATGCCGCCATCATGGATACCGCTCCCGCACCGGCCTCCATCCACCCCGTCGTCGCTGACCCGCCCGGCTGTCCCTCGGGGCTGGTCGTCCTTTTCGCGGACGCGACTCGTCCGGGGTCCGTTGCGCGGCTACAGAACCATGCCGATCGATCTGCAGGATCTGCCTGGCTCTTGCAATTGCGAATCTTGCCATTAGGTCGACGCAATTCAGGAGCTTGAACGCGATTGTCGCCGTCGCGGCCGAATCGCGGCCATATGGACCGTTTGCTTCGATGATTCTTGGGTGGCGACACCGCCAGAAACCAGATTATCGAGAGAGATAGGATAACGAGGGGGTTAAAGAGATGTTATTTTTATTAACGCTTAGAAGACGGCACAGGGCACCGCTGCGTTACTGGCTAAATTTACCAGGCCTGCCTGATACACCTGACGCCCCGCCACTCATAGCTCCCTCTGCCGCTCAAGGTGCCGGTAGCGAAGGCCGTTTACCATTGGACCGGCTTCTACGTCGGAGGCCACTTTGGCTATGGTGATGAGAGTCCGCGCCTGAGAGCAATCCACTCCCCTGGAAGGCAGTTACTCTTTCCCGAAACCCCACTGTGGTGCGTTGCGGCTATCAGTTGGCAACTACAACAAGGCGCTGGCCAATCCACGCGGTGATTGGCGTTGAAAGCGATGACCAGAACCGATGGCAATCACGCGCACGACGCCGGGCACCACGTTACGCTGTACGGGTGCCCCTCCCACCGGAATACACGTACCGCTCCATTACGTCGGCACAGTCCGTGGCTGGATCGGATATGCGTCGGGCTGCGGCTGCCTTATCTGACCGGAGGCTTTGCCTGGGGATACATGCAAGCCGACAATCAACGACGGCAGTGGAGCCATCACAGGACCATCGACAGCGGCTGGACGGGCAGCGCGGGTCGCGCAGTTTCGCAGTGAGCGGAAATTGGACTGCCAGGCAGTAAGACGAAGATGTCGATCTCGTCACCGGAGACCGGCGGCCACTTCAAAGCCTTGGAGCGGCGAGCGCCAGTACCGATACCGAAAATCCAGTTCCTCGTCCGACCGGGCCGCGCAGGACCGGTTCGGCGAAGGGCCGTGGAACGCAACGGCGGCTGCGGACGCAAAGCCCGCGCTTCCGGATCTGGATGTGTGGAATGTCCACGCACAGACCACATTCCTGCTGCAGGTCTATCCCGCGATTCGCTTGCCGAGGCCAGCCCGGCGCCCAGCTTTCCCGGTAGCCGGCAATTGCAGGCGACCTGCACGCACCGCCTTCCTGGGCGTACGCCTTGGGCAGGGCGGTGAAGTTGCGCATCGATCCGGAGCTGGCCGGAGGGTATTCCTCGGGCTCAACGGCACGCTGGGGCTTGCCGGTTTCTCGAACGGCGAAGCGCAAAAGGCCGGTGCGCCGTTCCCCACGAAACGCTGCTCAATGCGATCCACATCAACAACCTTCGGTCTCGGCGGCGAGCAAGAGGACGTCGCCGACGGGCCCAACGTACTGGCCGGCAAGGGCCATCCACCGCGACCAGCACAGCGAACCTCGGACGGTTCCCGGTCGGCGACTTCTTCGACAACAACACCGTACGCGCACGACCCGCGCGCCCACTTCATGACCTGGGCGATC
>CAWAXO010000007.1:0-26395 GCA_963786015.1 uncultured Alphaproteobacteria bacterium | reverse complement strand
CGCAGCCGGCCGACTATCACCATGGCGACCTTCGCGACGCCCTGGTGCAGGCGGCGTTGCGCGAGGCGGAGCAGGGCGGGCCGGAACAGATCAGCCTCAAGGCGCTGGCGAAGGACCTTGGCGTGTCGCAGCCCGCGCCTTACCGGCATTTCGCCGATCGCGACGCGCTGCTGGCGGCCGTGACGGCCGAGGCGTTTAGGCAGTTCAGCGGCATGCTGCGTGATGCGATCGGAAAGCCCTCACGACGCTCCAAGTTGTCCCGCTTTGCGCAGGCGACATTGGAATTCGGTTTGCGCCGCAACGGCATCTACCGGCTGATGTTCGCCTCACCCACCATGGCCTGCGCGGCCACGGACAGCGAACTGCATGCCGCCGCGATGGAGACCTTCGCGCTGCTCCTGGAAGCCTTCGAGGCGCCCGCCGTCGGATTGCTGCGTGAGCGCTACGCGCTGCAGATCTGGGCCGCGCTGCACGGCGTCATCATGCTCGCCGAGCAGGGACTGCTGACCGGAAAAGTCGCTAATGTCAGCCGCGAGGACCTGGTCGAGGACATCGTGTCGCAGACCAAAGCGGCGCTGGAGCAGGCGATCAACGCGGTGTCGTCCTGAGCTGCGCCACGGCTTCGACAGCGGCATGTTTCAGGCGTTGCCTCCTCTCGATCTGTCGGCCATAGCCGGTGAACTGCCGCAGCAATCGTTCGGTGACAGCGCCGATCGCAAGTCCTGAGATGACATCGCTGGTCCAGTGAGCCAGCAGCAGGATGCGGGTGGCAACCAGGCCGGCGCCAATCAACCAGACCGCGTTCCGCTGCCGGGGCGGCAGTCGAGAGGCCGCCGAAGCGAGCGCCCCGACATGCAGGGCATGTCCCGATGGAAACGCATCCGGCCGGTTTCCCGACAGCGGCACGCCGCGCCAATGGCCGCGCACGGTCAGCCGATCCGGGCGCTCCTGGTCGAAGATAGTCTTCAACAGATGCGGCACCGCCGATGCGGCCAATGTGGTCAGAAGTACATGGTCTGCCGCGCGGCGCCGGCGGCGTGGCTGGCCGCGCGTATAGAGCCACCATCCGGCCGTCAGCGCGAGCAGAATGTGTTCGTCCGCGCCCCAGGTCAAAACCCCGGCGGTCTTCTCTGTCGGCGGATTGGTGTGAGCCGCGATCATACTCGCGATCGCAATATCGGTTCTAGAGCATGCTGTTTTTATATGGAAACATACCCTGAGTTTTTGAGATAGTTGGAGCACTCCTGGTTTGAGAAAAGGTCGAGGAGTTCGCCGACCTTTCGCCATGTTGCCTCGACGTCGCGAGGCTGTGCCGCGCGGATCAGGTGTTTGATTTTAGCGAAGACCTGCTCGATCGGATTGAGGTCGGGGCTGTAGGGCGGCAAGAAGAGCAGATGCGCTCCCTTGGCGCGGATGGCGCTGCGGGCCGACTTGCCCTTGTGACTGCCGAGGTTGTCGAGAATGACGACCTCGCCCTTTGACAGAGTGGGCGCCAACTCCTTCTCGACATAAAGCGTGAAGAGCTCGCCATTGATGGGGCCATCGATGACCCAGGGCGCGCTGATCCGATCGTGGCGGAGCGCCGCGATGAACGTCATGGTCTTCCAATGACCAAAAGGAGCGGATGCGGCGAGACGCTGCCCGCTTGGTCCCCAGCCGCGCAGCGGTGCCATGTTGGTCTTGATCCACGTCTCGTCGATGAAGACCAAGCGGGATGCATCGATCCTGCTCTGGTAGGCCTTCCAGCGCACCCGCTTACGAGCGATGTCGGGGCGATCCTGTTCGGCTGGCAGGATGGTTTTTTTTGAAGCTCAACCCCTCGGCGTGAACGAAGGTCCATACCGCCCGCACATCCGTCTTAATGCCGCGTTCAGCCAGTTCCAACGTCAGCTTGCGCAAGGTGAATGGCCCAGAGCGAATGCGTCTGCGCAGCCAGTCGGAGTTGGCCCCCGACAGAACCGGCTTCTTGTGGCCACCGATCTTGCCGGGCGAAACGCCTCCAGTCTCTCGCCTCAGAGTCTTCCACTTCGTGACGCAGGAGGGACTGATCTGAAGCCCTGCTGCAATCGAACGAACCGTCTCGCCGGCATCAGCACGCGCCAGGGCGCGCTCGCGAATATCTTCCGAATAGGGTCGTGTCATCCATGCTGGCCCCCACCGCTCCCCAGCACGCAGTTTGAATCAGAAATTCCCCCTCTTGGGAATCCCGATTCTAGGAAAAAACAACGTGCTCTAGTAGGGCGAACGGCGATCAATGCCATCTCGGAACCTCTGCCGACAACGCGGGGTTTTTGTGACGGTTCCAAGAACGGAACGAGGTGGCGCGCGCTAAGTCCGATGGGCCGAGAGCAGCCCGATCCGTCTTTGAGGGAGAGCAAGCCGATGGCGCACTCTGACCAAGGCATCGTGAAAGACGACAAGGCGCAGGAGCAGCCCACCGACCGGAAGCGGGCGCAGACAGCGCACAAGTCGCAACCGGGCAAGTCGGTCTCAAACGAAGCGACGCGCGATCCCAGGCTCAACGATGCCGAAAAAACACCGGGATCAGGCATGACGCCCGATGATCGCGGCGGCGCGCCGACAGGCTAGTCGCCGCAGACCACGGACCCCCAAACGTCGGGAAAAATCTCATGAAGTCAAAATCGGTTGTTATCGGCTCGCAGCGCATTTTCGTTCTGGTTCTCGAAACGGGGGAGGACGCGTTTCGGGCCATCTCCGACTTCGCCAACGACGAGCATATCGACGGCGCCTCGGTGTCGGCGATCGGCGCCTTTGAGAAAGCCAGGGTCGGCTGGTTCGACCTCGCAGCAAAGACCTACAAGCCGATCGATGTCGCCGAGCAATGCGAGGTCTTGAGCCTGATGGGAGACGTGGCGCGCGGCGATGACGGCAAGGCAAGCCTACATTTGCACGCGGTGCTGGGCCTCAAGGACGGCTCGGTGCGCGGCGGCCACTTCCTGTCGGGCACGGTGCGCCCGACGCTGGAGGTCACGATCAGGGAGACGGTGGCGCATCTGCGCCGCAAGAAGCGCGAGGATCTGGGCATCGCGTTGATCAACATCTAGAGCATGATCCGGAAAAGTGTGCAGCGGTTTTCCGTAAAGATCATGCTCAATCGATGGCTAACGTTCTATCGCGGCGGCTTCGGATCGATCGGCGTGCTGTCGCGCAGACCCAATATATCCTCGAGCACCCGGGCGCTCGCGAGCAGTGGCGCCTCGCCGCGCGGGGCTGCCACGATCTGCAGGCCGACCGGCAGACCCGATGTAGTGGAGCCGCAGGGCAGCGACAGCGCCGGGCAGCAGGCCAGCGTGATCGCATAGGCGATGCCGAGCCATTCGATATAGTTGTTGAATGTCTTGCCGCCGCATTCGGCGACGTAGCGGTTCTCAACCGGGAACGGCGGCACGATCGTCGCGGGCGACAGCAGGAGGTCGTAGGTCTCGAAGAATTTCAGCGTCCGCTCGGTGATGGCGAGCCGCTGGGCTTGCGCGCGGGTGATGCGCTCCACGGTCAGCTTGAGGCCTTCCTCGACGTTCCAGATCACCTCGGGCTTGAGCTGATCACGCCTGGTGCGCAGCAGCTCGGCCTTGGTGTTGGCAAAGGAGAAGGCGCGCAGCACGTGGAAGCATTCGTGCGCTTCGCTGAGGTCCGGATGCGCTTCCTCGACGATGGCGCCGACCTCGGCAAAGCGCTCCGCGGCCCTGCGTGTAATTGCGGCAACCTCGGGATCGACGGGCGTGATGCCGAAGTCGGGCGAATAGGCGATGCGTTTCGGCTTTGCGCCGGACCGGGCGGCGGAGAGGAACGAGGTCGGCAGCGCCGGCAACGATAGCGGATCGCCCGGATGCTCGCCGCTCATGGCGTCGAGCAGCAGCGCGAGGTCATCGACATTGCGCGCCATCGGGCCCTGCACGCTGGTCGAGTTGTCGACCACGAATTTCGGCGTGTGCGCAACGCGGCCGATGCTGGGCCTCAAACCCACGATGCCGCAGAAGCTTGCGGGATTGCGCAAGGAGCCGCCGAGGTCGGAGCCGTGCGCGAGCCAGGCCATGCCCGTCGCCAGCGCGACCGCCGCACCGCCGGATGAGCCGGCGGCCGACTTCGACGTATCCCATGGGTTGACCGTGGCGCCGAACACTTCGTTGAAGGTGTTTGCGCCGGCGCCAAATTCCGGCGTGTTCGATTTGGCGTAGATCACCGCGCCGTTTCGTTCGAGCTGCTCGACCAGAATGTCGGAGCGATCGGGGACGCGATCCCTGTAGATCGGCGAACCCTGCGTGGTCCGCACGCCGGCGACATCGGTGAGATCCTTGATCGGCACCGGCATGCCAGCGAGCAGCCCGCGTTCGGACGCCGGCTTTTTCATCAGAGCCTTGGCTGCGTCGCGCGCACGATCGAAGCAGAGGATCGGCAGCGCATTGACCTTGCTGTCCACGTCGGTGATGCGCTTTTCCAGCGCGTCGAGCAGGTCGAGCGGCGTGACGTCTCCGGCTCTCAGTTTGTCAACGATCGTGCAGGCGGTCTCCCGCACCAAGCCCTGATCAGCCAATCGTACGTCTCCTTGCTGTTTCCTGCGATCACCGCACTGGTGCTCTAGACTATTTTCCGGCAGGGTGGCAACGCAAGTCATCTCGGAGTTTTTGCATGACCACGCCGTTCGAAGCGCCTGACTGGCGTAAACTGAGCCAGCAGGAGCTTGACCGCGGGCTGAACAATGGCGAGGCGGTCGCCGGCAGCGGCGCGATCGTCGCCGGCTGGGACCACGCATCGGCGGAGATGCGCCAGCGTCACGCGACACATCTCGATCTCCGCTATGGCCCCCACGAGCGCAACCGGATCGATTTCCTGAAGGCCGCGGACAAAGCGCCCACGCTGCTGTTCATCCACGGCGGTTATTGGCAGATGCGTGCGAAGGAGGCCTTCACGCTGTTCGCGGAAGGGCCCATGGCCCATGGCATCAATGTCGCGCTGATCGGCTACACGCTGGCGCCGGATGCAACGCTCGACGACATCGTTGCGGAAATCCATGCCGGCATCGATTTCCTCGCCGCGGAGCTGCCCGGGCTCGGCGGCGACGGCAAGGACATCGTCGTGTCGGGTTGGTCGGCCGGCGGCCATCTCACATCGATGGCGCTGTCGCATCCGGCCGTCGCGGCCGGGATAGCGATCAGCGGCATCTACGATCTCGAACCGATCCGGCATAGCTATCTCAACGTCAAGCTCGGACTCGACGAGGCGGCCTCGCGCCGCAACTCGCCGATGATGCAACAGGGCGGACCGATGAAGCCGCTGTCGCTCGTCGTCGGCGGCGCGGAATTGCCGCTGCTGCGCAAGCAGACCGCGGATTTCGCCGGACATCGCGCGCAACATGGCCTGCCGGTGATTTATGAGGAGATCCCGGGCGCCGACCATTTCTCGATCATGACGGAAATGGCGTCGCCGAAAGGGCGGATCACGACGTTGATCCGGCAGTTGTTTGAAAGAACCACTGGGTAGGCCCGTCATTCCGGGGCGATGCGTCAGCATCGAACCCGGAATCTCGACGTTCCAGAGCACTGCTGCGATCAAATCACAGTCGCCGCAATCAGCCTGCTCACCCGCGGCTCGTTCTCGATCCCCCCGAGCAGCCGCAACAGAGCGTCGATGCGTTCGGCGGAAAGATGCCTCTCGGCCATCAGGCGGAATTTCTCTTCCATCTCGGCATCGCTCATCGGATTCTTGAAATGCCCGCGGTGATATTCGACGCGGAAGGTTTTGCGCGCGCCTGATTTGAGGACGACTTCGAGCTCGCACAGATTGAATTCCTGCTCCATCCGGTCCGCTTCGTCGGATGGAAGGCATGTGACGCGGCTGACCAGATCGATCAATTGCGGATCGTGCAGATAGGGGTCCTCGTAGAACGCCGGATCGATCTTGCCGTACTTCAGTGCGAGGCCTGCCGCGTAAGGAATGCTGTGATCGGCGGTTTCGTGCGTCTGCGGGCGCCATTTCTCCGGCCCGTCCGCCATGATCTTGATCGCGGAGCGCGAGACGTGGATGTTGATCGCCTCGATGTCGTCCGGATTGCCGGCAAACGATCGGGCTTCGACGGCCGCCTGCGCGACGGTCTGGGAGAACTGCCCGAGCGGAAAGCGCTTGGTGAAGGCGCGCCGGATGCCGAACGGCTCGCCGAATTGCGGCGGCGCGACGGGCTTGTGGCCCATCACCTTGAAGAAGCCGTAGGTGCCTTCGAAGACATTGACCGGCCCCGTCATCCCCTCCTGCGCGAGCTCATCTGCGAAGATCGCCTTACGGCAGGCGTCGGCCGCGGCAAACGCCTTCCAGTTCGACAGCGCGTCCGAGCGGCCCTGGCGGGTCGCGGTGTTGCCGCCGACGGTGATGCCGATCGCCTGAACCATCTGCTCCACCGTCAGCCCCATCAGGCGGCCGGCGCCGACGGTCGCGGCCATTCCCGTGATCGTCGTGTGGTCGATCCCGTTGCCGAGATAGTCGAACACATCGGCGATCTTGCAGAACACCTCGTAGGACAGGACCGTCGCGGTGATGAGATCGCGGCCGCTGCGTTCGCTCAGCTCCGCCGCGATGAGCAGCGCCGCGATCGTATCGCTGGGGTGCCCGGCGCCGTGGGTGAGACTGACAAAGGCGTCGTTGAAGTCCAGATAGCGGATCATCACGCCATTGGCGAACACCGCGAGATCGGGGCTCGTTCTGATGCCGCTGAGCAGCACCGTTGCGGGTTTCTTCGCACTGACGTCGCCGGCGAGCTTGATCGCGATCCTGCTCGGGCCGGCCGTGTAGCCGCCATACATGCAGCCGATCGTATCGAGGATCGTGCGCTTGGCCTGCCGCACGACATCTTCGGGAATGTCCTCGTATTTCAGCCCGGCCGCGTAGCGGGCGATGGTCTCGGCCAGGGCGATTTGCCCGCCGGTCTTCGGCGGGCTTGCTTCGCTCTTCTCCTGCGCGAGAGCCGGAAACGCAGGCGTCGCAGCGGCGAGGCCCACCACGGCGGCTGTCTTCAGGAAATCACGGCGTGCGTTGCGTTGCGCGTCGTCTACGGCTGCATCGTCCGACATCGCGACTAGCCAAATCCCGCCGCGATGCCGCCATCGACCGTGAAGATCACGCCGGACGTGTAGCCGGAGCGATCGGAGGCGAGAAACGCCATCAAGTCGCCGATCTCGCGGGCATGCGCGGGCCGGCCGAGCGGCAGGCCCTTCTGGAATTCCTTGTAGCGGTTCTCGTCGCCGAACTGGTTTTTCGCGCGCGTCTTCAACAGCGTGACGTGGCGGTCGGTGCCGACCGGGCCCGGGTTGATGCCGACCACGCGGATATTGTCGGCGAGGCTCTTGCCGCCCAGCGCGCGGGTGAACGCCATCAGCGCCGCATTGCCGGCGCTGCCGCAGATATAATTGGCGTCGAACTTCTCGCCCGCCGCGCCGATGTCGTTGACGATCACGCCGCTGCCGCGCGCCTTCATCTGCGCGTAGATCGCGCGCGTCAGGTTGATGTAGCCGAACACCTTCAATTCCCAGGCATGCCGCCAGGTCGCCTCGTCGATCTTGTCGATCGAACCGCCGGGAATGTCGCCGGCATTGTTGACGAGGATGTCGATGTCCGAGGCATCCTTGACCAGCCGCGCGATGTCCTCCGGCTTGCGCAGGTCGGTGACATGCGCGGATGCGTCGATCTGATGCTGGGAGCGCAGCCGGTCGGCAAGTGCCTTCAACTGGTCACCGCTGCGGGCCGCAAGCCGCAGATGGCAGCCCTCCTCGGCGAAGGCTTCGGCGGCGGCTGCGCCGATGCCCTTCGATGCGCCGGTGATCAAGACACGTTTGCCGCGCAGATGCAGGTCCATGAGTTTGCTCGTTTTTGCTTGGAGGAACGGAAGAGGGCAGGCTGATCGGTAAAATTGTTAGGCGCGAGGCCGCCGGGCGGTCAACATTGCACTGCAGCGTTGCGCTGGCGCCTGGTTTGAGCCATTGCAATACGGGCCCGCCGGTGGCATCGACCGCCCGCAAGGCAGACCTCAAGGAAATCTCCAAGGACACTTTCGATGAGCAGCAAGAAACCATATCGGATCGCAGTCATTCCCGGCGACGGGATCGGCAAGGAAGTGATGCCGGAGGGCCTGCGCGTCATCGAGACGGCGGCGAAAAAGCACGGCGTCGCCGTGCAGTTCGATCATTTCGACTTTGCTTCCTACGACTATTACGAGAAGCACGGCCAGATGATGCCGGACGACTGGAAGGAGAAGATCGGCAAGCATGACGCGATCTATTTCGGCGCGGTCGGCTGGCCTCAGAAAATCCCGGATCACATTTCCTTGTGGGGCTCGCTGATCAAGTTCCGGCGCGAGTTCGATCAGTATGTCAACCTGCGCCCGGTGCGGCTCATGCCGGGCGTGCCGTCGCCGCTTGCGAACCGCAAGCCGGGCGACATCGATTTCTGGGTGGTGCGCGAGAACACCGAAGGCGAATACTCGTCGGTCGGCGGGCGGATGTTCCCGGACACCGACCGCGAATTCGTGACGCAGCAGACGGTGATGACCCGCATCGGCGTCGATCGCATTCTGAAGTTCGCTTTCGAGCTCGCGCAGTCGCGGCCGAAGAAGCACCTGACCTCGGCGACCAAGTCCAACGGCATCTCGATCACAATGCCCTATTGGGACGAGCGGGTGGAGGCAATGGCGAAGAAATTCCCGGGCGTAAAGTGGGACAAGTACCACATCGACATCCTCACCGCGAATTTCGTGCTGCATCCGGATTGGTTCGACGTCGTGGTCGGCTCCAACCTGTTCGGTGACATTCTTTCCGACCTGGGCCCGGCCTGCACCGGCACGATCGGCATCGCGCCGTCGGGCAATATCAATCCCGAGCGCAACTTTCCGTCGGTGTTCGAGCCCGTGCACGGCTCGGCGCCTGACATTGCGGGGCAGGGCATCGCCAACCCGATCGGCATGATCTGGTCGGGCGCGATGATGTTCGAGCATCTCGGTGAGAAGGCCGCGGCGCAATCGATTGTCGACGCGATCGAACGCACGCTTGGCGAACGCACGCTGCGCACCCGCGATCTCGGCGGCAACGCCGACACCACCGCCTGCGGCAAGGCCGTCGCGGAGGTGGTGGATTAGATCCGTCGTCCCTGCGGACGCGCTAAGGCAAAACGTTTCTTCCCGTTCTCGGTCCCGCAGCACGGAAGCTGCAACCTCGCCCCGCTTGCGGGGAGAGGTCGGATTGCATCGTCAGATGCAATCCGGGTGAGGGGGAGCCTCCGCATACTCTATCTCTCCATCGAACTCGCGGAGAGAGGCCCCTCACCCCAACCCTCTCCCCGCAAGAGCGGGGAGAGGGAGCGCACCTGCGCAAGACTCGAGATGTGTGCATGCGTTAATGCGTGCGCAGGGACGACAGCGGAGATTGTGGCGCGTTCGCGCTTTAGTTCGCTCAGTCTCCATACCTGAGCCGGCGCCAGCCGATCACGACGCCGGTCAGGCTGAACAGGAAGCCGATCCCACACAGCGAGACGACCACGACCGTGCGCAGGATCGGCCGAGCGGCCAGTGCCGGAAAGTCGAGCGTGTGAAGCGCGCCATAGAGCCAGCGATAGGCGCGGCGCGAGGGATCGGTCTTCTGCGCGAGCATGCCGCTGGCGGCGTCGATGTCGTACCAGACGTCGCCGCAGACGATGCGATAGATCGGCCCATCGGGCATCACCGAGGCGACTGCATAGTCGTCCGTCGCGCTGATCTGAGCGGGATCGCCGCAGCCGCTTCCCAGCGCGGTCGCAAGCGGCCGTATCGTGGCGAGCGGCAGGACTTGCCGCGCCTCCTCGCGACTTCCGATCTCGAAAACCTGCTGGGCGTTGGGCGCCGTGATCTCGCGGCGAAAGATCTTTCCGGCGAGTGTGAACCATTCGATCTCGCGCACCTGCGGGGCGATGTACTGCAGGTCCTCGTGCGCCAGCAGGTCCCAGGGCGGGTGGCCGGCGATGGAGGCTGTCTCCGCGCTCGACGTGAGCGCTCTTGAAAACAGCAGGCCGCCGTCCATGGACAACCAGCCGCTGAAGATCCAGGTCGTCACGAAGACAAGTGTCACGAGACCGGCGACATGATGCCACCAGTGCATGCCGCGATATGGCGACACGCGCCGCTTGCCGTCGATCCGAAGCCGCACGACGCCGATCACCGCGCCCGCAATCACGCTCACAAGCGCGGCCAGCGACAGCCACCACACGGTCGTCGACCACAGTGCAGGCTGACTGCGCAGTTGCGGCGGGTAGATCCAGTGCGGCACGCTGCCGACGAAATTCCAGCCGCGTTCCCAGCGCGTGGTCTCGAGCACGACCTCGCCGGTCTTCGACGAGATATAGATTTCCGTGCCGGCTTCGTCATCGAAACTGAGGCGGTAGAGCGGACGGTGCCGCTGATATCGTCCCGCCACGGTCCATTGGTCATAGTCTTTCAGCGAGATATTCGCCGCATCCGACATTTTCGTGCCACGCTGATGGGCATGGTCGGCGCCGATCACCAGCGCCATCGGGCTCGATGGCACGCTGGCCGATGAGAGATCGGATGCTTTCAGCGCGGTTGATCCGGACGGGCCGGAGACGATGTAGACCGGCCCGTCCGCGCGCTGGATGAGGCGAACGCGAAGCGCATCGGCGATGCCGAGCGCGATCACCGGCGTCCGCCGGGCCGTGAATGGCTGCCCCGAGCCTCAGTGGCGCAAGGCCTGTGATGCGTTCGCTTTCGTCGAGCTGTGGAAACGGCACGAAATGCATGACGATGCCGCTCGCAAACCACATCGCGAACAGCGGCGCGAGACCGATGCCGAGCCAGCGATGGATCACGACCAGCGGACGCAGCATGGCGCGACCTACCATTTGAACGAGGCGGAGACCTCGTAGCTTCGCGGCGGGCCAAGGATGATCTGGTCGGTGTAGCCGGGATCACCCCAAAGCGCGTAGCGTTTGTCGGTCAGGTTGCGCACGCGGAATGTCAGCCGCGTCTGCTCCACCGTCGGAAACACCGTTTTGGGGATGTCGACAAAAGCATAGGCGTCGGCCACGGTATAGGCATCCATCACGACCAGATTGTCCTGAAAATTGAAGCGGTCGCCGACATGACGCAGCGAGACGCCGAGTTCGAGCGGCCACGCTGTCGTGAAGCGATAGGAGGCGCCGGCATTGGCGATGAAGGAGGGAACGTTGGGCGGCGTGTTGCCGGAATAGGACTGGAACACGTCATTGCCGTCGACATAGTCGAAATCGACGAAGCGGGTGTGCAGGAAGGTCACATTGCCCCAGAGCTTCAACCCGCCTAGGAACCCGCCAAAGGGATTGACGGCACCTGCGAGCTCGATGCCTTGGGAGGCCACCTTGCCGGCGACGTTGAATTGCAAGCCGCTTTCCGGCACGTAGACGTTCTTCCGCTCGATGTCGAACACCGAGAGCGTCCATTCCGCCTTGTTGTTCCAGAACAGATGTTTGATGCCGGTCTCGTAGGTGCGTGACGTCGTCAAGAGCTGCGGCTGGGTCGGCCGCAGGTTGAAGATGTTGGCGACGGTCGGATCGGCCGCGGTGGCATACTGGCTGTAGAAGGTCAGCCCGGGAATGGCCTCCCAGGTGTAGCCGACCCGGCCCGTCAGCGGCGTGAACGTCGTGCTGAAGGGATAGCCGTCGGCGCTGCGCAGAATGCCGTTGGTATCGAAGGCAGTGCGCGACAGTTCGATGCTCTCGTACCTGATGCCGCCGATCAGCGCGAAATTCGACGTCAGCTTGATGCGATCTTCGAGCGCCAGCGCGACGTTGTCGACATGGGTGAAGAACGGCTTGGTCAGTTGGGCGCCATAGAGGCCGCGATTGGGATCGATCAGGCTGACGGTGTCGTTGGTGAAGTTATCGTCCTGCACGACATTGAACTGCAAACTGCTCGCCATCACGGTTGCGACGAAACGGTTGTCCAGCCCGGCGATATCGGAATTGACGGTGAGGTCGGTGATGTTGCCGTAGAGCTTCTGGTCGTGATCGACCGAGAGCCGTTCGCGATAGACCTCGCCCTGTGCGCCGGCTGTTGGCGTCGGGCTGTCGTTGAAGGCGTTGACCTCGCTGTTGAACCAGTGTCGCTGCGCCGAGTAGGAGTAGACTTGGCTCCTGAGCTGCACATTGCTGGTGATGTCCCACTGCGCGCCGGAGCGCAGCCACAGCTCATGCGCGCCGTTCTTGTTGTCGAGCACGTTGTAGTTCGTGTTAAGCGTGCGGGCGTCGATCGTCACCGGATTGAGCGTGCCGACATGGCCGGCGAAATCGGATGGACCGGGATAATATTGCGTCCACAGCCCGGACACGATGCCCGAGGTCGGCACGACGCCGGGATAGTTCGCCGGCACCAGCGGCGTGCCCCAATAGAAGCGGTCGTTGTCCTGCCTGTATTCGACCGCGCCCCAGATCTTCAGGTTGTTGGTGATCCGGTAGTTGAGCTGCCCCGATACATTGGTGAGCTTCGAATAGGTGTCGTCGATGAAGCCGACATCGTTCGAATGGCCGATGTCGAACCGGTAGTCGAGCCCGTCGACCAGCGTGCTGCCGCCCGAGCCGTAGCCGGCGCGATAGCCCTTGAAGGAGTCGAACGAGGTGTAGGCCTCGTTGACGATCGCGCCGGTATGCGGCGTCTTGGTCACGTAGTTGATGGCACCGCCGGTCGCGCCTTCGCCGGACAGCAGCGACGCCGGGCCTTTCAGCACCTCGATGCGGTCGAGGCCGGATGTATCCATGGGCCGCCCCGTCATGTTCGACGGGCCGACCCGGATGCCGTTGTAGAGCGTGTTGAGCTGGTCGCCGGTGAAGCCGCGCATCGAGAAGGTGGCGGGCGCGCCGGGCGGATCGGCGCCGAGCACGCCGACCATGGCTTCCGCCGATTCCGTCGTGGTGCGGATGCCGCGATCCCTGATCGTCTGCTGACCGATCACCTCGACGGTCGCCGGTATCTCGCGCGCCGTCAGGCCAAGCCGGCTCGCGCTTTCGGCGACGACGTTGGTGTTCAGTGGAGTCGGTGCGGTTTCCGTAGCGCCGGCTTGCGCTGGAGCCGGCTTGGGGGCAGGGGACACGGTTCGCGCGCGTCTGGCCCGTCCAGCGCCGGACGATGCCGCGGGTTTCGCCTGCCCGGGCTTGGCGGGCGAGACGACGACGGGTTCGAGCTCGCTGCGTGCTGGGCGCGGCATCACCCGGCGCCGCATCGGCGCGCGGCATGAGCGCGAACAGACCCAACACGATCAGTGAGGATGACGACAACGGCTTGAAGACGGGCGAGCACGCAAAACGCTCACGCCCAAGGGATGCCCAACGGCATCCAGAGCTGGTTTCCAAAGACACGAAAATAACCGACGGCGAACATCCAATCCGTCAAGCGCCTTGCCGCGCGCTCTGCCTCGCCTGGGCAGATGAGAAGCGGCATCTGGCACGCCCCGGAGCACCCCGCCCGGCGCGATTGCGCGTGACTCGTTGCTGGTAGCAGGTTTCCTGGCTCGCGGGTCGTCGCCTCCGGCCGCCTTCCCAGAACCTCGTCGGTCCCAGTGGTCAATTGGCCGTCGGCTCGCCGCTCACAGTTGCGGGGGCAGCTGCGGGATTGCCAAGAATAGAAGGCCCGATGCGATGACAACTCATCGAATTGGGAGGCGCACCGCATTCCCTTGAACAGCCCTCACGGGCACTACCGGGGCGAACGTTTCCATTTGGTCATCTTGCCGTCAAGCGCATCCGGGCAACAGTTGCGGACTTATCATTTCGCAATCCGTCGGCAATGCTCCCACGCCGCGCGATCAGATTCTCGCTCGCTTCCGGCGTGCGGAAAGCCGAATGTGCCGACAGCGTCACGTTGGAGAGCTTGGTCAGCGGATGATCCTTCGGCAGCGGCTCGATGTTGAAGACGTCGAGCCCGGCATGCCGGATATGACCCGACTTCAGCGCCTCGATCATCGCGGTCTCATCGACGATCGCACCGCGCGCGGTGTTGACCAGGATGACGCCGGGCCGCATCTGCGCGATGCGCTCGCGCGTGATGAAGCCGCGCGTCTCGTCGTTGAGCAACAGATGCAGCGAGACGACATGGCTCTGCGTCAAGCAGCGTGTCGAGATCGACGAACTCGACGCTCGCGTGAGATCTTCGGCGACCGGTTCCAGGCGATCACGCGCATGCCGCTGCCGGAGGCGATGCGCGCGACTTCCGCGGCGATGCCGCCGAAGCCGATCAGGCCGAGCGTCTTGCCGGTGAGCTGCATGCCGTCCTCGCGCAGCCAGTTGCCGGCGCGCATCTCGCGGTCCATCTGCGCGAGCACGCGGGCGGAGGCCCACATCAGCGCGATCGCGGATTCCGCGACCGCGGTGTCGCCATAGCCCTTGATCAGGTGCACCTCGATGCCGAGCGTGGCGAGCTCGTCCGGGTTCATGTAGCTGCGCGCGCCGGTGCCGAGGAAGACGACGTGCTTGAGACCTTTGCATTGCCGCGCGACCTCGGTCGGCAGCGCGGTGTGATCGACGATGCCGATCTCGGCGCCGTCGAGGATATCAGGCCATTGCTCGGGCGTGATATCAGGGTTTTCGTGAACGCTGACCTCGGGGTCGCCGGATTTGCGCTGCCGCTCGAAGATCACGGCGAGCGATTCATTGGCGTCGACAAAAACTCCGCGCACGGCGATTCTCCTTGAGACCGATGATCAGGACGCGACGCCGGCGAGCGCCAGCACCGTATGCATCAACACATTGGCGCCCGCCGTGCAATCGGCTTGCGTGGCGTCTTCCAGCTCGTTGTGGCTGATGCCGTCCTTGCAGGGCACGAACACCATCGCCGCCGGAATCATGGTGTTGAGGTTGCAGGCGTCGTGACCGGCGCCCGAGGTGATGCGGCGGTGGGAATAGCCGAGCATCTCGGCGGCGTTCTCGACCGCCTCGACCAGCTTGGCATTGAAATGCGTCGGCGGCTTGCGCCAGACCAGATCGAGCGCGACCTCGACCTTGCGTCGCGCGGCGATCTCGGCAATCGCAGCGCGCAAATCCTTGTCGAGCGCATCCATGATCGCAGCATCCGCGCTGCGGCAATCCATCGTGAAGGCGATCTCGCCGGGAATGACGTTGCGCGAGGGATTGGCGATCACGGCCTCGCCGATGGTGCCGACCGCCTTCGGCCCGTGCTTCTTCGCGATGCTCTCCATCGCCAGCACGATCTCCGACAGCGTCGCCAGCGCATCGCGCCGCAGCGGCATCGGCGTCGAGCCGGCATGGCTCTCGAAGCCGGTGATCTTGCCGTCATACCACAGCACGCCCTGGCCGGAATCGACCACGCCGATGGTCTTGCTTTCGGCCTCCAGAATCGGGCCCTGTTCGATATGCAGCTCGACGAAGCTCGACAGTTTCTGCGTGCCGACCGGGCGGTCGCCGCGATAGCCGATGCCGTCGAGCGCCTCGCCCACGGTGACGCCGTCGGCATCCTTGCGCGACAGA
This sequence comes from uncultured Alphaproteobacteria bacterium, assembly GCA_963786015.1. Classification (GTDB taxonomy): domain Bacteria; phylum Pseudomonadota; class Alphaproteobacteria; order Rhizobiales; family Xanthobacteraceae; genus Bradyrhizobium. The sequence goes on along the minus strand of CAWAXO010000007.1, from coordinate 10,897 downwards.
ATGTCGTCGGTGGTGAAGTCGCCGACATAGGCGGCCGAGGCCATCATCGCCGGCGCGAAGCGCGAGCCTTCCTCGTTGGTCCAGTTGACGATGCAGATCGGCGTCTCGGTCTCGATGCCGGCATCGTTCAGCGTGCGCACGACTTCGAGCGCGGCCAGCGTGCCGAGCACGCCGTCGAACTTGCCGCCGGTCGGCTGGGTGTCGAGATGCGAGCCGAGGCCGACCGGCGCCTTCGACATGTCGCGGCCCTTGCGCAGTCCGAACATCGAGCCCAGCGCATCGACATGGACCTCGAGCCCTGCGTCCTCGCACGCCTTGCGGAACCAGTCGCGCACCTGCTTGTCCTCGGGTCCGAGCGTCAGCCGCCGCACGCCGCCCTTTGGCGTCGCGCCGAACTGCGCGGTTTCGTGAATCGTGCCCCAGAGGCGGGCGGAATCGATCTGCAGGTTGGATGTGGCTCGGCTCATCGCGTCTTTCCATGGTGCGTTCCAGATACCTCGCCTTCGTTCAATGGCCCGGCGCGAGCGCTGCGTCAACCGAGGCGGCCGACGGCCGGTCTGCGCGATCTTCGCGGCGAGTTCGGCGACGCGTTCGACCGCGACCGTGTCCGGGGAGGCGAGCCAGCTCGCCGAAAACGTCAGCGGCGGGATCCTCAGATCGGTATTCAAGCAGCTGCAGGCGTCCGTCCGCCAGTTCGTTCTCGACGATCGCGGTGGGAATCACGGCGATGCCGAGGCCTTCGATCGCCATGTGAATGACGGTCGCGAGCGAGGCGCTGGCGTGCAGGCGGATCGGCGGCAGATCGGGCCGGTTGAACAGCGAGCGCACGGTCTCATAGGGCTGGGTCTTGCGCGGAAAGGTGATGATCGGAAACCTGGCCAGGTCGTGCAGGCCCAGCGGACCGTTGCCGAGGCCGAGCGCGGGGCTGGCGAGAAGCCGATCGGATAATCGCACAGCACGCGATTGCGCACGCTGGAGGCGGAGAAGCGGGCCGAGCACGAAGGCGAGCTCGATCTCCTGCGCCAGCAGCCGCGCGCTCAGGTTCGGCGTGATGTCGACCTCGATCTCGAGCGACAGGTTCGGATAGGTCGTGTTGACGCTCTTGATCAGCCGCGGCAGCCAGGTGTGCACGATGGTCTCGGCGACGCCGAGCCGCAGCACGCCGCGCATCGCCGAGCGGTCGCCGACCTCCGCCATCATCTCCGAGCGCAGCCCGATCAGCTTTTCCGCGTAGACCATCATCTGCCGGCCGCTCGGCGTCGGCGAGGCGACGCGATGGTCGCGGTTCAGAAGCTTCACGCCCATCTCGCGTTCGAGCTGGGCGATGCGCTGCGAGATCGCCGGCTGGGTGGTGTTGAGCCGCTGGGCGGCGCCGCGGAAGCTGCCAAGCTTCACCACCCAGAGAAATGTCTCGATCGACCTGAAGTCCAGCATCCGAGGTTATTCCGTACCGATAAATCTGATTTATCGATCTTGATCAAAAACGACGATTAGACTTTATAGTACGACTGGGCTTGAGTGATTTGTCGAGATTATAGGCAGGTCAATCAAATGACTGTTTTGGCGGCAGCGCAGCCGTTCGTCAGCGACGCCGCGATCCTCCCGAGCCTCCAGGCCCGGCTGGCCTGCCGCGCCGGCATGGCCTCGACCACGGCCGGCATCGCCAACGGCTTCGTCCAGGGCAATCTCGCGATCCTGCCGGAGAAGCTCGCGGCCGCCTTTCACCGCTTCTGCCAGCTCAATCCGAAGCCGTGCCCGATCATCGGCATGTCCGATGTCGGCGATCCCCGCATTCCCGCGCTCGGCCTCGATCTCGACATCCGCACCGACGTGCCGCGCTATCGCGTCTGGCGCGACGGCGAGGTGGTGGAGGAGCCGACCGACATCATGGCGCATTGGCGCGACGATCTCGTCGCCTTCGTGCTCGGCTGCTCGTTTTCGTTCGAGGAAGCGCTGATGGCGGACGGCCTGCCGATCCGCCACATCGAGCGCAAGGTGCGCGTGCCGATGTACCGCACCAATATCGCCTGCCAGCCCGGCGGGTCCGTTCGCGGGTCCGATGGTGGTGTCGATGCGGCCGTTCAAGCCGGCGGATGCGATCCGCGCGGTGCAGATCACCTCGCGCTTTCCCTCCGTGCATGGCGCGCCGGTTCATCTCGGCCTCCGCATTCGATCGGCATCGCCGATATCGCCAAGCCCGACTACGGCGATCCGGTGCCGGTCGAGGCCGACGAGATTCCGGTGTTCTGGGCCTGCGGCGTGACGCCGCAGGCGGTGATCGCGGCGGCGAAGCTGCCGTTCGCGATCACGCACGCGCCGGGATTGATGCTGGTGACCGATCTGCAGAACAAGCAGCTTGCCGTGCTTTGATGCAGCGTCTGCCGCTCTTTGAGGCTTTACCGCGCAGTTTAACCGTTTCATCGATAGCTGCCGATCAACAGAGGATCCTCGTAATGACGATCAGCCGCCGCAATGTTTTGCTTGGAGCCACCGCCGCCGCCGCGCTCGCGCCGATCGCGGGCCGCGCGCAGACATCCGAAGTGGTGATCGGCGTGATCTATCCGTTGTCCGGCGCCAGCGCGCAGATCGGCGTCGATGCGCAGAAGGCGTATCGAGACCGCGGCCGAGATCATCAACAAGAACTACGATTTCGATCTGCCGCTGGCGAAGGGCGAGGGCCTGCCCGGCCTCGGCGGCGCCAAGGTGCGCCTCGTGTTCGCCGACCACCAGGCCGATCCGCAGAAGGGCCGCGCCGAAGCCGAGCGCCTGATCACGCAGGAAAAGGTCTGCGCCATCATCGGCACCTATCAGAGCGCGGTCGCGGTCACCGTCAGCCAGATCTGCGAGCGCTACCAGATCCCGTTCATCTCGGCCGACAATTCCTCGCCGAGCCTGCATCGCCGCGGCCTGAAATTCTATTTCCGCGCAGCGCCGCATGACGAGATGTTCTCGGCCGCGATGTTCGACTTCTTCGATGCGATGAAGAAGAAGGGCACCAAGATCGAGACGCTGTCGCTGTTCCACGAGGACACGATCTTCGGCACCGATTCCGGCAACGCGCAGCTCAAGCTCGCGGGCGAGCGCGGCTACAAGGTGGTCGCCGACATCAAGTACCGCGCCAATTCGCCGTCGCTGTCGGCCGAGGTGCAGCAGCTCAAGGCGGCGAATGCCGACGTGCTGATGCCCTCGAGCTACACCACCGACGGCATCCTGCTGGTCAAGACCATGGCCGAGCTCGGCTACAAGCCGAACGCGATCGTCGCGCAGGACGCCGGCTTCTCGGAGAAGGCGCTGTATGACGCGGTCGGCGACAAGCTCGAAGGCGTGATCTCGCGCGGCAGCTTCTCGCTCGATCTCGCCGCCAAGCGGCCGATGGTCGGCAAGATCAACGACATGTTCAAGGAAAAGTCGGGCAAGGACTTCAACGACTTCTCGTCGCGCCAGTTCATGGGCCTGATCGTGATGGCGGACGCCATCAACCGCGCCAAGTCGACCGACGGCGACAAGATCCGCGAGGCGCTGGTCGCGACCGACATGCCGGGCGAGCAGACCATCATGCCGTGGAAGCGCGTCAAGTTCGACGAGATGGGCCAGAACAACGACGCCGATCCGGTGCTGCTGCAATATGTCGGCGGCAAGTTCGTCACCATCTTCCCGCCGCAGGCCGCGGTCGCCGAAGCCATCTGGCCGATGAAGTAAGCGCGTGCGGGGAGCGGGGAGCAGAGCGTGACTGCCGAGACTATGACCGAGACGTTGCCGCATATCGCCGTCATTGCGAGGAGCGAAGCGACGAGGCAATCCAGGCGTGTCTCCGCATGGACGAGCGCCTGGATTGCTGTCGCTTCGCTCGCAATGACGGGCGATCGGAGCAACGCGCTGTGACAGCCGAGACCATCATCCAGAGCCTCGCCAGCGGCCTCTTGATGGGGCTGCTCTACGGCCTGATCGCCGTCGGCCTCGCGCTGATCTTCGGCCTGATGGACGTCGTGAACTTCGCCCATGGCGAATTCCTGATGATCGCGATGTACGCGACCTTCTTCCTGTTCGCGTTCTTCGCGATCGATCCGCTGCTGGCGGCGCCGCTGGTCGCGGCGGCGCTGTTCGTGTTCGGCGCGGTGGTCTATCTCCTGATCGTGCGCTTTGCGGTGCGGGCCAAGGCCAATGCCGGCATGGTGCAGATCTTCTCGACCTTCGGGCTTGCGATCGTGATGCGCGGGCTGGCGCAGTTCTTCTTCACGCCGGACTATCGCAGCGTCACGCATTCCTGGCTCGGCGGCAAAACCATCTCGGTCGGCGGCATCTTCCTGCCGGAGCCGCAACTGGTCGGCGCGCTGGTCTCGATCGCGGCCTTCGGCGCGCTCTATTTCTTCATCAACCGCACCGACTTCGGCCGCGCGCTCGAAGCGACGCGCGAGGACGCCGGCGCGGTCGCGCTGGTCGGCATCGACAAGAACCGGGTGTTCGCGCTCGGCTGGGGCCTTGGCGCGGCGCTGGTCGGGCTCGCCGGCGCCATCATGGCGATGTTCTTCTACATCTATCCCGATGTCGGCGCGTCCTTTGCGCTGATCGCCTATGTCACGGTGGCGCTCGGCGGCTTCGGCAGCGTGTTCGGCGCCTTTGCCGGCGGCATCATCGTCGGCCTCGTCGAGGCCATCACCGCGCTGATCCTGCCGCCGTCGCTGAAATCGGTCGGCATCTACGCGGTCTATCTGCTGGTCGTCTTCATCCGGCCGCGCGGCCTGTTCGGGTCGATCTGATGGACAACGAATTTCGCCGAGCGCCGCCGCCGCGACCTCGTCTCGCGGCCTGCCTGGCCGTGATCGCGGCGCTGGTGCCGCTGTTCGTCAAGGACGTCTACGTCCAGAACATCATGGTGCTGACCCTGATGTATGCGGCGCTGTCGCAGAGCTGGAACATCCTGTCCGGCTATTGCGGGCAGATCTCGCTCGGGCACGCGCTCTATTTCGGGCTCGGCGCCTACACCACCGCGCTGCTGTTCACCAAGTTCGGCGTGCTGCCCTGGTTCGGCATGCTCGGCGGCGGCGTCGATCTCGGCCGTCGATCGCGATGGCGCTCGGCTATCCCTGCTTCCGCCTGCGCGGGCATTACTTCGTCATCGCCACCATCGTGATCGCCGAGATCGCGCTGCTGTTGTTCCAGAACTGGGACTGGGCCGGCGCCGCGCTCGGCATCGACATTCCCGTGCGCGGCGATAGCTGGCTCAAATTCCAGTTCACCCGCAGCAAGCTGCCATATTTCTATTTCGCGCTGGCGCTCGCCTGCGTCGCCTGGTTCGTCACCTGGTGGCTGGAGGATTCCAAATGGGGCTATTGGTGGCGCGCGGTGAAGGACAATCCGGATGCCGCCGAAAGCCTCGGCGTCGTCGTGTTCAATTCCAAGATGGGCGCGGCCGCCGTGTCGGCGTTCCTGGTCGCGGTCGGCGGCAGCTTCTATGCGCAGTTCGTCTCCTATATCGATCCCGAAAGCGTGATGGGCTTTCAGTTCTCGCTGCTGATGGCGCTGCCGGCCGTGCTCGGCGGCATCGGCACGCTGTGGGGGCCGATGCTCGGCGCGGTGATCCTGATTCCGCTCACCGAGCTGACGCGCTCCTTCATCGGCGGCTCCGGCCGCGGCGTCGATCTCATCGTCTATGGCAGCCTGATCGTGCTGATCTCGCTGGCGCGGCCGCAGGGCCTGGTCGGGCTGTTCTCGCGCCAGCGCAAGGCGGTGTCGCCATGACCGCGCTGCTGGAAACCCGCGGCGTCACGCAGCGCTTCTCGGGCCTGGTCGCCAACAGCGACGTCTCGATCTCGGTCGGGCGCGGCGAGATCGTCGGCCTGATCGGTCCCAACGGCGCCGGCAAGTCGACGATGTTCAACCTGATCGCGGGCGTGATGCGGCCGACTGAAGGCTCGATCTGGTTCGACGGCGAGGACGTCACGCGCCTGCCGGCCGCCGAGCGCTGCCAGCGCGGCATCGGCCGCACCTTCCAGGTCGTCAAGAGCTTCGAGACCATGACGGTCATCGACAATGTCATCGTCGGCGCGCTGGTGCGCAACACCGTGATGCGCGAGGCGCGCCGCAAGGCGCATGAGGTGCTGGAGTTCTGCGGCCTCGGTCGCCCGCGCCGATGTGCTGGCGAGCGACCTCGTGCCGTCGGAAAAGCGCCGGCTCGAGGTCGCGCGTGCGCTCGCGACCGAGCCGAAGCTGCTGCTGCTCGACGAGGTGCTGACCGGGCTCACGCCGGTCGAGGCGCAGACCGGTGTCGAGCTGGTGCGGCGCGTCCGCGACACCGGCGTCACCGTGCTGATGGTCGAGCATGTCATGGAGATCGTGATGCCGCTGGTCGACCGCGCCATCGTGCTCGATCTCGGCAAGGTGCTGGTCGAGGGCAAGCCTGCCGACGTCGTGCGCAATCCGAAAGTGATCACCGCCTATCTCGGGGACCGTCATGCTGTCAGTGCGTGAGGTCACCACCGCCTATCAGGGGCTGGTCGCGATCTCCGCCGTCTCGATCGAGGTCGAGAAGGGCGAGATCGTCTGCGTCGCCGGCGCCAACGGCGCCGGCAAGTCGACGCTGCTGAAATCGATCGCCGGCGCCGAGCGTCCGCGCAGCGGTTCGGTCACGTTCGACGGCGCGCGGATCGACGGCATGGCGCAGCACCTGATCACCGCGCGCGGCATCGCCTATGTGCCGGAGAACCGCCGGCTGTTTCCGCGCCTCTCGGTGCGCGACAATTTGCGGCTCGGCAGCTATCTCTTTCGCGGAAAGACGGACCGCGAGCAGCCGCTCGAACTCGTGTTCAAGCTGTTCCCGCGGCTCGCGGAGCGGCTGGAGCAGCGCGCCGAGACGCTGTCCGGCGGCGAGCAGCAGATGCTCGCGATCGGCCGCGCGCTGATGACGCGGCCGCGGCTGTTGATGCTCGACGAGCCGTCGCAGGGCATCATGCCGAAGCTGGTCGACGAGATCTTCCAGGCGGTGAAGCGCATCCGCGACGCCGGCATGACCGTGCTGATCGTCGAGCAGCGCATGGCCGAGTGCCTCGAAATCGCCGACCGCGCCTACATCCTGCAGACCGGCCGCGTGCTGATGAAGGGCAACGCCAGCGAGATCGCGGTCAATCCCGACGTGCGCAAGGCGTATCTCGGCTTGTAATGCGCCCTGTTCGAAAAGCCATTGCTGATCCCGCCGACCCGGATACTGCTGTCGCCGATCTCTAATACCGCCCCTCGACCTCGTACGGAAAGCGGTCGAAGACTTTCTCGGCGAGTCCCAGAAGCGGGTCCAGACTGGGCCCCGTAAGCTTCGTGTACCATTCGAGATAGCGAAGCACCTGTCGACGCGTCGAGTAGCATTCGAAAGAATCCCATCCGGCGATCCCCAGCAACTGATCGGTATGCTCGAGTGCCAGCCGCTCAGCCTCATCCTGTTTGAGCAAGCCATCAAGATCCGGCAGGAGAGACAGCAAATAGAGTTCTATGAGATTGGCGTGCGCCCAGCTCCGCGTATCGCGCTTCTCGCGGTGCAAATCATAAAGCGAGAGCAAGCGAGCCATGGACCACAGTGCTTTTGGGCTCTTTTCTGTTGGGACCGGCAGTTCCGGCTGCCTCTCGGCTTCCATGAAGCCTGGTATTCTTTCAATGACCAAACGAAGTGAAAGATATTGCACGACAGCCCAGTGCAACGCGCGATCATTCTGGAACGATTCCCAATAGTGGTCGCGTGCGTCAACAAGTAGTTTTTTTGATTCAGCGTCGTCATTCATCTGGTACAAAACCTGAGCCTGCCGCTTCTCCGTGCTGGCCAGCAATCCGTATATTTTCGCTTTCTGCTCCGGGATACCGGTAACCAGGTCGTTCAGTCGCTTCTTGCCGTCTCGCATGCGCTGCCGCGCTTCCTCCAGCAACTGAGTGACGTTGTCCTGCTGCTGCTCGGAACTAAGTTTGGACCGCGTTCTAGGCGAAGTGCGACGTAGTGCTTCGTCGGCATGGCTCATTGCGGCGTTGATGCTCTCCATTGCCTGTTTTATCTTGACGGCGGAAAGCTGGTTTTCGAAATCGCGCGGCAGTGACAGATAGGTGGTGAGACTTGCCCAGTCGTGCCTGGCTGGGAACTGGCTATAGAGCCGGCGTCGCACGTCAAAAATGAGCCGGCGCGGATCGGTACCCCACAACAATCCTTCGTAGAGCACTTCCACGAGCCGGATTGATCCCTCGAACGACAGCGGAAACTGCCCGGCCACGACCATGGCAATGCCCGCTTCGTGCAAGGCATGTGCGATGCTTGAGCCCGCGCCGGCCACGGAGCCGACGTTGGAGGCATCGCAGCTCGCCATGGTGACGACCGCGGGCTGCGAGAGATTGCTGTTGCCAGATCGTGCTGCGGCCCGCAACGCAGTGGCAAGCCGTGCGCCATTGACGCGATCCATGCGTTCTGGGTCCTCGGCATCGTGTAGGGCCAGTGCAAAGCGATTGTCGTGACCCTCGCCGAACGGGATGCCGTGCGCCAGGATATGAACGTGAGTAAAGGAGGATGACGCGCACTCATCTTCGATCGCTTTGAGTGAGGCGTTCGGAAGAAATACGAAATGATCACGCAAGACCGTCTCACGCGCAAGTGCGTCATCGGGATTATAGTATTTCACCCAAGGGGCAATAGCGCGCCGCAACGCGAGCAGATGTGCTTCAAGCGGAATAGGTCCGACGGCTGAGGGGGCGGCGGCGACAAACAGAATGCGAGGGGCGCCTTCGGGCCACTTCAAATCGTCATCGGGAGTGCGACGTGTCTCGCGTGTCAGGCAGACCGGCATCTGCGGCTGCAGTAGCAGGTGCTGGCCGGCACCGGGGAGCCCGGCTGGTGAAAGCGCCAGCTCGAACGGCAGGAGGGCCAGCTCGGATGCCGAAATGATCAATCGAAGATGGGCCAGCGGTTTAGCATCAATGTCCTGCTTGTTGCTCTCGGCAGTCAATCCTGGAACGGTCGCCAACAATTGGCCTAGTACAGCAGCGGTATCTTTGAGCTGGAAAATCCTTGCATCGTCACTGACGCGATAGCCGAGCGCGTCCAACCGGTGCAGGAACTGGTTGTGTTCGAACGGCACATGCATCGTCACCGCGCCATGATTCTCGCATAGCGCGAGATAAGGCGTCAGAGGCGAGAGCAATTGATTGTGCGCCGGGCCATGACGCAGAAGTTCAAGAGTGATCGTATGCATCGATGCCTCAGGCTTTCGTCATGTCGTTGGGAGGACTCGAACCAGTTCAAGTCTGCCGCTCACCGTTTTCCAGTGCAGAAGTTCGCCGCGTGTTTCCGCGGGACCGGCCCTCACGGCCGCGACAGTGCAGCGCTGCGCCACCAGGCCGGGAAAGTTATCGAGCGCATCCATGGTCCCGGCCGCGAGTGCACCATAAACCTTGTTGAATTCGGCCTGATCCGCCAGCATGTCCCGCTTGAGTTGAATCAGGCGAGCCCAGGTCCCGGTGTTGAAATAGAACCCACCGCGCTTGCGTCGTGGCAGCGCGCGCTCCAGATGGGTATGTCCCGCCAGGACGAAGTTAACATCCGGTGCGACCATATCGTCGAGTTGACGAAATGTGTCGTCCTCGAGTGACCAATCGAAACTGCGGTCCTTCGACAAGTCGTCGAGAGCAATGCGGAGAGTTTCGCGCACGTCCCTGCCACGTACCCAGCTGACGATAGCCTCGCGTCGACCTAGTTGCTGTGTACGTTCGATATCGGGAACGAGCGTAATGGGTTCGACGCCACGTAGCAGGCGCTCGTCCGCTAGCGCCAGCAGCGCGTCGCGATCAACCAGTTGCCGTCGCATCAAGCCATCCTCTGCGCTTGATAGTTCCTCTCTCTGATCGCCAGCACCCAGCAGGCCAGTCGCCCGGCGTAACTTGTCCACCACAAGACGCTTGAGGACAGGGAAGGCGCCGCTGATCCGGTCATGCTTGTCTGGTGCCACCGCCAGCAACACCGGGATCACCGCCTGCAACTCGGGCTTGAGCAAATCGACAAATGGATACCCCTTCTTGATATCGTTCATCACTTCAATGACGAGATGCGTGCCGGCATTCGGAATCCAGGGATCGACCGAACGTCCCAGCTGAAGGTCGCGTCCGCAGCGGCGAATGGCCTCAAAGTCCGTGATATTCCAGTCATCGACCTCGTTGCCGTGAAGACACAGAACGGTGGCGTTGCCGACCCGGCAGCGAAATCCAGTGCCGTCGAATGCCAGCACGACGCGTCCACGAGCTGCATCGTCATCCCCGGCAATGAGATCAAGAAGATGTTCGCGGACCCATGGCAGCGCCAGTTCGAGATCGTGATTGCCAAGCGTAATGATCAGGCGCCGCCCCTTGGTGCGGACGAATTTCTTGAGGGCTTTCCAAACGGGAGCGAACGCGATATCGCCTGCGATACGATCGAGCTTTTGGATCGCGCCATCAGGATCGAACGCCTTCGCTCCGGGCTCTGCCAGGAAGTCAACCATGTCGCCATTGATCACCAGGGCGACCTTCCGGGCTTTGTCTTGCAGAAATTCGATCAGCTTGGCGAGTTCAGGGCCCGATTTGAAAATCTGTGCGCCAGGGCCGCGCGCCGCCCATGTGGAGGTCCGACACCGAATAGAGTTCGTCGAACTGCTGAAGGTTTTGGGACCAGGCGGGCACCAGACCCTCCCATAAAAAAATCAATCAAAATTTGACAATGCGAAAGACGCGCATGGTGCGTCTGTTTCAACCTCTAGTCAAGGTTGCTGTTCATGTCGTCAATCCAGCGCTAGATCCCGGATTGCTTTGTCGCCTCGCTGTTCATGGCTATTGAGGCGGCGCTCCGACAGCGTCAATCCAAACACTTCGACAAAGCCGCCACTTGCGCGGGCGACAGATAGCG
>CAWAXO010000006.1:0-137559 GCA_963786015.1 uncultured Alphaproteobacteria bacterium | reverse complement strand
GCGGCTATCTGCAGGACCGTCGCTGGATGGCGCGCACGCTCGACTGCACTTTTGCGCAAAGCAATCGGCTGGCCGAGTGGGGTTACCCCTATCCCGTCGATGAGAACGGAAAGTCCCAGCGCAACTCGCTGCAGGGTCCGGAATACATGAGGCTGATGCGCAAGCGCACCAAGGCTTGCGGCGTCACCATTCTCGACCACAGCCCGGCCCTCGAGCTTCTCGTTGACGATGACGGCGCAGTGGCCGGCGCGGCTGGCCGGCGGCGGCAGAAAGATGATCGGTGGGTCGTGCGCGCCAAGGCCGTCGTCATCGCGACCGGCGGCTGCGCCTTTCTAAGCAAGACGCTGGGCTCGAATGTGCTGACCGGCGACGGTTACCTGATGGCGGCGGAAGTCGGCGCCGAATTCACCAGCATGGAGTTCTCCAACCCCTACGCAATTTCGGCGGCGTTCGGCTCGGTGACCAAGACGCTGTTCTACGGCTGGGCGACCTTCACTTATGACGATGGCAGTGTCATTCCCGGTGCCGCATCCAAGGGCGGCCGCTCGGCGATTGCGCGTGCCCTCACGGAAGGGCCCGTCTATGCGCGGCTCGACAAGGCCGATGAAGAGGTGCGGCGATCGATGCGCGTGTCGCAGCCGAATTTCTTCCTGCCGTTCGATCGCACCGGTATCGACCCGTTCACCGAGCGCTTTCCGGTGACGCTTCGCCTCGAAGGCACGGTGCGCGGTACGGGCGGATTGCGTATCGTTGACGACAGTTGCGCCACCAGCGTGCCGGGCCTGTATGCTGCCGGTGACGCGGCAACGCGCGAATTGATCTGCGGCGGCTTCACCGGCGGTGGCAGCCACAACGCCGCCTGGGCCATGTCGTCGGGCACCTGGGCGGGCCAGGGCGCAGCGGATCATGCGAAGCAAGTTGACCCGGCGGTGAGGGGGCAGGTGGCGCGGGCCGGCACGGTCGCACTTCGCGAGCGTGCCGGCCGGCCGTTCGCGCCGGCGGAATTGGCGCGCGCCGTCCAGGACGAAGTGTTTCCCTACGAGCTGAATTATTTCCGCGAGGCCGGACGTCTGGACGGTTCGCTGCAGCGGCTGGATACACTCTGGGCGCAAGCATCCAGCGCCGACGCCGCGGCCGAAACCGACGTGCTGCGCGCCCGCGAGGCCGCCGCGATGCTGGCGACCGCGCGGTGGATGTACCGCAGCGGATTGGCGCGGAAGGAAAGCCGCGGCATGCATCGCCGCGACGATTTCCCCGGCCAGGACGAGCGCTTCCGGCACTACATCACGGCAGGCGGCCTCGACGAGGTCTGGACGTCGTCACGCGCGCATGCGGACGCCTCTTACGCGGAGGCGGCGGAATGATCGAAGTCATCGACGCCGAGCGCTGCACATCCTGCGATATCTGCGTGAACGTGTGCCCCACCAACGTCTTCGACAAGACCGACGGCGTCCCGGTCATCGCTCGCCAGAATGACTGCCAGACCTGCTTCCTTTGCGAACTCTATTGTCCGGAGGATGCGCTGTTCGTCTCACCCTTTGCCGACGCGAAGCAGAGTGTCGACATCGCTGCCCTGAAGCAGGGCGCATTGCTCGGCAGCTATCGCCGCGCGGTCGGCTGGACCGACGAAACCCGGGAGCTTCGCGGCGTCGACCGCAGCTACCGCCTGTTTGGACACTGAAGCCGCCACTCCCGGAGGCCGGTCTGCCCCGCGCGTTGAAACTGGATCTTACGAATGAACGCACATCAATCTCTTGCGATTGCCGAGGCGATCCCGGCGCTCGCACCGATCGCGCCCGAAGCAACGCAAGCGGAAGCCATGGTCCGCTTCGAGCAGCTTGCGAAGACCTACCCGGCCTATCGCGACAAGCCGAGCGTCCAGGCGTTGCAAGACATCGACTTCGCCATCCCGCGCGGATCGATCACGGGCGTGATCGGCCGATCAGGCGCCGGAAAGTCGACTTTGGTTCGGCTGATCAACGGGCTGGAAAAGCCGACGGCCGGCCGCGTGGTGGTCGATGGCCGTGATATGTCCGCGCTCTCGGGCCGGGAGCTGCGCCTGGCGCAGCGTTCGATCGGCATGATCTTCCAGCATTTCAACCTGCTGTCGTCACGCACGGCGGCCGATAACATCGCGCTGCCGCTCGAGATAGCCGGCTGGTCGAAAGCCGATATTGCGGTCAGGGTCTCCGAGCTGCTCGAACTCGTCGGAATTGCCGACAAATCTGATCGCTACCCGTCCGAGCTATCCGGCGGCCAGAAACAGCGCATCGGCATCGCGCGCGCACTTGCAACGCGACCGAATGTGCTGCTCTCGGACGAAGCGACCTCGGCACTCGACCCGCAGACGACGCGCTCGATCCTCGATCTCCTCGCCAATATCAATCGCGAGCTCGGTGTCACCATCGTGCTGATCACCCACGAGATGTCGGTGGTCCGGCAACTCGCCAAGGAGGTCGTGGTGATCGACGCCGGCCAGATCGTCGAGCGTGGACACGTGGCCGACATCTTCACCCATCCGAAGCATCCGATCACGCAAAACTTCCTGGCCGAGGTTCTCGGCGACAGCATCCCGGTCTCGCTGGCAAGCCGACTCGGAGCGCAGCTCGCTCCCGGCGGCCAGGCGGTCATTCGCGTGCAGCTTCGAGGCACAGGCGCCGGCGACACCATCGTGGCCCGGTTGGCACGCGAGCTCGCGATCGACGTAGCGCTGTTGTCGGCGCGCGTCGACGAGATCGGAGGCCAGCATGTCGGATCGCTGACGCTCGGCGTTCCCGGCGACGATGGCCGGATCCGGCAAGTGCTGTCCTGGCTTTCGCAACATCAATTATTCGTGGAGCGCCTCGGCTATGTCGCGTGATCTCGTCAATTTGATCGTTGAGGCGACCGGCGAAAGCCTGTTCATGGTTTCCGTTGCCGCGTCGCTGGCCACGCTGTTCGGCCTGCCGATCGGGATTTTTCTGGCGACCAGCCGCAAGGGCGAACTGTTCGCGGCGCCATCCGTGAACACCGTTCTGGGCGTCATCGTCAACGCCACCCGATCGACGCCCTTCATCATCCTGGTCGTCGCCATCATTCCCTTCACCCGTCTGATTGCGGGCACCTCGATCGGGTCGGGCGCCGCCATCGTTCCGCTGACGATCGCGGCGACGCCTTTCATCGCACGGCTCGTGGAAGCGGCGATCCGCGAAGTCGACGGCGGGTCTGATCGAGACCGCATCCTCGTTCGGGGCAAGTCCGCTGCAGATCGTGTTCAAGGTCCTGATCCCCGAAGCGCTGCCGGGGCTCGTGCTGGCGCTGACGCTCGCGGTCGTGAGCCTGCTCGGCTATTCGGCGATGGTGGGTGCGGTCGGCGGCGGCGGGCTCGGCGATCTCGGCATCCGCTACGGTTATCAGCGCTTCATGCCGGAAATGATGCTGGCGGTGGTGGTGGTCCTCATCGCGCTGGTGCAGACCGTGCAGACTGCGGGCGACTATCTGGCGCGCCGGCGTCAATCGCCGCCTGCGGCATCGGTGAGCGGTCATGCCGAAGGAAATCCGGCTCAACGCCTTCGACATGAACAGCGTCGGCCACATCCAGCACGGAATGTGGTCTCATCCGCGCGATCAGTCGCCGCGTTACACCGACATCGAATATTGGCAGCATCTGGCCAAGACGGCCGAGCGCGGCCTGTTCGATGCGATCTTCCTCGCCGACATCATCGGCGTCTACGATGTCTATGGCGGGTCGCCGGCGGCCTCGATCCGGGGCGCGGTGCAGATCCCGATCAACGATCCGCTGCTCGTCGTGCCCGTCATGGCCGCGGTGACGAAGAACATCGGCTTCGGCGTCACCTCGAACGCCACCTACGAGACGCCGTATCTCTTCGCTCGCCGCCTTTCGACGCTCGATCATCTCACCAAGGGTAGGGCGGGGTGGAACATCGTCACCGGCTATCTCGACAGCGCCGCGCGGGCGATGGGGCTCGATCGGCAGATCGAGCATGATGACCGCTATGACTTCGCCGACGAATACATGGAGGCCATCTACAAGCTCCTCGAGGGGAGCTGGGAGGACGACGCGGTTCTCGTCGATCGGATCAATCGGATTTATGCGGATCCGGCGAAGGTCCACGCGATCAGTCATGTCGGGCGGCGCCATCGCATCAACGCGATCCACCTCAGCGAGCCCTCGCCGCAGCGCACGCCGGTGCTGTTCCAGGCCGGCGTCTCGACCCGTGGCCGGGCATTCGCGGCCCGGCACGCCGAGTGCATCTTCCTGGCAACCTCGACCAAGGACAACGTGCGCTCGCTGGTCAAGGACGTCAGGGCGCAAGCGGTCAGCTACGGCCGCAGCGCTGAGGATATCGTCGTCTTCGCAAGCCGTGCGGTCGTCGTGGGGCGCACCCGCAAGGAGGCGGAAGAGAAATTCGCCGAATACAAGTCTTACGGCAGCGTCGAGGGGGCGCTCGCGCATTTCGCAAGCTCGGTCGGCATCGACTACGCGAAAGAGGATCTCGACGCACCGCTCAGGCACGAGCAGACCAATTCCATGCAATCGATCCTGGAGGCGCTGACCACGCGCTCGAGCGAGGAATGGACGCTGCGAAAACTTCTTGGCGAGATGGGGCTCGGCAGCCGCACCAGGCCTTTCGTGGGCTCGGCGGAGGAAGTGGCCGACGAGCTGCAGAGCTGGGTCGAGGACACCGGGATCGACGGCTTCAACCTCAGCCGCGTCGTGACGCCGGAAGGGTTGGAGGATTTCGTCGATCTTGTCGTGCCGATTCTGCAAGAGCGGGGGATCTACAAGACCGCCTACCGTGAAGGAACCCTGCGGCAGAAGCTATTCGGCGGGTCCGCGCGTCTGCCGGAAACTCACGTCGGAGCTTCCTATCGGCATCGCCGCTCCATCGACGTCGGCGCCGGCCAGACGCCGCTGCCTGAAGATGTCGCATAGCCGTCAAGGCGGACTGAAGGAGGAAACTTGTATGAAGAACGACATCAGGATTAGCGGTTCGTTCGATCGGCGCCGCTTGCTTGCGATGGCAGCGGCGAGCGTTTTGTTCACCGTTGGCTTCGCTTCGCGGGGTGACGCCGCCGAGCCGCTGAAGGTCGGCACATCGGGCGGTCCGATTGCGGATATCATCCAGTTCGCGGCTGCGCGCGCCAAGGAGCAGGGCCTTGACGTCAAGATCGTCGAGTTTTCCGACTGGGTGACGCCGAACGAGGCGCTGCAGAGCGGCGATATCGATGCCAATCTATTCCAGCATACGCCTTTCCTGAACAACGCCATCGCGACGCGGGGTTACACCTTCACCGCAATCGCACCGACCTATGTGCTCCCGGTCGGGCTTTACTCGAAGAAGATCGCAAAGCTCAGCGAGGTTCATTCGGGAACGAGGGTTGCGGTCGCCAACGATCCCGTCAACGAGGCGCGCGGATTGCTGCTGTTCGAGAAGGCAGGGCTGATCAAGCTGCGCGACGGCGCCGGAGAAAAAGCCAGCGTCCGCGACATCGTGGAAAATCCCAAGAACCTGAAATTCCTGGAGATCGAAGCGCCGCAATTGCCGCGGGTGCTCGACGACGTCGAACTCGCGCAGGTCAGTATCAACTATCTGATCGCTTCGGGCGGCGACCCGGAAAGCCTGCTGATCGCCGACGGCTTTGGCGATCCGCGCTATGCGCTGCAATTCGTGGCGCGGACCGACAAGAAGGACGATCCACGCCTCCTGCGCTTTGTGTCGATCTACCGGTCGCAGGACGTGAAGGACTACATCCACAAGAAATACGGCCGCTTCCTCGTGCCCGTGTGGTAGCCGCTGGACGCTCTCAGAGCCCTTTGGGCGTCCAGATCTTCAGCGTGGTGGTGTCGAGCTTGGCCGGGATCAGATGCTCGGCGAAAAACGCATCCGCAATGCGCTGCTGTTCCGACAGGCCGGACGCCGTCACCGGCCCGACCAGATAGGAGCGGTGGCTGTTGGCCTCCTCCACCGTGGCCGCATCGATGCCCCACAAGCCGGTCAATGCGGCAGCCGCCTCCGCTGGGTGCGCCTTCACCCATTTGCCGGTCTCGGCCAGCTTGTTGAAGATCACGTTCAAGGCTTCACCGTGAGCATCAGCGTAGGCGGCGGAGGCGAGGTAATAGCGCTTGTAGCTGGCAAGGCCGTTGCTGCCGTCGGCGAGAACCACGGCCTCGGATTGCTTCAGTGTGCTGGAAAGGAAGGGATCCCAGGCGACCCAGGCATCGACGCTGTTGCCGATGAACGCGGTGCGTCCGTCGGCTGGCGTCAGGTAAGCGGGGCTGATGTCCTTGAAGCCGAGGCCCGCCTTGGCGAGTGCAACGAGCAGCAGATAATGACTGCCGGCGCCTTTGGTGACCGCAACCTTCTTGCCCTTGAGATCGGCGAGCGTCTTGATGGAGGAAGAGCGCGGCAGCAGGATCGCTTGTGCCGAGGGCGACGCCGCTTCCTCGGCGACATAAGCGAGCTTGGCGCCAGCGGCTTGGGCGAAGATCGGCACGGTGTCGGCGACGTCGGCGCCGAAATCCACGCTGCCGATATTGATGGCCTCCAGGAGCGGCAATCCGCTGGTGAACTCGCGCCAGGTTACAGTGATGCCGAGCGGCGCCAGCGCCTTCTCGAGCTCGCCATTGGTTTTCAGGATGGCCGTCAGCGTCGAGGACTTTTGATAACCGATCCGGATTTCTTCCGAATTGGCGGGCAGTGCGACCAGGGACGTGGCCAACAAGCCAATCATGCCGGCGGCAAGGCCGCGCAGCGCGTCGGTAACAGATGGCATTGGGTTTCCCTTTCATTGGCCGCGCGGCCATCATTTGCAGTCGATCGCGGGCGCTTGCAATTCCAGATAATGCTGGAGTTCAACTGGAAAATTCTCCGCTGGCTACCGATTCGAGGATGGCATTTCTTGGATGTGCGGTGTTGGGCTAGCTTTGCATTCCCCAGCGCCGCACGGTCACTTTCTCCAGCGCGCGGAACACGCCGAACTCGACCACGAGCCCGATCAGGATGACGCTTACTAGTCCGGCGAACACCTTGTCCGTGAATAATTCGTTCCGGTTGCGGAAGATGAACCAACCGAGCCCGCCTTGGCTCGAGCTGACGCCGAACACCAGCTCGGCGGCGATCAGCGTGCGCCACGCGAACGCCCAACCGATCTTGAGGCCCGAGATGATCGAGGGCAGGGCGGAGGGGATCAGGATATAGGCGACATATCGCGGACCCGTGAGGCCGTAATTGCGGCCGACAAGGCGGTGCGTCTCCGGGACCGACTGGAAGCCCGTAAATGTCGCCAGCGCAAACGGCCACAGCACCGAGTGCACCAGCACGAAGATCAGGCTTGTCTCGCCGAGGCCGAACCAGAGCATCGCCAGCGGCAGCAGGGCAATGGCGGGAAGCGGATTGAACATCGCGGTCAGCGTCAACAGCGCTTCGCGAATGAACACGTTCGCAATCGCCAGCGAGACCAGGACGATCGCAAGCGCCAGGGCGATCAAGTAGCCCTTGAGGAGAACGCCAAGCGAGGCGGCAATTGCCGTCGCGAGATTTTCGTGGAGCAGGGCATCCCATAAGGCGGCGGCAGTCTGAGTGAAGCTCGGCAGCAGCAGCGGATTGGCGGTGAAATCTGCCGCGATCTGCCAGAGCAACGCGAGTACGACAAGAACGACGCCGCGCCGGAAACCTGCGGAATTAACCAAGGCCTGGCGGCTGCGCTGTGAAAGCCGTTCGTTTCCTGCTGCAGCCGGCAAGTCGGCGGTTTGATCCGTCATGCAGCAACTCCGGCGGGGCGAGCGAACAGCGCGGCATTGATGCCCTGCACGATTTCGCGGAATTCCGGCGTTCCGAGCTTATCGCGTCCAAGCCCCGCCGTATCGAAGGTCGCGAGCGTTCTGCCCGGGTGCGCGCTGAGAAGATGCAGCCTGGTGCCGACCAGCACGGCTTCTTCGATGGCGTGAGTTACGAAAATCAGCGTGAATTTCAGTTCGTCCGCCAGATCGAGCAGGTCGTTCTGGAGAGTCATGCGCGTCAGCGCGTCGAGCGCGGCGAAGGGTTCATCCATCAGCAGCACCTCGGGCGCGGCGGCGAGCGCGCGGGCAATCGCGGCGCGCTGCTTCATGCCACCTGACAGCGTGTGCGGATAGGCGTCGAGTGCGCGAGTGAGACCGACCTTCGCCAGCGCGTCCTCCGCGATCTCGCGCGCCTGCGCGCGTGATTTGCCCCGCGCCACCTTCAATGGAAAGGCGACATTCTCGCGCACGGTCTTCCAGGGAAGCAACTGGTCGAACTCCTGGAACACCACGACCCGGTCCGCACCCGGCTTGGTGATCGGGCGTCCGTCGAGCAGGATGCTTCCCTCGCTTGGCCTGATAAAGCCCGCGATCGCTTTCAGGATCGACGACTTGCCGCAGCCGGAAGGTCCCAGCAGGACCAGGCGGTCGCCTTTCGCCACGGTGAAGCTGACATTTTCGACCGCGCGAACGCGCCCGTTTTCCGAGACGTAGTCGAGCGTCAGATGCGCGGCCTCAACGACTGCGGCGCAGGGGCTTGCCGAAGCGGGTTTCATCCTGTTCAGCTTCCCGGCTTGTCGTGCAGTTCTTCGAACGTATAGTCCTTCCAACTCGCGGGCTTGTTCTTGATCGCGCCGATCTTGGCGAGGAAGGCCGCATATTTGTAAGTACCCTGCGGAACGATGGTGAAGTCGACGTCCTCGTTGTCGATGACCGATTTCACGAAGGCGGATTCGAGCTTGGACTGTTCGACGCGGATATAGGTTTCCGCCGCCTCGGCCTTGTGGGCTTCGATCCACTGCGACGCTTCGGCGAGCGCGTCGAACAGCGCCTTGAAGGTCTTCGGATTTTCATTGCGGAATTTCGACGTCGCATAGAGCAGCGTCGGGGTGATGCGCCCGCCCATGATGTCATAGGAGCTCAGGATCTTGTGGACCTTCGGATCCCTGAGCTCCTGTTCCTGATATGGCGGGTTGGAGAAGTGCGCGGAAATAGCCGACGAGCCGGAGAGGATCGCCGCCGTCGCGTCGGGATGGGGCAGGTTGACGGTCAGCTCGTCGAGCGAATTGTACTTGCTCTCACCGAGTTCCTTCTCTGCCGCGATCTGCAGGAGCCGGGACTGCTGCGAGACCACGACGGCCGGCACGGCGATCTTGTCGGACTTGGTGAAGTCCTTCAGAAGTCTTGATATTCGGATTGTTGGTGATCAGGTAGTTCGGTTGCTCGCCCAGCGCCGCGATGATCTTCACATCGGCAGAGCCCTTGGTGCGATCCCAAAGCACGATCACCGGGCCTGCGCCGGCGGCGCCGACATCGACGGCTCCGGATAACAGCGCATCGTTGATAACCGCGCCGCCACTTAGCTTGGTCCATTCGACCTTGATATCGATCCCGGCCTCTTTTCCGTGCTTTTCGATCAGCTTCTGATCTCGCAACACGTGCAGCGGCAGATAGACGGTGCCGAATTGTTCCACGATCCGCAGCCGTCCCTCCGCGCGCGCCTCGCCGCCGATTGCGACGCACAGAACAACAAATGCAGCAAGCAGCCTGAACATCATGCGCTGACCTTTAACGCCGTTGAAGGTGGCCGCGGAAATTCACCAACGCAGCCGAGACACTGCATTTGCGGTCAACGGGCGCTGTCTGGCAATTTCGTAAAATCAGCCGATCAGGGTTCAAGTTTCTCGTTCAGCGCAACGTCGTGGAAGGTTTTGATTGTCGGAGGCGCCCGTGCTTGCGAACCGCAACTCCGTCGTGCTCACGTGTAGAGCGGATCCGGCGTGATGCGTCCGTTGAGCGCGAAGTTCCCGACTTCGCGTGCCTTATAAGCGACGGGATCGTGCAGGGTATGCGTGCGGATGTTCCGCCAGAAGCGATCGAAGCCATAACGGGCCGATGTCGCCCGTGCGCCCATGAGATCGAAAATCCTAGAAGTCACCTCCAGCGCCACCTTGGTGCTGTTCACCTTGGCCGCGTAGACCGCGGCTGCCGCCGCAGTTCGCTGCTCTGGATCAAGCGCCACGCCGCGCTCGATCGCGGCCTCGATCTCGACGGCGGCCGCTTCGGCAAGGGCGACGCTGGCGCGAAGGTCGGAATACAGGGAGCCATAGAGCTCGAGGACATAGTGATCCTCGCTCGCTTGCGCGACACCGGATGTCTGCCAGGGCTTGGCCTGCGCATGAATATACCGGTTCGCTTCTGCGAGCGCGCCTTCGGCCGTCCCAAGGTAGAAGTTCACGAACAGCAATTGGTGGATCGGCACGACCAGGCTCGTCAGTGCAGGCAACGGCGCATTCGGCTGCGGCGGAAACGGCCCGAGAACATGCTCGCTTTCGACCCTGACATTGCGGAATTCGATACTGCCGCTTTCCGTCAGGCGTTGGCCGAAGGCGTCCCAATCATTGCCGTGCACGATTCCATCACTATTGCCCGGCAATGCGATGAGCACGATCGCATCGCCAAGAGATGCCCGCAAGGTGATGCGATCGGCCAGCGACGCATTCGAAGCGAAGGTCTTGCGGCCATTGAGGAGGAATCCATTGCCCTCGGCAGTGAGCGTGGTGAGCGCATCGCGCGGATTGGAGGCGCCGCCCCAGAACCATTTCTGCTCGACCGATTGGCCTATGAGGCGTGACCGCTGCTCTTCGGTCGCGCGGCAGAATGCGCTATGCGACAGTAGATAATGATAGCTCAACACCTGCGCGATCGAAGTGTCCGCACGCGCCAGCGTCCTCACCACACGAAACGCATCAGAGAACGTCGCGCCGCCACCGCCGACTTGCACCGGGTTGAGCAGCGTCAGAAGATCAGCGTCGCGCAACCAGGAAATTTCGAGATGCGGCGGAGATGCCGCGCGCTCTCGCGCCACCGCCGTTTCGCGCAGACGTGTTGCGATCGTTTCGGCGGCCGATAGCCAGTGCGTTTCGCTGGCTGAAACGGCACTGCCGCGGAGAGTGGCAGGCTGGGTAGATGCGCGGCTCATGTTCAACTTGGTTGGAATCGAAACAGTTGGCACAGGCCCAGCCTGCCAAGTAAAACAGTATTTCGCCGTGCCCTTGCGGGTCAATTTTGTATTTCGCTCGGATGAGAGGTGAAATTTCGACGGAAGCTCCGGCTTGAAGGAAGCTCTGCTGATTGTCGCATCTTCATCAACTCTTCGCGTGCGAGGTTGCGGTCGTGGAAGATCAAACCGCAGCGGCTATTCAGCTGCGTCGGTGCGGATACCAGATGCTACGAGCGAAGCCGGACTACGATAGTTCGCGCCCGGATGCGTGGCGTGCAGCAGCGGGCCTCGGCCGGGAAACAGTTTTTCGCGCAGGGTACCTTCGCGGTAGGCGGTCTTGTAGACGCCGCGCGATTGCAGCTCCGGCACCACGAGATCGACAAAAGCGTCCAGCGATTCCGGCACCACCAGCCGGAACAGGTTGAATCCATCGACATCGGTTTCGTCGGCCCAGGCGATCAGTTCGTCGGCCACGTCCTGGGGCGATCCCACGACGAACGGCGAGCGCGCGCCCGCGCGGCTGAGGCTTGCGAGATCGCCGATCTTCACTGGCCGGTCGCTGCGCAGCGTAAAATTCTCGACCATCGACTGGATCGCGTTGCTTTGGACATATTCGATAGGCTGATCCGGACGGTAGGTGGAGAAATCGATGCCGGTCCAGCCCGAGAGCAGCGCCAGTTGGCCGGCGACATCAACATGACGGGCGTAATCTTCGAGAATGTCGTTGGCTTCGGCGCGCGTTGGCGCAACGATCACTGTCGCGCCTGCGAACAAGCGGATGTCGTAGGGATCGCGGCCAAACTCCTTCGCCGCGCCCGAATCTCGCGCACCGCGCGGGCCAGAATCGGCTTGGTCTGGCCGTTGAGAAAAATCGCTTCCGCATGGCGGGCTGCGAAGGCGCGGCCGCGCCCGGAGGTCCCCGCCTGATACAGCAGGGGTGTGCGCTGTTGCGACGGCTCGGCAAGGTGAATGCCGTTGACGCGGTAGTAAGGACCTTGATGCTGGACCGGGTGTATCTTTGCGGGGTCGGTGAAGATGCGCGCATTTCGATCGCGGCGAACCGCATCCTGCTCCCAGCTGCCTTCCCACAATTTGTAGGCGGCGACGAGAAAATCTTCGGCTGCATCATAGCGGTCGTCGTGGGCACGCCCGCCGGCATAGCCCATGCCGCGCGCACCGCTGTCGAGATAGCCGGTCACGATGTTCCAGCCGATCCGCCCCTGGGTGAGGTGATCGAGCGTCGAAAAGCGTCGTGCAAGCTGATAGGGATGTTCGAACGTCAGGTTTGATGTGATGCCGAAACCAAGATGCTTGGTGACGAGCGCCATCGCCGATACGAGCAGCGTCGGTTCGGCGTTGGGAAGCTGGACCGCTTGGGCAATCGCCGTGTCCGGACTCGCGCCATAGACATCATAGACGCCGAAGACGTCGGCCAGAAAGATGCCGTCGAGCAGCCCGCGTTCCGCGGTCCTGGCGTAGTCGATCCAATAATCCAAAGTGTTGTAGTGGATCGATGCGTCGCGCGGATGGGACCACAGACCCGCCCAGTTGTGGCTCGGGGCTGTCATGTTGAAGGCATTGAAGCGAAGCTCGCGCGGTCTGCTCATTGGATAGGTTCCGAATTCGTTGAAACGCGGAAGTCGGGGCCGCGGTATCGCGTGATCCGCATTTTTATCATCGAGTGCGGACGACGTTGTTTTGTATTCTCGACAGATGCGCGCAAATCCTGCTGCGCTCCAATCCCAACGCAGCAACATTTCACTTCGCGTTGCGATCGCGGCGGTCGAAGTAAGCCAAGGATTCACGTTTGATGGCAATGCATGCTGCGATCGGGATGAGATGAATTAACCCCGGCAACGCCGCGATCAAAAAGAAAAAGGCATCAATATTCATCGTTGCAGCACGTGCATCGCTATTTTGACGCACGTCTCGACAGCTCTTGAAACGCCAAGCATCATTCTCACGTGCTGGTTTCATGTTTCACAGCAGATCCAAATTCAACGCAGCGATGTAATGGACTCTTTGGGAGAAATTTCGGAATGTTGAAGATTGTCGCCTCTATGGTGCAGGCCGTCGGCCTGATGCTGGCGCTTGCAGCTGGCGCCTCCGCCGACGAACCCTTGAAGGTCGCGACGAGTGCGGGACCGGTCGGACAGTTGGTACAATTTGCCGCCAACCTCGCCAAGGCGAAGGGGCAGGACGTCAAGGTGGTCGAACTGACTGATTGGGTGGCACTCAATGAAGCGGTCTTCAGCGGCGACGTCGATGCGAATCTGTTCCAGCACGGGACCTATCTCGCGCTCCAGAACAAGCAGCGGAACCTCAATCTCGTCCAGGTCGACAATGTCGGCGTGATCGCGCCGGTGGGACTGTTCTCACGGAAGATCAAGAGCCTCGACGAGGTCAAGTCCGGTGACAGCGTGGCAATACCGAACGAGCCCCTGAACGGCGCGCGCGGACTGATCCTGCTCGAACGGGCCGGGCTGATCAAGCTGACGCCGGGCAAGGGCTTCTCTGTCAGCAAGCTCGACATCACGGACAATCCCAAGAACCTGAAGATCATTGAGCTTGATCCGGCGCAGACCTACCGCTCGCTGGATGACGTCACGCTTGCGCTGGTCAACATCACCTATCTGCTTGCGGCCGGCGGCGATCCCAAGACCGCACTCATCATCGACCGTACCATCGATGATGGCCTTGTCCTGCGTTTTACCTCCAAGCCGGAGAAGAAGGATGATTCCCGCCTGAAGGCCTTCATCGAAGTCTTCAAGTCGCCACAGGTCAAGCAATTCATCGAGGAGAAGCTGCCGGCGTTTATCCCCACCGGATTTAACAGCTAATCCTGCAGCGCCGTCGCCGGAATTGGCCCCGCCGTTGGCGACGCTTCGTCGCTCAACGAAGGCGAATGCGATGGCGCGAGGGCTGGATCGCAGATGGCGGCAAGATGCGCGGCCAGACTCGGCGCACTGGTTGCGGATATCGGGAATCGCGACGATCTCCCAAAAGGCAGCACGCGTAAGCGGGCCCACGGCGAACAGACGCCGCGACGGAATGCCGCTCCGGTTTATCACGGCGCAGTCCTCCGCGATGTCGATGCCGATGTGCAAGGCGTCCGCGCGCGCCAGGCCGCCTTCTAACAGGCGGCGGATCACCGGATTGCCGGTGGCGCGTGGGTCCTTCACGATGCCGGTGCAATCGACGATCATGCCGACCTGCAGGCTGGCGCATCTCACCTTGGCCACGCCGGCGATAGCGAACGAGAGCGCCGCCTGCATTCGGTTCGATGGCGGTGACTTTCGCTGCGACCAGATGCAAGACGTCCGGCCGCGAGCGCTTGCGAGAGCCGCATCTCCACTTCCGGTGCCATGCGATGGCGGTGCACGTCCCACCAGGCCCGCGCGTGTTCGAGGAAGCGACGCCTGGATGAGAGCGGAAGCTGCTGCCATAGCCGTTGCGTATAAGGTCTGATGGCATCGATCACGCTGCGCCAGTCGCCACCGTCCGTCATGTGCGCGTCGATGCGGCTGCGGAGCCATCGCAGGAGCCTGCTGGCGCTGGCGCCGAAGGGGAGATCATTCTCGTCGATCCGAAGTGCATCGGTGCGGCGATGGGCTTTCGCAAGCAGGCCGCGTCGCGACATCGCGACGATCGGCCCTGGTGTCCGTCGCGCAGCAATGACAAGACGTAATCGATCATCGTGAGTCCCGTGCCCAGGATCAGCACGGTTGCGTCCTTGTCGACGGCGTCCGACGGTGGCGTCCAGGGGTCTGCGTCGCAGGGCAGCTTCGCAGACCGGGCTTTCATTTCCGGTGGCGAGGACAGCGACATCGCCGACATGGTGAGAGCCGTCCGCGAGCGTCACGGTGACACCGGCTGCGCCTTCGTTGAAGTCGACGCATTGGCCATGCACGATGGTGAGGCGCGGCGGCCCGCTTTCGCTCGACGTAAAGGCTCGGTCAGGCTCGCGAGATAATCGCCATAGGTTCGCCGCGGCACGAAACAATAGGGATCAGGACACAACGGTCCTTCGGCGCGATTCGAAAGCCAGCGCCAGAAATGCTCGGGATCCTCCGGCAGTGCGCTCATATTGGCGGCACGGACATTCAGCACATGTTCGGGATTGCTGGTGTGATAGGCGGGACCTCGGCCGATTTCGGTCCGCCGCTCGATCAGCGTGACGCGAAATCCGGGTCTCGGATTTTGCAGAAGCTGGTAGGCGAGCAATACGCCGCTCGCGCCGCCGCCGATAATGATCGCGTGCCTTGTCGCGAAACGGCTCATGAAACTCCACCCCGGTTTGCAATGAACCAACGCAACGACGCTCACCTCGTTGCGAGGCTAGCGCGCAAATTGCGGTGGCAATTTGAAAAGACGATTATTCTGCAAGCGGGGATCGAAAGAGTGTGTGGCTTCCAGGAACCGGCGCAAGTGCGGCGATTTTATCGATAGGCACATCGCACACACCGTGACGCCTGATCTCGCCTGCGATGATGCACGTAACAGCTCGCCGGCCTTCGGTGTCATTTTCTGCCGGTGACGGCAGCAAACCGCACACCTCTCACGGAAAGCCTCTCAGGAAATCCCAGATCGTCTCCGCACCGTCGATGTCGTGGTTCTGCGGGCCGAGCAGCAGGTTAACCACGCGCGTGAAGCGCGCGTCGGGAAAGGCGCCGGGCATGCGGTGGCCGCCATTGTTGATGCGGTAGAGCACGACGTTGCGTCCCGTGGGGCAGCGGGAGTCGATCCGCGTCACGGTGGAGCGATCGTGCCGGTCGCGGTCGTCAAGGTCGATGCTGTCGGCATCGCCGGGCTCGCAACCATTGATCCGCCGCCAGAATGCGATCGTCTTCGCGGTCGACCAGACGTCGCGGGTCACGATGCGGTGCTTGGCGCGCCCGCCCTGATAGGGGATCACGGGATCGGCGGTGCCGTTCATCATCAGCATCGGCACCGCGCGCGCCGGATGACAGGCGGCGCCCAGATCATCGGTCAGGTTCATGACGACGCTGGCGGCGGCCGCGAACAGATCGGCGCGCGCGCACACCAGCGTCATGGTCATGGCCGCGCCGTTGGAGACGCCGGTGACATAGATGTGCTTCGGATCGGCCGCGCCGTCGGCGACATATTTCTCGACGATGCGCGCGATGAAGGCGACGTCGTTGGTGCCCTCGGGCGGTCCGCCCGGCGCGCGTTTCGCATCGAAGCGAAGGTCGGCCCAGGCGCGATTGCGTCCATCGGGAAACACCACGCCGAAGCGTTCGCGCTTGGCAAGCTGGGGCCACGACGTCCGCGTCATCATGTCGGCGCCGGTCTGCATCTTGCCGTGCAAGACGATCACGAGCGGGGCCGGTCGGGTCGCGGGGAGCTGAGCGGTGAATGTGCGCTTCACGCCATCGATGGTGATGCTCTCCGGCCGTGCCTGGCTCGCCGAGCACAGGATCAACACCAGGGCGGCAAGCCGGGGGCACGTCAGTCTAATATTGTTACCGGGCATGGTCATCTGTTTGCGTCTGGTCCGGCCGGACCATTGGTTCCACTTTTTGACGGTAATGAGCCGGACGGCGTACGCGTTGGCGAATCGCTTGAGGATGCGCGCAGCAACGCGACACGGGGGAGGCCCCCGGAATCTCCCGGGGCCTCATTTGCGATCACGCTCGATGACTAATCGTAAGAAACCGTTAAAGTTGCGCGGCGGGCGGCGTTGCCGGATGGCCGCGGTGCAGCGGGCCGGCAACACTCCGTCTGAATTTGTTTTCGAGCAGCCCGTTTGCCTAGACAAAATCATGATCTGGCAACACGCTGGCCCTGCATCACACAAAGAAGCTTTCTACTGGGGCTCAATATGAAACTCGTGACGGGGTTGCTCGCGGCTCTTCTTCTGCTGGCGGGCATGGGGGCTAGCCATGCGGTGGTCCGGATCGCGGACGATCGCGGCGGCCGCATTGGAACCTACGTCGACAGATACCAGGGGCTGCGCACCTCCGGCGAAGCCGTCATCATCGACGGGCTGTGCGCCTCGGCCTGCACCATCGTTCTCGGCGCCGTCCCCCGCGATCGGATCTGCGTCACATCGCACGCCAATCTGGGCTTCCACGCGGCGTGGGATTTCGGCGCCAACGGCCGGGCGGTCACCAATCCCGAAGCGACCCAGATGCTCTATTCTATGTATCCCTCGGCGATCCGGCGCTGGATCGCCGCGCGCGGCGGCCTCACCCCGCACATGATCTTCCTGCGCGGCCGGGAGCTGCAGAGCATGTATCGGCCTTGCTATCTCGACGCCCAGGCGTCCACAAACAAGCCGCCGGTCCCGGCTTCGCGTTCCGTTGTCTCGCGCCCGACGGTTTCGCCCACGGTGGTTTCACCCGAGGCAGCGTCCTCCTCCGCCGCCGCTTCCCACTGACGGCCGGCGGCTTCTTTCCTAAAGTTTGATCAAGGCGAACCACCCCCCGCTTGCCGCGCCGGGTGGTTCGGCTTATTTGGGGGTCATGGCCCGGTCGCTTCCCAGGGAGCAGGAAATTGTCGCCGTCCCGCCGTCTTCGAGCGGGATTCGGTTGGTAATGAGCTGGGGCGCGGCGGGCGTTGGCACCGCCCTGGTGGTCGGGGCGCTCGCGCTCTGGTTCCAATACGGCACCGCCATCTTCTTCGAGACGATCGCGGCCGGAATTTCGTCTTGTTTCTGAACGGGCGCGCGAGGGGAGATTTCAGGGAATGTCAGCCATGGATCGGACCGCTGCCCGCCCGCTGGTGATCGTCGCATCCTTTGCCGCGAGCCTGATAATCGGCCTCCTCGTCATGCTCTGGGGCCTGGGCGGCGTCCGCGGCGTGCCCGCACCGGCTGCCATCGGCGGGCCGTTCCAGCTCACCGACCAGAGCGGGACGACCGTCACCGAAAAGAGCCTGCAGGGCCGCCCGACGCTGATCTTCTTCGGTTTCACTCATTGTCCCGATGTCTGCCCGACCTCGCTGTTCGAGATTTCGGAAGTGCTGCGGGCAATGGGTCAGGATGCCGACAAGGTGAACGCCTATTTCGTCTCGGTTGATCCGGAGCGCGACAACACGCAGGCGATGAGGGACTATCTGTCGAGCTTCGATCCACACCTGAAAGGTCTGACCGGCGATCCCGAATCGGTGGCGAAAGCGCTGTCCGCCTACCGGGTCTACGCCAAGAAGGTCCCCCTGAAGGACGGCGATTACACCATGGATCACACCGCGCTGACCTATCTGATGGATCGGGACGGTAAATTCGTCGCGCCCTTCAACTTGAACCGGAAGCCGGAAGAGGCGGCAGCCGACCTGAAGCGTTATCTCTAGAGCTTGCGTTCTGATCAAATCAGAACCCGGGCTCCAATTCACGTTTTGATGCGTTTTCTTGACGCGAACCGGTCCCCACTTCGCCTGAGAACGCTTCGGGGCGATTTGGCGCCTTTCCGGGGCAATCGGCGCTCGAAATATCAGGCCGATCGGCCTATAAGGCACGTCCGCCCCAAAACCGCCGGCAGCAGCCCCCGTGCAGACAGCCCCACCGCACCATTCCGGATTGATCGAGGCCGCCAGCCGTCTGCTGGCCGGTGCGATGGTCGGCGCGTCGTTTGCGATCCTTGTCTCAGGCGCGGCACAGGCCCAGGCCGTGCCGAAGGCCCCGCTCGAGGCCGCGCCACAAGCCGTGCCCGGTTTCTGGGACCCGAGGCGGCGGCCGGAACGGCCGGACCTGTCGCGCATCACGGTCATCCGCTTCCTGACCGAGACCGATTATCCGCCCTTCAACTTCACCGGAGCCGACGGCAACCCCGCCGGCTTCAATGTCGATCTGGCGCGGTCGCTCTGCGACGAGATCAAGATCACCTGCACGATCCAGATGAGGCGCTTCGAGACCCTGCTCGACGCGCTGACCAGCAACAGGGGCGACGCCATCATCGCCTCCATCGCGGTGACGCCGCAGATGCGTGCCCGCATGGATTTCACTGACCCCTATTACCGGGCGCCGGCGCGTTTCGTGTCGCGCAAGGACGCGGTGCTACCGGAGATCCGGCCCGAATATGTCGAGGGCAAGAAGCTCGGCGCCGTCACGGGCTCCGCGCATGAGGCCTATTTGAAGGCAATGTTCACCGACGCCGAACTGCATTCCTATCCGAACGATGACGCGCTGCGCACGGCGCTCCGGCGCGGCGAGGTCGATTACATATTCGGCGACGGCATTTCACTGGCGTTCTGGGTCAATGGCACCGACTCGGGCGATTGCTGCGCGTTCTCGGGCGGGCCCTTCGTCGAGAGCCGCTATTTCGGCGAAGGCATCGGGATCGCGGTGCGCAAGGGCAACGATCTCCTGCGCCAGGCGCTGAACTGGGCCATGTTCCGGGTCTGGGAAAAAGGCCGCTATACCGACCTGTGGCTGCGCTATTTCTCGGTCAGCCCGTTCTAAGCTCCACGACGTCATTCCGGGGCGATGCGTCAGCATCGAGCCCGGAATCTCGAAATTCCGGGTTCGCTCGCTTTGCTCACGCCCCGGAATGACGGCAGGAGGGTAGGGTGGGCAAAGCGAAGCGTGCCCACCATCGCCACCCGGGCTGTATAGGTGGGCACGCTTCGCTTTGCCCACCCTACGGCTTATAGTCGCCTCATCATCTTTGTGCCTTTGGAGAAACTTTTCCTCAAATGTCCACGATCGATCTTGCCGCAAGCCCGGGCGACCTGCGTTCGCTCGCCGAACAATCCAATGCCTGGCCGTTCGAGCAGGCGAAGGCGATTGTCGCGCGGCTGAAGAAGAAACCGAAGGACGAGGTGCTGTTCGAGACCGGTTACGGTCCGTCGGGACTACCGCATATCGGCACGTTCGGCGAGGTCGCGCGCACCACGATGGTGCGCCACGCCTTCCGTGTGTTGACCGACGACAAGATCAAGACAAGGCTGCTCGCGTTCTCCGACGACATGGACGGCCTGCGCAAGGTGCCCGACAACGTCCCGAACAAGGACTTGCTGGAGGCCAATCTCGGCAAGCCGTTGACGCGCGTGCCCGATCCGTTCGGTACCCATGACAGCTTCGGCGCGCACAACAATGCGCGGCTGCGCGCGTTCCTCGACACCTTCGGCTTCGACTACGAGTTCGCCTCGTCGACCGACTATTACACCTCCGGCCGCTTCGACGCCGCGCTGCTGCGCATGCTGGAACGGCTCGACAAGGTGCATGGCGATCATGCTGCCGTCATTGCGCGAGGAGCGCGCGGCGAGCTATTCGCCGTTCCTGCCCATCTGTCCGCGCACCGGCCTCGTGCTCTACGTGCCGATCGTCGCGCATAACGCCGACACCGGCACGATCTCCTACGACGATCCCGAGACCGGGGAGCGCGTGACGCTGCCGGTCACCGGCGGCCATTGCAAGCTGCAATGGAAGCCCGACTGGGCGATGCGCTGGTACGCGCTCGGCGTCGACTATGAAATGGCCGGCAAGGACCTGATCGACTCCGTGAAGCTCTCCGGCAAGATTTGCGCGGCGCTCGGCGGCACGCCGCCGGAGGGCTTCAACTACGAACTGTTCCTCGACGACAAGGGCCAGAAGATCTCGAAGTCGAAGGGCAACGGGCTCACCATCGACGAATGGCTGCGCTACGCCTCCCCGGAATCGCTGTCGCTGTTCATGTATCGCGAGCCGAAAGCGGCGAAGCGGCTGCATTTCGACGTGATCCCGCGCGCGGTCGACGACTATCAGCAGTTCCTCGAGGGGTTTTCGCGCCAGGACACGAAGCAGCGCCTCGGCAATCCGGTCTGGCACATCCATTCCGGCCAGCCGCCGAAGGCGGACATGCCCGTCACCTTCAATCTTCTCTTGACGCTGGTGTCGTCGTCGAATGCGGAGAATGCCGAGACGCTATGGGGCTTCATCGGCCGTTACCGGCCGGGCGTGACGCCCGCGACGCATCCGAAGCTCGATGCGATGGTCGGCTACGCCATCAACTATTATCGCGACTTCGTGGCGCCATTTAAGACCTTCCGCGAGCCGACCGAGAGCGAGCGCGCCGCGCTGCAGGATCTGCGCGATGCGCTGTCGAACCTGCCGCAGGAGGCGTCAGCCGAGGACATCCAGAACGTGGTCTACGAGATCGGCCGCCGCGAGCCGTTCCTCGACGCGCAGAAGAAGGGCAAGGACGGCCGTCCGGGCGTCTCGCTCGACTGGTTCAACATGCTCTACCAGGTGCTGCTCGGCCAGGAGAAAGGCCCGCGCTTCGGCTCCTTCGTCGCGGTGTATGGCATCGCGAATGCGGTCAACATGATCGACGGCGCGCTGGCACGGATCGGCGTAATTGTCGAGTTCGTCGAACTCGCGATGGATGTCGTCCTGCGCACGCAGGGACCCATAACCACAGGCAGTCCGTTGTTGCGAAGAACGTCTGCCATCTCGCCGAAACAATTCCGATTCCGCGGTATGGGTCCCTGCGTGCGCAGGGACGACGGAGAGATTATTTTCCCGTCTCCTCATCGTAATTGCACGACGGCCCGTCGCTCGCCGCGCGCGCGAGCGTCAGCAGCATGCGGTTGAACGGCGTCGATATGCCATGCTTTTCGCCGACCGCAACCACCGCGCCCGTCAACGCTTCGATCTCCAGCGGCCGCCCCGCAAGGCGATCAAAATACATCGAAGAGCCGGAGTCCGGCGGAATGGCGAGCAATCGCGCCATTGATTGTTCCGGCTCGTCGGCTGCGAGCTGTGCGCCGTCGGCGCGTCCGACCGCGGCCGTCTCCTGAAGCAGCGCCAGGCAGAGTGCCTTGATGTCATCGCGCTGAAACACAGCATTGCGCTGCAAGGTCAGTGCGGAAATGGGGTTAGCCGCCGCGTTGAGCAGCAGCTTCCGCCAAGCGAGTGTCTTGAAGTCGCCGCTGCAGAGGGTCGGCATCGACGTCCCGTCCAGAAGCGCTGCAAAAGCCCGCCCGGGCGCATCGTCGCTGACCGCGAAGTCGTATTCACCGGCTCGCCGGTAGCGGACACGGGCAGGCGCAATCCGTTCGCTGTTGTAATAAACGATCGTCGGCACGACGGTGGCCTGTCCCGACGAGCGGCGCAAGTCGCTCCGCATGGCCGATGCCGTTCTGCAACGTCGCGACACGCGTGTTTGGGCCGCAAAGCCGTTTCAGCCAGGGCGCACTCGCCTGCGTGTCTTGCGTTTTCGTGCACAGCAACACCCAGTCGACCGGCTTCGCATCGCCCGGATTGGTCAGCACACTCATGGGGACGTCGATCGTGCCCTCAGGGTGCTCGACGACCAGCCGTTCGATCGGTCGCCTGACACAGGCCACGATGTCGTGGCGGTCGAGTGCCGCCAGCAGTCCGGCGATGACGCCGCCGATGCTGCCCAGGCCGATCACGGCGACCGTGGTCCGTCCAGAATGTCCCGTCATGCGGAGTTTGCCTTCCCTGTCTTGCGCTATCGCAGCGCATCATCACACAAATGCGGCGATCAAATTGCAAATCAAGATGGGAGATCCGCTGCAATTTCAGCCAACTTTGCGCCTCGGCTGGGTTACAATGAGCCATCAACAACCGTCCGCCCCCTCGGCCGAGGCAGTGTCGCGGACCACGGGCTACAGGGAGAAGGGTCATGCAGTTCAGGGTTTCGCCGAAGACGCTGTCCGAATGCAGCGCCGAGGAGTGGCAGGCGCGGGTCGATCTCGCAGCCGCGCACCGGCTCGCCTATATGCACGGCTTCAGCGAGGGTATCTTCAACCACCTCACTTACGTGGTTCCCGGCCACAGCGATCGCTACTACCAGATCCCGTTCGGCATGCATTGGTCCGAGGTGACGGCGTCCTGCTTCATGGAGGTCGGCATCGACGACGGGCTGGTGAAGAGCGGCGCGGGCGATGTCGAGCGCTCCTGCTTTTGCATCCACGCGCCGATCCACAAGGCGCTGCCGCAGGCCAAGGCGGTGTTTCACACCCACATGCCCTATGCGAGCGCGCTCACCCGTCTGGAGGACCCCCGCATCAAGGAGATCGGCCAGACCGAGGTCGGGATGTCCGGCCAGATCGCCTATGACGACGAGTATACCGGCCCCGCCTTCGATCCGGCGGAAGGTGCGCGGCTGGCGCGGGTGATCGGCAACAAGACGATCCTGTTCATGGCCAATCACGGCATCTCCACGGTGGGCGAGACCATCGCGGCCGCCTATGACCGGCTCTATTACGTCGAGCGCGTGGCGCAGGTGCAGATCTACGCGATGTGGACCGGACAGCCGCTGAAGAAGATGCCCGATCCGGTGGTCGAGAAGACCAAGCAGAGCTTCAGCGGCGGCAGCATGTACAGTCCAAGCCCGTCGCAGCGCCATTTCGATGCGCTGAAGCGGCTGCTCGACCGCAAGGAGCCGGACTACGCGACCTGAGCCGTTCGCGCGAAGGCGGGAACCGTTAACCACCACGGCGTGTGGTGACGTCAAACGGCCGCTCGAGCCCGGCACGCGTTCGGCCGCGGCGATTTCAGGGCCGGCTCGGACCGGGATGCCGTCGATTCGGCGTGGCGCGCGGGGTTGCTCCGCAGGCCGCGCCGGACCTCCGCTAGAGGATTGATTTCTCAGATATTTCCGTTAACCCCAATCCTCACCGGTGCGGGCTGCCCGGCCTTGAGTTCGGCGGCCCTCGCCGATACGGTCGTTAGAACCGTTTCACATCGAGCTGCCCGATCAAAGGATTCGTGCGTACGATCTACAAAATTTGCCCGGCGTCGGCCTGGCGCGAGGCTGAGCGGCAGGGCGTCTATCGCGGCAGCAGCGACGACGCGCGCGACGGATTCATTCATTTCTCGACCGCCTCGCAAGTCCGCGAAACCGCGCGAAAACACTTTCTCGGCCAGAAGGGGCTGTTCCTGATCGAGGTCGATGCGGACGCGTTGGGCGACGCGCTGCGCTGGGAGCACTCGCGCAACGACGAACTGTTTCCACACCTCTATGGCGAACTCGACCTCGGCGCGGTGCGGGCGGTGCTCAACATGCAGGCGCGCTCCGACGGTACGCACGACATTCCGGATTTGAAGCCGTGATCCGTGCCTTCGACACATTCTCGCTGCCGCTCTTGCGCTGGCTCGATCCGGAGGACGCGCATCGCCTGGCCGTCCATGGCCTGCGCCTGCTGCCGCCGATCAAGCCACGGGCGGACGATGCGAAGCTCGCGGTCCGCGCCTTCGGCCTGAACTTTCCCAACCCGATCGGCATGGCTGCCGGTTTCGACAAGAACGCGGAGGTGCCGGACGCGCTGCTGCGGCTCGGCTTCGGCTTTGTCGAGATCGGCTCGGTGACGCCGCGCCCGCAAAGCGGAAATCCCCGGCCACGGCTGTTTCGCCTCGATCGCGACGAGGGCGTGATCAACCGCATGGGATTCAACAACGACGGCGCGGAAGCCGTGCTGCGGCGGCTCGCCTCGCGGGCGCATCTTGCCGGTATCGTCGGCGTCAATGTCGGCGCGAACAAGGACTCGCCGGACCGCGTCGCCGATTACGTCCGTCTGATCGAGACGTTCGCGCCGCTTGCAAGCTACTTCACCGTCAACGTGTCCTCGCCCAATACGCCGGGCCTGCGCAATCTGCAGCAGGGTCACATCCTCGACGATCTCCTGGCCAAGGTGATCGACGCCCGCGAGCGGGTACGGGAAAAGGCCGGCGACACGCCCGTGCTGCTCAAGATCGCACCGGATCTGAGCCTGGCCGAGCTCGACGAGGTCGTACATGTCGCGCGCTCGCGCCGGGTCGACGGCATGATCGTCGCCAACACCACCGTGGCGCGCCCCTCGACCTTGCGGGAGACCGCGCGCGCCAAGGAGCAGGGCGGCCTGTCCGGCCGGCCGCTGTTTCGTCTGTCGACGCGGATGGTCGCGGAAACCTATGTCCGTGTCGAGGGTGCGTTCCCGCTGATCGGCGTCGGCGGCATCGATAGCGGCGGCGCGGCGCTGACCAAGATCCGGGCCGGCGCAAGCCTGATTCAACTGTACTCGTCGCTCACCTACAAGGGTCTCAGCCTGGTCGACAACATCAAGTCCGATCTCGCCTCGACCTTGCTGCGTACGGGACGCGAACAGTTATCGGAAATCGTCGGCGCCGATGCCGCGACGATCACGGCCGAGGATTGGCCGGTGTGACGGCGAGCGTTCCGGAAGCTACCGAGACGATGGTCGCGATCGCGCCGACGAAACTATCATCCGCCGCGCGGCACAGGATTTTCCTCTATCTCGGCGTCCTGATCGTTCTGCTTGCGTTCGGTGCGCCCTCGGGCGGCCTGATCGACATCCCAGTCAGCTTCCTGCTGAAGAACAAGCTGCAACTGAGTGCGCATGAAGTCGCGAGCTTTCGCCTCATTGCCGCCGTGCCGCTCTATCTGTCCTTCGTGTTTGGCTTCATCCGCGACATCTGGAATCCCTTTGGCATGCGTGACCGCGGGCTGATGCTGCTGTTCGGCAGCGTCAGTGCCGCACTTTATGTCCTGTTCGCGTTCGTTGCCGTCAGTTACATGACGTTGCTCATTGCGGTCTTCGTGCTGACGAGCAGCTTTCTTTTCGTTCAAAGCGCGCAGAATGCGTTGACGGCCGTGGTCGGCCAGCAGCACGCGATGACGGGCCAGATCAGCGCGGCCTGGAATATCTTCCTGTCGATCCCGACGGTCGGCGCCCTGCTCGCAGGCGGCGTGCTCAGCAGCCTGCTCGAGGAGCAGGGCGCGGACCAGGCGGCTCGTCTGCTGTTCCTGGTCGGCGCGGCCATCATGGGCACGGTTGCGTTCTATTCGCTGTGGCGTCCGCGCGAGGTGTTTGACGACGCCGATGCCGAACATCTGGCGGGCCGGCCGCCGATCGAGAGCCTGAAGACCCTGGCGCGGCACTGGCCGATCTATCCAGCGCTGCTGATCTGGCTGTTGTGGAATTTCGCGCCCGGCTCGACCACCCCGCTGCAATATCATCTGCAGAACGAGCTTCATGCGTCGGATGCGCAATGGGGCGCATGGAACGCGATCTTCGCCGCCTCCTTCATTCCGACCTTCATCGTCTATGGCGTGCTGTGCAAACGGTTTGCGCTGAAGACGACGCTGTTGTGGGGAACCATCATCGCCGTGCCGCAAATGATCCCGCTGCTCTTCATTCATTCGACGACGGGCGCGCTGATTGCGGCGGCGCCGATCGGGCTGATGGGCGGCATCGCCACCGGGGCTTATGCGGATCTCATCATTCGATCCTGTCCGCGCGGCTTGCAGGGTACGACACTGATGCTTGCGAACAGCCTCTATTTTGTTGTCTCTCGTTTTGGCGATCTGCTCGGCACGCATCTTTATGATCACTACGGCAACTTTTCCGTCTGCGTCATCTCGATCACGATCGTTTATGCGCTGATCCTGCCGGCGCTGCTGATGGTGCCGAAGCAACTGACCGCGACCGCTGATCAGCCGACGGCAGTTCTCTCCCTCTCCCCGCTCTTTGCGGGGAGAGGGTCGGGGTGAGGGGCTGTCTCCGCAAGCTCGCTGCCGATTGACGCAGCCGATAGACCTGTACCCCCTCACCCGGATTGCATCTGACGATGCATCTGACCTCTCCCCGCAAGCGGGGCGAGGTGAACAAAAATCATCCACTAACTCTTCCCGAACGACGCCTTCAGCAGCGACGGATAACGCAGGCCCTGCAGGCCGCCGCGCGCGGCGTAGTGTGCGAGGAACGCGCCCCATAGCCCGGCATTGCCGAACGAGCGCAGCGCGAACCAGGCGCCGAAAAATATCAGCAGCGAGGCCACCATCAGGTTGCGCATGTCGCGCGCCCAGGTGGCGCCGATATAGATCCCGTCGAAACCGAACGCGAACACGCTGAGCAGCGGCGAGACGATCACGAAGATCAGATAGTCGCGCGCGGTGCGCCGGACCTCTTCGCTTGCCGTCATGACGTCGATCAGGCGCGGGCCGAACAGGCTGAACACGACCGCGACGACGATCGCGAAAGCAAGTCCCCAGAGCAGGACCAGTTGCGTGGCGCCGATGAAGGCGCCTCTGTTACGCGCGCCATAGGCCTGGCCGCAGAGCTGCTCGGCGGCATTGGCGAGCCCGTCGAGGAAGAAGGCGCTGACGAGCAGCAGATTGTTCAGCACGGCATTGGCGGCAAGGATGGTGTCGCCGGCGCGCGCGCCCTGCGCGGTGAAGAACAGGAACGCCGTGATCAGCGCGGCGGTGCGGATCATGATGTCGCGGTTGACGGCCAGCATCCGCATCAGCTTGTCGGGGTCGAACAGGACCGCGCGCGGAATGATCAGGCGTCCTCGCGCGAGCCGCCACGCGATCAGGACGCCGAGCGCAAGCCCTGCAGCTTCCGCGATGATGGCCGCGACGGCCGCCCCCGCGATGCCGGCATCGAGCACAAGCACGAGCAGCATCGTCGCCGCCATGTTGATGATGTTGATGGCGATCTGCACCATCAGCGCCAGCGCGGCGCGGGCCTGTCCGATCAGCCAGCCGAGCACGACGTAGTTGGCGAGCGCGAGCGGCGTCGACCAGATTCGCACCAGGAAATAGGTCTTGGCGGCGGCGGTCACGGCGTCGCTGCCGCCCATGGCGCCAAGCAGGATCGCGGCCAGCGGCACCTGCAGCGCGATCAGGGCCACGCCGACCACGGCGGCGACGATGAAGCCGCGCACCAGGATGACCGGCAATTCCGCCGTCTCGCCGGCGCCGACCGACTGCGCCGTGAAGGCGAGCGTGCCCATCCGCAGGAAGCCGAACAGCCAGAACATGCAGTCGAAGATCACGGAGGCCATCGCCACGCCGCCGAGCAGAGCCGCATCGCCGAGCCGGCCGACCGCCGTAGTCGAGATGATGCCGATCAACGGCGTGGTCAGGTTGGCGACCATCGCGGGGCCTGCGATGGCGAAGACCCGCGCGCTCGTGACCTTGGTCTGGAATTGGGAAGGTGTCAGTTCCACGGGCCTGGCGCGTGCTGATTGATGTCGATGATCCTTGCCTGATCATCCGTGCCACGTTTCGCTCGCGTGAACTAGAGGTCGACGATCATGCCGTCATGCGCGGCAGCGTGACTGATCTTATCCAGCCGGCCCAGCATGTCGTCACTCATATGGGTGAGAACAAGCCGTTTCGGCCGGATCTCGGCGAGATGCGCCTCCAGCGTCGCGAGGCTGAGATGGTTCTTGACGGTCTTGTCGTAAGTGTAGGCCTCGGCGATGAAGAGGTCGGCGTCGCGCCCGAGCGGCACGAGCGACTCCGTCCATTCGGTGTCGGCACTATAGGCGATCACGCGCCCCTCCGCCTCGACGCGAAGCCCGAGAAACGGTCCGCCGGAAACGCCGTGCACAACGGAAAAAGGCGTGACGCGCACGGCGCCGAAGCTGCGTGTCTCCTCGGGTTTCAGTGCGACGACCGAGAGCTCGAACTTCTGCTGCGTTTTCGAGGAGTGCTCGAACAGCGCCTCCATCACCTGCGCAAGGCGCGTCTCGATCCCTTCCGGTCCCGCGATGACGAGCGGGCGAGTGCGGCGCGAGAATTGCGCGTCCAGCAGGAAAAAGGGCAGGCCGGCGAAATGGTCGCCGTGGAAATGCGTGATCAGGATCAGATCGATGTCGTTGCACGCGATGCCGAGCCGCTTCAGCGCCGGGAGTGAGGTCGCGCCGCAATCGATCAGGAAATTGACGGTGTCGCCTGTCACATGAAAGCAGGTGTTTTGCCGGCCGCCGGAGCCGAACGCGTCGCCACAGCCGACAAATCGCAGTTGCATCCGTCGTGACCGCTTCGGGTCTCAGTAGCGGCTGCGCGGCGAGCCGAACACCCGCGACAGGAGCCAGATCGGGATCACGATCACGGCGCCGAGCAGGAAGTAGCGCCACACCCAGTTGACCGCATCGAAGCCGAGATCCCACAGCCGCTGGAACAACAGTTGGATGCTGCGCAGGATGTTGTAGGGGTCGAAGCCGATCGCGGCGAGCACGACGCCGACCAGGATCGACAGCAGGATCAGCCGGAACGCCACCGCGATCGGCGAGCCGCCCAGAAAGCGGGTAAGGCCGTCAGGGGCTGCCGGCAATTCTCTGGTGTCGTTCGGCATCGATGTCTCCTGGACAAAAGCGCCGCGAGTTTACTACGGCGAAACGAACATGGGGAAGTGGTCAGCCGCCGCCAGATGTTTCCAAAACTTTATTTTGCTCGTCCTTCAGCATTTTCTCCAGCGTCTCCAGCCGGTCGGCCTCGCGCGGCGGCTTGTCCCAGCGCAGCCGGTTGATGCGTGGAAAGCGCATCGCGACGCCGGATTTATGGCGCGGCGAGCGCTGCAGGCCTTCGAAGGCGACCTCCAGCACCAGCCCCTGGTCGGGCTCGTGCACCACGTGCCGGACGGGACCGAATTTCTCGGTCGTGTTGCGGCGGACGAAGCGGTCGATCTGCAGCAATTCCTCGTCGGTGAAGCCGAAATAGGCCTTGCCGACCGGGACGAGCTGGTCGCCGCCGTCGGTCGCGGTCCACACGCCGAACGTATAGTCGGAATAATAGGACGAGCGCTTGCCGTGGCCGCGCTGCGCATACATCAGCACCGCGTCGATGATGTGCGGGTCGCGCTTCCACTTCCACCATTGGCCCTTCGGGCGGCCCGGCAGATAGAGCGCGTCGCGCCGCTTCAGCATGACGCCTTCGACCGCGTCGGCGTCATCGCCCGCGCCGGCGCTCGCCGGATCGGCGCGCGCCGCGGTCAACCCCTCCCAGCTGTCGAAGGCAATGGTCGGCGACAGGTCGATGCGCGGGTCGTCGAGCTTGTTGATGAAGGCTTCCAGCCGGGCGCGGCGTTCGGCGAACGGCAGGGTGCGCAGGTCGTCCTCGCCTTCGCCGAGCAGATCATAGGCGCGCAGATGGATCGGATAGTCCTTCATCAGCTTTGGCGAGACGACCTTGCGGTTGAGCCGCTGCTGCAGCACGTTGAAGCTCTGCACGCGGCTGTCGCGCAGCACCAGCAGCTCGCCGTCGATCGCGCCCGGCAGATGCAGCGACGGCAGCAGGTCCGGAAAGCTGCCCGTGATGTCCTCGCCGCTGCGCGAATAGAGCCGCGCCACCATGTGGCCGCGCGCGTCCTTGCCGCTCACCGCCTGCACGCGGATGCCGTCCCATTTCCATTCCGCGATGTAGTCGGCAGGCGCGAGGTTGGCGAAATCGGTATCCTCGATCGCATGCGCCAGCATCACCGGGCGGAACGGCGCGGGGTCGAGATTGACAGGCTTGTCGGCGCGGCCCTCGAGCCAGGCGAACAGATCGAGATAGGGCGGGGTGAGGCCGGGCCAGATCAGCTCGACATCATGCGGGTCCTTGTCGCCGAGCGCGGCGGCCGCGGTCTTCGCCAGCCGCGCGGAAATGCCGATCCGCAGCGCGCCGGTGACGAGCTTCAACAGCGCCCAGCGGCCGGTCTCGTCGAGCTCGTCGAGCCAGCGCGCAAGCTGCCCCGGCATTTCGGTCTTGCCGAGCGTGCGCAGCGTCGTGACCACCTCGGTCAGCGTCGGCGGCGGCGGATTGTTGTGGCCGGCGGCCATCCCCTCTCCCTCCCCGCCGCTTCGCGGGAGGAGGGGAGCAGAGCGCGCCTTCGGCCACATCAGCGCGACCGTCTCGGAGAGATCGCCGACATAATCATATGACAGCGCGAACAGCACGGGATCGGTCCGCTCGGCGATCAGGTCGCGGATCAGGGCCGGCTTGGCGTGCTTGAACGACAGCGCGCCGGTCAGCGCCGCCAGCGCATAGCCGCGATCGGGATCGCTGACCTCGCGGAAATAGCCGGTGATCAGCTTCAGCTTGTTGTTGCGGCCGGGCTCGTAAGCCAGGCGATCGAGCAGTTCGGCGAAACGGTTCATGCCGGACCGTCCTCGCCTTCGGGCAGCGTCTCCGTCTCCTCCTCGTCGCCATAGCCGACGAGATCGAGCGGGCGCGCGGCGAGGCCCTTCGACTTGCACCAATGCACCAGCGCGTCCTCCTGGCCATGGGTGACCCAGATCTCGCCGGCGCCGGTCGCCGCGATCGTCGCGGTGAGGCCGTCCCAATCGGCATGGTCGGAAATCACCAGCGGCAATTCGACGCCGCGCTGCCGCGCGCGGGCGCGCACCCGCATCCAGCCCGAGGCGAAGGCCGTGACCGGATCGGGAAACCGCCGCGTCCAGAGGTCGGCGGTCGCGCTCGGCGGCGCCAGCGTAATGGTGCCGGCGAGATCGGCCTTCTTCACGCCGCGCACCGGGCGCAGCTCGCCGAGCGGGATGCCGCTTCGCTTCATAGTAGCGAGTGATCTTCTCCATCGCGCCATGCAGATAGATCGGCGCGTCATGGCCGGCCTCACGGATCAGCGCGATCACGCGCTGCGCCTTGCCGAGCGAATAGGCGCCGACCAGATGCGCGCGCTCGGGAAACAGCGCGACCGAGGCGAGCAGTTTCTTGACCTCATCGGCCGCGTTGCCGTGGCGAAACACCGGCAATCCGAACGTGGCCTCGGTGATGAAGACGTCGCACGGCACCACCTCGAACGGCGCGCAGGTCGGATCGGGCGCGTCCTTGTAGTCGCCGGAGGCGACGATGCAGGTGTCCTTGCAGGAGACCGCGATCTGCGCCGAACCCAGCACATGGCCGGCGGGATGAAACTTGACCGTGACGTCGCCGAGCCTGATCTCCTCGCCATAGCGGACGGCCTGCGTCGTGCCGGCAAAATTCTCGCCATAGCGCAGCCGCATGATGTCGAGCGTTTCCTGCGTCGCCAGCACCGCGCCATGGCCGGCGCGGGCGTGGTCGGAATGGCCGTGCGTGATCACGGCCCGCTCGACCGGGCGGACCGGGATCGATATGGAAGCCGCCCGGCTTGCAGCAAAGGCCGGCCGGTACCGGCGTCAGAATGTCTTGCGGTCGCATCTCCGTCATATAGGGCGGTCTCAAGCCGGTTTTTAGCCGTCATGCGCGGGCTTGACCCGCGCATCCATCTTCCGGAAAAGTCTCTCAATTGATGGATTGCCGGATCGTCCCCGATCCAGTCGGGGACAGGCGTCCGGCAATGACGAGTGTGAAGCCCATGCCCGCGCGACTGTTCTTCTCCTCCGGCGATCTGCTGGCCGACCGCCGCTTCGAATTCGCGCGCGACCTGCAGTTGAAGGGCGATCTTGTCGCCGCGGCCGATCTCCTGTTGCAGGCCATCGAGCTTGCGCCGAAGTTCACCTCGGCCTGGTTCACGCTCGGCCAAATCCGCGCGGAGCTTGGCGAGCATGACGCCGCGATCGCGGCCTTTCTCAGCGCGCGCGCGACCGATCCGGATGATCGCCATGGCGCGTCGGTTTGGCTGATGCGGCTCGGCGCCGAGGATCTGTCGGCGATGCCGCGCGGCTATGTTCAGACCTGTTCGATCAATATGCGCCGCGCTTCGAGGCCGCGCTGCTTGGCGATCTGGATTATCGCGCGCCGCAACTGCTGTTCAAGGCGGTGCTTGTCGCGCGCGCGTCGGCGAAGAAGCCGGCCTTCTTCAAGCGCGCGATCGATCTCGGCTGCGGCACCGGCCTTGGCGCTGCCGCTTTCGCCAAGAATGTCGATCATTTCATCGGCATCGACCTGTCGCCCGGCATGATCGAGCAGGCCCGCGCCACCGGTCTTTATGCCGCAGCTCGAAGTTGCCGACATGGTCGAGGGCCTGCGCGAGCGGCCGGAGGCGAGCGCCGAATCTGATCCTCGCCGCGGACGCCATGGTCTATGTGTCCGATCTCGCGCCGGTGTTGCGCGAAGTGAAGCGCGTGCTGGCGCCGGGCGGGCTCGTCGCGTTCACGGTCGAGACCCATGCCGGCGATGGCGTGATCATCGGTGAGGGCCTGCGCTATGCCCATGGCGCCGACTATATCCGCGAGACCGTCGCTGCTGGCGGACTCGCACTCGCGCATCTCGAACCGGCCTCGCCGCGCACCGAGGACAACGAGCCGGTGCGTGGCCTCGTCGTGGTCGCGAGCAAAGCCTGACCTGAAAACTTGAGTCTAGACGCTACGCGATGTTGTGCCTTGCGGCGCAAGGCCGCCGATTTCGCTATTGCCGGCTGCTGCCGAATGCCAGCACAATGCCGACATCTAGGGAGAAAACAACATGAAAAACCATCAGACGCGGCGCGAGTTCGGCGCCACCGCGTTCGCCACCATTGCCGCGTCCGTGCTGCCCGCGCCTTATGTCTGGGCAGCGGAGAAGAAATACGGTCCCGGCGCGAGCGACACCGAGATCAAGCTCGGCCAGACCGTGCCGCATTCGGGCCCGGGCTCGCTCTATGGCGTGCTGGGCCGGGTCGGCGAAGCCTATTTCCAGATGCTGAACGAGAAGGACGGCATCAACGGCCGCAAGGTCAAGTTCCTCACCATGGACGATGCCTACAGCGCGCCGAAATGCGTCGAGGCGACGCGGCGGCTGGTCGAGCAGGAAGAGGTGCTGGCGCTCTACGGCTCGCTCGGCACCGCGCCGCAGACCGCCGTGCACAAATATCTCAATTCCAAGGGCGTGCCGCAGCTCCTGCTCAATACCGGCGCGTCGAAGTGGAACGATCCGAAGAACAACAAATGGACCATGGCGGGCCTGCCGCTCTATCCGACCGAGGCGCGCATTCTCGCCAAGCATGTCGTCGGCGTGAAGCCCGAGGCGAAGGTCGGCATTCTCTACCAGAACGACGATTTCGGCCGCGATTTCCTGGGGCCGTTCAAGAAGGTGCTGGCCGATGCCGGCGGCAAGGCGCAGGTGATCATGGAGCAGACCTATGATCTCACCGATCCGACCATCGATTCGCAGCTCATCAATCTCTCGAAGTCGGGCGCGGATGTCTTCTACAACATCAGCACCGGCAAGGCGACGTCGCAGTCGATCCGCAAGGTCGCCGAGCTCGGCTGGAAGCCGCTGCAGCTGTCTGTCGGCGGGCTCGACCGGACGTTCGATCCTCAGCGCCGCCGGCTTCGAGAACGCCAAGGGTATCGTCGCGATCCGCTACGCCAAGGATGCCGGCGTGCCGCGCTGGCAGAA
This sequence comes from uncultured Alphaproteobacteria bacterium, assembly GCA_963786015.1. Classification (GTDB taxonomy): domain Bacteria; phylum Pseudomonadota; class Alphaproteobacteria; order Rhizobiales; family Xanthobacteraceae; genus Bradyrhizobium. Next base: position 103,556 of record CAWAXO010000006.1, on the reverse strand, counting down.
CGATCCGGACGTGATGGCGTTCGAGGCGCTGCGCAAGAAATATCTGCCCAATGTCGATCCCGACAACACCATCGCCTTCGCCGGCTACGGCCAGGTCGTGACCATGGCCGAAATCCTGCGCCGCTGCGGCGACGACCTGACACGCGAGAACGTGCTGAAGCAGGCGACGAAGCTCACCGGCTTCCACTCGCCGTTCTTCCTCGACGGCGTCACCTACAGCTACACGCCCGAGGACTACACGCCGATGAAGACGCTCTACATCTCGATCTTCAACGGCCAGGACTGGGACATCTCCGACAGGCCCGTGACGGAGTGATCGCGAGGTCGCTGCGTCTCCCGTCCATCGCAGGGAGAAGTCGGTAGGGTCGGCGCGAAGCATAGCGTGCCGCGACCTTGGAGGACGGCCCGTCATCCGGATCGCATCGGTGATGCGATCGCTGCGCTCTGCCCGCAAGCCGGGCAGGTGACCACCCGGAGCACGATCGAAGTCCGCTATCCAGCCCTCGACGAAGCCGCTCCGAGCGCTTAGCTTTTCCTGTGTGCCGCCTCGTCCCTTGCCAGAGCTTTCGCCCGAGCCGGCCGCGCTGCTGCCGGACCGTTTCCAGAAATGGTTCGCGTCGCGCGGCTGGTCGCCGCGCGCGCATCAGCTCGCACTGCTGGCGAAGGCGCGCGAGGACCGCTCGGCGCTGCTGATCGCGCCGACCGGCGCCGGCAAGACGCTGGCGGGATTTCTGCCGACCTTGGTGGAGGGCTTCCGTGGCGCCTTCCTCCTCCCGCACGCGCTTCGCGCGCGGGCGAAGGGGAGCGAGCGCTAGCGAACTCCCTCTCGCGGCGGAGGCGAAGACGGCGCAACGTCGATCTCCACCGGCCGCGGTGTCCAGCGCACCGGCGGCCTGCACACGCTCTACATCTCGCCCTTGAAGGCGCTCGCGGTCGACATCGCGCGCAATCTGGAGACGCCGATTGCCGAGATGGGCCTGCCGATCAAGGTCGAGACCCGCACCGGCGATACGCCGGTGTCGCGGCGGCAGCGCCAGCGCCGCTATCCGCCGGACATTCTGCTTGACCACACCCGAGCAGCTCGCGCTGTTGCTGTCCTCCGACGACGCGCCGTTCCTGTTCTCCTCGCTGAAGCGAATCGTGCTCGACGAATTGCATGCGCTGGTCACCTCCAAGCGCGGCGACCTGCTCTCGCTCGGCCTTGCGCGGCTCTGGAAGCTCGCGCCCGAGATGCGCGCGATCGGGCTGTCGGCGACCGTCGCCGAGCCGGACGAGCTTGCGCGCTTCCTGGTGCCGCAGCCCGACGGCAAGCCCGTCGCCGCCGACATCGTCGTCGCCGGTGGCGCCGCGCCGCCGGTCGTCGAGATGCTCGACACGCGCGAGCGGCTGCCCTGGGCCGGCCACACCGCGCGCCACGCGCTCGGCGAAATCTACGAGCTGATCAAGCACAACAAGACCACGCTGGTCTTCGTCAACACCCGCAGCCAGGCCGAGATGCTGTTCCAGGATCTCTGGCGCATCAACGACGACGGCCTGGCGATCGCGCTGCATCACGGCTCGCTCGATGTCGCGCAGCGCCGCAAGGTCGAGGAGGCGATGGCGGCGGGGAAGCTGCGCGGCGTGGTCTGTACCTCGTCGCTCGATCTCGGCGTCGACTGGGGCGATGTCGATCTCGTCGTCAATATCGGCGCGCCGAAAGGCTCCTCGCGGCTGATGCAGCGGATCGGCCGCGCCAATCACCGGCTCGACGAAGCGTCGCGCGCCGTGCTGGTGCCGGCCAACCGCTTCGAGGTGCTGGAATGCGCGGTCGCGATCGATGCGATCGCGGAGAATGCGCAGGATACGCCGCCGCTGCGCACCGGCGGGCTCGACGTGCTGGCCCAGCACGTGCTCGGCTGCGCCTGCGGCGAGCCGTTCCTGTCCGACGAACTCTATGCCGAGGTGCTGCACCGCCGCGCCCTACGCGAACCTGACGCGCGCCGATTTCGACGACGTCGTCGATTTCGTCGCGACCGGCGGCTACGCGCTGAAGACCTATGAGCGCTTCGCCCGCATCAAGCAGGACAAGCAGGGCCGCTGGCGCGTCGCCAATCCCAAAGTGCGGCAGAGCTATCGCCTCAATGTCGGCACCATCGTCGAGGAGGCGATGCTGAAGGTGAGGCTGGTGCGCTCGCGCGGCGGCGGCTCAGGCTCGACCGGCGCGATCGCGCGCGGCGGCCGGATGCTCGGCGAGATCGAGGAATATTTCATCGAGGGACTCGTGGTCGGCGACACCTTCGTGTTCGGCGGCGAGATCGTGCGCTACGAGGCGCTGGTCGAAGACCAGGTCTATGTCTCCCGCGCCAACGACAAGGACGCCAAGGTGCCGTCCTATATGGGCGGCAAGTTTCCGCTCTCGACCTATCTCGCCGAGCGCGTGCGCAGACTGCTCGACGACAAGCGCGCACTGGTGCGTGCTGCCGGAGCAGGTGCGCGACTGGCTGTCGCTGCAGCGGGATGTCTCCCGCGTGCCGGGCACGCGCGAACTGCTGGTCGAAACGTTTCCGCGCGGCGGCAAGCACTACCTCGTCTGCTATCCCTTCGAGGGGCGGCTCGCGCACCAGACGCTCGGCATGCTGCTGACGCGCCGGCTGGAGCGCGCCCGTGCCCGGCCGCTCGGCTTCGTCGCCAACGAATATGCGCTCGCGATCTGGGGGCTCGGCGACATGTCGTTCATGATCCGCCACGGCAAGCTCGATCTCGATGCGCTGTTCGATCCGGACATGCTGGGCGACGATCTCGAAGCGTGGCTCGCCGAATCCGCGCTGATGAAGCGCACGTTTCGCAACTGCGCGCTGATCTCGGGCCTGATCGCGCGGCGCTTCACCGACGAGGAGAAGAGCCGGCGTCAGGTGCTGTTCTCGACCGATCTCGTCTATGACGTGCTGCGCAAGCATCAGGCCGACCATGTGCTGCTGCGCGCGGCGCGCGCCGATGCGGCAACCGGTCTGCTCGATCTGCGCAGGCTGGGCGATATGCTGTCGCGAATCTCTGGACGGATCATTCATCGGGAACTCGATCATGTTTCGCCGCTTGCGGTTCCAGTGATGCTGGAAATCGGCCGCGAGTCGGTCTATGGCGAAGCATCCGACGAGTTGTTGGCGGAAGCCGCCGATGAACTCGTCAGAGAAGCGACGGGTTAAATCGCCGCTGAAATTGAAGTATGATGCATCGAATCTACGCGGTTCCCGCGTGTCGCATCAGCGACGTGACGGGATGGGGAATAGAAGCGATGCCGGGGGCGAGAAGTCTGACATATTCTTCTGAATTCGATTCCGAGCGCGATGAAAATCTTTCAGGCGCATCGGCCCCGCAGGACGAGGGGGAGCAGCGGCCGCAACAGCGGTGACGGTCGCGGGCGTCAGCTTGCTGCCTGATCTCTCCGGCGCGCTGCTCTGGGAAGAGCAGCGGCTGCTCGTCGTTTCCGATCTGCATCTGGAAAAGGGGTCGAGCTTCGCGTTGCGCGGCGTGCTGTTGCCGCCCTACGACACCGTCGCGACGCTCGGCCGGCTCGCCACGGTGATTGCGAAGTACAACCCGCGCATGGTGATCGCGCTCGGCGACAGCTTTCACGACCGCGACGCGCATGCGCGGCTGTCGGATGATAATCGCGGAACGCTGGCGGCGCTGCAGAAGGGGCGGGACTGGATCTGGATCTCGGGCAATCACGATCCGGTGCTGCCGAGCTCGCTCGGCGGCATCGTCGCGACCGAAGTCGCGATCGGCCGGATCAGGTTTCGGCACGAACCGACCGGCGCGTTCGGCGAGATCGCCGGTCATCTGCATCCCAAGGCGCGCGTCGCCACACGTGGCCGCGCGATGGAGCGGCGCTGTTTTGCCTCCGACGGCGAGCGCACCGTGATGCCTGCGTTCGGCGCCTTCGCCGGTGGCCTGAGCATCCGCGACAAGGCGTTTGCAAAGATCTTCCAGGCCAACGCGTTCACCGCGCACGTGCTCGGCGACAACCGCCTCCACAGCATTGCCGCGTCGCGGTGCTATTGACGTATTTGGGCAGTTTTTATCCAGCCCATCCTTCGAGACGCGCGCAAGGCGCGCTCCTCAGGATGAGGTCGTAACCCGCGGCGCGCTCGCTGACCCTCATGGTGAGGAGGCGCAAGGCGCCGTCTCGAACCATGAGGCCCGAGACAATGACGGCAAGGCGCACATCGCGAGGCTAAGCCGCTTTCGCCTGCACCTTATCGCAGAACTCGGCGAGACGCTCGGCCAGACGCAGCGTCGCGGGATTGGCATTGGGAGAGGCGACCAGCGCGACTTCGGTCTTGTCGATCGGGGCAAAGCCGTCCTTCGCCGTCAGCACGCGATGATCCGCCTGGATCGACATCTCGGACAGGATGCTGAGGCCCATCCCGGCCGCGACCGCGGCCTGGATGCCGGCGAGACTCGATGAGGTGTAGGCCATGTGCCAGCCGCGGCCCGCGCTTTCCAGCGCATGGATCGCGCGCGCCCGGTAGAGGCAGCCGCCGGGAAAGCCGATCAACGGCAGCGAGGAGATGCTCAGATCGATCGGATGGCTCTTGCTGGTGACCCAGTGCACGCGCTCCGGCCACATCGCTATGCCGCCCTTCTCGCCGGCATCGCGCTTGAGCAGCGCGAGATCGAGCTCGCCGCGTTCGAGATCGCGCCTTAATGTAAGACTCTGGTCGGCGCGGACATGAAGCCGCAGGCCCGGGCGTGTCCGCGTACACGATGCCAGCAGCTTTGCCAGCCGGTAGGCGGCGAAATCCTCGGGGATGCCGAGCCGCACCGCGCCTTCAGTGCCCGGGTCGCGTCAGCACGTCGCGCGCTTCTTCGGCGAGCGACAACAGCCGCCGCGCATACGACAACAGCCGCTCGCCGGCCTCGGTCGGCGTCACCTCCTTGCCGTTCCGGACAAGCAGCGGCTGGCCGATATCCTCCTCCAGCCGCTTGATCTGCTGGCTGACAGTGGACTGCGTGCGGTGGACGCGTTCGCCGGCGCGCGTGAAGCCGCCGGCATCAACCACCGAGACGAAGCTGCGCAACAGGTCGAGATCGAGCAATGGCTGCTTCCCATTTACAAAATCACTGATAGTCAGTCTATCATTTAATTTCCAAATGGCAACGCGGGCACCTACATCAGCGGGGGAAGGAGACATCCATGTCGCTCGCGCCCTCGCTGTCCGTGCCCCGCACCCGTTTCAATCCGCTGCCGCTGTACATCACCGTGTTCTGCCTGCTCTGGAGCTTCGCCTTCATCGCCGGCAAGATCGGGGTCACCGATTGCCCGCCGCTGATCCTGCTTGCCGCGCGCTTCCTCGCCGCCGGCATTCTCATTCTTGCGGTCGCGGCGTTTCGCCGCGACGCCTCGCCGCTGTCCTGGCGCGAGGTCGCGGTGTTCGCCATTCTCGGCGTCGCCAACAACGCGCTCTATCTCGGCCTCGGCTATACCGGGCTGAAGTCGGTCTCTGCCGGGCTTGGCGGGCTGATCGTCTCGGCCAATCCGGTGTTCACGGCGGCACTCGCCGCGATGTTTCTCGGCGAGCGGCTGACCTGGCGGAAGGTCGCAGGACTTCTGCTCGGCATCATCGGCGTCGCCATGATTGTCTGGCACCGCATGTCGGTCGGCACCGACAGCCTGCACGGCATTCTCTTCACGCTCGCCGCGCTCGCCTCCATCGTTGCCGGCACGCTGCTGTTCAAGGTGCTGGCGCCGAAGGGCAGCCTCTGGATCGGCAACGGCGTGCAGAACCTCGCCGCCGGCATCGTGCTGGTGCCGTTCGCCTATGCATTCGCCGATGTCGGCGACATCGTGCCGAGCGCGCGGCTCGCCGGCGCATTCGCCTTCCTGGTGCTCGGTGGCTCGATCCTGGCCTATCTGCTCTGGTTCCATCTGCTGAAAGTGTGTGGCGCGACCGCCGCGAGTGCCTATCACTTCCTGATGCCGCCGCTGGCGATGCTGTTCGCCTTCCTCGTGCTCGGCGAACACGTCGAGCCCCGCGATCTCCTGGGTGTCATTCCGGTGGCGCTTGGAATCTTATCTCGTCACGCGTCCCGCCGCGGCGAGGTCGTCATCGGAAGGAGGTAAGCCGGCGGGAGGACGGAGATTGCGGCCTAGCTTCCATCGTCATGGCCGGGCTTGGGCATGACGAAAAATGCTAGTCTTTCCTGAACACGATCGACGCCATCCATCCCGTCATCAGCGCCATCGCCGCGGTCACGAGGCCGTAGACAAAACCGTTCTGCCTTGCCGTATTGGCGACGAACTGCTCGAAGCCGACCTTGACGATTTCGAAAGCGGTTTCGGTCCGCGTTACCAGCACGCCGTCGGACAACAGCTTGATCTCGACATCGTAGGTGCCGATCGGAACCTGCGCGGGCAGCGGGATGCCGGTGCGAAACAAGGCTGGCGTCAGGAAGGTCACCGCGGACGTGTCTTCGCGATAGAGCCCGCGCTGTTCCTGCAGCCGCAGAAAGGCGCGGCGGAACACGTCGTTCGGCACGACGTCGGCATAATCAGGACCGACGCGCTGGGTCAGCAGCACATTGTCGAGGCCGAGCTGCTGGCGCCGCTGAACCTCGGGCGAGGCGATGACGTCGAAGGGACGGTTGGCGAACAGCGCGAGATAGCCGGGCACCTGGAGGAATTGCCGGTAATCGGTATTGATCCAGATGCCGAATCTGCGCTCCTTGCGGCGGGTCACCATGTCGGCGCGCGGGCCCGCGACGGTGACGACCAGATCGTAATTTGAACGGCCCGCCGGCGTCGATGCATCCTTCTCGATCGAGCCGAACAGCACCAGTTCCTCGCCGGAATAGTTCGGCGTCACCGTGACGCGATGGTTCGAGACCGAGACGATCAGCCGCTCGGCCCGCGCGGGCGCGAACGCGGCGCCGAACAGGAGGGCCAGGCCGAGACCAAGGGCGAGGAGAAGCAGCCTGCTCATTCGCTCACTCCGGTCTGCCGGATGGTGAACAGGTCTTCCGGCCGGATCACGAGCTCGATCGCGAAGCGGATGCCGACTGCAAGGATCAGAATCCCGAGCAGCAGCCGCAGCTGCTCGCCGCGGATCTTCTGGCCGGCACGCGCGCCGAACTGCGCGCCGGTGACGCCGCCGACCATCAGGATCAGCGCCAGCACGGCGTCGACGAGATGGTTGGTGATCGCATGCAGCAGGGTGGCGAAGGTCATGGTGACCAGGGTGAGCACCATCGAGGTGCCGATCACCGTCGAGGTCGGCACCCGCAACAGGTAGATCATGATCGGCACCAGGATGAAGCCGCCGCCGATGCCCATCACCGCGCCGAGAAAGCCGATCAGGATGCCGACCGCCACGACCGGGATCACCGAGAGATAGATCTTGGAGCGCTTGAAGCGCATCTTCAGCGGCAGGCCATGGATCCAGCCGTGGCTCCCGGAGCGGCGCGCAGGCACCATGACGCCGCGCCGGGCGCGCAGCATCGCGCGCGATCCTTCGTAGAACATCGCCGCGCCGACGCTGGTGAGCAGCACGACGTAGGAAAGCGCGATCGTCAGGTCGAGCTGGCCGAGCGAGCGCAGCAGCGTGAAGGTCAGGACGCCGAGCGCCGTGCCGATCGTGCCGCCGACCAGAAGCACGGTGGCCAGCGCCGGATCGATGGCGCGCCGCCGCCAATAGGAGATCGCGCCCGAGAATGACGAGGCCGCGATGTGGCTCGCAACCGAGGCCACCGCGACCGCCGGTGCGATGCCGACGAAGATCAGGAGCGGGGTCATCAGGAAGCCGCCGCCGATGCCGAACATGCCGGACACGAAGCCGACCGCCGCGCCCATCGCCAGGATGAGGAAAATGTTGACCGGGATGTCCGCGATCGGAAGGTAAAGCTGCATCGCGTATGGTCCGGCAAGACAGAATGAGTTCGGCTTGCGCAATGCTCGCGAGGACGGGCGCGATTGCCGCGTCCCTGCATAGCCGAAATCACCGCTTCGGGGGACTCGGGAATGCCCGGTGGTCTGCTTTTTTGTCGCAGCAGGCCGGGGATGTCAGAAGTGGTTGGAGGTGAAGATCAGCGCGAGGCGCGCTTGATCGGGCCGAGGGGCTTGGCGGGCCTCGCCGAGGCGGCCTGCGAGGACGAGCCGTCCCAACCGCCGGGTGGCGCCGCGACGATCACGGAGTCTTCCGGCTGCGGCTCGGCGCTGAAGGTCTGGATCGCGAGCTTGGCCGCGGCCAGCGACTGTGCATCGAGGCGCTTCGCCACATCGTCACGCTTCGTCGCCGCGTCGGCATCGCCCTGGGCGGCTGCCAGCGTGAACCACTTGTAGGATTCGGCCAGGTTCTGTTCGACGCCGATGCCGCGGGCATAGAGGATGCCAAGGTTGAACTGGCTGTCGGCGACGCCGCGATCGGCGGCCTTGCGGAACCATTGCGAGGCGCTCTTGTAGTTCGCGCCCTTGCCGCCGCCGTCCGCGTCCAGCACCGCGAGATTGTGCATCGCCTTGGCGTTGCCGCGCTCGGCGGCCTGCAGATAATAGCGGCGGGCGATATCGACGTCCTTCTTCACGCTCAGGCCCTTCTCGTAGAAGGTGCCGAGCCGGAAGATCGCGGGGATCACGCCGGCCTGCGCGGCGCGGTCGAACCATTTCGCGGCTTCGTCGTAATTCTGCGGCACGCCCTTGCCGTCGGCAAATCGCGTGGCGATCTCGTAGGCCGCGGTGGCGTCGCCCTTCAGCGCGGCGTTGCGCAGCAACGGGCTGCCGATCTGTTCGGGCAGTTTTTCGCTCGGCGGCACCTGCACGGCGGCGAACCTGCGGCCTCCGATCGTGGTCTGCGGGGCCGGGATCGAGCCGGTGATGTCGTTCGCTGTCGATTGTGGCGAAGCGTCCTGCGACGGGGCAACCGGCGCGGCGGCGTCCGGCGTGCTCGGCTGGAAATTGTTGAGCGACTGCCGTCCGAGCGGTGTCGGCGACGTCATCGACGGCGTCACCTGCTCGGGCGCGGCCGGCTTGTCGTCATTATCCGCCGGGATTTTCGCTGCGGGGGCGGGAGCCGGCTCGATGATGTTCTCGGCCGCCGGCGCGGGCCGCGGATTGCTGCTGCTGTCGAGCAGCGACATCGCCACCTTGAACGTGCCGAGCACGATCACGACGACGCTTGCGGCAACCAGCGCCGATTTGACCTTCGAGGACAATGGTGACGGCTGCTTGTCCTTGGACGATCCGGCAGCGGCGATTTTGACCGGACGGCTGCCCTTCTCGGGCGGCGGCGCGGCAGCCGCGGCTTGTGCGGCACGGCGCGCGGCGGCGATGAAGCTCGACGACGACACCGGCTGGCGCTGTGCGGCAGAGATTTCGCTGATCGCATCCTCGGACGCCGCGATGCGCTCCGACGGCGAGGGCGGGCGTCCGTTCGGACGTGTGCCGGGCTCCAGCGGATGATCCGGCGGCAACTCGGGTTCGATCGTGGCGTGGGTCTTGGCGGCGTGCGGCTCCAGGATTTCGCTGATCGCGCGCGGCGGCGCGACCGCCGGCGTTGCGGCGTGGAATTCACGCGGCGCGGCCTCGAACACGGCCTGTGCCGCGGCGGGATTGGGCAGCTCCGGCTTCACCTCGAGGGGCGGCGGCATCGCGACCGGCGGCGCGACGCTCTCCATCGCGGGAACGATCGGAGGCGGAGAAGCGCGGCGGTGCGGGTGGCGGCTCGACGGACGGCGCGACGCGGTCGGTGCGCAGATCGCCCTCGATCACTGCCAGCCGGTCGACAACATGTCCGAGCGTGTTGTGGACAACTTCCAGCGAAACCTGGGTGGTGCGGCCGGCCTCGGTCTGGCTGAAGCGGATGTCAGACAATTCGCGCTTCACCAGGTCGATCAGTCCGGAATCTTTCGATGGGTCCTGCTGCGCCTGTGACTGAAATGCGTTGCGGCTGGTCTCGGCGAACTGCGTGAAGGCCGCGTGCTGGTTTTCGAGCTGGCGCAGGATGTCCTGCAGCCCGTGCTCGACGCGGTCGAGATTGCCGCTGCGATCACCGGAGGTTTCCAGGCGTTCGAGCAGATAGGTCACGCGCTGCTCGAGATGGGCAAAGGCGGCGGCGCCGTCATTGCCGACCTGCAGGCGGTCGATACGGTCGGAGAGCGCCCGCAGCGCACTTTCGAGATCGTCGGACGTGCCGCCCGCAGCAGATCGCTCGCGGCCTTCGAGCATCGATGTCAGCGACGCGATGCGCTGTTCGAGCAGGGCGAAGGAATCGTTGCTCTGTCCGGCGCGGGTCAGCTGGTCGACCTTGGACGACAGCAGATGCACGTCCTCGGAGAGCCGCGCCAGCGCATCATTGGAGGCGACGCTCGACACGATGCCGCGAAGCGCCGTGATCGCGCTTTCGAGCTGTCGCACGGTGTTGGGATCGTCATTGGCGCGCAGGATCGTGTCGAGCTTTGCGCCGAGATTGCGGATCGCCTCGTCATAGCCGGCGAGTTGCTCGGCCGGCGTCAGTGAGCCCAGCACCTCGCGAATTTCGAACAGCGCGCGCTCGATATTGGCCATCGCCTGGCCGTCGACCGCGCTCAGGCGATTGTCGTCGATGCGGCGCGCCAGCGAGCGGACGTCGTTCTCGATGGTCTCGATCGCCCGGCGTGGCATCGCCTCGGTGATGGCGACGCGGATTTCGGATAGCTCGTTGCGGAAGCCGGTGATCGACTGGTCGATCGCGTCGGGACGCTGCAGTGACTCGAGCTGGCCCGTGATGTGGATGAGATAACGTTCGAGCGAGGAGAAATCCGCTGCTACCGCCGCCGTCGGCGCGATCGCCTGCGCGTTGCGCGGCGCCGCATGGGCGGCGCGGGATTGTCGAGCTCGCTCTGGCGCGCGGCGATTTCCGCGACCGCGGACTTCATCGAGGCCGGGCTGAGCGGCGGGGAGGGGCGGTACATATGGTTTGCGGCGCGTTCCACGGCGTCTTCGGCCTCACGCTGCTTGTCCTGGATGGATTTTCCGATCGGCGCGGTCGAGATTTGCGACAGCCGCGCGTCGAGCCGCGAGATCGCGTCGTTGAGCTGTCGCGTCACGCCGTCATCGCGCGTGGCCTCGCTGCGCGGCAAAGGGCGTGCGATCTGCTCGATCTGACGGGCGATGGAATCAAGCCGCAGATGAACGTCCGCGACCGCGCGGCTCTGCGGCGCGGGGCCGCGCGGCGTTGAAGTCGGCGCAGCGGAATCGCCGATGGTGAAGTTGAGCCAGTCGTTCAGGGACATGCCGGCGCGGCGCGCCGCAGCCTCGGCCCGCTCGCGTACCGAAGGATCAATACCGTCGACGCTCCAGGATACGCGCGAATTCATGCTTCCGTCCGGTTTCGACTCCGGCGCCCCCACCCGGCGCCTGCAGCCTCCCGCGCGTCCCGGAAACAAGACAAATCCATTCCGCGCGAGCCGTCTGCCTCAAGACTCGACTTTTTCGCGTTACGGTAAAGAACGCGTTAAGGAAACCGACCTAAGCCCCTGAAAGTTTTCGCTATCGGTATGATGCGGATGACGATCGCATCCGCGAAAAGCTGGAACCGATGATGTGACGTTCACAAGTGCTACGCGATTGCGCGTCGACATCTCGCGTGAGACGCGAGCGCGTGATCGTGTTCGTTGTGAGCGTCCGTATTTACCCGGTGCCGTCGCGCGCGCCGCCTGCGAGCGGCACGACCGTGCTCGCGCCCGAGATCGCCGACAGCGCGGCGATCGCCTCTTCGCACCATTCCGCCACCATCCGCTCGTGGCGAAGTCCGATGCGCAGGTTCAGAAGCTTGCCCATGTCCGCCGGCGAAGCGGTGCCGTCCGGGAAGCGCTTGTTCAAGATCCGTTCGTAGCGCTCAAAGCGGTCGCGGTGATGTTCCTGCCGCGCCATCAGATCGGCACGCAGCGGCTCGATGTCGACGGCCTCCAGCGCGTAAAGCCGCACCAGCAGATCATCCTTGATCGACGGCGGCGTGCTGGGCCGGGCGGCCCAATGCCTGAATGCGGCGCGGCCATCGGCGGTCGGCGTGTAGACCAGCTTGTTGGGCTTGCCCGACTGCACGACCTCGCGGCCCTGGATGTAGCCGCGGTCGCGCAGCCGCGACAATTCGCGATAGATCTGCTGATGGTCGGTTTTCCAGAAGAAGCCGATCGAGGAGTCGAACGTCTTGGCGAGTTCGTAGCCGGTCATCGGACGTTCGGTCAGGCAGGCGAGGATCGCATCACCGAGGGCCACGGTCCAACCCTCCTCTCATTTTCCTGATCACACGCATGCTTGACATTATGCATATATGCGCATATGCGTCAATGTGCATATGAAATGATGTCGCTGAGCGGGATTAGGCCTGGTGTCGACAGGACCCGGCCTCAAGGAGACGGCGGATGACAACGACCGGTCTTGCGCAATGGTACGGCTTTATGAAGTCCCGCGACCACGAGGCGCTCTGGGACCTGCTCCATCCCGATGTCGTCTTTGAAAGTCCCGTCGTGCATGCGCCGCAACGCGGGCGCGACATCACGTTTAAATATTTGACCGGCGCCGTGAAAGTCCTGGGCGTTCCCGGATTCGCCTATCTCGGCGAGTGGCGCAGCGACACCGGTGCGGTGTTGGAATTCGAGACCGTGATCGACGGCATCAGGATCAACGGCGTCGACATCATTGCTTTCGACAGCGACAACCGCATCACGCATTTCAAGGTCATGGTCCGCCCGCTCAAGGCGATCAACCTGCTGCACGCCCTGATGGCCGAGCAGTTGGCGAAGTCGTAGCCCGACACCAAGGCACCGTAATCAGCCGTGGATAAGAAGAACTGCCCTCGGCGCGCGGAAATCGCTAAGGTTGTGACCATATTGCAGTGATTGCCGAGTCGAGATTTTCCAACCGCCGCTTCAGCCTTTACGCCGGGAGAATGCCATGCCGATCTACAAGGCCCCTGTCGAAGACGTCCAGTTCCTGCTCAACGACGTCTTCCAGATCGACCGTTACGACAATCTGCCCGGTTTTTCCGATGCGTCCGCCGATGTCCGAGAGGCGATCCTGGGCGAAGCCGCCAAGTTCAGCGAGGAGGTGCTGCAGCCGCTGAACCGCATCGGCGATCTCGAGGGCTGCAAGCGCCATGAGCGACGGCCGCGTCACGACGCCGAAGGGTTTCAAGGAGGCATTCAAGCAGTTCGCCGAGGGTGGTTGGCTCGGCCTGCCGGCGCCGACCGAATATGGCGGGCAGGGACTGCCGGTCACGCTGAGCCAGGCCGTCAACGAATTCCTGTGCTCCGCCAACATGGCGTTCACGATGTATGGCGGCCTGACCATGGGCGCGACCGCAGCACTCCTGGTCCACGGCAATGCCGAACAGAAGCAGACCTATGTGCCGAAGATGGTGGCGGGCGAATGGACCGGCACCATGAACCTGACCGAGCCGCATTGCGGCACCGATCTCGGCCTGCTGCGCACCAAGGCGGTGCGGCAGGCGGACGGCAGCTTCAAGATCACGGGCACCAAGATCTTCATCTCGGCCGGCGAGCATGATCTGACCTCCAACATCATCCATCTCGTGCTTGCGCGCATCGAAGGCGCGCCCGCCGGCATCAAGGGCGTCTCGCTGTTCGTGGTGCCGAAAGTGCTGGTCAATGCCGACGGTTCGCTGGGCGCACGCAACGGCGTCGCCTGCGGCTCGATCGAGCACAAGATGGGCATCCACGGCAATTCCACCTGCGTGATGAATTTCGACAACGCCACCGGCTGGCTGATCGGCGGAGAGAACAAGGGCATGCAGGGCATGTTCGTGATGATGAACGAGGCCAGGCTCGGCGTTGCCGTGCAGGGGCTCGCACAGTCCGAGGTCGCCTATCAGAATGCCGTCGCCTATGCCCGCGACCGTCTGCAGGGCCGTTCGCTGACGGGACCGAAGGCGCCGGACAAGCCGGCCGATCCGATCATCGTGCATCCCGATGTCCGCCGCACGCTGCTCACCATCCGCGCCTTCAACGAGGCCGCACGGGCGATGGTGGTGTGGACCGCGCTGAAAAGCGACGTCGTGCACAAGTCCGGCGATCCGAAGGATCGCCAGGACGCCGACGATCACATGGGCCTGATGACGCCGGTGTTGAAAGGCTTCCTCACCGAAATTGGCTTCGCCAACGCGGTGCAGGCGCAGCAGATGTATGGCGGCCACGGCTACATCGCCGAGCAGGGCATGGAGCAGTTCGTCCGCGACGCCCGCATCGCGATGATCTATGAGGGCGCCAACGGCATCCAGGCGCTCGATCTGGTCGGCCGCAAGCTGCCGCGCGACGGCGGCCGCGCCGTGATGGCGTTCTTCTCCGAGGTCGCGGCCTTTGCCAAGGATCACGGCGCGGACGAGGCGATGAAGCCCTATATCACCCCGGTCTCGACCGGGCTCGGCCATCTGCAGCAGGCCACCACCTGGCTGATGCAGAACGCGATGATGAAGCCGGACAATGCCGGCGCCGCTGCCACCGATTACCTGCATCTGTTCGGTTTCGTGACGCTCGGCTACATGTGGGCCAGGATGGCCAAGGTCGCGCTGGACAAGATTGCGGCCGGCGGCGCGACGCCCTATCTCTCGACCAAGCTCGTCACCGGCCGCTTCTTCATGGAGCGGATGCTGCCGGAAACCGCGCTCCATCTCGCGCGCATCCAGACGGGGTGCGCGACCACCATGGAATTGACGGCGGACGCGTTCTGACACGAACGATTGTCCGCCGGATGCGGGACGTGACCGGCGACAACCATCTCGCTGCCGGTTATGTTCAACGATAATATTATGATCCTCATATCAGGAGGGCGTCATGCCAGAGGCCTTTATTTACGACCACGTCCGGACACCGCGCGGCCGCGGCAAGCCCGATGGTGCGCTGCATGAGGTGACCGCGCTTGCGCTCGCCACCGTGCCGTTGCAAGCGTTGAAGGAGCGCAACAATCTGCCTGAGGATTCGGTCGATGACGTCGTGCTCGGCGTGGTCGATCCGGTCGGCGAGGCCGGCTCCGACATCGCCCGTTTCGCCGCGCTGAAGGCAGGCCTTGGCGAGGCCGTGCCCGGCGTGCAGATCAGCCGCTTCTGCGCCTCCGGCCTCGATGCCGTGAATTTCGCCGCGGCCCAGATCATGAGCGGTCAGCATGACCTCGTGATCGGCGGCGGTGCGGAGTCGATGAGCCGGGTCGGCATCGGCGCCTCCGGCGGCGCCTGGCCGATGGACCCGTCGATGGCGGTTCCAGCCTATTTCATGCCGCAGGGCGTTTCCGCCGACCTGATCGCGACGAAGTACGGCTTCTCGCGCGACGATGTCGACGCCTATGCGGTGCAGAGCCAGCAGCGCGCGGCCAAGGCCTGGGACGAGGGCCGCTTCAACAAGTCGGTCGTGCCGGTGAAGGACGTCAACGGGCTGACCATTCTCGCCAAGGACGAGCACATGCGTCCCACGACGACGATGCAGTCGCTGGCGCAATTGCAGCCGTCCTTCGCGGTGGTGGCGGCGATGGGTGGCTTCGACGCGGTGGCGATCCAGTCGCATCCCGAAGTCGAGCGCGTCAACTATGTGCATCATGCCGGCAATTCGTCGGGCATCGTCGACGGCGCGGGCGCGGTGCTGCTCGGCAGCAAGGAGGCCGGTGCGAAACATGGTCTGAAGCCGCGCGCAAAGATCCGCGCCTTCGCCAATATCGGCTCCGAGCCCGCGATGATGCTGACTGGTCCGGTCGACGTCACCGCGAAACTGTTCGAGCGCTCCGGCATGAAGAAGTCGGACATCGATCTGTTCGAGCTGAACGAGGCCTTCGCCTCCGTGGTGCTGCGCTTCATCCAGGCGTTCGAGATCGACAACGCCAAGATCAACGTCAATGGCGGTGCGATCGCGCTCGGTCATCCCCTCGGCGCGACCGGTGCGATGATCCTCGGCACCGTGCTCGACGAGCTGGAGCGCACCAACAAGTCCACCGCGCTGGTGACGCTGTGCATCGGCGGCGGCATGGGCACCGCGACCATCATCGAGCGGGTTTAGGGATTGTAGGGTGGGCAAAGGCGCGCGAGCGCCGTGCCCACCGCATCCTTGCGCGAATGTTTCGGTGGGCACGCTTCGCTTTGCCCACCCTACGATCGAACACAACCGCCGCGCCGAACGGCTGCTGGCATCGAGGGAGCGATACATGGCCTTCAAGAATTTCAAAATCGAAACCGACGCCGACGGCATCGCGCTCGTCACCTGGGACACGCCCGGCCGTTCGATGAACGTGCTCGACGAGACCTCGATCAGTGAGCTCGAGGCGATCGTGAAACAGACCACGGCCGATGCGGCCGTGAAGGGTGTCGTCATCACGTCGGGCAAGGAGGCGCTGTCGGCCGGCGCGGACCTGTCGATGCTGGAGGGCATGAGCAAGCAATATGCCGACGTGCTGAAGTCGAAGGGCGAGGAAGCGGCGAACCAGATGCTGTTCGAGCAGAGCCGGCGCTTCTCGCAGGTGTTCCGCTCGATCGAAACCTCCGGCAAGCCGTGGGTCGCCGCGATCAACGGCCTCGCGCTCGGCGGCGGCTTCGAGCTCACGCTCGCCTGCCATCATCGCGTCGCCGCGGAGAATCCGAAGACCCGTCTCGGTCTGCCCGAGATCAAGGTCGGCCTGTTCCCGGGCGCCGGCGGCACCCAGCGCGTGCCGCGCATCGTGCAGCCGCAGGATGCGATGAACCTGCTGTTGAAGGGCGAAGCGATCAACATCGAGAAAGCCAAGGCGCTGAAGCTGATCGACGCGGTCGTGCCGCAGGCCGACCTGATCAAGGCGGCAAAGGACTGGATCAAGGGTGGCGGCAAGGCGGTCGCGCCCTGGGACGAGAAGGGCTTCAAGCTGCCGGGCGGTCCGGTGTTCTCCAAGGCCGGCATGATGATGTTCCCAGCCGGCAACGCGATCTATCGCCGCGAGACCTACGACAATTATCCGGCCGCCCGCGCCGTCATGCAGTGCGTGTACGAAGGCCTGCAGCTTCCGATCGACGCGGCGTTGCGAGTCGAGTCGCGATACTTCACGCAGATCCTGCGCTCGAAGGAAGCGGCCGCGATGATCCGCAGCCTGTTCCTGTCGATGCAGGAATTGAACAAGGGCGCGCGGCGTCCGCAAAACGTGCCGCCGACCAAGGTCAAGAAGCTCGCCGTGATCGGCGCCGGCTTCATGGGCGCGAGCGTCGGCTATGTCTCGGCCCGCGCCGGCATCGACGTCGTGCTGATCGACCGCGACCAGGAGAGCGCCGACAAGGGCAAGGCGCACGCGCAGAAGGTGATCGACGATCTCGTCAAGAAAGGCCGCGCCAAGGAGAGCGATCGCGACGCGACGCTGTCGCGTATCACGGCGACCGCCGACTACAACGTGCTCAAAGACTGCGACCTCGTCATCGAGGCCGTGTTCGAAGATCGTAAGGTGAAGGCTGACACCTATGCCAAGGCGCAGCCGCTGTTGAAGGATGGCGGGATCTTCGCCTCCAACACCTCGACCCTGCCGATCAACTCGCTGGCCGAGGAATTCAAGGATCAGGGCAAGTTCATCGGCATCCACTTCTTCTCGCCGGTCGAGAAGATGATGCTGGTCGAGATCATCGTCGGCAAGAACACGGGTGACGTCGCGCTCGCCACCGCGCTGGACTATGTTCGCACGATCGGCAAGACGCCGATCGTCGTGAATGACTTCCGCGGCTTCTTCGCCAATCGCTGCGTGCTGCGCTACATCTCCGAAGGCAACGAGATGTTCCTCGAAGGCGTGCCGCCCGCGATGATCGAGAATGCCGCCAGGATGGCGGGCATGCCGGTCGGCCCGCTGTCGCTGTCGGACGAGGTCGCGCTCGACCTCGGCCTGAAGATCATGAAGGCGACGGAAGCCGATCTCGGCCCCAATGCCATCGACCAGGCGCACAAGAAGCTGATGATCGAGATGGTCGAGAAGCAGGGCCGCTTCGGCCGCAAGAATGCCAAGGGTTTCTACGACTACCCCGAGAAGGGCAAGGGCCAGAAGAGCCTGTGGCCGGGCCTTTCGGCGCTGCAGCCGAAACAACTCGATCCTGACACGCTCGATGTCGAGGAGTTGAAGCAGCGCTTTCTGGTGGTGCAGGCGGTGGAAGCCGCGCGCACGGTCGAGGATCACGTCATCACCGACGTGCGCGAGGCGGATGTCGGCTCGATCCTGGGCTTCGGCTTCGCGCCGTTCACCGGCGGCACGCTGTCCTACATCGACTTCATGGGCACGAAGACCTTCGTCGAACTCTGCCACAGGCTGGAAGCCAAATACGGCTCGCGCTTCACGCCGCCGAAACTGCTGGAAGACATGGCCGCCAAGGGCGAGACCTTCTACGGCCGCTTCCCGCCGAAGAAGACGGCCGCCGCGGCGTAGTTTCGTCATCTCGGGCAGTCCACTGGGGCGCGCGAATGCGCGGCCACAAACTCGCTGTCGTCCCTGCGAACGCAGGGACCCATACCGCGTGATGTTCTTTGGCGGAAAGAAAGCCGTCCCGCCGCTGGTGCCACAAACTCGGGCCTGTGGTTATGGGTCCCTGCGTGCGCAGGGACGACGCGGGATGCGGTTCGAGCAAAGTCAAACAAAGAAAAAGGGCCGGTGATTGCCGGCCCTTTTGCACGCGACGTTTCGCGAAACCGTCACGCTGCCTTCGTCAGGCCTTCCTTGGTCAGCGCTTCCTGCACTTTCGGGCGGGCGGCGATGCGGGCCTTGTAGGCGGCGATGTTCGACAATCCCGTGAGATCGAGTTTCACACGGTCGGCCCAGGCCAGCATCACGAACAGATAGCCGTCGGCGACGGTGAACTGCTTGCCCATCAGATAGTCGCGGCCGGCAAGCTGGTTGTCGATGTACTTGAACTTCCCGAGCAGGCGCTCCCTGAAGAAGTTCTTCACGTCGTCCGGGATGGCCGGCTGGAACAGCGGGCTGAAATTCTTGTGCAGTTCGGTGGTGATGAAGTTCAGCCACTCCAGGAATTTATAGCGTTCGGCGCTGTCGCGGGCGGGAGCCAGGTTCTTGTCGGCGGCCCGGTCCGCGATCATCTGGACAATGACCGGTCCTTCGGTCACAAGTTCGCCGCTGTCGAGGGCAAGGGCGGGGACCTGCCCCTTCGAATTGACCTTCAAATAGTCGTCACCGCTTTCAAGTTTTTTGGCCCGGAGATCGACCTTCACCAGATCATAGGGCAGGCCGGCTTCGAGCAGCGCGATATGGGGGGAGAGCGAGCAGGCGCCGGGGGAATAGTAAAGTTTCATCGCATTTTCCTCCTGTTCATTCTTGGGATGGACACCCTGGGATCAGGCGACGGGCGCATTAAATGCATCGGCATATGATAGTCAAGATTGATGCAGATGCATCAAATGGGGTAGACTGCGCGCCGCGAAGGTTAAGAGTTCGATCATGAAACGCAAACCATCGACCGAGGCGACCGCCGCCTGGATCCGCCTGATGCGGGTTCAGACCCGGGTGCTGGACGCGGTCGAGCAGGATTTGAAGAAGGCCGGCTTTCCGCCGCTCGCCTGGTACGACGCGCTGCTGGAATTGTCGCGCGCGCCATCGGGCGAATTGCGCCCGGTCGAGCTGGAGCGGCAGATGCTGATTCCGCAATATTCGACCTCGCGGCTGATCGACCGCCTGGTCGACGAGGGGCTTGCGGCGCGCCGCGAATGCAAGATCGACAAGCGCGGCCAGTTCGTCGAAATCACCGACGCCGGGCGCGAGCTGCAAAGGAAGATGTGGAGCGCCTATTCGGCGGCGATCGAAAAACATGTCGGCTCGAAGCTGTCGGACGCGGACGCAACGAAGCTTTGCGGGCTGCTCGATCGCCTCGGCTGCTCATGCAGTGAGACGCAATCGCCTGCGTTGGGCGAAGGCGCGCCCGCCCGATGAGTTTGTTTTTACTTTTCATCCCTGCGTGCCGTCCGGTTCACGGACGGTCCCGACACTCCTTCGCGCTCGTTTGAGCGCCCTTTATCCGGAATTTGCATGGCGCGTGACCAGATCGATATGACACCGCTGACCTCGCGCGACGAACTCGTCGCGTGGCTCGAAGCGGGCGTGAAGCCGCCGTCCGAATTCCGGATCGGCACGGAGCATGAGAAGACGCCGTTCACACTGGTGGGCCACCATCCCGTGCCGTATGAGGGCGCGCGCGGCATCGAGGCGCTGCTCGAAGGCATGAAGCTGCTGCTCGGCTGGGAGCCGATCATGGAGCACAGCAACATCATCGGCCTTCACGATGTGACCGGCGGCGGGGCGATTTCACTTGAGCCGGGCGGACAGTTCGAACTGTCCGGCGCGCCGGTCGAGAACGTGCATCAGACGCAGGGCGAGTTGATGGCGCATCTTGCGCAGGTCCGCGAGATCGCGACCCCGCTCGGGATCGGCTTCCTCGGGCTCGGCATGACGCCGTCCTGGTCGCGCGAGCAGATCCCGGTCATGCCCAAGGGCCGCTACCAGATCATGACCAACTACATGCCCAAGGTCGGACGGTACGGCCTCGACATGATGTACCGGACCTGCACGGTGCAGACCAATCTCGATTTTTCCTCGGAAGCCGACATGGTCAAGAAGTTGCGCGTGTCGGTGGCGCTGCAGCCGGCGGCGACGGCGTTGTTTGCCAATTCGCCGTTCACCGAAGGCAAGCCGAACGGCTTTCTGTCGTTCCGTTCCGAGATATGGCGCGACACAGACAATGCACGCTCGGGCATGCTGCCCTGGGCCTTCGAGTCCGGCATGGGCTTCGAGCGCTGGGTCGACTACGCGCTCGATGTGCCGATGTATTTCGTCAAGCGGGGCGACACCTATATCGACGTCGCCGGCTCATCGTTCCGCGATTTCTTCGACGGCAAGAACGAGAAGCTACCGGGCGAGCGTCCGACTTTGTCGGATTGGGCCAATCATCTCTCGACGATTTTCCCGGAAGTGCGCCTGAAACGGTATCTGGAGATGCGCGGCGCGGACGGCGCTTCCTGGGGCCGGCTGCCGGCGCTGTCGGCGTTCTGGGTCGGGCTGCTCTATGATGATGTCAGCCTCGATGCCGCCTGGGACATCGCCAAGCGCTGGAACGTGCATGAGCGTCAGGCGCTGCGCGACGATGTGCCCCGGTTCGGCTTCAAGGCGCGGATCAAGGATCGATATTTGTTCGAGATCGCCAAGGAATGCCTGACGCTGGCCCATGCGGGCCTTCGTCGCCGCGCCCGGGTCGATCATTTCGGACGGGACGAAACGCGGTATCTCGAGCCGCTCGATCGGATCATCGATTGCGGCCGCACGCCGGCGGAAGAGCTTCTGGCCAAGTTCAACGGCCCCTGGGGCGGCTCCGTCGAACCGGCCTACGACGAATACGCGTTTTGAGATAATATGTTGCTTTGTTGATACTTTTTTATGCCGTTCATCGGCGGTACAGGTTCGTGGCGATCAAATGGCGGCACAACGGTGTGCGCTCAATAAGCCGGAAGTGATCGCGTATGGAAATAGGCCGCTTGCTCGGGGGGTGGTTGGTTGCGCTCGCCTGTCTGGCGGCGGTTGTCGTGGTGTGCCCGGCCGAGGCGCAGACCACCAATTTCGACCGTCCAGGTGGTGACTATACGAACTCGCCGATCCCCACCGGTGATCCCAATGATTGCGCGCTGCTCTGCGAGCACGACCGGCGCTGCCGGGCCTGGAGCTTCAACTACCCGACCTATTCGAGCGATGGCGCGGTGTGCTGGCTGAAGAACACGGTGCCGGCCCGCGTGCAGGACAATTGCTGCGTCTCCGGTGTGCGTGGTGCCGGCGTGGTCGAACTGCGGAACAGCGGTGTGGAAACCTCGATCGACCGGCCCGGCGGCGACTATCGCAGTTTCGACGTGAAAAGCGGCGAGGGCGACGACAACTGCAAGGCCGCCTGCACCGCCGACAACAAGTGCCGGGCCTGGACCTACGTCCGCGCCGGCTATCTCGGCAAGGAAGCCCGCTGCCTCCTGAAAAAGGAGGTCAAGCCGCCAAGGCGCAGAGCCGGATTCATTTCCGGCGTGGTGCGGTGACGGCGTTTTACAGGCAGCCCGGCGAACCCCGTTGCGGACACAGTTTCAGTGCGCTGGAGAGCGACACCAGCACGCGCGCGGTGCGCATCTCGTTGTCCGGCGCACGATAGCTGAGTGGGAATGCGACGCCGATATCGGCGAGTAGATCATTCCATAGGAAGAGCCGGATGCCGGCGCCCGCCGACGTCAGTGTGATGCCGTCGGACGGTCTGAAGCCGTCGTTCCAGACCACGCCGGAATCGACGAAGCTGTAGAGCTGGTAGCCGGACAAATACTGGAAATTCAACTTGGAATCGTAACGCAGTTCGAACGAACCGGCGAGGCCGTTGTCGCCGCTGACTTCTGCGCTGCCGTAGCCCCGTCCGAAAGCCGCGCCGCCGAGATAGAACTGCTGCGACAGGAAGAGCGGGCTGAGCGCGGTCTGGCTCGCCGACGCGATCTTGATCGACCACGCATCGGTCAGCGGTTGATAGCGCGTGTACCAGAAATTGAACGCCGTGAAGTCCGGCGACGCGCCATCCCGTGACACGAGGTCGTCCCCGAAATGCGAGGCGCCGAACAGATCGAGGCCCTGGCGGTAGGTCGCGGAGAAATAGTTGTTGCCGGCCAGATCGTCCAGCCATCGATAATCGGCCGTCATGCTGATCGTGCGAATGTGATCCTTGTAGATCGGGCCGAAGACGGCGCTCTCCGAGGCCTCGGTGAATCCCGGCAGCCAGCGTGAACATCAGTGACGACCGCAGCGATTGGATCGGAACGATGCTGCCATGAACCTCGAAAGCATCGGTGACCGTGTTGTCGTTGAACAGGCGCCTGATATCGCCAGGACGAACCTGGCTGTAGAAGGCCGATGCGCCGACGCGCGCGCCGTCGTCGCCGACAGGCGTGTCGTAGGACAGCCGCGCAAAGCCAAGCTCGCGCGGATCGTTTGGCGTCGTCGAAACATTGACGGCGAGCGTATCGCCGGGCCGCAGATAGGAATTGAACGCGGCCGTTGCGTAGCCCTGCCAGGGGCCGACCGTCGAGGCGCCCAGATTGTCGATCCCGAATGACGTGTAGACGTGCCAGGTCTTCAGCGTCAGCACGAGGCGGAAGCGTCCCGTCGCGTTGCCGATCTCCTCGATCGCGGAATCGATGATGCGGACACCCGGCACGCCGTTGATGAGCAAGAGCTGCCGTTCCAGGGTCGCGAGGCGCGAAGGGTGCTCCGCCGTCACGGCTGCAAGCAGCGGCCTTATGCCAAATTCCTCGGCGCCGTCTCCCTTGAAAGCGATCTCGGCGATGCCGCCCTCGATCACCTGGACCCGAACGATCCCCTTGTCGATGTCCTGCGGCGGCACGATTGCGCGGCTCAGATGGAAGCCGGCGGCCCGGTAGCGATCGCTGATGGCGGTTGCGATCGCGGCGAGATCGGCCTGGGAGACCTTCTTTCCAAGATAGGGTTGATAAGTGGTTGTCAGCTCTGCTGGCGCGATCCCCGCTGAGCCCGCGATCGAAACGCCGCGCAGGACGAACAGCGGCTTGGTATCTGCCGCGGACTCCGGTCTGGCGAGGCGCGGCATCCGGAGTTGGGATCGGGATGACGGCGATGACTGCGATTGGATGTCGTCAAAGTACTTTTCGGTCTGCTTCGGATCGAAACTGGGCTGGCCGGCCGGTTCGGCGGTCGCAGGAGCAGCAATCCATACCGCCGACATCAACGATGAGAGCATCATCGTGCGAGCCCAACGGCTGGCTTTGCCATGCCGGGATACCGCTCGCCGGCTCCCCCGCCAAATGGAACTCGCGAACATTTGGAGTTTCGGTATGACCATGATTTTTCATAGTTTTTTATGGTCAACGAAAGGTTAACGCGCGCGGTGAACCAAGCGGCTCCCCCTAAGCCAATGTTGATGGATTCCCGCTTAAGTCGGGGACACGGCTGTACGTCAACGGAGCTGGGCAATGCTTGGGACAAGCGGTTTGGAGCGCGTCTTTGCGATCGCGCTGATGTTGGGAATGAGTTCGGCGGCCTTGGCTGCGGACGATGATCCCTGGTCGATCAGCAAGTCGTCGGGAGACGTTTGGGTCGCCTCGCCGGGCGCCGAGCAGGTCTCGCTGAATCAGGAGATTTCGTTGAAGCCCGGCGACACCATCAGGACCGGTCCGAACGGACGTGTGCTTCTCACGCGCGGCGAAGAGACCATGCTGATCGCGCCGAATTCCGTGGTCGGGCTGCCGACGGACAAGAAGGACGGCATGGCAACGACGATCCTGCAACAGGCGGGGTCGATCCTGCTCGATGTCGAGAAGCGCAACGTCAAGCATTTCGAGGTCGAGACGCCCTATCTTGCAGCGGTTGTGAAGGGGACGCAGTTCCGCGTCACCGTGAATGCGGCGGATACCAAGGTTGAAGTCAGCCGGGGACAGGTCGAAGTTTCCTCATTCAAGTCCGGCCAAATCGCGCAGGTTCTGCCGGGCCAATCTGCCACCGCCTTTGCTCGTGGCTTCACCGGCCTCAAATTGACCGGATCGGGCCGGTTCGCGCCGATCGAGCAGGGCAAGCCGCGCCCGTCGTCGATCGACCGTGTCCTCGTTCCGCGTGGTGGACTGCATGCTCCATCCAGCCCGAACGGGACGTCTGTTCGCGCGCTCGCTCCATTCGATAGGAGCTTGGGCATGCGCGCAATGGCGAAACCTGCGGCGCAAGAGGCCGCTGCGGCTTCGTCCGCGCAAGTCAGCGTCGTGCGAATTTCAGTCCCGCTCGGCGAGGTGAAACTGAACGTGGCGAAAGCGACGCATGGCCTCGCTCACGGCGTGACCGCGCCCGGCGCTCCTAGGATGTCGTCCGACAATGACGGCATGTGGGGTGAGGCAAAGGGAGCAGGTGGAGCAGGCAGCGCACAGGCCAGTGCCAGCGCGAGCGGCGGCTCGACTGCGAGTGCCGGCGCGCCAAGCGGTGGCGGCGCATCTGCGTCGGGCGGCGCGTCGGGCGGTGTCGTGGGAACGACAGTGTCGACGGTCACCGGCGTTGTCGCTCGCCCCGGTGTCGTCGGAACGGTCAACGGCGTTGTCGGCAACGCGACTGATGCCGTCGGCGGAGTTGTGAATGCCGCGACCGGGAATGGCAACAACGGGCTCCACCTCGGGTGGGTTCTCGGGAAGGGCAACAAGCACTAGCCAAGAACGACTGGGAATGGCGTCTGCCTGATCGCGCATCGCGGCAGGCGCCAGCCGGGCGAAGGGTGTTGGGGGGACAGTGAAACATTTCCGGCCGCATATTCTGGTGGCGATCGCCTTGGCGACCGTGTTGTTCTCCGGTTGGCATGAGGTCTTCCGCAACGGATTGATCGATCTCAGGTTCAACTGGGAGGCGCGGCAGGCCAGCGGCGACATCGTCGTCGTCGCGATCGACGCGCCCTCCATCGATCGGATCGGCGTTTGGCCTTGGCCGCGCCGGCTGCATGCCGAACTGCTTCGGCAGTTGCAGCGTGCCGGCGCGCGAGACATCGCCTTCGATATCGATTTCAGCTCGCCGTCGGACGTTGCGTCAGATCGAGAGTTCGCGCAGGCGCTCGCGAACGCCGGCGGCTCGGTCATTTTGCCCTTGTTTCAGCAACCCTGGACCGGCAGCGATGACCGCGCGCTTCACGTCAATCGCCCTCTGCCGCAATTCGAAAGCCAGGCATGGTCCGCCATCGTCAACGTCACGGCCGGAAGGGACGGATTGGTCCGAAGCTATGGTTTCGGTGAGCAAGTTGACGGGACGCTTCTGCCATCGATGAGCGCGATGCTGGCCGGCCGATATCAGGGCAAAGGAAGCCGTTTCCTGATCGACTTTGGCATCAGCGCAGCATCGATCCCCACCGTGTCCTACGTCGATGTGCTGAACGGCGATGCCGCGACGCTCGCAAAACTCCGGGACAAGAAGGTCATCATCGGCGGCACCGCAATCGAACTCGGCGACCGGTTCAGCATTCCGAATGGAAGGATTGTTTCCGGTGTAGTACTGCAGGCGCTGGCAGCGGAATCAATCCGGCAAGACCGGATGCTGCACGCGACGTCCGACATTGTCACGCTGGCTTGTCTCGCCGCAATCGTCGGGCTCATGATGTTCTGCTGGCGTCGTCTCGCCGCAGGCATGAGAGTTATGCTGCTTGCCGGAATCGCCGGCGCGATCGAACTGCTTGCCGTTGTGCTGCAGGCGAAATGGCCGCTGGTTTTCGATACGTCGTTGCTGCAGACCTCTGTCGTGGTCTATCTCTCGGCAATTGCGCTCGACGAAATCGACTTTCGCGGGCTGCTCAGCCGCATTGCTGAAAATCGATTCCAGCGCATCGCCATGTCGCTTGGTGACGGACTGGTTTGCACGGACAAGCATCGCTTGATCACGGTCTGGAATCCGGGCGCTGCGGCGATTTTCGGCTATGACCACGCGGAAATCGTCGGCAAGCCGTTCGAAACGCTGCGTGCTGCCGGTGAACACGCAGTCTGGCCCGATGTCGCGTTACTGCCCTCCGGCCGCGCGGTGGTGGAATTCGAAGGCCGCCGGAAGAATGGCGAGTCATTTCCTGTCGAGGCCTGCTTCTCCTGTTGGCAGGGAACCGACGGCGTTCAATACGGAGCGATCCTGCGCGATATCTCGGTGAGGAAAAGGGAAGCCGAACGAATCCGCTATCTGGCTGAGAACGATTCGCTCACGGCGCTCGCCAACCGCTATACGCTTCACGTCCGGCTCACAGAGATGATCGCCAAGGCGCAAGGCGACACGTCGGGCGTCGCCCTGCTGGTCGTCGGCCTCGATGCCTTTCAGCAGATCAACGATACGATCGGGCACACCTACGGCGATCTTGTGCTGCGCGCCGTTTCAGATCGATTGAAATCGATGGTTGGGAGCAGGGGTATTGCCGCTCGGCTCAGCGGCGACGAATTCGCCGTGGCGATCCCGTGCACCGCTCTCGCCGAGACCGTCGAGTTCGTTCGCCGAGCAGATCGCAGTTGCGTTCGACCGTCCGGTGCGCGCCGCCGCCCGTGAGCATCGCGTTGGAGTCAGCATCGGCGTGGCCGTGCACCCGCATGGCGGCCAGACGGCAGACGACCTCTTGAGCAACGGCCATCTCGCGTTCTCCCGCGCGAGGGCAACGCGGCGGGGTAGCTATGTCGTCTTCGAGAGCTCGATGCGAGAGGAGCTCGAGACGAGGCTGCAGCGCGAGACCGAACTCTGGCTTGCGCTCGAGCGAAACGAGTTCGAGCTATTCTTCCAGCCGCAGGTAAGCCTGGTCGACGGCCATGTGATGGGAGCGGAAGCGCTCATTCGCTGGCGTCACCCCGAGCGTGGTCTGGTGTCGCCCGGAGAATTCATGCCGATCGTCCACACCTCGCCGATCTCGGAGCCGCTCGCGGCCTGGGTGCTGGAAACCGGCTTCCGTCAGGCAAGACGATGGGAATTGGCCGGACATGGGATTCGCGTCGGCATCAATCTCTCGCCATCGCAACTGCACTCCGGCGATCTCGCGTCGTCGGTTGCGGAACTGTTGGCCGCGACCGGCCTGTCTCCCTCTCTTGTCGAGCTCGAGGTGACGGAAGACATCCTGCTGCTGGACGAGCAGCGCGTGCTCGATATGTTCCGGAAGATCCAGGACCTGGGCGTCCGGATCGTCTTCGACGATTTCGGCACCGGCTATGCCAGCCTCAGCTATCTGAAGAAATTCCCGCTCGATGGGTTGAAAATCGACCGATCGTTTGTGTTCGATCTGTTGTCCGACAGCGACGATGCCGCGATCGTCAGCTCGACCGTCAGCCTCAGTAAGCAATTGGGGCTGTCAGTGATCGCTGAAGGAATCGAGAACGGACCGACGGCCGATTTGCTGGTGCGCATGGGCTGCGAGCACGGGCAAGGCTATTTCTTCGGCAAGCCGATGCCGGCGCAGGATTTCGAAAGGCAATTCTTGGCTGGACGAGAGTCTGGCGCCGTCGTTGGCGACAAGGAGAATGCGGATAACGCTGCCTGAGCGAGGCGGCAAATGCCGGATCACGCGCGGGGCGAGGCGGCAGATTTATCCGGCGCGTCCGCGTCCGCGGGCAGCACAGTCAGCTCCGGCCACAAGCTTTTCCAGCGCGCAGCCTTCTCGGCATAGTTCGCGGGAGAGAAATTTACACCCGGATTGGGCCGCACGATCAGACCCGCGACGTCGTCAAAACCCTTCGGCGCGTACAGGCCGTAGCCGTCACGCGTGCGGCAGATTCCGACTTGCGTGTTCTGGGTGAGAAAGCGATCGATGCCGTCGGTCGAACAACTGAGCGGCGGATAGGGCAGGCCGTGTTTCTCGGGATACCAGAGATGGACGCGCGCCTGATTGCGCACTTCGATCTCGGCACGGAGCGGCGCGAAGTGCTCCTTGAGCTTGCGGATCACGGCGTCCTCCGTCTCGAAGGACGTGTCGGGATCAAAATAGAAGATGTCGTAATCGTTGATGCCGTAATCGACCGCCCGGCCGGTCAGCACGTTCCACACCGTCTGCACCAGGCAACCGGCCACGAGCCACGCGTCGGGCAAGCCAAGCTCAAACAGCTCGTCCGCGATCATCTCATTGTAGGGATTGCGGAGTGCCGCAGCGAGAAATTCGTCTTGGGTCATGGCTTCATTGCGTAGGGTGGGCAAAGCGAAGCGTGCCCACCGAGTTTCCGCGCGGAGAGATGGTGGGCACGCTGCGCTTTGCCCACCCTACGGCGCCTCCAACATGGTGCTGTTTTTATCGACCCGCGTCGTGCTCGCTCACCGCTTTCTTCGAGGCCAGCGTCCGCCATTGCCGGCGCAGCAACGGCTCGATGTCGGCGCGCTTCGCCTTCGACAGGCGGATCAGCACGATCGGATAGTCGCGATAATGGTCGGTGAAGTAAAACAGCTCCGGCCGCCGATCCACCAGCATCTCGCGCTCGTCCTGCGGGACGCCCGGCATGACCAGACTGTCGCCATCCTCCTTCAGCCGCGCCAGAAGCTTCCTGCGCACTTTCAGGGCCGGTGTGCCGTAGGACGTGCCGTCCTCGACCTCCGGCCATGACAGCGCGATATGTCTGACCTCGTCGAAGGTCAATGCACGGCGGTGAAGAATCGCGCGACGCGGAAGCCGGACAGCCAGGTCCAGACCGGCTGGCTGCGGATGCCGAGATCCCACGAGCCGACCACCGCGTCGGCGCGGCCGACCAGATTGTCGATCGGCAACAGCCCGACGCCGCCCTCGCGCACCGAGATGCGGCTGTCGGCGGAGTTGTCGCGGTTGTCGCCGAGCACGAACAGCTTGCCGGCCGGCACCGTCACTTCCGGCGTGTTGTCGAGCGGACCGTTGTCGCGCTGCTTGAAGATCTCGTGGCTGACGCCGTTCGGCAGCGTTTCGACGTAGCGCATGGCGCGCTCGCTACGGCCATTGTCGTCCTCGGCTTCGCCGACGCCGTCCGACTTGAGCGCGGCGGCGCGGTCGTTGATGAAGAGCTGGCCCTGTCGCATCTGGATGCGGTCGCCGGGCAGCCCCACCACGCGCTTCACCCAGGCCTGCGAGGTGTCGCCCGGCCAGCGGAACACCACCACGTCGCCGCGCTTCGGCGTGCCCTGGAAGATGCGGCTGGATTCCGGAAGATTGATCTGCATCGGCAGCGACGCCGTGCCGTAGCCATAGGCGAATTTGGAGGCGAGCAGCGCGTCGCCGATCAGAAGCGTCGGCTCCATCGAGCCCGACGGCACGTAGAACGGCTCGGCAATCGCGCCCTTGGCGATGAACACGACCGCAACGACGCTCGCGAGCTGCGCAATCTGGCTCAGCCAGCCGCCGCTCTTCGCGGGTGCGGATGTTCTTTCGATGGTCATCGGCCGGTACCTCCAACTGTAATGCGTTCCATCCGCAGCGTCGGCTGACCGACGCCGACGGGCACGCCCTGGCCGTTCTTGCCGCAGGTTCCGATGCCCGAATCAAGTGAGAGATCGTTGCCGATCATGGTGATGCTTTTAAGGTCGGTCGGCCCGTTGCCGATCAACATCGCGCCCTTCAATGGAGCGCCGAGCTTGCCATCCTCGATCCGGTAGGCCTCGGTGCACTGGAACACATATTTCCCGGAGGTGATGTCGACCTGTCCGCCGCCGAAATTCGCGGCATAGACGCCGTTCTTCACCGAGGCGATGATCTCGGCGGGATCGCGCTCGCCGGCGAGCATGTAGGTGTTGGTCATGCGCGGCATCGGCACATGGGCATAGCCCTGGCGGCGGCCATTGCCGGTCGGCTTCATGTTCATCAGCCGCGCGTTCTGACGGTCCTGCATGTAGCCGACGAGGATGCCGTCCTCGATCAGCACGGTGCGGTTGGTCGGCGTGCCTTCGTCGTCAATCGAGAGCGAGCCGCGCCGCGAGGCGATCGTGCCGTCATCGACGACGGTGACGCCCTTGGCCGCGACCTGCTTGCCCATCAGGCCGGCGAAGGCCGAGGTCTTCTTGCGGTTGAAATCGCCTTCGAGTCCATGGCCGACCGCTTCATGCAGCATCACGCCCGGCCAACCCGCGCCGAGCACGACATCCATCTCGCCGGCCGGCGCCGGCACCGATTCCAGATTGACCAGTGCCTCGCGCAGCGCGCCGTCGGCGGCGTCGCGCCACGACTTGGTCTCGATGAAGCGCGCGTAACCTTCGCGGCCGCCATAGCCCTTGCTGCCGCTCTCCTGCCGGTCGCCCTGGCCGGCGACGACGGAGACGTTGACGCGCACCAGTGGACGGATGTCGCGATAGCTTTCGCCGTCGGGCCGCAGGATCTCGACCACCTGCCAGGTCGCGCCGAGGCTCACCGTCACCTGCCGCACGCGCGGGTCCTTGTCGCGCAGATAGGCGTCGATCTCGGCGAGCAGCTTGACCTTGGTCTCGAAGCCCGGCGCATCCAGCGGATTGTCGTCGCCATAAAGCTTGACGTTGGAACGCGGCGGGGGCGCTGCGAACGAGCCGGAATAGCCGCCGCGCACCGCGCTCACCGCATCCGCGGCGCGGATCAGGGCCGGCAGCGACACGTCGGAGGAATGCGCGTAGCCGACCGCGTCATCCTTGACGGCCCGTAATCCAAAGCCCTGCGAAGTGTCGTAGGTCGCCTGCTTCAGCCGGCCATTGTCGAACATCAGTGCTTCGGTCTGGCTGTATTCCAGGAACAGCTCGCCGTCGTCGGCGCCCGAAAGCCCCCGCGTCAGCTCGTGGCGCACGGCGTCGCGGTCGAGATTGGCGCGGTCGAAAAGCGAAATGCTGGCAGGGTCGGTCATGACAGGGGGTCCGTAGTCGGAGGCGTCCGTTGTCGGACGATCGCAGCCAAGATAGTTGTTTTTAAGTCATTCCGCGAGGGGCCGCGTCAATGTGGTACCGGTGATGAACAGGATCGATATTAACACGGTCGAAATTGTTCCGATCGCCGAAGGCCATATCGAGAACTTTCATCGCACGCTCGACATCGTTGCGCGTGAGCGACGGTATCTCGCGTTTCTGGAAGCACCGCCGCTGCCGTCGACCCGGGCCTTCATTCTAGACATGATCAGGCAGGGCTATCCTCAATTCGTCGCGATGGCGGACGGCGAGGTCGCCGGCTGGTGCGACATCACCCCGTATTCGCGGCCGATAAAGGCCCATTGCGGCGTGCTCGGCATGGGCCTTTTGCCGCGGTTCCGCGGGCAGGGCCTCGGCAAACGTCTCATCCTCCGAACATTGGACGCCGCCCGCGCCTTCGGCCTCACCCGCGTCGAGCTGACGGTGCGGGAGGACAACGCGAATGCGATCGCTCTGTATCGGAAGATCGGCTTCGTCGAGGAGGGGCTGCAACGGAACGCCGTGCGCATCGATGGCGCCTATGAGAACACCGTTGCGATGGCGCTTTTGTTCTAGGCGAGGACTACCGCGCGCCTGAACTGCTCGCCTCTCTCACGGCAATTTGTCAAACCCCTCGGACAGTCCGTTCAGGCTCAGCGGAAAGCCGATGCCTTCCTCCGGCGTCTCGAAGATGATGAAGGTCGCGGTCTTGGCGTTTTTCAACTGACCGATCAGTTTGTCGTCCATCACGACCTCGGCGACGCAGCCATTGGGCAGGCAGCGGACGAAGCCGGCGCGGCCGACGTCCTGGTTGTCGAGCTTGAGGCCGAGGCCGGAGGGCAGCAGCACGCCGAGCGGGGCGACCACGCGCATCAGCCGGCTCTTCTGGTCCGCGGTCTTCAGCACGATCACGGTCAATCCGGCGTTGGAGCGGTCCTCGGCTACCACGCTCTGGATCAAGGCGCATTGCTCGCTCTGCGCGCCGGGCGGCGTGTCGCAGCGGATCTGCCAGTCGCCATGCACCGAGCGCACTGCGCCCTGCGCATCCGCCTGCGCGGTGCCGCCGAACAGGCAGGCCATGGCGAGCATAAGGCCCACGATCCCGCCGCGGGCGGTCGTGCGCATCATCCGATGCGTCGGAGGTTTGATGAAAGCGCTCTTGCGCCAGCCGCTCATCTGAAAGCCACTCATGTGAAGGTCGCTCATGTGGGCCGATCCCTTCATATTACCTTAAAACCATCTCGTTTGGACGCGGGTTAGCCTGAACAGGCAGTGACGCCGCCGTGAATGCGGTGCTTGGTGTGTCCTTCGCGTGCCCCTTGGCGTGCCCTCGAAACCGCTCTCCGTGCTCTCTGTCATGTGCCGCCAGAACTTCAAGCCACCGAGACTTCAAGCCATTGCGACTTCAAGCCATCGGGGGCTCGCGCCGGGCAGTCTTTGTCTCATGCTTCGGCGAATCAGCTTGTCATGGAGCGCGCGTCCGACGTGCCTACATCGGGCACAATACCTGTCAAGCAGAGCAGGCGCGCCAGCACGCGCTTCAGGCCGATTTTACGGGAAAATGTGACAAGGGGACAATAGCCGTCAACGCGGTTGTCCTGCCCCCTAAGACTGCATTGCGATAGCTGCGGAATTATGATTTGAGAGGCAGGATTTCGGCGTTCCAGCGATCGGGCCCGGCGACCTCTTGACGGCGCCATCAGGCCGTTTGGCACGGGGCGATCGTTCGGTGTCTCGTGCAATGCGGGGTGCCCAGGGGATGATTAAAGGGAGCGCGAACGACATGAAGGTGTCGAAGGGCCAGATCGGCCGGCGGTTGCTGGGATTGGCGGTGGTCGGCGCGGCGCTGTCAGTGGCAGTGCTCGCATCGAGCGGCGTGGCATTTGCCGAAGTCATGGGCCAGCCGCAGCCGTGGGAATTTACGCTGCAACAGGCGGCAACGCCTGTCATGGAAGACATCCGCTCGTTCCACGCGCTGCTTCTGGGTCTCATTACCGTCATCACGCTGTTCGTGCTGGGCCTGCTGATCGCCGTGGTCGTGAAGTTCAACGCGCGCGCCAACCCGGTTCCGTCGCGGACCACCCACAACACGCTGATCGAGGTCGCATGGACGCTGATTCCGGTCCTGATCCTGGTCGGCATCGCGGTGCCGTCGTTCCGGCTGCTGTTCCTGGAACTCGATATTCCGAAGGCGGACCTGACCATCAAGGCGACCGGCAAGCAGTGGTACTGGACCTATGCCTATCCGGATAACGGCAAGTTCGAGTTCGATTCGCTGCTCGCCTGCGACGAGACCCGACAGAAGTGCGAGCCGCCGCGGCTGCTCTCGGTCGACAATGAGATCGTGGTTCCCGTCAACAAGGTGGTCCGCGTCCAGACCATCGGCGCCGATGTGATCCATTCCTGGGCAATCCCGGCCTTCGGCGTCAAGATCGACGCCATCCCGGGGCGCCTCAACGAGACCTGGTTCAAGG
The DNA here is from genome assembly GCA_963786015.1 of uncultured Alphaproteobacteria bacterium. Classification (GTDB taxonomy): domain Bacteria; phylum Pseudomonadota; class Alphaproteobacteria; order Rhizobiales; family Xanthobacteraceae; genus Bradyrhizobium. The sequence continues at coordinate 69,758 of CAWAXO010000006.1, read as the reverse complement.
CCACCAAGACCGGCATGTATTACGGCCAGTGCTCGGAATTGTGCGGCAAGGACCACGCCTACATGCCGATTGCGGTCAAGGTGGTGGAAGACCAGGAGTTCGCGACCTGGGTGGAGGCCGCGAAGAAGAAATATGCCAGCGCCCCGGCCAGCACCTACGCATCGGCGGCGGGGCCGGCGCGTTAAGGCGCCACGGTACGGGACAAGGGCGACTGGGCCGATGAGGCCCGCTGAGGGACGGCAGAGCAGGATTTGAACATGGCAACGACGGCAGCGACACACGGCGATCACGCCCATGATGATCACGCGCACGACCATCCGACCGGATGGCGGCGCTACGCCTATTCGACGAACCACAAGGACATCGGCACGATGTACCTTGTGTTCGCGATCTTCGCGGGCATCATCGGCGCGGCGATGTCGATCGCGATCCGCGCCGAGTTGATGTATCCGGGCGTGCAGATCTTCCACGAGACGCACACTTATAATGTGTTCGTGACCTCGCACGGCCTGATCATGATCTTCTTCATGGTCATGCCCGCCATGATCGGCGGCTTCGGCAACTGGTTCGTGCCGCTGATGATCGGCGCGCCGGACATGGCCTTCCCGCGCATGAACAACATCTCGTTCTGGCTGCTGCCGGCCTCCTTTGCGCTTCTGTTGATGTCCACTTTCGTGGAAGGCGAGCCGGGCGCCAACGGCGTCGGCGCGGGCTGGACCATCTACGCGCCGCTATCCACCTCGGGCCATCCGGGACCCGCGGTCGATTTCGCGATCCTGTCGCTGCATCTGGCCGGCGCCTCCTCGATTCTCGGCGCCATCAACTTCATCACCACGATCTTCAACATGCGCGCTCCGGGCATGACCCTGCACAAGATGCCGCTGTTCGTGTGGTCGATCCTGGTGACGGTGTTCCTGCTGCTGTTGGCGCTGCCGGTGCTTGCCGGCGCGATCACCATGCTGCTGACCGACCGCAATTTCGGCACCGCTTTCTTCGCGGCCGACAAGGGCGGCGACCCCGTGCTGTTCCAGCATCTGTTCTGGTTCTTCGGTCACCCCGAAGTGTACATCCTGATTTTGCCCGGCTTCGGCATGGTCAGCCAGATCGTATCGACCTTCTCGCGCAAGCCGGTGTTCGGTTATCTCGGCATGGCCTACGCGATGGTCGCGATCGGCGGCATCGGCTTCGTGGTGTGGGCGCACCACATGTATACGGTCGGCATGTCGTCGGCGACGCAGGCCTATTTCGTCGCCGCCACCATGGTGATCGCGGTGCCGACCGGCGTGAAGATCTTCTCCTGGATCGCCACGATGTGGGGCGGCTCGATCGAGTTCAAGACCCCGATGCTGTGGGCCGTCGGCTTCATCTTCCTGTTCACCGTCGGCGGCGTCACCGGCGTCGTGCTGGCGAATGCCGGCGTCGACCGCGTGCTGCAGGATACCTATTACGTCGTCGCGCACTTCCACTACGTGCTGTCGCTCGGCGCCGTGTTCGCAATCTTCGCCGGCTGGTACTACTGGTTCCCGAAAATGTTCGGCTACATGTACTCGGAGACCATCGGCAAGCTGCACTTCTGGTTCACCTTCATCGGCGTGAATCTGGTGTTCTTCCCGCAGCACTTCCTCGGGCTGTCGGGCATGCCGCGCCGCTATGTCGACTATCCGGATGCCTTCGCCGGCTGGAACCTGGTCTCGTCGATCGGCTCCTACATCTCCGGGTTCGGCGTGCTGATCTTCATCTATGGGGTGATCGACGCCTTCGTGCGCAAGGAGCAGGCCGCCAACAATCCGTGGGGCGCGGGCGCCACGACGCTGGAATGGACGCTGCCCTCGCCGCCGCCGTTCCACCAGTTCGAAGTGCTGCCGCGCGTGCAGTAAACAACATCGCGGCGCCTCAAAGAGGCGCCGCGGCTTTTTTCAGAGCATGATCCGGAAAAGTGGAAACCGGTTTTCCGAAAAGATCATGCTCAAACAGAGAGCTAGAGCGCGATGACGTTTCAATCTAACTACATCGTGCTCTAGAGGAAGCGAGCACCTTGTCGGTCATCGGTCATAACGCCATCGAACTCGGCCCTCGGATATCCGAGGCCGAGGTTGGCGACTATATTGCGCTGCTGAAGCCGCGGGTGATGTCGCTCGTGATCTTCACCGCCCTGGTCGGGCTCGTGATCGCGCCGGGTCATTTCCATCCCGTCCTGGCGATTACCTCGCTGCTCTGCATCGCGGTCGGCGCAGGCGCGTCGGGCGCGCTGAACATGGCGCTGGAAGGCGACATCGATGCCTTGATGACGCGCACCGCCAACCGGCCGATCCCGCGCGGGCGGGTGACGCGGCCGGAGGCGATGGCCTTCGGCATGACGCTCGCGTTCTTCTCGGTGATGACGCTCGGCATCCTGGTCAACTGGTACGCCGGCGCGCTGCTCGCCTTCACCATCTTCTTCTATGTCGTGATCTATACGATGTGGCTAAAGCGCTGGACCGCGCAGAACATCGTGATCGGCGGCGCCGCAGGCTCGCTGCCGCCTGTCGTGGCCTGGGTCGCGGCCACCGGTTCGATCTCGGTCGAGCCGCTGCTGCTGTTCCTGATCATCTTCTTCTGGACGCCGCCGCATTTCTGGGCGCTGGCGCTATTCCGCTCCGATGACTACGCGCGCGCCGGCGTGCCGATGCTGCCTGTCGTCGCCGGCCCCGAGGCGACGCGGTTGCAGATCCTGCTTTACACGATCGTGCTGGTCGCGGTCGCCGCCGCGCCGTGGCCGCTCGGCTATTTCGACGCCATCTACGGCGTGGCCTCGCTCGTGCTTGGCGCCGGCATGCTGGCCTGCGCGGTCCATGTCTATCGCGCCCGCGAGCGGACGGCGTCGCTGCGCGCAACGCGCAAGATGTTCGCCTTCTCCATCTTTTATCTGTTCGCGCTGTTCGCGACGCTGCTGCTCGAGGTCGCAGGTCAGGCGATCGCGGCAATGATCGGGTAAGGGGGCCCATGGGCGAGAGATGTCCGACCAGCGCGACCCAGATGGAATCGTCCTCACCGAGGCGCAGAAGCGGAGCCGCCGCCAGCGGTCGATCGCAATCGCGCTCGCGCTCGGCGTCCTGGTCGTGCTGTTTTTCGCGGTCACCATCGTCAAGGGGCCGGCCGTGCTGAACAGGCCGCTCTGAACGGGACCATCTGATGGACACAGCGAACCAGAACAGATCGAAACAGGCTCTGCGGAAACCCGCCCCGCGCCTCGGCCGCGATGCGCTGGTCGCCGCGATCTGCGGCCTGGTCGTGGTCCTGATGGTCGGTGCGTCCTATGCGGCGGTGCCCTTCTACAACTGGTTCTGCCGCGCCACCGGCTTCAACGGCACGACACAGGTCGCGACCTCGGCGCCGATGACCGGGCCAATCACGCGCAAGATCGCAGTGCGCTTCGATTCCAATGTCGCAGGCGGCTTGCCCTGGAAGTTCGAGCCGGAAAAGACCGAGATCGAGGTCAGGATCGGCGAGGTCACGACGGTGTATTATACCGTGACGAACCAGTCGGCGCGGACCACGACCGGACAGGCTGCCTACAACGTCGCGCCGCTGACGGTCGGCGCCTATTTCCAGAAGATCAACTGCTTCTGCTTCACCGAGCAGACCATGGCGCCGGGCGAGAAGCGCGAGATGCCGGTCGTGTTCTATGTCGATCCCTCGATCACAGCCGACCACGACAACGACACGCTGAACACGATCACGCTATCCTACACCTTCTATCCCGTGCACGACGCGGCGCCGCAACCGGTTGCCACGCGGGAGCAGGATCAACGCAAGGGGAATCTCTGAGAGCGAAGTCTCTGACCTTCGCCTGCCGGGATTGGATTTTTTTTGATGAATACGTGCCGAACTGCGCGGCACCGCTAACGGGGAGACCGAGATGGCTACGGCCCAAGTCAAGCATCACGACTATCACCTGGTCGATCCGAGCCCATGGCCGATCATCGGCTCGGTCTCGGCCTTCATCATGGCGGTGGGTGCGATCAGCTGGATGCATCATCTGTACTCGGCGGCCTGGATGGTGTTCGGCCTCGGCACCGTCGGCGTGCTCTACACCATGGCGAGCTGGTGGGGCGATGTGATCCGCGAGGCGCAGTACAAGGGCGACCATACCCGCGTGGTGCAGATCAGCCACCGCTACGGCATGATCCTGTTCATCGCCTCCGAGGTCATGTTCTTCGTCGCTTGGTTCTGGGCCTTCTTCAATTCCTCGCTGTTCCCGGCCGACCAGGTTCACGCTGCGCGCGACGCGATCTTCGGCTGCGGCGCCGGCACCGAAATCGGCGCCTGCACCGTGCCGGGCACCTGGCCGCCGCATGGCATCGAGACCTTCGATCCCTGGCACTTGCCGCTCCTGAACACGCTGCTGCTCCTGACCTCCGGAACCACGGTGACATGGGCGCACCACGCGCTGCTCGAGAACAACCGCCGGGGCCTGAAATACGGCCTGATCCTCACCGTGCTGCTCGGCGCGACCTTCACCTGCGTGCAGGCCTACGAGTACAGCCACGCCGCCTTCTCCTTTGCCGGCAACGTCTATGGCGCAACCTTCTTCATGGCGACCGGCTTCCACGGCTTCCATGTGCTGGTCGGAACCATTTTCCTGATCGTCTGCCTGGCGCGCGTCTATGCCGGCCACTTCACCCCCAAGCAGCATCTCGGCTTCGAGTTCGCCGCCTGGTACTGGCACTTCGTCGACGTGGTGTGGCTGTTCCTGTTCATCTGCATCTACGTCTGGGGCCATGGCGCGGAGACGATGGCTCACGGCGCGCACTGATTGTCCTCGATCGTGCTAAAAAGGGCGGCCGCGAGGCCGCTCTTTTCGTTTACCTCCTGAGATAGGTGAATGGCGAATAGGGAGTAGCGAATAGGGTGGTCTACTCGCCATTCGCTACTCACCATTCGCGCTCACACGAACGGCGCGTCGACCTTCACGCGTTTGAAGGCTGTAGGAGAGGGAAGCGCACATGACCGACGATCCCTCAGACACCGTCACCCAGGCCGCGTTGCGCGGGCTCGCCTGCAAATGCCCGCGTTGTGGCCAGGGCAAGCTCTATGCGGGCTTCCTGACGCTGGCGCCGCGCTGCCAGGCTTGCGGGCTCGATTACGCCTTCATCGACAGCGGCGACGGACCGGCGATCTTCATCATCATGATCGCGGGCGCGATCGTGGTCGCTTCGGCGCTGATCGTGGAGGTGAAATACCAGCCGCCGTTCTGGCTGCATGCGGTGCTGTGGCTGCCGCTGATCCTGGCGACCACGCTGTGGCCGCTGCGCGCGATGAAGTCGCTGCTCATCTCGTTGCAATTCCATCACAAGGCCGCCGAAGGCCGGCTGATCGAGCGTGCGCCGAAATGAACGAGGTAACGCCGCGTCGGCGAGGCGGTTTCGGCTTCGGACTGTTCACGCTGGCGATGCTCGCCGTCTTTGTCGGCCTCGGGCTCTGGCAATTGCAACGCCGCGCCGAGAAACACGCGCTGATCGCAGCGCTGACCGAGCGGCTGGCGAACGATCCCGTGCCGCTGCCGCTGCCATCGCAATGGAGCGCGCTCTCTCCGGAGAAGGATGAATTCCGCCGCGTCAGCTTCACCGCGACCTATCCGCGTCTGCCGGACGCGATGGTCTACAGCGCGGGCTCCGCCGTGCGCGAGGACATCTCCGGCCCCGGCACCTGGGCATTCCTGCCGGCGCGACTGGCAAGCGGCGAAACGGTCGTGATCAATGCCGGCTTCGTCGCCAACACGATGCAGGACCGCGGTGTCGAGGACCGCGCGGTGGCGCGGTTGTCCACCGATCAGCCGATGACGCTGACCGGCTACATCCGCTTTCCCGAGAGCGCGGGCCTGCTCACGCCCGCCGAAAATCCCGGCCAGCGGTTATGGTTCACCCGCGACCATCTGGCGATGGCCCACCGTCTCGGCTGGGGCCAGGTCGCGCCGTTCTATGTCGATCTGGAAAAGCCCGTGCCGCAGAACGGCATCCCCAAGCCGGGCCCGCTCGACGTGCATCTGCGCGACGAGCACATGCAATACGCCATCACGTGGTTCTCTCTCGCCATCGCGGTTGCGATCGCGTTCATCGTGTGGTGGCGCCGGCAGCGGCGCGTTGGCGCGACGTAGCGATTTTCTCCGTCATTCCGGGGCAGCCCGCTAGGGCTGAACCCGGAATCTCGAGATTCCGGGTTCGATGCTCGCGCATCGCCCCGGAATGACGGTGGAGAGAGGGTGGCCAATTCTACTTGACCCGGATCGTGATCTTTTCCGAAACGAGCGGCGGGTTGAATGGAAAGTGCTTGGCATCGCCCAGCACCAGTTGGAGCGTGTGTTTTCCCGGCGGCAGCTCGATGCGTGCTTCGGTCTGGCCTGCTCCGAAGTGAAGATGGCTCTTGTCTTGCGGGATCGGCTCGTTGGGATCGAGCGGATCGTTCACATCGATCAGCAGATGATGATGGCCGCTGTTCTGGAAGTCGTCGCCCGCATGGGTGACGCCCATGCCACGCAGGCCAAAACGGGCCCAGAACCCGCCTTTGATGGTTGCGCCGTTCTGCGGCCAGACGAAGTACAGAACCGCGTCCTTGCCGGTAGGCTTTCCCTGGGCTTGCGCCGCGAACGGCACGAACGCCAGCGCCGCCGATAGCACGACGATCCGGGCAGTTCTCATCAACGTGCTCCTCCGACCTCTAGAGCATTTTCGGTTCTGATTGAATCAGAACCGAAGCTCTAGATTTTTTGACGCGTTTTCTTCACGCGAACCGGTGTCCACTTCGCTGGAAAACGCTTCAGGGCGAGAGAGCGACCCGAAATCCGTGCGTTGGATAGCGAACGTTCGTGTCGTAGCTGTCGCGATTGGCTGGGCGTGCATAGCGTTCGTCATTCTTCCAGGAGCCGGATCGAATGACATGCGCCGTGCAATCGCCGCCGATCCACGGCGAGCCGTCCGACGGGGCGCCCTGATAGGTCTTGTGCCAGCAATCCTCGACCCATTGATCGACGCCGCCGCCCATGTCGTACAGCCCGAACGGATTCGGCTTGAAGCTGCCGACCTTGATCGGTTGTTCGGCGGCCGGGGTATCGCTGCAGTTCTTGCAATTGGCCATGCCGGCCTGAAACTGGTCGCCCCACCAATACTTGGTTTGCGTGCCGCCGCGTGCTGCATATTCCCATTCGGCTTCGCTCGGGAGCCGGTAGGCCTTGCCCGTCGTGTTCGCGAGCCAGTCCGACAAATTGCTTGGCATCGCTCCAGCTCACATTGGTGACCGGTGCGTCATCCTTGCCCGACGCCACGAACGCACATGCCTTCGCCGCCGCGCATGCGTTCCATTCGCGGACGGAGATCGGATAGCGGCTGATGGCGAACGGCTTGATCGTGACCTGGTGAACCGGCTTCTCGCTGACATCCTCATTGCTGCCCATTGTGAAGCTGCCGCCCCGGATCGTCTGCATGTCGGGCTCGCGGACCGTCGGGGCCGGCGGCGCTGGGGGCGTGACCAGAGACGTCGGCGGAGCCTGCAATGCGCTTTGTTTGGCCGCCGGAGCCGGCGCGGGTGCAGGCTCACTTTGCGGTGCCGCCGGTTGCGCGGCGGGCGCCGTTGGAGCCGCGGACTGTGGCGGCGGCGACGATGATGGCTTGGCGGATGGTGGCTCCGGCGAAGGAAGATGCGGCGCCGTGGGCGTGCGCTCGATCGAGGCCTGTATTCGGAGCTTTTCGTCGGGTTGCCCGAGCAGGTACCAGAGCGCGGCGCCCGCAACGATCATCAAGATGCCGGCCAGCAGGAAGATCAGGGCGGTCTCGCGCTGCCTGCGCGTCTTGCTGAAGGCGGCCGGGTCCGGAAGCACCCGGTAGACCCGCACCGGATCGGTGATGTTCTTGACCCTGCGATCTCCGAGCAATTCGTAGCCGCAAACCAGCTTGTTCTTGATCTGCTCGTAGATGCCGCCCGAAATGAAGACCTCACCGGGCTCGGCGATGCCTTCCAGGCGTGAAGCGACGTTGACGCCGTCGCCATAGACATCGTCTTCCTCGATGATGACGTCGCCGAGATTGACGCCGATCCGAAACTCGATCCAATGATCCCGCGGCAGCGAGGCGTTGCGGCCGTGCATGTTCTGCTGGATGACGATGCCACATCGCACGGCCTCGACCGGGCTGTCGAAAATCGCGATAAAGCCGTCGCCGGTCGTTTTGACCAGCCGCCCGTGGTGCTCGGAAATGCTGGGCTCGATCAGGTCGCGCTCGATTCGCTTGACGCGCCCATGCGTGCCTTCCTCATCGAGCTCCATGAGGCGGCTGTAGCCCGCGATATCGCCGGCGACGATGGCGGCGAGACGGCGCGGAGCGAGTATCCGCGGCGGCCCGGTGGTCCTTGAATTCCTTGCCGAATTGATATCGCGAATCTTGTCGCGCATGGCGCCACTCTAAGACGCGTGGGTAACAGACTTATTCTAGCTCTGACCGGCCTCAACGCGTGTGGAGCCGATCACAACTATGGCGAAATCTCATTGAGCACGCACAACGGTGCGCGGACAAATACGTCCTAAAAACCGAACGGATAACAGAAAGCACGAAGTGCCGCCAGTTCGCTATCCGTATCGCGACAAGATGCTGCGTTCGCGTCGGCAGACATTGTCGCGCGGCAAAGGTCAATCATCCTGACGTTCGTCGGCGGCCGCGCGCGACATGAGCATATCGTTCATACCAGCCGGCGCCATGGCGGGCGCGTTCACCCTTGTCGAAGGAGCAGGCAGCGGAGAGTGCCCGCGTTGCACCTCCAACACTTTTAGTTCATCGCGCGAGCTTTGAACCCGTCAGGGCAATCCCTTGTTTCGCAAGATCAATTGGCAAAAACAATCGGAACGGCGCTCGACGCATAGGACCATGCCCCGCAGGCCGGACGTCGAGGCTGTTGCAATCATTTTTGCCCGTGTAGACTTTGGCTGCAGGTCAGAAAGAGGCCGCCGCCCATATGGGGTGTACGATGAAGGAGGCACGGGGAACGCGTATGGCTGAACTCCGATATCTGGCGCCGCACTCGCTCGGCGAGGCGATCAGCGCATTTGCGGCGGGCGGAAGTACCGCGCGCATCATGGCCGGCGGCACCGATCTTCTGGTGCAGATGCGCTCCGGCGCGCTGAAGCCGGGTCTGATCGTCGACATCAAGAAAATCGCCGAGATGACCGCCCTTGAGGAGACCGCGGATGGCGGCTTTCGGATCGGCGCTGCCGTTCCGGGGGCGGTGCTGGCGGAACATCCGCGCTTCGCAAAGGTCTGGCCCGGCGTGCTGGAGGCCGTGAACCTGATCGGCTCGACCCAGGTTCAGGGGCGCGCTTCGGCGGGCGGTAATCTGTGCAACGGCTCGCCGGCCGGCGATAGCGTGCCCGCGATGGTCGCCGCAGGCGCCGTCGTGACGCTGCAGGGGCCGAACGGGCGCCGTGAGCTGCCGGTCGAGAAAGTACCGGCAGGGCCTGGCCGAACCAACCTGCTGCCCGGCGAAATTCTGGTCGGCTTCACCTTGCCGCCGCGGCCGAAGGGCGCCTCCGACGCCTATTTGCGCATGATTCCGCGCACCGAGATGGACATCGCGGTTGTCGGCTGTGGCGTCAGTCTCACGCTGAAGGATGGCGTCTGCACGGCCGCGCGGGTCGGGCTCGGCGCCGTGGCGCCGACGGTGCTGCTGGTCGAGGCGGCGGCGCAGGCGCTGACCGGCTCGCGCCTCGATGCCGCGGCGCTCGATGCCGCGGCGGAGGCCTGTCGCGCCGTCTGTCGTCCGATCGATGACAAGCGTGGCACCATCGCCTACCGCATCAAGGTCGCCGGCGTGCTTCTGAAGCGCACCGCCGTCATCGCCGCGCAGCGCGCGCAAGAAAACTGAATCAGGACAACTGAGTCATGAGCGAAACCATGGCCAAGTTCATGCTCGACCACCATCAATGACGAGCCGATGGAGTTTCTCTGCGAGCCGGACCAGACCATGCTCGACGCGTTGCGCGGTCCGCTCGGCCTGACCGGTTCGAAGGAAGGCTGCGCCACCGGCGATTGCGGCGCCTGCTCGATCACGCTGAACGACCGGCTGGTCTGTTCCTGTCTGATGCTTGCCGCCGAGGCCGAAGGTCAGCAGGTCAGGACCATCGAAGGCATGGCCCACGGCGAGAAGCTGCATCCGCTGCAGCAGAAGTTTCTGGAAGCGGCGGCCTTGCAGTGCGGCATCTGCACATCGGGCATGCTGATCGCCTCCGACGCGCTGTTGCGGAAGAATTCGCGGCCGAGCGAGGAAGAGGTCCGCTTCTGGCTCGCCGGCAACCTCTGCCGCTGTACCGGATATGACAAGATCGTCCGCGCGGTGCTGGAAACCGCGGCTGAAATGCAGGAGGCGGCACAATGAACATCGTCACCAACAACAAGTGGATCGGCCAGCGCACCATCCGTCCCGACGGCGTCGACAAGGTCACGGGCCGCGCGGCCTTTGCCGCCGACACCAACATGCCCGGCATGATCTGGGGCAAGGTCCTGCGCAGTCCGCATCCGCACGCGCGCATCAAATCGATCGACACCTCGAAGGCCGAGGCGCTGCCGGGCGTGAAGGCGGTGGTCACCTCGCGTGACGTCGTCGATTTTCCGCTCGACAAATCGGTCATGCTGGGCATCCAGGACATGCGCTGGATGTGCCGCAACGTGATGGCGCGCGAGAAGGCGCTGTTTCCCGGCCATCCCGTCGCGGCCGTGGCCGCCACCTCGGAAGCGATCGCGGCAAAGGCCTGCGAGCTGATCGAGGTGGATTACGAGGTGCTGCCGTGGGCGATCGAGATCGACGATGCACTGAAGGCCGATGCGCCCATCCTGCATGAGTTCAACAAGTTCGAGGGCAAGCCGTCCAATATCGCCGGCAAGCTCGAAATCAAGAAGGGTGATGCCGCGCAAGGCTTCAAGGAGGCCGACATCGTCGTCGAGCGCAGCTTCACGACTCGCCCGGTGCATCAGGGCTATATCGAGCCGCATGCCTGCCTCGTCAGCGTCGCCGCCGACAACAAGACGACGATCTGGAGCTCCAGCCAGGGCCAGTTCATGGTGCGCGCCATGACGGCATATCTCACCGGCATTGCGCAGAGCGACATCCGCGCCATTCCGGCCGAGATCGGCGGCGGGTTTGGCGGCAAGACCATCGTCTATCTCGAGCCGCTTGCGACCCTGCTGGCGAAGAAGTCCGGCCGGCCCGTGAAGATGGTGATGACCCGCGAGGAGGTGATGCGGGCGACCGGCCCGACGTCCGGCTCCAAGAGCACCGTCAAGATCGGAGCGAAAAAGGACGGCACCATCGTCGCGGCCCAAGGCACGTTCTATCTGCAGGCCGGCGCGCTGCCGGGCTCGCCGATCCGCGGTGCCGTCGGCTGCAGCTTTTCGCCCTACGACATCCCGAACGTGCTGTCGGTCGGCTACGACGTGCTCTCCAACCGCTCCAAGGTTGCGGCCTATCGCGCGCCGGGCGCGCCGATCGGCGCCTTTGCCGTGGAGTGCGTGCTCGATGAACTCGCCGAAGCGATCAAGATGGATCCGCTCGCGTTGCGGCTGAAGAATGCCGCGAAGCAGGGCACGAAAGCTGCGCATGGTCCGGTGTTTCCGCGCATCGGCTATATCGAAACGCTGGAAGCTGCGAAGGCGCATCCGCATTACACGGCGCCGCTCGGTGGCGACAAGAACAAGCCACGGGGCAGGGGCATGGCCTCCGGCTTCTGGTTCAACGCGGGCGGTGAATCGAGTGCGCAGGTCAATATCACCGAGGACGGCAATGTCGTCGTCACCACCGGCCATCCCGATATCGGCGGCTCGCGCGCGGCGATTGCCAATATCTGCGCCGAGCTGCTTGGTATCGATTATCGCCGCGTGTCGGTGCTGATCGGCGACACCGCAACCGTCGGCTTCTCGAACCTCACGGGCGGCAGCCGCGTGCTGTTCGCCTCCGCGATGGTGGTCACGCAATCGACGGAGAAGATCATCACCACGCTGCGCGAGCGCGCCGCGAAGATCTGGGAGATCGATCCCGATGCGGTGAAATGGGAAAACGGCGCGGCGCATCCGGTCAGCCCCAATGCGGGTCCGTTCGAGCCGCTGACGCTTGCCGAGCTTGCGGCCAAGGCTCCGCAGATGGGCGGCCCGATCGGTGCCGGCGTGCAGCTCAACACCGAAGGCGCGGAGGGCGGCTTTGGCACGCATATCTGCGACGTCGAGGTGGATGTCGAGCTCGGGATCGTGCGGGTGATCCGTTATACTGCGGTGCAGGATGTCGGCCGCGCCATTCATCCGAGCTATGTCGAGGGACAGATACAGGGCGGCGTCGCGCAAGGCATCGGCTGGGCGCTGAACGAGGAATATATCTACAACAGGGACGGCAAGGTCGATAACCCTGGCTTCCTCGACTATCGCATGCCGGTGTGTTCGGATCTCCCGATGCTCGACACCGTGATGGTCGAAGTGCCGAACCCGAAGCACCCGCAAGGCGTGAAGGGGGTCGGCGAGGTGCCGCTCGTTCCCGTCATGGCCGCGGTCGCCAACGCGGTTCACAATGCGCTCGGCAGCCGGTTCTACGATCTGCCGATGTCGCCGCCGCGGGTGACTGAGGTGCTGGAGGCAGCAATGAAATGAGCTTCTTCGAAAAAGGCGCCGTTCGCATTCATTTCGAGGAGGCCGGCTCCGGCTTCCCGTTGCTGCTGATCGCCGGCGGCGGCTTGAACTCGACCATCGCGGGCATCACCGGCAGCTATGCGCCCTTCAATGCGATGGAGGAATACAAGGACGAGTACCGCACCATCGCATTCGACCTGCGCAACGCCAATCCGGGTCAGTCCTCCGGCCCGCTTGAAATCGACCGCCCCTGGGATTCCCACACCGATGATCAGCTCGCCCTGATGGACCATCTGGGCGTCGGCAAGTTCATGGTGCTGGGCTTCTGCATCGGAGGTCCCTTGATCTGGAATCTCTTGAAGCGCGCGCCCGACCGCGTCGTCGCCGCCGTGCTGGTCCAGCCCTCGGGCTCGCGTCCGGAGCTGCGCGACTATTTCTATGACTCCAACATGACCAACTGGGGTCCGGCGCTGGTCAAGCGCCGCAGCGACGTCACGATGGAGGCGGTCGAGAAATTCCTCACCCGGATGTACCGCACCAACCCCGATTTCGTGTTCACGGTGACGCGCGATTTCGTGCGCCAGTGCCGGACACCAGTGCTGGTCCTCCCCGACGACGTCCCGGCGCACCCTTATGCCGTCGCGATGGAAACCGCGATGCTCGCGCCGAACTGCGAGGTGAGCATGTTTCCCTGGAAAGAGCCCACGGAACGGATTCCGCTCGCCGTGCGCCAGATCCGCTCCTTCCTCCGCGCGCACCGGCCTGTTGGCGTCTAGGCGGCAGCGTCAAAAAAGCGCTTTGGATGGCCGGTTGGCACCGCGCGCATTCGGTCTCGCGCAAAGAGACCACCGCGCGGCGGGTGCGCGTTTGACGATGCCGGATCAGCGGTTGACTGACGCGGGTGATCCTAGCGGATCCATAGGGCCACGAGAGCACAGGCGAAGCCCAGCACGAGAATGCCGGAAGCCGCTATGGCGACCAAGTCAACCGACCAGGGGTGGCCGCCTCCGCCGATCAAATCGAAGTGTCTGGAGCGGGTTTCGTCGCGATACGTTCGAAGGCGCATGGCAGCAGCGCTCCTTGCGCAGGTTGGAATGATTCAATCGGCTGCCGCCAAAACAGTTCCTCGCTATCTTGGCTCAGCCTCTAGAGCATGATCCGGAAAAGTAGAAACCGGTTTTCCCTTAGCTAACAAACGCGGAACGCGTTTGCGCGGAGATCATGTTCAAACAAAGAGATTAGATCATGATGCGATTTCGTCAATCGCTCATGATCTAATGCGCCATCGCGATTTCGCCCGACACTTGCTCGCGCCTCACATCGATCCGCAGCATCACCACGACGATCGCGCCAATCAGCGCGCAGCCCGCCAGCAACAGAAGGCCCGCGGTGAAGTTGCCGGTCAGATCCTTCAGATAGCCCATCGCGTAGGGACCGGCGAAGCCGGACAGATTTCCGAGCGAGTTGATCGCGGCGATGCCGGCGGCCGCCGATGCTCCGGTCAGGAAGCTTGCCGGCAGCGGCCAGAACATCGGCGGCACCGCGGAGACGCCGATCTGCGCAAAGCAAAGCAACGCCATGATGAGGACGGAGTTGGAGACGAGGCCCGCCAATCCGATGCCGACCGCGGCCATCAGCAGCGCCACGGCGACGTGGCCCTTTCGTTCCATGGTCCGATCGGAATGACGGCCGAGCAGCACCATGCCCACGGCGCCGAACACAAAGGGCAGCGCCGCCAGCAATCCGGTCTGGGTATCGCTGACGCCAAAACCCTTGATGATGGTCGGCAGGAAGAATGCGACGCCGTAACTTGCTGCGTTCAGGCAGAAATACACCACAGCGCACAACAGAATGCGGGGATCAGTGAGCGCCTGTCCCAAGGACAGGTGTTCGACACTTCTCCTTGTTTCGCTTCTCGGTGGCCTGCACGTTCTCCAGCCACGCAATCTCATCTTGTTGCAGCCAGTGGGCCTGGTGCGGAAAATCGGTCAGATAGACCAGGACACCGATGCCGACCAGAACCGACGGCAACGCCTCGAGGATGAACAGCCACTGCCAGCCGTCCAATCCCCAGCCTGTCACGCCGAGCAGCATCCCGGAGATCGGTGATCCGATGATTGACGAAATCGGAATTGCCAGCATGAACAGGCTGACGACCCGGGCGCGGTAGACCGCCGGGAACCACAGGGTCAGATAGAAGATGATGCCCGGAAAGAAGCCGGCTTCGCAGGCGCCGAGCAGCAGACGGAGCGAATAGAAAACGCCCGTCGTCGGAATTCCGGTCGCACTCGATATCGATGGAATGAATGCGAAAGCCGCCGAGACGATCCCCCACGTGATCATGATGCGGGCGATCCAGACGCGCGCGCCGACCTTCTCCAAGAAGATGTTGGATGGGACCTCGAACAGGAAATATCCGACGAAGAACAAGCCGGCGCCCAGTCCGAAGGCTGCTTCACTCAAACCAAGCGCCTGGTTCATGTGCAGCTTGGCGAAGCCGACATTGACGCGATCGAGATAGGCCACGAAATAGCACAGGATCAGGAACGGAATGAGCCGCAACATCACCTTGCCGATGGTGCGTTTCTCGACGTCCTGCATGGCGCAGTCTCCCGTTTTCTCATTATTGGCCCGTTCAAAAATTGCGGGCGGAGTTTTTGAAACTATGACGGTCGGACACGATGAGTGCAAACATTTTTGATGTTCATGTCAAAACTGCAATTGATGCGCTGCGGTCGATGGCGAGAATGGCGACAGCCATGCTGTCATGTTCCGAAGCTTGAAGCCGTCGGCACGCACGACTTGCTGGTCCGCTCGCCTACGAGCCAGCGAATGCGCCAGGAAGAAACGCAGCATTTCTCTTGTTGCGTCCGGTCCTCGCGGGTCGGTGTAGGAACCCGCGGAGCTTCCTCCCGACCACGCGTGTCCGGCTCCGTGGATGCTCCAGTGTTCCAGTACCTCGCGCCCGCTCGCGTCGCTATGGACCGTGCGCGTATAGGCGTGACCTCCGGCGACCTGCCCGCGATGCACGTTGCTTCGCGTGCCCGTCGCCTTGAGGGACTGCTCGATCACCTGATCACCGTTGTCGGGATGCACCGTGCTGTCGCGATCACCGTGAAAGACAATGGTCGGGACAGTTGGCCGGTCGCCTGAAACCGTCCGATGATCGGAGCCGCCGCCCTGTCGCATCGCGAGAAGCGCCGAGGGAAGGTCGGTGGCGGCGCCGCAGGCGAGGCCGGAATGGACGCCGACGGCCGCGTAGAGATCGGTATATGTTGCTCCCATGATGGCGGCGGCCGCCGCTCCGGCCGATAGTCCGGCAACGTAGACGCGCTTTGGATCGATCGAATAGTCGCGCATGATCTGGCGCGTGATCCCCGCGATCAGCGAAGGCTCTCCCTTGCCGCGCTGCTGGTCGGTTGTCCGAAACCAGTTCCAGCATTTCGCCTGATTGGCGTCGCTGCGCTGCGCGGGATAGACCACGAAGCAGGGTTGTGCTTCCGCGATGAAGTTCATTCTCGTCCCGGCGGCGAAATCGTCCGGCGACTGGGTGCAGCCGTGGAGCATGACGATCAACGGAAGCGGTTGTCCCTGATAACGGCTCGGGATGAAGAGCCTGTAGGCGCGGCTTCCCGCAGGATTGCTGAAGCTGCCGTCGATAAATCTCGCACCCTCCGGCACGATGTCGCGCATCGACGGCGGCGCGCGCCTGGTCAGGCCCCGCAGTCGGAGCCCGGTCTCATTGCGAGAAGGCGCGCGGAACTTGCGCGGTTTGGCGGATGGGGTCCGCGCCGGCCGCGGGCTTTCCGCTTCCTTGACCCAGTTGGCCTTCACGTCGATGACCGGCGGCTCGCGTCCCGGGAGCGCGATGGGATCGGAGCGGGATGTCGTGTCCGCAGCCCTTTCACCGCGAAGCATCTGCTGGAGAAGTGCCGTGGCCTCGACGAGCCGGCCCGCGCGCGTCAGCCGTGTGGCCTCGCGAATGATGTCCTGATTCAGCATCGTCATCACCGCGTCCTGTCGGCGAGGGCTGCCTTGACCGCCGGACTGGCATGAAGGGCGCCAAGCACGGAGACCGAGGCAATCGTGGCGCGGGCAAGCTCGGGCGTGACGTCCTGGGCAATTGTCGCAAGCCCCAGGACATTGATGTGCAGCATCTCGCCGGCGCGTCGCACCGTTTCGAGATCCTCACGGCTGTAATTCCGCAAGCCCAGGTCCAGGCTTTTCCGGGCGGTCGACTGCTTGACCACATCCGCATGACGCTCGAGCTGGTTGCGGATGGCGGTGCGAATGAAATCGGTCCGGTTCGAGTAGAACCCTTCCTGCACCATGAGGTCGACATGCCCGAGGTCGACATAGCCCAGATTGATCGTGATTTTTTCGCTGTCGGCCGGCTTTGGCCGGAACTCGCTCACATTATTCGGCATATGTTCCATCCATCTACCATCCATGTGGATGGTAGATGGATGTCGGCACAGGATATTCAAGGGCGCCTCGCTCAAGAAGATACCGCGCCCGAGGCGGTTCCCACCCCCGCCGCCGGTCTCAGGAGATCTCGTAGACCGACATCTTGTCCGCGATGCCGCTCAACGCCACGCGTTTGAGCGTTGGCTTGAGCCCGTTGGTCTCGAGCAGGGCCCGGGCATGCGCGTTCGCGACCACCGATTCCGTCACCACGATCGAGCGCGAGGCGGCAAGGCCCTGGACGCGCGATGCGACGTTCACCGTCTGGCCAAAATAGTCCTGCTGGGCATTGAGGGTGACCGCGAGGCATGATCCCTCATGGATGCCCATCTTCAGACCCAGGCTCTGATGCTGACGCTCGGCGCCGAGATCGCTCATTGCCTCGCGCATGCGGATCGCAGCGGCAATGGCGCGGTCAGGCGTCTCGAAGGTCGCCATCACGGCATCGCCGATGGTCTTCACGACCGCCCCCCGTTCGGACGCGATGATCTCCTGCAGCAGCCTGAAATGCTCGTTGACCAGATCGAAGGCGGTGAGGTCACCGACGCGCTCATAGAGTTCGGTGGAGCCTCGGAGATCGCTGAACAGGAAAGTCAGGCTCAATATCTTGAGGTGCTGGCCGATGGCGAGCGTGTCGGTCCGGTAGATGTCGCGGAACGTCTGATTGGTGAGCAGACGCCTTGCCGTGAGAACCGGCTTGCGTTTCTTCAGCAGGTCGTCCAGGGCCTGGTTTGCCACCCATACCGCCGGCAGCACCCGGCTATCGGTGCGGTTTTCCAAAGCCAGGCGCAGCGGCCCGGGCCGTAAGGCAACCGTCTCGACGGAAGCCTGGACCTTGTTGAAGATCACGGACAGGTTCTGGCGCTCGCCCGCCTCTTCACCCCTGACGTCGAGGAACTGGGCCGTATGCGTCACCGGATCGAACACGATCAACGTGCCCTCCGGCACGTGCAGGGAAAGGATGGCCCTTTCGCCCGCCGGCAAGTCGACGATTTCGAGCGTGACGTCGTCCAGCAGCTTTTCCGGGTCGGCCGGAAGATCCATGGCCGAACTCCAGAAGATCTGGCGATAATATTCGGCCGGCGACAATTCGTCGGGACTATGCGCCGCGATCTTGCGCACGCGCGGGCTGACCGTGAAGGTCACCTCGACCAGATTGTCCAGCGTGGTCTCATAGCCGGCGGCGCAGAAAGCGCAATTGTACTGCGCCCTGTTCAGTGTCTTCAGGCTCTTATTGGCGGAAAGAACACCGGCACAGCTCGGGCACATGACGCTCCACGTCATCTCCAGCATGCCGAGCCCGACCGCGTTCAGCAGCGCCGCGATCACCCGCTCCTCGCCGAGGCCTTCGCTTCGCCGCGAGATCAAGCGCGTTCATTCTGTTCAAGGCATGGTCCGGCGCATCCCGCACCATGCGTTCGAGCATGTCCACCACGTCGCCGTCGGACGACTGACGCAGGGCCACAAACAACGGCTCAGCTTCGCTCATGCGGCAATGCTACACGAAGCGAAAACCCCGCGAAACCCGAATCGCGTCAAAGCGCGAGAAACAGCTTGATCGCGATCACATTGATGATGTCGACAAAAAAGGCCGAGACGAGCGGCAGGATGATGAAGGCGTTCGGCGCCGGGCCGTAATGCTTGGTGACGGCGGTCATGCTTGCGATCGCGGTCGGCGTCGCGCCCAGGGAAAGACCGGTGAAACCGGCACTCAAGACGGCGGCCTGATAGTCCCGGCCAAGCAGCGGGAACAACGCGAGGACGATGAACGCCACCGCCACCGCTGCCTGCATGGCAACGACAATCAGCAGAGGCCCGGCGATCTCGGCCAGGGTCCAGAGCTGCATGCTCATCAGCGACATCGCAAGAAACGTCGAGAGCGCATAATCGGAAATGAGTGCCAGTGACGGCGTGCGCGCGGGCCACGGCAGCTTCGGAAAAACCAGCGGCACCGTGTTGGACAAGACGATGCCCATGATCAGGCACGGCACGAACAGCGGCAGCTTCAGACCCGTCTCGGTGAGCGGCCCGTGCACCAGAGAGCCAAGGATCACCGCAATATTGATCATGAGCAGCGCATACATGATGCCGGACTTGTCGATGGGTGCGGCATCCGCTTCGGGCGCCGTGTCTTCGGATTTGGACGCATCGACCGCGGGGGCCAGCCTTCCGCGCTCGATCAGGAATTTCGCAACCGGGCCTCCGAGCAGGCTCGCGACGATCAGGCCGATCGTCGCCACCGCCGTGCCGGTTTCGACCGCCGTGGGAAATCCATGCTCGGCAGCGATCGCGGGCGCCCATGCGATCGTCGTGCCGTGCCCACCGACAAGGGCGATCGAGCCCATGATCACGCCGGCCGACGAGGGCAGCCCGAACAGCGAAGCGCCAAGCACGCCAACCACGTTTTGCAGGAAGACGTAGACCGTCGTCAGCACGCAAAGAACGATCAATGCCTTGCCGCCGGCAAGCAGGTCGGACAGCCGGGAGTTGATGCCGACCGACGCGAAGAAGATGACCAGCAACCTGTCGCGGGTGATCATTTCGAAGCTGATCGCCCAGCCGGTTGCGGCATGAAGACCCCACACGAGGACCGCTGCGAGAAACCCGCCGGTGACCGGCTCCGGGATGTTGTAATTGCGCAGGAACGCAACGTTTCGCGTGACGATCACGCCGATGAAATAGACCACGAGGCCGAGGGTGAGAGCCAGGAAATCCGGAGCTACGAGCGTATTGGCGGCTGGTGTCATGACGATCTTGTAATTGGCTGGGATAAAATGATCCGATCCGGCCCGGATTCTGATCGCGGCCGCATCGAATTTATTGCACACTCGAGCCCTCTGATAGTCGGCCCGCGTTTCCAGCCATCGGCAGAGAGCGATACATCCTGCCTTCGACGAACGGCCATGCTGGGCTGGCGCGGGCTTGTATTTCAGTCCTCTCGCGATGAGACGATTTTATTTCATGCTCGTTCGGCGCAAGGAGCTGCATCATGAAGCGCATGCGCATCATCCACAAGACGGAGTACACTTACAATCAGCCCGTCAAGTTTGGTCCCCATCGGGCGATGATGCGGCCCCGCGAGGGTCACGACGCGCATATCGCGAGAGCCCGGGTGAAAGTCGAGCCGAAAGCGGACGTGAGCTGGCTGCGCGACACCTACGATAATTCCATCGCCATTCTCACCTTCCAGGCGGCATCCGACAGGCTCTGCGTTGAAAGCGAGGTCGATGTCGATCTCTACTACGACAGCCTCAACGAATGGCCCATCTCGCCACATGCCCGTTCTTTTCCGTTCCAATACCCTCCGGAAGAACACATCGATCTGATGGTGTATCGCCTGCCGAGTTATCCCTACGACGGCCCGATGCTGCACGGATGGCTGCAGGATCTTTACCAGCCCGGTCAGGTCGTCAACACGCTCGACCTCCTGAGCAATCTCAACAGTCATATCTACAGGTCATTCAAGTATGATTCCCGGGAAGCGCATGGTGTTCAACTGCCGAACGAGACACTCACGCGCGGCAGCGGGACGTGCCGCGACTTCGCGGTGTTCATGATGGAGGCAGCCCGATACTGGGGCTTCGGCGCGCGATTTGTCACGGGTTACATCCAGATGGCCGAAGGCCAGCATGGCGCCACTCACGCCTGGACGGAGATCTACATCCCCGGCGCCGGATGGCGCGGCTTCGATCCGACAAATAACAAGCTCGTCGGCAGCGAACATATTCCCGTCGGCGTGTCGCGCGAACAGGAGAAGGCGTCTCCGCTGTCCGGTTCATGGGAGGGTCCGTCAGACGCCTTCGACGGAATGACGGTGTCAGTGCAGGTCGTGGAGGCAACGTGACGTTGATCGCTTCCGCAGCGCCGTCGTTCTGAGTTAGCGTCCAACATCGGAACGGAGGAATGAGCGCAACTCTTCGAGGAAGCGCGCCAACGCCGGCTCGCCCTCCAGCATGATGTGGTTTCGGCTCTCAAGCGGGACGAAGCGAGCGCCCGGAATTCCGGCGGCAACCCGGCGGCCTGCCTCAAAGGGTACTCTGGCGTCGTGGCGGCAATGCATGACAAGGGTAGGGACCTTGACCTGCGACAGGAGCGAATTCACGTCGACTTCGCCATTCGCGAGAAAATTGCGTGCCGCGTCGGCGGGTGAGCTCGAGATTCGTTGAAGCTCGTTGAACCAGTCCGCCTGTTCCTTGTTCGCCTCCGGAATGAACTGGGACGTGAACATTTGTCTGAAGGCCGGATTTTCCTGACCCCATCCGAGGCGCATCAGCGTGAGCATGGCATCTCCGGATGCCTTCTCTGTCTCGGTCCTTGCGCGCTTCTTCCATCCGACGGCATAACCTCCGAGCAGAACCAGATGCGACACCCGCTCCGGATGCCGGACGGCGTAAGCGATCGAAACCGCGCAACCCTGTGATATGCCGAGAAGGGCAAATCGATCGATGCCCGCGGCATCGACGACGGCTTCGAGGTCGTCCACGAACCTTTCGAAGGTGACGTCCGGGATCTCACGATCCGACAGTCCGTTGCCCCGCGCGTCGTATCGGACGAAGGTGTGATCGCGAGACAATTCCTGGTAGAGATGCCGCCAGATCGGACTTTCGAAATCAAATTCGATGTGGGTCATCCAGTGGCCGGTCTTGACGAGCGGGTGACCCTGCCCAATCCGCGCATAGGCAAGCTGCACGCCATCCGGGGTTTGGCAGAAATGGATTTCCTGTTCGTACTGAACGGTTGTCGTCGCCGCGTCCTCGGCGGATGCGGGAATGGCCGCTTCTGGAATTGCCTCGATATCCCTGGCGGTAAGCCCGAATACACCAACCGCGCGCGAGATGTTCTTCACCGCCTGCTCGCCCAGATCGGCGAAAGACATCGAAAGCTTGTCCCTGATCTGGTCGTTTGCTGCCCTTGAAATGCATACGCCGCCAGGTTCGCAAAGCGTTTCCAGACGAGCCGCGATATTGACGCCGTCACCAAAAATATCGTCGCCATCGATGATGATGTCGCCGAGGTTGATTCCGATTCGAAATACGATTTGCTTGTCCGCGGGGATACCGGCGTTGCGCCTGACCATGTTGCGCTGAAGCTTGACCGCACAGGCAACCGCATCCACGACGCTTGCAAATTCCACCAGCATCCCGTCGCCGGTGGTTTTGACCATGCGCCCGTGGTGCTCTGCAATACTGGAATCGATGAGTTCGCGACGATGGGACTTGAGCGAGGTCAGCGTCCCCATCTCGTCGGTCCCCATCAGTCGGCTGTAACCGACGACATCCGCCGCTAAAATGGCAGCAAGCCGGCGTTGCATGGCTCCCTCCATCAACTAAAGCCATGAGTTTGCACGGGATTGGGGGCTCCCACAAGACTAGCGCCGTATGGCCGAGTTGAGGTCGGGCTATTGCGAGGAGCAACGCGGACGAAGCAATCCAGCCGTGGAGACGGTCTGAATTGCCTCGCTCGTGCTCAGCGCTCCATCTGGCGGAGCGGCGCTCGCGGCCTAACAGGCATGACGCAAGAGAGCCGCGTCGACTTTGATCGCAAACCACGGCGTGTTTGCAACGATCTTCGACTGTCGCGCGGCGGACGTCAGGGCTTCCATACCAACGCAAAAAGGGTAGGCCGGCGGCGGTCTTGGCAGTTCGCCGCCGGCCGTCGCTGCCTTCTTTTTGGGGTAATCTGGCAGCGGGGGTTCTGTTACGCGCAAGACTGCGGCATGGCGCTTACCAGCCCTTTAATCAATTTTGACCGGCTCTGGGTCTTTTCTAGACAACAATGTGGACCAACAAGTCCCGATCCGTGGCGGCTCTGTGCCGGCGAGCGAATTCCGTATTTACGAAAATGGCGGATCGCCTTTGAGCCAATTTTCGATCTCGTGCGACTTAGGAATGACAAGCCCATTGTAAGGTCCCATCGCAACGGGTGCGGGGTGATCCGAGCCCGCAGGCTATGCGATCCCAACGGGACGCACTACTTTTCTACCTAAAATTGTCTCGGCTCCAACAGACAGGTGATCCATGGACAGCGATCCCTCTGATATCCCGGTTCAGCCGATCCCGTTCGAGTACGGCCTGACCAACTTTGCGCGGAGTCTCAGCGGCGGACGGGCCACGATCGTCGCGATCGGATCGTCGACGACGGCGGGCGAAGGCAACATCAAGGCCTATCCGGAGCGGCTGGCGTCGTTCCTTCGGGCCGAATATCAGACTGCCGGGATCACCATTGGTCAACAAGGGGATCGGCGGCCAGGAAGCGCCGGCCGAGCTTGCGCGGTTCGATACCGATGTCATTGCCCAGAAGCCCGATCTCGTGATCTGGCAGGTCGGAACGAATGCAGTCTGGCAAAGCCCGGACAAAAATCCTCCCTCCTTCGACGAAACCACCAAGGCGATCCGCGACGGGCTCATCAAGCTGCGCGACAAGACGAAGGCCGACGTCATCCTGATGGACCTCCAATATGTGCCGGCCTTGCTGACGCCGGCCAAGAAGGACAAGGCGATCGCAATGGTCAATGCGATCAGCGACCTTGCGCGGGACGCCGGCGTCAACGTGTTCCGGCGCTTCGCATTCATGAAGGGCTTGTATCAGGTCGAGCAGATCTCGTTCGACCGGCTGGTCGACCCGACTGACGACACCAGGCTGCACGACAGCGACTTGGCCACCGAGCGCGTGGCGTGGGCAGTGAAGCTCGCAATCGTCGGCGGCGTCGACAAGGCGCGCTCATCGGATGCGGCGAAGATCGGGTAGGGCGGGATGCAGTGGGACGATCACGCGGCGCGCCATCGAAGACCATGACTGCCTTCAGGTGGTGACTTATCGCGCGCTGATCTGTCCGTTCGTCAAGCGGGGACGGATGCGTAGCGCTCACGCGACATGAGCGCGCCGCCAGTCAGTCGTCTTAAGCCATTCTCGTCAGAACGGGAATTCATCAACGTCAATATCCAAGTCGATAGGAAAATCGAATGTGCCTTCGGTGGTAACAACGCGAACCTTTGCTCGTCCAGCAACCTTGTATTTGTCTTGAAAAACTTTGTCTTTGTTTTTGCTCCCGTACTTATCATCTACCATTTTAACGCCACTGATTTTGATTTCGGCCCACGACTTGGCTGATACCCGTCGGAGTGGAGATCGTATGAAATGGCTGAAAAAGTTCTTATCTCCTTCGATTTGTCTTGATGCACATTCTTGGCCATCTTGTGTAAACGTCCATCCCCTTCCAGTCTCGAAGTAGATGGCCTCGATTTCCGGGGATGGAACGGTCGTGTCGTTATTTAGATCAAACATCAAATCAATCTTGGCGTCAGCCGTATATGTGTGTTTCTCTAAAACAGCATATGTTCTGTTCAACTGCACCGTAAGAACGGCCAGTCGATTGGCAATCTCCGATTTTAGCCAATCGAGGTCTTTCTCAAGGGCTTTTCGTAGATTCTGTATTGAATCGCCGTAAATCAGATGACGATGATGTTTGAGATCGAAAGGTATGTCGTCGGCTTTCGATGTGAGAAGCAGGCACAATTTTCCTTTGGCGTGCGCGTATCCTGTTTCGTAGAACACGTTGGGGTTTCGATCGGTTAGGTCGGCGATGATGATATCGGCAGCATCGATTTGGCTGTAGATGCGCTCCAGGATGTTCTCTTTGTGGAATATCTGTTCATCGACCCGCTCGGCACGAATACCGAGCTTCTCAGCAGTGTCCTTAATTCCGAGCTTGTAGATGTCATCGAAAGCAGCATCGAACGGCATCAAAACGAATGCGAACATCTGGGTGCTCACCTGCGAATCGGAGAATATTAATGATGATACAATGCAGGGTGGTAGTACGAAATTGCTCGTTTGTCCCCGCTATTCATTAACAAGCAAAACATTTGATTCGCCGTCTGATAGGTAGAACGAAGTGAAACCTATCACTTGGTCCAGCCCCGATTGGTTTTGCTTCGTTCTGCACATCCTATGTCGCTCACGCGCACGTCAACCTGCCTGTCGGGCAAATCAATGCGGATTGCAGCGGTCCGTAAGCCACGTCCCCGCGTTTCACGAGCCAAAACTGCTGCGCCAAAAATCTAAATTCGCGCAGCATTTCAACTGCATCACCCTCGTCCAGATGTGAACCGAAAAATATTCCGCTTTGCATTTTCGCAATTCGCTGGCTTCCTTATCGCGTCCCGCCCTCACAAGAGGGGCGTTTCGCGATCGTCACGGACGTGGAGTGCGGGATGCGATGGACGTGATGGCGACGGCAGACGAATGACGCTGACACGGACGGCGAAATCGTGTGGTCCTGGCGCCCCAAGGTTGGCGTTAAGTTTCGCGAGATGATCGCGAGGCAACGGTGGCAACAAAGCCTGGTCACCGGGGAGATCACGTATAAGCCGTAAAACCATTGCGCAGGGAAGGCCGGACGTTTTCGGCTGAGCCTGTGGTTCTGCCGCGTGCTTTTTTCTGCACGCGGACCATGGGTGCCAGCCGGCGCCCGGTCTTCCCTGCGCCCTCTGATTTCGATGAGGGTCGGATTGATGGAAAAACTCGGACGCCATGCGCCGCGGGAACGTGGATCGACGTCCTCTCGCTCGTCATGCCCGCGCAGGCGGGCATCCAGTGCGCCGTGGCCTTTCGGCTCAAGCACAGCCGTCTCTGGAATACTGGATCGCCCGGTCCCGTCTACGCCAAGGCTTCGACGCGGCCGCAAGCTCAGGGCGCGCCGGAGCTTCGGCGAAGGCGGCAAGTCGGGCGACGACGACGGAGAGAGTGGAATGAGGACGCCCTCCCAGCGAGAGGCCGCGCCGCTCCTCCGCGGCGGTTCCCATTGGTGCCATCCCGCCTCAGATTGGGCGAGAACTGGTTTCCCCTTGGCCGCAAAAGGCTTTATGGTGCGGCTCAGGTTTCATCGGTTTCACTTGGATCATCTAGTAAAATCAAAGGCTTGATGGACAATCAAGGCCTTTGGAGGGTGGCTTGACGCGCTACGTTTCGACCAGGGGAGAGGCCCCCGTTCTGGGTTTCTGTGACGTCATGCTGACCGGGCTTGCCCGGGACGGCGGCCTCTACGTGCCCGATACCTGGCCGCAGCTTGCACCCGAGACGATCGCCGGATTCTTCGGCCGGCCCTATTGGGAGGTGGCCGTCGACGTGATCCGGCCATTCGTCGGCGGCGAGATCGCGGACGCCGATCTCGGCCGCATGGCGAACGAGGCCTACGCCACCTTCCGCCATCCCGCCGTCGTGCCGCTCAACCAGATCGGCCCGCATCAATTCCTGCTCGAACTTTTCCACGGCCCGACGCTCGCGTTCAAGGACGTGGCGATGCAGCTGATCTCGCGGCTGATGGATCACGTGCTGGAGACGCGCGCGCAGCGCACCACCATCGTGGTCGCGACATCCGGCGACACCGGCGGCGCCGCGGTGGAAGCCTTCGCGGGGCTCGCCAATGTCGACCTCGTCGTGCTGTTTCCGCACGGCCGCATCTCCGAGGTGCAGCGGCGGATGATGACGACGACCGCCGCGTCCAATGTCCACGCGCTGGCGGTCGAAGGCACGTTCGACGATTGCCAGGCGATCGTGAAGGGCCTGTTCAATCACCATCGCTTCCGCGATTCCGTCGCGCTGTCGGGCGTCAACTCGATCAACTGGGCGCGCATCGTCGCCCAGGTCGTGTATTACGTCACCTCCGCGGTCGCGCTTGGCGCGCCGGCGCGCGCGGTCGATTTCACCGTGCCGACCGGCAATTTCGGCGACATCTTCGCAGGCCACGTCGCCAAGCGCATGGGCCTGCCGATCCGGCGCTTGCGCATCGCCGCCAATGTCAACGACATCCTGCCGCGCACGCTGAAGACCGGCACCTATGAGGTGCGCGAGGTGCATGCGACGGCCTCGCCATCGATGGACATCCAGGTGTCGTCGAATTTCGAGCGGCTGCTGTTCGAGGCCGGCCGCCGTGACGCCGGCAGCGTGCGCCGGCTGATGGAGCAGCTCAAGCAGTCGGGCCGTTTCGTGCTGCCGGCACCGATGCTGGCCGCGATCCGCGAGGAGTTCGATGCCGGCCGCGCCGACGAGAACGAGACCTCGGCCGCGATCCGCGCCGCCTGGCGCGAGACCGGCGATCTCGTCGATCCCCACACCGCGGTGGCGCTGGCGGTGGCCGATCGCGACAACGCGGATTCGACCGTGCCCAACATCGTGCTGTCGACCGCGCATCCCGCGAAATTTCCCGATGCGGTGGAAGCCGCCTGCGGCGTCAGGCCGCAATTGCCGGCCTGGCTCGATGGGATGATGACCAAGCCCGAACGGGTCAAGATTACGAAGAACGATCAAGTTGAAGTCGAACGGTTCATCCTTTCGGTGAGCCGCGCCGCCAAGCAAGGAGCCACCGGATGAGCGTTGAAGTGACCAGACTTGCATCCGGACTGACCGTGGTCACCGATACGATGCCGCATCTGGAAACCGCGGCGCTCGGCGTCTGGGCGGGCGTCGGCGGCCGCGACGAGAAGCCGAACGAGCATGGCATCTCGCATCTTCTGGAGCACATGGCGTTCAAGGGCACCAAGCTGCGCTCCTCGCGCGAGATCGTCGAGGCGATCGAGGCGGTCGGCGGCGATCTCAACGCCGGCACCTCGACCGAGACCACGGCCTATTATGCCCGCGTGATGAAGGCCGACGTGCCGCTCGCGCTCGATGTGCTGTCCGACATCCTCGCCAACCCGTCCTTCGAGCCGGACGAGCTGGAGCGCGAGAAGAACGTGATCGTGCAGGAGATCGGTGCGGCGCAGGACACGCCTGACGATGTCGTGTTCGAGCATCTCAACGAATTATGCTATCCGGATCAGCCGATGGGCCGCTCGCTGCTCGGCACGGCCAAGACGTTGAAGGGATTCAATCGCGACATGTTGCGCGGCTATCTTTCGACGCATTACCAAGGGCCCGACATGGTGGTGGCGGCAGCCGGCGCGGTCGATCACAAGCGGGTGGTCGACGACGTCACGCAGCGCTTTGCGAGCTTCGACGGGCCGGCGGCTCCCAAGCCGCAAGCCGCGATGTTCGGCAAAGGCGGCTCGCGCGTGGTGCATCGCGAGCTCGAGCAGGCGCATCTGACGCTCGCGCTCGAAGGCGTGCCGCAGACCGATCTGTCGCTGTTCTCGTTGCAGGTGTTCACGAATGCGCTCGGCGGCGGGATGTCGTCGCGGCTGTTCCAGGAGGTGCGCGAGAAGCGCGGGCTCTGCTATTCGATCTATACGTTCCACGCGCCCTATAGCGACACCGGCTTCTTCGGCCTCTATACCGGCACCGATCCCGCCGACTCGCCGGAAATGATGGAGGTCGTCGTCGACGTCATCAACGAGACGGTCGAGACCCTGACGGAAGCCGAGGTGGCGCGCGCCAAGGCGCAGATGAAGGCTGGACTTTTGATGGCGCTGGAGAGCTGCAGCTCCCGAGCCGAGCAGCTGGCGCGCCATGTTTTGGCCTATGGCCGGCCGCAGACTGTCGACGAGCTGGTGGGCCGCATCGAGGCGGTCAGCGTCGAGTCCGCGCAGAACGCCGCCCGCGCGCTGCTGTCGCGCAGCCGGCCTGCGGTGGTCGCGCTCGGCAGCGGCAGGGGTCTGGACACGGCGGTCTCTTTTGCGGAAGGATTGACGACGTCGAAGGCGAAGGCGCGGTTGCACTAGCTGAACCTGGAGCCGCACTGCGTCGGGGGAGCATCACTCATGGCCCTGTTTCGTTTGCCATCGTCTGGACCGGCCGCGCTCGCCCCGCGCGGCAATGGCCTGCTGCTCCGCACGCCCCAGATGTCCGATTTTCTGCAATGGGCTCACTTGCGCGACTTTAGCCGCGACTACCTGACCCCATGGGAGCCGATCTGGCCGTCGGACGACCTGACCCGCTCCGGCTTCCGCCGCAGGCTGCGCCGCTATACCGAGGATATCGCGGCCGACCGTTCCTATCCCTTTCTGATCTTCCGCGAGCTGGACGGCGCGCTGATCGGCGGCATCACGCTGGCCAATGTGCGCCGCGGCATCGTGCAGGCCGGCACCATCGGCTATTGGGTCGGTCAGCCGCATGCGCATCGCGGCCACATGACGGCGGCGCTGCGCGTGCTGCTGCCCACGCTGTTCGGCGAACTCAATCTGCACCGCGTCGAGGCCGCCTGCATTCCCTCCAATGCGCCCTCGATCCGGGTGCTGGAGAAATGCGGCTTCAGCCGTGAGGGGCTGGCGCGGCGCTATCTCTGCATCAACGGGATCTGGCAGGACCATCTGCTGTTCGGCCTGCTGCATGAGGATTTTCGAGGGTAAGGTTCAGTCCGAGACAATGATTTTACGCCTTGATTTCACACGCCTTGACCGCAAATTACCGTCGTCCGGATTGCCTTGGGTTCGCCGTCATCGCGCTGCTATAACGCCGCTCCGGGGGGAACCGCGGCGGCATCCAGGGTTTTCGCATGGGTGAAAAACACATCATCAGAACTGTGATCGTGGCGGGAGCCTTGCTCGCGGCCGGCTCCGCTTCTTTCGTTTCGACGGCGTCCGCACAATCGCTGACCGACCGCTTCAAGAGCCTGTTCGGCGGGAAGTCCGATGAGCCGGCGCAGAGTGCGGCGCCCGCGACGCCGGCCGCGCCGACCGAGAACCAGATCGCGGACTCCTGTCCGCCGGTTTCGATCCGCGCCGGTGCGTCCACCTATGCGGTCGCGGCACCCGGCAAGGAGGCGACCGGCAACGATGTGCGTTTCCAGGTCACGATCAGCAAGACCGCGCGCGATTGCCGGTTGAGCGGCGGCGACATCGTCGCGCGTATCGGCATCCAGGGCCGCGTCATCGCCGGCCCGGCGGGAGCGCCGGCTTCGGTCGAAATCCCGATGCGGATCGCGGTGGTGCAGGGCGGCGTCAGTGAAAAGGTGATCGCGACCAAGGCGTATCGGACCACGGTGGCGATGGCCGAAGGCGAGAGCGTGCCGTTCACCCTGGTCGCCGATGACCTTGCCTATCCGGTCCCTCCGGGTGGGGTCGGGATCGGCGACAACTACATCTTCTACATCGGCTTCGATCCGCAATCGCTCGGCCCGCAGCCGAAGGCGAAAGCGGCGAAGAAGAAATGAGATGTGAAGAAATAAGATTTGGCAGCGTCGTTCGGCGACGGCGGCATACGAGTAAGCGCTGTTGACGCGAACCGAACCCACCAAAGACAAAGCCGGCAAAGACAAAGCCGGCGCGATCGTCTCGCGCCGGCTTCGTGGTCTTCGGATTTGGATATCGGCTCAGTTGAGCTTTTGCTGGACCTCGGTGATGCCCTTGGCGAGCAGCTCGTCGGCGACCTTGCCCTTGACCGTTTTCGACAGGACGGTCGAGGCGGCGGCAATCGCGGCGTCGGCTGCGGCGGCGCGCACATCGGCGAGCGCCTGTGCCTCGGCGAGCGCGATCTTGCTCTCCGCGGTCTTGGTGCGGCGCGCGACGAAGTCTTCCATCTTGGCCTTGGCTTCGGTCGCGATACGCTCGGCTTCGGCCCTGGCGCCCGCGACGATCTCCTCGGCCTCGCGCTCGGCGCTGGCGCGGCGGGTCTTGTACTCCGCGAGCACCTTCGCCGCTTCATCCTTCAGGCGCCGCGCGTCGTCGAGCTCGGCCTTGATGCGGGCGCTGCGGTTGTCGAGCGCCTTCAGCACCGTGCGATGCACGCCGATATAGGCGAAGACGCCCATCAGGATGACGAAGGCGATGGCAACCCAGGTTTCTGGATCTTCGAACATCGTTCTATCCCTTCAAAGACGCATCGACGGCTTTGCCGACCGCCTTGCCGTCGGGAGCAAGGCCGGTGAGCCGTTCCACGATCGCCGAAGCTGCATCCGTGGCGATGCCGCGGACATTGCTCATGGCGCTCGCGCGCGTTGCCGCGATGGTCTTCTCGGCCTGCGCTAGCTTCTCGGCGAGCTTGCCCTCGAGCGTCTTGCGCTCGACCTCGGACGCCGCGTTGAGCTTCTCGCGGTTTTCCGCGCCGATCGCCTGCGCCCGGGTGCGCGCGGCGGCAAGCTCGCTTTCATAGGCCTTCAAAGCTACTTCGGAGTCATCCTTCAGCTTCTGGGCCTCGGCGAGATCGCCTTCGATCTTGTTCTGCCGTGCGTCGATCACGCTGCCGACGCGCGGCAACGCAATGCGCGAGACGATCACGTAGAGCGCGACAAAGGCGATGACCAGCGACACGAGCTGGGAAGCGAACGTGCTCGGATCGAACGGAGGAAAGCCTCCGTTGCCGCCTTCGGCCTCGGTATGCGCCCCGTTTTCCGGGGCGCCGCCATGACTCTCAGCCATGGAATACTCCTGTTGCAGTCATGCGCACTGCCCGGAGGCAGCGCGAACGGACACGGCTCAGAGCCGGACGAACAGCAACAGCAGCGCGATCAGCAGCGAGAAGATGCCGAGCGCTTCGGTCACGGCGAAGCCGAAGATCAGGTTGCCGAACTGCCCCTGGGCGGCCGACGGATTGCGTACCGCAGCGGCGAGGTAGTTGCCGAAAATGACGCCCACGCCCACGCCTGCGCCGCCCATGCCGATGCATGCGATGCCCGCGCCGATGAGTTTTGCTGCTGCCGGATCCATTTTTAACTCCTTGAGGAAGAAAGATGAGACGAGAGGGGTGGAAATTCTCCGGACCGCTTAGTGTCCCGGATGAATGGCGTCGTTGAGATAGATGCAGGTCAGGATCGCGAACACATAGGCCTGCAGGAACGCGACCAGCAGCTCGAGCGCGGTCAGCGCCACCGTCAGCGCAAGGGGCAGCACGCCGCCGATCCAGCCGATGGCGCCCAGCGAGACGCCGAGCATCGCGACGAAACCCGCAAACACCTTCAGGGCGATGTGCCCGGCCAGCATGTTGGCGAACAGACGCACGCTGTGCGAGACCGGCCGCAACAGGAAGGAGAAGATCTCGATGAAGACGACCAGGGGCAGGATGAAGATCGGGATGCCCGACGGCACGAAGATCTTGAAGAACTTCAAGCCGTTCTTGTAGAGGCCGTAGATCAGGACGATGAGGAACACCAGCAGCGCCAGCGCCACGGTGACGATGATGTGGCTCGAAATCGTGAAGGCGTAGGGAATGATGCCGACCAGGTTCGAGACGCAGATGAACATGAACAGCGAGAACACCAGCGGGAAGAACTTCATCCCTTCCGAGCCGGCGGTGCTGCGGATCGTGCTGGCGATGAACTCATAGGTGATTTCGGCCATCGACTGGAAGCGGCCGGGCACCAGCTGCCTTCCGGCCGAGCCTCCGATCATCAGCAGCGAGATGATCGCCACCGCCAGGAACATGAACGCCGAGGAGTTGGTGAAGTAGATCGGTTGATCACCGAACTGGCCGATCTTGAAAAGGTTCTGCAGGTGGAACTGATGGATCGGGTCGATGTTCATCCGCGCGGCTCTTGGTCCACCGGCTCAAGCCGGTAATCGAAATTTCAATGTCATGACTTCCGCCGGTTCTAGCGATTGCGAGGAGCAACGCCAGCGGCTCTCACCACGTTGACCACCCCGGCGACGAAGCCGAGCAGAAAAAACGCGATGAAGCCGAACGGCGAGGTCGACAGCAATCGGTCGAACCCCCAGCCAATCGCCGCTCCGACGACAACGCCCGCGATCAACTCCGAGGAAAGGCGAAAACCGCGCGCCATCGCCGAAGCTCTGGCCGCGCTGTCTTCGCTTCCCTGTCCGGGTTGGTCAGTCCCGATTTTGCGGCTGCCCCGAATTTCGGACAACCGCTGATCCAGACTTCCGAGCCTTGCGGAAAGCGCAGCTTCGTCAGGCGATTTATCGCTATTTCCACGTCCACCACCATCCGCGCCTTCCGCCATTTCTGGAGACTCGAAACGATGCCGTTGGATGGAGATTGCGCCCCGTCGCCCTTGAAGCCGCGCGGACCATACTGATGGCATCTTGCCAAGTCAAGATTGCGTGTTGATTACCTAGTGCTTTGATTCATCTTGGCTATTTGCGCATCTCCGCAATCGCCGGAAGGGTGTCTCCGCAATGCAGCAGCAAGGCGCTGCGGCAGGCGATCCCGCTGGCATCCCAAGGGCCCGCCGGCCGCGCGGTCGCCCGTGGGAGCGAGCGCGCGGCGAAGAATCTTCTTATCCCGGGGTGATTTGAGAACAAGCGCCGCGCTGGGTGACGCCGTACGTGGCGGATCGTCGGAAGGAGACCGGATCGAATTGTCAGGGGATGCGTTGAAATCCATCCGCTCGCCCCATAGCTCCCAAATTCGAAGGGTAGCGTATTGATCGATTCGCCGAGGGGGAGGACCTCCATGAATGCTGTGACATCGCTGCCAAATTCGTTTCGGATCGCGGTGTTGGCCGTTTGCTGCCTGGGCGGTGCCGGCACGGTGTCGGCTCAGTCGCTGCCGGACAGCGAAAACGGCCGCTACACGCTCTCGCCGGCCGGCGACGGCGCGGTGATCCGGCTCGATACCCGCACCGGCACGGTGTCCAACTGCAACAATTCAGGTGCGGGCTGGGCCTGCTACGCCGTGCCCGACGAGCGGACCGCGATGGACGCCGAGATCGGACGCCTGCAGGCGGAGAACGAGAAGCTGAAGGCCCGGTTTGCATCGCGCGACGGCACGGTGGAGGGCAAGATCGACGAGCCCCTGCCGAAAGACGCATTGCCGAAGTCGGACAAGCAGGGGCCGCCGAAAGTGGCCGAGGGCGAGCGCAAGATCGAGATTCCCCTGCCGAGCGACCAGGACATGGATCGCGTGATGTCGTTCGTGGAGCGCGCCTGGCGGCGGCTGGTCGAGATGGCCAACCGCATACAGAAGGATGCCGCGGGCAAGATCTGACCGCGCCTTCGCAGCCGCTCGTAAAATCGAGGATCGCGTGGCCGGCTCCGTTGTCGCCGGAGCTCTCTTGGAGGAGTTCTTGGAGGAGGCATGTCGTGACACTCTCCAGATCGATCTCGCGCGCGCCGTCCTCGACCGTCAGCGCCGGCAGCATCGTGACGTCGCGCCTGACCGTTGCGACCTCGGGCAGGGGCTTTGTCGATCTCACTGCGGAGGTCGCAAAATTCCTGCGCGACGCCGGGGCGCGTGAAGGCGCGGTGACGCTGTTCATCCGTCATACGTCGGCGTCGCTGACGATCCAGGAGAACGCCGACCCTTCCGTCCTGACTGATCTGACGACGGCGCTCGATCGCCTGGCGCCGGAGAATGCCCGATGGACGCATGACACCGAGGGTCCTGACGACATGCCCGCGCACGTCAAGACCATGCTGACCGCAACGTCGCTGCAGATCCCGGTGCTGGACGGCGAGCTCGCGCTCGGCACATGGCAGGCGATTTACCTGATCGAGCACCGCGCCCGTCCGCACCGGCGCGAGATCGTGCTGCAGTTCATCGGCAAGATGGCTTGAAGGATAGCAACCATT
This sequence comes from uncultured Alphaproteobacteria bacterium, assembly GCA_963786015.1. Lineage (GTDB taxonomy): Bacteria > Pseudomonadota > Alphaproteobacteria > Rhizobiales > Xanthobacteraceae > Bradyrhizobium. The sequence goes on along the minus strand of CAWAXO010000006.1, from coordinate 35,266 downwards.
TCCGCTGTCATTCCTGCGCCTCGCGTCTCGCGGCGAATCCCGGAATGCAAAATACGAAACCGGCCGCGGATCGCTCCGCGGCCGGCCTGCTTGGAAGGTGAATTGTCCGGCGTTGTCCGGATCGTTTTTCAAGTCTTGGTGATGTCGACGTCCTTGGTCTCCGGCAGGAACAGGAAACCGATGACGAGGCTCATCAGCGCGATGCCGATCGGGTACCAGAGACCGGAATAGATGTTGCCGGTGGCCGCCGCGATCGCGAACACGGTCGCCGGCAGGAAGCCGCCGAACCAGCCGTTACCGATGTGATAGGGCAGCGACATGCCGCTGTAGCGGATGCGGCTCGGGAACAACTCGACCAGCCATGCCGCGATCGGTGCGTAGACCAGTGTCACATAGACCACGAGGATCCACAGCAGCAACGTCGTCATCACGTAGTTGATTTCGGCCGGATCAGCCGAGGCCGGATAGCCATGCGCCTTGATGGCCGCGGGCAGCGCCTTGGCGAAGTCGGGGCTGCTGGCATCAAGAACCTGGTCGCCGATCTTGACCTGCGCCTTGGTGCCTGCCGGCGCCACCTCGTTGTTGTAGTTCACCGACAGGTTGACCAGCCCGGACTTGGCCACGTCGCAGCTCGTGGTGAACTTCTCGGTGCCGGTCGCCTTGAACTGGAACGAGCACTCGTTCGGGTCGGCGACAACGGTCACAGGCGACGAGTTGAGCGCGGCCTCGAGCTTCGGATTGGCGAAGTGGGTGATGCCCTTGAAGATCGGGAAGTAGGTCACTGCCGCCAGCAGGAAGCCCGCGAGGATGATCGGCTTGCGGCCGATCTTGTCCGACAGCCAGCCGAACAGCACGAAGCCCGGCGTGGCGAGCGCCAGCGCGATCACGATCATGATCTGGGCCGGGACGCCCGGCACCTTGATGGTCTGGGTCAGGAAGAACAGCGCGTAGAACTGCCCGCCGTACCACACCACGGCTTCGCCGGCGGTCGCGCCGAGCAGCGCCAGGATCGCGATCTTGGCGTTCGTCCATTCGCCGAAAGCCTCGCTCAGCGGACGCTTGGAGGTCTTGCCCTCGTCCTTCATGCGCTGGAACACCGGCGACTCGTTCAGGCTCAACCGGATCCAGATCGAGACGATCGAGCAGGATGCCCGAGAGCAGGAATGGAATGCGCCAGCCCCAGTCACCGAAGGACTCCTCACCCATCCAGGTCCGGATGCCGAGGATCAGCAGCAAGGCCAGGAACAGGCCGAGCGTCGCGGTGGTCTGGATCCACGAGGTGTAGTAGCCGCGCTTGTTTTGCGGCGCGTGCTCGGCGACGTAGATCGCCGCGCCACCATATTCGCCGCCGAGCGCAAGGCCCTGGACCAGGCGGAGCGCGATCAGCACGATCGGCGCCGCGATGCCCCAGCTCGCATAGCCCGGCAGCAGGCCGATGAAAAACGTGCCGACGCCCATCAGCGACATGGTGATCAGGAATGTGTATTTGCGGCCGATCATGTCGCCGAGGCGGCCGAAGATCAGCGCGCCGAACGGCCGGACCGCGAAGCCCGCGGCAAAGGCGAGCAGCGTGAAGATGAAGGCGACGTTCGCGGGAACGGTGGAGAAGAAGTATTTCGCGAGGAACGACGCCAAGCGTGCCGTAGATGTAGAAATCGTACCACTCGAACACGGTGCCGAGCGAGGAGGCGAAAATGACCTTTCGCTCCTCCGCGGTCATGCCGCCGGTGCGCACGCCGCCCACTGTTGCTGCCATCGTCATTGTCGTTCGCTCCCCGAAAATCGTTGCAAGGACTTCCCCAGCTCTGGGGTTTAGGCGAAAAGGTAACATTGCGGTGAAAGCCGGCCCAATAAGACTTTCGGCTCTGACCACAGGCTCGTCGGATCAATATCTGCTGAGCGCACTGCGCAATTGATAGTAGATGTGATATTGCGTTGCACAATTCGACTCAGTTAACCGCTTTCGACTATTGAATTATTGTGCGCTTGCATGCATCCACCGGTCGGAGGAGAATTTTCGCGGAGCACCATGGTGCGCCGTTGATTTCAGGCAGGTCAGGATGTTCCAGGTCACGTTTCGCAAGAAGTAACCGATGGCTGTCAGCACCCATCTCGTGATCGCCGATGATCATCCGCTGTTCCGCGACGCGCTCAGGCAAGCCGTTGGAAGCGTGATGAGCTCGGCGAAAATCGACGAAGCAGGATCGTTCGAGGATCTCACCGCGCTCCTGGAACAGGATTCCGACGTCGATCTGATCCTGCTCGATCTCACCATGCCGGGCATCTCCGGCTTTTCCGGCCTGATCTATCTGCGTGCGCAGTATCCGGCGATCCCTGTGGTGATCGTGTCGGCGAGCGACGATGGCGCCACCATCCGCCGCTCGCTGGATTTCGGCGCCTCCGGCTTCATTCCCAAGCGCTTCGGCGTCGAGACCCTGCGCGACGCGCTCGCCAAGGTGATGGATGGCGATGTCTGGGTGCCGCCCGACACCGACCTCTCCTCGGCCTCCGATCCCGATATGACGCGGCTGCGCGACCGCCTGGTCACGCTGACCCCGCAGCAGGTGAGGGTGCTGATGATGCTGTCGCAGGGACTGCTCAACAAGCAGATCGCCTATGAGCTTGGCGTCTCGGAAGCGACCATCAAGGCCCATGTCTCGGCGATCCTGCAGAAGCTCGGCGTCGAAAGCCGCACGCAGGCCGTGATCGCGGCGGCCAAGATCGCCGGCGGCCAATGGCGCCAGGGTTCGCCGTCGGCGCAGTAGAGGCGGCGCCGTCGGCGCAGCAGCGCCTACTCCGCCGCCAGCATCTGCTGGATTCGCCACTGGCCGAGCAGCGCGCGCAGCGAGGCGGGCTTCACCGGCTTGTTGAGCACGGCGATGTTCTCCTCCCGCGCCGCCGCCCGCACATGCGGGCTGCGGTCCGCCGTGATCAGGATTGCCGGGATGGTCTCGCCGAACCGGCGGCGGACCTCGCGAATGGCCGCAAGGCCGTTGCCGCGGTCGAGATGATAGTCGACCAGCAGGCCGGTCACATGCCCGCCCGCCGCCTCGATCGCTTCCATCGCCGCATCCGGATCGGTCACCGCGATCACCTCGGCGTCCCAGGCCTTGAGCAGCGTCTTCATGCCGTCGAGGATCGTCGCATCGTTCTCGATGCAGACGATCAGCGCGCCGCTGATCGGCGTCCGCGCCAGCGGCGTCGCGCTGGTGACGGCCGCGGTGTGGTTGACGGCCGAGGCGGTCGGCACCGTGACCGAAAACACCGAGCCGCCGCTCCGATTGGCGCCGATCGCGATGCCGTGGTTGAGCACGCGCGCCAGCCGTTCCACGATCGACAGCCCGAGGCCGAGGCCACGCGCGATCCGCGCGCCCTGTTCGAGCCGATGAAACTCCTTGAAGATCTCGCCGCGCTTGGGGACGGGAATGCCGACGCCGGTGTCGTGGACGCTGATCTGCAGCGACTGGCCGTGGCGCCGGCAGCCGACCAGCACGCGCCCATGCGGGGTGTACTTGATCGCGTTGGAAATGAAGTTCTGCAGCAAGCGGCGCAGCATCAGCCGGTCGGATTGCGCCGCCAGCGAGCAGGGCACGAAGGTGAGTTCCAGCCCCTTGGCGCGTGCGCTCGGCGCGAATTCGATTTCCAGCGAGCGCATCAGGTCGGCCATCTTGAAGCTCGAGATCGCGGGCGTCATGGCGCCGGCATCGAGCCTCGAAATATCCAACAGCGCGCCGAGGATTTCCTCGATCGCCTCCAGCGAATCGTCGATGTTCTCGACCAGACGCGAGTCCTCGCCGCCCTGCTGGCGCTCGACCAGGCTCGTCACGTAAAGCCGCGCCGCGTTCAGCGGTTGCAGAATGTCGTGACTCGCGGCGGCGAGAAAGCGTGTCTTCGAGATGCTGGCGTCTTCCGCGGTGCTCTTTGCGAGCGCGAGTTCGGAATTGAGGCGGGTCAGCTCCTCGGTGCGGTCGCGCACGCGCTTTTCCAGCGTGGCGTTGGCGCGTTCCAGCGCTTCAGCCGCCTCGAACGAGGGCGTGACGTCGGTGAAGGTGATGACAAGCCCGCCGTCGGGCATCCGGTTGCTGCGGACTTCGATGACCAGGTGCCGCTCCGGCAGCCGCTCCAGATAGGGCTCGCCCTCGGTCGTGTAGGCCGTCAGCCGGCGCTCGATCAGGCTGATGTGGTCGTCGGCGCCGGACGGCCCGCTCGCTTCCATGAACTCCAGGATCTCGCGCAAGAGAATGCCGATCTGCACCAGATGCGGCGGCAGGCTGAGAATTTCGCTGAACTGCCGGTTCGAGCAGATCAACTGAAGATCGGCATCGAACACGGCGATGCCCTGCCGCACATGGTTCAGCGCGGTCTGCAGGACTTCACGGTTGAAGTGCAGCGCCGCATGGGAGTCGTCGAGCAGCTTCAGCGCGGCCTTGGCGGACACGGTGCGCTTGCGCAGCAGCAGCGACATCACCAGGCGCGAGGACGCCGCGCCGATCGAGGATGCGATCAGATGCTCGGCATGGCGCAGCAATTCGAAATCGGCCGGTGTGCCCGGGTCGAGCGGCGTGTGATGGCTGGCGGCGAAGGCCTCGAAGGCGTGACGGGCCCGCTCGGGACCGAGATATTGCGACACCGTGCTTTGAATGTCCTGCACCGTGACCGTGCTGCGCCAGCGGCGGAAGCTCGGCGCGATCGGCGCCAGCGCGTCCGGCACGAAGAGGTCGGCCTGCAGCCGCTCGATCGCAGAGGGCTGGCGCGCCAGCGACAGCACGACATAGGCCAGGATGTTGAGCGACAGACTCCAGAGCACGCCGTGCAACAGCGGCGGCAGATCCGCGTCGAACAGCGCCTGCGGCCGCAGCGCCTCGATGCCGAACGGTCCATGCTGCAGGAACGACAGGCCGGCGGTGCTGGCGTCGAGGAAGGACGGCAGGAACAGCGTATAGAGCCACACCGCGAAGCCGACCAGCATGCCGCCGATGGCGCCGCGCGCGGTGGCGCGACGCCAGAACAGGCCGCCGAAGAAGGCCGGCGCGAGTTGGGCGACGGCAGCGAACGACAACAGGCCGATCGCGGCCAGCTGGGTGTTGCCGAGCGCCCGGTAATAGAAATAGGCCAGCACCATGATGGCGAAGATTGCGATGCGGCGCGCCCGCAGCAGAAAGCCGCTGAAGTCGCTCGTGCCGGCGCGCGATTGCCGCGCGCGCTGCAGCGCCAGCGGCACGACGATGTCGTTCGACACCATCACCGACAACGCGACGCATTCGACGATCACCATGGCGGTCGCCGCCGAAAGGCCGCCGACGAAGACGGCGAGGCTGAGCAGGGGCGCATCGCCTTCGATCGGCAGCGCCAGGACATACATGTCGCTATCGACCGCGCCGAACGGAAAGGTGATGAGGCCGGCGAGCGCGATCGGAATCACGAACAGGTTGATCGCGACCAGATAGAGCGGAAACAGCCAGCGCGCGCGGGAGACCTCGTCATCGCTGGAATTCTCCACGACGCTGACATGGAACTGGCGCGGCAGCATCATGGCCGCGCCGAACGACAGCAACGTCGTGGTGAGGAAGTTGCCGATGGACGGCGCGTATTCGATCGCGCGCACCGCCTCCGGAGTTTTCATCGCACGTTCGATCATCTCCGCGGGCGTGAACATCCAGAAGGTGACGAACGCGCCGGCGGCGAGGAAGGCCACCAGCTTCACGATGGACTCGGCGGCGACCGCCAGCATCAGGCCGTGCTGATGCTCGGTGGCGTCGGTCTGCCGGGTTCCGAACAGCACCGCGAAGGCCGCCATCGCCAGCGTCACCATCAGCGCCATGTCGCCGATGATCGGAATCTTGGAGAAGGCCTGGTCCTCGCTCAGGATGGTTTCCAGCGAAGACGCGACCGCCTTGAGCTGCAGCGCGATATAGGGAACGGAGCCGATGATCGCGATCACGGCCACGGTCGCCGCGACCGCCTGGCTCTTGCCGTAGCGGGCGCCGATGAAGTCGGCGATCGAGGTGATGTTCTGCGTCTTGGCGAGCCGGATCACGCGGCGCAACAACGGCGTGCAGAAGCCGACCATCAGGATCGGCCCGACATAGATCGCCAGGAAATCGATGCTGGTGCGGGTCGCCGAACCGACCGAGCCGAAGAAGGTCCAGGACGTGCAGTAGATCGCAAGCGACAGCGGGTAGATCAGCATGCCGGCGCGGCCGCGCTGCGCGGGCGAGAGGCGGTCGCCATAGCTCGCCACGACGAACAGCAAGCCGATGTAACCGAACGCGGCGGCTATCACGCCCCAGTCATGGAGCATCGCTGGCCTTACTCCCTTGGGCGCGCGCCGCGCCCGATCTCGCTCGCGCGGAGCCTAGCGCGTTGGCCCGGTCAGCGACAGTGGATTTCCTTAACTATGTCCGGGATTTAACATCGTCGTTAAGGAATGAGCGGCGTCGGGAGAGGGGCTTCATGGAGTTCGTCAGATCCCGACGCTCGACGACTGTCGGCGATGCGACTCTATGAGGCTGGCACGCGCAGCCGCCCAGAAAACGGTGGTCATCGTCCGCGAAGGCGGAGGATCCAGTACGCCGCGGCCTCTCGCGCGGACATGACAGTCATCTGGAATACTGAATCGCCCGCCTCCGCGGGCGATGACTGTCGCTGGGCTCGGGCAAGGCCCGACGTTCGGACCCTCTCGCCAAAGCAGGATCGCGGCCTACTCCGCCGCCAGCGACTGCTTGCGCAGCGGCAGGCTGAGCCGCTGCCAGACCTGCAGCAGCGCTTCCGCGAGGCCGTCGATCACGCCATCGTCGTGATAGGGCGACGGCGTGATGCGCAGCCGCTCGGTGCCCTTGGCGACCGTCGGATAGTTGATCGGCTGGATATAAATGCCGTGCTCCTCCAGCAGAAGATCGGAGGCCTGCTTGCACAGCTCGGGATCGCCGACGAACAGCGGCACGATGTGGGTCTCGCTCGACATCACGGGCAGGCCCGCGGCGCTCAGGATCGCCTTGACGCGGGCGGCGCGGTCCTGGTGCCGTTCGCGTTCCCAGCTCGAGGTCTTCAGATGCCGGATCGCAGCCGTCGCGGCCGAGCAGATCGCCGGCGGCAGCGCGGTGGTGAAGATGAAGCCCGGCGCATAGGAGCGCACGGCGTCGATGATCTCGTGGCTTGCGGCAATGTAGCCGCCGAGGCAGCCGAAAGCCTTGGCGAGCGTGCCTTCGAGAATGTCGATGCGATGCATGACGCCGTCGCGCTCGGCGATGCCGCCGCCGCGCGGACCGTACATGCCGACCGCATGCACCTCGTCGACATAGGTCATCGCGCCGTAGCGTTCGGCGAGATCGCAGATCGCGGCCAGCGGCGCGACGTCGCCGTCCATCGAATACAGGCTCTCGCAGGCGATCAGCTTCGGCCGGTCGGGCCCGGCGGCGCGCAGCAGCTCTTCGAGATGCGCCAGGTCGCTGTGCCGGAAGATCTGGCGCTCGCAGCCGCCCTGGCGGATGCCTTCGATCATCGAATTGTGGTTGAGCGCGTCCGACAGGATCAGGCAGTTCGGAATCAGCTTTCGCGATGGTCGCGATGCCGGTCTGGTTCGAGACGTAGCCCGAGGTGAACAGCAGCGAGGCCTCCTTGCCGTGCAGGTCGGCGAGTTCATGCTCGAGCTGGACCAGCGGATGGTGCGTGCCCGCAATGTTGCGGGTGCCGCCGGCGCCGGTGCCGACCCTCGTTGCGGTCTCGACCATCGCGCCGACCACCTTCGGATGCTGGCCCATGCCGAGATAATCGTTGGAGCACCAGATCACGACGTTGCGCGGCCCCTTCGGCGAATGCCACACGGCATGAGGAAATCGGCCGGCGATCCTTTCGAGGTCGGCGAAGACGCGGTAGCGCCGCTCGTCGTGCAGGCGATTGAGGGCGGCGCGGAAGAATTGGCTGTAGTCCATCGCAAAACCTGGATTGTGGGCTGGTGGCCGGGACTGTTTAGAGCCCTTTTTAGAGCGTTTCCAGCTTTGCTGTCGAGCCGAAATCGGCTGCCAAATTGTCCACCCTCGCGCCGAAGGGTTGCACAACGTGCGGACCAATCCTTGATCAGCATCAAGACGCCGTGATTTGGCCGGGCTATCGACTTTTTTACGCTCAGGTTGTCCTGAAGCGCAGCACGCCGTCGGTCTCTTCCGACGTCAGACGGCCCTCGACCAGCATGTAGTTGACATGGGCGATCAACTCGCCGGCGGCGAAGCCCATCTGGTGCGGGTCGAGCACGTGCTTGTGGAAGACGACCGGCACAAGCTCTGCCGACGTCTTCGCAATCTCGCGGCAGGCATCGGCGATCAGCCGGCAGCGTTCCTCGTGATGGTCGGCGAGCTGCTTGATGCGCGTCTTCAGGCCATAGAACGGCACGCCATGGCCGGGCAGCACCATCACGTCATAGGGCAGGGTGGTGGTGAGGCTCGCGAGCGACGCCAGATATTCGCCGAGCGAGTTCTGGTCCGGCTCGACCGCCCAGACGCTGACATTGGGCGAGATCTTGCTCAGCACCTGATCGGCCGACAGGAACAGTTTGTCGGCCGCGCAATACAGCATCACCTGGTCGAGCGCGTGGCCGCCGCCGGTGATCACCTTGAAGCGGCGCGTGCCGATCGAAATCTCGTCGCCATGGGAGATGCGGCGATAGGACGGCGGCAGGACCGACACCCGTTTCAGATAATCCTGACCGCGGCCGAGCAGCTTGTCGGTGAGGTTCTCGTCCATGCCGTGACGGCGGAAGAACAGCCGCTGCGCGTTGCGCCGCTCCTCGGTGCCGCGGTTCTGGTGATAGACCGATTGCAGATATTCCACCTGCGACATGTAGAGCGGACAGTCGAAACGCTCGACGATCCAGCCCGCGAGCCCGACATGATCGGGATGCGAGTGCGTCACGATCAGCCGCTTGATCCTGACATGCGACAGCGGACCTTCCAGCAGCGCGGTCCACGCCGCGATCGACTCCTCGTTGCCGAATCCGGAATCGACCGCAGTCCAGCCGTCGCCGTCGGCGAGCAGATAGATGTTCACATGGTTGAGCCGAAACGGCAGCTTCAGCCGCAGCCACAGCACGCCGGGCATCACCTCGACGGCCTGGTCCTGGCCGGGATGTTCGTCCCAGGGGTAGCGCAGCGCCTCCGCGGAGGACTGAATCTTGTCTGGCTGCGAATGCATGTGCATCGGCTTAGCCGCACCGAGCGCGCCGCGCCAGCCTAAAAAAGCGGATGCGGCCTGCGGCCAAACGGCATGCGGTATTTCTTGCGGACTGTCATTCCGGGGCGATGCGGAGCATCGAGCCCGGAATCTCGAGATTCCGGGTTCGCATCTTCGAGGCGCCCCGGAATGACCGGCTCAGTGGAAACTACGCCGCGCGGATATTGCTCAGGAACGCATCGATGTCCGACCGCAGGCCTTCGGCTTCGCGGCGGAGCGCGGCCGACGCGTTCAGCACCTGCGTCGCCGCCGTGCCGGCCTCGGCGGAGGCGGACGAGACGCCGACGATGTTGCTGGAGACCTGCGTGGTGCCGCCGGCCGCGTGCTGGATGTTGCGGGCGATCTCGCTCGTCGCCGCGCCCTGTTCCTCCACGGCGGCCGCGATCGCGGTCGTGACCTCGTTGATCTCCGCAATCGTATGGCCGATGTTGCGGATGGCGCTGACCGCCGACGTCGTCACCTCCTGCATCGAGGAGATCTGCGTGCGGATCTCGTCGGTCGCCTTCGCGGTCTGGCTCGCGAGGCTCTTCACCTCGGAGGCGACCACGGCGAAGCCGCGTCCGGCCTCGCCCGCCCGCGCCGCCTCGATCGTGGCGTTGAGCGCGAGCAGGTTGGTCTGCGACGCGATGACCTGAATGAGATCGACCACGACCGAGATCCGGCTGGCATTGTCGGCGAGACCCTGCATGGTCGAATCGGTGGCGCCGGCTTCCTCGACCGCCTTGCGGGCGACCTGCGCCGAGTTCACCACCTGCCGCCCGATCTCGGCGATCGAGCTCGACAATTCCTCGGTGCCCGCGGACACGCTCTGCACATTGGCCGAGGTTTCCTCGGCGGCGGTGGCGACCACGCTCACCAGGGCGTTGGAGCGATCGGCGGTCGCCGACATGCCCTGCGCGGTCTGCTCCATGGAGCCGGCCGAGCGCTGCAGATTGTCGAGCGCGGCACGAACATTGGCCTCGAACTCGACGATGCGGCTCTCCATGCGCGTTGCGCGCTCGGTCTTCGTGGCGCGGTCCTTGTCCTGCTCCGTCGAGAGCGCGCGGCCCCGGATCATGCTCTCGCGGAACACTTCCAAAGCGTCGGCCATCTCCGCGATCTCGTCCCTCTGCCTGGAGCGATAGATCTCGGTCTCGAAATCGCCATCCGAGAGCAGGCGCATCGAGCGTTGCAGCGCGCCGATCCGGTAGAGGATGTTGGCGCCGACATAACGCCACACGAACAGCGCCGATCCGATCAGGGTTGCCGCACCCAGCGCCAGCATGATCGTGGTCGCGAACGAAATATCCTGCCGCGCCATCCAGGTCGCCGCATCGGTTTCCTTGCGCACGCCATCGACAAGCGCCTGCACGCTGATGTCGAGGCCGACATTGAGCTTGCGGGTTTCCTCCAGCACGGTCTGGCCGTAATCGATCGCGTCGAGCTCCTTCTCACGCAGCCTGAACACGCCGGTCTTGTTGTCGCCGAAAGCCAGCAGCTTCGTTGAGGCCTCCTGCAGCGCCGCTATTCTGGGACTGGTGGACATCTGATCGAGGTTCGACCTGATGCGGCCCTGCGCGGCCTTGAAGTCCTTCACCAGAGTGTCCAGCGTATCGTTCGAATTCGCCGACAAGGCCGCGGCCATCTGCGCGGCGGCGAGGTTGCCGCTGGCGACGATGTTGCCGATTTCATCGACGGTCTGCGCGGACCTGTTGGCGTCATCCGGGGACGGGACCGCGGACGACAGGATCGCGTTGAGGTTCGTCTGCGCCTCCAGCATCACGGGGTTCGCGGCGGCGATGAAAGTCGCATGCGCGGCGAGCAGCGCTTCGAATTGCCGGTCGTGCTCGGCGACGGTGTCCAGCCGCTCGCGGGAGGCCGCAACCAGGCTCTGCGTCGCCTCGTTGATGCTCTTGATGGTCTCGCCGAGCGCCTTGACGACCGCTTTGTCATTGGCGAGCTCGATGATCTCGCCGAGCTTCAGCTGTGCGAGATCCTGGGTCTCCTTCATCTTCTTGGTGCGCTCGCGCAGCGTGTCCTGGTTGGGCGCACTCAGCAGCGCAGGGCCCTGCGCGGCGAGGCTTGCGCTCAACGCCGACAATTGCAGGCTCGTGGCGAGACGCGGGATGTCCTGTCCGCTCAGGTTGACCATGGTCACGCCGAGACGCTGCAACACCATTCCGGCGCCGGCCGAAATCACGATCGCCATGCCGGCGATGACGGCAAAGGCGGCAAACAGGCTGCCCCTGATGCCCCACCGCGGGCGCAGAAATTGCGCGAACTTTCCAAAGCCCAGACTTGCGCTCATGTTTTCCCCCCGCGCCTATTGACCCGGAATTTTATGGGGACGAAGTATCGCCGTACCGGGTTAATAAAGCGGAGAGACCTGGGGAAAACCTGGGGCGGTTTGCGGGATTTTGCGCGGTCGAAATGCCGCACCGTTCCTGTTTTGACGTATTTTCCTGACGCAACCCCGCATCAAATGCGCAGGCTTTCGCTTAAAAGCGCGCTGAAACGCAAAAAGGGCCGGCTTTCGCCGGCCCTTCGGTTCCGTTGGTGATGCTTAACGATCAGTAGCGCGCGGCGACCGGGCCGCCCCAATTGAAGCGATAGTTCACGCCGGCCTTGATGGTGTGGTCGTCGGTGGTGAAGCTGCCGGCCGGGACCAGCAGCACGGGCGACGCGAAGCTCGCCTTGCCGAAATTGTAGTACTGATACTCGCCGAAGGCCGACCAGCTCGGGGCGAACATGTATTCGAGGCCGGCGCCGACCGTGTAGCCGTTGCTGTGATCGCCGGCGGTCGCGAACGGGATCGGCGTACCAGCCAACGTCACGCGCTCGTTGTTGTCGGAATAGGCGTAGCCGCCCTTCACATAGACCAGGCCCGGACCCCAGGTGTAGCCGATGCGGCCGGTGATCGAGCCAAGCCCGCGCTGATTGTTGGTGTAGGCGAAGCCGCCCGGGAAGACGGCGCCGACACTGCCGCTCAGCCAGCTATACTGGCCCTGCGCGCCGAGCACCCAGTTCGGAGCGAGCTGCCAGTCCGCGCCGAGCTGCACGCCGCCGAGGAAACGGCCGTTGCCGTTGTTGCCGGTGGCGAGGCCGGAGAAATTGTTGCTCGCTCGAGAAGGCGCCGCCGATATGGCCGCCGACATAGAAGCCGGTCCAGTCATAGATCGGCGCCATGTAGGCCGGAGCCTTGCTGTAATAGGGACGCGCGCCGAGATCGGCGGCGTGGACGGGAAGCGCAGCGCCGACAGCGGCGAGCGCAACGATAGCCAAGACAAGTTTCTTCATCGGTTCTACTCCAACACATGACCTCATGGACGCCACGTGCGGGCGTCGTCTTATGCGAGTGGAGATAGACGGCTTTCGAATAAAATGCTGTCACTGGCGCGGCACAGAGGTTCTCAATCCAACCTGTTGGGAAGCAAACGTTTTCTGTGCTTAAGGAAGCCTTAAACAGGGGTAAAGATAGAGTTAACTGCTCATCTTCTGCGTGTTGTTCTGACACAACTGGTTAAGGTTCTTTAAGCACCCACTCTGCAGACTGACAGCTAGTCGGAATCGTCGCCCGCGCGTGAGCTTTTCGAAACATTCGGCCGCGTCCGGCGCACCCGCGATTCGGCTCCGCATTTCTACGGTCCTCGAAATTAACCGGGCCGCAGAGTCGTGAGTGGAAAATTGACCAAGATTCGCTGCGCGACGGACGGTCGGGCGGCAATCCCGCTTGACCAACGCCGGTCGGCTTCGAAGGCCACGGTCGCCACCATCGATGTCACCCCGCATCACGCGAGCCAGTCTGACATGAAATTTCGTCTGTCGATTTCCACCGCAATCATTGCCTTCGGCCTGCTGCTGGCCGTCGGATTCGCCTCGGTCGTCCTGACAGGGACCTACGCGCTGCGGGAATTGAAGGTCGGCGGCCCGCTCTATGCCGGCATCAAGCTCGGCAACGACCTCGTCGCCGACATCCTGCCGCCGCCCGCCTACATCATCGAGGCCTATCTCGAGGCGACGCTGGCGCTGCGCGAGCCGAAGAATACCGAGCCGCACGAGAAGAAGCTGACCCAGCTCAAGAAGGACTATGACGATCGCAGGGCGTTCTGGACGAAGTCGGATCTGCAGCCGACCTTGAAGACGATGCTGGTCGAGAAGTCGGACGCGGAGGTGCGGAAGTTCTGGCAGGCGATCGATGCCGAGTTGCTGCCGGCGCTGCACAAGAGCGAGACCGAGAAGGCGGAAGCCGCCTATGCGCGATTGAGCCAGATCTATTCGGCGCACCGCGCCGTGATCGACGATCTGGTGGAGAAGGCCAACAAGCTGAACGCGGACATGGAGACGGTCGCGGCCGATCGCGACGGCAGTCTCTCTACCGTGGTCTGGTCGGTGTCGGGCCTTGTGCTTGCGATCGTCGTGCTGGGCCTGCTTGGCCTTGCGCTTGGCGTCGTGCGTCCGCTGGTCCGCATGACGGATGCGATGCGGCGGATCGCGCGCGACGATCTGACGACCGAGGTGCCTTTCGCGGATCGCCAGGACGAGATCGGCGCGATGGCGCAGGCCCTGGCGGTCTTCAAGACCAATGCGATCGAAAGCCTGCGGCTGCGTGAGCAGCAGGAGCAGGATCGCGCGCAGACCGAAGAGCTCAGGCGGAAAGCCGCGCGCGACCTGGCGGAGTCCGTCGAGCGCGAGACCGGAACATCGATCGAGGCCGTGGCCGGCGCCTCGCGCGACGTGGAAAGCGCGGCCGGCGGGCTTTCGAATCTGGCGCGGGACCTCTCGGCCGAGGCAAGGGCGGTCGCCGACGCGTCCCAGCAGGCGCTCGCGAACGCGCAAACGGTTTCCGCCGCGACGGACCAGATGACGAGCTCGATCCGCGAGATTTCCGCGCAGGTCGCCCGCGCCGGTGCGATCGCGCGAACCGCGGTCAGCGGTCGCGAGAAGGCCAAGCAGACCATCCAGTCGCTGTCGAACGCGGTGCACAAGATCGCCGAAGTCTCCAGCCTGATCGGCGGCATTGCCGAGCAGACCAACCTGCTCGCGCTCAACGCGACGATCGAAGCCGCGCGCGCGGGCGAGGCCGGCCGCGGCTTCGCGGTGGTCGCCGCCGAGGTCAAGTCGCTGTCGGACCAGACCGCGAAGTCGACCGACGAGATCGCGCGGCTGATCGACGAGGTGCAGACGGCGACCGCCGCCACGGTGGAAGCCGTCGAGAGCGTCGGCAGCCAGATTTCGGAAGTCGACGAGGTTGCGTCCTCGGTCGGGGCTGCGATGGAGCAGCAGCAGGCCTCGACGGCGGAGATCAGCCGCTCTGTGGCTGCGTCGGCCGATGCCGCCAAGCAGGTGTCCGCGAAGATCGGCAATGTCAGCCGTGACGCCAATTCCGTGGACGGCCGCGCCAACGAGGTCCGCGACGCCATCTCTCAGGTCTCCACCCATCTGACATCGCTGCGGGGCATCCTCGTCAAGGTGGTGCGGACCTCGACGGACGAGGCCAACCGCCGCCGCTTTCCGCGCTTCAGGTCCAGCCTGCCGATCAAGGTCGTGTGCCGCACCCGTGCCGCGGCCGGAGGCGGTGCTGTCGGATATTTCCGAAGGCGGCGCGTGGATCAAGGGCGTGCCGGATCTCGAGATCGGCGCGACCGGCTCGATGCAGATCCACGGCTTCGAGCCGCATCTGCCGTTCACGGTGCGCAGCAAGAGCCCGGACGCGATCCACGTCGAGTTCGAACTCGGCCGTCATAGCGAGGCTTATACAAGCTGGCTGGCGACCGCGCTCACGACACAGGCAGCCTGATCTAGTCGCCTCAGCAAAGATTCCGTAGGGTGGGCAATGCGCCAGAGCGTGCCCACCGTAAGCAACGACTCGGAAAGATGGTGGGCACGTCGCGTTGCTCCTTTGCCCACCCTACCGATCCCGCGATCTACCTCACGACGCCATCACCAGATCGTCGATCCGGATCGGGAAACGCCGCACGCGGATGCCGGTGGCGTGCCACACCGCGTTGGCGACCGCGCCGGCCGAGCCGGTGACGCCGATCTCGCCGACGCCCTTGATGCCGAGCGCGTTGACATGCGGATCGTCCTCATCGACCGTCAGCGCCTCCATCTGCGGCACGTCGGCATTCACCGGGACATGATATTCCCCGAGATTGGCGTTGAGAATGCGCCCTGAGCGCTGATCGATGATCGCCTGTTCGTGCAGCGTGAACGACACGCCCCAGATCATGCCGCCGAGCAGCTGGCTCCTCACCATGCGCGGATTGATGACGCGTCCGGCCGCGAACGCGCCGATCATGCGACTGACGCGGATCTGGCCGAGATCCGGATCGACCTTGACCTCGGCGAACACCGCGCCATGCGCGTGCATGGCGTAGTTCGCCTGCGCCGCCGGATCGGCCGCGCCATTGCCGCGGGCTTCGACCTCGGCGAGACCGGCGCGCGTCGAGGATGTCGGCATAGCTCTCGCTGCGGCCTTCGTCATCGCGGCGATGCAGGCGGCCGTCGCGCGCAACCACGCCGGCATTGCCTGCGCCGAACAGCGGCGAACGCCGGTCATTGGTCGCAAGCTCGGCGAGCTTGGCGATCACAGCCGCGCCCGCATTGTGGATCGCGGTGCCGGCGGTCGCGGTGTGCGCGGAGCCGCCGGCGATGCCGGCATCCGGCAGGTCGGATGTTCCGGCCTTGAACTCGACCTGGTCGAGATCGAGGCCGAGACTGTCGGCGGCGATCTGCGCGAACGCGGTCCAGGCGCCCTGGCCCATGTCATGCGCGCCGGTCTCCATCACGCCGGAGCCGTCGGCCTTGATCACCGCGCGCGCCTCGGCCGCGAACATCAGCGCGGGAAACGTCGCGGTGCCCATGCCCCAGCCGACCAGGAAGCCGTCATTGTCACGCATGCTGCGCGGCAGAAGCGGCCGCTTCGACCAGCCGAAGCGCTCGGCGCCCTGTGCGTAGCATTCGCGCAAGGCCTTGGATGAGAACGTCTTGCCGGAAATCGGCTCGACATCGGCATAGTTCATCAGGCGGAAGGCGAGCGGATCGATACCGCAGGCCTGCGCCATCTCGTCGATCGCGCTTTCCAGCGCGATCGATCCGGTCGCCTCTCCCGGCGCGCGCATGAACAGCGGCGTGCCGGTGTCGAGCCGCACCGCTTCATGCGAGGTCGCGATCGCCGGGCTGGCGTAGAGCGTGTGCGAGGCGTCGGCCGCCGGCTCGTAGAAATCGTCGAAGGTCGAGGTCGCGACCTTGGCATGATGATCGATCGCGGCCAGCCGGCCGTCGGCGCCGGTGCCGATGCGCAGCCGCTGCCGGGTCGGCGGACGATGGCCGACCGGCCCGTACATGTGCTCACGGCGCAGCACGAGCTTGACCGGACGTCCGACCAGCCGCGCTGCCAGGATGCCGAGCACCTGTGGCCCGGAGAGCAGTCCCTTGGAGCCGAAGCCGCCGCCGAGGAACGGGCTGCGGATATGGATCTTCGTCGGGCGCGATGCCGAACAGCCCGGCGATCCGGCCAACCGCCATCACCAGGCCCTGGCTCGGCGTGTCGATCGAGAGCTTGTCGCCGTCCCAGCTCGCTACGATCGCGTGCGGCTCCATCGCGTTGTGATACTGCGCCGGTGTCTCATAGATCGCATCGATGCGTTGCGCAGCGCCTGCGAGCGCGCTCTCGACATCGCCGTGCCGCACCTCGGCCGGATTGCCGATGCCGACGGCGGGCGGCACGAAGCTGTCATTGCCGTCGAGACCGGTGCGCGCGGGCTCGGCCTCATAGCGCGGTGCGAGCAGCGCGGCGCCTTCGGTCGCGGCTTCCAGCGTCTCGGCGATCACCACCGCGATCGGCTGGTTGGCGTAGCGCACCCTGTCGTTCTGCAAGCAGATCCATGCGGAACATGAAGGGATTGGTCTTGGCATCCGGATCGTCGGCAAGCGGCGGACGGTTGCCTGATGTCATCACCTCGACGACGCCCGGATGCCCTTTGGCGGCGGCGATGTCGAGCGACGCGACGCGGCCGCGCGCGATGCTGCTCACCGCCATCACGGCATGCAGCATTTTCGGCGGATGATTGTCGGCGGCGTAGCGGGCCTGGCCCGTGACTTTCAGCATGCCGTCGCGGCGGGTCAGCGGCTGGCCGATGTTCGAGCCATGCCGCAGGTGCGCGGGATCGCGGTTCAGCGGGATCGCAGTGGTCATTGAACAGCTCCGGCGGGAGAAGAGAAGGGCGAGGCGGGCAGCGCCGGGATTCGCGACGGCGTGCCCGCGGCGGCGAGCGTCAGCGCGCGCACGATGATCCGTCGCGCGAGCTCGATCTTGAACGCATTGTCGCCGGACGGCTTCGCCTCGGTGAGTGCCGCGTCGGCGGCGCGCCGGAATGCGGCCGGCTCGGCGCGCGCGCCGGCCAGCACGGTCTCGGCGGCACGCGCGCGCCATGGCTTCGGCGCCACGCCGCCGAGCGCAAGCCGCGCCTCCTTGATGACGCCACCCTCGATGGCGAGCCCGGCCGCGACGGACGCCAGCGCAATCGCATAAGACGTGCGGTCGCGCAGCTTCAGATAGCGTGCATGGGCAGCGAAGGTCTTCGCCGCAGCGGGCAGGCGAACCGCGACGATCAGCTCGCCCGGTTCGAGCGCGCTGTCCTGGGCGGGCGTCTCGCCGGGCAGGCGATGCAGCGCCTCGACCGCGATCTCGCGCCGGCCGTTCCTGCCCTCGATTTCCACGATCGCATCGAAGGCGACCAAAGGCACGCAGAGGTCCGACGGATTCGTCGCGATGCAGGCGCTGCTCCAGCCCAGCACCGCGTGATGGCGATTGTCGCCGCCATGCGCATCGCAGCCCGAGCCCGGCGCGCGCTTGTTGCAGGCGCTGGCGGTGTCGTAGAAATAGCTGCAGCGCGTCCGCTGCAGCAGATTGCCGCCGACGGTCGCGGCATTGCGCAATTGCGGCGATGCGCCCGACAGCAGCGCCTCGGCGATCGCAGGATAAGCGCGCGCAAAATCCGCGTCATGGGCAAGATCGGCATTCCGCACCAGCGCGCCGATCCGCAAGTCCCCATTGGCCTGCGGCTCGATGCGATCGAGCCCGGGCAGGCGCGAGACATCGACCAGCCGCGAGGGACGGACGATGCCGCCCTTCATCAGGTCGAGGAGATTGGTGCCGGAGGCGAGATAGGCCGCGCCCGGCGTGGCTGCGGCCGCGATGGCTTCCGCGACGCTCGCGGGCCTCACGTAATCGAACTGGTTCATGCCGCGCGCTCCGTCTTTGCCGCGTCCAGGGTTTTCTGCGCTTCGAGCACGGCCTCGGTGATTCCCGCATAGGCGCCGCAGCGGCAGAGATTGCCGCTCATGCCCTCGCGGATGCGCTCGGGATCGTTGCCCGCCTGGGCCTCGGTCACGAGGCCGATCGCGCTCATGACCTGGCCCGGCGTGCAGAAGCCGCATTGCATGCCGTCATGGGCGATGAAGGCGGCCTGCACTGGATGCAGATGTTCGCCATCGGCGACGCCCTCGATGGTGAGGACGTTGGCGCCGTCGAGGCTCGCCGCCAGTTGCAGGCAGGAATTGATCCGCCGACCATCCACCATGACCGTGCAGGCGCCGCACTGGCCGCGGTCGCAGCCCTTCTTGGTTCCCGTGAGCTGAAGGCGTTCGCGCAGCAGGTCGAGCAGCGTGACGCGCGGATCGTCGAGCACAAAGTCACGCGGCTCACCGTTGACGGTGAGTCTGAGAGGCAGGTTCATGCGATGTTCCGATCAAGGGCTATTGTCAAAACCGGCCGTAGCGGTCACAGCGGTATGTGAACCGGGAGCCGACTCGATCCGGGCCATGCACGGGCACTTTGAGAGTCGCGCTTTTGTGAAGCTTGCACCCGGCATGATGCGCTTATGTATACGGAGGGATCCTCCGTTTAGCAAGAGGCGGCTGTTCAACTGCTGGTGACAAGACAACATCGAGATGCCGGCCCGGTTCGAAAAAAATCCGCGCAAGCCGCGTTCCGACGCGCTCCGTAACCGCGAACGCCTGCTGGATGCGGCGAAAGCGGTGTTCAGCGCGGGCGGCGCGGAGGCGAGCCTTGAAGCCGTCGCGCGCCACGCCGACGTCGGCATCGGCACACTCTACCGCCATTTCCCGACACGCGAAGCGCTCTACGAGGCCGTCTATCGTCACGAAGTCGAACAACTTGGTGAACTGGCCGAGAGGTTGAAGGGCGAGGCCTCGCCGGTCGAGGCGCTGCGGCGATGGCTGCACTCCACCGTCGCGTTCGTCGCCACCAAGAAGGGCATGATGGCGGCGCTCGCCATCGTCTACAACGCCGATTCCGAACTCACCGCCTATTCCTCCGCGCGCCTCACCGCCTCGATCGGCGCGCTGCTGTCGCGCGCGGTCGAGGCCGGCGAAATCCGCGCCGACGTCAACGCCGACGACATGCTCCGCGCCCTGATCGGCATGTGCATGCTGCACGATCAGCCGGGCTGGCAGGAGAGCGTGGTGCGGCTGCTGGATGTGCTGGTGGATGGGTTGAGGGTGAGGGGTTGAACGCGCCGGCAACTCTCTGTCAGCTAAGGCGCAGTCACGATGTGAAACCTGGCCCACTCTGCCGGACGTAATTCGGTGCCGTGATGTGATGCCCAATTGCGGTCGACGATGTCGAGCAGTTCGTCGTCGACGCCCATCTGCCGAAGATAGAGCCTGAACTGCTCGCCAAAGTGGACCGTCAGGCTTTCACGCTGCTCGTCGGAGACGTTGGGCGCGAGCCGGTTGTGGATCGTCATGCCGGACAGCATCATCCGCGTGCCCTCCGGAACGCTGCGATGAACGCCGCCGGCCAGCATCAGCATGCAGGCAATGTCGCAGCGGAGGTCCGACACGTTCAGCCTGGCGTCGAGCGGCCCGCCCGGACGCTTGAGCGCAAAACAATCCGCGTCCGGCTTGTCATGGCAGGCGTCGACATCGGTCGTGCCGACCGTGGCGTCGATGCCGCGGTCGCGCATGATCCGGCCCAGGCTGGCCGCGACATTGAGATTGGACTCGCCCCGGGCATGAATGACGACCGGAAGCTTGCGCCCGCCTTGCCGGTCAAGGATCGCGATCAGCCGCTTGTGGCTGTCCCATTGCACGGTGCCCTCGGCCGCGATCCAGTCCGAGCAGCCCGGCCCGCAGGCATCCGACGCGCCGTGTGCGACATAGAAGATCATCGCATCGGGCGGCGAGCCGTAGTCCCCGATCGGTGGCCGCGCAACGGTTTGACCGAAGGCGACGCCGGCCGTGATAACAATGATGAGCCCGCCGAAAAGAAAAGCGCGTACCGACCTCACGTCCATGCCGCCCAGTCCCGTAGCCTGAGGCCGTCCCTTCTGATTCCTTGCATCTTTGATCGTGAAGCGCCGTTGCGCAAGGGATGGTTCTCACGAATCCGCCGAGAGTGGAGGCAAAGGGCGACGACTTTCTCGCGTCGCGCGAAAAGGCCGGTCACCACCACCGGGCCACGCGAATGAGGCACGCCCGGCGGCACAAGTTGAATCGTCTCTTCAGTTCATTGTGAACGTTGTGGCCGCTTCAGCAGGAACAGCGGCACGAGACTCGTCAGCGCCACGACTGCCATGATCCACCAGCCGCGCTGGAAAGCGGCAAGGCGCTCCGCCGCCGTCGCAGGATGCCCCAGCACGGCAACGAAAACCGCGACGCCAAGAGCCAGCGCGGTCTGTCGCGTCATGTTGAGAACGCCCGAGCCGGTGGCGAAGGACGACGGCGGCAGCGCCGCAGTGCCCGCGCCCATCAGCGTCGGGAAGGTCAGGCCAACGCCGATGCCGAGAAACCCCATCCCGATCACTGCCGTCGGCATGCTCGGCTCCAGTCCGGGCATGACGGCAAACCAGACCAGGCCCATGGTGAACGCCGTGACGCCCAATGTCACGACGACCGCAACGCCGAAGCGTGCAATCAGCCGTCCGGCCAGCAGCAGCGAGGTCACGGGAACCAGGAACGGACCGGGCGCGATCGCGATGCCTGCTTTGAGTGCCGACCAGCCCCAACCCTGCTGCGTCCACAGCGCAATCGACAACAAGCCCGCGCCGAACGCCATCGAGTACGGCGCCATCGTCAGTGTCGCGCCCGTGAAGGGACGAATCTTGAAAAGCGCGGGATCGATGAACGGGTTTTCCGAACGCAGACAGTCGATGACGAAGAGCCCCAGCAGCAGCGCGGCGAGAGCGAGCATCGAGCCCGTTCCGCGCGACATCCAGCCCCAGTCGCCGGTCTTCATGATGCCGTAGGTCAGCACGCCGATGCCGAACGTCACCAGCGTGGCGCCCCAGGCATCGGCCCGGCGAACGTCGTGACCCGGCACTTCCGGCAGCTTCCAGTAGCCGATGGCAAGCGCCACCAGGCCGATCGGCACGTTGACGAGAAAGATCCAGCGCCAGCTCGAAGCGACGAGCACGCCGCCGACCAGCGGTCCAAGCGCGGCCGCGAAGCCTCCGATCGCCGTCCAGGTCCGCACCGCGCCGCCACGCCGCTCGGGCGGGAATGCCGCAAGAAGGAGGCCGAGCGACGTCGGCGTCATCAGTGCTGCGCCGGCCGCTTGCGCGACACGGAACGCGACGAGCATTTCGACACTGGTGGCCATGGCGCACGCCGCCGAAGCGATCGTGAAGACGGCAACGCCGAGCAGGAAGCTGGCGTTGCGGCGGTAACGTTCGACCAGCCTGCCGAAGAACACCAGCAAGGCCGCATAAACGATCGCGTAGCCGTTGAGGATCCACGACAGCTTCTCGAGACCGGCGTCACGAAAATCGCCGGCGATGTTGGGCAGCGCGACATTGACGATGAAGAGGTCGAGATTGGCAAGCACGATGCCGACGCAGACGATGGCAAGAACCTGATTCGGTCGCGTCGTCTTCTCTGTGCGCCTGTCTGCCGGAACAACGCGAACCGCCGCCGCCGCCATTGTCGCCGAGCCGCCTGTGCTGACGAGGATCTCGTCCGCGGTATCACATCGCTCCATGTTCATCTCCATCTAGAACATAACAAGTTATGTTTTTATAAAGGTCGTGACTGTGGTCGTCCCGGAGTCCGAAGGTCATCAGATCTGCTCGACCAGCGTTGATATGCGGGTCCGCCGCAACGTGTCGCGGACCGCGGTGTCGGCGGCACCAAACAGCGCCGGCAGCGATCGTTGCATGGTCCGATTGACCGGGCAGCGCGTGTTGCCGCGCTCGCGAAGGGCGAAGAGAGTGCCGTCGGGCTCGATCGCCCTGTAGACGTCTTCGAGTGTGATGTCGGCCGGCGACCGCGACAACTCGACACCGCCGTGCCGCCCCGGCCGGAGCGCCACGAGGCCCTGGCCTTCCAATGCCTTCAGGATCCGGCGGACCACGACGGGGTTGGTGTTGAGGCTCTTCGCAAGCATCTCTGCGTTCGCGCCTTCGTCGCCGCGCCACGCAATCACGCAAAGCATCTGAACCGCACCGGCGAGGAGACTGTTTGCTGCCATAAACATAACAATACTTGTTATGTTTATGGAGTCAAGTGCCAGTGCGGCGGGAAGCTCGGCTGTGACGGCCTGACGGGCAAATCAGTTGACGGCTGCGCGATTTGCGCGAGGGGGCGCTTCGCACATCCATCGGAAAGCCCCGAATTCCATTGCGCGTAAAATCCGAATTGCGCTGCCGATTCAATCCGATTCCACCTGTCCAGTTGCTCCGCGAAAAATATTCCGCTTCACATCGACACCGATCCGATGGCTACTCGTCATGTCCCGCCTCGATGAGAGGGGCGTACGCGTCGTCACGGACGTTGAGCGCGGGATGCGGTGGACGCGGGATGCCGAAGACGGACGGCATCTTTTGCGGACGGCGAAGTCGTGTGGTCCTGGCGCCCCAAGGCTGGCGCTAAGTCGCGACGATGCTTTCGCATCGCGCGGGCGACGGTGACAACAAAGCCTGGTCACCGGGGAGAGCGCGAAGTAAGCCGTAAGCCACTGCGCAGGGAAGGCCGGGATGCTCCGGCCTCACCTGTGGTTCCTGCCCCGTGCATTTTTTCACGCACGGGGGCCATGGGTGTTGGCAAGCACCCGGCCTTCCCTGCGCCCTCCTTGATTTCGAGGGTGAACTGCTTCGATGCCTCGGGCGCGATCCGCGCCGCGAGAACGAACGGTGTTGCGCATCACTGCGCTGCGTGCCACCGGCATGTCTTCGGATTGTGTGGTCGCAGGCCGCAATAGTTTACGCTCTGTTAACGTCGCTCTCGCGGTGAACCTGCCGCGCCGGCGAGATGTCTTCGCGTGCCGGAATTGGCAGCGCCGTCCGTTTAACACTCATCTGGGAATGGTGGGGTTGCATCATGGGTGAGGCGGCGGTCGATTATTTGTTGAAAGAGGCGGCCGAACATTACGGCGCGGGCCGCCCGGATCGGGCCGAGGTGCTGTGCGGCGAGATACTGACTGCGGATCCGGATCATCTGGCGGCGCTGCATCTGTCCGCCATCATCGCCTTCGTCACCGATCGTGCGGCGGAAGGCGCCAAGCTGCTCAGCCGTGTCTTCGTCATCGCTCCGGATCATGCGCCCGCACTAGCGACGCTGGGTGATGCACTTACCGTGAAGGGCGAGCGGGAGGGCGCCGTGGATGCGTTCAGCCGCGCGGTAGCGCGACGGCCGCGGGATGCCAGCCTTCACGGCAAGCTCGGGGCCGCGTTGTGCAATCTGTCGCGCTTCGAAGAGGCCGAGGCCGCCTATCGTCACGCGATCGCGCTCGATCCCGATTCGACGCGGTCACGTTTCAACCTCGCCGTCGCACTCACCGGACAGGGATTGATGGCGGACGGCGAGGCCGTCTATCGCGAGGTGATCGCGCGCGATCCGGTCTATCCCGACGTCTGGCTCAATCTCGGCACTGCGCTCGCCGATCAGAACAAACTCGACGAGGCCATCGTCGCCTACCGTCAGGCGCTGACGACCGATCCCGACAATTCAGCTCTGCACGCCAGTCTCGGCGGCGTGCTCTATCGACATCGCCAGCTTGACGAGGCGGTCATCCAATTCCGGCGTGCGACGGCGCTCGATCCCGATAATCTCGCGGCGTTCCGGCTATTGGGACTGGCTCTGCACGACCTCGGCCGGGTGGACGAGGCAGCCCAGGTGTACCGGCAGGTCTCCGCGCGCGCTCCGAGCGACGTCGACAGCCTGGCCAGTCTCGGCGCCTGCCTTTGCGCACTCGGAGAGCTCGATGCCGCGATGGCTGCCTGCGACCTCGCGCTGGCGATCGACCCCGACCATGCGCCCGCGCATACCAATATCGGCATTCTCTTCGATCGGAAGAACGACTTCGATGCGGCCGTCGCCGCTCACCGGCGCGCCATCGCAGCCAGCCCCGGCTATGCCAAGGGCCATGCCAATCTCGTGGTCGCGCTACTCAATGCGGGCAAGGTCGAGGAGGCGCTCGAGGCCTCCCACCGCGCCATCGCACTCGATCCGGAGCGGCCGCAGACGCGCTTCAATCACTCGCATGCGCTGCTGATGTGCGGCGATCTCTTGAACGGCTTCGTCGAGCACCAATGGGGCCGCAAATGCGCGGGTGCGGGCGCGGGCTTTCCCGACTTTCGCCGAGCCGGAATGGCAGGGCGAGGCGCTCGCCGGCCGTACGCTGTTGCTATATGCCGAATTCGGCATCGGCGATGCCTTGCAGTTCGTGCGCTATCTGCCGATGGTCGCGGCCAGAGAACGTTCAGAGCGCAGTTCGATCGTGCTGCAGGTGCAGCCCGCGATCGCGCCGCTGTTGCGCACGATGCCCGGCGTTACCGTCGTTTCCCGCGACGATCCGCTGCCGCCCTTTGACGTGCACCTGCCGCTGATGGATTTGCCGCGCATCTTTCGCACCACGCTCGACAGCATCCCGGCAGACATCCCCTATCTGCATGCGGATCCGGTGAAGCTCGCGCAGTGGCGCTCCGCGGTCGACAAGACGTCGTCGTTAAAGGTCGGCGTGGTGTGGGCCGGCACCGCCCTGCACAAGAGCGACCGCTACCGTTCGCTACCGGCAAAAAATGTGCTGCCACGGCTCGTCATGCCGGGCGTGCAACTTTTCAGCCTGCAGAAGGAGGTGCGGCCCGAAGATGTCCCGGTACTGGACGGGCTCAGCTCTGAAGTGATCGACCTCGCGCCGACACTCGGCAGTTTCGCGGACACCGCCGCTGCCGTCGGTGCGCTGGACCTCGTCATCTCCGTCGATACGTCGACCGCGCATCTCGCCGGCGCGCTCGGCTGTCCGGTCTGGGTGCTGTTGCCCCATTCGCTCGACTGGCGCTGGCTGCACGAGCGGGAGGATTCGCCCTGGTATCCGACCATGCGGCTGTTCCGTCAGCACAGGATGATGGCGTGGGATGGCGTCATCTCGCGGGTGTCGGCCGAACTCACGCGCGTCGTAGCCGGCGAGCGTGATCTGATCTGGCCACCCGCGATGAGGGCCGATTCAACTGGAGCCGCCGGCCGGGATGGCAGCCAAAGCCCGCAACTGGCGCCGCGGATACCGGCTGCTGCTCGATGAAACTGCAGTGGCACGCCAGCCGGATTGATGTAGGCTGGCCGGCGCGAAAGTCGGCGCGAGACGTGGTCGCTTGCCATGCCGAGCCGGCGCCGAAGCACTTTGGGAGGAAACATGCGGCGGGCATGGGCGGCTGCGATCGTTCTGATGGTCGTCGCTGCCGCTGCAACTGGTCTGCAGACCGCCGCGACGCTGCGTGCGAACGCAAGCGAGATCGTGCCTGCGCCGTCGCCGCAAAAGCTTCAGCTCCTGACCGACTTCTTCGACAACGAGGTTACGACGGGAAAGCTGCCGGGCGCTGTCATCCTGATCCAGCAGCATGGCCGCCCCGTCTATCTGAAGACGTTCGGCATGCGGGACGTCACGAAGGGACTCCCCATGACGCCGGACACGATCTTCGCGATTCATTCGATGACCAAGCCGATCACCAGTCTCGCGGCGATGATGCTGATCGATGCCGGCAAGCTGTCGGTCGACGATCCCATCGCAAAATACATCCCGTCATTTGCAGACATGAAGGTGGGACTGGAAAGGACGGACGCGCAGGGCAAGCCGGTGCTCGAATTCGTCCCGGCCGCGCGGCAACTGACGATCAAGGATCTGCTGCGGCAGACCGCCGAGATCTCTTACGAATATATCGGCGGCCCCTGGGTGATGAAGGCCTATTCGGAGGCCCATATTTTCGACGGGCATTTCGACAACAAGGAGTTCGCCGAGCGGATCGCAAAACTGCCGCTGGCGCGGCAGCCCGGAACGCTCTGGCGCTACGGGCACGCGACCGATGTGCTCGGCCGCGTCATCGAGGTCATCTCCGGTGAGACGCTCTACCATTTCATGAAGCAGCGCATCTTCGATCCGCTCGGCATGACGCACACGAAATTCGTGATCGACACGCCGGAAGAGCAGGCCTTGATGGCGGAGCCATTGCCGAGCGACACAATTCTTGTCGCAGGCGAGCGTGAACGTCGCGCGCATCCCGAATGGGAATCCGGCGGCGGCGGACTGGTCTCGACCATCATCGACTACGCGCGCTTTGCACAGATGATCCTCAACGGCGGCGAACTCGACGGCAAGCGCTATCTCAGCCCCGCTGCATTCAAGGAGATGACGACGGACCATGTCGGTCCTGGTTCCGGCGTCGGCCGCGACTACTTCTATTTTCCCGGCGACGGCTTCGGTTTCGGTTACGGTTTCGCCGTGCGCACCGATCCGGGAATCGCAAAGCCGCCGCCGCCGGGTTCGATCGGCGAACTGAAATGGGACGCCGGCAGCGGCACCTATTTCGGCGTCGATCCCAAGCTCGACATGATCTACATCCTGATGGAGCAGACGCAGAATGAGCGCGGCCGCACCAGGGTTGCGTTCAAGCAACTGGTCTACGACGCATTCACCCCATAGGGTCGAACTCAATCAATGCGTTGGGCTAGCCAATGGTCGTCCGGCATGGAAATTGCTCGGCGTTTGGTTCGCGTTCGTCGGGCGGCATGCGGAGATTTGGAATGCTTGAAGGAGCCGAAGTGCGGCTTGCTGTCGATATCGGAGGTACATTCACCGATATCGTGCTGGACGTGGGGCAACATCGCAGGACGCGCAAGCTGCTGACGACGCCGACGCGACCCGAGCAGGCAGTGCTCGACGGGATGCGTCTCATCCTGACCGATGCGCGGGCTCACATCTGCGACATCGACGTCTTCATTCACGGCACGACGCTTGCGACAAACGCCATCATCGAACGCCGCGGCGCCAGGACGGCGCTGGTCGCAACGGAAGGTTTCCGCGACGTGCTCGATATCGGCACCGAAAGCCGCTACGACCAATACGATCTTTCGATCGACAAGCCGAAGCCGTTGGTGCCGCGCGCGCTGCGCTTCACCGTTGCCGAGCGTGTCGATGCGCATGGTGCGGTGAGGCTGCCGCTCGACGAAGCTTCCGTGCGCGCGCTTGTGCCGCAACTGCGCGCGGCGAATGTGGAAAGCATCGCCGTCGCATTCCTTCACTCCTACGCCAATCCCGACCATGAACGGCGTGCCGCCGCGATCCTGCAGGAGCAGATGCCCGGCATCGCGGTGACGCTCTCGTCGGCGGTATGTCCCGAAATCCGCGAATATGAGCGTACCTCGACTGCGGTCGCCAATGCCTATGTGCAGCCTTTGATCGACGGTTACCTCGCGCGCATGGCCGAGGCGCTGCAGGTCGAGCAGTTTCGCGGCGCGATCTATCTCGTGACGTCGGGCGGCGGTGTCACCTCGATCGAGACGGCGCGGCGCTTTCCGGTGCGCCTGGTCGAGTCGGGTCCGGCGGGCGGCGCGATCTTCGCGGCGCAGATCGCGGCGCGGCTCGGCGAGAGCAGGGTGCTGTCCTTCGACATGGGCGGCACCACCGCGAAGATCTGCCTGATCGAGGAGTATCAGCCTGAAACCTCGCGCGTCTTCGAGGTCGATCGCGCCGCGCGTTTTCTGAAAGGATCGGGGCTGCCAGTGCGCATCCCCGTGATCGAGATGGTTGAGATCGGCGCCGGCGGCGGCTCGATTGCGCGGGTCGACGCCTTGAAGCGTGTTACGGTCGGGCCCGAGAGTGCGTCATCGGAGCCGGGACCGGCCTGCTATGGCCGTGGCGGCCAGCGTCCTGCCGTGACCGATGCGGATGTCGCACTCGGCAAGATCGATCCCGATGCCTTTGCCGGCGGGACGATCAAGCTCAGCGCCGAATTGTCGAGGCAGGCCTTGTTGCGTGACGTCGGCGAGCCGCTGGGGCTGTCGGCCGAGACATCGGCCTACGCCGTGCATGAAGTCGTGTGCGAGAACATGGCGAGCGCGGCCCGCGTGCATGCGGTCGAGCGGGGCGCCGTCGTCGGCCAGCATACGCTGATCGCGTTCGGTGGCGCGGCGCCGCTGCATGCGGCACGCGTCGCCGAGAAGATCGGCGTCTCGCGCGTGATCGTGCCGTCAAATGCGGGCGTCGGTTCGGCCGTCGGATTTCTTGCCGCGCCCATTGCGTATGAATTGGTGCGCAGCCGTCACGTCAGGCTTGATAATTTCGACGTCGGCGCGGTATCCGACCTGCTCCAGGAGATGGCGGTCGAGGCGCGTGCGCTGGTCGAGCCCGGCGCGGCCGGTGCGCCGGTGCGCGAGCGCCGCGCCGCGTTCATGCGCTATGTCGGACAAGGCCACGAGATCACGGTCGAGTTGCCGAACCGGCGGCTCACCGAAACCGATCTCTCGGGCCTTCGTCAGTCGTTCGAGAAAGACTATGCGGCCTTGTTCGAACGGCCGATCCCGGGTGCCGCGATCGAGGTGCTGAGCTGGTCGGTGCTTGCGACCACCGAGCCGCGCAACCCCACGCGTGTCGCCGAGGTGGCGCGCAAGCCGGCCGGAAAAGCCGCAGGCCATCGCAAATTCTTTGACGGCCGCGCGGGACAGGTCGTCGAGATTCCGCTGTACCACCGCGACGAGATGGCGCCGGGCGCGACCATCGCTGGCCCCGCCGTGATTGCCGAAGACGAAACCTCCACCTTCGTCTCGACGAGCTTCGACGCCCATATCGACGGTGCCGGCAGCATCGTCATGGAACGGAAGGCGGCATGATCATGACCGAACCAAGCGGCGCGAGCCTGATCGATCTCCAGATCATGTGGCACCGGCTGATCGCCGTGGTCGAGGAGCAGGCGCAGGTGCTGTTGCGCACGGCCTTCAGCCCGATCGTGCGCGAATGCGGCGATCTCTCCGCCGGCGTGTTCGACCTGAAGGGCCGGATGCTGGCGCAGGCCGTGACCGGCACGCCGGGGCACGTCAATTCCATGGCCGAGTCGGTCAAGCACTTCATCGCGAACTTCCCGATCGAAACGATGAAGCCGGGCGATGCCTACATCACCAACGACCCCTGGATGGGCACCGGCCATCTCAACGATTTCGTCGTCACGACGCCCTGTTTCAGGAATGGCAGAGCCGGTCGCGCTGTTCTCCTGCACCAGCCATCTGATGGATATCGGCGGCATCGGCTTCGGGCCCGACGGCACCGACGTCTTCATGGAGGGGCTCTACATCCCGATGCTGAAGCTGATCGATCAGGGCGTCGTCAATGAAACGCTGATGGCGATGATCCGCAGCAACACGCGGCTGCCGATCGATACCGAGGGTGATACTTATTCACTGGCGGGCTGCAACGATGTCGGTTGCCAGCGTCTGGTCGAGATGATGGATGAATTCGGCATCGCCTCGCTCGATACGCTCGGCGACTACATCTGCGACCGCTCGCGCGACGCCGTGCTCGCCGAGATCGCGAAGCTGCCCAAGGGGACCTGGCGCAACGAGATGATCGTCGACGGTTACGACGCGCCGGTGACGCTCGCGGCCGCGCTGACGATCTCGGAGCAGGGCATTCATGTCGACTTCGACGGCACCTCGGTCGCGTCGAAGTTCGGAATCAATGTGCCGCTCTCCTACACCACCGCTTATACGGTGTTCGGCCTTGGCTGCGTGGTCGCCTCGCAGATCCCGAACAATGCGGGCTCGCTTTCACCGTTGACGGTTTCTGCGCCTGCGGGCGCGATCCTCAATGCGCCGAAGCCCGCGCCGGTGGCGTCGCGCCATGTGATCGGCCAGATGCTGCCCGACGTCGTGTTCGGCTGCCTGCGGCAGATCATCCCCGAGCGGGTGCCCGCAGAAGGCACGTCCTGCTTATGGAATCTGAATGTGCGCGGACAGACCCGCAGCGGCGCCGGCGGCAATTACGGGTTCTCGATGGCGGTGACCAGCAATGGCGGCACCGGCGCCCGCTTCGCCAAGGACGGCTTGTCCGCCACGGCCTATCCCTCGCGGCGTGCGCGGCACGCCGGTCGAGATCGCCGAGACGCAGACGCCGTTGATCTTCTGGCGCAAGGAGTTGCGACCGGACTCCGGCGGCGCCGGCCGCACGCGCGGCGGTCTCGGGCAGATCATCGAAGTCGGCAGCGGCGTCGATGCGCCGTTCGACATCCTGGCGGCCTTTGATCGCATCGATCACCCGCCGCGCGGCCGCGATGGCGGGCGTGACGGCGAGGCCGGTTATATCGGCCTGAAGTCCGGCCAGAAACTGCGCGGCAAAGGTTTTCAGACCGTGCCGCCGGACGATCGGCTCGTCGTGATGACACCCGGCGGCGCCGGCATCGGCGATCCCCGGGAGCGAGCACCGGAGGTCGTGCGCGACGATGTCGAAAGCGGTCTGGTGTCGGCCGACAACGCAGTCGCGGTTTACGGACGTGCGCGGTGACGGCTGATCAGTGTTGCGGCAGCGACTTCGTGTGACGGCAGAGGTCGAGAAACAACAGAGTATGCAGCCATGTTTGTAAGTTGCTTGTTGGATATGTCGCAGGTCAATTCGTCGCAGAAAATGTTGCTGCGATTTAACTGGCTGATTTTTCCGGGCCGCGCGATAGCTGCCCGCGCGGCCAGCACCGGCGCGCGAAAATTTCGAGAGCGATGCCGGATATCGAAATCACCGAGGAGTGCCGCGCCCTGATTGCGGCCGAGTTTCCGTTCGAGGAGACCCGGCAGCGATTACCAAACGGCAAGTGGCGGATGCAGATCGATGCGGAAACGTGGCAGCGGTTGCAGAAGGTGCGGCGGAACGGCGAAAGCATATCCGACTGCATCATCCGTGTCATAATCGTCACCCGACACAAGCACGGCTTGCGATAATTGCCGCGCTTATGCGACCGCAAATGGTCGTTGGCGCTCGATTGCCGCTATGCCGCCCCCACGTCCGTGGCAACTTAAGCCAAAATTTTTGCAAAGGAAGTCGCTGCGTGCGCTCCGAACGCATGATCGACCGGTGAAATCTCAAAAGGCAAATTGGACGATTTTTTCAGACGCCCTTGGAGACATCTCGGCCGCAAAAATCCTTCGAAGCTTGAATAACCTTCGAGCGCCAATCGGTCATTGTAAGCCCCAAGCGGCGTACGAAGTCGTTCGGCTCCACCTTGGACCGCAAGGTTGATTCCGGCAGGATAATGCCGCTCCCCCCGTCGTCCCCTTAGGACGAAAGGCAAAGCGGCGATTACTAAAAGTAGAGATTAAGTGATTGTTTTCGTTCAATAAGCTGGTGCTGCCGGGGAGGATTGAACTCACGACCTCTCCCTTACCAAGGCGGCCGGCGTCTTTATCGAGGCTTTTGATTCTCATAGCGATTTCACCTTTGCGGTTTCTTGCTCCCCAAGATTTCCCCCAGGCAATCGGTCGATCGTGTGACTGAGTTCGCCGACGTTGACGTGGGCGTATCGCAGGACCATGCGCACGGATTTCCAGCCGCCGAGGCGTTGCAGTGCTCCGAGATCGCGGTTAGCAGCGTAGTGCCAGGTCGCCCAGGTGTGCCGGCAGTCGTGCGGATGGAAGTCTACAATTCCAGCGCGGCGGCAGGCCCCAGCGAAGGCGGTCGCGATGCGGGAGCCTGCCGACGTGTCATTCGTGTGCTTCGGTCGCTCGTACGGCTTTCCGTCAGGCCGTCTGAATACTTCGCCCTGCCGGTGTTTCAAATTCGCCAGAGCGGCGATCACACGCGGATGCAGTGGCACTCCGCGTGCCTCGCCATTCTTCGTCTTCGGAAAAGTGACATGCGCTCGGCTGAGTTCGACATCACGCCAGTCGAGCCATAGAGCTTCGCCCACGCGAGCCCCAGTGTAAAAGAGGAAAATCAGCAGCGGGCTCAGATGCTCCGCGCTCTGCTCGATCAGGCTATCGGCTCCATCGATCGTCAGCCACCGAACTCGTTCTGAACTCGCCTCCGGTCGCTCAATCACCGGTAGGCCGCACCATCCGCGCCTAGCCGCGTGATGAAGCACCGCCGACGCCGGCGTGTAGAACTGGCGATTGCGAGTTGCGGCTGCGGCTGTCGGGAACAGCTTGCGTGCACCTCGGTCCAATGCATCCTGGTCGACTTGCGCGAGCGGCGTTGTGCCGAAGTGCTTGATAACTGGCTCTAGAAAGCGTCGCGAACCACCATTCTCGAGGTAGCTCAAGGCTGCTTCTGCGAAGGTAGCGGTAGCACGACGGCCGTAGACGGATTGCGTAAGCAACTCCGCTTCTCGCTTCGCGCGGATTTCTTCGGCGATCCGTCGCTCGCTAGTGCCAGTGCTTTCTTCAACGCGGATTCCGCGGACGGTGCCGCGAATGATCCAGTTTGGTGATTTCGGTCGTCTGACGATTTTGAGGGACATGGTAGCACCTGATACAAACGGTTGCAGTCATCTGGTCCGAAAATGATCGCACGGCCTAATTTGCGGCCAATGCCGTATTTGCGCGCTGCCTCCAGGATCGTAGTCTCGCTAACCGGAAAAACCGTTCCGGCAAGTTCGCGCGCGAGCCGAAAGGCAGGCCAGGCGGGTGTCATGGAAGAAGGCATTGGACCTTGGCGCCGTGCGAGAATGTCTCCTTCCATGCGCACCGTTTGAGTTTCATTTGGAGCCTCGCAAAAGTTCGCCGAGCGAGAGGATCGTATTGCCGGTGATTTCCAGGAGGTGGGTTAGATCGCCCAACTCGTCGGGAAGCCGGGGCTTTTCGGACCATTCCATTATTTCGCTCACCTTGGCCGGAATGTCAGTGTAGTCCAGCCGCAGGCCGACTGCGCGCTCGTGATTGTTTTTATGAACGTTGATGAAAGCTTGAGGCAGCGGTGCAGTAAAACGAACGCGGACAGAGTGGCTCGCGAACGCAACTGCAAGGTCATGCTTGGATTTCAAACCTTCCAGGAGGAATTTTTGCAGGGTGCCGGAAGTTGCAGACGCGACGAGCGCTGTCATTCCTTCCGAAAAAGTGTGACCTCGCTTCAACGATTCTAACTCTGGAGTGATCGACACTTTCTCCATCAGACTGATTGTTGGGTTTTCGCGGCCCTTCAAAGTCGAGTATCGCTGCCAACTTTTGAAGACACTCTTCAAGGGCAATTTACCAATTGTCGCGATTAGAAGGTTTGCCGCATCAGCGGGAACACAATGCGCTGCACTGCGGCCGCGGCCGCCTGTGGTCACGATGCTGTTTTCCCGTAGCGTGCGCCAAGCGATTGCAGTCGCATTCGG
Source organism: uncultured Alphaproteobacteria bacterium (assembly GCA_963786015.1). Taxonomy (GTDB): domain Bacteria; phylum Pseudomonadota; class Alphaproteobacteria; order Rhizobiales; family Xanthobacteraceae; genus Bradyrhizobium. The sequence continues at coordinate 1,478 of CAWAXO010000006.1, read as the reverse complement.
CTCAACGCCAAGCAACTCAGCCGTTCTGTTGCAAAGTTCTCCAGGCGTAGCCACGGAAGGTCCTGTATATTCGTACCTTCCATTGGATGATTTTCCAATAGACGTCAAGCCCATCAGAGCTTTCTCCAATGGAAAGCTTTGTCGAGGCTACCGTCCGGCAACCTGCAGGTCGCAAGTTCAAATCTTGCCCCTGTCATAAGTAAGATACTGCGAATCTGATATAAATAGAAAAGCCGCCCTTCTGGAGCGGCTTTTTGTTTGTTAGAATCGGCACCAAGTCGTCTCGGTCAGTCGCTCGCTGAATAGCCGTACCGCGCGAGGAGTTAGCCTGGCGGTTCGAATCCCTCCCTCTCCGCCACGCACACCGCCTTTGTGATTGAATACATTCGCATTTTTGTTGGATAACTCGGACCGGTCCCCAAACTAGCCCCCAAGGCATGCCGCTTCGTGAATTGTTATGAACGGGCGACTTTCGCGCTTGGTGAGGTTTGGATTGCGTGAGTAAACGCAAATGCTTGCTTTAAGGGGGAGTATTCGGTAAGCGCTTTTGCAATCGGAAGTCGTTCTTCGATAAGGATCCGATACGAATGGCGCAGAAGGAGCTGTTTATAAATAGCGTCCGGCCGGTGCGAATCGACGGACAGACCGTTGTTCCCACCGTGGTTCTTTATCAGGACGCTGCTTATCAGATTGGGCATGAAGCGATCGAAAACGCAAATCAGCTCGCCGACCTTAGGGAAGACTTCAAGGTCGATATTGGATCCGCAGCACCCGGGAAACTAGCGCAGCGCAGAAATTCTGACGGAAATCCCAGAGGTAGATCTACTTTGGGTATCGCAAAAGACTTCATCGATGCCGTGATAGGACGTGCAATCTTAATCATCGAAAGACAAGGATACGAGAAGCCGTCCCGTATCCTTGTGGCCGAACCATTGTCGCTATCGCAAGACTATTCCGCTACCGAAGAATGGCTCAAGAATTATCGGGCTAGCATTCGGCAGATCCTTCATGGCAAATTTGCACAAATCGACTTTCTGCCCGAGCCGTTCGCCGTTTTTCAATATTATCGGTATGGCGTCAAACATCCGCTGGTCGCGCAGAAGACAAGACATGCTGCCCTAGTATTTGATTTTGGCGGAGGCACGTTTGATGCGTCGGTGATCGAGACGACCGCGACAGGGGATATCAGCGGAAGTCGTCGCAACTCGAGACCCCTCGCTGCAAAGTCCATTCCGGTTGGTGGCTTCTACATCAACCGAATGATCGCAGAGATGCTACTCTTCCAAGCTATAGAAAAGACTATTGATAAACACAGTGTTCGCCGAGCTCTCGATGTGTTCGCGAGCTTGAAGAACGCCGATGAAGAAACCCTTTCCAAGCATAGATCTGACTATGTTAACTTCGTCCGAAATTTTCGCCGGTTACTTCGCTCGGTCGAAGAGGCAAAGATCGTCATCTGCTCAGGCATCGCAAGTTGG
>CAWAXO010000005.1:0-335503 GCA_963786015.1 uncultured Alphaproteobacteria bacterium | reverse complement strand
GGCGTACGTCCCGAGGCGGAGATGTACTGTTTCAGATTTTTCGGAATGTTCTTGACGACGTTTTTCTCGAATGGCGACGGCGTGCCGTAGAGCTGGCTGCCCATGGCCTCTCCTGGCGTCTTCATCCATTCGGGAACATTCGGCGGAAGATTGTCGGCCTCGGCCGCCTGCCCTTGATTGGCCGGGAGCCCACCCGCCACGACCGCCCCGCCGATCACAGCCCCATCGCGTAAAAAACGACGACGGGAAGTCCCGGTAGGATTTTCGGTGTCAGAGGGACGGGCCATGACCTGGTCTCCATTCGAAGCGGCGCGCATGCAATAAGTCGCGAGAAATCGACAAGTTCAAGTCCTCACACCTTGAAAAGCTTGGCGTAACGCGCCTTGATCTCCTCGCTCTGCTCCAACACCGCCGCGGGATCCGACTTGAGGAGCTTTAACGCCGATAGTGGCTGACGTCCTGGCTTCTCCTTCACTTGCGCGTGAAATGAGCGGTGCGCAAAATTATCGACGAGCAGTTGCTGCCCTTCGACGCTGAAGAAGAAACTCTGGAACAGCCGTGCCGCATTCGGATTGGGCGCGTTCTTGAATACGGCCGACGGCACGATAATGAGCGGCGAGCCTTCGGCGGCGTAGACAGCTTCGACAGGCTTGCCCTGCTCCTTCGAAAGCAAAAGATTGTAGTCGTTGCCGTCGGCCATCACGGCCCGCTCGCCGAGCAGCAGCTTCTTGGGCGGGTCGGCGGCCGATTGCACCTGCAGCACCTTCTGCTGCGCGAGCTTCTCGAAAAAGCTCCAACCGAGTTCGCGCGACAGCACGAAAGTCGTGGTCATGATCGCGCCGCTGTAGCCGGGATGCGCCTTGACGATCTTGCCCTGCCATTTTGGATCGAGCAGATCCGCGTAGCTTTTCGGCGCGTCTTCCGCTTTCACCAGATTGGTGTTGTAGCCGATGGTCTCGATCCACCCGCAGGACGTCGCATATAGGCCGTCGGGATCGAACTGATCGGCTGGAAAGTGCTTCGCAACGTCGTCCGGCAGATACGGCGCCAGCCAGTCCTTCGACTTCCAGTCGAGATAGTGCGCAGGATCGGTCGAATTGGCGACGTCGACCGCGTTGATCCCGCTGCCCTGCTCCTGCGCGATGCGCTGATAGATCCGCTCGGCCCCGGAGCGCTCGACACGAACCGCGATGCCCGGATATTTGGCCTCGAAAGCTTTGCCGAGCCGCTCGGCGACATTCAATTCCAGCGCGGAATAGTAGGAGATCTTGCCTTCCTTCCGTGCGGCGTCGATCAGTTCCGGCGTCACTGCCGTGGGCGGCGGCGCTGCAGCTCTCAGCGGCGCGGCAAACAACGTTCCGGCCGCGACCGTAGCCGATCCCTTCAAAAGGTCGCGTCGCGACAGCAGGCGATTTCCCATGGCGTTTCCCGTTGTCTGCACGGCTTTTTGCCGCGGCGTCATTCGGATGACCAGAAGCTATCACATCCTGCCGTCGATAGAAGGTAAGGTGCGACGGCTCGCCTTCCTGCTTCCAAGCTCTCTTAGGCGCGGCCGGATTGGCATTCACGGGAAATCAGGATCACAATTAGCCACCCGGCGTTTCTCCGCTCGTCAAAGTCATCCGATGGAGAAGACATGTCCACCGACGTTTTGATCATCGGCGCAGGCCCGACAGGCCTAGTGCTTGCACTTTGGCTGACCAAGCTCGGCGCCAGAGTGCGCATCATCGACAAGACGGCCGAACCGGGGACAACCTCGCGCGCGCTCGCCGTGCAGGCACGCACCCTCGAGCTTTACCGGCAGCTGGACCTAACCGACGCCGTGATCAGCAATGGACATCGTGTTCCTGCCGTGAATCTTTGGGTCAAGGGCGAGCAGGAGGCGCGTCTTGCTTTCGGAAATATCGGCTCAAAACTGACCGCCTACCCGTTTCTGCACATCTTTCCTCAGGACCAACATGAGCGGCTGCTGATCGACCGACTGGAGATGCTCGGTGTCAGTGTCGAGCGGAGGACCGAACTCACCGGCTTTGTTGAACGCAACGATGGTGTCGTCGCACGGTTGCGTGACAGCGACGGCACCGAGCGGGATTGCGAGGCGCGCTTCCTTGCCGGTTGCGATGGAGCGCGCTCGATCGTACGCGAGATCGCCGGAACCGGCTTTCCCGGCGGCACCTATCGGCAGGTCTTCTACGTTGCCGATGTCGTAGCCGCAGGCCCCGCGGTGAATGGTGAGCTGCACATCGATCTGGATGAGGCCGATTTCCTCGGTGTCTTCCCGCTGGCCGGGACGGGGCGTGCCCGTCTGATCGGAACGGTGCGCGGCGAGCGCGCCGACAGGCCCGAACTCGCTGAAATTCGAGGATATCAGCAACCGCGCGATCAATTCTCTCAAAGTCACGGTCGAAAAGGTAAACTGGTTTTCCACCTACCATGTCCATCACCGCGTCACGCAACATTTCCGCAAGGGGCGAGCGTTTCTTGTCGGTGATGCCGCGCACATTCATAGTCCCGCTGGCGGCCAGGGTATGAACACCGGTATTGGCGATGCCATCAATCTCGCCTGGAAACTTGCAGCGGTCGTGGCGGGCCGTGCCGACGATGGGCTGCTCGATAGCTATGAGTCCGAACGGATCGGATTTGCAAGGCGGCTGGTTGCGACAACCGATCGCGTGTTCAGTTTTGCCACTGCCGACGGGCGATTTGCGGACGTCATGCGCACGCGTGTGGCGCCGGTGCTGTTTCCATTTGCCATCAGCTTCGAACGCGTGCGCGAATTCATGTTCCGCACGGTCTCCCAGACCATGATCAACTATCGCAACGGTCCGTTGAGCCGCGGTGCCGCCGGCCACGTGCAGGGTGGCGACCGCCTTCCCTGGGTCGCGATCGACGGCGTGGACAATTACGAGCCGCTTATCGAACATGAATTGGCAGGTCCACGTCTATGGCCGGGCCAGCCCCGAACTGTCGGCATGGTGCGCCGACCAAGGTCTTCCGCTACGGGTCTTCGGCTGGCGGGACGAATATCAATCGGCAGGTATCGCTCGTGACGCAATCTACTTGCTCAGGCCGGACACCTATGTGGCTCTCGCCGCGAGCGGCGGCACGGCGGATCTGCTGGCGCGCTATTTCGCCGATCACCGGATTCGGCCTGCGCCGAGCCGCTAGAGCATGATCCGGAAAAGATCATGCTCCAAACAGTGATGAGATCATGTTGCGATTCCATCGAATTGCATCACGATCTAATCGGGCGGCACGATCGCGTTGCTCGGCGTCGGCCGATCGATGATGTTCTGGCCGAACAGACTGCCGATCAGTTCCACGGCGATGCGCGCGGTTCGGCCGCGCTCGTCGAGGAACGGATTGAGCTCCACAATATCGACCGATCGCACGAGCCCGGAATCGTGCAGCATCTCCATCACCAGATGCGCCTCCCGATAAGTCGCGCCGCCCGGCACGGTCGTGCCAACGCCCGGCGCAAGGTCGGGATCGAGGAAATCGACGTCGAAGCTGACGTGCAATACGCCGTCACGCGCCCTGACCCTGTCGATGACGCGCCGGATCAGCACGCCGACGCCGAACTCATCGATCTCGCGCATGTCCGCCACGCTGATGCGACGATCGCGCATCAGGTCCTTTTCCAGCCGATCGATCGAGCGCGTTCCGAACAATTCGAGCCGATCAGGATCGATCGGCGTGCGCGGCTCGTCGCCCAGCAGACCGTCGAGCCCGCCTTCGCCGCAAAGAAACGCCGACGCCATGCCGTGCATATTCGCCGTCACCGTCGTCGCCGGTGTGTTGTAGTCCGCGTGCGCATCGAGCCAGAGCACGAACAGTTCCCGGCCGGTTTCCCGCCAATGCCGCGCCATGGCATTCACCGAGCCCATCGACAGCGAATGATCGCCGCCGAGAAAGATCGGGATCGCGCCGGTTTGTGCGATCTCGTAACCGCGCCGCGACAGCGCCCGCGTCCAGTGTTGGATTTCCCGGTAGTGATTGGCGTTCTTCGGAGGCGGATCGGTGAGGTCGGCCATATCGCGAACCGAGAGATCACCGTAATCGGTCACCTCGAAATCCAGCGTTTTGAGCAGGGTCGGGAGACCCGCGGTGCGAAGCGCCGCAGGTCCCATTAGCGTGCCGCGCTGCGACGCCCCCATGTCGATCGGAGCGCCCAACAACGCAATGCGTTTCGCCTGCTTCTCCGTGTCGATCATGTCTCTCCCATTGGCCGTATGGCTACGTCATTCACGGTACCAGAGATTCATATGCCGTATTTGTCAGTCGCCAAACCTTTTCGGAACAGCGGAACAAAGTTCGTCCATCCGCATTCTTGCCTTGAGGCCGTTACCCGCCGTTCACCACGGCGCCTGTCGCGGATAGCCAAAGGTTTTCTTCGAACCCGCTGTTCAATGCAGCGCACGCGCGGATAGCCAAAGGTGGCAGCCTCATGTTCTTTCTTACGGCGTGCAGCCGGAATGTATCAAGTGCGAGGGATGCGCAACGTGAGCATCGAAGAGCCAGAACCGATCTCCCAGCCCGGAATGGCAGCGCGTGCGCTCGATACGGCGACCGACGTGTCCCGCACGGTGGGCGAGGTCACCGGCGCCTTGGGTGCCGCTGTCAACCGCTTGACGGACGTGATCGAGGACGCGCGGCGTCCCGGTCAGCCGCTCTCGATCATCGCCGCGATCGCGCGCGAAGCACCGCTTGCAAGCCTGTTCGTGGCCTTCCTATTCGGAATCGCGGTCGCACGTCGGCGCTGACGAAAATTCTCTCAGATAAAGTTTTGGTCCCGCGATTGTCTCGCCGCGTCTGATTGCCGCCACGCTCAGGCGCGAGATTCGCTTGAAGCGACCGAAAAAGCGCCCCGGCGCACGATGCTCTTGTGAGCAGACCAAATTCGTAGTCGTAAACCATCAGCCGCTTCCGGGCAGCAGCCTCACTATCGGATTACCGGGAGAAAACGAACTCGGCTCGGACTTTTGCGTCGCAGTTATTGGCGTCGAGTTGCGAGACAACGTCCTGACGTTTCAATTGAAACCACGTCGAACCTGATTTCGTCTCCACTCATGGGAGATTCGCAGTCTCCCGTAATCGCCCGGATTGCTGCAACTCCCAAAAAAAGTTTGTCCTTTCCTTGGGAGCAGAGACATCCGGTGATCTACAAGGGCGTGGAGTACACGGTCAAGCCGACGGCCGAACCAGACATCTGGGAATGGCAGTTCCAGATCGGCGACAAGGTCAAGACCGGCAAGACGCAGACGCGTCTGGCGCCTCTCGCCGTGCGCCGTGTCAAATCGAAGATCGATGCCGCGCTTCGTGCTGCCAATCCCCCCGCCGCAAAGCAGCACGATTGAGCGGCTGTTCGCCCATCGCTTGCCTTATTACCTTGCCTAGAATTAATTTCGTGTCATGGCGGATCCGAAGGGCGTCCTGAGTTCTTGACACACTATATCTTGATCAAGATTGATCGGGTTTGGAGACGATGAAGAGGGCAATTGCCATACTGGCGTGCCTCTGCGCGCTTGCGGGGGTCGAATACTTTGCCATCAGCAAATGGGCCATTCGGCATGAAACCCTGAGCCTGGTCGACGCAACGCGTCAGCGACCGGTTTCCGTCGACTTGGCGGTGCGCCGCGACTACGAGACTGAAGGCGGACAATGGCTTATGGAAGCTCCCGGTCGCCGTCATCAGCAATGGCAATACCGTCAAGAACACCGAATATTCCTTCCTGGCGAATGTTCTTGCGGCACGCGGCTATCTCGTCGCCAGCATTCAGCAGGATCTGCCGAGCGATCCGCCGCTGATAACCAAGGTCGGCATGCCCTATGTCGGCCGGCGCGGGGTCTATCTTCGCTGCGAGGCAAACATTCTCTTCGTGCTTGGCGAGTTGCAAAAGCGGCAGCCGAACGCCGACTATGATCACCTTACCTTGGTCGGCCATTCCAATGGCGGCGATGTTTCGATGTATGTCGCCAAGCAACACCCCGAACTCGTGTCGAAGGTCATCACGCTGGACAATCTGCGTGTGCCATTCGTGCAGAGCGACCGTATGAAGATCCTGTCGTTCCGCTCCAAGGATCCGAATTTCAAGACCGATCCCGGTGTTCTGCCAACTCTGGACAGAGCCAAATCGAATGGAATCGATATCGTAAATACCGGCGCATTGCACACCGACCTGAGCGACCGTGGTCCTGACTCCGTGAAGGCAAAGATCCAGGCGACCTTGGATCAGTTCTTGAGCAGCAGCGCATCCAGCGATCTCACGCCTGCCAACACCCAGGCGCCGATGATCGCCAATCCCGGCGACTACTGACTAGCCCACCTATCCAACCGCTTGCGACAGATCAAAGCGTCGCTTCGGCGCGGGAGCCATGCTGACTGTGCGAGCGCGGGCGCCCGTCTCGGGTCAATGCTGCGGCTCAACAGGATGGCGTTGAAATGGGTCATCTCGGGAATGCGGGCATTGGATGGCTACAGGTCATGACCGTCCTGGCGCTTTGCGGCACGCCGGCCGCTGCTGCCGATCCTACCCATGGCGGCGACCTTGCCAAACGCTGGTGCGCGACCTGTCATCTCGTTGAGGGCCAACAAAAGCAGGCGAGCGCCGACGTCCCGTCCTTCGCGATGATCGCGGCGAGGACTGATTTTTCGCCGGAGAAAGTTGCTTACTTCCTGCTCGATCCGCACCCGAAAATGCCGAGCTTCCCCCTGACCCGCACCGAAGCGTCAGACCTTGCAGCCTATATCGGTTCGCTGCGTAAGTAACTGAGGCCTTCAATTACCGTCACACATGCAAATCCCTGCCGGTTTTACCCGACAGGGATCAGCAGAAAGGATGACGGACGGCGAGTGCGGACACCCGGTGGCCCATCATGGACCTGCAGCGCGATTGAAGGGCGCTGCACCTTCCTACGCAAGACTTTTTTATGGGCAGCGATCTCGCGTCTTTTCTTGTCGATCTGACCTAGCTGCCGGACTTGCCCTTCATCGTATCCTTGGCGACCGACATCACCCCGCTTGTCATGTGCCGCATATGTTCGCCGGCGTTGGTGAATTGGCTGCGCAGGAACTCCGATTGAATGCGCATCGCCTCCTGAAGGTCCGTCGCATGGACCAGCTTACGGGCGTGATCGAACGCGGCCCTCATGTTCTGTTCGGTGAATGACAGGGCCTGCTTGGAGATTTCGTTCTCCCCGCCCGGGACCGAGGTCATCGACTTGCTCGCGGCGTCGAAGAACATGCCGAATGCCTTTTCGGCCTGCTCGATGGTCTTCTCGGCCAGTTCACGCAGTTCGGCCGGCACTTCCAGTTTTGGTTCAATCATGACAGCTACCTCCAGTACGCGATGTCAGTTATCACATTTCGCGAGCGACGTCTTTGTGCGGCTTTCCGCACCAGCGCATGGCCGGCAGGAGTTTCCGCCCTTCGTTTGGGTAACTCGTATCGCGCTGATGCGGCCCGGACCCGATATCTGGACGGAGGCAGAGTAAAGCCGCCTGGCACCTACATCAGGCTTTTTCGCAATAGGTCGGGTCGCGCCGTCCGCCTTGCCAGGCTATTTCGAACAGAGCTTGCGCGGGATGCGGTGGTCCGACGCTGCCTCGCCCGGCGTGGCTTTCCCCAAGGGCACAGCATCGATGTGCGATCGATGCACCGCGACATCAAGGCGTCTCGCCTGTGCCGGACATCGGCGATCCCAATGAGTCGACCGCAATGCTGCAGGCGGTATGATGCTGCATTGCAGCCGTCGCTTCGTCACAATTTTGGATTGGTTTGATTTTGCATCGTAATGTGCGGGAAATCGATGCATCGTCTCAATTGACTTGCAGGCATCGCGACCATGCCGTCCAGGGCTACTCTCCTCAGCAACTACCCGGCCATCCATACAAGTGATCCCGAACACGCGCGTGCTCGCGTGCTGGACGTGTTCGGCGCGACGAGTTTCGAGGTGCCGAGGCGAGAAACGAGGTTCGAGGCGCGGGCCAATTATCTGCAGGTCGGCGATCTCAAACTGTACTATTGTGCCTTCGCCAGCGACGTGTCGATCGGTTTCGGCGAAGTGCCGTTCATACGGCAAATCTTCAATATCGATGGACGAATGCGGTATTCAGGTAGCGCATTAAACGGCGAGGTTACGCCGGGATCGTCGACCGGCATCCTGCCGGCGGGCGTTCCCTTGCGCTTCGATTTCAAATCAAGCTACCGCCATCTCGTCGTCCGCATCGAGCAGAACGCGTTGCAGCGCTACCTTAGCGTACTGCTCGGGCAGCAGATCGACGGAGACCTCCGATTCGACGACGCTGCCGACCAGGATTCCACCATGAAGCACGTGCGGCGCATGATTTTTCAGTTCGCGTCCGACTTCAACACGCGCGGCGATAGCTATTCCGATCTGGCGAGGGCGGAGTTGACGCGCATCGCGATCATGAAATTCCTGATGTATCACCGGCACAATTATACGCATTTCCTGTGTCGCGAGCCCCGTTTGGGCCACGCCTCCGCCGTCAAGATCGTCGAGGAACACATCGAAGCAAACTGGGACAAACCGATCGACATCGAGGCCATGTCGGCTGTCGCCAAGATCAGTGCCCGCAGCCTTTTCCGCCAATTCAAGAAAGAGCGCGGCTATTCTCCGACAGAGTTCGTCAAGCGGATCAGGCTTGATCGCGCCAGGGAGATGCTGGAGCAGTCCGAAGGACACGCATCAGTGACACAGGTCGCTTTGAAATGCGGCTTCCAGAATCCCGGGCATTTTGCACGGGATTTTCGCCTGGCGTTCGGCGAGCTTCCGTCCGACGCGCTACGACGGTCGAACCGCCGCCTGCTGTGCTGATCGTCGACCGGCCGCGACGAACGGAGCGTCCTGCTCAACCCGAGAAGCGCCTTCGATATTCCGAAGGCGTCACGCCGAGGTGCCGCAGGAAGGCCCGCCGCATGCGCTCGTCGTCGCCGAACCCTGCCCGTTTCGCCACCTCCACGACGCCGCCGATTTGTCGGCTCTCGAGCAGCAGCCGCGCCGTCTCCACGCGTAACGCTTCCACGCCATTGGCCGGCGTCATCCCCGTGCGGCTGACATAGGTGCGCGCAAACGTCCGCGGTGTCATTCCCGCCCGCTCGGCCAGCGTCTCCACCTTGAGATCGCTCGCAATATTTTCGATGATCCAGGCGTGCAGCGCGCTGAAGCGCCCCTCGACATCGGAGGCTTGTGCGGCGAGCACGGTCGAAAACTGGCTCTGGCCGCCGGGACGTTTCAGAAACACCACCAGGCGTCGCGCGATGTCCAGAGCGATCGTATGACCAAAATCCTCCTCGATCATCGCAAGCGCGAGGTCGATGCCAGCGCTGACGCCCGCTGACGACCAGACCCGGCCGTCCCGAACGAAAATCGCGTTCGGCTCGACACGGATATTTGGAAAGCCGTCCTGCAATCTCGGACAATAGCGCCAGTGCGTCGCAGCGCGCTTGCCGTCCAACGAGCCCGTCCAGGCCAGCACGAACGCACCAAGACACACCGAGGCGATCCGCCTTGCCTTGGGCAGCGCCTGCATGATCCATTTCATCAAGACATCGTCCTGGCGCAGCGCCCAGATGCCGGGACCGCCGGGAATGATGAGCGTATCCACCTGCTGCGGCTTGATGCTCGCGATTGGCGCGGTGTCGACCATCATGCCGACGTCGGTAGTCACCAACCCGCCCGACGTCGAGAGATAGGACAGAGCATAGCCCGCGGCCGGCAGCTCGATCTCCTGCAGTTCGGCAAAGACCTGCGCGGGGCCCGAGATGTCGAGCAGCGTGACGCCCGGAAAAGCGATGATCGCAATCCGCCGGTCGGGCAGCTTTTCACGCAGCTCGGGCCGCCGGGATTTGGCAGATTTCGAGGGCATATTGTCCTTTAAGCCATTTGAGGCACGCCTGTATAGGTCAGGCTTCGGACAGCCGGAGCCCTGCCATGTCGCGAAATCTGGGCAGCCAGTACCAAGCCATCCCGTCGCCATGGGCCGACTACGTGGTCTTCAGTATTCCTGACGCGTCCGTCGTCGACGAGGCGGACCAGCCGGCCGTGATGGATGCGATGAACGGCATCATCGCCGTCAACTGGAAGGCGACCGAACCGCACTGGACCGCCTCGTCCTCCCCGTTCGACGGCAAATACAGCCTCATCCTGGTCTATGACGGGTCCGGCCTCGCGGCCTTCTCGGTCTATCGCCTACTCAGAATTGCGGACCGCCTTGCGATCTACCGGAGCGGCACCGAAGTGCTCCCTTCGCACCAAGGCAGGGGCCTCTATGGCTTTTTCACCACGGAGATCCTGAAGCGATCCAGGGCCGTCGATCACGGCGACGACGGCGTTTTCTACGGTTGGCGAACCCGCAATCCGATCGTGTGGGCGGCAAACGCGAAGATCTGCGAAAAAGTCACGCCCGGGCTGCTCGGCGATGTCCAGGACCCCGCGTTGCAGGCGGCGTGCGTGGAGATGTGCTCCTCGCTCTATCCCGGAAAGGCGCTTGAAGTGCCGAGCATGATCATGCGCGGCGCCTATGGCCACATCAAGCATCACCGGCAGACCTATCGCGGGACGGCGTCGCTGGTGGACGAGGCGATGTCACGTATCATTCCCAATTCGGCCGACGCGCTGTTTTCGGTCGGCTACGCGAGGTTGTGATGTCGGTAACCGAACAACAAACCATCGTCGTCCCGCCTGTGCGCCTTGGCGACCGCGCCTATCTCGCATGGGCCGCGGTTGCGATCGCGTATGCGATCGCCTTCCTGCAGCGCGTGTCGCCGCAATCGGTCAGCTTGAGCTTCATGCACGACTTCAGCACCGATGCCGCCGGCGTCGCGATGCTCGCCTCCAGCTATTTCTGGGGCTACACCCTGATGCAGATCCCGGCCGGCGTGCTGGTCGACCGCTACGGCGTCAGACGCGTCGTGCTGTTCAGCATGGCTGCGTCCTCGCTTGGCAGCGCCGCCTTTGCGCTGGCGCCGAATCTGCTTGATGTCTTTGTCGCGCGCCTGATCGTGGCCTGCGGCGACGCGCTGGTTTTCACCGCGCTCTTGAAGCTGGTGGCGCAGAATTTTTCCGATGAGCGCTTCGGTTTCATGTCCGGCATCTCGCAGGTGTCGGGTTATGTCGGCGGCGTCGTGGCGACGACGCCGCTTGCCGCGGCGGTCAGCGGCTTCGGCTGGCGTGCCTGCTTCATCTTCATTGCCTGTGTCGGGATCACGAACCTTGCCTTCGCGTCGGTCACGCTCAAGCCTGCCGCGGCTTCGCAAAACGCCAGAACTCTGAAGAGCGTTCTTCTGGCAAGCCGTCAGGCGCTCGGGCAGCTCGCGAACTGGGGCTGCGCCATGAGCTTCGCCTCCCATTTCGCCGTCGTAACGACGCTGTCGGGCGTATGGGGCATCCCGATGGTCGCCCATATCTTCAACGTGTCGCCCTCAGCGGCTGGCGCCCCCCTCTTCGCCTTCATGGTTGGCAACGCCGCCGGCTCGATCTTCCTCGGCCACATGGCCGACCGTGCCAGTGCTGCGCTCGACACCGCGCTCATTCGGATCTGCCTGCTACGGATGGTGATGATTGCGATGTTGCTTCCGCCGATCGCACACGCGCTGGGCTTCCTCTACGTGGGAATTGTCTTCACCATACTGGGACTGGTGGCGGGCGGCACCGTCCCGCTCGTGCTCAAATGCACCAAACGCCTCTACACGTCCGAGCTGATCGGTGTCGGCGCATCGGTCAACACGACCACCGCAGGAATATTCGCCGGCGTGTCGCAGCCCATCATCGGATTTGCCATGATCGCTTTCAGCCAATCTGCCTCGAGCACGGGAAAGCCCGATCCGGCTGCCGTCAGCGACAGCGGCTATGCGGCGCTCATTTGCGTTCTTCTTCTGATGTCTCTGCCGGGAATTGTCGGGCCGATGTTGATGAGGCGTAAATTAATAGTCTGAGGATGGCGCTTAAGAACAAAGGGGATCGTATGTCGCGTTTGTATATCAAAAAAAATGAAGTGAGCTCGAGTTTCGCGATCAGCACGTGGCAAAGCGTGATGTTCTCGGAGTTCGAAGCGCAAATGAGCAGCGAAGCCCGGCCATTTCCCTGCGTGTTTGGGGTCGCAGGCTATCGTCAGGATCAGTTGCGCTATCTGTTTCTTGATCCTCTCGACCCGGAGGTTCTCGGCAGCCAGCTCGCCCAGTTCGTCGCGGAGAGCCGCACATACGGACCGAATACATCACTCGTGGTTTTTTCCCGTCCGGGACCGGTGCAGACAATCGAGGCCTACCACAGGAAGTTCTGGCTGCTGCTCGATCAACTGGCGCGGCTCGACAACAGCGCCTGGCCCGAGAATATCCCGGAGCAGATCGACCATCCGATGTGGGAGTTCTCGTTCGCGGGTGAACCAATCTTCGTGGTGTGCAGCACGCCCGCGCATGTGATGCGGCAGAGCCGCCGCTCGAGCACCTTCATGCTGACGTTCCAGCCGCGCTGGGTGTTCGAGAAGATCCTCGGCACCGATAAGGCCGCGGCGGCTGCTTTCTCCGAGGTGCGCAAGCGTCTCATCCCCTACGACAGCACCAGCCCCTCGCCGCTTCTCGGCCGCTACGGCAACCACGACGGGCGCGAGCACCAGCAATATTTCTTGCACGACGAAAACCAGCAGGCCTTGGGATGCCCGTTCTCCAGGCTCGCCCAGACCAAGGCCTCGCAAATCGACGGCAAGGAGGAAGCCGCATGACCCGGATCATCACTGGAACGAAGACCGAATTTTCGATCGACCCTCTCATCCTTGACCTGCTTCCGGAACAGGGCTGCGTCGAGTTGCAGCGCGACGCCGCGGGCAAGGTGCATCACTTTCACACCCATGCCGTCGATGAGATCCTGCTCATCATCAGTGGCCGGCTGAACTTCATGTGGGACGGCGGCGAACGCATCTGCGGAGCGGGCGACACCATTCTATTGCCGGCCGGGACGCTTCACCAATCGGAAGCTCTCGACGGAGGAGCCATCTACGCGATCGCGACACGTCCGCCTACGACCGTTGTGAACGCCGGCTGAACGATGCCGTCAGGACAATGGATGGTCGGGGCCAGACGAACCTTCGGTTGCGAGGCGCTCGACCAATTCGATCACTTCGAAGCGTTCCTTGGGTGCCAACCTGAGGAAGGCTTTCAGAAGCCGGAGACTTTCGACGGCTTCGCTCGATGGAGCTCCGAGCTTCTTGTGCAGCTCCGCGATGAGTGTGGGATTCTTCATCTCGCACCTTTGATAGGGAACGGAAATGGCATTTCTCAGCAAACGTGAAGGCCTGGCCAGGAAGGTCGATACGGCAGCGATTGAGGCTGAACGTCTCGGCCTGACGACGGCAACATTGATATTACGTATGGCACGCCTGGAGATTGACAGGGCCGAACCCGACGAGGTTGAAAGTATGCCAAGGAACAACTCGCGCAGCAAGCCCAACTGACCGTTCATCTGTCCGATGACCGTTCACAACCTGCCATTTGGCAGGATTTGAGCGGCGTGGCGCTCATATGCCTTGTATGAAACTCGTCTCGGATCGGTCATTCGGATGATTTGCCGCAATTTTGATCAGCCTCGGCCTACTTCCCCCGCTCCGTGATTTTGGCGACCGGGCGGAACCGCGACGGTATGGGTTTGCGCGGATGCCCGGCTCCGCCTCCCCGTTTCCTCAGGGATGAGCGGCCGCAAGAGGCATGATGCGAACTTTCTATTTTGAGATGAAGGACGCCAGACCAATCCGGGACAGAAATGGGCTGGAATTTTCGACGACCGGCGACGCTATCGAGCACAGCAGGGAACTTGCACGGCGGCTTCGCCACGATCCCAGAATCCGGGACCGCGCCCTTTCGATCGTGGTGATCGACGAGGCCGGCGTCGAAATCCATCGCGAGCTGGTCTTTCCGGCCGCGCCCGGCGCGGACATTTTGTAAGCAGACTTGTCGTAAGCAGATTTGTCCTGAGCAAGATTTGGCAGCCGGCCGGAACCTGGCGCGGCATGCGGGTGCGAAGCTGGCTCGTGGTATCGAGATCAGGGATCGGATCGCCCTTCGTTGCTGCGGCACGGAATTGCTCGGGCGGCCGCCCAGCCGCGTCGTCACGTTCATTTCGCCGCGGCGTCCCTTGCCAGGATCGAAATCGCCTCCTGCACCGTCGAGAGGAACTGCGCGGGAAAGATGATGGTGGAGTTCTTCTCGACCGAGATCTCGGCCATCGTCTGCAGCGTTCGCAATTGCAACGCCACCGGATGCTGCGTGATGATATCCGCGGCCTCGCCAAGTTTCACCGCAGCCTGATATTCGCCTTCGGCGGCAACGATCTTGGCGCGGCGCTCGCGTTCGGCCTCGGCTTCCTTCGCCATTGCGCGCTGCATGTTTTCCGGCAACACGATGTCCTTGATCTCGACGGCCGAAACCTGAGTGCCCCACGGCTCGGTGTGCTGATCGATGACATTCTTGATCTGATCGTTGATGTTCGCCGTATCAGCCAGGAGTTGATCGAGACTGAAGCGTCCGACGACGTTGCGCACCGTCGTCTGGCTGATCTGGTTGATCGCGTTGTAGACGTTCTCGATCGCGATCACCGCCTTTTCGGGATCAGTAATGTGATAATAAGCCACGGCGGCGATATCGATCGACACGTTGTCACGTGTGATGATCTTCTGTGAGGGGATCTGCATGGTAACGGTGCGCAGCGATACTCGCACCATCTGCTGAATCGGAATGAAGATCACCGTCAGTCCGGGACCGCGCACGCCGGCGAACCGGCCGAGCAGAAACACCACTCCCCGTTCATATTGCTTCAGGACCCGGAGCGAGACGAGAACATAGATCAGCACCAGCAAGATCAGAAACGAAACAACGCCCATCAGCTTCCCCACTTCGCATTCACTCGCCGGCCCGTTAACCGGATCATAGTTATCTACCAGATCAGCGGGAGAAGCCTGTAAGGCACCCGGTTCTGATAGTCTGTATAACCTGGCAAATTCCTGGCAAGAAATCGCTCCTCGTCGATCAGCCGCCAGATCAACATAGGCAGCATCGCAGCGATGACCAGCAGGCCCCACCATGAGCCCAACGCGATGGGGATGCCAGCTAGCATGAAGACCGCCGTTGCGTACATGGGGTGCCGCACCCATGCATAGGGACCGGTCGAAATCACCTGCTGGTCAGCAGACAATTCGATGGTCGCCGAGCTAAAACTGTTTTCCCTGAACACGAAGAAAATGCCGAGCCAGCCGATAAGAACGAGCGCGTCCCCTGCCAACACGGCATAAGGCGATAGCTCGGACCAATGCAGCCGATGGTCTATGGCAGGCAAGACCAGCAACACAATAAAGCCGATCGACGTCACGGACATGATGATCCGTTGCACCGGCTCCTTCTCGGCGAACGGACCGCCACTCATCCGCCGCGCCAGAAGCGCGGGATCGTTCCTCATGAGATAGAGCGTGATCGCAAGGGATACGGCGAAATAGAGCGCGAGGAAGGTCCAGGCCTGCCAATAGTCGAACGTGCCTGCCGCGCCAAAAAGCAAAGTCGCCATCACGACAACGAGGATCGCCGTCCCGCTGAATGCCCTCGCATGCAAGGAGTTCATCGGGCCATCCTGGCACGCCTCACGGACCCGCACGCATATGCCTCGCGCACAGGCCGACGCTATTGCTGCTTCTCCCAGAACGACAGCAGGCCTTGCGAAGCCGAGCCACCGATCACGCAGGGAATGCCGACCGCGACTTGGCCCAGCGCCGCCGCCGAGACGCAGCCGAGCGCGACCGCCCCGACGCCGACCTGCCCCCAGAAATCCAGGTTGCGCCGCGAGTCCGATCCCTTGGTCTTCAGCTCCTCGACGGCGGCCAGCGCGTCCTTTCGGACGGCCGCAAGTTGCACGGTGTCGGCGGATTCGATCACCTCGGCCAGAGGCGCCTTGATCGCCGCCGGCTGCCCCGGCAGCTCGGCGCGCAGAAATTCGCGCAAGTCGGAATCGCGCACGGCGTAGCTTGCCAGCGTGTAACGCGCCATGCTGCCGACCGTCAGCTTGTCGACGGTGTCACGGCTCTTCGACCAGGGCAACATCTGCATGATACGCAGGATCGGCAGATGAGAGCCGGTTGCGAAATAATAGCCCCATAGTGTGTCCAGCAGATCCTGGTTGCCGGCATAGGTCAGCGCCGTATCGAGCTTCTTCTCTTCCTTCGCGAACGGATTTTTGGTGAAGACACCGCGCAACTTCTCCATCATTCCGGGCTTCTTCTGTTCGAGCGGAATGTCGTAGAGTGCAGGCAGAGTGCCGGCGAGATAGGCATCGATCATCACCTTCCGACCCGGCATTTTCGGTGCGACCCTGCGCAAAAGACCGCGCCAATCGGGAAGACCCGAATACGCGATGGCGCGCACGATCACCCATTCGTCCTCGGGCGGAACAGGAAAGAAGCTGTCGACGAGTTGCTCTGACTTGGCCGGGTTCGACGCGATCGCGCCCGCGATGAAGCCGAGATAGATGCCCGCGTTCTCCGGTTCCCGGAACGTCTGCGAATGGAACAGCACGCGGACCGCGGCCGGCACGTGAGCGTAGTCCGGCTTGGCGCGGTAATTGTAGATCCACTGCTGCACGACACTGAGTGAGGCGCGCGGATCGATTTCGGGGGTGACCGCCGCCTGGACCGGCTGGACCAGCATGACCAGGGCAGCAATGAGGGCCGTGTAACGCATGTGATGCTCCCATCAAGCGTCATCGCTCGCGTGCCCCCAGAGGCGAGCGTGTTTCGGCGTTTTGGCTAGTCGGCATTTGAAGCGGCTATGCGACATTTCTTGGAACGACCGACCCGATATCGCGTCGAAATTGTGGCCGCATTTGACTGTTGCCTGCAACTCACCCCGGCTACGACATTCTTTCGCCCCCGGCGCGCACTTCGATACAACAGTCAAGCACAAAGGACGGATAGCCGGGCGTGACGACGAAGTCGACGACGTCGAGCTCGAGATCCCGAAGTTCGCTGATGACGGCCGGCGCATTGGCAATAGCGCTCGCCCTCCCCGCAGCGGCCTTTGCGGAGGGTTCTGCAGCCAGCGAGGCCATCACCGTCGAAGGCAACCGCCGGATCGATGCCGATACGGTGCGGTCGTACTTTCATGCCTCGGCAAACGGCCGGTTCGATGAGGCCTCGCGCGACGCGGCGCTGAAAGCGCTCTACGCCACTGGGCTGTTCGACGATGTCAGGATCGAACGCGCCGGCGATCGATTGATCGTTCATCTCAGCGAAGCAAAATTGTTGGACCGCGTTGCGTTCGAGGGCAACAAGAAGGTCAAGGATGCCGACCTTGCTGCCGTCGTGCAGTCCAAGGCGCGGGGCTCGTTGCAGCGCGCGACCGTGCAGGCCGATGTCGGCCGCATCACGGAAGCCTACCGGCATGTTGGACGCGACGATGTCGGCGTGGTGCCCGAGATCATCGATCACGGCAATGATCGCGTCGACCTCGTCTTCTCCATCACCGAAGGCAAGAAGACGACGGTGCAGCGGATCAATTTCGTCGGCAACCACGTCTTCGGCGCGCGGCAGCTCAATGCGGTGATCAAGACTTCGGCAACCAATGCGCTGAGCTTCCTGCTCGGCGGCGACGTCTACGATCCCGACCGCGTCGCACAAGACCGTGAACTGATCCGGACCTATTACCGCAATCATGGCTATGCCGACGCCACCGTCGTCGACGCAAAAGCCGAGTACGATCCGGCGATGCACGGATTTGCGCTGACTTTCGTGATCGACGAAGGCCAACCTTATCAGTTCGGCGACATCAGCGTCGCCAGCAACGTGCAAGGCGTCGACCAGGACAAGCTGCGGAAGCTGGTGCTGGCGAGGAGCGGCGCCACGTTCGACGGCAGCGCGCTTGACAAGAGCAACGACGCGCTCGCGGTCGAGATGGCGAAGCTCGGCTATCCCTTTGCCCAGGCCGAACCGCGCTTGGTCAGGAACGCGGAGGCGCGACGGGTCGATGTCGCCTTCGTGATCAGTGAAGGACAGCGGACCTATGTCGAACGCATCGAGATCCACGGCAACCTGAAAACCCGCGACTACGTGATCCGCCGTGAATTCGATTTCGGCGAAGGCGATGCCTATAACAAGACGCTGATCGACCGCGCCGAACGGCGGCTGAAGAATCTGAACTACTTCAAGACCGTCAAGATCACGACCAGGCCGGGCTCGGCGCCGGACCGCGTCGTGCTCGACGTCGAGGCGGCCGATGGGGCGACCGGCGATTTCAACGTCTCCGGCGGCTTTTCGACCACGGACGGCTGGCTCGGCGAGGTCAAGGTCAGC
This sequence comes from uncultured Alphaproteobacteria bacterium, assembly GCA_963786015.1. Classification (GTDB taxonomy): domain Bacteria; phylum Pseudomonadota; class Alphaproteobacteria; order Rhizobiales; family Xanthobacteraceae; genus Bradyrhizobium. The sequence continues at coordinate 317,161 of CAWAXO010000005.1, read as the reverse complement.
GACCGCAATTTCTATGGCACCGGGGACAATGTGCAGGCCTCCCTTTCCTATGGCCAATACAGTCGCGGCATCGACCTGTCGGCCTCCGAGCCCTACTTCTTGGGCACGCGCGTGACCGCTGGGATCGAGCTGTTCGGAAAGCAGATCACGTCGAGTCCCTACCAGTCCTATGGCAGCAACACTTACGGCGCGAACTTCACACTCGGAACACCGATCACCGAGCAGACCAGCGTGCTGTGGCGCTACTCGCTCTATGATCAGAACGTGACGCTTGCGCCGACTGCGACCGGCGCGACGGTGTCACTGCCGATCCAGCAGGCGGCCGCCGCGGGCCCGCAACTCGTGTCCGCGGTCGGCGACACCATCTCCTACAGTACCCTCGACAACAGGAAGAGCCCGACCAGCGGCATCGACTCACAGCTCAGGCAGGACCTTGCCGGCCTTGGCGGCGACGTCAGGTTCCTGCGCACATCCGAAGACGTGCGCTACTATCACGCGATCAACGGCGATCTCACGGCGATGGTGCGCGCGCAAGGCGGCTACATCACCGGGCTCGGCGGCCAGGTGCCCCTCGTGAACAATTTCTTCGGTGGCCCCTCCATGGTCCGCGGCTTTGCGCCCAACGGCTTTGGTCCGCGCGATCTCACGCCCGGCTCGACCATGGACAATGTCGGGGGCAGCATGTTCTGGGCGACCACCGCGGAGCTGCAGAGCGCAATCCCCGGTATCCCCCAGGAATACGGTTTGAAGGGCTCGGTGTTCGTCGATGCCGGCACCGTCTTCGGCTACAACGGACCGACGACCTTCAACGGGCAGACCGCACAGATCGCCAACAAGAACGTGCTACGCTCGTCCGTTGGCGCAGGCCTGACCTGGGCTTCGCCGTTCGGTGCACTCACCGTCAACTATGCTGTGCCGCTGTCGAAAGCCGCCTACGACGTGGTGCAGCCGCTGAATTTCAACGCCAGCCCGTTCTAGGTTTGCGCATCAGCCACTTACAGCCAGTCGCATACAGCTAAAGTGGAACTTGAGATGACCATCTGGCCGAACCGGCCGAGCACGCGCGCATTTCATCGTTGGTTCGAGTGTTTCCGGCCGGCGGTCGCAAATCCGTAGATCTGGGCGAGGCGGTCGAGGCATTCCCGAAAGCGCCGCGAAAAATAATCGGCCCAGCGCTGGCTGCGCAGATCGCGGCGTTGCCCGACCTGCTCCATTGTCATGCCCTTGACGAGAACGTCATGCACCAAGGCGGCCCCGTCGGCGCCGAGTTCGCGCTCGGCGCGATTTAGCCGCAACACGGCATTGCGCTGGGCTTCCGTTACTGGCTCCCGAATCTGAACGCCATCGACATAGTCACGGCCGGGGTCCACCGCCTGCGGCCCGCGCTCGGCCCTCTCCCAATCGTTCTGAAATGCGCGTCCGCCCTGATACTGCGCCTCGTCGATCTGGCGATGCGAATGCAGCTTGCCGAGCGGATCATTGCGGATCGAACGCAGGGCGACGATCTTTTCGCCCGGCTCGAGCGCCATCGGATCATCGACCTCCACTTCCGCGACCTGCGCACCGCGCGGCAGGTCATGCGAGCGGCGATCATGGATCTTCGAAAGGCGGCAGGATCGTTTGCGTTTGGCTCGTGCCACGAGGCTTCCTCCGAATGTACGAAAAAGATTTGTGCGTCGGATCAGGCCGCATTAACCAGCCGCAGCAGGATCGGCCCCGCCGCACGCTCCGGAGAGGTGCCGTCGTCCCGCGTCAACCGGAAATGCGGCGCGCAATAGCGTGAGCCCTTAAGCCGCGGATGGCCGCAGAACAGGATCGGCTCATCATCACGGTCGCCGCCGTAAGGATAGTGGCAATCGCCGTCGTTCAGGTCGGTGAGCGGCAGCAGGCGCGGGCTGACGCCGACGCAGCGGAGCCTGACCGGTTCAGCGGGCTCGACCTCCGATCGGTGCTTCGCAAGATTTTTCCCGGCGCGGCGCGCCCAAGGCCCGCGGGCTTGCCTTCGCGAGCTTCGGCGCACTGCTACACGGCGGCGGCTTCGACCGGTCATCCTGACGCTCCGGAACGCCAAGCCCCATCCGTCTGCCCCGGCCGATCGTGGCGTTGCGGGTATAGCAGGTGCCGAATTTCTCATTAATTGCGCCCGCAATCTCTGAATAGCTCATGCCGCGCGCCAGAAATTCGCGCAGCGCGTCGGAATGCTCCGGCGCCCAATTGCTCGGTTGCATCAATATGCCTTTCCGCAGGGCCCGCGCCGGACCACTCCAGTGGAATCGCGCGGTATGCTGATACTTTCTGATATTCCGAAATCAAAGTCAAGCTTGATTTCGGATAATCGGAATTGCTATTGTTTCGGAAATTCGGAAAGAGTAGCCGCCATGCTGGACATCACAATGATCGAGCGGGGACTTGAGAAACCGGGCAAGACCAAAGGCGGTCTGGCGCGGGCGATGGGCGTACGCCCCGGTGCCGTCTCCGAAATCCTGTCCGGACTGCGCCTGATCAAGGCGTCCGAGATCGCCCCGATCATGGACTATCTCGAATTGAACTCGGTTCCGATCATGGGCCGCGTCGGCGCCGGCGCGGTGATCCAGCCGGAAAGCGAGCAGATGCCTCCCGAAGGCCTCGGAGAGGTCGAACTGCCTTTCCCGATTGCGGAGGAGACCATTGCCTTCGAGGTGGCCGGCGATTCCATGCTCCCCAAATACGAGAACGGCGATATCATCGTCGTCTATCGCGAGCAGCACCACCCGCTGACGAGTTTCTATGGCGAAGAAGCCGCGGTGCGCCTGAAGACCGGCGAGCGCTATCTGAAGACGATCGAGCGTGGCAAGTCCGCAAGCATGGTCAACCTGACGAGTTTCAACGCCAAGCCCATCAACGGGGTGAAGCTGGAATGGATCGGCGAGATCTGCGTGACGCTGCCGCGAGCGCAGATCGAGCGGTTGCGAGGCAAGGCAGCTGCACGCAGCCGCAAGGCGGCAAAGCCGCCTGCCGCGCGTCAGACGGAGAAGTGAAAGCTTTCGCTGGCGGCGTACTCCCTGGATAGATTCGTCCATGACCGGCGCCCAATACCGCCTTCGACCGACCATATTTCTGATTTTCGGAATTTTAACTTGACCATATTCCGATTTTCGGAAATAATGGCGTATTGGCATGCAGAATTGTTTGCATGAATGAGCGCGGTTCAATCAGATGCAATATTTCGTCGTGATGATCGACTATGGCCGCCGCGGTCGCGAGGCGATCGTCGACCCCGAGATCACCAGGCGCGAGGTGATCGCGCGCGTCGCCTCCGGCGAATACAAGAACATCAGCTTCATCCACGAGATCGCTGACCGAGCGGTCGACGACATCACGGACGAGATTCTGGCCGAGGCTGCCCTCCCCGACATCAGTGTGAGCGAGGCTGATCTGCAGGCTGACCAGTTCGATCATGCCCGCGATCTGCGCAAGCATGAGACGGCGTAACCGGCTCAGTTACAGAGACGAGGCAGTGGTAGCGTTTGGAAGGCGTGGCGGGTCACCATGTCCGCCGCGGCAGCGTTGGCCATCAACTCGTTGATGTGCTGGATGGCATCCTTGATGCCTGTGAGCGCTGCCCCGACTTCGCCGGAAATGCTGCCTGATGCGGTCATCGCGGCGGCAACGGCGTCAGCGGTCTGGCGGATGTCGCTGGCAAGGATCCTGACTTCGCCCGCGATCATTGCGAACTCGTGTTCAACTTCGACCGCGTGGGCCGACTCGATCGTCGCGTTGAGCAGGTCGATCTGACTGGTGATATCGGCAATTATCGCGGCGAAACCTTCCATCGTCAGATCCGCTACCGCCAACAGGCGAGCGCCCAGATCCGCCGACGACACCTGCGCCGTGGCACGCTCAGCCACAGGCTCCGCCCTGTCATCGAGCGTCCTGGAGTTCTTGCGATCGGGACTCCCCTGCCAGCCAAACATCAATGCTCCCAAATCGGCACTTCCAGACATTCTTCCTAACCCATTACACCGACGCAGTATCTTATCGGCGCTCGCGACATGGCGCTCCACACCATCTACCAAAACGCTACAACCTGAAGGATAAATCTTTGTTAACCGCACCCGGCCAGCTCTCACAGCTTGGAGTGCGGCACAACGACGCTGCGCGGGCGTACCCGGCCCGCGATGTCAACGACACCAAAGCGCGCCGCGAGCTTCGACAGGCGCCGCGCTTCGGTGCGGGCAATCAATTTCAGACCAGCAGTACCGTCGATCCCGTGGTCTTTCGTGCGGCAAGATCGGCATGCGCCTTCGCGGCGTCCTTCAGCGGATAGGTCTGGCGCACCTCGATCTTGACAGCGCCGGACTGCACCACGTCAAACAGTTCCTTCCCCATCGCGACGAGATTCTCGCGCTTGGCGCCGTAGGTGTTGAGCGTGGGACGAGTGACGAATAGCGATCCCTTCTGCGCCAGCAGGCCAAGGTTGAGCGGTTCGACCGCGCCGGACGACTGCCCGAACAGCACCGCAAAGCCGTGTGGCGCCAGGCAGTCGAGCGACTTCAGGAACGTGTCCTTGCCGACGGAATCGTACACCACCGGCACCTTCTTGCCGCCCGTGATCTCCTCGACGCGCTTCGCGAAGTCTTCGCGCGTATAGACGATCACGTGGGCACAGCCATGGTCCTTCGCGAGCTTTGCCTTCTCGTCACTGCCGACCGTGCCGATCACGGTCGCGCCGAGATGCTTAGCCCATTGCGAGAGAATGAGGCCGACACCGCCCGCCGCCGCGTGCAGCAGGATCGTATCGCCCGATTTGACCCGATAGGTCTGGCGGATCAGATATTGCACCGTTAGCCCCTTCAGCATCATCGCGGCAGCGGTCTTGTCATCGATGCTATCGGGTAGCTTGAGCAGGCGATCGGCCGGAATCAGCCGCGCTTCGGAATAGGCGCCGAGCGGCGAACTGCCATAGGCGACACGATCGCCCGGCTTCAGATCGCTGACGCCTGCCCCCACTTCCTCGACCACGCCAGCGCCCTCGCTGCCGAGCCCGCTCGGCAACGGTGCAGGATAAAGGCCAGAGCGGTTGTAGATGTCGACGAAATTCAGTCCGACAGCCGTGTGGCGGATCCGTGCCTCGCCGGGACCCGGCTTGCCGACACTGACTTCCTCCCAGACGAGGACCTCTGGTCCGCCGGGCTTGTGAAAGCGGATGGCATGCGTCATGGCGTTACTCCCAATCATTCAGACAATCATTGTGAACCGCTGCCGTCACGGGCAACGGCGCTTACGCGTCAATCGCATCCTTGATCCGCTTGCGCGTCAACGGTAGATCTCGTAGCCGCTTGCCGGTGGCGTTGGCAATGGCGTTGGCGACGGACGCCGCGGCCGGCCCCTGCCCGGTTTCTCCGCTGCCGAGGAAAGGTTTCCCCGGCCGGTTGATGATGTGCACTTCTATCGAATCCGGGACCGCGTCGAAGCGCAGGATCGGATAAGTCTGCCAGTCGATGCTGGTGATCCTGCTGTCGTCGAAGGTCACGCTTTCATAGAGTGTCCAGCTCGTCGACTGCACGATCGCGCCTTCGATCTGATTGATCAGGCCATCGGGATTGACGACCTGCCCGCTGTCAACCGCCGCCACCGCGCGGACGAGCCGCGGCCGACCGGTCTCCCGGTTCACCTCGACCTCGCTCGCGATCGCGCAATAGGCTGCGAGATTCTTGTAGCGCGCGAATGCAAAACCATAGCCGCGATCTTGTGGCGCTTTCTGGTCCTTGCGCCAGCCGAATTCCTGCGCCGCCTTCTCGATGACCTCGCGTCCACGCGGATCCTCGAGATGCTTCAGCCTGAAGGCGACGGGATCGGCGCCCGCCAACTCCGCGAGTTCGTTCATGAAGCTCTCGATCGAAAACACGTTGTGATAGGCGCCGAGCGAGCGCATCGCCGATATCCGCAGCGGCATGTCGGGCAGGAAGTGATGCACGACACGAGCGTTCGGGAAAGTGTAGATCGGGATCGAGTTGCGATCGCCGCCACCCTCCGGCAGCGGTAGCGGCTTTGCCGGTGGCACCGCGAAAGCCTGCTCCATGTGCTGAGCCGCCAACATGCTGCCGGCGCCGCCCGGCCGCATCGAATGCGTGTTGCTCCAGACCTCGAAATTCCAGTCGGCGATCCTGCCGTCGCCGTCCAACGAGGCCTTCAGCTTCGTCATCATGGCCGGTCCGAAGGGCTCCCAGCTATGCTCCTGCTCGCGCATCCATTGCACGCGGACCGGCGTGTCCGGCATCGCACGCGCGATCAGCGCCGCATCGGCCGCGGCGTCGTCGGCGCCGTTATGTCCATAACAGCCGGAGCCTTCGACATGGATGCAGCGGACATCGTCCGGCGCCATGTGAAGCATCTCCGCGATGCCCTGCCGATCGGGATAGACGCCCTGCGTGTGCGTCCAGACCGTCATCTTGCCATCGCTGAACTCGGCGACCGCACATGATGGCCCGATCGAGCCATGCGCCTGATAGGGCCGCGTGTAGGTGGCCTCGATTGTCTTCTGGCTGAACACGGTCGGATCGTTGCGCTCGAAGATGGTCGTGGTCTGCGCCGGCAGACTGGTAAGCACGGACGGCAGGTCGTCCTGCTTCGGCAGTTTCGCGTTTTCTTTCCATTGCGCTGCCGCCGTGAGCACCTTCATCGCCTTGACGGTCTGGAATTCCTTGCGTCCGACCACCGCGAGGAAACTGCCGTCGCGAACCACTTTCACGATGCCCGGCATTTTCTCGACAGCCGACGTGTCGCAACCGGTCAGTTCGGCGCCATAGCTCGGCGGCCTCACAACGCGGGCGTGCACCATGCCAGCCGGCCGCATGTCCTGAACATAGGCCGCGCCGCCCGTCACCTTCGCCGGGATATCGACGCGCGGCACCGACTTGCCCATCACCTTGAAGGTCGCGGGATCCTTCAGCTTCGACGTCGGTGTGCGCCTGCACGTGCAGCATGTCGCCGGCGACGAGTTCGCCGTAAGAGAGGCGCCGCCCGTTCGAGCCGATCACCGCGCCGTTCTCGGTCTTCAGCCGCTTGACCGGCAGGTCGAGACGCTTGGCCGCCTCGTTGACCAAGAGCGCGCGTGCCTGCGCTGCGGCATTCTGGATCGCCGTGCCGCTGTCCTGCATCGAGTGACTGCCGGCCGTATAGCCCTCGTTGGCGGTCAGCCTGGTGTCGGCGGTGACGACCTTCAACGAGGCGAAGGGAACGTCGAGCTCTTCGGCGGCGATTTGCTGGAACGCCGTCTTGAACCCCTGCCCGAGCTCCGCCTTGCCGGTGAACACCGTGATCGTGCCGTCGGCGTCGATCCTCACCCATGAGTTGAGGTAGGGTGAAGTCTTCAGGCTCCCCGGCGGAGGCGGCGCAGGCGCTGTTGCCGGCGCGGCCTGATCCTCCGCGAAAGCGTTCGTCAGCGAGAAACTGACGATCAGCGCGCCACCACCGGCGAGCACTTGTCGGCGATCGAACCGGCAGCGATCGAGATCGACCGGGCTGTTCATTGCGCGCTCCTCCGCTCTGCCGGCGACAATTCGGCGGTATCCATCAAGCGCGCAGCGCGATGGACCGCGCGCAGGATCCGCATGTGCGTCCCGCAGCGGCAGAGATGAGGCGCGAGTTCAGCGCGGATCTGTTCGTCGCTGGCCTTCGGATTTCGTTGCAGCAGCGCCTGCGCGCGCATCATCATCCCGGCGATGCAATAGCCGCATTGCGCGGACTGCTCCTCCATGAAGGCGCGCTGGATCGGCGCCGGCTCCGACACCGTGCCGAGGCCCTCCAGCGTCGTCACCTGCTTGCCCTCGAGCAGCACCAGCGGCGTCACGCAGGACAGCACCGCCTTGCCGTCGACGATCACCGTGCACGCGCCGCATTGGCCGAGTCCGCAACCGAACTTCGCCGCGTTGAGCTGCAACTCATCGCGCAGCACATAGAGTAGCGGCGTGTCCGGTTCCGAATCGATCTGATGATCCTGACCATTGACCTTCAATGTCATCATGGCTTCGCTCGCTGTACTGAATCGGCTGGCGCCTGACGGGCGACTGCCGATGGCTGAAGTGACGCGGTCTCGGAGCCCCGCGCTTCCTTGACGGTTCTTTCGACGCCGGTCCAGGCCGGCTGGCTGCTGAAGCGCGACCGCAGATATGTCAGCAGCGAGGCGATCTGCGCATCGTTCATGCTGCCGGCAAAGGCAGGCATGATCGGACTGCGTTCGCCCTCCACGGGACGAACGCCCGACAGCAGGATATTGGCCAGGTTGCGCGGATCCGGATCGCTGATCGCGGTGCTGAGGTGGAGATTGACCCCACCATAGGGCGGCGGCCTGCCACTCTCGTGGCATGTCGCGCAGGCCGAGGCATAGATCGCAGCGCCGGGCGAATCCATTTGCGACAGCCGCCTGCGCCTGACGCTGCTGAGCCCGATTTGGCCTGCGCCTGCGCCTCTTCACCCTGTCGGCTACGTTCCGGAGCCGGCTCACCGAACATGTCGGCCATGTAGGTTGCAATGGCGTGGACGTCACCCGCTGGGCACCTGAGACAGATTTCTCACCACGTCCGCCATCGGTCCGCGCGCGGTGCCGTGATCTGGGTGCGAACCCTCGCGCAAGTAAGTGTATAGCGCCTCGGTATCCCAGGGCACTGGCGACGACGATTGCGCATTGAGCGCATAAGCCTTCCAGTTGTCGACATTGCCGCCGGCAAAGGAGGCGTTTGCGCGCTCGGCGCCGAACAGGTTGCGCGGCGTATGGCAGGCGCCGCAATGCGCAAGCCCTTCGACGAGATAGGCCCCGCGATTCCATTCGGCGCTTTTCGCGGGATTGGACTGCAGCGTGCCGCGATGGAAGAACAGGAGCTTCCATCCGGCGACCATGACGCGCTGATTGAGCGGAAACAGCAGCCGATTGTCCTGTGCGGGTGCGCGAACCGGCTCGCGCGTCATCAGAAAAGCGTAGAGCGCGTGATTGTCCTCGTCGCTGACATTGGTGAAATGATCGTAAGGAAAGGTCGGATAAAGGTGCCGGCCCTCACGATCCACGCCCGCAAGCATGGCGCGGCGGAAGGCTGCCTCCGACCAGCGACCGATGCCGGTTTCGGCGTCAGGCGTGATGTTGGAGGAAAACACCGTGCCGAACGGCGTCGGCACCGGAAGGCCGCCAGCGAAATTCTTGCCACCATTCACGGTATGGCAATCGTTGCAATTGCCGATCGCGGCCAGCCCGCGGCCGCGCTTGACGAGATCTGTGGCGAAAGACTGCGGCGCCGGCGGCTCGATCGCTGCGATCGCCGGACGCCACGCGACCAAAAACACAGCGCCCGCACCGCCGAGGATCAGTGCAGCGAAGGCGCCCCCGATGATCGCCGATCTTGCCATACGTTTCCTGGACTCCCCGCGGATTTTATCACAGGCCCCTTCAGCAGCCTGGGCCGATCGGTCTCTCTCACCACCTATTGATCATCCGATAATTTCGTCGGGAGTGCGACTTCTTAGGAACGACCGGACCGCCGGGACGTTCCACCGACATGTCCGGGAGCGCGCAACCGAGCATTCAGAATGCCGCCGGAAACGGGTCAGTTTAGCTGAGCGGCCCTCTCCGGCCGAAAAGGCGCGCAGGCGGAGACGTCATTCCCAACACCCGCCAGGGCGATGGGTTTTCATCGCGGGTCCGGTCGACGGAGTCGCGCTTGCGCTGGCCTCGAGTTTGCTCGGCCAGGAGGAGCAGCGAATGCGTGACAACAAGCCACGAGCCCGCCGCGCAGAATTCGTACTGGAAATGGCCTGTCATAGCCTCATGGGCATTGCCCTCGGACTCGGCTTCTCGTTCGCGTTGGCGTTCATCGACAGCTCACTCGCGGTCCTGATTGCCCACAGCAGTGAGCCGATGGTCGACGACCATCACACTCGTCAGCTTTTTCACTTTAGCCTTCGGTGTCGGCGCCACGCTGACAGGCTTCGTCTTCACGATGATGGAAGAGCGTTGAGTAGGTTTCGATTACCCCCGACACCACTGTTACTCGAAGACCACATCCTAAAACTACCGCAAGTTGTTCTTGTTCCGTTCGGGAGAGTTGATGACGAGCAGATGACGGTAGGTGGTTAAGTTCGGCCGAGGTTGAGACTGGCGGTAATTTTCTCGTTTGCGAAGGAGAGCCGAAATGCCAGCCTACATTCACCATCACGACGTCGAGATGGCGCCCGTCATTTGTCCGGGCTGCGCTGGCATGCTGCCGATGTATGTGCGGGACGTCGAGCCGCACTGGAGCTTGGCGAAGATCGATTTCATTTACGAATGCGCGGATTGCGGCGCCGAGGTCCGACAGACTGTGCGCAAACCAGAACTCCATTGATACGGCAAGCCGGACTCCATCGCGAACGCGAGCAGGATTGCCACTTTTATCAGGCCTCGCGACACAGCACGATCGATCCACGCAACTGCGCGGACAGCAATCAGTCAGGTCAACGAGAACGTGTCTGGCCTAAAACGTCGCCGGTGATCGCGCTTCCAAATCGCCGATGTTGCACTCTCTGAAGTGATAGGCGATCTCGTCCAGGGCGCGCCGCTCCCACTTCTTCGGCCTGCGCGAGCCAGAAGAGTCTTCGCTCGGAATCCAATGCAGCGCGTTCGCGGCAAATAGCCTCCTGGCTGCGGATTTCAACGAGCTTATTCATGACCTCCACTCCTTCGTGTGAAGCCAACCAGCCGGCTGCACCCTAGCAGAGCTAAAGCGCTGTTGTCTTCCAAAAGCCGTGTCAAAAATTGGAGCATTCCGTGTCTGCGAAGACGGCAACGCCGCGATGCAACATGAACGTCGAACGTCCGCTCAGTGCGATGAAACCGCAATCAGCAACGTATATAGCAGTGAAAGCCGCCATATATTCCCGATCGGTCGAGTTGAAATCCGATGTCGCTGCGCTCCTCGTCGCGGCGCCAGGTCGCACGAAGCGACGCCAGCGCCTCGCCTTCCAGGGGCGACTCCGAGCCGACCGTGCGAAAGATGACGCGAACGTGCTCATTGCCGGCACGGTCGATGGCATTCCATAGGCTAAGGATCTCTTCGGTCGCCATCCGATCCTGAGAGTCCAACAGGATCACAGCATCGACCTCGCGCGCCGGGAGGCTCTCCAGGAACTGCTGCAGATTGGCGCGCACCGGGATGATCAAACCTGCGTTGTTGCGCATTCGCGCGAAGCGTCGTCGTTGCAGATAAGGCGGCAGACAGCGGTCTCCAGGACCGGGATAGCTGCGATGCAGCGCCTGCCAGGCGAAATAATTGCTGTCGGTGGGATGCCCATCGATCAGGCGCAACAGGCGCTCGAGCAACACCTCGTTGAGCGGCGCATCCCTTTCGAGCAAGGCGCGTTGCCGCGGCGGGATGCCGAGGCCAAACAAGGCGGGCGTTCGCGTCAAAAGACCCGCCAGTCGAGACCGAAACAGCCGACGCAGACGCTCCAGCGCCTCCACCCGCTCCGGCGCGTCGATCTTTCCGGTCAACAAGGCGGCAAGATCGATCCGCGCTAACCTCGCCACGAGATGCGAAAGTCCGATGAACCGGCCAAGCAAGCCGTGACGATAGAAACCGTCCGTGAAATGGGCATGCCGCGGACGCCCCATGAAATTGCGTCTGTCCCAATAGGCGCGTGCCCCCTGATCAAGCAGCGGCCACAATCGCTCGCGATAGAGCCGCGCATTGGCGGGTGATGCTCCCTCGCCGAAGAATTGCCAGAATTCCGCATAGTCGGAGAAAGCGCGGATGCCGGCGAGCTTCAGCTTCAGCAACGCAAGATGCCCGTCGTCGAGATCGACCGCATAGACCTGCGCGGGCTGTGCAGCCAGATAGGACAGCGCGTTGCAGCCGCCGGAGGACATCGTGACGATCGTCGATCCCAACGGCAGTTGCAACGCCGCGAGATCGGCTTCCGGATCCTCCCAGATTTGCGTGTAAACGAAGCGTCGGAACCAGGCCGCGAAAATCCTGTTCCAGACGGTCTCTCCGTACCACACTCCGCCGTTACGCGCCGCGTTCGCGGCCAGTTGCGCGCTCATCCGCACCTCGAATCAATAAGCCTTCAACGATATCGAAGGCGCGCTGCAGTTTTGCGACAACGTCGCGCGCCGCCTGTCACATGCTTGTCGCGCGAACATCGCAAGGAAAGTTCGATCATCGCGTCGATGAGGCGAGCGGATGCTGGCGTATCCTTTTGAGACAGCCAAAGGCAGAACGCGATCGAACGATCCGTTGAACCAGATCCCGCGCGGGCCGCTTTGCGTCAGGATCGCAACGAAGCTGGAGAGGTTGCCGTGAGCGCGTGGCTTGCTCTTCTCGGTGCAGGCCTGCTCGAGGTCGGCTGGGCGCTGGGGCTGAAATATTCCGACGGACTGACCCGGTTCTGGCCGACGGTCGCAACTGTGCTCGCGATCACGCTCAGCTTCGCGCTGATGGCGCTTGCGCTACGGTCGCTGCCGTTTGGCACCGCGTATGCGGTATGGACTGGGATCGGCGCGGTCGGCAGCATTGTGCTCGGCATGTTGCTCTATAGCGAGCCGACCGATCCGGTGCGGATCATCTGCCTCACGCTGATCATCGCCGGCATGGTCGGCTTGAAGCTCAATTCGCCGGTCTGAATTGCCGCCGTCACCGGCAATCGGCGCCCTTGCGCGCAATCTTCGTCCGGCCTCGATGCTGCCGAACAGCGCGAGCGCGATGCACAGCGGCACAAGGTGATAGAGAACGCGAAACATCATGAGTGCGGCGAGCAACGGCTCCCGCTGCTCGCCGCCGAGCCCGAGCAAGAGCGTTGCATCGAATACGCCCAATCCCGCAGGCGCGTGGCTCGCAAAGCCCAGAAGCGTCGCCGCAACGAAGACCGCGGTCAGCCGGCACAGCCCGATGTCCAGTCCAGCCGGCAAGAGGACATACATGGCTACGGCTGCGGCCGTCAAATCGAGAAGGCCGACGACGATCTGTGCCAGCACCAGGGGACCGGACGGAAGCCGAACCGACCAACCGCCCCTTCCGATGCGTCGCGGATGCAGCCAGCTCCATACCAGGAACGCGCCGACGCCACACAGCAGCGCCAGCGCCAACAGGCGATTGGTCTGCGGCGAGAGATGATCGATCACGCTGATGGCCGCGGGCTCGTAGAGCAAGCTGAGGCCCAGCGCCGTCATGTTGCCAAGCCAGAACGTGACGCCCGTGATGAAGCAGATGTTCGCGACGCCGAGCACACCGATGCCGTGCTCGGAATAAATCCGGTACCTGATGACCGGCGACACCAGCGCTACCGCGCCCAGTCCGTGCGCAATCGGATAGCTGGTGAAACTCGCGAGCGCTGCGATGCGATAGGGCACGTCCTCACGCCCGATCGTATGCAGCGCCAGCCAATCGTACAGGGTGATACTGGCGTAAGAGGCGGCGACAAGGACCAACGCGAGCGCGATCACACTGAAATGCGTCGCACGAATGATCGCGAGAACTTGATGGAAGTCGACATGCCTAAGCGAATGAGTCAGCGCAAATATTGCACCGATACCGATCACAACGCTGAGAAGCGCGCCCGCCACGCCTTTCAGACGGGCAATTCCGCCGAGCTTCTTTTGCAGCAAATTGAGACCCAGGGTCATTTCCAGTAGAAGCTTCGGCAATAACGCAATACGCCGATCGATTCGATATATTTGATGAACTCATCTGACACGTTGATGTGACAGCCGCGTAACCGGCCTTCGATTATGGCAAGCGAATGTGAACGGCCGCACACATCAGCGAACCAAATCAGGCGCAATACGGTCGCATGCTCTTCACGCAGTCACGCTAACAGACGCGCGAACAGATCGAAGATTCGGAAGCCTTCGAGGCCCCATGGATACAGAACTAGACTACGACTTCACGCTGGATCAATGGGAGGCGCTGAAGGCGCTTCGCATTCCTGCGACGGAACGACGCGGCCTGAACCGATCGATGGTCGATCAGTTTGTCGCGCTGGAGATCGCGACGATCAGCAACGGTGTTCTGCGAATTACGGCAAAAGGCCGCAGCGTGCTGTTGCGCGGCTCACCGAGACTGTTGCTGGATATCGCCGCTTGAGCCTGCTCTGAGCGCTTGCATCTCGTCTACCACATCGTCTGGCGCGCCCGTTCGGGCCATTCGCGATCGTACTTCTCACCGCCCACCGTGTTGTCGCTCATCGCGGCGAGTATCTGGCCTGGTGTCGGCAGCGTCCTGGGATCAACGCGCTTCTCGGGATTCCACAGGTCGGCGCGCACGATTGCGCGCGCGCATTGAAAATAGATTTCCTCGACCGTCATGACGATGACCGACCGCGGGGCCTTGCCATCGACCTTGAACGAGGCGAGGAGTTCCGCATGCTGCGACAGATGCGCATGGCCGTTGACACGCAGCGTGCTGCCTGAGCCCGGAATCAGAAACAACAGCGCCACACGAGGATCGCGGACGATGTTGCGCAACGAGTCGATCCGGTTGTTGCCGCGACGGTCAGGCAGCATCAGCGTCTTTTCGTCGTGGATACGCACGAAGCCTGGCAGATCGCCGCGCGGAGAACAGTCCAACCCCTCGGGCCCCGCCGTCGCCAGCGCCGCAAACGGGGACTTCTCGATCAGAATGCGATAGGGCGGCGTCACGCGGTCGGCGACCTTCACGGTCGACGCGTCATTCGGATGTCCATAGATCGCTTCCAGTTGTTCAACCGTTGCGATAACCGACATACCCTGCTCTCCTCTGCTCTTTGGCAAGCAATTGCGATTTCAACCGCTCCTGATGACGTCCACCAGCCGTAACGCATGCGCCTCGGCGTCGCCGACATTGACGATCGTGACATCGGGCGCAGCGTCGTCAACGGCACGGCCGAGCCGCGCCTCGATCAGCCCGTCACTATCTCTCGCCCGCAGCGCAAGTCGCTCGGCGAGAACGGCCGGCGGCGCCGTCACCAACACCACGACCGCATCCGCGCATGCGCGTCTTGCTGCGTCGACCACCGTGCGCGAGACGTTGACCACCACCGTTCGTCCAGCGCGGATGTCGTCCTCGAGCGCACGCCGCACACCGTAGCAATGACCATGCGCTTCCCAATGCAGCGCGAAGTCCCCACGCGTCAGCGCCTGCCGGAAAGCAGCAGCGCTCAGATAATCGTTGTCTTCCGACAATGACGCCTCGCGCGTGACCGCGCGTCGCGGGAACACGATGCCGGCATCGCCGGCACAGACGGCCCGCGCCAGTTTCAGCAGCGTGTCTTTGCCCGCCCCGCTCGGACCGACCACAAGCACGAGCCGACCCGGCCCGATCTTCGCCGGTGCATCAGCGGATATGGCCGGCACCTCGTTCACGCCACGCGATTCCCCTCACGCCAGACGCTGCGGACCACCGGAACGTCGCGGGCAATATGGACGCGGATCAGGTCGGCGCGCTTGCCGGGCGCTATCTCGCCGCGATCGGAAAGACCGACGGCGTCGGCAGGCGCCTTTGTGACGGTGCGAACCGCAGCGGCAAGATCAATCTTGGGAACGCGCGCCGGCAGTTGCAGCGCTCCCATCAGCAGGCTGGACGGAATGTAGTCGGACGACAGAATGTCGAGCAGACCCTTCGCGTGCGAGATCGACGGCTGCGATGTTGCCGGAATGCGAGCCGCCACGCACGACGTTCGGCGCCCCCATCAGAATGCCAATGCCGGCCTCGTGCAGGCCGCGAGCTGCCTCCATCGTCGTCGGAAATTCCGCAACCGACACGCGATCGCGAATGGCGTCGGTGACGTTTTCTTCCGTCGTGTCGTCATGGCTGGCGAGCGGAATCTCATACTGCTGCGCCAGCGCCACGATCGCGCGCAGATTGGTCGCCGCATATGCCTTCTGATACTCCAGCCGGCGCGCGAACAAGACGTCGAGTTGAGCGTCGGTCATGCCGCCGCCCTTGCCGCGATAATAGTCGCGCAGCTTGACTTCGTCGCGGAACTGCCGTTGTCCGGGCGTGTGGTCCATCAGCGACATCAGCCGCACATCGGGACGCCCGATCAGCTGCCTGGCCTCCTCGACGACGTTCGGCATCGGCACTTCGCAGCGAAGATGCAGGAAATGATCGGCGCGCAGAATATCGGCCTCGCGCGCCGCCCCGATCGCACCCGCCAGAAGCGCCGACCGTCCATCGACACCCTCGGTACCGTCCTCGGTCCAAACCCGCAGGGAGTCGAACACCGTCGTGATTCCGGACGTCGCCAGCTGCGCGTCATAGGAGACCACGGACGCGATCGGATCCCAGTAAACTTTCGGGCGCGGCACATAGTGCATCTCGAGATGGTCGGTGTGCAGTTCGATCATGCCGGGCATGACAATGTCGCCGGCCGCATCCTCGCTCGCGCCGCGCACGTCTCCCTCGCCGATCTCCGTGATGCGGCCATCGGCAAAGGCAACCCAGCCACGCTCGATCACCCGGTCCGCCAGTACAATCCGTGCGTTGCCAATCACGGTCTCGGACTTAGTCGTATTCATCTCATCTGACTTTCTTCATGCGTCGCTCATGCCGCGGCGGCAAAGGTCGTCACGTCTACGATCCGATCGGCGATCAGATGGCGAATTTCGTCGTCATGCACGATCGCGACCATCGCAACGTCCGCGCGCTTCTTCTCGTCGATCAGACCGACCACGACCTCGCGATTCCTGGCATCGAGCGATGCAGTCGGCTCATCCAGCAGCAGAATCGGATGATTGGAAATGAAGCCGCGCGCGATGTTGACGCGCTGCTGCTCGCCCCCGGAAAAGGTCGAAGGCGGCAAGACCCACAGCCGCTGCGGGATGTTGAGACGGTGCAGCAAGCGCGCGGCCTGCTCGCGAGCCTCATCGCGCGGCGTGCCGGTCGCAATCAGAGGCTCGGCGACGACGTCGATGGTCGGCACACGCGGTACCGCACGCAGGAACTGGCTGACATAGCCGATGGTCGAACGGCGGACGTTCAGGACATCCCGCGGCTCGGCCTTCGCCAGGTCGATCAGCGCGCCCTCATGACGGATGCCGATGTGTCCGCCGTCGCAGCGATAATTGCCGAACATCATCTTCAGGATCGACGATTTGCCGGCGCCCGAGGGCCCCGACAGCACGACGCACTCGCCGGCTGCTGACCTGGAAGGACACGCCGCGCACCACGGGCAGCCTCACCCCGCCCTGCAGATGCATGGTGAAAGTCTTTTCCGCGTTGGCGATCTCGATCATGGCAGTCATCGGCATGCTCATGGCGGCAAAATCGAAGAGACGAGAAGTTGCGTATAGGGCTCGTGCGGGTCGTCGAGCACCTGGTCGGTCAGGCCAGTCTCGATCACCTGCCCACCCTTCATCACCATCACGCGGTGCGACAACAGACGCGCGACCGCGAGATCGTGCGTGACCACGATCGCGGCCAGTCCCAATTCGCTGACGAGATTGCGCATCAGGTCGAGCAGGCGCGCCTGCACGGATACGTCGAGCCCGCCGGTCGGCTCGTCCATGAAGACAAGCCGCGGCTCGGTGACGAGATTGCGTGCAATCTGCAGTCGCTGGCGCATGCCGCCGGAATACGTCCGCGGCGCATCGTCGATGCGCGCGGTATCGATCTCGACGCGCTCCAGCCAGGATGACGCGGTCTGCCTGATCCGGCCATAGTGATTCCATCCGACCGCCATCAGCCGTTCGCCGACATTGGCGCCGGCGGACACCGCCATGCGCAGCCCCTGCGCCGGGTCCTGATGCACGAAGCCCCAGTCGGTGCGGAACAGGAAGCGCCGCTCGGCCTCGCCCAATGAGGCGAGATCGCGCAGTATGCCGTCGCGCATGCGATACGACACGCGTCCAGTCGTCGGCGTCAATTGCACCGACAGCAATTGCAGCAGCGTCGATTTGCCCGAGCCGGATTCGCCGACGATCGCCAAAACCTCGCCCGGATAAAGCGCGAACGAAATGTCGCGGCAGGCCGCGAGCCGGCCGTAGGTCTTGCCGAGACCTTCGGCGACCAGCAGCGGCCGATCGTCCTTTGCAGAGCCTTGCATCTCAACCATCCGCCGCCTCCTTGTGAGGCGCCCTGCTTTCACTGCCGTGATGGCCGGCAGCCTGACGGCCCTCGCAATAGTCGGTATCGGAGCAGACGAACATCCGGCTGCCCTTGTCGTCGGTCACGATCTCGTCGAGATAGGCGTCCTCCGCGCCGCAAAGAGCGCATGGCGCATCGAAGCGGTATCGCGTGAACGGATGATCCTCGAAGTCGAGCGACACCACGGTGGTATAGGGCGGGATCGCGTAGATGCGCTTCTCACGGCCCGCCCCGAACAGCTGCAGCGCCGGACAATTGTCCATCTTGGGATTGTCGAATTTCGGCGTCGGCGACGGGTCCATCACATAACGCGCGTTCACCTTCACCGGATAGGCGTAGGCGGTCGCAATGTGACCGAAGCGCGCGATGTCCTCGTAGAGCTTGACATGCATCAGCCCGTATTCGGCAAGCGCGTGCATGCGCCGCGTCTCGGTTTCGCGCGGCTCGAGAAAACGCAGCGGCTCCGGGATCGGCACCTGATAGACCAGCACCTGGCCGTCCGTGAGCTGCGCCTCGGGAATGCGGTGCCGGGTCTGGATCACGGTCGCGTCGGTGGTCGACGTCGTCGTCGCGACGCCAGCGGTCTTGGCGAAGAATTTGCGGATCGAGATCGCGTTGGTGGTGTCGTCCGATCCCTGATCGATCACCTTCAGCACGTCGTCAGGCCCGAGGATCGCAGCCGTCACCTGCACGCCGCCGGTGCCCCAGCCGTAAGGCATCGGCATTTCACGGCTCGCGAACGGGACCTGATAGCCGGGAATCGCGATCGCCTTAAGGATTGCGCGGCGGATCATGCGCTTGGTCTGTTCATCGAGATAGGCGAAGTTGTAGGCTGGCGCGTTCATTCAGCGGCCTCCTGCAGCTCCGATGCGCGTTCCGTTTCCGAGAATTTCTGGCGCAACTTGCGCAACAAGCCAAGCTCGGACTGGAAGTCGACATAATGCGGCAGCTTCAAATGCTCGACGAAACCGGTCGCCTGCACATTGTCGGAATGCGACATCACGAATTCCTCGTCCTGCGCGGGCGCAACGACCTCCTCGCCGAGTTCTTTGGCGCGCAGTGCGCGATCAACCAGCGCCATCGACATGGTCTTGCGTTCGCTCTGGCCGAAGGCCAGGCCGTAACCACGGGTGAAGCACGGAGCCTGCGTCGCCGAGCCCTTGAACTGATTGATCATCTGGCATTCGGTCAGCGTGATTTCGCCGAGCGGCACGGCAAAGCCGGCGTCTTCCGCGAAAAACTCAACCTCAACCTCTCCGACGCGGATTTCGCCCGCAAACGGATGGTTGCGGCCGTAGCCGCGCTGCGTCGAATAGCCGAGCGCCAGCAGGAAGCCCTCGTCGGCGCGCGCAAGATTCTGCAGCCGTAGATCGCGTTCCGCTGGAAAGCTCAGCGGCTCTCGCGTGAGATCGCCGACCGGCTGCTCCGAAGCCGCTTGGGGCGACGGTTCGATCAGGCCGTCACGGCCGAGAATATCGGTGACGCGCGGAGTGGGCGCGGTCGATGCTTCCTTGCTCGCCGGCTGCTCCGGAATGGCGCCTTCCGCAAGAAGCGGATCGAGCAAGCGATGGGTGTAGTCGAAGGTCGGCCCAAGGATCTGGCCGCCTGGAATATCCTTGAACGTCGAGGAGATGCGCCGCCGCACCTGCATCGTCCCGGTATCGACCGGCTCCGTCGCGCCGAAGCGGGGCAGCGTCGCGCGGAACGCGCGGACCAGGAAGATCGCCTCGATCATGTCGCCCCGCGCCTGCTTGATGGCAAGCGCGGCAAGCTCGCGATCATGAAGCGATCCCTCGCTCATGACGCGATCGACGGCAAGACTGAGCTGCTCCGAGATCTGGGACAGCGACACTTCTGGAACATCGCGATCACCGCGACGCTCATGCGCCAGCAGGCGATGGGCGTTTTCGATCGCGCGTTCGCCTCCCTTGACGGCAACGTACATATTTCAAACTCCTTGCATCGCAAGCCGCGTCGTGCGCGGGATCGCGACAATCTCGTCGTCCGAGACCAGCACGACATCGACGCCACAGGGGAACAGAGTGGCATTGATGGCAAGACGCTCGAACAGATCCTTTGGCTCGATCGTGGCACGAAGCACGACGGCTCCGTTGATGCCCGGTCCACGCAATTCGTAAGGGCACCCTTGCGTCAGGCTTTCAGCCTGCAAAATCACGGTCGTCGACCGATCCGGATATTCACTGGTGCCGAGGGAAAAGCCGTCGAGATCGGGCAACGCGCAACCGTTCGCGATCACCGCGAAGCTGGAGAACGACGGCTGCGTCACCACCGGCGCGCCACTGTGAAATTTCAGCCAGTTTGCAACTTCCGGACATTCGGACATCCGGCGATCGAGCCAGATTGGCGTGTCGTGGTCGAACAGCGTCAGCGCCACAGCCGCACTTCCGCGCATCAGCGGCGGTGGCGCAATGACGCTCGCCGCCACCTCATAGACGCTGCCCGGATGCGCCATCGCGTTCATGACAGACCGGAACGTCGACTGCGTCGACAATACCTTGTCGTACGATCCCGCGGAAAGCTCGGAAATCATCGTCATCCTCATCCCTCCCCGCGCACCATGGTGTA
This sequence comes from uncultured Alphaproteobacteria bacterium, assembly GCA_963786015.1. Taxonomy (GTDB): domain Bacteria; phylum Pseudomonadota; class Alphaproteobacteria; order Rhizobiales; family Xanthobacteraceae; genus Bradyrhizobium. Next base: position 296,510 of record CAWAXO010000005.1, on the reverse strand, counting down.
GAAATCGACCCGTGTCGCTGCCGTTTCGGCCGCCTTTTGATGGCGCCGCGCGATCATCGCCGCGCGCAAGGGTTCGATCACGCTTCCCTCCACGAGGCCGGCGAACTCATCCGTCTGCACCAGAGCGTCGCACAGCGCGATCATCCGAGCTTTCTCGCGGTCACGTCCAAGCGCATAGCCAAAACCGACCTCGCCGCTCGCTAGCCGTACCGCCGCCCGCGAAACCGTCGCCTCACCGAGGTTGAAAGCCACGCCATCTCCGCCGATGCGGCCGCGCACCATCACCAGGCCGCTCTCCGGCTCGCGCAGGATTTCATGCGCAGGCAGTGCAACTGCATCGAGGCGGCCCGCAATGTCGGCGGCCTTCGAATGCGCGAGCACCGCCATCGCCGTCTTGCGTTGCGCTTGTCTGGTCGCGTGGTCCGTCAAACCCATATCGGCCTTGCCCGATTCAAGTTGTCTATGATAATAGACAACTTGATAACGGCCGCAAATGACCGTTTCGTGACAAAGTGAAAGATTTCACCGATGGCTTCACCGAGTACCCGATCATGAGCATGCAGGACGCCGCCTCCGGCGTCGCATTGTGGCGACAGGTCGCCGACGGCATCGAGCGGGGCATCGCCGATGGCACCTTCGCGCCCGGAGAGAAGCTACCCGGAGAGACGGAGATCGCCGAGACTTACCGCGTCAACCGGCACACCGTACGTCGGGCGCTGGCGACGCTCGCCGAGCGCGGACTCGTGCGCGCCGAACGCGGCAGTGGCACCTATGTCGAGGCGCAAAGGCTCGCCTATCCACTACGTTCGCGCACGCGATTTTCTGAAATCGTCGGCGCCGGCGGCCAGGAACCGCGCGGCCAGTTGATCGATGCGTCACATGACGTCGCGACGCGGGAATTGGCGCGAGAACTGGGCCTGAGGACCGGTGCAGCTCTGATCCGGATCGAGGCGCTGAGATCGGCGGACCGCACCCCGATCTCCGTCAGCACCACCTGGCTCTGCGCCGAGCGCTTCCCCGGCGCCGGTGACATCTTCGCCAGCGTCCGCTCGATGACCAAGCTGCTTGCGCATTACGGGATCCGCGACTATCGCCGCGCATCGACCCGGATCACCGCCGCGATCGTAGATGCAACAGACGCCGCAAGACTGGACCTCGCACTCGGCCGCCCGGTGCTGGTGGTCGATGCCACCGACGTCGACACTCACGGCAAGCCGTTGGTCACCAAGCGCGCGCGCTTCGCCGCCGAGCGTGTAGAGTTCTTGGTGGAGAATGGTTAGGCCGCAGGCTGTAGCGTGGGCAAAGCGCAAAGCGTGCCCACCGTTTTGTTCTTGGACCTTGGCGGTGGGCACGGCTTGCCGCGCCTTTGCCCACCCTACACACCCTACGCCACCGCGCGCGGGCCGATGATCGCGAAACGCAGTCTGCCCGAGATCCAGTCGATCGCGGCGACCGCGACCAGGATCATCAGGATCAGGAACGACACCTTCTGCCACTCCAGCACGCGAATCTGCTCGGCGAGCTGCAAGCCGATGCCGCCGGCGCCGACGATGCCGATGATCGTTGCCGAGCGCGTGTTCGAACTCGATGAAATAGAGCACCTGGCCCGCGATCACGGGCAGCACCTGCGGCATCAGGCCGAAGCGGATTTCGTGCAGTGCGCTGCCGCCGGAGGCGCGGATACCCTCGACCTGCTTCCGATCTGCGGCCTCGATCGCCTCCGAAAAGAGCTTGCCGAGCGCTCCGCAATCGGAGACCGCGATGGCGAGCACTCCAGCGAAAGGCCCAAGGCCGACGACGTTGATCCAGACCAGCGCCCAGATCAGGACATCGACGCCGCGGATCGAATCCAGGAACCTGCGAACGGGAAAGCGAATGAGATTGGAGGGCACGATGTTGCGCGCGGCAAGCAAACTGATGGGCAGCGCCGCCAGCGCGGCGAGCGTCGTGCCCAGAAGTGCGATCGACAGCGTTTCGCCGAGTGCTTTCAGGTAGAGCGGCAGCGAGGCGCCCGGATTGGGCGGCAGCATCATCAGCGTGATCCAGCCGAGCTGATGAAAGCCCGCGATCAGACGTGTCGCCGAGAAGTTGAGATCGACCAGCCCGAACGCGAAGATGCCAAGTGCGACGATCAGCATCGCCGGGGTCGCCAGACGCGCCGAGGCCGGCCGGTTGAAGATATCCGGGTAGCGCGCCCGCAGCGCGTCCTGATCCGGCGTCGACCTCTGGCTCACGTCCGTGCCTCCTTGCCGAACAACCGGCCGCGCAGCCAGCCTGTGGCGATATCGATGCAGAACACCGTGACGACAATCATCACCAGGATCGCGCTGACGTCCGAATAATAGAATTTCCGGACCGCAACCACGAGCTCCTGGCCGATGCCGCCAGCGCCGACGAATCCCATCACCGAGGCCTCGCGCACGTTGATCTCGAAGCGCAGCAAGGCATAGCTCGCGTAACCGGCGACGACCTGGGGCAGCACGGCAAAACGCATGCAGGAGAGCCAGCTTGCGCCGGTCGAACGCACGCCCTCGACCGGCCTCATGTCGGCATTTTCGACGATCTCGGAGAACAGCTTGCCGAGCGCGCCCGTCGAATGGATCGCGATCGCCAGCACGCCCGCCATCGGACCAAGGCCGAAGGCGATGACGAAGATCAGCGCGAAGACGATACCCGGCACGGTCCGGGCAAATTCCAGGAGTCGCCGTATTGCGAAACGCAGCCACGGCGTCGGCGACGTATTCTCTGCGGCGAAGAAATTGAGCGCGAATGCGAACACGGCTCCCACGATGGTCCCGACATAACTGATCAGCAGCGTCTCACCGAGAAAACGGAGCCATTTGCGCCATCCCCAAAACCATTCGCCGATATTGGTCCAGACGCGCGTGCCGTCGTCGAGCTTCAGGATGCGATCGAAATAGCTGATGAAATTGCCGAAATAGGTGAACAACGTGCGCAGGTTCACTTCCGCGCCGATCGCGGCAACCACAAGCGCTGCAATGAACAGCATCGCCACGAGCAAGACGCGCAGCCGTTTACGGGCCACCGCCTTGCGATAGGCGTCGTTGAGCGCAGCAAGCTGCTGGCTTGGCAGAACGGAAACCGCGACTGTCATCGCATGCTGTTCCCTCGCCCGTGTCTGAATAAACAAAGGCCGGATCGAGGTGATCCGGCCTCCTGGCGTTTGACGGAACTGATCAGGACGCCTTCTTGCGCAGGCTGTCGACGAATTTGATCAGGTCGATGGTCTTGCTATAGTCCTCGTTCGCGATCGGCGCCCACGGACGATTCTTGCCGTCGGAGAGCTTCTTGAAGGCCTCGCTGTCCTTTGTCGACGCATCGAGGAACGCCTGCTTGATCGCGGCCTTCATGTCATCGGGCAGATCGCCGAGATAAGCATAGGGCGAGTTGATGATGAGGTCCGACTTCACGATGATGCGGAAGTCTTCCTTCTTCAGCGGCGTGCCGTCGCTCGATTTCACCATGTTCTTGGTAAGCATGCGCGTCAGGTTGGAATCATCGTCCGCATTCCACCAGTTGGCGGCGACGTCCACCGTTCCCTGCGCCAGCGCCAGCACGGCGTTCTCATGGCTGCCGGTGAAGACCACCTGCGAGAAGAAGGTTTCGGGATCGACGCCCATCTGGTTCATCTTGAAGCGCGGCATGTTGTTGCCCGAGGTCGAGTTCGGATCGACAAGGCCGAGGTTTTTGCCCTTCAGGTCCTCAAGCTTCTGGTACGGGCTCTTGGCGAGGACATAGAACACCGAATAATAGCCCTTGGCTCCGTCGGAGTTGACGTCGATCACGAACGCATCGGTCTTGACCCCGGTCAGCAGCGCGCGCGCGAACGCGGCCGGGCCATAATAGGCGAGTTGGATGTTGCCGGCGCGCTGGCCCTCGATGACCGCGGCATAGTCGTTGGCGATGCGCAGATTGACCTTGATGCCCAGTTCTTTCGACAGATAGTTGACGAACGGCGTGAAGCGTTCGGTGACGCCCGACGCGTTCTCCGCGGGAACCACCGCGAATGTGATTTCAGGATATTTCGCTTTCCAATCCTCGGCGGAAGCCGACGCCGTGAACGAAACCGCTGCAAGTCCAGCAAGAAGCAGTCTACGGTTGATCATGATGCACCTTCGTTGTTGATGGTCGCAATTCTTCACTAAACACACCCGCAAGAACCTGTGATGTCAGGCAGCGGCGACCTCGCCGAGGGCTGGAACGGCCGGAGTTTCCGCCGACGAAGCGCTCATGACCTCATCGGCTTCGAGATCGTAAAGCTCGCGTGCGATATGCTCGGTCAGCACCGCGGGCGCGCCGTCGAAGACGACACGGCCGGCCGACATGCCGATCAGGCGGTCGCAATAGCTGCGCGCCAGATCAAGCGAATGCAGATTGCAGAGCACGGTGATGCCGAAATGCTTATTGATACGCAGCAGCGCATCCATCACGACCTTGGTGTTACGGGGGTCAAGCGAGGCGATCGGCTCATCGGCCAGGATGATCTCGGGTTCCTGCACCAGCGCGCGCGCGATTGCGACACGCTGCTGCTGACCGCCCGAGAGTTGATCGGCGCGCTGCGCCGCCAGTTGAGCCATATCGAACTGTTCGAGCGCCGACATCGCGATCGCGACATCCTCTTCAGGCCAAAGCTGGGCGAGCGACCGCCAGAACGGAATTTCCGAAAGACGCCCCATCAGGACATTGGTCAGCACGTCCAGACGCCCGACCAGATTGAACTGCTGGAAGATCATCGCCGAGCGCGCGCGCCATTGACGCAACTCGCGGCCGTGCAACGCTGTGACGTCAACATCTTTATAGAAGATACGGCCCTCGCTCACCGGAGCAAGGCGATTGATCGTGCGCAACAAGGTCGACTTGCCGGCGCCGGAGCGGCCGATCACGCCGATAAAGCTGCCGGGCGCAACCGAGAACGACGCCTTGTCGACCGCAGCTTTTGTGCCGAACCGGCACGTCAAACCTTCCAACACCAGCATGCACGTCTCCAGAACAGCCGAGGCCACCATGGCTATCGCCTGGATTCAACAGTTATGTGACAGTGCGCTGCAGTGCGTCAATCATCCACACCTGTAGTCCAATTTCATATGTTCGTCACGACGACGTCACGAAATCCCTCGAAGACGTGCACGCTCAAGAGATCGCTCCCATTCAGTTCATGGAACTCCGCATGACCGGCAAGATGCTTTCGATCGAGCCTCTCGTCGATCCAACTGCGAAGCTGAAGGAGACGACACTCGGCGCATATTGCGAGGTCGGCGCGCGGACGATCCTGCTCGACGTCGAGATGGGCGACTACTCCTACGTCGTCAACGACGCGCAGATGACGTACACGACGATCGGTAAATTCTGCTCGATCGCGGCGATGACCCGGATCAATCCCGGCAATCACCCGATGCATCGGGCGACGCAGGCGCATTTCACCTACCGCGCCAGCTCTTATTTTCCGGGCGAGACCGACGACGCCGAGTTCTTCGCGTGGCGCAGGAGCCACCGCGTTCACATCGGCCATGATGTCTGGATCGGCCATGGCGCGATCGTGCTGCCCGGCCGCAGCATCGGCAACGGCGCCGTGATCGCGGCCGGAGCGATCGTCACCAAGGACGTTCCCGCCTACACGATCATCGCCGGTAACCCGGCGCGGCCGATCAGGCGGCGATTTTCCGAAACCATCGCCGACCGCCTCGTGCGGCTCGGCTGGTGGGATTGGAGCCATGACATGCTTCGCACCGCCCTGCCCGACTTCAGGAAGCTCGATATCGAGGCATTCCTCGACAAATACGAGGCGACATCATCAGCGTCGCGCCAGGCTGCCGGACAACGAAGTGCCGTACCGTGAATGATATTCTGATTGAAGGCGGCCGAACACTGCTCGGCGATGAGATCGTAGATGCCTCGCTGTCGATCGCGAGCGGCAACATCGTCGCGACCGGCTCTGCGGCAGGACGTCATTCCCTCACCATCGACGCGCGCGATCTCCTGGTGCTGCCGGGCATCGTCGATCTGCATGGCGACGCATTCGAGCGGCAGATGATGCCGCGCCCCGGCGTGCACTTCCCCGTCGATGTCGCCCTTGTCGACAGCGACCGGCAGGCAATCAGCAACGGCATCACGACCGTGTTTCACGCGACCACCTGGTCGTGGGAGCCCGGACTCCGCAGCGGCGACAATGCACGCGGGCTGCTCGAGGCGATCGAGACGATGCGGCCGCTTCTGGCCGCGGATACGCGCTTCCATCTGCGCCATGAGACGTACAATCTCGATGCCGAGAACGAGATCGGCGAGTGGCTGTCGCAGGGGCGGATAGATCTGCTCGCGTTCAACGATCATACGACCTCGATGGTCGCGAGCCTCGCGACGCCGAAGAAACGCAGCCGCGTGATCGAGCGTACCGGCTTGTCCGAAGAGGCCTTCGACGAGCTCGTGGCGCGCATCCTCTCGCGCGCCGCCGACGTCTCGGGCTCGATCGCGCGTCTCGCCAGGTGCGCGCGCGACGCAGGCGTTCGCATGCTCTCGCACGATGACGACAGTCCGGCGACGCGCCAGGCGTTTCGTGCGGAAGGCGTGACCATCGCCGAATTTCCGGTCAACGAGGACACCGCGCGCGATGCGGCGGCCGGCGGCGATGCCATCGTGTTCGGCGCACCCAATGTCGTGCGCGGCGGCAGCCATATCGGCTGGACAAATGCGTCGGACATGGTCGCCAAGGGTCTCTGTTCGGTGCTTGCGTCCGATTATTATTATCCGGCGCCACTGATCGCCGCCTTCCGTCTCGCCGCCGATGGCGTGCTGCCGCTGGCACAGGCGTGGCGCCTGATTTCGACTGCGCCAGCCCGCGCCGCCGGCCTTGGCGATCGCGGCGCGCTTGGCGAGGGACATCGCGCCGATATCATTGTGGTCGATGACAGGGTTCCGATGCGCCCACGCATCGTCGCCGTCATCGCGGCCGGACGGCTCGTCCACCTGACGGAGGCAGATCGCCTCTCTGCCTCGCATGCCACCCGTCGCGAAGCCGCAGTTGCGGCCGAGTGACCTGCGGCTCTATTGTCGCGCAGATGGCTGGCTTTCCCCGTTACGCGATTTACCACACTGCCGCGCAGGGCAGCGATCTCGATCGTTTCGGCGCGCAGCATCTCGGCTATGACGCCTGGACCGGCGATGACCTCCCTTTTCCGGCTGATGTCGTCGGGACGGTTGCGGACTGGCGTGAGCTCACTCATGACCCGCGCAAATATGGCTTCCACGCCACGCTGAAGGCGCCGATGACGCTGGCGGACGGCAGCAGCGAGAGCGAGCTTGTTGCCGCATGCGCGGCATTCGCCAAGGCGCCTCGTCTGCATTCCCGTCATCAAGCCGATCGTGCAATCGATCAGCGGCTTCATCGCGGTGATCCCCGCGGAGCCGTCGCCCGCCCTTCAGCAACTCGCTGCGGACTGTGTCACCGCATTCGACAGCTTCCGGGAGCCGCTGACGGCCGAGGATCGCGCGCGGCGTAATCCGTCGAGACTGACTGCGAAACAGTGCGAGTATCTCGACCGCTGGGGCTATCCCTATGTGATGGACGAGTTCCGTTTTCACATGACGCTGACCGGGCGGCTGGACGACGAACGTCGCGGGCCGATCCTTGCCCTGCTGCAGATCGTTTTGCGCAGCTTCGCATCGAACGCCTTGCGATCGATCGGCATCGCGCTGTTCAGGCAGAACGACGCCGTATCACGGTTCCGTATCATCGCTCAGTGGCAGCTTCGCGCCTGAGTACTGCTTCCTCAACCGTGATAGCCGGCCAGCAGGTTTTTACTGACCTTGCAGATGTAGGTGTATTTCGGATTGACGACCTGCGTGCAGCGCGCCTCGGCGATCTGGCCGAGCAGCATATAGCCCTCCGCGGCCGGGATCTTGTAATCGTCCTCCATCCAGTAGACCATTTCCTCGAAGGCGATCCGCATCGCGTCTTCGAGCGGGCGCGCGCAGCCGAGCGTGCAGATATGCGTCGCGCGTCTCGATGCGCGGATGATTGAGACGCGCGGGCGCCTTTTCGAGCGACACCTTCACCGTCAGCGTCGCCGCGATCTCGATCGCGCCCATGCCGTTGCATTCGCCGTCGCCCTGAATGGCGTGGCAGTCGCCGAGAAAGAGATGCGCGCCATCCTTGTTGACCCGGAAGAACACCGAGTTGCCGGTCGTGATCTCCTGGACATCGAGATTGCCGCCATGCGGCCCGTTGTCGACGGTCAGCACCGCGCCGTGAACCGGCGCGACACCTGCAACGCCGATCATCGGCTTGCACCGGCAGTTTGAGATGCTTGTTCCAGTGCACGTAGCCGTCCGTGACCTCGACCACCCTGGTCTGGATGCCGAATTCCTTTCGCCTCACCCAGTCGGGAAACATGCCGATGCCGGGCCACAGCGCGGTGAAGCCCAGCTTGTCGAGCTCCATGTTCGAGGATATCGAGCTCTCAGCATGTCGCCGGCCTTGGCGTCCCTTCACCTCGATCGGCCCGGTCGCGCCGTTGACGTAGGCAAGCGTGACATCGTGCATCGGTCAGTTGCTGGCCGAGCATGACGGATGGTGCCGTCGTTCACGTTGATCGCGCATTCGACGACGAACGTCTCGCCGGATCGACGCTGGCGATGAATTCATCGTCGCCTGACAGCGCGTATTTGATGTTGCCGGCCTTGCTGATGCGCTTCGACATGTTGCCTCCCGGATGATTCTTTGGCTTCGATCTAGAGTTGGCGGCGCCACGGCATCAAAAGCCGCTCGATCTTGCCGACCAGAAAGGTCAGGACCAGCGCCAGCGCGATCGTCGCCACGAGCGCGGCGAACACCTTCGGGATCACGTAGAGCGAACCGGCCTTGAAGATCGCGTGTCCGAGCCCTTCGGACGACGACATGAACTCGCCCACGATCGCGCCGATCAGAGCGAAGCCGACGGTGAGCTTCAACCCGGCGAAGATATCCGTCAGCGACGCCGGCACGACGAGCTTGCGGAAGATCTGGAATTTGGACGCGCCCAAGCGTCCGCATCAGGTTGATCTGATCGGGATCGACGCCGACCGCACCCTTGTAAGACGTGACCAACGCCACGATCACGACCGACAGCGTCGACATCGCGACCTTCGAGATCAGCCCGGTGCCGAACCAGATGATGATGATCGGCGCCAGCGCGATGATCGGAATCGAGCCGAGCGCGATGACGAAGGGCTCGACCACGCGCGAGACGAAGCGCGAATACCACAGCGACAGGCCGATCAGCGGTACCGATGAGATTGCCGACGAAGAAACCGAGCAACGTTTCCAGCCCGGTGATCGACGTGTCGCGCCACAGGCTGCCGTCCCGCACCATCTGGACCAGGAAATTCGCGATCGCCGACGGCGAGCCGAACATGAAGGCCAAGGCGCGGTTGCTCGCGGTCATCCACTCCCAGAACAGCAGGAACGCTGCGAGGATGGCAAGCTGGGTCACGAGCACCGCGAGCGTCGCGCGCAGCCGCCTCCATCGCCGCTTCGCCAGCAGCGGAGCAATCTGGCTGGCCCGCTCTGGCTCGCGCACAGGCGCCATGTCGGCTTCGGACGGTCATTGCAGGACCACGTCCAGATCGGCCCAGATGCGCCGGACATACTGGCTGAAGTCCCGGCTCTCGCGCACCGCCATCAGGTCCGGCCGCTCGCTGCCGAGCGCGATGTCATATGCCGCCTTGACCCGGGTCGGCCGTTTCGACAGCACGATGACGCGGTCGGCCAGCGACACCGCCTCCTCGATGTCATGCGTGATCAGCATCAGCGAGCGCCGGCTCCGGCCGCACCAGGCCCATCGTGTCGTTCTCGATCAGAAGCTTGCTCTGGAAATCGAGCGACGCGAAGGGCTCGTCGAGCAGCAGCACATCCGGCTCGTTCACCAGGGTCCGGGCCAGCGCCACGCGCTGGCGCATGCCGCCCGACAGTGTCGAGGGATAATGATCGGCGAAACCGTGCAGCCCGAGCTGGTCGAGCATCGCGCGGCTGCGATCCTCGGCCTCGGCCGTCGCGACACCACGGATCTCAAGGCCCAGCATCGTGTTGCCGAGCGCGGTGCGCCAGGGCAGCAGCAGATCCTTCTGCAGCATGTAGCCGACATTCTGCGGCTGGCCCGAGACTTCGCGCCCGTGCCAGCGGACATGGCCGGAGTCGGGCGCGAGCAATCCGCAGAGCGTATTGAGCAGCGTCGTCTTCCCGCATCCGGACGGTCCGACAATGCTGACGATCTCGCCTTCCATCAAAGTCAGGCTGAGGTCGCCGATCACGGGTACGATCTGGCCGTTCAAGTCGTAGCTCTTGGCGACGTGCTCGACGACCAGCGGCGGCTCAGCATCCCGAACCACCGCGGCTGTCGCTCGCTCCGCCTCTTGCACTGCGTCTCCCGTCATTTCAGGCTGGCGACCGCCTTGTCAGCAAAGGAGTTGTCGATGATCTGGTCGAACGGCACCGTGCCCTTGGCGTTGCCGAGATAGACCTGCATGTCCATCAGGTTCTTCCACTGGTCCGGCTTCGTCACCACCGACTGCGCCGGGATGAGATATTTCAGCTCGGCGTCGATCGCCTTGTCGACGACATCGCCCGGCAGTTCGGGAAATTCCTTGCGCGCGACCTCCTTGGAGAAGGCCGGATCGGCGTAGGTCTTGCGCGACGACTCCTCGAACGATGTCACCAGCGCCTGCACCATCTCCGGGTCTTTCTGGATCGTCGAGGGCAGCACCATGATGCCGGTGTTGCAGAACGGGCCGATATAGTTGGAGAAGTCGAACACCACCTTCGCGCCCTGCGCCTCGGCGGCGGCGACGCTCGGCTGATAGGCGATCGCGATGTCCGCCTGGCCGGCAAGCATCGCCGCGATCTCGGTGCCCGGATTGACGGGAACGATGGTCGCATCGACGCCGACCTTGAGGCCCGCCTGCTCCAGCAGCGCTTGGCGACGCTGTAATTCGTGTTCGGCTCCGGCGACGTGACGATCTTCAATCCCTTGAACTGCTTCGGATCGGTGATCGGCTGCAGCGTCTTCGACACGCCGAAATAGTGCGCGCGCTGCACGACCGTCCCGACGACGACGCCGGGGCCGCCATTCTCGCGCGAGATCTGCGCCATGGTCGCATCGCCAATCGCGAAATCCGCCGAGCCGCCAAGCACGGCCGCGAAGGTCTGCGTGTCGCCGCCGGCGGCGGTCACCTGCATGTCGAGGCCGTTCTTCTTGAAGATGCCGGCATGCATGCCGACGTAGAGATTGATGTAGCCGAGATTGTGCACGGCCTCGCTGAAGCGCACGGTCTTCAATCCTGCCGCAAGCGACACGCGCGCGCCGAGCAGCGAAGACGTGGCGAAGCCACCTGCGACGGCAGCGGACGTCGCGAGGAAGCCGCGCCGGCTGAATGAACGGTTGATCTCAAAAGGACGGCGGATTTGATTGGTCATTGTTCTGAACCCCTCCCACGGATGATCGGACACGCGGCGGCAAGACTAGTTGGTGCTAAAAATAAGCAAAGGTGAAAATACGGTCGGCGATTGCCGCAAAGTTGTTGGCATCCCCGCCGCCTCGGCCCGCACCGCGCAAGGCTTTGCCGAACTGCCCTCTCCTCGGAGCTTGGCTGATGCATCTTGCGCCGCGGTGATCAATCGCAGATCACCTCCACGATCATTTTGTCAATTTTGACATTATGCCCGCACAAACAAATTGCAGTCGCGGGGTTCGATGCCGGAAGCGCCGATCCAACGGACCGAAATACCTGCCGCATCCCGGCCTCGATCATTTGATCCCGACTTTCACGTGGGCCGTCTCGGGCAGCATGGTCAGTGCGATGAGCCCAATGATACCTGCGCCGAGCAGATACCAGGCCGGCGCCAGGGGATCGCCAGACACATGAATCAGCCAGGTGACGATCAATTGCGCCGTGCCACCGAAGATTGCGATCGAGACCGCATAGATCGTCGCGAACACACCGCCGCGGATGGCTTTGCGGCAAGCTCTCGATCAAGGTCGCATAGATCGCGCTGGCCGCCAGCGAACCGACCAGCGTCATAAATCCGAAGCCACCGAGCAGCGATGCCGGTCCCGGAGCGTGAACAATCCACAGGAAGACCGGATAGGTCAGCAGCAGGAATGCGAGTTGCGGCCACAGCAAGACAGGTTTGCGTCCGATGCGATCGGCGAGCCAGCCGCCGAACAGCGTGCCCCCGATGCTGAGCCCGAGACTGACCACCGACGTCGCGAAGGCGAGTGGCGGCGCGACATGCAAGGTGTCCTGCGCGTAGGTCGTGATGTAATGCGATATGTAGGTCGCGATCGTGCCATAGGCGACAATGATGAGAGCCAGCACAATGATCTTCAAATGGCCCCGCGCCTGCACGAGATGGCTCGACGCTTCGGCCGCTGACCGGCTCACCGTCTCCGGCAATGCCTGTCGCATCCAAAGACCGAACGGCAGGCAGGCAGCGCCCAGCAGGAACGCGATCCGCCAGCCATAGGCCTCCAGCGCCTCGCCGCCCATCGTCTTGCTCAGGATCACGCCGACCAGCGCGCCAAGCGTCGCCGCGATGCCCTGGCTGGCCGGCTGCCACGATACGACCTGCGTCCGCTTCAACGGAGCGGCGATCTCGAGCAGATAGGCCGTGGTCGGCCCGACCTCGCCGCCAAGCGCGAAGCCCTGCACCATGCGCGCAACGACCACGATGATCGGCGCGGCAAGGCCGATCGCGTCATAGGACGGCGTCAGCGCAAGCACGAGGATGGCGCCGCCCATCAGCGCGAAGCTGAGCAACATCGCCGGCCGGCGCCCGACGCGATCGGAATAGACGCCAAGCACGACACCGCCGATCGGCCGCGTGACAAAGCCCGCGCCGAACGTCGCAAGCGACAGCATCAGGCTGCCATAGTCGCTATGCGACGGAAAGAAGGTGCGGCCGATCTGGATCGCGAAGAAGCTGTAGGTGGCGAAATCATAGAACTCGAGCATGTTGCCGATGGTCGCGGCAAACGCGGCCCGACGGACGCCGAAATCCGCACTTGCTTTGAAATCCCGCGCCAAAATATCTACCATCATCGCTCCGTCAAAATCCTTCGTGGCGGCGGTAGCGCCGCGCGAGACATCATATCTGTATATCTGCCGCCATAATCGTGACCTCTATCGCTTTTGTCATGCGCGTCACGCGAATTCGCCGTCACGTTGCGCGCACCCGGGCGTGAGGCAAGCAGACAATTTCGTGACCGCCGTGGAACCCGTCCGTCTGAAAGACAACATCTTGCTGCATGTTCTCGGCGCTTCGGGAACGAATTTTGCTTGCTGAGCCATGTTGCCGACGCGACGATCGCAGGGGAGCACAGGGAGCAGCGCATGAACGGACTTGGCGGACTTAACAAATCGCCCAACGGCGTCGTCATCGGGCTGGTTCAATTGCAATTGCCGGTGGTCGTGACCAAGGCGGATCTGGCGCGCCAGACCGAACGCATCGTCTGGATGGTCGGCAAAGCCCGCCGCAACCTCTCCACGATGGATCTCGTCGTATTCCCCGAATATTCGCTGCACGGCCTCTCGATGGACACCAATCCTGAGATCATGTGCCGCCTTGACGGACCGGAGGTCGCGGCCTTCAAGAAGGCCTGCATCGACAACAAAATCTGGGGCTGCTTCTCGATCATGGAGCATAACCCGAACGGCAATCCCTACAATTCCGGGCTGATCATCGACGATCGGGGCGACATCAAGCTCTATTACCGCAAGTTCCATCCCTGGATTCCCGTGGAGCCCTGGGAGCCCGGCGACATCGGCATTCCCGTGATCGAGGGGCCGAACGGCGCCAAGATCGCGCTGATCATCTGCCACGACGGCATGTTCCCGGAGATGGCGCGCGAATGCGCCTACAAGGGGGCGGAGATCATGATCCGCACCGCCGGCTACACCGCGCCGATCCGCGACAGTTGGCGCTTCACCAACCAGGCGAACGCGTTCCAGAACCTGATGGTCACCGCAAATGTCTGCATGTGCGGCTCCGATGGCTCGTTCGATTCGATGGGCGAAGGCATGATCGTCAATTTCGACGGCAGCATCATCGCGCACGGCACAACCGGACGCGCCGATGAAATCATCACCGCCGAGGTGCGCCCCGATCTGGTGCGCGAAGCGCGCGTCAACTGGGGCGTAGAGAACAACATCTATCAGCTCTGGCATCGTGGTTATGTCGCGGTGAAAGGCGGCGCGATGGATTGTCCCTACACCTTCATGCAGGACATGGTCGCCGGCACGTTCCGCCTGCCCTGGGAGAACCAGGTCAAGATCACCGACGGCACCACCTGCGGCTTCCCCGCGCCCACGCGGATGTTCGGCAAGACCGCGAAGGCTGCGGAGTGAGATTGCGACCTCATTCCTCACTGTCGTCCCTGCGTTCGCACTAAGGGGCATGCAAACATCTCCGGGACGACCACTCTCTCTCCGCCGTCATTCCGGGGCGACGCGCAAGCGGCGAGCCCGGAATGACGGCGGAGAGAGTGGTCGTCATTGCTGGCTCTGGATGCCTGCATGCGCGGGCATGACTAGCGAGAGGATATGAGTCCACATTCCCGCGGCGCATGGCGTCCGAGTTTTTTGCACCAATTCACCCTCATCGGAAACAGAGGGCGCAGGGAAGACCGGGTGCCCTTCGCACCCATGGTCCGCGTGCAACAAAAAAGCACGCGGCAGAACCACAGGTACGAGCCGGAACAACCGGCCTTCCCTGCGCAATGGTTTTACTGCTTATACGTGATCTCCCCGGTGACCAGGCTTTGTTGTCACCGTCGTCAGCAGATCGTTCTGCCGGCTTAGCGCCAGCCTTGGGGCGCCAGGACCACACGATTTCGCAGTCCGCGATATGTTGTTCGTCAAACAACACGCCGCGTCCATCGCATCCCGCTCCCAACGTCCGTGACGATCGCGAAGCGCCCCTCATGTGGGTGCGGGACGTGCGGAAGCATCGTCGTGATTTGCCCGACGGCGCAAGGGAAAATGTGCACGACGGGCAGTTTGCGCATGGCGGGAATGCGTTCGCGCGACTCTGTCCACGTCATTGCGAGCGCACGCGAAGCAATCCAGAATGCATCCGCGGAGATAGTCTGTATTTCTTCGTCGCTGTCGCTCCTCGCAATGACAACTTCTCCCTCCGCCGTCATTCCGGGCTCGCGCTTTCGCGCCCCGGAATGACGGCGGAGGGATCGCGGGCAACCCGTGGTAACGTCACATCAGGAATTTGATGCCGTAGGTCTTGCCGCGGCGCCAAACGACCTCGCAGGGCTGACGCTTTGCGTGGCTGGCCACCATCGCCAGTCCGAACTGATCATTGACGTCGATATCAGCATCGGTCGTGATCTTGGCCCCGCCGGGCGAGACGTCGAGGACGGTGCATTCGCACTTCTTGCTTCCGACCGTGATCATGGCCGGCTGGGCATTCAGTTGCCGTCGCGGTTCGCGGGGCACCTTCGGTTTCACAGCCATGACGATCCTCCATCTTTGGGCCCATCCGGCCGGCATCGGGGCAGCCCGGTCGGCCGGAGAGCGACCTCGCTCGGGGCAATTGACCTGTTTTGCAATGTCTCTTGGCCGTTAGGTTTGGTTCCCATCGCTTAAAATTCCACTTAGCGCACCCGCTTCAACTTTATCGGCCGCGCATCGGCGGCACGCCTTCGGCGCGTGAGCGATTGCTTGGTTAACTCCGGGATAACCACGCGGATACAGCCTTCAAACGGCGGTTAACCCGCGTTCAACATCGATCACGTAACGTCGGATGCCGACCATCGCATGTGACGATGGTCGATCCTTCGCACCGGATCATCTGACGGCAGGGACAGACATCATGCGCGCTACATTGCTGGTCACAGCTCTCGCCCTTGCGCTCGGCGCAGGCGCGGCAACGGCAGACCCTCGCACGGTGACGCTGCCCGATCCGGTCGATGCGTCCGGCAACGCGACGTCCGAACCCACGGTCTCATCCGGCTTCGAACGCTATCGCGGCTTTATGTTCGATCTCTCCGAGAGCGCGGACCGCAAGGACGCCGCCGCGATCACCGACAATCTGAAGCGCCAGCTCGACATCGTCGAAAACGCCGGCTTCAGCCCGAAGGTGCTCAAATTTTTTCATTCCGTGCCGATCATCGCCAGCGAGATGACATGCAACGAGGAAGGCGCCGCCTGGGCGTGCTACGGCCCCATGGTGCCTGACAAGGCTCGCCGCGGATCGCTTGGGCTTACGACCTGGGATCATGACAGGCGGCAATGGACCAACCCCGACATGGTCCAACTGGCTGCCGATTCTGGAATCGGCGTCATCGTGCTGAGCCCGATCATGATGAGCCACACGGAAGAGCCCATCCTGCTCCACGAATTCCTTCATGCCTATCATGGCAAGCTGATGCCCAATGGCTTCGACAACAGAGGCATCAAGGGCTTTTACGCTTACGCCAAATCCAAGGATCTGCTTCCCAAGGACACCTATGCCCTGAAGAACCACCAGGAATTCTTCGCCGTGACCGCGAGCATTTTCCTGGCGGGCAAGGATACGGTTCACGAGCCCAATACGCGCGCGAACCTGAAGGAGAAGCTGCCCGACTATTACAAATATCTGGTCGAGCTGTTCGGGTTCGATCCGGAAACGGCCGGTACCAAGCCCCTCGCCGCCGCCGACCATCAAGTCGAGGCCGCCGAACTGCGCACCGGACGATAGACCGCACGAATTACCGAGAATCCTGAACGACCGAGAATCTCGAGCCGGACATGTTTTAAGCAAGGGCCGCACGGGGACATCCGTCGCGGCCCTTGATTTGCGACCGGCCCCGTCCAAGCGAACGGCATAGACGAACCGTACCGGTAAGCGGAACCAGCCGGCCGGGCGGGAGCGAACGAATCCCGCCCGGCCTTGCCTTGGGTCACGGGGGATGGGTGTGACCTCGGCAAACAAGCCGCTACATGTGATTGTTGATCGCCATGTTCATGACCATGGTCGGCTGGTCGTGATGGTCGCCATCGGTCGCGCCGTTGGGCAGCACGCCATCGTCCTCGATCTGGTAGTGCACCCCGGCCGGCAATTGGCCGACCTTCTCGTAAGCACCATAGACCGACATGTTGTCGACGGTGATGTCGCTCGCCTTCACCAAGTCGCCATGGACGGTGATCGTGCCGAGCAGATCCTCGTCATGCGCGCCCGCGTTGCCCTGCTGGCTGATGACGGTGATCACGCTGGTGTCGGCCCGGCCATCATGATTGGTGTCCAGGTGCTGGATCGACTTGACCTCGGCTGTGTGCGCCGAAATCTCGATCTTGTCGCCCTGCTTCCGGTTGAAGTCGGTGATGGTATCGTTGCCGAAACCGTCGACCCAATGATCGTGGACATTGTTGTTCTCGCCGGTGACGCCATGCCAGTCGATGGTGCCGTCGGCGTTGACGTGCTTGGCGACAATCTCGTCCTTGGCGTTGACGAGGCCCTCGAAGCGGAAAGTATCGGCCCCCCTGCCGCCGGTCAGCACGTCATTTGCTGCCGTGAACGCGGCCGTCTCGTCGGCAAAGATCTGCGTCTTGCCGTCCTGCGCGGCCACCATCTCACCGGCATCCGAGCGACTGAGCAGCACGTCGTTGCCGGCGCCCCCATCCATACGGTCGGCGCCGAAGCCGCCGACCAGCAGGTCGTTGCCGTTGTCACCCGACAGGCGGTCGTTGCCCGAGCCGCCCCAGATGTCGTCGTTGCCGGTGCCGCCGTTGAGCATGTCGTTGCCCGCCTTGCCGGCAACCTCGTCGTCGCCGCGGCCGGCGAACAGCATGTTGCCGGTGTCGGTCCCGTTCAGATGATCATGGCCTGAACTGCCACCGGTCAGTGATGCAAAGAAGTCCTGGAAGTCGCGATTGTGAAATAGCAAATCCTCCAGAGTGTGAAATCGTGCCATTACTTTTTCTCCCAACTGACAAGCCTCCCCAAGCGCTGTCACTCGTGCTTGTCGTGAAACTGAATGAGGCGCAGAAGAACAGCGAGTCGTGGCTGCTCTCCGCGGGCAAAATGAGCGATCGAACGCGTTTGCAGAGCGACTGATTGGCGGCACTTTTGCGACTCGCTTCGCATGCGAAGTTTTGAGAGTTTCTAAGTATGTATCACGCGACAAAACGTCGCCTGCGACATGCCTGCGAAAGCCGCGCGAAGCATCGAATAAGTGCAGGACACAGCGAAGGTTTATCGATTGCGCGAACGAACCGGCAGATCGCGCGCAGGGAAGAACTTCCGCGCAAGCATGCCGAGTTTTCCCGAAAATTGGCGACGATCCGTCGCAGTCGATCTCGTTATATCGGCGTGTCGCGAACGATCGCGGGTCGCGACTGCGCCTCGCATGTGACATGCGCGTGGCAGCGCGGACACGCACGTGGCGCGGATGAGATTCGCATGGCGTCGACTGGCCGGCGTCAGGAGAAGCATCCCGTTCACCTCGGAGCCGCCGGGCAGGCCGGCGGCCGGGCTGCATTGCTGTGCAAGGCGCGCCGCGAGCAATTTCCTTTTGGATTTTCATGGGTTATTCCGGAGATCGAAGATTCCTTCGAGCCCACGGTGGTAATCGATGCTCTGGCCCCAGCCCGGAATTCGAATGTCGGTCGCGACGGTCGCGGCCGCGATGGCGCTCTCATCGGCGGCCTCGGCACAAATGGCCCCCTTGCCGGCGCGGCCGGCCGCCGCTGCGCCACGGCCGGCCGCCGCATTCTCGGCGCGCGCGGCATCGTGCCACAATGGTGCGAGCTTCGAGCGCTTCCTCGCCGATCTCAAGCAGCGCGCCGTCACTGAGGGCGTGTCGCAGCGCGCGATCGCGGAGGCCTCGCCCTACCTCACCTACAACCAGGGCATCGTCAATCGCGACCGTGGTCAGCGCGTGTTCGGCCAGATCTTCACCCAGTTCGCCGGCCGCATGGCCGCGCCGTTCCGGATGCAGGAGGGCCAGGCGCGCATCCGCGCCAATGCCGCAGCCTTCGCCCGCGCCGAGAAGGAATATGGCGTGCCGCCGGCGGTGATCGCCGCGTTCTGGGGACTGGAAAGCGACTTCGGCGCCAACATGGGCAACCTGCCGGTGCTGCCGTCGCTGGTGTCGCTGGCCTATGACTGCCGGCGCAGCGAGCGCTTCCAGAACGAGACCATTGCCGCGCTGAAAGTGATCGATCGCGGCGATCTCGCGCCCGACGAGATGGTCGGCTCCTGGGCCGGCGAGCTTGGCCAGACGCAGTTCCTGCCGACGCATTACGTCACCTATGCGGTCGACTACGACGGCGACGGCCGGCGCAACCTGTTGCGCAGTCCGGCCGACGTGATCGGCTCGACCGCGAACTACATCGCGACGGGATTGAAGTGGCGCCGCGGCGAGCCGTGGCTCGAAGAGGTGCGCGCGCCGGCGAATACGCCCTGGGATCAGGCCGACCTGACGATCCAATTGCCGCGCTCGAAATGGGCGCAGTTCGGTGTCACTTATGCCGACGGCCGCGCGCTGCCGAACGACAACATGCCGGCCTCGTTGCTGCTGCCGATGGGACGGATGGGCCCGGCATTCCTCGCCTACGCGAATTTCGCGGCCTACACCGAATGGAATAACTCGCTGATCTATTCGACCACCGCCGGCTATCTCGCAACCCGGATCGCCGGCGCGCCGCCGATGCACAAGCCCTCCGGCGCGGTCGCGCAGCTTCCATTCAACGAGGTCAAGGAATTGCAGCAGCTCCTGGTGCGCGCGGGCTTTGACGTCGGCAAGGTCGACGGCGTGCTCGGCCAGCAGAGCCGCACGGCGATCAAGGCGATGCAGATCAAGTTCGGCCTGCCGGCGGACTCGTGGCCGACCGCCGAACTGCTCGCACGCATGCGCGGCGGCGCGCATGCGCAAGCGGCGCCTGCTGCGGCAGTGCGTTAGATCTGACACTGGATTGCTTCGCTTACGCTCGCAATGACGGGTGCGAAGACCGTTGCATTCCCCGATACAACGCCCCATCTACAGAAGCCGTTGCGTTTCGCCATCGGCCGCCCCATCTCGATGGACCTACCTCTTTTCATCACCCCAAGAGCATCACATGTCCTTTTACGATTCGACCGTGCCGGCCTATCTGCAGATTCTCGGCAGCCTCACGGGCCTGTTGACCAAGGCGGAGGCCCATTGCGAGGCCAAAAAGATTCAACCCGAGGTGCTGCTTGAGCGCACGGCTCTATCCGGACATGCTGCCGCTCAGCAAGCAGATCCAGCTCGCCTGCGACCTCGCCGCCAAGGGCTGCGCGCGGCTGACCCAGAGCGAGGTGCCGTCAACGCCCGACACCGAGACGAGCTTCGCCGAACTGCGCCAGCGCCTTGCGAAGACAATCGACTATGTGAAAACCTTCAAGCCGGCGCAGTTCGAGGGCGCGGACGCAAGGGACGTCACCTTCGCGACGGGGCCGAACAGCACCACGACGCTGAAGGGCCAGGACTTCGTCAACCGCTTCTCGTTTCCGAACTTCTATTTCCACGCCGCGACCGCGCACGGCATCCTGCGTCACAATGGTGTCGAAATAGGCAAGCGGGATTTCCTCGGCGTGAGCTAGCCGTCGTTCCGGCTCTGTGCTGCGAAAGCAGCGCATCCCGGTATGACGGAGCTGGTGGCCCTCGTCTGCGCGGCGGGAATACCTCCGGCCATTGCGCCCGCCGCCGCAATGCACAATTGTCCGATACCTATCATTCTCAAACCGTCATTCCTTCCGGAAAACCCAGCATGAGCAAGCCGACCAAACTCTTCGAGCCCTATCAGCTCGGCCCGATCACCCTGCCCAACCGCCTGGTGATGGCGCCGTTGACGCGGAACCGCGCGACGCCCCCCGGCATGGTGCCGGGCCCGCTGGCGGCGGATTATTACAGCCAGCGCGCTTCCGCCGGGCTCTTGGTCACCGAGGCGAGCCAGGTGTCGCAGCAGGGCCAGGGCTACCAGGATACGCCCGGCATCTATTCCAAAGAGCAGGTCGCGGGCTGGCGCAAGGTCACCGACCGCGTACATGCCAAGGGCGGCCGGATCTTCATCCAGATCTGGCATGTCGGGCGCGTCTCCCACACCACGCTGCAGGCCAATGGCGGCGCGCCGGTCGCGCCGTCCGCGGTGCGTGCCAAGGGCAAGACCTTCGTGGGCGGCACCTTCACCGACATTTCCGAGCCGCGCGCGCTGGAGCTGTCTGAAATTCCGGGGATCATCGACGACTTCAAGCGCGCGACGGCGAATGCGCTTGCAGCCGGCTTCGACGGCGTCGAGATCCATGGCGCCAACGGCTATCTGCTCGACCAGTTCGCGAAGGACGGCGCCAACAAGCGCACCGACTCCTACGGCGGATCGATCGAGAACCGTGCCAAGCTGATGCTCGAAGTCGCCAAGGTGGTCGCGGCGGAAGCAGGCCCCGCCCGCACCGGCATCCGCATCTCGCCGGTGACGCCGGCCAACGACATCTCCGACTCCAATCCTCAGCCGCTGTTCGATCATATCGTCGACGGGCTGAGCGCGTTGAAGCTCGTCTATCTCCATGTCGTCGAGGGCGCGACCGGTGGTCCGCGCGACATCGCGCCGTTCGACTACGCATCCTTGCGCAAGCGTTTCGCCGGCGCCTACATGGCCAACAACGGCTACGACTTCGAGCTCGCGACCAAGACGCTCGCGGCGAACGAGGCCGACCTGATCGCCTTCGGCAAGCCGTTCATCTCCAACCCCGACCTCGTCGAACGGCTGAAGGCCGGCGCACCGCTCAACGAGTGGGACAAGGCGACGTTCTATGGCGGCAACGCCAAGGGCTATACGGACTATCCGACGCTCGCGAAAGCCGACGCGGCGGAGTAGCGGCACGCTCATCATCATTCCGGGACACGCTGTCCAAGGCGTGCCCGGAATGACAATTGGTCGCCGTTGCGCACTTTGCTCTAAAATCCACGGCATGAAGGAAAATGCCGAGGATATCGTGCGCCGTGCGACGGCTGCATTCAACGCAGGCCGCGCGGACGAGGCGCGCAGGCTCTGCGAGCAGGGACTTGCGCGCGCACCCGGCGATCCCTTGCTCAGCCACCTGCTCGCCGCCGTGCTGTTTGCGGGCAACGATTTGCAGGCCGCCCGCGCCCACATCACGGCCAGCCTCGCCAAACGTCCCGACAACGCCGCCGCAGAACTTCTCGCCGCCCGCATCTGCCGCGCCGCGAAGGATTTCGATGCCGCGCTTGCGCATCTCGATCGCATCATCGCGCGCGCGCCGCAGCGCGAGGCATTCCTCGAGAAGGCCCGCACGCTCGATCAGGCCGGGTTCAAGACGCAGGCGCGCGAGGCGTGGCAGGCGATCCTGAAAGTCATTCCCCAGCACAATGAGGCCGCCGCGCGGCTCGGGCGGCTCGCCTGGGAGGACGGTGAGCCCGCGCTTGCCGCTACCTATCTCGAACGCGCTACCGCGAGCGACGCACCCGCCTCCGTCTGGTTCGATCTCGGCCTTGCCCGCCAGGACCTGCGCGATCATGCCGCAGCAGCGGCCGCGTTCCGGAAGGCGCTCGACCTCAAGCCGGATTTCGCCGAAGCCGCGCTCAATCTCGGCACCGCGTTGCAGGACGGCGGCGATCTCGACGCCGCGATGCGCGCCTATGCGGCGGCCTATCGCTTGCGCCCGACAATGTTCGGATCGATCGCGATGGCGTTGACCTCGGCATCGCACGGCCGGCTGTGGATCGACGAGAACGCGCTGCGGCGCTCACTCGGTGGTTAGCTTGCCCCGTCGCGCGCGAAACCGCTTGCGATAGACGTTGGGTGCGGCAAGCACCTCCGCCACCGTTTTCGCGTATGCTGTTTCGTGGGCCGACATCGAAAGGCTCGAACACGAGCTGCGGCGTCTCGCGCGGCACCGCGAAGCATTGCGCGACCGGCGTGCCCTTCGTCAGCACGCCGGAAAAATCCGGCGCGGTCCAGACCGCCGGAAAATTGATGCCGCCGTCATGGAAGCGGTCGGCGTCGACGAGCCCCGAGACCGTGCGGAACGGCAGGTCGTCGCGATTGACCGGATGGGTCGCAAACAGCGACCAGCCCTCATCGCATTCGATGGTCCAGAAGCTGTTGAACTTGATCGCGGCCTGCGTCGCCCGCGCGCGAACGGCGCGCCGGCGAGCTGGGCTGCGACATGAAAGCTCAGCGGCGCGCGCGCGTGGCCCGATGTCGCGGGCTCCGGGATGTCCCAGTGCCATGAGAACGCGCCGCCATCGACGGTGACATCGCAGGGCAAGAGGATCATGACCCCATAGGCCATCGCATCGACGAAGGGCGGGCACTGCTTGACGGTGCGGATCTCGCGGCCATGGATCTCCGAATGCGCCTTCGACGGCATCCGCCGCAGCCAGTCGGGCAACGCGCTGCGCGCCGGAATTGGCCGCGGCAGGTGCCGTTCCAGCGCGGGATCGCAGCGGAAGATCATGCGCATGTTGGACTCACGTTCCCTGCTTCGGCTCCTCATGGTGAGGAGGCGCGCATGCGCCGTCTCGAACCATGAGGCCCGAATGGACGCGTCATCGGCCTCATCCTTCGAGACGCTTGCGAACACAAGCTCCTCAGGATGAGGGACTTGCACGGTCGGTGCCGGAATAGTTCTGGCACGCTCAGATTGACGACCGAACGGAGAAAGCAAAAGGCCGGGATTGCTCCCGGCCTCTCGTTTTGCTCCGCTCGTCATGCCCCGCGCAGGCGGGGCATCCAGTACTCCGGGGAGTTGGTCGTCATCTCGACCGCCGCGGCGTACTGGATCGTCCGCCTTCGCGGACGATGACAGTGAGGCTCACTTCGCCTCAGCGCGCTTCGGCGGGGTCGCCGGCCACGACTTGATCAGCGTGTCGTAGTCGACGGTCTCGCCCTTCGGCTTCTCGTTCGCCAGCTTGCGCTGCGGCGCGATGTTGCCGTCCTTGGCCGACTTGTCGAACCAGTAATCGGCCGTCTCCTTCTTGTTGAGCTTCGGACCGCAGGCACCCTGCACGCCCGACTTCTCGAGACGCTCCAGCACCGAGTCCTGGGCCGCCGCGAGCGAGTCCATCGCCGCTTGCGGCGTCTTCGCACCCGAGGCCGCATCGCCGATGTTCTGCCACCAGAGCTGCGCGAGCTTCGGATAGTCAGGCACGTTGTTGCCGGTCGGGGTCCACTGCACGCGCGCGGGCGAGCGGTAGAACTCGATCAGGCCGCCGAGCTTCGGCGCACGCTCGGTGAACGACTTATCCCAGATATCGGACTCGCGGATGAAGGTGAGACCGACATGGCTCTTCTTCAGGCTCGTCGTCTTGGAGACGATGAACTGGAGATAGAGCCAGGCCGCCTTGCGGCGGTCGACCGGCGTCGACTTCAGAAGCGTCGCGGAGCCGACGTCCTGGTAGCCGAGCTTCATGCCGTCCTTCCAGTAGGAGCCATGCGGCGATGGCGCCATACGCCATTTCGGCGTGCCGTCCGTATTCATGACGGCCAGACCCGGCTTCACCATGTCGGCGGTGAAGGCGGTGTACCAGAAGATCTGCTGGGCGATGTTGCCCTGCGACGGCACCGGACCCGACTCGGAGAAGGTCATGCCTTGCGCCTGCGGCGGAGCATACTTCTTCAGCCAGTCGAGATATTTGACGATCGAGTAGACCGACGCGGGACCATTGACGTCACCGCCGCGTTCGACCGACGAGCCGACCGGGCGGCAACCTTCCATGCGGATGCCCCATTCGTCGACCGGCAGGCCGTTCGGGATGCCCTTGTCGCCGTTGCCGGCCATCGACAGCCAGGCGTCGGTGAAGCGCCAGCCGAGCGAGGGATCCTTCTTGCCATAGTCCATGTGGCCATAGACCTTGACGCCGCTGACCTCCTTGATGTCATTGGTGAAGAAATCGGCGATGTCTTCATAGGCCGACCAGTTCACGGGCACGCCGAGATCGTAGCCATACTTGGCCTTGAACTTGGCCTTGTAGTCCGGATTGGTGAACCAGTCGTAGCGGAACCAATAGAGGTTCGCGAACTGCTGGTCGGGGAGCTGGTAGAGATGGCCGTTCGGCGCCGTCGTGAACGACTTGCCGATGAAGTCGTTGACGTCGAGCATCGGGTCGGTGACGTCCTTGGCCTCGCCCGACATCCACTCCGTCAGGTCGACGGCCTGGCCGTAGCGGAAATGCGTTCCGATGAAATCGGAATCGTTGATCCAGCCGTCATAGACATTCTTGCCGGACTGCATCTGGGTCTGGATCTTCTCGACGACGTCACCTTCCTGGATGATGTCGTGCTTGACCTTGATGCCGGTGATCTCCTCGAACGCCTTCGCAAGCGTGCGCGACTCGTATTCGTGCGTCGTGAGGGTTTCGGAGACGACGTTGATCTCCATGCCCTTGAAGGGTTGAGCGGCCTTGATGAACCACTCCATCTCCTTCATCTGATCGTCTTTCGACAGCGTCGAAGGCTGAAACTCGCTGTCGATCCACTTCTTCGCGGCGGCTTCGTCGGCGCGCGCGGGAGCGGTGATCACCGCCGACGCGGCGATGAGCGCCAACGCGCTCGTCATCATCAAATTACGGGTCCTTGAAGGTCCCCTCGTCCTCTCAAGATGTCGCATATTGGTTCCTCCGTTGGTGCGACAGACAATTCAGGCCCGGGTTGATCCCGGATCTGCTCTCTTCGCCCGCCTTTAGACCGTGCGGAAAATGATCACGGCCATGACGAACGAAATTCCGGTTGCGAGCCAGAGGCTCGAAAGTTCAAATCCTTCTTCCCCGACCGGAAGCTTGGCAATGCCGTCGGTGCCGACGAGTCCGATCCACAACAGGTGGATGACCGCCGCCAAGATCAGCGAGACGAACAGCCGGTCGCCGCGCGTCGTCGGAATGCGCAATACTCCGACACGCTCGGCTTCCGGATAGGTGGCGGAGAGCCAGGTCATGACGGAGAGCGTCAGCGCCAGCAGCACGAAGAAGATCGCGGTCGGCAGCGTCCAGGCCATCCATGCGATGCTCTCCATGGCTTACTCCTTGCCCATGACGTTGTCCCAAAACCGGTATCCATTTTTCGGCGTCATGCGCTTACACCCGACCGAGCGCGAAGCCGCGCGCGATGTAGTTGCGGACGAACCAGATGACGAGAACGCCGGGAATGATGGTCAGCACGCCGGCGGCGGCGAGCAGGCCCCAGTCCATGCCGGCGGCGGAGACCGTGCGGGTCATCACTGCCGAGATCGGCTTGGCGGCGACCGAGGTCAGCGTGCGCGCGAGCAGCAGCTCGACCCAGGAGAACATGAAGCAGAAGAACGCCGCGACGCCGATGCCGCTTGCGATCAGCGGCACCAGGATCTTCACGAAGAAGCGCGGGAAGGAATAGCCGTCGAGAAAGGCGGTTTCGTCGATCTCGCGCGGCACCGAGGAGACAAATCCTTCGAGGATCCACACCGCGAGCGGCACGTTGAAGATGCAGTGCGCGAGCGCCACGGCCCAGGGCGTATCGAACAGGCCGATCGCCGAATAGAGATTGAAGAACGGCAGCGCATAGACCGCGGCCGGCGCCATGCGGTTCGACAGCAGCCAGAAGAACAGATGCTTGTCGCCGAGGAAGCGGTAGCGCGAGAACGCGTACGCCGCGGGAAGCGCCACCGAGATCGAGATCACGGTGTTGATCAGCACATATTTCAGCGAGTTGATGTAGCCGGAATACCAGCTCTCGTCGGTGAAGATCTGCCTGTAGTTTGCAATCGTCGGCTGGTGCGGCCACAGCGTCATGGTCGAGACGATCTCGGCGTTGGTCTTGAAGCTCATGTTGACCAGCCAGTAGATCGGCAACAGCAGGAAGATCAGGAACAGCGAGAGAATGACGCGGCGGCCCGGGATCGAGTGCATCACGCGACTCCCTTTCTTGGCTGGCTGACGCTCGGCTTCCGGCATTGGTCATGATGGTGTAGAACACCCAGCACACGATCAGGATGATGAGGTTGTAGACCAGCGACAGCGCCGCGGCCTTGCCGAGGTCGAACTGGCCGAGCGCGATCTTGACGAGCTCGATCGATATGAAGGTGGTCGAGTTGCCCGGCCCGCCGCCGGTCACGACGAACGGCTCGGTGTAGATCATGAAGCTGTCCATGAAGCGCAGCAGCACCGCGATCAGCAGCACGCGATGCATCTTCGGCAACTGGATCGCGGTGAACACCGCCCAGCGCGAGGCGCCGTCGATCTGCGCTGCCTGATAATAGGCATCGGGGATCGATTTCAGCCCGGCATAGCACAGCAGCGCGACGAGGCTCGTCCAGTGCCAGACGTCCATCACGATCACAGTCGCCCAGGCGTCGAACTCGTTGGAGACGTAATTGTAGTTGATGCCGATGCTGTTGAGCGTATAGCCCAATAGCCCGATGTCGGGCCGGCCGAAAATCTGCCAGATGGTGCCGACCACGTTCCAGGGAATCAGCAGCGGCAGCGCCAGGATCACGAGGCAGGCCGCGACCTGCCAGCCCTGCCGCGGCATCGACAGCGCGACCACGATGCCGAGCGGCACCTGGATGGCGAGGATCACCGCCGAGAAGAACAGATTGCGCCAGAGCGAGGCAAAGAAGCGGCTGCCGAGATCGGTCGAGGGATCGAGCAGCTCCTTGAACCAGCCGACGCCATTCCAGAAGAACTGGTTGTTGCCGAAGGTATCCTGCATCGAATAGTTCACGACCGTCATCAGCGGCAGGATCGCCGAGAACGCCACCACCAGGAAAACCGGCAGCACCAGGAACCAGGCTTTCTGGTTGATCGTCTTGTCCATCACGCGGCCCCCTCGACGAGCCGGCTGTCGGCGTAGACATGCACATGGGCGGGATCGAAGCGCAGCCCGGCGCTGTTGCCGCCATTGGCGAAGCCCGGCGGCACGCGCGCGGCGAGCTTCGCGTCGCCGACGCGCACGTGTGCGAAGCGGATGCGGCCGAGATCGTCGATCCGCTCGATATTGGCCGTGAGCAGCCCCGGCGCGGGCGCTTCGACGTCGACGAATTCGGGACGTACGCCGATTTCGATCTTGCTTCCCGCGGGCAGCGCATCGTAGCTGCGCGTGAGCGCGATGGTGTGGCCGTCGATCCGCGCCTCGCGGCCCCTCACCTCGGCGGGCACGATGTTCATGCCGGGCGAGCCGATGAAATAGCCGACGAAGGTGTGCGCGGGCCTCTCGAACAGTTCGGCCGGCGTGCCGCTCTGCACCACGCGTCCGTCATGCATGACGACGACGGTGTCGGCGAAGGTCAGCGCCTCGGTCTGGTCGTGGGTGACATAGATCATCGTGAGATCGAGCTCGCGATGCAGCGCCTTCAGCTTCGAGCGCAACTGCCATTTCAGCTCGGGATCGATCACGGTCAGCGGCTCGTCGAACAGCACGGCCGCGACGTCGGAGCGGACGAGGCCGCGGCCGAGCGAAATCTTCTGCTTGGCGTCGGCGGTGAGCCGCGTCGCCTTGCGCTTGAGATCGGGCGTGAGGTCGAGGAGATGCGCGATCTCGGCCACGCGCTTGTCGATCTCCTTCGTCGGCACGCCGCGGTTCTTCAGCGGGAAACGCGAGATTCTGCCCGACCGACATGGTGTCGTAGATCACCGGAAACTGGAACACCTGCGCGATGTTACGCTTCTGCGTTGACAGCGGCGTGATGTCTGCG
Source organism: uncultured Alphaproteobacteria bacterium (assembly GCA_963786015.1). Lineage (GTDB taxonomy): Bacteria > Pseudomonadota > Alphaproteobacteria > Rhizobiales > Xanthobacteraceae > Bradyrhizobium. The sequence goes on along the minus strand of CAWAXO010000005.1, from coordinate 267,829 downwards.
CCGTCGAACAGGATCTTGCCGCGCGAGGGCGTGACGATGCCGGAAATCAGATTGAGCAGCGTGGTCTTGCCGCAGCCGGATGGCCCCAGCAGCGCATAGGCGCCGCCCTGCCGCCAGGTCATGGTGACGGGCTTCAGCGCAAAGCTTTCCGGCGCGGCGTCGTTGCCGGTGTAGGAATGCGCGAGATCGACGAGGTCAATGCGGGCCATGCGGCATCTCCCTCACGCCGAGCCCGGAGCCGCGACCAGACGGCCGGTCGCGGTCTCGAACACGAAGACATTGTCGGGATCGAGCACGGCATCGAGCACGACACCGGGCTCGAATTCGTGCACGCCATGCAGCACCGCCACCCAGTCTTCGGACTCGCGATGCAGATGCACGAAACTTTCCGAGCCGGTAATTTCGGTCACCGTGACGGTCGCGGGAAAGACGTGGCGGCCGGGCTGGCCGTTGGCGAGCTGCAATTGATGGGCACGGAAGCCGACGCGGTATTCGCCATTGCCGAGCCCGGCATAGAGCCCCGTCGCCGGCGCGACCACGCCGCCGGCATATTGCACGTTGCCGTCGCGCTTCTCCATGCGGACGAGGTTGAGCGGTGGATCGGAGAACACCTGCGCGACGCGAACGGTATCGGGATGGCGGTAGACCTTGGGAGTTTCTCCGACCTGCAGCGCCTGCCCTTCCCACATGCAGATGGTGCGGCCACCGAGCAGCAAGGCCTCCGACGGCTCGGTGGTGGCATAGACGAAGATCGCGCCGGACGCCTCGAAGATGCGCGGCAGCTCGGCACGCAGCTCCTCGCGCAGCTTGTAATCGAGATTGGCGAGCGGCTCGTCGAGCAGCACCAGATCGGCGCCCTTCACCAGGGCGCGTGCGATCGCGGTGCGCTGCTGCTGCCCGCCGGAGAGCTGCAGCGGCGTGCGCGTGAGATAAGGCTCCAGCCGCAACAGCTTCGCCGCCTCCGCGACGCGCTTCTCGATCTCCGCCCGCGGCCGGCCCTGCACCCGCAGGGGTGAGGCGATGTTCTCATAGACGGTGAGCGAGGGATAATTGATGAACTGCTGATAGACCATCGCGACCGAGCGCTGCCGTACGTCGACGCCGGTGACGTCCCGCGCGTCGACCAGCACGCGGCCGGTGGCCGGCTTGTCGAGGCCGGCGAGCAGCCGCATGATCGAGGTCTTGCCCGACAGCGTCGGGCCGAGCAGCACCGAGAGCGTGCCCTTTTGCAGCGTCAGCGAGACGTCGCGGATGGTCGGAACGCCATCGACGACGCGCGTGACTTGCTCCAGCGTCACGGTCACGACCGGCCTCCCGCTTGCAGCACGGGACTTCCAGGCTGGACTCGCTGCGCGGCGATCCAGGCATCGATCGCGGCGACCTCATCGGCCGACAGCCGCAAACCGAGCTTCGAGCGCCGCCACACGATGTCCTCCGCGGTCATGGCCCATTCCGACGCCATCAGGTATTTGATCTCGCTCGCCGTCAAGGTGGCGCCGAAGGACGGGCCGAGATCGGCCAGCGACTTCGCAGTGCCGAGCAGGCGCGAAGCGCGGGTGCCGTAGGCATGCGCGAGCCGGCTTGCGTGTTCCTCGGTCAGGAACGGATAGTTGCGGCGCAATTCAGCGGTCAGCGCGGGCAGCGCCGAGACGTCGAGATCGCCGCCGGGCAGCGGCGATTTTCCGGTCCAGCCCTCGCGCGCCTTGGCGCTGCGCAAATGAGGCGAAAGCCGCTCCAGCGCCTCCTCGGCGAGCCGGCGATAGGTCGTGATCTTGCCGCCATAGATCGAAAGCAGTGGCGCGCCGCCGGGCGTGTCGAGCTCGAACACATAGTCGCGCGTTGCGGCTTTCGCTTCGCTCGCGCCATCGTCATACAGCGGACGCACGCCGGAATAGGTCCAGACCACCTCGTCGGGAGTCACGGGCTTGGCCAGATATTCGCTGGCCGCGTCGCAGAGATATTTGATCTCTTCCGTCGAGGCTTTCACCTTGGCGGGATCGCCGTGATAGTCGCGGTCGGTGGTGCCGATCAGCGTGAAGTCGTCCTGATAGGGAATGACGAAGATGATGCGGCCGTCGGCGTTCTGGAACATGTAGGCGCGATCATGCTCATAGAGCTTGCGCACGACGATGTGCGAGCCCTGCACCAGCCGCACCTTGGCGCGCGCGTTGACGCCCGCGCCGGAGGCCAGCACATCCTCCACCCAGGGACCGCCGGCATTGACCAGCACACGGGCGCGAATGGTCGCAGGTTCATGCGTGACGGTATTTTCGACCGTCACCTGCCAGATGCCATCGACCTGACGGATCTCGGTGGCGCGGGTGCGCGTGCGGATCTCGGCGCCGCGATCGGCCGCATCGCGCGCGGTCAGCACGACGAGGCGCGCATCGTCGACGAAGCAGTCGGAATATTCGAAACCGCGGGTGTAGCGGTTCGGGATCAGCGGATGGCCGACCACATCGCTGCGTGAGATCGACCGAGCGGGTCGGCGGCAGCAGGTTGCGCCCGCCGATATGGTCGTAGAGGAACAGGCCGAGCCGCAGCAGCCAGGCCGGGCGCAGCCCCGCATGGTGCGGCAAAACGAAACGCAGGGGGCGGATGATGTGCGGCGCGATCTGCCAGAGGACTTCGCGCTCGATCAGCGCCTCGCGGACCAGGCGGAACTCGTAATATTCGAGATAGCGCAACCCGCCATGCACGAGCTTGGTCGACCAGGACGACGTCCCGCTCGCCAAATCATTCATTTCACACAGGAAAACCGTATTGCCCCGCCCGGCCGCGTCACGCGCGATGCCGCAGCCGTTGACGCCGCCGCCAATGATCGCGAGGTCAAAAATCCGATCCAAGAGACGCTTCCCCGGCGCTCGCCTTTCGAAGGCGGCGATTTTACTTTCGCTTTTGGTCTAATCACAAACCAAAACGAAAGCAAACGAAAACAGGGAACCGTGGGGATTGGACTTGGGGATGAGATGGCTTGCACCTTCCGTGCGGCCCATCCTTCGAGACGCCCGCCTATGGCGGGCTCCTCAGGATGAGGACTTCTTCGCGGCGAGATCCTAGACCCTCATGGTGAGGAGCGCGGCAAAGCCGCGCGTCTCGAACCCATGAGGCCGAACTTGCGCTACACCCTGCGCAACGGCACGGGCGCGGAGTCCGTATCCGCCTCCTCGCCATCCCCCTCGCCCTTCGGCATCGCTTCGATCACCTCGATGCCGCGGGAGTGGCAGATGTTGGCGAGGCCGGCCGGCAGCGGGGCGTCGGTGACGAAGGTCTGGATCTGGCTGAGATGGGCGATGCGGACCGCGGCGCTGCGATGCAGCTTGGTGGAATCGGCGACCAGCATGACGCTGCGCGCGTTGGCGATGATCGCCTGCGCCACCTGCACCTCGCGATAGTCGAAATCGAGCAAGGCGCCCTCTTCGTCGATCGCGGACGCGCCGATGATGGCGTAGTCGACCTTGAACTGGCCGATCAGTTGCGTCGCGGTCGAGCCGACCACGGCGCCGTCGGCGCGGCGCACCGTGCCGCCCGCCACGATCACCTCGATGCGCGGATGGCGGTAGAGCAGCATCGCGACATTGAGGTTGTTGGTGATGACGAGCAGGTCCTCGTGCGAGGTCAGCGCGCTCGCCACCTCCTCCGTCGTGGTGCCGATATTGATGAAAAGCGAGCAGCCGTTCGGGATCTTCGCCGCGGCCGCCGCGCCGATCGCCTTCTTCTCCTCCGCCGCCACGAAGCGGCGCGCCTCATAGGCGAGGTTTTCCACGCCGGACGCGATGATCGCGCCGCCGTGGATGCGGGTCAGCGAGCGCTGCTCGCAGAGATCGTTGAGATCTTTCCGGATGGTCTGCGCCGACACCTCGAACCGGCGCGCGAGATCCTCCACCATCACCCGGCCGGAGGCGCGGGCGATGTTGAGGATTTCGTTCTGGCGGAGCGACAGGACGGCCATGGCCACATGGTGCGGCGGTTCCGGCGCGGGGTCAACGATGCCGCTCGAAAATTTGAGATGTTTTGAAGGGTCGGGCCACTTCGACCGTGTCAAAAAGATGCTGGCGTAGTTAACTAATGGCGGCTGCTTGTTGTTAACGTAGCAATCGGCTCGGTGCGGCAGGCATGATCCCGCCACACGCAATACCCGTTGCTACGAGGGAGTTTGCGCATGTCAGCAGAGGCCCCAAACGTATATCAGGTGAAAGGATACTGCAGTCTTTGCATCGCACGCTGCGGAACGATCGCGACAGTGACGGATGGTCAATTCACGCGTCTGGACCCCGATCCGACGCATCCTACAGGTGCTGCAATTTGCGCCAAAGGCCGCGCGGCTCCCGAACTGGTGTATCACAAGGACAGGCTGAAGCGGCCGCTGCGTCGAACACGGCCGAAGGGCGACTCCGATCCGGGATGGGAGGAAATTTCTTGGGATACGGCCCTCGACCAGATCGCCGCGGCCATGCGGCGCATCGCCGAGCAGCATGGACCAGAAGCGGTGGCATTCAGTCAATCGTCCCCTTCGACGACCGCCATCGCAGATTCCGCAGCCTTCATTGTCAGACTGATGAATGCTTTCGGCTCGCCGAACATGGTCTCGGCGCTCGAGCTGTGCGGCTGGGGACGCGGCTTCGCGACGCGCTACGTCTTCGGCGTCGGTAGTGTTGCGACCGGAAGCGGTGGCGGCGCGATGGCAGACATCGCCGAATCCGGCTGCCTTATTCTGTGGGGCTATAATCCCTCGTTTACGCGCATTACGCATGCCACTGCGACGGTGGCAGGCCTGAAGCGCGGAATGAAGTTGATCGTGATCGATCCGCGCCACGCCGGGCTGGCCAACAAGGCCGATGTCTGGCTGCGCGTGCGGCCCGGAACCGACGGCGCGCTCGCGCTGGGTCTCGCCAACATCATGATCGAGCGCGGGTGGTACGACGAGGCGTTCGTCCGCGCGTGGAGCAACGGACCTCTCTTGGTGCGCTCCGATACTAACAGGTTGCTCAAAGCGGAGGACCTCCTTTCCGGCGGCGGCTCAGGACATTTTGTTGCCTGGGATTCACGATCCAACCGCACGGTCAGCTATGATCCGGCGGCTGGCCGCTACGAGGCAGCCGTCGAGCCTCTGGCCTTGCGAGGCGAATACACTGTCGCAACGAGGGACGGTCCAATCTCCTGCCGGCCCGTCTTCGATCGCTACGCAGCGTTATGCAAAAAATACTCGCCCGAAATCATTGAAGCGACCTGCTGGATTCCTCCCGGCCATTTGGAGAAAGCTGCCCGCACGATCTGGCACGCCCGGCCGGTCTCTTACTATGCCTGGAGCGGGCACGAGCATCACGCCAACAGCACGGAGACGGCGCGGGCGATGGCCATGCTCTACGCTTTGACCGGCAGCTTCGATGCGGCCGGCGGCAACGTGCTGTTCCCCGCAGTGCCGGCCGGGTCGATCACCGGAGAGAACTTGCCTGCGGCAAAGCGGCTTGCTCCCGCAATCGGTTTTGCCGAACGTCCGCTCGGACCTGCACGCTGGAACCACGTCTCCCCTCAGGACTTTTACCGAGCTGTTCTGGAAGACGCGCCCTATGCCGTCCGCGGACTCATCGGCTTCGGCGCCAATCTGCTCCTCGCTCACGGCGATCCCGTGCGCGGACGCGCGGCGTTGGCCGCGCTCGATTTCTACGCCCATGCCGATCTGTTCATGACGCCGACAGCAGCGCTTGCCGATATCGTGCTGCCTGTGGCGTCCTGCTTCGAACGCGAATCTCTCAAGATCGGCTTCGAAATCAGCGCAGAAGCGCAATCGCACATTCAGCTTAGGCAAGCGATCGTCGCCCCACCCGGCGAGGCACGGTCCGATACCGATGTCGTCCTGGGCCTTGCCGCGCGTCTCGGCCTTGGCGAGCATTTCTGGAATGGCGATCTCGATGCCGCTTACCGGCAGCAGCTTGGGCCCAGCGGCATCACCCTGGATCAGCTTCGGGCGCAACCTGCCGGACTACGGAAACCGCTGACCACGCGACATATCAAGCATGCCGCAAGCGACGACAGCGGAAACCCACGCGGTTTCCCGACGCCGTCCCGGAAAGTGGAATTCTGGTCGGAAACCTTCCTTGATCACGGCTACTCCGCCATGCCGGATTTTGTCGAACCACCGGTAGGCCCAGTCGCCCGCCCCGACCTGGCTGCGTCCTTCCCTCTGATCCTGACGTGCGCGAAACCCAGTCTTTTTTGTCAGACCCAGCAGCGTGCACTGCCGAGCCTGCGCAAGCGCGCATTGGATCCGGAGATCGAGCTAAATCCCGCGACAGCCTCAGCACGCGGAATCGGCAACGGAGATTGGGTTGATGTGCGCACCCCGGCCGGCGGAATGCGGGCCCGTGCGCGCTTCAATGAAAAGCTCGATCAGCGCGTCGTCGTGGGCGAGCATGGCTGGTGGCAAGGTTGCGATGAACTGGCAGTTGACGATTGCGATCCGTTTGATCCGAACGGCACGAACTTCAACCTCACGGTCGACGCCAGCGTTCGCGATCCTGTCGGTGGCACTCCATCGCATCGATCCAATCTTTGTGAAGTGAGCCGCCGCAAAGATTTCACCTAGATTTTTGGACGTACCACAAGACTTCGCAGACGCACATCACATATGGGCTTCGACGGGGCCAAAGCGAATGCTCGACAAAAGCGAGCGTGACTGCAAAACTACCTTCATAATCTGAAACGGAGGAAACGATGAATATCGATCGTCGCGAGCGGCGCCGTGGTACGGATTTGGCTTAGAGTTAACCCCCAGGAGCCGTCGCTGCCCCGTCATTGCGAGCGCAAGCGAAGCAATCCAGCTCTTTCCTCCGTGGAGACATTCCTGGATTGCTTCGTCGCGAACGCTCCTCGCAATGACGCGGTTGAATTGGCGCGCTCCTTCCACATCGTCATTCCGGGATGGTCCGAAGGACCAGACCCGGAATCTCGAGATTCTCAGGTGCGCAATTGCGCACCATAGTTCGATGCTGACGCATCGCCCCGGAATGACGGAGACTACGCGGCAACCTTCAACTGGCCATGGGCGATGCGGAGCGCGGCGCGTTCGGCTTCGTTGGCGCTCTGGAACAGTTGGCCTTCCAGCGCATCGAAACGATGCGACGCCGAAAAGAACCGGTAACCGTCCGGGTTACGCACGACGATGCCTGCCGTCTGCGAGCTGATTTCGATGATGAAGTTGTCCGACATTGCCAAGTCTCTGAGCGGGGTCTCAGAGCCAAGTCTCTGAGTTAGTCCGCGCCGACAACGGCGGCCGTGCCCAAAGGTTCCTGGCTAGAACGTTTGTAATGTGCGTGCGAACGTCGTTGCCGCAATCTGACACAGCGCTTACACCATCCTGTCGTCATTGCGGACACAAGCGAGCCATCGAGCCGACGTAGGGTGGGCAAAGCGGAGCGTGCCCACCGTCTTTCGGCGTCCGCGGATCGATGGTGGGCACGCTGTCGCTTTGCCCACCCTACAAAAAACCTCCAAAACGACGCGCCTTTATGTCGCGATTGGCGTGTCCTGTCGGATCACTTGGGGGCGGCCGTTGTCGTCGATCGAGACGTAGGTGAAATTGCCGTCGGTGACGAGGATCGGCTGGCTCTCCTTGCGCCGCAGCACCCAGGCTTCAAGGTGGACCGTCATCGAGGTGCGGCCGACGCGCACCAGATTGGCGTGGACGGAGACGAGGTCGCCGACATAGACGGCTTTGCGGAAATTCATCGCCTCGATCGCGACCGTCACGGTGCGCGATTTCGCGACCTTCGCCGCGAACACGCCGCCGCCGACGTCCATCTGGCTCAACAGCCAGCCGCCAAAGATGTCGCCGTTCTGGTTGGTGTCGGCCGGCATCGCCAATGTACGGATGCAGAGATCGCCCTTCGGCCCGGTGTCCGTACCGAGCGGCGCATGCAACGACGTCTCATTCACTTGAAGCTCTCCCAGCCCGCATCAGGTGCGAATCGATCGCCGAATTTTTGCGCAAGTGTGCGCATGGTCGAAGTCACATTTTCGACGCCGCGCGTTCGCGCATAATTGAGCGGACCGCCGCGGAACGGCGCGTAGCCGGTGCCGAAGATCATCGCGCCGTCGACCACGTCGGCATTGTCGACGATGCCCTCGCGCAGGCACGCGACGCAGACATTCGACATCGGCAGGATCAGCCGGTCGATCATCTCGTCGGTCGGCTGCGACCGCCGATGGCGACGCCATCGTCTGTCGGCCTTGCCGTCCTTCCAGACGTAAAAGCCCTTGCCGGTCTTGCGGCCGAGCTCGCCCTTGCTCGACCTTGTCGCGCAGCCAGGCCGGCGTCGGCGGCAGCGCGTCGCCGAATTTCGAGCGCAGCATGTCGCCGACATCGAGGCAGATGTCGAGCCCGACCTGGTCGGCCAGCTCGATCGGCCCCATCGGCATGCCGAACTTCTTCGCCGCCGCGTCGATGACGCGCTGGTCGATCTTCTCGTCCAGCATCACCATCGCCTCCAGCATGTAGGGCGTCAGCGCGCGGTTGACGAGGAAGCCCGGCGAGCTCTTGACCGGCAGCGGCAGCCGGTCGATGGCGCCGACGAAGGCGAGCGCCTGCTTCAGAAGCTCCGCATCGTTGCCGTCATGGCTGACGACCTCGACGAGCTGCAGCCGCGACACCGGGTTGAAGAAGTGCAAGCCGAGCAGCCGCTCGGGCCTCTGCAAGCGTGGTGCGCAGATCCTGCAGCGGAATGCTCGACGTGTTGGTCGCGAGGATCGCGCCCGGCTTCATCTTCGGCTCGAGGCCGGCATAGACCTTCTGCTTCAGCTCGAGCTTTTCCGGCACCGCCTCGATGATGAGATCGGCGTTGCGGACGCCCTCGCCGTCCATGTCCGGCATCAGGCGATCGAGCGCGTCGCGCACCTCGGTCGGCTTGCGGATGATCTTGCCGAAGAGATCGGCGGCGCGCTTCATCGCGCCTGCGATCGGCTCCGGCTTCATGTCGGCGAGCGTGACGCGCAGGCCCTGATTGGCGCACCAGGCGGCGATGTCGCCGCCCATCGCGCCGGCGCCGATGACGTGGACATGCGCGACCTTGTTGCCGGTCCCGGCGAGCTTCTTCATCTGCTCGCGCAGGAAGAACACGCGGATCAGGTTCTGCGCGGTCGGCGTCACCATCAGCCGGGCGAACGACACGCGCTCGGCGGTCAGCATCGCGATCTTGTCGCCGCCATGCTTCTCCCAGAGATCGATCAGCGCGTAAGGCGCGGGATAATGCTGCGTGCGGCGCGGCCTTCTCGGCCTCGCGGCGCATGCGCGAGGCGAGCAAGCCGCGCGCCGGGCCGGAATTGAGCAGCCGTGTTCAGGAAGCCCGGCTGCGCGCGCTTGCAGGCGGCCGAACACGGCGTCCTTCACCGCATTCCTGACGTGCCGCTCCTGCGTCACCGCATCGACGAGGCCGAGCGACTTGGCGCGGCGCGCGTCGATGGTGCGGCCGGTCAGCATCAAGCGTCATCGCCTGGATCGGATTGACCAGACGCGTGAAGCGCGCGGTGCCGCCGAGGCCCGGATGCAGGCCGAGCATCACCTCGGGAAAGCCGAAGCGCGCGCCATCGATCGCGATCCGCGATCTGGCAGGCCAGCGCGACCTCGAGCCCGCCGCCGAGGCAGAAGCCGTGGATCACGGCGACGCTCGGCACGCGCAGCGCTTCCAGCCGGTCGATCACCGCATGGGCGCGGCCGATCGCGGCTTCGACCATGCTCGCGTCGCTGGCGCCGCGGAATTCATTGACGTCGGCGCCGGCGATGAAGCCGGATGGTTTTCGCCGAGCGGATGACGAGGCCGGTCGGGCGCTGGCTTTCCAGCGCCGCGAGCACGGCATCGAACTCCTCCATCACGTCGGCCGACAGCGTGTTGGCGCTCGCGCCGTCGCGGTCGAACAGCAGCCAGGCGATGCCGTCGGCATCGCGCGTCAGCTTGAAATTCCTGTAGGGCGCGTCGCCTCCGGCGCCGGTCCGAGTTCGAGCACGCGGTCGCCGAGCACGTCCATGATCCTCGAGTCCATGATCACACCGCCTCGATCAACATGGCGCCGCCCAGCCCGCCGCCGATGCATTCGGTGGCGATGCCGCGCCGCGTGCCGAGCCGCTTCATCGCGTTGACGAGATGCAGCACGATGCGGTTGCCGGAGGTGCCGACGGGATGGCCGAGGCTGATCGCGCCGCCATCGACATTGAGCTTCGCCGGATCGATCTCGCCGGCGGCGCCGTCGAGGCCCAGGATCTCGCGGCAGAATTTTTCGTCCTTCCAGGCGGCGAGACAGCCGAGCACCTGCGTGGCGAAGGCCTCGTTCAATTCCCAGGTCTCGACATCCTGCAGCGAGAGATTGTTGCGCTTGAGAAGCGCGGTCGCCGACAGCACCGGACCGAGCCCCATGATGGAGGGATCGAGCGCCGACCACTGGCTGTCGAGGATGACCGCCTTCGGCGTCAGGCCGTGCTTTGCGACCGCCTCTTCGGAGGCGAGGATCACCCAGGACGCGCCGTCGGTGATCTGCGAGGAATTGCCGGCGGTGACCTGGCCCCAGGGCCGCTCGAACACCGGCCGCAGCTTGCCCAGCGTCTCCGGCGTCGAATCCGGCCGCACGCCGTCGTCGTGATCGTAGAACTTGCCGTCGCGCGCGAACGCGGTCTCGACCTCGCCCTTCAGCCAGCCTTCCGACTGCGCGCTGCGACAGCCGCCGGTGGCTTTCGACGGCATAGGCGTCCGACTGCGCGCGGGTGATGCCGAAGAGATGGCCGACGACCTCGGCGGTCTGGCCCATGTTCAGCTCGGTGATCGGATCGGTCAGCCCGCGTTCGAGGCCGATGATCGGCTTGAGATAGCTCGGCCGCAGCTTCAGCGCGGCCATGATCTTCGCGCCAAGGCCCTTCGCGGTCGCAAGGCCTGCGAACCAGCGCACGCCGCCGTTGCGGCCAGACCAGCGGCGCGTAGCTCAGCGCCTCCGTGCCGCCGGCGAGGATCATCTCCGCGGAGCCTTCGCGGATGTAGCGATAGCCGGTGTCGATCGACTGCATGCCGGAGCCGCAATTGATCTGCACGGTGAAGGCGACCATGGCCTCGCCCATGCCGAGCCGCAGCGCCGCGACGCGCGCCGGGTTCATCTCGTCGGCGATCACGTTGACGCAGCCGAGGATCACCTGATCGAACGCAGTCGGCGCGAACGGCTGCCGCGCCAGCAGCGGCCGGCCGCATTGCACGGCGAGATCGACCGGCGTGAACGGCCCGGGACCGGAGCGTGCCTTGAGGAACGGCGTCCGGCTGCCGTCGATGATGAATACCGGTCGCGCCATCAGCTTGCTGCCCTCTGCTCACCCAGTTCCTGGAAGAACTGATGCACGTCGGCGGATTTCTTGTAAATCGGCGACAGCGCCTCCGGCGCGAAATCGTCGACCTCGATCACCTTGGCAACCGCCTCGCGCGCGGCGGCGATGCGCTCGCCCTCGCTCTGCGGTGATGACGCCCTTCTTCACCGCCTCCTGCCAGTCATGCAGGCGCGCGGCGCGCAGCTTCTTCGCGACGTCGTCGCTGCCTGTGACCAGAAGGAACGCCTTTTCCAGCCGGGCGAAGCCGCGGTCGTCATCGACATGCGCAAGGTCCGCCGTCAGGCGGTCGCGCGCCGCGGACGGCTCCAGCACGAGCTGCGCGCATCGGTGCACGAGCGCGGTCGGACGGCCCGAGCACGCGCGCGCCGAACGGCTGCACGACGAATTTCAGCAGCACGCCGACAAAGCGGTTCGGCAGATTGGCGCAGATTTCGGCCAAGCGGTTCTCGATGGTCTTGAAGCCGCGTCGCCATGCACCATTCGAGCGCGGCGAAATCCGCCGTCTGCCGTCCCTCCTCCTCCCAGCGCTTGAGCGCGGCGGACAGCAGATAAAGCTCGGAGAGAATGTCGCCGAACCGCGCGGACAGCATCTCCTTGCGCTTCAGCGCGCCGCCGAGCGTCAGCAGCGCCATGTCGGCGCAGAGCGCAAAGGCGGACGAATAGCGCGAAAGCTGGCGATAGAACGGGTCGCGTCGCCCGCGTCCGGCGCCGGCGCGAAGGCGCCGAAGGTCCAGCTTCGGCCGCAGGCGCGGAACAGCGTCGCGAAGCTGTGGCCGACATGCTTCCAGAACGCCTTGTCGAAGGCGTCCAGCCCCTTGGCGCGATCGGCCTCGCCGAGCGCATTCATCTCGTCGAGCAGATAGGGATGCGCGCGGATCGCGCCCTGCCCGAACACGATGAGATTGCGGGTGAGGATATTGGCGCCCTCGACCGTGATGCCGACCGGCACCGAGCGATAGAGGCTGCCGAGATAGTTCTGCGGGCCGTCGATCACGGCCTTGCCGCCATGGATGTCCATGGCGTCGTCGATCGCGATCCGCATCCGCTCGGTCGCCTGCAGCTTCATGATGCCGGAGATGACCGCGGGATGATGCCCCGCATTCAGCGCCGCGCAGGTCAGCCGCCGCGCGGCGTCGAGCAGATAGGCGGTGCCGGCGATGCGGGCGAGCGGCTCCTCGATGCCTTCGAACTTGCCGATGGAGATGCCGAACTGCTCGCGGATGCGGGCATAGGCGCCGGTGGTGCGCGCGGCAAAGGCCGCGCCGGCCGCCGAGAGCGACGGCAGCGAGATGCCGCGGCCGGCGGCAAGCGCCGTCATCAGCATCTTCCAGCCCTGGCCGATGCGCTCTTGGCCGCCGATGATGTAGTCGAGCGGAATGAAGACATCGCGGCCCCAGTTCGGGCCGTTCTGGAACACCTGCATCGCCGGCAGATGGCGATGGCCGATCTCGACACCGGGAAGATTGGTCGGGATCAGCGCGACGGTGATGCCGAGATCCTGCTGTGCTCCCACGAGATGATCGGGATCATAGGCCTTGAAGGCGAGACCGAGCAGCGTCGCGACGGGACCGAGCGTGATGTAGCGCTTGTGCCAGTTCAGCTTCAGGCCGAGCACCTCGCGGCCCTCGAAATTGCCCTTGCAGATGATGCCGCTGTCGACCATCGAGGCGGCGTCGGAGCCTGCTTCCGGGCTGGTCAGGCCGAAGCAGGGAATGTCGCGGCCATCGGCAAGCCGCGGCAGCCATCTCTCCTGCTGCTCCTTGGTGCCGAAGCGCATCAGGAGTTCACCGGGCCCGAGCGAATTGGGCACCATCACGGTGACGGCGGCGGTCAGCGAGCGGGTCGAGATCTTGCGCACGACTTCGGAATGCGCATAGGGCGAGAAGCCGAGGCCGCCGAATTCCTTCGGAATGATCATGCCGAAGAACTTCTCGCGTTTGACGAAGTCCCAGACCTCCGGCGGCAGGTCGCGCCATTCCCAATTGATCTTCCAGTCGTCGAGCATCGCGCAGAGCGCGTCGACCGGGCCTTTCAGGAAGGCCTTCTCCTCGTCCGTCAGCGTCGCCGGCGGGAAGGCGAGCAGCTTCGACCAGTCGGGATCGCCGGTGAAGAGATCGGCGTCCCACCAGACGTCGCCGGCCTCCAGCGCCTCGCGCTCGGTATCCGACATCTGCGGCAGCACGCCGCGCGCCCATGAGAAGATCGGCTTGGTGATGAAGTCACGGCGAAAGCTCATGGCGGTGTCCTCGGAGGGGGGTGGCCAGTTGCGCGATGGTCGCGGTCGCAATGGCCAAAACGCGAGCCAAATCTAGCGCAAAGGATGAAGGATCGCTTGACACTTCACATCGAAAGTGAGGCGAAATTGCTCGGGAACGATAACGAAGGATTGCCAATTCCGTTCCGGGCTTGGCCGCTATGCCGGGTTAGCCGCGCGTTTACCTCGCCCTGCTTGCGGGGAGAGGTCGGATTGCATCGTCAGATGCAATCCGAGTGAGGGGGTACAGGTCTGCCCACTCGCATCGAATGCGCGGAGAGAGCCCCTCACCCCGACCCTCTCTCCGTAAGACCGGGAAGAGGGAGAGCCATCGAATTTGGGATAGGGACCGGAGTTAATCCGGCCGGACCATCTCGAACATGTTTTCAGGCTTGATCTCGAAATAGTCGCCGCGGCGGCCGGCGCGGACGATCGGACGGGCGAGACCGGTCTGGTAGACGCCGTCCTTGATCATGGCCTTGTCGATGTGCACGGCGACGACCTCGCCGAGCGTCAGCCAGGCCTGCGCCTTCTTGCCATCGGCGCCCTGCAACTGAATGATCTGCGTCAGCTTGCATTCGAAGGCGACCGGGCTCTCGGCGACGCGTGGCACGTTGACGAGCTTGCAGGGCGCGGCGGTCAGGCCTGCGATCTTGAACTCGCTGACATCGTGGGCGACATGGGCCGCCGTCGCGTTCATCTGCTTCGCCAGATCCATGGTCGCGAGATTCCAGACGAACTCGCCGCTCTCCTGCACATTGGTGACGGTGTCCTTCCACGAGGTCGAGGAAAAGCCGATGATCGGCGGCACGTAGCAGAAGCCGTTGAAGAAGCTGTAGGGCGCCAGGTTGATGTTGCCCTTGGCATCGCGCGAGGAGATCCAGCCGATCGGCCGTGGGGCGACGATGGCGTTGAAGGGATCGTGCTTGAGGCCGTGGCCGTTCTTGGGTTCGTAAAAGTGCAGGTTTTCTTCGGTCACGCCGATGTCTTTCTGTTTCGAGATGTTGGCCACAGCCGACCACCGTCATTCCGGGATGGTCCGAAGGACCAGACCCGGAATTCGCTCGAGAATTCCGGGCTCGATGCTGCGCATCGCCCCGGAATGACGGGGTACGACGGCGACACCCGCCATCGACGGACGTAGACAATTACAACTGAAACTTATTTTGCAGCGCGGGGCGCGAGGCCGGCAAGCACAAAATCGATCATCTGGTCGATCGACGGGCCTGGCTTGGTGGCGCATTGCGCGATCATCTGGGGATGGAAGAAGCGCATCATGGCGGTGCAGGCGCACATCGCCGCCAGCTGCAGATCGGCCACCTCGAACTCGCCGGACTGCGGCGCCCTGCGCGATCACGCTGCCGATGATCTTGCGTGATCAGCTCCATATGGGCGACGCAGACGTCCCAGCTCTCCTGCATCGCGATCTCGACCATCTCATGCAGCTTGGAATCGCCGACATAGCGCTCCGAGTTCATGCGGTGGATCGTCTTCATCAGTCTCGCGCAGGCGGTCCGCCGCCGGACCCCGGCATCGCCGCGATCCGCTGCGCCTCGATCTCGACCTCGCCCATCAGGCTACGGCAGACGCCTTCGTGGATCGCCTTCTTCGAATCGAAGAAGCGATACACATTCGCCGGAGACATCCTCAATTCCTTGGCGATGTCGGCGACGGTCGTCTTCTGATAGCCGATCTGGCGAAACAGGCGCTCCGCCACCACGAGGATCCGCTCGCGGGTGTCCGGCTCGATATGTTCCGAAATCAGCGTCATCGGCGTGTGCCCAATCTTTCCAATTATTCAGCAGCTTCGGCAAGCGGAAATGCACGCTCGGATTGATCATGATGCTGCGGCGCAAGATCAACGTGCTCGGCCGGACCGCTCTCATCTAGGCTCTTGCGGAACCAAAGGGCGTAGAGGCCCGGCAAGTACAGCAAGGTCAGGAAGGTTGCAACAAACAATCCGCCCATGATCGTGATCGCCATCGGGCCCCAGAAGGCCGAGCGCGACAGCGGGATCATAGCGAGGATCGCGGCGAGCGCGGTCAGGATCACCGGGCGGGCGCGGCGGACGGTCGCTTCCACGATCGCCTCCCGCCGCGTCAGGCCATGGGCGACATCGGTCTCGATCTGGTCGACCAGGATCACCGCGTTGCGCATGATCATGCCGGCGAGCGCGATCAGGCCGAGCAGCGCCACGAAACCAAACGGTTGGTTGGCGACGTTCAAGCCCAGCGAGGCGCCGACGATACCGAGCGGCGCCGTCAGGAACACCAGGATGAGCCGCGAGAAGTTCTGCAACTGGATCATCAGCAATGTCAGCATCACGATGACCATCAGCGGAAACAGCACGAAGATGGAGGTGTTGCCCTTCGCCGATTCCTCGAACGCGCCGCCCGCCTCGATCCGGTAGGCCGGCTCGAGATGGTCGCGGATGTCCTTGAGCTTCGGCCAGATCTGGTTCGTGACATCGGGCGCCTGCACACCATCGTTAACATCGGAGCGCACCGTGATCGCCATGTCGCGATTGCGCCGCCAGAGAATTGGTTCCTCATGGGAATACTCGATTTTCGCGATCTGCTGCAGCGGCACCGCGACACCATTCCGTGAGGTGACCGTGAGATCACCGACACGGGCGAGGTCGAGCCGCTCGGACGGGACCGCGCGGGCGATCACGCCGACCTTCTCGATGCCGTCGCGGATGGTGGTGACCTGCGCGCCCGAGATCAGCATTGCGAGCGCCTGCGAAACGTCCTGCGGGGTCAGGCCGAGCGCGCGGGCGCGGTCCTGATCGACGACGAGCTTCAGGTAGGGCGACTGCTCATTCCAGTCGAGCTGCGGCTCCTTGACGTTCGGGTTCTCCTTCATGATGTCGCGCACCTTGTAGGCGATCTCGCGCACCTTCCCGGTGTCGGGACCGATGACGCGAAACTGCACGGGGAAACCGACCGGCGGACCGAAATTGAAGCGGTCGACGCGCACGCGCGCCTCCGTCAGCGCGCCGTCCGCGACCGCGTTCTCGATTTTCGCCTTGATCCGCTCGCGCGCCTCGACGTCCTTGGCGACGATCACGATCTCGGCGAAGGCCTCGTTCGGCAGTTGCGGGTTGAGGCCGAGCCAGAAGCGCGGCGAGCCCTGCCCGACATAGGCGGTGTAGGTCGCGATATCCTTGTCGCCCTTGAGCAGCGTCTCGGCCTTCTCGACCGACTTTTCGGTCACGTTGAAGGCGGTGCCTTCCGGCAGGCGCAGTTGCAGGAACAGTTCGGGCCGCTCGGACAGCGGGAAGAACTGCTGCTGGACATGGCCGAACGCCAGGATCGAGGCGACGAAGATGCCGACCGTCGCCAGCACGGTCTTGACACGGTGATTGACGGTCCATTGGATCACACGACGCAGTGAGCGATAGACGCGGGTCTCATAGATCGCGTGCGGATCGTGATTTTGATGCACCTTGACGTTCGGCAGCAGCTTGACGCCGATATAGGGCGTGAAGATCACCGCCACGAACCACGAGGCCACCAGCGCGATCGCCACGATCCAGAAGATGCCGCCGGCATATTCGCCGACCGCGGAATTGGCGAAGCCGATCGGCAGGAAGCCCGCCGCGGTGACCAGCGTGCCGGTCAGCATCGGAAACGCGGTGGATTCCCAGGCAAAGGACGCCGCCTTCATGCGGTCCCAGCCCTGCTCCATCTTCACCACCATCATCTCGACCGCGATGATGGCGTCGTCGACCAGAAGGCCGAGCGCGATGATCAAGGCGCCGAGCGTGATGCGATGCAGGTCGAGCGACATCGCGTTCATGACGATGAACACGATCGACAGCACCAGCGGCACGGAAAGCGCCACCACGATGCCGGTGCGCCAGCCGAGCGCCAGGAACGAGACGAACAGCACGATGACGAGCGCCTCGATGAAGGAGTGCACGAACTCGCCGACCGCGTGCTCGACCACCTTCGGCTGATCGGCGATCAGCTTGATATCGACGCCCTGCGGCACCGCCTTCATGAACTCGTCGGTCGCAGCCGCGACGTCCTTGCCGAGCTCCAGAATGTTGGCGCCCTTGGCGGTGACGACGCCGATGCCGAGCGCGGGCTTGCCCTCCTGGCGCACGACGAAGCTCGGCGGATCGACATAGCCATGGGTGACGGTCGCGATATCGCCGAGCCGGAACACCCGGCCGTTGCTCTCCACGGGGGTTTCAGCAACCGCCTTGGCGCCGTCGAGCGCGCCGGTGACGCGCAGCGGCACGCGCTGCGCGGAGGTCTCGACCGTGCCGGCCGGCGTCACATTGTTCTGCTTGGCGAGCGAGTCGAACAGCGCCTGCGGCGTGATGCCGAGGGTCGCGAGCTTGGCGTGGCTGAACTCGACATAGATGCGCTCGTCCTGGGTGCCGTAGAGGTCGACCTTGGTCACGCCCGGCACCTTCAGGAGCCGCTGGCGCAGGCCTTCGGCAACCTTCTTGAGCTGCGCGTAGTCGGCGCCCTCGCCGGTCATCATATAGAGGATCGAATCGACATCGGAGAACTCGTCATTGACGACGGGCCCGAGCAGCCCGGCCGGCAACTGGCCCTGAACGTCCGCGATCTTCTTGCGCAGGAGATAGAACAGGTAGGGCACGTCCTTTGGCGAGGTCGAATCCTTGAAGGTGACCTGCATCGCGGTGAAGGACGGCTTGGAATAGGTCTGCACCTTCTCGAAGCCCGGCAGTTCCTGCAGCTTCTTCTCGATGGGGTCGGCGACCTGGGTCTGCATCTCGTTGGCGGTGGCGCCGGGCCAGATCGCCGAGACGTTGACCACTTTCACTGTGAAGAACGGATCTTCCGCGCGGCCGAGCTTCTGATAGGAGAAGAAGCCCGCGACGCCGAGCGCCACGATCAGAAACAGCACCAGCGCGGGATGGCTGACAGCCCAGGCCGAGAGATTGAAGCGCTTCATGACACTCTCCGAAGATCTGACTTCAGTTCAAGCCGTTGCTTTAGGGACCCGTCATTGCGAGCTGAAGCAATCCAGACCAGGGTTGCGGATGGGCTGGAGGGCTTCCAGCTCGCGCTCCTCGCAATGACGGGAAACGCTTGTTTCTCTCTCTTGTCATTCCGAGGCGATGCGAAGCATCGAGCCCGGAATCTCGAGGTTCCGGGCTCGGCTCTTCGAGCCGCCCCGGAACGACGCCGGTTAGAACGACAGCGCGGAAACCACGCGCACCTTCTGGCTCGGGTCGAGCTTCTGCACGCCGAGGGCGATGACCTTCTCTCCCTCCTCGATGCCGCCGGTGATGACGACGTCGCCGCTTTCGTAGGACTTCACCTTCACCGGCTTCAGCGTGATCTCGCCCTTGTCGTCGACGACATAGAAGGACGGCTTGTCACCCTCGTTGAACAGCGCCGACAGCGGCAGCCTTGCGACGCGTTCGCTGGCGGTGTCGCACAGCGTCAGCGTCGCGGTCATGCCGAGCGAGACGGCGTCACCGGCTCCGGGCAGCGAGAATTTCGCGAGATAGGTGCGGGTCGCGGGATCGGCGCTCGGCGAGATCTCGCGCAGCTTGGCCGCGTATTTCCTGCCGGGCTCCGACCACAGCGTCACGGATGCGGAGCCGGTCTTGGCGCGGCCGACCAGCGTTTCGGGAATGGCGACGACGGCTTCCTTCTCGGAAAAGCGCGCGACGCGGATCGAAGTCTGGCCCGCGGCAACCACCTGGCCCGGCTCGATCAGCGTCGCGGTGACGACGCCGCGCGCATCCGCCTCGAGCGTCGCATAAGATAGAGAGTTCTTGGTCAGATCGACCGAGCGCTCGGCGCGATTGAGCCGCGCGCGGGCCTCGTCCGCCGACGCTCGCGCCTGGTCCATCTGCGCGTCGGTGGCCCATCCCTTGGCGCGAAGGTCCTTGGCGCGCTGCTCGGCGGCGGCGGCCTGCGCCAGCACGCCGGTCGCGGCGCTGAGCTCGGCGGTTGCCTGCTCGGCCTGCAGCTTGAGATCGACCTCGTCGAGGGTCGCGAGCGGCTGGCCGACATCGACGGTCTGGCCGACCTCGACCAGGCGCTTGGCGACCTTGCCCGGCACGCGGAAGCCCATGTCGCTCTCGATCCGGGGACGGACGGTGCCGACAAAGCTGCGCTCGGGCGTCGCCCGCTCATAATGGGCGGTTGCAACCAGAACCGGCCGCGTGGGGGCTGGCTTCTCCGCGACCTGCTCGTTGCAACCGGCGAGCGCAACCGCCAGAACATGCCAGCGCAGCGCCCGCTAAAAGCTTGGAATAACTCGTTAAAATCAACCGGACCAACATCGGGCACTCCTCCGCTGTGACTATGGAGGAATGTTTATTATTCACTGATAAAAGTCAATAATCGTCAGTCATCATGATTTCGTGATGGTAAAAGGGTGATGTGCCGCCGCCGCACCAACTCGGTTGTCGTCGCCCGGCCGACGCGGCGATCCAGTATTCCAGAGACGGTCGTTTTTGAACGGATGGGCCGCGGCGTACTGGATACCCGCATGCGCGGGTATGACGATCTCGGTTGTGGACGAGAGTTCGGGATGCGATATTCCGGGCTCGGCCCGCCCTACGCGCGCTGCCGATGCGGATCGACTACGGCCCCTCACTCCGCCGGCGTGCTCGCGAATTCGACCTTGCTTTCGTGGCCGCCCAGAAACACCAGCAGGCCGCCGATCAAGGGCAGCACGGCGAGCGCGAGCAGGCCGTTGGCGGTCGAGCCGGTGGAATCCTTGATCCATCCGATCAAATACGGCCCGCCGAAGCCTGCGAGATTGCCGATCGAGTTGATCAGCGCGATGGCGCCGGCAGCGGCCGTGCCGGAGAGCCAGGCGGTCGGCAGGGTCCAGAACACGGCGAACACGCAGAACACGCCGATCGCGGCGAACGTCAGCGCCACCATGGTCGCGGTCGGATCGGTGAGATAGCTGGAGACGCCGAGCGCGATCGCGATCAGGAAGAACGGCGCGCCGACATGCTTCACGCGCTCGCGCGTGGCGTCGGAATGCCGCGCCCACAGGATCATCGCCACCGTGCCGAACAGATAGGGAATCGCGGTGACGAAGCCGGTCTGCGCGTTGGTCAGGCCGAACGCCTTCACGATCTGCGGCAGCCAGAACTGCATGCCATAGAGCGCGGCGACAAAGCAGAAATAGATCAGGCTCAGCATGATCACCTTGGACGAGGACAGCGCCTCGCCGAGCGTCATGTGCTTCGCGGCCTGCTTGGCGGCGACCTCGGCGGTGAGCCGCGATGACAGCCAGGCCTTCTGCTCTGCGCTGAGCCAGTCGGCATGTTCGGGCTTGTCGGTGAGATAGAACCAGGTGACGATGCCGAGCAGCACCGACGGCACGCCCTCGATGATGAACAGCCACTGCCAGCCCTTCAGCCCCATCACGCCGTCGAGCCCGAGCAGGAGGCCCGAGATCGGCGCACCGATCACGGTCGAGACCGGAACGGCGATCGCGAAGGCGGCGAGGAAGCGCGCGCGGTATTCGGCCGGAAACCAATAGGTCAGATAGAGGATGATGCCCGGGAAGAAGCCGGCTTCCGCGACGCCGAGCAGGAAGCGCAGGATGTAGAAGCTCCACTCGCCCGAGACGGTCGCCATCAGCGCCGAGATGATGCCCCAGGTCACCATGATGCGGGCAATCCATTTGCTGGCGCCGAATTTTTCCAGCGCGAGATTGCTCGGCACCTCGAAGATGAAATAGCCGATGAAGAAGATGCCGGCGCCCCAGGCGAAGATCAGCGGCGTGAATTTCAACTCGGCGTTCATGGTCAGCGCGGCGAAGCCGAGATTGACCCGGTCGAGATAGGAAAAGAAATAGGCCAGCACCAGGAACGGGATCAGCCGCCGGGAGATCGCGCGAATGGTAGAGGTCTCGACCTCGCTTTTCGCAGCCCCGGCGGCAGCGATGGTGGCGGTCTGGCTCATAGGCGTCTTCTCCCGATTCTTCTTGAGGCTTGCAATTGTCCGGGGGTTCTTTTGGCATCGGGCAAACGGAGTCAATGGGATTTGTGTCGTCCTACGCGTCGGCAAACGCCGGAGTGAGCAATCTGAATGCCGGCTTCAACTTCCGGTGTTTTCGGAGCTGGGCCACTGGCGTATGGCCGAAACGACGTGTCGAGCGGAACGCAAAACTCTCTCCTCCGTCGTCCCTGCGCACGCAGGGACCCATAACCGCAGGACCATGTTGTTGCAGAATTCGCTGGGGACGCAGCCGAGCCAAAAAACACGCCCCTGTGGTTATGGGTCCTCGCGTGCGCGAGGACGACGGAGGAGAGAGGCCGCGCGCACGACTTCGTCCTACGGAGCGGAAGAACGACGTTCTCGTGATTGCTGCGATTAGCCGGCCCTAATCTCCCAGCTGAAACCGCGCAAAACGATCCAGCTCCTCCTCGATCCGGCGCTTCAGGTCCTTGCGGCTATCGCCCTTGGCGGCCTTGCCTTTGCCGACCCAGTTCCACTTCTGCATGAGAAGCTTCCGGTTCTGCCGGTCGGTCTTGATGTCCAGCGCGGCGACGATCTCCTCGCCGACCAGGACCGGCAATGCGAAATAGCCGAATTGCCGTTTCTCCTTCGGCACATAGGCCTCGAAGCGATGGTCATAGTCGAAGATGAGGTTGGTCCGCTTGCGCTGGATGATCAGGGGATCGAACGGCGAGAGGATATGCACGAGGCCGGTCGCCTCGCTCTTGCTCTCCAATGTCGCCGGCGCCGCCCAATGCTCGACCTTGCCGGCGCCTTCGAGCGCGACCGGGATCAGCTCCCCTCGCCGCACCCGCCGCGCGATCAGCTTGCGCACCGCAGGCTTGCTCGGCGCGTCGAGATGGCAGGCCGAGTCCAGGCTGACCAGCCCTTGCGCGCGCAAGGCGCGGTCGAGGAGATAGGCGGTGCCCTCCGCCGCGCTGGCCGGCTTCGGCGCCTTGTCCCAGCCGAAATGCCGCGCCGTCAGGTCATAGGTCTTGAGCATGCCGTTGCGCTCGGAGATCGTCACCGCGCCGTTATAGAAGGCAAGCTGCAGCGCCCGCTTGGACGGCTTGCGGCTGGCCCACAGATGCACCTTCTCGGTCAGCACGTCGTCCTCGATGTCGCGGATGGTGAGCCGGCCCTGCCGCAACAGCTTCATGACCTTGCGCGTGTCCTCGGGCTTCACCGTCTTGAACCATTTGTGCCCCTCCCGCTTGTGCAGCTTCATCTGCGGCAGGAAGAACCGGATATCCTGCGACGGCACATAGGAGAGCGCATGCGTCCAGTATTCGAACACGCTTCTGTCGACGCTTTGGGCCTGGCGCAGGTCGGCGCGGCGATAGGCGGGGATGCGGGTGAAGAGGATGTGATGGTGGCTGCGCTCGATCACGTTGATGGTGTCGATCTGCACGTAGCCGAGATGGGCGACGGCAGCGGCCACGGCTTGCGCGCCCTCGCCGAACGGCGCGGAGGTATCGAGCCGCTGCGCGCGCAGCCAGATGCGCCTGGCGTCTTGCTGGGTCAGGGGGAAGGTTTTGGCGACGCGGGACATCGCCGCGCAGTCTAGCGGGATTCGCGCGGCTCAAGGAGAACAATGAGAAGCAGGCGCGAACCGAGGGAGCGACGCATGAAAAAAGGCCGCGCCGGTGTTCGGCGCGGCCCCACCGGCCGAACCGTTGGCGTCCTACTTGGCCATCGAGGCCTTCTGGGCGTTCATATAGTGCATGCAGGCGCTCTTCATCTTGCCCATGCTCATGTCGGTGTTGGCCATGCTCATTTCCTTGTTGGCGGCCATCTTGCCGGGCGTGTCCGGCATCGACACCATCATAGTGGCAGACTTCGCCATGTTATCCGATGTGCAGGCCATCATCGCGGCTGACGCTGGTGAGAACGCGAAGGCGGACAGTATTGCGGCAGTAACAAGTATCTTCATTTGAACCCCTCTGGAAAATGAGGCCAGCAGAATGCCGGCAAACGCATTACGTATTTTCCACGGGAAACGTTTCAGACAGACGACATCTTTTTGTATTGCGACGCAACAGCAGCGCGCGTCAGGCGAAAGAAGCCGAGCAATCTCGCGCAAACCTATTGTTTGGCCGGCTCTGCGGCGCTGCCGACCGCCATCTCGGTTTCGCAGGAGGCTTTGCCCCGCACCGAAGCCTGGCAACGATAGACGCTGCCGGTCAGGCGATCGATCAGCCAGGCGCTTTCGTCGGTCGGGCCTTCGATGCCGATGTAACGGGTGCCCATCGCGTTGACCAATGTCGAGAGCAGGATCGCCGCCGCGATCATGGCGGCGCCGATCAGGACCGGTATCGAGCTGATGTAGACCGTGCGCTCCGCCGGACTATTACGATAGACCTGATAATCATTCTGTCGTTTTGCTGATGAAATCACGGCCAATATTCACTGTTCTGGCGTTTCGGAAAGCGCTCTTATCTTTGTCGACTCGCTTAAGAGCCCATCTTGCCGATTTCTTGTCCGTACACGGGCGCCGTCAAGACCGGTTTAAGACGGAGCGGAGATAGTCACAAGGAACCGATATCGACGACGCGAATGCGCGCAGCCCGCTCAATTCGAGGTTGCTTGTTCCTTATTCCGAATGCGTCGCGAGCGCCTTGCGCAGAGCGTGATTTGGCTCACCCAGGCCGAGCGCCGGACCGAATGGTGTGACAGGTATCACATCTCCCTGTCCGGGACTGTCCTATCCTTCGTGCATAACGACGCCGAGCAGGCCGGCCTGCCGGCGTCACAACAGGGATTACGACCATGACGTGTTTCAGCTTTTCCGGATTGAAGGCGATGACCATTTGCGCTGCATTGTCGATGACGGCGGGACTTGCGCTGGCCGGCGATGCCAATGTGACGACGGAGCAGATCCTCAACGCGTTGCAGCCGAAGCCGATCAGCCGCGGCCTGTCGTCTGCTGCTGCACCCGCGCAGCCCGATCCGGCGGTCAAGGCCAGGGAAACGAGCTTCCTGCAGGGCCTGCGCAACCGCCAGACGCGCTCGCTGTCGCTCAGCGAACGCGAACAGATCGCGGAGATCGCGACCGCGAAGCCGGCGATCGATCTGGAGATCAACTTCGACTACAACTCCGCCTCGATCAGCGCCGCCTCGATGCCGTCAGTGAAAGCGCTCGGCCAGGCGTTGTCGGATCCGAAGCTGAAAGGTTCGACCTTCGTGGTCGCCGGCCACACCGACGGCGTTGGCGGCGACGCGTTCAACCAGGGGCTCTCCGAGCGTCGCGCCGACACGATCAAGCAATATCTGGTTTCCAAGTACCACATCCCCGGCAGCGACCTCGTCACCGTCGGCTATGGCAAGACCAAGCTGAAGGATGCGAATGATCCGACCGATCCGGTCAACCGTCGCGTCCAGGTCGTCAACATGGAGACCAAGAGCGCGTCGAAGTGACGACAGCTCGATGATCCGCCTCGCTCAGATCCAGCTCGGGAAGATCATCAGGCGGCTGAACGTCGCCATCGAGGTGCCGACGAACGCCGCGGAGACCGGCAGCATCGCGACAAAGCTCACCGCCGCGACCGCGACATACGCCCAGAGCAGCCAGCGCGGACTCCTGCCCCGGCGCAGCGCATAGACCAGCGCGAGACTCGCGAGCGTTGCCGCAGGCAAATAGTAATAGAGGAACTGAAGCGTGCGCGGCAGCACCGCCCAGGCGAGGTAAAGCCCGAAATAGAATGTTGCGATCAGGAACGCATCGGCCCGCCGCGTGACGATGACGTCGCGCACGACGATCGCCATCGCCGCGAGCGCGGGCCACAGCACCAGCGGATTGCCGAGCAGCACAATCGCGGCGACGCGGTCGTCGCCGACATTGTCGAACAGGAACCAGACCGGACGCACCAGCAACGGCCAGGACGGCCACATGCTCATGTAGACATGGCCCGCGATCGCGCTCGTCACGTTGTCGGCGAAGATGCGGCGCTGCGCCTGCCAGATCGCCGACGGCGACAGGCCATAGAGCGGAACGAAGCTCGCAAGATAGGCCAGCGCCGGCGCAAGCACGAAACATGCGGCAACATGATATGCCCTGAATTCGGGCCAGAGGCCGGGACGATACCAGTCGGTCTCGCGGGCGTCGGTGAAATTGCGCGCGCCAGGCCTGCATCAGCCGGACCGCCGCGACGACAACGAGCGCGACCGCCAGCGGAAAAAATCCGTTCCATTTGCAGGCGCCCGCAAAGCCGAAGGCGAGACCGGCCAGCGCGAACCAGAGATGCGGCCGCTTCTGCCTGAAGCCGTGCATGAACGCCGCGATCCCGAGCAGCGCGAACGACAGCGCGAAAATATCCAGCATCGCGGTTCGCGCCATCACGAATAGCATCTGGTTGAAGAAGGCGATCAGCGCGGCCGCGATCGCGGGCGCTTGTGCCGCGAACAGCGCAAGGCCGCAGAGATAGACCGCAACGACAGCGAGCGCGCCGAACAGCACGCCCGGGTAGCGCCAGCCGAGCGCATCATCGCCGAAGATGCGGATCGACAGCGCGATGAACTGCTTTGCAAGCAACGGATGCATCGGATTGAGCATCGGCTCGGGCATCACAGGCTCCAGCAGCTGCCGCGCCGCCGGCACATAGTGCACCTCGTCGAAGACGAACTTGTTCGGCGTGGTGATTCCCGCCAGAAGCGCGACATGCGCAACGATGAAGATGATCGCTGCGACAACACTGCTTCTCGCGACAGAGATGCGGACTGGAGCGACAGACGCATTCGAAACAGGCAGCACTTCCTGCACTGTCGTCACAGCATCAATTCCGCTACGTGCTGATTTTCAGCCGAGAAAAATCTTTCGGCACAACGCTTTGAACGTATCGCCGCGTTGCGCGACCAACCAACGGGTTGATAAGGCGACGCTTGTGATAATTTTACAATATCGTGAGCGAGCGTGATCCAGTACGTTGGGACAGTTCGATCAGTATTGAAATTGGAATGATGTTGTTGCGTCACGCGTTGCTCCCTGTTTGCGTTCTTCTTCTGTCGACTGCCTTTGTGGCACCTGATGCCCATGCGCAGTCACGCGTCGGCGAAGCCGTCGTCGTCCAAAAAGAAGTCCTCCACGTTTCCTCCGTCGTCGACGAGCCAAATGAGCGTCGGCGACGGCGTGCTGCGCGACGAAACCGTGCGAACCGGCGCCGAGAGCGCGACGCGGCTGGTGATGGCCGACAGCACCAATCTCTCGCTCGGCGCCAACGCCTCGCTCACGCTGGATCGCACCGTCTTCAACGACGAGCGCACCTACCGCGACATCGCGGTCAAGATGACATCGGGCGCGTTTCGTTTCGTCACCGGGCATTCGGAAAAGGCCGCCTACAAGATCTCGACGCCGCTCGCCACGATCGGCGTGCGCGGCACCATCCTCGACATTCTTTCGCAGCGGGGCAAGACCACCGTCGTGCTGCAGGAGGGCGGTTCCCACGTCTGCAACCAGTCCGGCTCGCAATGCATCGAGCTGACCCAGCCCGGCGACACCGCGATCATCACCTCATCCGGCCAGGGCCGCAGCACGATCAAGAAGACCAGCACCCCGCCCTGGACCTTCGCGCAGGCCTGCGCCTCGTCTGCAGGGCTCTGCAGCGTCACCGATCTTGCCAAGAACGACGCGCCGCCTCCTCCCGATGATTCTGCGCTGTGCGGACGCTGACCATGATCAGGATCGCACGTCGCGTCATCGCGGCCACAGCGCTGATCATCGCCGCCTCCGTTCTCTTGTTGGCGCAGCCAGCAAACGCCCAAAGCGCCAACGGGGGCGATGGCGGCGACGGAAACAACTGCGACGGTCCCTGCAATGACCCGCCGCCTCCGCCGCCAAACGATCCGCCGCCGGTCACCGGCGCGAATTCCAGCGGCGCCTCGATCAACGGTCTCGCCGACCAGCGCTTCAACCAGATGATCACCAACCGCGTGCTCGGTTCGGTGCTGCTCGGCGTCAATGAGCAGATCAACTGCCATGACTGCGTCAGCGCGTTCGGATCGGCCGGCTCGTTCTCGGCTGGCGTCCATGGCCGGAAAGAGCTGACCAACAATCTCTCGCTGCTCGCCGGCCTTGCCTATACCCAGTACAACGAGGGCGGCTATCACGTCACCAGCGCGCCGATCGGCGCCTTCGCGCTGCGCTACGACTTCACCGACTGGGGATCGTCGCGCCCCTTCTTCGATATCGGCACCATCCTGACGCCGTGGGAAAAGGTGCGCTACAGCCGCAACTATGTCACCAGCCTCGGCCCGGTGGCGCTGCAAAGCTCGACCAACGCCGGCAATTATGCCGTCTATGGCCGCGCGGGCTGGATCAATCGCATATCGCCGCGCGACGAGCTCGCCGCCTCCGTCGAAGTCTGGCAATTGTGGCAGCGCGTCTCCGGCTACACCGATCCCGCAGCCGCGTTCAATCCGTTCGACGCCACGGTTGCCACCGGCACCGATCGCACCAACCTCGTCAAGATCGGCGGCCAGTGGACGCATCTGTTCGGCAGCAGCGTCGAAGGCAACATCAATGGCGGCTACGTGCATTCGTTCGCGACGCATTCCGGCATCGTCGCCGCCGTCACCGGCGACGGCGTCGTGACGCCGACCATGGGCGATCAGGGCTGGTTCGAATATGGCGGCCGACTAGGCTTCCGGCTCTCCCAGGGCTGGGTCGCCGACCTCTTCGTCAATGGCACGCTCGGCCCGCAGCCGGTCGGCAACACCATCCATGGCGGCCTCGGGCTGCGGGTGAACTACTAGGCTTGTAACGCATGGGCCGCCCGCGCAAACGCGGCAATCGGCTGTTGAACCCCGCAGCCGGCAGGAGCAACCTACCTTCATACCGATATGGAGGATGATGCGATGGCAAAGCCGCGCGTGCGCGTCTACACCGACTACAAGAGCCCCTATGCCTTCGTCGCCAATGCGCCGTTGTTCGCTCTGGAGGAGACGGAAGGCGTCGAGCTGGAATGGCTGCCCTACACGTTGCGCATCCCCGAGTTCATGGGCACGGTAGAAGAGCGGACGCCGCACTTCTGGCGCAAGGTCCGCTACCTCTACATGGACGCGCGCCGCTTCGCCAACAAGCAAGGGCTGACCATCAAGGGGCCGCGGCGGATCTACAACGCCTTCTATTCCAGCGCCGGCATGCTATTCGCGCAGCGCCACGGCTTTTTCCGTCCCTATCATGACACGGTGTTCAAGCGGTTCTGGAATCACGAGCTGGAACTGGACGAATTCGACGAGATCAACGCAATCATCGCGAGCCTCGGCGGCTCGCGTGCGGAGTTCGAAACCTATGTCAACGGCACGGCAGGCGCCGAGCACGACCGCATCATCGATGAGGCGGAAACACTCGGTGTATTCGGCGTGCCGACCATGGTCTTCAACGGCGAATTGTTCTGGGGCGGCGACCGCATTCCGCTGCTGATCGAGCGCATCCGCGCGCCGGAAACCAAGGACATCGCGCTCGGCGGGAGGCGTTAGATCGACAGCAGCCGCACGGCGCGGAGCTTCACGGCCCGCGCGCCAGCGCGAGCGCCGTGGCCAATCCATTCTCCAGAATTTCGTCGGACAGACGCTTGTCGTTGACGGCGCGCGCGAGCTGCAGCGTGCCGACCATCATGCCGTAGACCGCAACCGCGTTCCTGCGCCGCGCGGCAGGCGGGCCCTCAAGCTGCGCGGCAATCAGCTTGATGAATTCGGCGATCTTCGCGGTGAAGGCGTCGCGCGTCTTCTTCGGATGGCGCGCGATCTCGGCGACCATCGCCGCCGTCGGGCAGCCGTGGCCGGGATCGTCGCGGTGACGCGGCGAGAGATAGTCGCGGATCAAGGCTTCGAGACCGGCCTCCTTGCCGACCGCGGCGCGCAGCGTCTGTTCGCGCCGTCCGAGCGCATCGCCAAGCACGGCGCGGACCAGATCCTCCTTGGAATCAAAGTGCGCGTAGAACGCGCCGTTGGTCAGTCCGGCCTCCGTCATGATGCCGGAAAGCCCGGCCGCGGCGACGCCATGTGCGCGGAACTGACCTGACGCGACATCGATGATCCGCTGCCGGGTGGCATCCTTGCGTCCCTTTTCGTAGCGCATCCGGTCCTCCGCAACCCAGGCCGTCGAAAATACCGAGCCATCGCCCGTTGCATTACGATCATAATAACGTATTATGATCATAATTCAAAGGTAAAAGACGCAGGTAGATGGCGATGGGACGGCAAGGACTGGCACTTCAGGAGGCAACGCGCCCGCCCACCGAACCCGATCCGAAGATCCCTTCCCACAGGGACGGTCCGCCGGGCGACAGGCGCAGGGATGCGACCCGCGCGGCGCTGCTGACCGGCCCCATCCTGCCGACGCTGCTCAAGCTCGCGCTGCCGACCATGGTCGTGCTGGTGGCCCAGACCGCGGTCAACATCGCGGAGGCGTATTATGTCGGCTTCCTCGGCACCGATGCGCTTGCCGGCGTCGCGCTGGTGTTCCCGATCTTCATGCTGATGACGATGATGTCGAATGGCGGCCTGGGCAGCGGCGTGTCGTCGTCGGTGGCGCGCGCGATCGGCGCCGGCCGCAGGCAGGATGCCGATGCGCTGGTGTTTCACGCGCTGGTTCTTGCCGTGATCGTCGGTGCGCTGTTCACGCTGGGCGCGGTGCTCGGCGGTCCCCTGCTCTATCGCGCGCTCGGCGGCCGGGCCGGCGCGCTCGATGCCGCGCTGATGTATTCCAACTACCTGTTCGCCGGCGCGATCCCGGTGTGGATCGTCAATCTGCAGGCCGCGGCGCTGCGCGGCTCCGGTAACGTCCGGGTGCCGGCGATGGTCACGCTGATCGGCGCGCTGGTGATGATCCCGGTCTCGCCGCTGCTGATCTTCGGCTTTGGACCCGTGCCGCGGCTCGGCATCGGCGGCGCCGGCATCGCCTTCGGTCTCTATTATTGCGCGGCGATGCTGTTCTTGACGCGCTACATGGCCTCGGGCCGCGCGGGCCTGACCATCCGCTTCGCGCCGCTTCAGGGCCGGCTGTTCGCGGACATCCTCAAGGTCGGCGTTCCCACAGCGGTCAATGCCGTGCTGACCAATCTCACCGTGATCCTCGTGACCGGCGCGTTCGGCCTGTTTGGCACCACCGCGCTCGCGGCTTACGGCATCTCCTCGCGCCTCGACTACATTCTGATCCCGCTGCTGTTCGGGCTTTGCACGGCGACGCTGACCATGGTCGGCGTCAATGTCGGCGCGGGCCAACTGTTCCGCGCACGACGCGTCGCGTGGATCAGCGCATTTGTCGGGGTCGCGTTGACGGGCACGATCGGGCTAATCGTCGCGCTCCATCCGCCGCTCTGGCTGAACCTGTTCAGCCATGACGCCGAGGTGCTGCGCGACGGCACCATCTATCTGCACATCGTGGCCCCCGCCTATGCGGCGCTCGGCTTCGGCTTCGTCGTTGCGTTCGCCGCCCAGGGCGCGGGCCATGTCTGGTGGCCCTTCGTCGCGTCGACCGCGCGCATCGCGATCGCGGCCGGCTTCGGGTGGATCGCGGTCGGCCGCTTCGGTGCGGGGATGGCGGGACTGGCCGCGATGGTGACGACGTCACTCGTCGTCTACGCCGCGATCTGCGCCATCGTCATGCTGTCGCCTTCGGTCTGGCAACGCGACAAGACCTGATCGCTCAGCTGCCCTCATAGGCCTTCTTCAGGCCGGCGATGTCGAACTTGACCATCTGCAGCATCGCGGCCATCGCGCGCTTGGCGCCCTCGCGGTCCGGTCCGCCCAGATATTTCGGCAGCGCCGTCGGCACGATCTGCCAGGACAAGCCAAAGCGGTCCTTCAGCCAGCCGCAGCGTTCGGCCTGCCCGCCGCCGGACAGCAGCCCGTCCCAGAGCCGGTCGACCTCGGCCTGGTCGGCGCAGTCGATCTTGAAGGAGACCGCATGGGTATATTCGAACCGCATGCCGCCATTCAGCGCCATGAAGCGCTGTCCGGCCAGCGTGAACTCCACCACCAGCACGGTGCCGGCCTTGCCGCCGGGACTGTCGATCGCGTTCCGCTGCACGGTATCGATCCGGGAGTCCGGCAACAGCGACACATAGAAATTCGCGGCCTCCTCGGCCTCTCCGTCGAACCAGAGGCAGGGTGCGATTTTGGACATAACGGTTCCTCTCTTGTGACTGACTGCCTGAGGACGATGTAAGGCGCCCCGTCCCGACAGCACCACGGAATTTTTTTGAAGAGCTTTTGGCTGGCTTCTCTCCCCGCCGCATTCATGGTTCCCAGCAGAATCATCTAGAAGCGATGCTAGACTGATCCCGAACGAGCCGATGACACATCGCGAGCGCCACGCTGCCGGCGAAGATCCGAAGGCTGAACCGAAAGCCGATGACGTCTCGGCGTTCTATCAGGCCGGTCTCGAACACATGCGCGCCGGACGGCATCTCGAAGCCAAGCTGACCTGCGAACGCGCGCTCGAGCAAGATCCGGATCATGCGGACAGCCTGCACCTCATGGGTCAGCTCTCGCTGCAGGCCAGGCAACATGATCACGCGGTGCAATGGCTGTCGCGCGCGATCCGGCGCGTGCCCAAGGCGGACTATCTCACGAGCCTCGGCGATACCCTGCTCGCCCAGGGGCTGCGCGCGGAAGCGCTGCAGGTCTTCGACAAGGCCGTGCAGCTCAAGCCCGACGATGCGGACCTCCGGCGCAACCTCGGTAATGCCCTCGTCGAGGTCGAGCGGCCGGCCGACGCGATCCTGAGCTTTCAAGAGGCGCTCAAGCGCGATCCCGGCCATTGGGATGCGGCGCAGAAGGCCGCGCTGCTGCTGTATCAGGCGGAGCGCTTCGAGGAAGCCCTCATCCATTTCAGCCGGTGCGATGCGCTTAAGCCGGACCACTTCCCGACCATCTACATGCGCGCGATGACGCTGCAGAAGCTGACACGGTTCGAGGAGGCGCTGTCCGACAACATGCGGGCTCACGCGCTCGATCCAGCCAGCGCCGACACCTGCAACAATATCGGCAACATCCTGCGCGCACTCGCCCGGAACGACGACGCGCTGCCGTGGTTCGACCGCGCGATCGCGTTGCGGCCGGACTTCGCCGCGAGCCTCAGTAACAAGGCCGTTGCGCTGGCGGAGCTTCGCCGCTTCGACGAGGCCTTTGCCGCCTATCATCACGCGCTGGCCATCGATTCCACACATGCCGTTGCGGAATGGAATCTGGCCCTGCTGCAGATGCTGACCGGGAACTTCGAGTCCGGCTGGGCCGGACGCGAGGCACGCTGGAAGATTCCTGCGCTGGCGGCCGGTTATCCCAAGCTCCCGCAGCCGATGTGGCATGGGGCCGAGCCCATTGCCGGCAAGACGATTCTGGTCTGTGCGGATGAAGGCCTCGGCGACACAATTCAATTCGTTCGCTATGTCCCGATGCTGGCGGCGCGCGGCGCGACCGTCGTCCTGATGGCGCAGGATGCACTTTGTCCCCTGCTGGCTGGATTGAGCGACGTTGCGCAATGTCTGCCGAGATCGGCAGAGAGATTGCCGCCGTTCGATCTGCATTGCGCGCTGTCGAGCCTGCCACTGGCATTCGGCACCCGGCTGGATACGATCCCGGCCGAGCCATCCTACCTGGCGCCTTCGGCCAGGCGGATGCACGTCTGGGACGCCCGGCTCGGCACGCGCGACAGATTGCGGGTCGGCCTCGTCTGGTCGGGCAATCCAAGGCACAACAACGATCGCAACCGGTCGATCCCGCTCCGCTTGCTGGTGCGGATTCTGGATCTCGATGCAACATTCGTCAGCCTGCAGAAGGACCCGAGGCCCGACGACATCGATCTGCTCCGCAAACGGACCGAGATCGTCGATCTGACGGAGGGGCTGACCGATTTCGCCGAGACCGCCGCGCTAATGTCCTGCCTCGATCTCGTGATCAGTGTGGACACGAGCGTCGCTCATCTCGCCGGCGCGATCGGGCGCCCCACCTGGATTCTGTTGCCCCATACGCCGGATTATCGCTGGCTGCTAACTCGGGACGACAGCCCCTGGTATCCGAGCGTCCGCTTGTTCAGGCAGGACGAAAACCGCGACTATGGCAGCGTGCTCGATCGCGTTCGGACCGAGCTGGCGGCGCTGATCGGATCGCGTCGCGGTTAACGGGCAGCAGCGTAGAAGCGTCAGGGTGGGCAAAGCGCAAGCGTGCCCACCGATTTGCAACGACTTGGATCGATGGTGGGCACGGCGCCGTGCGCCTTTGCCCACCCTACGCATCACCCCGGAATGAATTCGCGCTTCACGTCGCGATCGGGGCCGGCATGTTCAGGAATGCCCGCGTGACATGCCAAAACAATTGGCGATTGATCGCGATAGTTACCGAATGCGCGGTACCGGGCAAGATGATGAACTGCCGGTCGCCATTTGGCAGCTTGTTGAAGAACTCTTCCAGGTCATCCACCGTGGCGATGCCGTCATATTCGCCGCGCACCAGCAGCACCGGCGCCAGCACCTTGTCCGGATGCACCACCGGCAGGTTTGCGGTCATGTCGAGATAGGTGCCGGTCGGGATCTGGTCGCCGAACTGCATCTCGGCATCCGCCAGTGCCTCGACCGCGGCGATGTCGCTAGTGCCGGGCTTGTCGCGGGTCGCGATCGAGCGGATCATCTCACGATCACGCTTGCGCATGTTGTGCGTGCGATAATAGTCGAGCTGCTCGGCGCGCTTGGTCAGCGTCGGCGAGCCCTCGCCCTTATATGTGAAGGCCGCGAACACCAGCCGGTTGACGCGGTCCGGCGCGGCCATCGCATAGGCGCCGGCACGCAGCGCGCCGGAGGATTTGCCGACGAAATGAAATTTCCTCTGCCCGGTCTCGCGCGTGACGACCTCGACGGCGGCCTTCAGATCTTCCACGCCGCTCGCGATATCCGAATTGCCGGACGTCCGGCCGGACTTGCCATAGTTCTCGTGATCCATGGTCCAGCAATCGAACCCGTAGCGGGCGAACTCGTTCATGGCCGAATATTCGCCCTTGCCGGGCACGGTGAGATCGAACACGCGCGATGTCACCGACGAACCATGAACGAAGAACACGACAGGCCGTGCGGGCTCACCTGCCTTCGGCGCGCCGACCCGCTTGCGATACATCCATAAGGGGACATCGCCCTTCTTGGCCCAATATTCGCCGCTCCAGATCTCGTCGCCTTCCGTCGCGCCTGCATTTTGTGCAAACGTGGTGTCCGCGAACGTTCCCGCGACAAGACCAAGGCCGGCGCTCTTGAGAACGGCGCGGCGCGGCAGCGGCTTCTGCAATTCGGTCATGGAGTTTTTCCTTGATATTTTTCTTGGGATTTTCTTTGGCGTTTTCCGACGCGTGGAAGTTCAATCCCGCCGCGAAACCTAGCAGCCGCGACACCTCTTTAAAAGCAAGTGTGCGGTGCATCCTTTGCAAACAGCATCATTTGATCGAAGGAGGCGGCTGACTTCCTATCCGCGCCGGTTTAGGGTCGATCCACCCAAGCCGAAGAGCAGGGAGGAAAAATCGTGAGCAGTAACCTGACCGAAGACGAACTCGCGGCACTGATGCCGTCAGAATTGTGTCAATATCAGACCCCGATCCCGACCCAGATCGTCTCCAGCGACGAATTCTATCCAGACCCGCAGAACGAGCGCCAGCGTGAGGTCGAGGCCCGGCTGCTCGCGATGGCCGACGAGCTCGGCGGCCAGCAGGGATTGAACCGCCGCAAATTCTTCCAGACCGCGGCCGGCATGGCCGCCTCCTTCGTCGCCATGAACGAGGTCTACGGACCGCTGTTCGACGTGACCAGGGCGGAAGCCGCCACGCCCGCGATGGCGCAAGAGCGTGCCAGCGCGCTCAAAGACCAGTTCATCATGGACATGCACACGCATTTCCTGCGCGACGACACGCGCATCATGGGCTTTGTCGAGATGCGCAAGGCCGTCGGCAAGGCCGGCTGGAACAAGGACCTCAAGGATCACGAGCAGACCATCGAGGACTTGAAATTCAACAACTACAAGAAGGAGATGTTTCTCGATTCCGACACCAAGATCTCACTGATCTCCTCGGCGCCCTCCGACATCGAGCAGGACTGGTTCCTCACCAATGAGCAGATGGCGGACGCGCGCAAGAAGATCAACGACGAGGCCGGCTCACGGCGGGTGTTCTGTCACGCGATCTTCACACCCGGGCAGCCCGGCTGGCTCGACAAGCTCGACGCGGCGCTCGCCCTGAAGCCGGAGTCCTGCAAGGGCTACACGATCGGAGACAACACCCACAAGGAGATCAGCCGCTACCCGTGGCGGCTCGACGACGAGAAGGTCGCCTACAAGGGCTATGAGAAGATGGTCGCGGCGGGCATCAAGAATGTCTGCGTCCACAAGGGTCTGTTCCCGCCGGGCATCGAGAAGCAGTATCCGAACCTGCGCGGCTTCGCCGATGTCGCCGATGTCGGTCAGGCTGCAAAGGATTGGCCGCAGCTCAACTTCGTCATCTATCACTCGGCCTACCGTCATGTCGGCGGCGATCCCAAGGTCGCGCTCGCCGAGTTCGAACGTACGGGACGGATCTCCTGGACGTCGGATCTCGCCGACATCCCCGCGCAATATGGCGTCAGCAATGTCTATGGCGATGTCGGGCAGTTGTTTGCGACCACGCTGGTCGCCGAGCCGAACGTCTGCGCGGCGCTGATGGGCACGCTGATCAAGGGACTCGGCGTCGACCATGTCTGCTGGGGCACGGATGCGCTGTGGACCGGCGCGCCGCAATGGCAGATCGAAGGCCTGCGGCGGCTGGAAATTCCGGAAGCGATGCAGAAGAAATTCGGCTACGCGCCGCTCGGCCCCGCCGACGGCCCGGTGAAGACCGCGATCTTCGGCGACAACAATGCGCGGCTCTACAACATCCAGCCCAAGCGCGCGATGCTGGAGCTGAAAGGCGACCGTTTTGCGCTGATGAAGGCGGAGTACGAGAAGGCGGGGCCGGAGCCGTCGAACGTGCGTTACGGGTACGTCGTGCCGAACGGGACGATCGATCACACGGTGTTTGTGTAGGTCTCCGTCATTGCGAGCCACCGGGTCCGCGCAAAGCGCGGCCCGATGACAGGCTCCGCGAAGCAATCCAGAAATGTGCCCGCGGAGACAGTCTGGATTGCTTCGTAGCTGACGCTCCTCGCAATGACGGGGAGAGAGCTGCGGACTCTCAGCACGTCGTTCCGACGCGATGCGCAGCATCGAACCCGGAACCTCGAATTCCGGGTTCGCCTCTGCGAGGCGCCCCGGAATGACGGCCATCAAATCACGCCGTCACTTCTTCTCCGCCGGATCCCTGTGCACCGGATCCACCCACAGCACCGTCTCGGGCTTCTCCACCGGCTCGATATCGAGATTGATCGCGACCGCTTCGCCATCGGAGCGGACCAGCACGCATTCCAGCACTTCGTCGCGGCTGGCGTTGATCTCCTGGTGCGGCACATAAGGCGGCACGAAGATGAAATCTCCCGGACCGGCCTCGGCCGTGAACTGCAACTTCTCACCCCAGCGCATCCGCGCCTTGCCCTTCACGACATAGATGATGCTTTCGAGATGGCCGTGATGATGCGCGCCGGTCTTGGCGTCGGGCTTGATCGAGACCGTGCCGGCCCACAGCTTCTGTGCGCCGACACGTGCGAAATTGATCGCGGCCTTGCGGTCCATCCCCGCCGTCGACGGCACGTTGGGATCGAGCTGATTGCCGGGAATGACGCGAACGCCGTCATGCTTCCAGCGCTCGTCGCCATGATCGTGATCGTGCGAGTGGGTATGATCGTGTGAGCCTGACATCTTGCTGTTCCAGTGAAACCTTAACTGGAACGCTAGCCAAATCCGCGCGCGCCGACCAGCCAGATCCAGGAACATTTTTGCTCTCAAGGGTTTAACCCGGCGACATCCACCAAGGAGAAGTTCCATGGGTAGCACCACCGACAAGATCAAGGGCACGACCAACGAGGCCATCGGCAAGGCCAAGCAGGGCATCGGCGAAGCCACCGGCTCCGAGCGGCTGGAAGGCGAAGGCGCCATTCAGGAGGCGAAGGGCAAGGGCCAGAAGGCCATGGGCGACGCCAAGGAACTCGCGAAGGATGCGGTCAATCGTGCCGCCGCGAAGACGAACAAGAATCTTTGATCGCGCGTCGATCGATAAGAAAGGACCGGTCCCTCGTGGGCCGGTCTTTTTTGCGCCAATCGTCTCTCCACTCGTCATGGCCGGGCTCGTCCCGGCCATCCACGTCTTGCTCGGCTAGACACGTGGATGCCCGGGACGAGCCCGGGCATGACGCGGAGAGAGCTGCGCCGGCCGCTTAGGTCCTGCGATGGCTCATCACGTCAGGATTGACGACATTGATCGGCGTGCCCGCCGCATAGGCCAGGATCTGATCGAAAATATCCGTGAACTGGATTTCGTATTCATCCCGCGTGACATAGCCGAGATGCGGCGTGCAGACGACGTTGTCCATCGTGATCAAGGGATCGTTGATGTCGCGGAGCGGTTCCTTTTCATAGACGTCAACGGCCGCCATGCCGGGACGTCCGGCGCGGAGCGCGTTCACCAGTGCGTTCGGCTCGATCAGGCCGGCGCGGCTGGTGTTGACGATCAGAGCGGTCGGCTTCATGCGGGCGAGATCGTCTGCGGTCACGATGCCGCGCGTCGCATCGACCAGCCGCATGTGCAGCGAGAGCACGTCGCATTGCTCGAAGAACGCGACCTTGCTGCTTGCGGTCGCATAGCCATCGGCACGCGCTTTCGCCATCGCGGGCTCGCGCGCCCAGACCAGCACCTTCATGCCGAACGCCTTGCCGTAGCCGGCGACGACCGCGCCGATCCGGCCATAGCCGTAGATGCCGAGCGTCTTGCCGCGCAGCGAATGGCCGACGCCGATCTGCCATTTCCCCGCCTTCAGCGCCGCCATCTGCTGCGGGATCGCGCGCATCGCGGCGAGGATCAGGCCCCAGGTGAACTCCGCCGTCGCATAGGACGGCGTGTCCGCATGCTGGCCCGACGAGACGACGATGCCGAGCCGCGTGCAGGCATCGATATCGATATGCGGATAGACGCTGCGCTGGCTGATCAGCTTCAGCTTCGGCAATCGCTCCAGCAGCGGCGTGCGGATCTGCGTGCGCTCGCGGATCAGGACCAGCGCCTCGGTGTCGCGCAGCCGCTCGGCCAGCACATCGACGTCCTGGACGTGGTCATTCCAGATCGTGACGTCGTGACCGTCGAGCTTCGCAAAGCAGTCGAGAGTGCGGATCGTGTCGAAATAATCGTCGAGGATGGAGACCTTCACGCCGCCCTCCTCGGCTTACTTCACCGAAAGCAGTTCGACATCGAACATCAGCGTCGCGTTCGGCGGGATCACGCCGCCGGCGCCGCGTGCGCCATAGCCGAGCGCGGGCGGAATGATCAGCGTGCGCTTGCCGCCGACCTTCATCGTGGCGACGCCCTCGTCCCAGC
Source organism: uncultured Alphaproteobacteria bacterium (assembly GCA_963786015.1). Classification (GTDB taxonomy): domain Bacteria; phylum Pseudomonadota; class Alphaproteobacteria; order Rhizobiales; family Xanthobacteraceae; genus Bradyrhizobium. The sequence goes on along the minus strand of CAWAXO010000005.1, from coordinate 228,797 downwards.
CGGCGATCACCCGGTGCTGGCCGATCGGAAACTCGAACGGCTCGTTGCGATCGACGGAGGAGTCGAATTTCTTGCCCTTCTGGCCGTTTTCATAGAGCCAGCCCGTGTAGTGCATCACGCAGGTTTGTCCGGGTTTCGGTGAGGCGCCGGTGCCGACCTTGGTGTCGATGATCTGCAGGCCTGAAGCGGTGGTCATGGGAGCTGTGGTCATGGGTTTTCCCGCGGTTTGGGACGATGCCGGGCGCGGGGCGAACGCCACGGATGCGACTGCAAAAGCAATCGCCGCCACGACCGAAAGTCTCGTACGTTGGTATCGCATGCCGGCACCTTCCCTGGTCAAAATCGGGACGGTGTTTAGCTCAATGTGGCGCGGCGTGCTACCCCGCGGCGCGCGACATGCGTCAACTCAGTAGCCGAGCGCGCAGCCGTCCTTGCGCGGATCGGAGCCGCCGGTCAGCGTTCCCTTGTCCCAGTCGATCCAGATCGCCTGGCCACCCCCGAGCGGCGTGACGACGCTGGTGGTCTTGTGCCCGATCTTCTTCAGGCCCTCGACCACGGCAGCCGGCACGCCATCCTCGAGCTGGTAGACGCCTTCGTAATGCAGGCCGCGCGGCATATCGATCGCTTCCTGCACGTCGCAGCCATAATCGAGCATGTTGGTCAGCACATGGGTCTGGCCGACCGGCTGATACTGTCCGCCCATCACGCCATAGGGCATCAGCGCGCGGCCATTCTTTGTGACGAGCGCCGGAATGATCGTATGCAGCGGCCGCTTGCGCGGCGCGATGCAATTGGGATGACCGGGCTGGATGCGGAAACCGCCGGCGCGGTTCTGCAAGAGGATGCCGGTCTTGTTCGACACGATCGCAGCACCGAAGGCGTGCGCGACCGAGTTGATGAACGAGCAGACGTTGCGATCCTTGTCGACCACGGAGATGTAGACGGTGGACGGATTCATCGGGGGCGCCACATTGGGCAGATCGAGCAGCCGGTCCATCTTGATCTGGCTGATATGTTCGTCGGCGAATTCCTTGGCCAGGATGCCCGCGACATCGACCTTCACCTGGGCGGGATCGCCGATGTACTGCTCGCGCATCAAATAGGCGATCCGCGCGGCTTCGGCTTCAAGATGGAAACGCTCGATGCTCAGCGGCGCGAATTTCGTCAGATCGAAACGCGACAGGATGTTCAGCATCACCAGCATGGTGATGCCCGGGCCATTCGGCGGGCACTGCCAGACGTCGTGTCCCTTGTACATCGTGCCGATCGGCGAGGTGACCTCGGTCGCATGCTCGGCAAAATCCTCGACCGTGTGCAGGCCGCCGATGCCCCGCAAGGTCTCGACCATGTCCTGCGCGATCGGGCCGCTGTAAAATGCATCGCGACCTTCCTTGGCGATCGCGCGAAGCGTCTTGCCGAGCTCGGGCTGGCGGATCACGTCGCCGGCCACCGCAGCCTTGCCGCCGGGCAGCAGGTAGCGCTCGGTATTGGTGCCCTTCTTCAGCTTCTCGAACTGGTTCTTCCAGTCGAAGGCGATGCGCGGGGCGACGACATAGCCCTCTTCGGCCGCCTTGATCGCCGGCTGCAACAGGGTATCGAGGCCGAACTTGCCGTGAGCGCGCAGGATGACGTCCCAGGCGTCGATCGCGCCGGGAATGGAGACCGCATGCGCCGAGGTCAGCGGCACCGAATGGATGTTGCGCTCGAGATACCATGAGGCTTCGGCCGCGGCGGGCGCGCGGCCCGAACCGTTATAGGCCGTGATCTTGCCCTCGCCGCGCGGCTGGATCAGCGCGAAACAGTCGCCGCCGATGCCGGTCGATTGCGGCTCGATCACCGCAAGCAGCGCCGCGGCCGCAACCGCAGCGTCGGCGGCCGTGCCGCCCGCGCGCAGAACGTCCAGCCCCACCAGCGCAGCTTGTGGATGCGACGTCGCCACCATCGCGTTCTGGGCGTGGACGGTGGACCGGCCGGCGAGATGGAAATTCCTCATGCCAAATTGCTCATTTCATCGTGGATTTTGTCATCGTGGATTTGAGAGGTAAACCCCGGCTGACACGCGGCTATTTCGTCGGGTTCTTGGCATATTCGCAGCCCGCTCGGCAATGGCCTGGCGCGCCGGGCTTCCTTGCGAAAGCGCGGCCGGGCGCCGTGGTTAACCGACTTTCCTCGCCTCCGCTCGCCTGCTAAATCGGCAGCATGCCTCATAAAGTCGCCGCCTTCTATCAATTCGCGTCCCTGCCCGACTTTCGCGAACTGCGCGAGCCGTTGCGCGCGATCTGCGCCGGGCTTGCGTTGAAAGGCAGCGTGCTGCTGGCCTCTGAAGGCATCAACGGCACGCTGGCGGGCTCGACTGAGGCCATCGTGGCGCTGGTCGACGAGCTGAAGCAGGGTCCGCTGTTCGGCGGACGGCTCGACAGGCTCGAGCTCAAATTCTCCGAGGCCGCCGCGATGCCGTTCGCGCGGCTGAAGGTACGCCTGAAAAAGGAGATCGTGACGCTTGGCGACACTGAGGCGGATCCGACACGGCAGGTCGGCGTCTATGTCGAGCCGTCGGAATGGAATGCGCTGCTCGATGCGCCCGACACGCTGGTGCTCGACACCCGCAACGCCTTCGAGGTGGCGATGGGCACGTTCGACGGCGCGCTCGATCCCAAGATCGCGACGTTCGGGCAGTTCAAGGACTTCGCCGCGCGCCATCTCGATCCCACCAGGCATCGCCGGATCGCGATGTTCTGCACCGGGGGCATCCGCTGCGAGAAAGCCAGCGCGCATCTGCTCGCGCGCGGCTTCGCCGAAGTCTATCACCTCAAGGGCGGCATCCTGAAATATCTGGAAGACGTCTCCGAGGCGGAGAGCCGGTGGCGAGGCGAGTGCTTCGTGTTCGACGAACGCGTCGCGCTCGGCCACGGCCTGCGCGAGCGCGCCGCAACACCGCCGTCCGAAGAGGCGGTCATTCCATGAACGAGATCAAGAACCTCGGCGAGCGGATCGACGCGCTCGAAGCCCGCCTGACCTATCAGGACGACACGATCGAGACGCTGAACCAGACCATCACCGCGCAATGGCAGACGATCGACACGTTGACGCGTCAGGTTGCGAGACTGAGCGAGCGTCTGCAGGAAGCCGAAGCGAGCACGCAGCGGCCCGCAAACGAGCCGCCGCCGCACTATTGACTCGTCGAGCGACCGGTCGCGATCGCTTCCAATTCGCGGCTATCGAAATACCGCGAGCAGTCTGTCCCAGAGCGACCGGTTGTCGTGATCGTGCCCGGCGTCCGTCTCGGCTTCCGACGGCGACAGCGACGGCGCCGCCGTGTTCGACAGTGTCGGCTGCGTCGCGCTGAGCGGATCGGATGCCGGGAAAGTGTCGATCAGTCCGGCTTCCAGCCGCGCATGCATTTCCTGATCAGCCGTCGCCGCCTCGCGCGGATCGGCGGCGTGCTTGTCGTGGGGAGCCGGATTGAATTTCTCAGCCATGATGTGCCTCCATGGTCAAAATAACGTGCCGGATTTCAAGAGGTTCCGTCTCCCGCCTTGGCCAAGCCCACATCGGCGGTGTATTGACGGGAGGCGAAATGTCGCTGAACTCCCGGGGAACCGTTCGATTGACCCAACAAACAGTCACAAAGCCTTTTCTCGAGGTGCTTCGCGGCCAGAGGCAGCCGGTGCCCCCGATCTGGATGATGCGCCAGGCCGGGCGCTATCTGCCGGAATATCGGGAGCTGCGCGCCAAGGCGGGTGGCTTCCTCGATCTCTGCTTCACGCCGGAATTCGCGACCGAGGTCACGCTGCAGCCGATCCGCCGCTTCAACTTCGATGCGGCGATCATCTTCTCTGACATCCTCGTGATCCCCTATGCGCTCGGCCGCGACGTCCGTTTCGAGGCCGGGGAAGGTCCGCGGCTCGATCCGCTGGACACGCCCGAGAAGATCGCGGGCCTAAGGCGCGATGCCGATTTCAAGAAACTGGAGCCGGTGTTCGAGGCGCTGCGCCGCGTGCGTGCCGCGCTCGATCCGAAGATCGCGCTGATCGGCTTTTGCGGCGCGCCCTGGACGGTTGCGACCTACATGGTCGCGGGCCAGGGCACGCCGGACCAGGCGCCGGCGCGGATGCTTGCCTACAGGCACCCCGACGCTTTCGCAAAGATCATCGATGCACTGGTCGAGAACTCGATCGAATATCTGCTGGGGCAATTGAAAGCCGGTGCGGATGTCATCCAGCTGTTCGACACCTGGGCCGGCATCCTGCCGCCGCGCGAATTCCTGCGCTGGTCGGTCGAGCCGGCGCAGCGCATCGTCGCGGGCGTGCGCGCGAAGGTGCCTGACGCGAAGATCATCGGCTTTCCGCGCGGTGCGGGCGCGATGCTGCCGGCCTACGTGGAATCGACCGGCGTCGATGCCGTCAGCATCGACTGGGCGGCGGAGCCCAAGATGATCCGCGAACGCGTGCAAAGCCAGGTCGCCGTGCAGGGCAATCTCGATCCGCTGGTGCTGATCGCCGGCGGCGCCGCGCTCGATCGCGCCGTCGACGACGTGCTCGCCAACTACGCGGACGGGCGGTTTATCTTCAATCTCGGCCACGGCATCACGCCGGAAACCCCGATCGCACATGTCGAACGGATGATCGCGCGCGTGAGGGGTTATAAGGGCTAACCACAACAACGGTCGTCATACCCGCGAAGGCGGGTATCCAGTACGCCGCGGCCCCTCGGCTCAAGCACAAATGCCTCTGGAATACTGGATCACCCGCATGCGCGGGTGATGACATCGGAGTTTGCAGAAGCGAAGGCATTGCGGAAATGACCGCAAACCTCACTTCGGCCGGCTGCGCTCGATGATGTCGGAGGCGCCTTTCGCCAGGAGCTCCATCGCGACAGCGCGGCCGAGCTCGCGGGGGCGATCGGCGGAGCCGCTGCGCGAGGCTTCGATGAAGAGCTGGCCGGCCTCGTCCAGCACCGAAGCCGTGAGCGACGATCTGCGCGCCGTCGATCGTGGCAAAGCCTGCGATCGGCGAGTTGCAATGGCCGTTCAGCACCCACAGCACCTCGCGCTCGGCATCGGCGCAGGCATGGGCTGCGGGGTCGTCGATCGCGGAGAGAATCTGCCGCGTCTCCCAGTCATGCGCGGCGCATTCCACCGCGACGATCCCCTGCCCGACGGCCGGCAACATGTCGGCCACCGGAAACTCGTAGGCGATACGATCGGAGAGACCGACGCGCTCGAGACCCGAGCGCGCCATGATCAGCGCATCCGCAGGTCCCACGGTCGCCGCCGTCCGGCAGCCGCTGCTTCTCGCCATTGTCGAGCTTGCGCACGCGCGTGTCCGCAGCGCCACGGAAATGAATCACCTCGATGTCGGGAAAGATCCGCCGCACATAGGCCGCTCGCCGCACCGCATTGGTGCCGATCTTGAAACCCTTGCCGCGCGACTGCCGCAACGCCTCGATCGTGACGCCGGAGCGCAGCACCAGCACGTCGCCGGGCGGATCGCGCGACAGGGTCGCGCCGATGACGAGCCCCGGCGTATCCTCATTGCCCGGCATGTCCTTGAGCGAATGCATCGCGGCGTGAAGCCTGCCGTCGCGCACCGCGGCACGGATTTGCGCGACGAACGCGCCTCCCTTGCCGCCATGCGGCAGCAGCTTGCTGACCTGGTCGGTATCTCCAGTGGTTTCGAACTTGACGATCTCGACATCGATATCGGGAACGGCGGCGACGAGCCGGCGCGCGATCTCCTCCGTCTGCGCCAGCGCCATCGCGCTTTTGCGCGTGCCGATCCGAAATCGCTTCGCCACTAGCCACGCTCCCATTTCATCTGGCGTCCTCCAGGATCATGTCGGACGCCTTTTCCGCGATCATGATGGTCGGCGCGTTGGTATTGCCGGACATCAGGTCCGGCATGACCGAAGCGTCGACCACGCGCAAGCCTTCGATGCCGCGCACCTTCAGCCGCTGATCGACCACGGCGAGCGGATCGCTGCCCATCCGGCAGGTCGAGGTCGGATGATAGACCGTGCTGCCGGTCTTGCGGCAGAAATCCAGCAGGGCTTCGTCGCTCGTGATAGTCGCGCCCGGATAGACTTCTTCGGTGCAATAAGGCTTCAATGCCGGCGCCGCCAGGATTTTCCTCAGGATTCGCATGCCATCGATAAAGGCGGCACGATCCGTTTCAGTGGCGAGATAATTGATTCGGATCGCCGGTGGAACGGAAGGGTCCGCGCTCTTGATCTTGAGCGAGCCACGGCTTTCGGGGCGCAACTGGCAGACGGACGCGCTGAAGGCGGAGAACGGATGCAGCTTCTCACCCATCTTGTCGGTCGAGAACGGGATGAAGTGGATCTGGATATCCGGCGAAGCAAGGCGCGGGCTGGTCTTGAAGAACGCGCCCGACGTGCCGGCGGCAATCGTCAGCGGACCTTTGCGAAGCGCCGCGTATTGCAGGCCGGCCATCGCCTTGCGTACGGGATGCCTGACCACGTCGTTGAGGGTGACGGGTTGCGGACATTTCATGACGATGCGCACTTGCAGATGGTCCTGCAGATCGTTGCCGACGCCGGGCGCATCGAGCACGACGTCGATGCCGTGCGATTTCAACAGCTCGGCCGGACCGACGCCCGAGAGCTGCAGGAGCTGCGGCGAGTTGTAAGCGCCGCTCGACACCAAGATCTCCTTGCGCGCCCGCGCGGTGCGCAGCGCGGCCGTTCTGCCTGTATTCGACGGCGCGGACGCGACGGCCCTCGAACAAAAGCCGCTGCGCCAGCGCATCGGTCTCGATATGCAGGTTCGGCCGCGTCCTCGCGGGACGCAGATAGGAGAAGGCGCTGCTGGCGCGCCGGCCTCGCCGCGTCGTGGTCTGGAAGAAGCCCGCGCCTTCCTGTGCCGCACCATTGAAATCCGGATTGAAAGGAATACCGGTTTCGACCGCGGCCTTCACAAACGCTTCCGAGAGCGGATCGTGATGCCGCCAGTCGGAGACGTGCAGCGGACCGCCCGCGCCGTGATAGACATCCGCGCCGCGCACCTGATTTTCCGCCTTCTTGAAATAGGGCAGCACGTCGTCATAGCCCCAGCCGACATTGCCGCGCTGCCGCCAGCGGTCGTAATCCTCGTGCTGGCCGCGGACATAGAGCAGCCCATTGATCGAGCTCGACCCGCCGAGCACCTTGCCCCGCGGCTGAAATACCTGCCGCCCGCCGAGGCCCGGTTCTGGTTCGGTCTGATACATCCAGTTGACGGACTTTTCCTTGAACAACTTCGCGTAGCCGATCGGCACATGAATCCAGATGTTGGTATCCTTCGGCCCGGCCTCCAGCAGCAGGACCGAATGCCTGCCGTCGGCGCTCAGCCGATTCGCCAGAACGCAACCGGCCGAGCCGGCGCCGACGATGATGTAGTCAAACTCCGACATGTCGTTTGACGGCGATGCGCCGTTACCCTGCATGTTTCCTCCGCGCCTGCTTTTTCTCTGATCTTGCAGACAGCATAATGGCGCGGCGGGCAAGCAGCAAACCGGGGAATTTCGCGCGGCGCCAACGCATGAGCGCCATGCGCCCGCAGGGTTCATTGCACGAGCAGCGCGGCGCCGGCTGCCAAGCCGCGAGCCGCATTAGAATGCTTCGATTGCGACCGATCCTACCGCTGCGGGCCCGCAAAAGCCGTGGGACCGGCCCACAACGCCGCAGCCCGACGCGATCATTTCCGATTGACGATCAATGAGCTGCCCGGCGACAATGCATCAAACAATCGGAGGAAACGACAAAAATGAGGCTCTTTCGCCGCCACGCTTTGGCGTCACTGTTCACGGCTGCGCTGTTGGCCGCGCCCCTCGCCGCGCGCGCCGAGACCATCCGCGTGGGATTGCCGACCAAGACCTATTGGCCGACCACGGTCGCCGAAACCGCGGTGCGTCAGAAGCTGTTCGAGAAGGAAGGCATCAGCGCGGAGCTGACGATCTATCGCAGCGGCGCCGAGACGTTCGAAGGCATGGCGGCGGGCGCCGCCGACATCATTCTCGATCCGCCCTCGCTGGTGTCCGCCGGGCCGCAAGAAGGGCGTGATGTCCAGGATCGTCGCCAACGCCGCGTTGGGCAATTTCGGCTGGCAGTTGATGGTGCCGACCAAGTCCACGCTTGATGTGAAAGACCTCAACGGCAAGAAGGTCGCGATCACGGCCGCCGGATCGGGCTCCGACCTGCTGGCGCTCTGGACCATCCAGGACAAGAAGATCGATTTCACCCGCGTGCCGGTCGGCGGCGGCGGCCTCGTGCCGAACCTGCTGGCGGGCAATGTCGAAGCCGCCGTGGTCTATTCACCGCTGAGCTTCCAGATTTCGAAGTCGGGCGAGGCGCGCACCATCCTCGACTACGCGACCGCGGTGCCGCCGAACCTCACCGCCGGCTGGATCGTGCTCGACAAGTTCGCGCAGGACAAGCCGGCCGTGGTGCAGAAGGCGCTGAACGCGCTCTATGGCGCGGTCGCCTTCATGCGAAACAATCGCGACGCGACAATCAAGCTGATCGCCGATCTCTATGAGATGCCGCCGGAGATCGCCGCGCTCGAATATGAGAACACGATCCTGAAGCTCGAAACCGACGGCAACATGGGCGCGGCGAATGTGAAGGACGCCGTGCAATTGTCGCTCGATCTCGCCAAGCTCGGCGGGCTGAAGGACATCGTGCCGACGGAAGACGTGTTCTCGACGCAGTTCAAGCCGGTGCCGACCAAACCCTGATCCTTAAGACGATGACCAATCTCGGACTCAAGCTGGCGCGGATCGCGATCATTCTCGCGATCTTCGCATGTTGGGAGGTGCTGTCGCGGACCGGCATCGTCAATCCGCGGCTGCTGCCTTCGGCGTCCGACACGCTTTCGACACTCGGTGACCTCCTGCAGCGGGCGAGCGTACGCAACGATCTGCTCGCCACCGCGAGCGAAGTGCTGGCGGCGTTCGCGCTCGCGGTTCCCTTCGGCTGCCTGATCGGCTTCCTGATCGCCGAGAACAGGTATTTCGCCGATGTGATGAAGCCGCTGTTGTTTTTCGCGTTCTCGATCCCGAAATCGATCTTCCTGCCGATGTTCATCCTGGTGTTCGGGGTCGGCTTCGCGGAGAAGGTCGGGTTCGGCTTTTTCTCTACAATTTTCATCGTGATCATGTCGACGACGACAGCGGTGGAATCGGTGAAAGTCGAATATCTGACGGTCGCCCGCTCCTATGGCGCGACATCGGCGCAGACGGCGTTCCGCGTCTACCTGCCGAGCATGCTGCCGGTGCTGCTGGAAGCGTTGCGGATTTCGATGATCTTCAACTTGACGGGCGTGATCCTCGCCGAAATGTATGCCTCGCGCGACGGCATCGGTCACCAGATCGCGACCTGGGGCGAGAATTTCCAGATGAAGCAGCTCCTGGCAGGCGTCGTGATGATCGCGGCGATTGCGATCGCCTTCAACGAACTGGTGAGAATGGTGGAAACGCGATGCAGCCATTGGCGAACGTGACACCGCTGAAGGCGGCGGCCCGTGCCGGCGCCATCCAGATCGATCGTGTCGGGCAGGTCTTCCGGACCTCCGGCAGCGAGGTGGTGGCGCTGGAGAACGTGTCGCTCGACATCAAGCCGGGGCGCTTCGTCGTGCTGGTAGGCCCAAGCGGCTGCGGCAAGTCGACCCTGTTGATGATGCTGGCGGGGCTGCGGCAGCAGACATCGGGCACGATCCTGATCAACGGCGCGCGGATCGAAAAGCCCGATCCGGATCGCGTCGGCGTCGTGTTCCAGGAAGCGAGCCTGTTCCCCTGGCTGACGGCGGAGGAGAATGTCGAGTTTCCGCTGGCGCTGCGCGGCACTCCCAAGAGCGAGCGGCGCGCTAAGGCGCAGGACGCACTGAGCCTTGTCGGCCTCGACGGTTTCGGCAAGCGGCATCCGCATGAACTCTCCGGCGGCATGAAGCAGCGCGTCTCGATCGCGCGCGGCCTGGTGCAGGACCCGCCGGTGCTCTTGATGGACGAGCCGTTCGCGGCACTCGACGAGCAGACCCGCATGACCATGGGCGACGAACTGCTGCGGATCTGGGCCGCGACCGGCAAGACCGTCGTGTTCGTCACGCACAGCCTGACCGAGGCCGTCTATCTCGCCGACGAGGTCGCGGTGATGTCGGCGCGGCCGGGCCGCATCGTCGATCATCTGCAGATTCCGCTGCCACGGCCGCGCACCTATGAGATGCTGAGCGGCGACGCTTTCGGCACGCTGCGCGACCGCATCTGGCGGCACATCCGGAAATCGGCGTGAGGCGGCGATGAAGGCGTCCACACTGCGCTGGCTGATCGTGATCGCTCTCATCGTGCTGTGGGAGGTGCTGCCGCGCAGCGGGCTCATCCCCGAACTGTTCCTGCCCTCGCTGTCCTCGACCTTGATCGCCGGCTGGAACGACGCGGGCGAATATGGCCATGCGCTCGCGGTGACGCTTTACGAGGTCGCGATCTCGATGGCCTTTGCCTGCGGCGGCGGCATTCTCTGCGGCGCCGTGGTCGGCAGCCTGCCCGGCCCGCGCGTGCTGATCATGCCGATGGTGTCGAGCCTTTATGCGGTGCCGCTGGTCATCCTCTATCCCGTCTTCACCGTGTGGCTCGGCATCGGCTCGGAATCAAAGATCGCGTTTGCTTCGATCTATGGATTTCTGCCGACGATGCTCGCGACCGCGGCCGGCATCCAGACCATCGATCCGCAGCTCCTGCTTGCCGCGCGCAGCATGGGCGCGACGCTGAGCCAGCGCCTCGTCCGCGTCGTGCTGCCGGCGGCGATCCCGACCGTGCTGTCGGGCCTGCGGGTCGGCGGCGCGCTGGTCATCGTCGGCGTGGTCGTGTCGGAAATGCTGATCTCGTCGGCCGGCATCGGCTATCTGATCTCGCGCTACCGCACCATCCTGGACAGCGCGCATGTGTTCGCGGGTGTACTGCTGGTGCTCGCGATGGCAATCGCCTTCAACGCCGCGATCCGCGCCATCGAACGCAAGGCCGCGATCTGGCAGACCGGCACGCGCGGCGGCCAGCGCAATGAAGAAATCGCATCCGGCGCATTGCAGCCCGCGACCTGACAACAAGAACAACAAGGAGAACGCCCGTGAACCTGCCGAAGCATCTGTTGCCGACCACCGTGGTCGGAAGCTATCCGCAGCCGGAATGGCTGGTCGACCGCGCCATGCTGTCGAAATCGGTGCCGCGCACGCGCATGCACGAGATGTGGCGGCTGCCGGAGGAGCATCTGGAAGAAGCGCAGGACGACGCCACGATCGTCGCGATCCGCGACCTGGAGCGCGCCGGCATCGACATCGTCACCGACGGCGAAATCCGCCGCGAAAGCTATTCCAACCGTTTCGCCACCGCGCTGGACGGCATCGACGCCGACAACCCCGCCATGATCACCGCGCGCTCCGGCCAACAGACGCCGGTGCCGCGCGTGGTCGGCAATGTCCGGCGCACGCAGCCGGTCGAGCTGCGCGACATGGAATTCCTGCGCAAGAATACCGATCGGGCCGCCAAGATCACCCTGCCCGGCCCGTTCACGATGAGCCAGCAGGCCAAGAACGAGTTCTACAAGGACGACGAGGAACTCGCGATGGCGTTCGCGGAAGCCGTCAACGCCGAGGCGCACGATCTGCAGAAGGCCGGCGCTGATGTGATCCAGCTCGACGAGCCCTGGGTGCGCAACAATCCCGACCTTGCCCGCCGTTACGCGGTGAAGGCGATCAACCGCGCGCTGCAAGGAATCACCGTGCCGACGGTCGTCCATCTCTGCTTTGGCTATGCCGCCGTCGTGCCGGGCTCGACCAAGCCCGCCGGCTATTCTTTCCTGTCCGAACTCGCCGACACCTCGGCCGAACAGATCTCGATCGAGGCCGCGCAGCCGAAGCTCGATCTCGGCGTGCTGAAGGACCTGTCGTCGAAAAAGATCATGCTCGGCGTGCTCGATCTCGGCGATCCCAAGGTCGAGACCGTCGATGTCGTCGCCGACCGCATCCGCAACGGGTTGAAATATGTTGCGGCCGACCGGCTCGTGCCCGCGCCCGATTGCGGCATGAAATACATGCCGCGCGCCACCGCCTTCGGGAAGTTGAAGGCGATGGCGGATGCGGCCGCGCGCGTGCGGAAGGAAATCAGTTAGCGCGCGGCGCATGCGCTAAGGCCGGACGGCCGGCGTCGTGTTCGGCGCAGGAGCCTGCTCCATCTCGGCGTCATCCGGTAACTTGTCGGCGTGAACGGCGAGCGCTGGCCCGATCCAGAGCGGATCGGCCCGATGGTCGCGGCGCGGATTGGTGGTGTTCGGATGCACGAGAACACTCAATGTGCCGTGATTGAGCATCAGCCAGGGGACGAGTTCGGCAAACACCTCGGTCGCGAAGGCAACCTGGTACATCGCTTGGTCATGCGGCCCGACCTTGACGTCGTGCCAGCGCCCGAGCGTGACGGAAAAGCGCTCGCCGATCCATTCGCGCAACCGCTCCGCCTCGCCCCGGCTGGTCGCCGGATCGTAATAGACATGCGCATGGAAGCTTGCGATCTCGCTGAGCGGCCGCGGCGCCTGTTTCGGAGCATCCGTCATCTCACACGTCCCTCTCATCCCGCGGGCCGCCATCCGGAGCAGGATACGCATCCAGATGCGCCGAGGAAAAGCGGATTCGAGTGCCGGTTCCTCCGGTATTCCCTTCCATAAAGATTGGGACGTCAGTCCTTGTCGGCGACGTATTGCGCGATGCCGTTGCCGAACGACCAGTTCTCCGGCAGCACCTCGACGAGATTGATGAAGATGTCTTCCGGCCGCAGTCCGGGATCGGCGGTCAGGTTCTCGACGATCCGCCGATACAGCGCCTTCTTCTTCTCGACCGTGCGCGTGTTGCTGACGGTGAGCTGGATCAGCACCAGATCGTCGCTGCGATTGATACCGAAATAGGTGGGGCTGTAGCTGAAATCCGGCTCGTCGTGCTCCGTGATGACCATGAAACGATCTTCCTCCGGCACGTCGAACACCTCGCGCATGGCGCGATAAATACCGTCGAGAATGGCCTTGCGATGGGCGGCGGGCTTGCCTCGCCGAAGCGAAACGCGTGACAGCGGCATGATGGGTCTCCCTCGTTCAGATCGGTCGTCCAACACTTAGGCTCGGTTTTATCATTTGAAAATGACATGAAATTGTATTTCAATGATTTCAAATCGAAATGATGGATCAGCCCTATGAAAGCGCTGGATATCGAGGCGGTGCAGGCCTTCGTCCTGACCGCGGATCTGAAGAGCTTCACCCGTGCTGCCGAAGCGATGGACACAACGCAGTCGGCGGTCAGCCTGAAGATCAAGCGCCTGGAGGATGGACTTGGCCGCAAGCTTCTGGAGCGAACGCCGCGGCTGGTCCGGCTGTCGGCTGACGGCAACGCGTTTCTGGGTCCCGCGCGAAACCTCGTCGCCGCGCATCACGGCGCGGTCGGGTCTTTCGGCCTGGAGCGGCGCAGGCTCGTGGTCGGGATCAGCCATCATCTCGTCGGCGCCGAACTGCCGCTGCTGTTGAAGCGGATGAGCGGCGCCGAGCCCTCGCTCGTGCTGGAGATGCGGGTCTCGACCTCGCGCGAGGTCATCGAGGAGTTCGATCGCGGTCTGGTCGATGCGGCAATCGTGTTGCGCCACGACAACCGCCGTCGCGACGGCGAGATCATTCTGAACGAGTCATTCGGCTGGATGGCCATGCCGGATTTTGAACATCATCCCGGGCGAACCGCTGCGGCTCGCAACGCAGGCCGATCCCTGCAGCGTGCGCAGCATGGCGATCGACGCGCTAAAGGCGGCCGGCATTGCCTGGACGGAGGTCTTCGTCGGCGGCGGTGTCGCCACGACCGGCGCCGCGGTCTCCGCGGGCCTTGCGGTCGCGGCGCTTGGCCGCCGCGTCGCACCGCGCGGAACGATCGATGTCGGCGCGCGGCTTGGATTGCCGCCCTTGCCCACGCGCGACGTCATGCTGCATGCGAATGTCAGCGACCCCCAGAGCAGGAATTCGCTCAAGACGCTTGCCGCAACGATCCGGGCCAGCGCGAATTTCTAGTTCGATATGAGCGCTTTCGGGCACAACCTTAGATAATTTTTATCATGCGGATGCACGCTATTCCGCATTCGCCGGAAAATGAACACATAATCGCCAACTCTTCTTTACGTTGCTGACAAAAACTTCCATAAGCTGAAAGCCGACCAAGCAAGCTAAAGACGAACGCGATAAGAGTTGTGGCTGCATCCATAAGTTGTGGGCGCAGAGCGTGCGTAAGCAAGGCGTTCCACATGTTGGAAGGAAGCCAGGTCCGCTTGACCCGGGCGGAGGGGTGGGTTTCGGGTGCGCGGACAAGCCGTTCCGCGCGGTGCGGTGTGCTCAGACCAAAAGTCGTGACGCCGGCCCATTGGATTCTTGCACCCCCTACTCTCTTACGCCAGACGGCTGAGGCCCCTCGCCTCAGCAGCAAGCAAAACAGATCAATTTGCTCAATGCGCGCGTCCGCTTGTCGTGATGCAACGCGCAGACGTTTTTCATTGGCGGATCGAGCCCCCCTTACCCCAAGCGCGAAAGCCCTTATTGCGGTCGCGCCCCTATCGGCCCCGACAGGAGGTTAGTGATGAGTTCCCAGAACCGAGATGACGATGCCGACAAGCCGACGCCGTCACCGTCGCCATGGGCAAGCGAGTTGCAGCGGCGGGACGAAGCGCGGCGGCTGCAGGACGAGGTGATTGCGGCCGCTCAAAGACTGGAGCGTCAGTCGCTGGAGCTCAAATACGAGGAGCGAGCGGCATTCGGACTTGAGCCCCCGCGGCCGAAATTCGAGATCGCCAGGCTTCGTCCGCGCGATCTCACCCTGCACGAATTCGCCGCGTGGCCTATGGACGCCAGCACTCGATCCCGTTTCGATGCCGATGCCGCCGCAGGAGAAGATCGGGCTGGCCAGCCCCGGCATGGTGGTCGGATTGGTTGGCGTCGTCGGCGTGGCCGCGGCCATAGCCCTCCTGATCGCGCACACCTTGCAAATGGAGATCAAGCCGGCCAGCCCGATCGTCTCGATGTCATCCGAGTCCGGCGCGGGCAAGAACCGATCCTTCGCCGCGGTCGCGGACAATATGCCGCGGATCGCCGCGGCTGAACCCAAGGTGTCAGCCTGTGCAGCCTGCCCAGTTGGCGGCCGCGGCAACGGCCGCTGTGGCGGCGACCGCAGCGACCGCCGACGTCGCCCTCGCGAAGCCGTCGGTGATGGCGCCGCCGCCGGCTCCGACGGTGGAGGCCGCCACGGCCAAGGTCGAACCGGCGCAGCCTGAGGCGACGAAGCCCGAAGCAACCAAGCCTGCCGCAAGCGTGATCCCCGACCCGCGGCCGTCGGACAACCTGTCACGCGATGCGATCGCCTCGCTGCTCAAGCGCGGCCAGGACATGATCGCGGCCGGCGATATCGCGAGCGGACGGCTGTTCCTCACGCGCGCAGCGTTGGCCGGCAACGCGGACGCTTCGCTTGCGCTCGCGGGAACCTTCGACGCCGCCGTGCTCGCCAATCTCCGGGCAGTCGGCGTGCAGCCCGATCCGGCCAAGGCCCAGGCCTGGTACACAAGGGCGGCCGAGCAAGGATCCCTGGAAGCCAAGCGGCGTCTACAGCAATCCGCAGGGCGCTAAAGCAAAAATCAAGAACTTTCCGCGGCTCGCGAGGGACACGACAGGTTGCGTCGAGCCGATACGCGCGAAAGGGGATCGGAATGCAATCCGTCATCGACATGCTTTGCCGCGCGTTGAACGTGCCGTCCGCAGACGATCCGAGCCGGCGGCAACGCGTGATGAGGCATTCACTTCGGCTTGCACTTGGGCTCGGCCCGATGACGATTGCCTTGACGATTGCCTTGACGATTTCCTGGGCGCTGGCCGACCTCCTCCGCGTCCTGGGCCGCCGACAACGAAATCCGGATCGGCAACACGATACCCTACAGCGGCCCGGCTGCCGCCTATGGCGTCATCGGCAGGACGATCACGGCCTTCTTCAATCGCGTCAACGACCAGGGCGGCATCAATGGCCGCAGCATCAACTTCATCTCCTATGACGACGCCTACAATCCGCAGAAGACCGTCGAGCTGACGCGCAAGCTCGTCGAGGACGACAAGGTCCAGTTGATGTTCGCAAGCCTCGGCACGCCGCCCAACCTTGCCGTGCGCCCCTATCTGAACTCCAACAAGGTGCCGCAGCTCTTCGTATCGACGGGCTCGTCGATGTGGGACAATCCGCGGGAATTCCCCTGGACCATGAGATTCCAGCCGAGCTACCAGACCGAAGCCCATATCTATGCGCAATATCTCCTGGAGACGCATCCGGGCGGCGGCAAGGTCGCGATCCTTTATCAGGATGACGATTTCGGCAGAGACTACGTCAAGGGATTCAAGGACGGACTGGGCGGCAAGCTTCAGATTGTCGCGGAGGCCCCCTACAAGGTGACCGACGCCAACGTCAATCAGCAACTCGCGACGCTGAAAGCCTCCGGCGCCAATATTTTCTTCGACGTGACGACGCCGAAATTCGCGGCGATGGCGATCCGCCGGGTCGCCGAGCTGGGCTGGAAGCCCGAGCACATCATATCGACGGTCTCCGAGTCGATCACCGCCGTGATGGAGCCCGCCGGCCTTGAAAATTCGGAAGGCGTGCTCTCGGCCGGCTACTACATGGAGGGTGACGACCCTGCGATCGCCGACGATCCGGGCTTCCGCGACTATTCCGGCTTCATGGACCGCTATATGCCCGGCATCAGCAAGAGCAACGGCCTGACCGTGTTCGGCTATGTGATCGCGAACGGCATGCTCGAGGTGCTGAAGCGATGCGGCGACGATCTCTCGCGTGAAAACATCATGAAGCAGGCGGCATCGCTGAAGGGCGTGCAGGTTCCGATGCTCGTGCCCGGCATCGTGGCCAACACCAGCGCCAGCGACTTCGCCCCGCTCGAGCAGATGCAGATGATGCAGTTCACGGGCGGCAAATGGCACAGGTTCGGCCCGGTGCGCAGCGGCATCGATCCCGGCGCCGTCAGCGATTCCTTCAAGACGATCTTCCGCTACGGCACTGCCAAGCGCGCGCTGACCGACCAGATCAACATCAACACGGTGGCGCTGATGACGGGCTCGTTCGGCACGACATCCGCCCATATGGGCGCCGATCTCGCCTCCGTCCTCGACAGTGGCGTCGATCTCCGCATCCTGCCCATCATGGGCCGCGGCTCGGTGCAGGCGGTGGCCGATATCCTGCTGCTCCGGGGCGTCGATGCCGGCATCGTACGCAAGGACACGCTCGCTTATCTCGAGCGCAAGAGCTTCGCCGACAACATCCGTAGCCAGTTCGTGTACATCACCAAGATGTTCAACGAGGAAATGCATGTGCTGGCGCCGAGGACGATCCAGAGCATGAAGGAACTGGACGGCAAGACGGTCGCGGTGGACCTGCCGGATTCCTCGACCTTCGTGACCTCGATCAACGTGTTCGAGCGGCTCGGCATCAAACCGCATCTGCTCTATATCGAGCCGCGGATCGCGCTCGACATGCTGCGCAAGGGCGACATCGATGCGATCATCGCGGTCGAAGGCAAGCCATTGCAGTGGCTCAGCCAGGTCAACGATCCGAACCTGCATCTCGTGCCGGTCGACTACGACACGTCGTTGCACGGCGACTATCTGCCCGCGCAACTCTCGTCGGAGGACTACCCCAACCTGATCTCGGGCGCGGACGCGGTCGATACCATCGCCGGCGAAGCGGTTCTGGCGTCCTACAACTGGCAGCCCGGCAGCGATCGCTATCGGCGTCTCGCGCTGCTGGTGGAGCAGATGTTCTCCCACATCGCGCAACTGCAACGGCCGCCGTTCCACCCGAAATGGCAGGAGCTTGCGCCGTTGGCGGCCGTGGCCGGCTGGACCCGCTTCAGGGCGGCTCAGGACTGGATCGACCGGAACGCACCGCCGGTCGCGGCAACCACAGCGAACGCCGCACCGGTCGCGGTTGGCGCTCGCGCGAGCGGACCGGAAGATGATCCGGCGCTCTATCGGGAATTCCTCGAATGGCGCGCCAGCCGCCTGAAGCTGCCGGAGCAGCCTCCCCGGCCGCGGCGCGAACGATAGCGCTCCGATAAAATCGACTATTGGCGGTTACCGCATTTCAGCCGAGAGCGAAGCCGTCATACTCCGTCAGGATCTGGAAACTGCGATTGCGCGCGGCCTGATCGTAGACGGGTGTGAGAACCATCAGCTCGTCCGCTGCGGTGTGGGTGATCAGTCGATCGAGCTCGTTGAACACCTTCCTGCGTGAGCCGACGACCGCGAGCGGCGCAAAGCGCGCCAAGGCTGTTCTTTCCTCCTCGGTCGAAACGGCTTCGAAACTTTGCACGGGCGGCCGCAACGGACCCACATGCCCACGCGGACAGCCGAGCATCGCGAGCCGCAACGAGGTCAACAGGTACTGCCCCGTCTCGTCCGTGTCGGCTGCGATGACGAACACGCACACCATCGCATAGGGACGGTCCAGCGCCTCGGAGGGACGGAAACTCGACCGGTATTTCTCCAGCGCCGCGCTTGCCACGCTTCGGCGCGATCTGCGTGGCGAACACGAACGGCAGGCCGAGCGCGCCTGCTTCCGCGGCGGAGAAGGTCGAGGAGCCGAGCAGCCAGAGCGGCACGTCGATCCCGCTTCCTGGCACGACGACAAGGGCTGTTCCTGGTCAGGCTTTCGAAAATAGCGACTGCAATTCCCTGATGTCGGAGACGTAGCGCTCGCGCGCATCCGGCTCCAGGCGTAGCGCGCGCGCCATCAACTCTTCCTTTCCGGGAGAAGCGCCAACGGCGCGGCCGAGGCCAAGATCGATACGATCGGGATGAAGCGAAGCGAGCGTGCCGAACTGCTCGGCCACGACAAGCGGCGCGTGGTTCGGAAGCATGATGCCGCCCGCACCGACGCGTATGGTTCTTCGTCTTGCTGGCGATATGCGAAATCACCACCGACGTCGCGGCACTCGCGACCGTCTGCGCACCATGATGCTCGGCCACCCAGAAACGCTTGTAGCCAAGCTCCTCGGCGCGGGTTGCGAGATGCGTGACCTGCTCGAATGACTCGCGTGGCGTTTCGCCTTCGAGCACCGGACAGAAGTCGAGAATTGAAACGGGGATCCTGGAAACCATGCGCGCTCGCTGCCGTTCGAAGCGAATGCTAACGCCGGCTCTGGTCCGGACCCAAGGAATTTTGGCTACCGTTGTAATGCCTGCAGCCGATCCGCGTTATAAAGCCAACCGACTTGTCGTCGGCCCGGCTATTGCGACAAGGGCGGCAGCGCCAATTGCCTGCGTATCGGAGGCCTCGCGCGCCCCCGGTTCGGATCGATGAACACCCAAGACATCTGATCATAATGATCGGTCGATGTGCGTCCCTGGAACGTCGCGTTGCGCGCCAGCCGCGCGGCACCGCCCGCATGATAGACCCGCTCGAGCATCCGGTTGGACAACCCCGCACGCGCCGAGCGCGCCATCCTGACGCGCTGATAGGCTTGGAAAGCGGAAGCGAAGTCGCCATCCGTGGCATCCGCCTGCTCGGCAAGGCAGATCGCGTCCTCGAGCACCATGGAAGCGCCTTGCGCCGCATATCTCGCCATCGGATGCGCCGCGTCGCCGATCAGCGTGACGCTGCCCTCGCTCCAATTGTCGATCGGGTCGCGGCACCGCCTGATGTGGCGACGGAAGTGCGGTGCCGCAGCAATGATGCGGCGCGGTGTCTCCGCGCAGCCATCGAAACACGCAAGCACCTCCTCGACCGTTGCCGCCCGGTCCACAGTGTGATTCGCGGCCTTTCCTACGGTCACCGCGACATTGTACACGGTACGGTCGAGCACCGGATAGCAGACCAGATCCGCACCCGGTCCGGCCCACAACGTCACGAATGGCCTCCGCTCCGTGCCGGGCATCGCCGACGCCGGCAACAGCACGTGATAGGTCACGCCGCCCGTGGCGCGCGGCTCGCCATCACCAACCAGACGGGCACGTACACGTGATCGGATACTATCGGCGCCGACCAATGCAGCGGCGCGAATTTTCTGTCCATCGGCGAGAAAGACCGAAACATCGCTTCCCCTGGTTGAGAAGTCCACGACCTGGCTGTTCGTGCGCAATGTGATCCGCGAATTGGCCGACCGGCATTCGCGCAGCAGCGCGTCGTGAACCTCGGCCCGATGCGCAATGGCGTAGGGATTGCCGAAGCGACGACGAAACTCCGCACCGCATGGGATGTCGCAGACCTGCGTACCGCTGATCGCGTCCATCATCAGCATTCGCTCGAGGAGAAGCGCGTTGCGCTTCACGCGACCGCCGATCCCGAGCGTATCCAGCGCTGACAGACCATTCGGCGCAAGGTGCAGGCCGACGCCGAACTGGCCGAACGCCGCGGCCTTTTCGCACACGATGACCGCGAAGTTTCGCTGCGCGAGCGCCAATGCACAGGCAAGACCGCCGATCCCGCCGCCCGCGATCACGATCGGGTGGGGATTACGGGGCGGATTGCGCATGGCTCGATCTCCCTGAACGAAATATCGGCTACTCATAAACAGGGCTCGCTTGCGACGCTGGCCTCTCGGCGGCAGCGGCATGGCCGCGTAGGGGCAATCGAAAGGTCCTCTGTTGGCGAAACGGTGTTATCGTAGAGGGTTTCGCCGCCATCATCTTTTACGTCCGTCTCAGATTGGTAGAATCTTGCGGTGGATTTACCAGATAGCTGCAGCTGCAATTCTGCGCGAGCGCCTCACGCGATCGCAGCGCGATTCTCGTCTTTCGTCCGTGAATCCATCGTTAGTCGAGCGTCGGCTACCGGCCCTGACGGCGGAAGCAGATTGCACGAGGGGACGCAAGTCCAGGTTCGCCATCGCCTGCGCATGGCCTCAGCCGCTCCGGACCATGACCACGCTGCGGAACTTGGCTACATCGAGCCCTAGTTTCAATCATCAAGATGCTTCGGCTTCCAAACAGAACTTCAGGTCGAAATTTATAATTTTTTCACGGTGCCGCGCTCCAGCAGAACGCGACGACAGAACGTGACGCATGAGCAAGCAATACCCGGAAAAAGGGATCGCGCTCATTTAGTGCCCCGCGGCATGTATACGCCGACGAGCCATCCGGTCACGGCTAGCTCGTTCGATCAGGCGAAGACAGACATCGCGCGCTGACCGATTTCGCACTGCGAGAATAGATTTCCCTTTTCTTTTCGAATAGTGGAATAAATCGACCGAATCATGCGTTTGCCCTCTGCGGGAATATGTCCCGAGGAGAAAACGTTATGATCACGAGACGAACCGTCTTGCGCGGCGCCACCGCGGTACTGACGACAGGCGCGTTGGGCGCCTTGTCCACGCGAAGCTTCGCCGCCGATACTGTCACCCTCGCTTTCGAAAACGGCGAACGGCCGCTGGTGAAATATCCCCAGAAGCGGCCGATGATCGGACTGACCAGCCGGCCGCCCCAACTGGAAACGCCGTTTCCGGTGTTCGACGAGAGTATCATCACGCCGAACGACGCGTTCTTCGTTCGCTACCATCTCGCCAATATCCCGCTGAACATCGATCCAGCGACCTTCTCCGTCGAGATCAAGGGCACTCTCGACAGGCCGCTCAAGCTGTCGCTCGCCGACATCAAGAAGCTGCCCGCAATCGAGATCGTCGCCGTCAATCAATGCTCGGGCAACAGCCGCGGCTTTCTGACCCCCCGCGTCGCGGGCGGGCAGCTTGGCAACGGCGCGATGGGCAATGCACGCTGGAAAGGCGTGCCGCTCAAGACCGTGCTCGACAAGGCCGGCGTGCAAACGAAGGCTAAGCAGGTCGTGTTCGGCGGTATGGACGGCCCGGTTTTCGACAAAACGCCGGACTTCGCCAAGGCGCTGGACATCGATCACGCCAGGAATGGCGAAGTCATGCTGGCCTACGCGATGAACGGGCGGGATCTGCCCGTCCTCAACGGCTTTCCGCTCCGCCTCGTCGTGCCCGGCTGTTACGGCACCTATTGGGTAAAGCACCTCAACGAGATCACCGTCGTCGACAACGTCTATGACGGTTTCTGGATGAAGAGCGCGTATCGGATTCCGGACAACGATTGCAACTGCGTCGAACCGGGCACCGCACCGAAGGCGACGATCCCGATCAACCGTTTCACCATACGCTCGTTCATCACGAGTGTGCCGGACAACGCGAAGGTCAGGGCCGGCCGGGAGTTGACGCTCAGGGGCATCGCTTTCGACGGCGGCAAGGGCATCAAGGAGGTCGCGGTCTCAACCAACGACGGCCAGTCCTGGACGCCCGCCAAGCTTGGCAAGGATCTCGGCAACTATTCGTTCCGCGAGTGGAAGCTGCCGGTCAAGCTCGCTGCTGGCGATCACGGCCTGAAATGTCGCGCCACCGGCAATGGCGGTGAGGTGCAGCCGCTGGAGCCACGCTGGAATCCCGCCGGGTATCTGCGCAATGTCGTCGAAACCGTCCATGTGATGGCGAGTTGAGGAGAGATTGCGATGAAGCGAACATTCTTTGTTGCCGGCGCCGCACTGATCCTCGCCATGTTGGGCACGGGCCTCGTGGTCGCCCGCGCCAAGCCGATCGCCTACAAGCTTCCAGAGGAGACCGCGACGTTCAAGACGACCGACGATGTCGCAATCGTCCAGAACAACTGCACCGCCTGTCATTCCGCGGATTACATCCAGACCCAGCCGCGCGCCCAGAAATCGAAACGCGACTTCTGGCAGGCGGAGGTGACCAAGATGATCAAGGTCTATGGCGCACCGATCGATGAAACCGACGTCGGCAAGATCGTCGATTATCTCGCCTCCAATTATTGATCGAACGCTCGCAGATCGCCGCTTGTGTCAGGAAAACGCAGGCGGCCTCCTGCTTCTCCGGACCATGCTCTACGTCGCAGCGGCAAGGCCGGACCTGATGCCGAGCCGATCCAACAAGTTCGCATCGCGGTCGCGCTGCGGGTTTGTCGTGGTCAAGAGCACGTCGCCGATGAAGATCGAATTGGCGCCTGCCAGGAAGCACAACGCCTGCAACTCGTCGGTCATGTATTGCCGTCCGGCGGACAGGCGCACCACGCTCTTCGGCATCATGATGCGGGCCACCGCGACCAGCCGCGCCAGCGCGATCGGATCGGGACGCTCCGCCGTCTCGTTCACCGGCACGCCCTTCACCTGGTTCCACAGGTTGATCGGCACGCTCTCGGGATGGCTCGGCAGGTTCGCGAGCAGCACCAGCATGCCGAGCCGGTCCTCGACATGCTCACCCATGCCGATGATGCCGCCGCAGCAGACCTTGATGCCGGCCTCGCGCACATGCGCCAGCGTATCGATGCGATCCTGGATGGTGCGGGTCGTGATGATCTGGTCGTAGAATTCAGGCGAGGTGTCGACATTGTGGTTATAGAAATCGAGCCCGGCGTCGTGCAATCGCGCGGCCTGCGGCGGCGTCAGCATGCCGAGCGTGACGCAGGTCTCCATGCCGAGATCCTTGACGGCGCTCACCATCTCGCAGACCTGATCGAGATCCTTGTCCTTTGGACTGCGCCAGGCCGCGGCCATGCAGAAGCGGCTCGCACCGGCTTCCTTGGCACGCCGCGCGGTGGCGACGACGTCCGCCCGGTCCATCAGGCGCGTGGCTTTCAGCCCAGTCTCGTAATGCGCGCTCTGCGAGCAATAGCCGCAATCCTCGGGGCAGCCGCCGGTCTTGATGCTGAGCAGGCTCGCGGTCTCGACATGGTTCGGATCGAAATGCTCGCGATGAAGGCTCTGCGCCCGAAACATCAGGTCGGCGAACGGCAAGGCGTAAAGCGCCTCGGCTTCCGTCCGATCCCAGTCACTGCGGATCGGTGCCGCTCTGTTGATCTCAGTCCGGTTCTTGGCAGGCGCGTAAGTCATTAACTTTCCTCTCCGATCGGCAGCGATCATAGATAATTCACAGCCTTATCCATGATTTTGTCCAGGCTGAATTCATGTTAAGCGGGAACGCGCGCGAGCGCACCTCTTAATACGATAGATAATCTATGAGTGAGACCGTATCCACGGCGGGACGCATCGCGGCGTCCCTCGCGCATCGCATTGTCTGCGGCGCGCTCGCATCGGACGCGGTCAGTCGCCACGGCGCATGCGTCACTCAAATCATTCCCGATCGCGAATTGGGAATGGCGAGCTGTTCAATGCCGTGGATGTGACGCTCAGCCTTCGATCACGCCTTGGCGACGGACAGGAAGATGCTGGGATCGAAATATTGCGACGCCGGGACCGGATTCTCGATCTTCGCGACACGCGTGTAGAAGTCGGTCACCTGCTGCAGCCACTCGGCGATCGTGCCGTTGCTGTAGAGACGCCGCCACACGGCCGTGGGAAATACCCGCATCGCGCCGAACTGTTCGCGGATGTCGCGCTCCGGCACTGCCTGATAGTAACTGTCGTGCAGGACTCCCAAGGCCTCATTGGTCCTTGCGATCAGCATGTCATTGCCTTCGATCCATGCACGGATGATCTTGGCAAGGACGGGCTTGTTTGCCGCATGAAAGGCATTCGACGCCGCCCATCCGCCAACCACCGCCGCGCTCGGATAGAACACGCCCGCATCCAGGATCTTCTTGGCTTGTGGAACCTTCTCGCGCACCGCGATGTTGAAAGGCACCCAAAGCACGACAGCGGGCACATTGCCGTTGATGAACGCATTCACCGCCTCCGGCATCGGCATGCCCGCCAGATCGATGTCGGCGCCCGTCATCTTGTTTTCCCTGAGCGCATTGTCGAGGAACACATGCGCCGTCGTGCCGGGCGTGGTGGCGACCCGCTTGCCGCGCAGGTCGGCGAACTCCTTCACGCCCATGTCCTCGCGGACCCATAGCTGCGCGGTGGCGAACTCGATCGAATTGGCGAGGAACATCTTGCCCTGGCCGCGCGCCGGGAAGTTCGAGATCACGGCGCCGGTCGCCAGCATGTCGATATTGCCGCCGCTCATCGCCTGAAACAGCTCGATGCCTGTCTTGAACTCCTTGAACTGCATGTCGAGGCCGTTGCGCGCCCATGAGCCGAGATGGTCGCACAGCCAGATCTGCTCATCGACCGCGATCGTATGCAGGTAGCCGACGCGCACCTTTGCCCTCGCCTGCGCCAGCGCGGGCATCGCGATCATCGAGGCACCAAGGGCCGAGCAGGCTCCCGCAACGAATTTGCGCCGGTCCAATTTGCGCCGGTCCATGACAACTCCCCTGCCCTTGCTCATTTTTCTTCTGGTTTCTTCTGATCGACCAGCGAAGCACCGGAACATTACCGCGGCAGCCTAAATCACCACCTCAACGTCTCCGCCACATTGCGAAGGCGCGGCCATGATGTCGCTGCCGGCAAACCAAAGCAACCGTAGATTGGCCGGCTCTGATCATGACTGATGCGATGTAACCTTAAGATGTCCCCATCATCGAACAACGCCAAGCTGACGACATAATTAAGGCGAACACACGCGCGAATAAAAAAGCCTTGAACATGCCGAACCGCTGAACCACAGTTTGGCCTACCAGGAGCGGCATTTCTCTTCGCCGGTTACCGCTTGCCGTCGTTTCAGAACGGCACGGTTGGGGAACGCAAAAAAATGATCAAACAAAAAATCAGGCAAGCCTTTCGGCAACTGCGATGCCGTCCGACCATGCAACCGGCGGTTTCAGCCTGCACGTATTCGATGGCGGTCATGCTGATCGCGATGCTGTTTGGCGGTTCGATGGCCCAGGCGCAGATCGCGTCACCCGAGCCGAAACGCGCGCCGCGGCTCGAAGAGCAATGGAAAGAGAAGCTGAACGCCAATACGGTCTCCATCATCGCCGGAAGCCCGGAGGAAACCTATCTCGACATCACCCACGATCTCGCCGTGGTGCTCAACGACGAGAACTTGCGCATTCTTCCCATCGTCGGACAAGGCGGCGCCCAGAACATCCGCGACGTGCTTTACCTCAAAGGCGTCGATATCGGCATCACCTCATCCCAGATGCTGCGGTATTTCGCGTCGACGGGCGAGCTCTCCGGCGCGCTCGACCAGCGGCTGAACTACATCACCCGCCTCTATCCGGAAGAAATGCACGTTCTGGCAGGCCGAAATGTCAAATCACTGGAAGACCTCAACGGCAAGAAGGTGAACTTCTCCGAGACGGGATCGAGCACGCAGATCACGGCACGCGACGTGTTCGGCCTGCTCTCCGTCAAGGTCGACGAGGTCAATATGAGCGAGGCGGATGCGATCGCCGCCGTCAAGAGCGGGCAGATTGCCGCAACCGTCGTGATTACCGGCAAGCCGGCCGGCGTCCTCACCCGTCTGCCGGCCAGCGACAATCTCCATCTCGTGGAAATTCCCTTCACGCCGACGCTCGAGAACATCTACATCAAGGGCCAGTTGGAGCAGGCGCTCTATCCCAATCTCATCGACGGCGGACAGTCGATTCAGACCGTTGCGGTTGATTCCGTGCTTATAACCAACAACTGGCAGCCGGCGAGCGACAGATACCGCCGTGTCGCAAAGTTCGTCGACGCGTTGTTCATGCACTTCCCCGACCTGCAGAAGCCGCCGCGGCACCCGAAATGGCAAGAAGTCGATCTCGGCAAGGAACTGCCCGGCTGGCAACGTTTCCCTGAGGCGCAGGATTGGCTGCAACAAGCCAAGTTCGAAGAGTTCCGTACCAAGCGTCAGGCAGGAAATGCCGCATCGACCAATCCGGCCGAGAAGCAGCGATTGTTCCGGGAATTTCTCGAATGGTCGCAGAGCGAGGCCAAGAAGCAGCGGTGAAGCAGCGGTGATGGAACAGCGCTGAACGACGCTTGCCTCTCATGGATGTTGTGATTTGGGCGGCATATAAAACATCGGACATGGGAGAGATCGGAACTGTCAGGGTTGACATGTGTCCGTCTGCCTGACGAATTGGCGCGGGGTTGATCGCTCATCGCATCATCGCCGTGCCTGAACACCGAGCCTTTCCCGTGAACACGTCAAAACCAGTCATCGCGAGCTTTGATCACGTCTCACTGGCCTTCGACACTCCTGAGGGACCACTGAAAGTGGTCGATGATGTCACTTACGACATTTATGGCGGTGACTTCGTCTCCGTGATCGGACCGTCCGGCTGCGGTAAGACCACCATGATGAATATGCTCGCCGGATTCCAGAAGCCGACCGGCGGCGCCGTGACCTTCGAAGCCAAGCCGATCGCCGGGCCGGGTCCCGAACGCGGCGTGATCTTCCAGGAATACGGCGTGTTCCCGTGGCTCAGCGTCAAGGACAACATTGCGTTCGGGCTGGAGCTTGCCGCAAACCGTGTCCCGGCCAAAGAGCGCGGCGAGATCTGCGACCACTATCTGCACCTTATGGGGCTTACAGAATTCGCGAATGCATACCCGAAGCATCTTTCGGGAGGTATGAGGCAGCGCCTCGCCCTCGCGCGCGCCTATGCCGTCAAGCCGAAGTTTCTGCTGATGGACGAACCGTTCGGCGCGCTCGATGCCCAGACGCGATCGAACATGCAGAACCTGCTGCTGCGGGTGCTGGCGGCGGAAGGTAAGACCGTCATGCTGATCACGCATTCGGTCGACGAGGCGATCTATCTGTCCTCGCGCATCGTCGTGGTCACCGCGCGCCCCGCGCGCATCAAGGAGATCATCGACATCAAGTTCGATTACCCGCGCAGCGAGACGATCCAGGAACTTCCCGAGTTCGTGGAGTTGCGCAAGATGATTCGCGAACTGGTGATGAGCGAATATCGCGCCCAGCAGGCGCAAAGCCGCGCGGATTCTTTTTCCGAGTAGGCTGATGCTACCTGCGCGGGGAACCGAAGGTAATCCACGACGTATCAAGCTATTGCGAGCAATCCGCAGTTGCGCTCGCTCTGATTGCAATTAACTACCAATACTCTCGCAACTCAGTCACTCGCTCGATTTGCAGTTTCCTTTCTAGACAACCTCACACTTTAGACTAAAAGTGTGAGATAAAGTTCTCCGCACGCGCGATGCGGTTTGGCCGCCATGTCGAGTGGCGGAAGTCAGATCGGGACACTCTGATGAAGTCTGCGCGAGCACATTGGCCTCGTTCCTGTACCGCCGTTGCTGCGGCGAGCCATGCGGCGTCCGAACTGCGTTCTCACGGTTCGCTTTCGATGCGGCGGGTAATCACTTCAAAGAAATCGCGCTGGTTGGTCGAGGTTCGCTGCGCGCGCAGATGAGCCCGCCTTGATGAAACCTTGTGTCCGCAACGCGTACGATGCTCGCTGGTCGAGCAGGCCGCGTGATGAGAGTGGGGATTTAGCGTGAGTGAGTCGAAGCCTGATCCGAATGATCCATCTTACTACGCTCCACCGAGAATACGCGAAAGGACAAGCCCCCCGACGTCGCCGGAAAAAGATCGCCAGGTTCTGCCCGCGCCACGCAGGCTCGACGAACCGCTCAGGCATCTGCGAAGCGTCAAGAGCAATAACAGCCTGACAAATCCACCATCCGACGCCTTTGCCGACGCAGTCGCCAGAATGCTGCGTGAGCAGATGGCGAGCGGCGACGCGCCGTCGATGCTGCAAAAGCGGTCGTCCATCGGGTTCGCCGCCAAACTGGGAGCCGCCGTCGCCTGCGCCGCGCTCGCTGCACTCGCCGTCGTCGTCTTCTTGTCTCCCTCGCCGGACACCTCGGACGATCGCGTCGGGTCGGTGCTGCGCACCTTTCAGACGGCCAAACCAAACCCGCCCTCTCAGCCGCAGCAGAGAGTGTCGACGCTCATGGTTCGCGACCATAGCGGCTATCGTCAACGAGCCGCTCGAACTCGGCGTCAGCGTCGAGGCCCCGGATCCCAACGCCACCGTCACCATCAAGGGAACACTGCCTGGCGCGCGGCTGACGGCCGGCGTGCCGCTGAGTTTCACCGAATGGCGCGTACCGGCCGGCGAAATTTCGACCGCCATGGTGATTCCGCCGGCCGACTTCGTCGGTGAGTTGAACCTGTCCGCCGAACTTCGCAACCCGGACGGCGCAGCACAGGTGACGAGCTTCCTGCGACTTGCCTGGAAGGCTGCTGCGCCGGCGGCGACCCTGGCCAACGCCGCCCCGTCGCCGGCTCCCGCAGCAGTCGTGCCGCAAACGCCGCCGCCCCAGCCAGCACCGCCGCCGGTCGTGCAGCAGCAGTCACCAGTCGTCCAGCAACAACAGCCAGCGCCGCAACAAGCGCAGCAGCCACAGCCGCAGCAGACGATCGCCGCCTTGCCGCCGGCAAGTGCCCCGCCCGTCGCCGCAACTCCCACGCCGCCGCGCGCCGATACCGTGCGTGAACTCAGCCCCAACGAGATCGCGGGCATGATCAGGCGCGCGCAGGAATTGCTCGCAAATGGCGACGTCAAGGCGGCCCGCCTATTGCTGCTTCGCGCGGCCGAAGCTCACGACGCGCGCGCCGCGCTGTATCTTGCCAGGACGTTCGATCCGATCGCGTCGCGGCAGTTGAGCTCGCCCGACCTCGGCCCCGACCTGAACCAGGCGCGCACCTGGTATCAGCGAGCCCGGGAATGGGGCTCTCCGGAAGCGCAACGGCAACTCGACGCGCTTGCGAGCTACCGCTGACGATCGATTGAGTGAGATCAACCACCCGAGGCGATCAGGGCTGCGCCCTTTTCCCCGATCATCAGGCTGGCCGCGTTGGTATTGGCTGATGTGATCTGCGGCATGACGGAGGCATCGATCACGCGCAGCCGATCGACGCCGCGCACGCGCAATTGCGGATCGAGCACGGACGTCTCGTCGCTGCCCATGCGGCAGGTCCCGCTGCAGTGAAACACCGTGCCGCCGGTGGTCCGCGCGAAATCCCACAGCGCCTCGCGCGTGTTCGCGGTATTGCCCGGCGCCACCTCCACGTCCCAGAGATCGCGAAACGATTTCTGCCGGAAGATGTCGCGCAGAATCTGCATGCCGGCAACGATGGTCTTGCGGTCGATGTCTTCGGCGAAATAGTTCGGCTCGATCCGCGGCTGATCGAACGGATCGGTCGAACGGATGGCAAGCCGCCCGCGCGACGCGGCGTGGCACTGCCAGACCGATGCAGTGAAGCCCGAATAGCGATGCAGGGGATCGCCGGGCTTGTCGACCGAGAGCGGCATCACATTGAACTGAATGTCGGGCCGGCCACCTGCGGCATATTCGGTGCACGCCGCGCCGCCGACCTGCCCCGCTCCGACAGTCAGGGGACCGCGGCCGGCGAACAGCCACTCCGCGCCCATCTTGGCGAGCTGAAAAGGATTTCGGACCTGATCATTGAGCGAGATCGGCTGCTTGAGCCGGACGATGATACGCGCCTGGTAATGGTCCTGCAGATTACGGCCGACCTCGGGAGCATCGGCGACGACCGGAATTCCATGCGCGCGCAGCAGATCCGCCGGCCCGACACCCGAGAGCTGCAGCAGTTGCGGTGATTGCAGGGCACCGGCGGAAAGCACGACTTCGCGATCGGCCACGGCACTGGACGGCTTGCCGTCCTTGATCCACGCGACGCCGGTCGCGACGCGGCCATTGAACAGCACGCGGCTGACCTGCGCGCCGGTGATGACGGTCAGGTTCGTCCGATGCGCGGCCGGGCGAAGGAACGCCGACGCCGCGCTCGTGCGCCAATGCCGCCCGATGCCGAGCTGGTAGCTGCCGACGCCAAAAGTGGTCGCGCCGTTGAAGTCCGGGTTGCGGGGCAGACCGTAGTCAACCCCCGCCTCCACCCAGGCGGCCGAGGCCGGATTGTCGTTGCGAAGGTCGGACACATCGAACTCGCCGAGGCCGCCATGATATTGGCTCTCGCCGCCGCGATAGCGCTCGTAGCGACGGAAATAGGGCAGCACCTCGCGGTAGCTCCAGCCCGTCGCCCCGAGCCGTTCCCAGTCATCGAAGCCCTCATGGTGACCGCGAATGAAGATCAGGCCGTTGATCGACGAGGAACCGCCGATGACGCGACCGCGCGGCCAGACAATGGCGCGGCCACCGGTCGTCTCGTTCGGCTCGGTGACGAACAGGCGCGAGAACCGCTGGTTGTAGATGGTACGGTAGTAGCCGACCGGCAGCTTGAGCCAGAAATTGCGGTCCGATCCTCCTGCTTCCAGCAGCAGAACCCGGCAGGCCGGATCGGCGGACAGCCGGTTCGCGACCACGCAACCCGCCGACCCCGCGCCGACAATGATGTAGTCGTAACCCTGCACGGCCATGCGAACTCCCCTGGGATCACTGCCGATGGTTGAGAGCCGCCAGCGGGTCCAGTTCCTTCGCATCGACATGAGACAAGTCGCCGCAGCGCGCGAAGGTCAGCCATGATGGCTCTCTCGCCCGATATCGAAATGTTGCGTCGTTGTCTTTAGACATCAGACACCCTGAAACTGTTTCACGCGCGCCTTCGCAGCGCATCTCGCGCCGCGAGCACCGACATCGGCGTATGCTTGGGGCGGAGCATCTGCACAACGCCGTGCGATGAGTACTGATGACGGCGAATATGAGGGTTGCATCATGCACCAAGTCGCATCGACATCGGGCCAAGCCGTTGAATGGTCATCTCATCTATAATATGACCCAGCATGCGTTCAATGCGTGCGGCGGGTAGGCGAACATGAAGGGGCGTAGCGGCGTCGCAAGGCAGCTATTGCTCGGCCTTGTCCCCTGGGTCGCCGCGATCGCGCTTGTGGTATGGCGTCCGTCTCAGCGGATATGTCAACGAGTCCCTGATCCCTGCCCCGCACAAGGTCGCGGCGAAGTTCGTCGAACTTCTGCTGCATGAGGGCCTGCTCTACGACGTCTTCGTCTCGACCCGCAGAGTCCTGTTCGGCGTCACGCTCGGAATCCTCGCGGCCGTGCCGGTCGGTTTCCTGCTCGGCTGGTATCGTCCGGCCCGGACGCTCGCCGACCCCATGATCAACTTCTTTCGGGCGCTACCGCCGATCGCACTCATTCCGCTGGTCATCGTCTATTTCGGCGTCGACGAGATCGCCAAGCTCGTCATCCTGTTTTATGCCGCCTTCTTCTCCGGCGTGATCGTGATGTACGAAGGCGTCTCGCAGATCACCCCGCTCTACATTCGCGTGGCGCAGACGCTCGGCGCGAGCGAGGTCGAGATCTTCCGCAAGGTGATCATCCCGCTCACGGTGCCGCATATCCTCACCGCGTTGCGCGTCTCGCTCGGCGTCGCCTGGGCCACGCTTGTCGCGTCCGAACTGATCGCGGCGCAGCGCGGCCTGGGCGCGATGATACAAAATGCCGCGACATATTTTCTGCTTGACGTGATCTATGTCGGAATCATCTGCATCGGCCTCGTCGCGCTGCTGATGGACACGATCTTGAGACGGATCAGCGCGCGGCTGCTGGTGTGGCAGGAAAGAGCGGCCGCTTAGGGCGCGATGAGAACAGGCAGCGTCAACATCGCGCTTTTGATTTTTGATTGAGCATGATCTTCCGGAAAAACCGCACACGTTTCCGGATCATGCTCTGGAGGCAACCAGAGGAAGAATACACCATGCATCGACGACAATTTCTGACGACAACGATGGGCCTGGCGCTTGGCGGTCTCGCGTCGCCTGCGCTGGCACAGGCCAAGACCAAAATCCGTGTCGGCTATCTGCACACGGTTGCCGTCGACGGCCAGATCTGGACCGGAATAGACCAGGGCTTCTTCGACAAGCATGGCGTCGAGCTTGAGCTGCGCCAGTTCAACACCGGCCTCGAAATCTTCCAGGCGCTGATCGGCGGCAGCCTGGACGTGCTCGCGACCGGCGCGGTGCTGTCGAATTTCCCGGCGCGCGGCCAGGGCAAGGTGTTCCTGATCAACGATATCGAAGTTGCAACCGCGCAGCTCTGGGTGCATGGCGACCAGGGCATCAAATCGTTCGCCGATCTCAAGGGCAAGCGGATCGCGACATCGACCGGCACCACCGCACATGTCTTCCTCGATCGCGCGCTACGCGCCAATTCGGTCGACCCCAAGGATGTCGAGTTGGTCAACCAGGCCATGCCGGCCGCGGTGACATCGTTCATTTCAGGCGCGGTGCCCGCCGTCGCTCTCTGGGTGCCCTTCAACGTGACCGTGCGTGACAAGGTGCCGAATGCCGTGAAGCTCGCCGACGCGTCGGCCTACTATCCGCAGGCTGCGATCATCGGTGGCTGGGCCGCCGCCAACAGCTATTACGACGCGAACAAGGAAACGCTCGCCAAGCTGATCAAGGGTTGGAGCGAGGCCAACGACTACGTCGTCGCGAACAGCGAAAAGGCGCTGGAGGCGCTGCAGAAGGGGCATTATAGCCAAACCCCGCTCAGCGACATCCAGGAACAGTTCAAGGCACAGAAGATGTTCACGTCGCAGGAGTGGAAGAAGCTCTACTCCGACGGCACGGTCGCGAAATGGCTGCAGCAGTCGACGGACTTCTTCATGGCGAATGCCGGCATCAAGGACTTCACGCCGGCGGACAAGTATTTCGATCCGAGCCTCTATCTCAAGACGATTGCGTAATCTCGAAATCGTCGCCTGAAGCTAGGCGCGGCGCAAGAACACGACCTGACGAATTGTCAGGTCATCGTAGGGAGGGCAAAGCAAAGCGTGCCTACCGCTTTCGAGCGTCACGGACAGATGGTGGGCACGGCGCGGTGCGTCTTTGCCCACCCGATGGACACCTATCGCCGACGGCCCGTCGTCGCTTTCTTCGCGGCAGCGGCTTCGATCAGCCTTGCGGTACAATCGTTGCAGATGAAAGCGCACTCGTCGGAGACGAGGCCGAGCACGGAACTGAGCCCGATAGCGGTATCCTCATCGGGTAGGCCGGCAATCACGCCGTTGCAGCGCAGACATCGATGCTGCGTCGTGGATCCGAAAGCGTCGGTAACAATGCCCGTCGGCGCATGACCACTGATCATGTTCGTTGCACCTCCTCAGATCGCCACACTTTCGCGACGATATATTCTAGGATATATATCGATTGGGACAAGGTACTCGGGAGGAAAATCAAGCCGGAAACGGCAAGGCAAAACCGGCACAAAGTGATGATCGTCCCCTGAAATTTCGCCTCGTCCAGGTGCATGTCCATCAGGGATACTAATCATGAAAAAAGAAAGCCGCGCCGCTCGACGTGCGCGTATGGGAGACTGGCTCAAGAATTGTCGCGCGCACGCGCTTTGTGCGGCGGCCTTAATACTTGGAATCGCGCCTGCCGGCATCGCACGCGCCGACTCTTTGCTTGGCGTACCTGACAAGAGCTTTCCGGAGAGCGTGACAGCCACGCGCGACGGCACGCTCTATGTCGGCAGCTTCAATCTCGGCGGCGTGACGAAAATCTCACCCGACGGGAAGTCCGAGCAGCTCGTCAAGCCCGGCGCCGCAGACAGCCGCTCGACGCTCGGCGTCCTCGCACATGAAGCGAGCGGTACGCTCTATGTCTGCTCCAACGATATGAGCGCCATGGGCGTGGCTGGCCCCGGCGATGCAAAGGGAGCCGCGCTGAAGACCTTCGATCTCAAGACCGGAGCGCCCAAAGGCAGCTTTGCGCTGCCCGAAGCGAAATCACTCTGCAACGACATCGTCGTCGGCAGCGACGGCACCGCGTATGTCAGCGACTCCTTCGCGCCCAATGTGTACAGCCTGAAGCCGGGCGGCACCGCGCTCGAGGTCTGGGCGACCGATCCGTTGCTGACACCGGCCAAAGACGGCGTCGGCATCGACGGCATCGCCGTCGGAGCAGACGGGAATATGTACGTAAACACCTTTATCCCGGCAAAGCTGTTCCGGATCGCGGTCAAGGACGGCAAGGCCGGAACGGTCACCGAGCTCAAGCCATCGCGGCCGATTGATCACGCCGATGCAATGCGCGCCTTCGGCAACGGCTTTCTCATGATTGAAGGCAACGGCAAGCTCGACAAGATCACGGTCAAGGGCGACGAGGCCACACGTTGAAACCATCAAGGATGGTTTCAACGAGCCGGTCTCGGTGACGCAGGTCGGCGATACCGGCTGGGTCGCGGAAGGCAAGCTGTCCTATATCCTCGGCGACAACAAGGGGAAGGATCCGGGTCCGTTCGTGCTGAAGCCCGTCGCGCTGCCGAAATAGCGGCAAGCGAACTCGCAAAAGCCGGATTTGCAATGCGCGGCATATTGTCCGCGCATTGCTGCTGGCGCACCTATCGACACGATCGCCCGCGCGCGTGATCGTGATATTTTACCAAATATAGCGTTGACGCAGCAGCGAGGCCGGAGGCAGACTGAGGCCGCTTCGCGCAGCAGCATTGCCATCACGCTGCGAAGCAGCACCTGCGCATCCGGCTCCGACACTTGCAGACTTACATGCAAGCTTGGCGAGGCAGCAGATGCGGCAAGCAGACGATGCGTGCAACGACTGCCCAGACGCCAAGAGGCGCTGCCACCCCCAGGGAGAAATGCCATGTATCAGCAGGCTTTGGACAAGGTCTCCAAGCAAGTTCTCATCCGCGAAAGGTATGACAATTTCATCGGCGGCAAATGGGTCGCGCCGGTCGAAGGCAAGTATTTCGACAATCCGAGCCCGATCACCGGCAAACGGCTGTGCCAGGTTCCCCGTTCGACCGCAGCCGATATCGAGCTTGCGCTTGATGCGGCGCACAAGGCCAAGGACGCCTGGGGCAAGACATCGGTTCAGGAACGCTCGCGCCTGTTGAACAAGGTCGCCGACAAGATCGAATCCAATCTGGAACTGCTGGCGCTGGTCGAGACGCTCGACAACGGCAAGCCGAT
This sequence comes from uncultured Alphaproteobacteria bacterium, assembly GCA_963786015.1. GTDB lineage: Bacteria > Pseudomonadota > Alphaproteobacteria > Rhizobiales > Xanthobacteraceae > Bradyrhizobium. The sequence continues at coordinate 193,002 of CAWAXO010000005.1, read as the reverse complement.
CCGCGAAACGACACACGCCGACATGCCGCTGGTGGTCGATCACTGGCGCTATTTCGCAAGCGTCGTGCGCGCGCAGGAAGGCGGCATCTCCGAGATCGATCAGGACACGGTCGCCTATCATTTCCATGAGCCGCTCGGCGTGGTCGGCCAGATCATCCCCTGGAACTTCCCCGTCCTGATGGCGACATGGAAGCTGGCGCCAGCGCTTGCGGCCGGCAACTGCGTCGTGCTCAAGCCGGCCGAGCAGACGCCGCTTGGCATTCTCGTCGTCATGGAATTGATTGCGGACATCCTGCCGCCCGGCGTCGTCAATGTCGTCAACGGTTTCGGCATCGAAGCCGGCAAGCCGCTCGCCCAGAACAAGCGTATCGCCAAGATCGCCTTCACCGGCGAGACGACGACCGGCCGCATGATCATGCAATATGCGTCCGACAACATCATCCCGGTGACGCTCGAACTCGGCGGCAAGTCGCCGAACATCTTCTTTGCCGACGTCGCCGAGGCGGACGACGACTTCCTCGACAAGGCGCTGGAAGGCTTCGCGATGTTCGCGCTCAACCAGGGCGAGGTCTGCACCTGCCCGAGCCGCGTGCTGGTGCAGGACAGGATCTACGACAAGTTCATGGAAAAGGCGGTCGCCCGCACCAAGAAGATCAAGCAGGGCCATCCGCTCGATCCCGGCACGATGATCGGCGCCCAGGCCTCGAACGACCAGCTCGAGAAGATCCTGTCCTATCTCGACATCGGCAAGCAGGAAGGCGCCAAGGTGCTGACCGGCGGCCAGCGCGCCAAGATGGATGGCGAACTCGCGGAAGGCTATTACGTCGAGCCGACCATCTTCGAAGGCAACAACAAGATGCGCATCTTCCAGGAGGAGATCTTCGGCCCCGTGGTCTCGGTGACGAAGTTCAAGGACGAGGATGACGCGCTCGCGATCGCCAACGACACGCTTTACGGGCTCGGCGCCGGCGTCTGGACCCGCAACGGCACCCGCGCCTATCGCTTCGGCCGCGCGATCCAGGCCGGCCGCGTCTGGACCAATTGTTATCACGCCTATCCCGCGCACGCGGCGTTCGGCGGCTACAAGCAGTCCGGCATCGGGCGCGAAAACCACAAGATGATGCTGGATCACTATCAGCAGACCAAGAACATGCTGGTCAGCTACTCGAACAAGGCGCTTGGCTTCTTCTAAGCGCGTCATCGGCGTTGCAGGCGCGGTCTCAGCACCGCGCCTGCAACAACGTCAAGGGACAATAAGCGATGGTCAATCGGGTCGAAATCACCGACAAGGCAACCGAGATCGTCGAGCGTCTCAAGACGCAGCACGGCGCGCTGATGTTTCACCAGTCCGGCGGCTGCTGCGACGGTTCGGCGCCGATGTGTTATCCGGTCGGCGATTTCAGGGTTGGCCCGCAGGACGTGCTGCTGGGCAATGTCGCCGGTTGCGATTTCTATATCGGCGCCGCTCAGTTCGAATACTGGCAGCACACCCAGCTCATCATCGACGTCGTGCCGGGGCGCGGCTCAGGATTTTCGGCGGAAGCACCGGAAGGCGTGAGGTTCCTGACACGGAGCCGGGTCTTCACCGACGCCGAAGTCGCAGAGCTCGAAGCCGCCGGCCCGCCGGCGCGCGCAGCCTGACATCGACAACGATGATAACGAAAAAACGGCGGGTCTTTTGACCCGCCTTTCTTTTCAGCGCATTGAGTCCGATGTCGGTCTATCGTCAGACGTTGAGATTCATCCAGACCGCCTTCGGCTCCGTAAAATTCTCGATCGCCGCGGTGCCGTGCTCGCGGCCGAGACCGGAATCTCGCTCGCCGCCCCACGGCAACCGGACATCGGTGTAGCCATAGGTGTTAATCCAGACGGTACCCGCCCTCGCCCGCTTGGCGAAGCGTTGCACGCGGCCCATGTCGCGGCTCCAGACGCCGGCGGCAAGACTATAAGCCGTTCCGTTTGCGATCTTCAGCGCGTCCGTCTCGTCCTTGAACTTGATGACGCTGACGACGGGTCCGAAGATCTCCTCCTGCGAAATCCGCATCTCGTGCTTCACATCCGCAAAGACCGCAGGGCTGATGTAGTAGCCGCGATCTGTCGCCCGCTCGCCGCCGGTCACGAGCGAAGCGCCTTCCTTCTGTCCGATATCGACATAGTCGAGAATGGACTTCATCTGCTTTTCGGAAATCACCGGTCCCAGTGACGTGGCGCGATCGAGCGTATCGCCCATCCGCAGCGACTTGGCGCGCGCCGCCAGCCGCTCGACGACCTCGTCATAGGCCTTCTCCTGCACCAGCACGCGCGAGCCTGCGGAACACACCTGTCCCGCATTGAAGAAGATGCCTGCAGCAGCGGCTTTCGAGGCCGCATCCAGATCGGCGTCGTCGAAGATGACATTGGCGGACTTGCCACCGAGTTCGAGCGAGACGCGTTTGAAGTTGCCGGCCGCGCCCTTCATGATGCCGCGCCCGACGCCCGGCGATCCCGTGAACGTGACCTTGTCGACATCGGGATGATTGACCAGCGCGTCGCCGACGACGCGGCCCGGACCGGTGACGATGTTGAACACGCCCGGCGGCAAACCGGCCTCGAGCGCCAGTTCGGCGATCCGCAACGCAGACAGCGAGGTCAGCTCCGCCGGCTTCATCACGATCGTGCAGCCGCACGCCAAGGCCGGCGCGAGCTTCCACATGCCGATCATCAGCGGGAAATTCCACGGCACGATCGCGGCGACCACGCCCACCGGCTCGCGCACGGTATAGGTCAGCGCATCATCACGCGTGGAGATCACATCGCCGCTGATCTTGTCCGCCCAGCCCGCGTAATAGGTCAGCGTATCCACCGCGGCCGGGAAATCCTGACGCAGCGTCGCCGAGATCGGCTTGCCGCCATCCAGGCTCTCGATTTCGACGATCTCGTCAGCGTGCTTTTTGAGAAGCTCCGCCCATCTCAGAAGAATGTGCCCACGTTCCGCGGCACGCATGGTGCGCCAGGGACCTTCGAAGGCACGGCGCGCCGCGGCAACGGCGAGGTCGACGTCGGCCTCGTTGCCTTCGGCGATGATGGCAAGAAGCTTTTCGGTCGCGGGATTGAGTGACTTGAAGGTCCGGCCCGATACCGACGGCACGCGCCGGCCGTCGATCAGAAGCTGATGCTGGGCGCGCGCGAAAAATCCCGCGGCGGGCGTTTCCGGGGAATAGTCATATGCAGTCGACATCATATTTCCTCCTTGGCTTATAATTCAAGGTAGGAGGCTTTTTGCGCTGGTAAATATGATATTCTCTGCCTATTTACCGTCCAAATATGAACTGCACTTCATAAGTGAGTGGTGCGAGCATGCTGCAGGTCGAAATCGAGACCGTCTGGCGCTTTCGGAAAGAGAACAGCCCGCAAACCGTGGCTGTCATGATCGACGTGCTCAACGAGATCCGCAAAACGGGAAAGATCAGCAGCGCCGCGACCGATGCGCACCTGTCCTATCGCCACGTCTGGAACCTGATCGAGCAATGGTCCAATTTCTTCGGCGTGCCGCTGGTCGAAACCCAGCGCGGAAAGGGGTCACGGCTCACGCCCTTCGGGGAAAAGCTGGTCTGGGCGGGTGAGCGCATGCAGGCGCGGCTCGGACCGCAACTCGAAAACCTCGCGCAGGAGCTTGTGACGGAGATCAAGCCCTTCCTGCAACAGCGCCCATCGGTGATCCGGGTGCATGCGAGCCATGGCTTCGCGGTCTCGAAGCTGCGGGAACTGCTCGATCGCGAGCCCGGCATCGGCGTCGATCTACGCTATGTCAGCAACCAGAACTCTCTGGTGTCGCTCGCGCAGGGCGCCTGCGATCTCTCGGGCGTGCATCTGCCGCGTGGAGAATTGCGCGCGCAAGGCATCCAGGCCTGTCGGGAGTGGCTCGATCCGCGGCAGGACCGCGTCATCAGTTTCGTGACGCGCGAGATGGGGCTGATGGTCAAGCGCGGCAATCCGCTCAAGATTACGTCCATCGCAGATATCGCCGAGCGGAAGGCCCGTTTCGTCAATCGCGATCACGACTCGGGCACGCGGCTGCTGTTCGACCAGCTCCTCGCCCTGCACGGCATCGACGAGAGCCGGATCAATGGCGCGCAGCAGATCGAGTTCACGCATGCCGCGGTCGCGGCCTATGTCGCGAGCGGCATGGCGGATGTGAGTTTCGGCGTCGAGGCCGCCGCACGCCAATTCGACCTCGATTTCATCCGCCTTCTCACCGAGGACTATTTCTTCGTGTGCCGCCAGGCGTTCCTGGAGACGGAGCCGATGCGGCACGTGCTCGACATCATGAAAGGCAGCGAATTCCACAAGGCGATCGCAACACTGCCGGGATATGAGGCGACCAACACGGGGTCGGTCCACACCGTGAAGGAATTTCTCGACCAGATCGACGCAAAAGGATAGCGCCACGGACGCCTCGCCGCTTTGGCGTCTAGCATTCCTATTCAGCTATCGCGCTTCGCCGAGCACCGGCAAGAGCCCATTCTCCGTGAGAATGGCCTGCCCTTTGTCGGATAGCAGAAACAGGGCAAGACGTGCCGCAGCGGCATTGTCCGACAGCACGGCAAGACCATATGTCGCCACCACATCGATCTCGGGCGGCAAACGCACCGATGCAAGACCAGGCACGTCGCGCATCGTCGCGTCCTTTCCGCTGCAGTAGTACAGCAGCAGGTCCGCCTTGTCGGCGAGGAAGATGCTGCCACCCGGCGTATGACCCGCGATCGGCGTCATCGCCGTCGGGCCGCCAATCAGTTTCAGCGCCTTCTGCGTGAGCATGGCCTCCGCACCGGCATGAACCGCTTCAGCGCGTTTGAAGACGGCCAGCGCATAGTCTCCGCCGGGATCGACGACAGGCGTCGACGTTGCAAGCCGCACGCTCGGATCGAGCATCTTGTCGAGCGCGTTGGCCTGCGTCAGGCCCAGCGATTGCCGGCTGAGCAGGCAGAGATTGTTGCGCGCGAACGGCATCACCAGCGCGCTCGGCCGTTCCTTGGCCAGTGTCCGCGGATGCTCCATGTTGGCAGACAAATAAAGGTCGGCGGCCTCGCCCTTTTCGATCCGCTCGCGCAGCCCACCCGCGGGACCGAACACGGGATCGGCGATGTCCGCGGCACTGAGACCCGCAGCCGCAATCGCCTGTTTCAACGGCGCGACGAGGCTTCCCGCGGCGTAGACATGCGCGGGATCGGCGCGAGCGACCGACGCTCCCGCGGTCAGGCCGAGGGCAAGGGCTACGCAAAACATCGCACGCATGGGTCTGAACCTTCCGATGGCGAGGAATGCGGCTGGAACGCGAAGCGCGCGAGGCGCTGCGACAGGATTCCCTGCCGCAAGCCTCGCGCGCCTCCGCCGCGAAACATGGTTGGCCGGCCTTTGGCCGACGCCCATCAATTCAAGGTCTAAACACCAGTCTGGGTGATGAACTTGGTGTTGAGATACGCTTCCAGCGCTTCGGTGCCGCCTTCGGAGCCGTAACCGGAATCCTTGATGCCGCCGAACGGGACTTCGGGCAGCGCGAGCGCGAAGCTGTTGATCGACATCATGCCGGCCTCCACCGCCGCACCGATCGCGGTCGCGGTCTTTGCCGACTTGGTGAAGGCGTAGGATGCGAGACCGAACGGCAGCCGGTTGGCTTCCTCCGCGGCATCGTCGAATTTCGAGAACGGCGAGATCAGGGCAAGCGGTGCGAACGGCTCGTCGTTCATCGCGCGCGCCGATTTCGGCACGTCGGTGACCACAGTCGGCTCGAAGAAATAGCCCTTGTTGCCGATGCGGTTGCCGCCGGTCGCGACCTTGGCACCCTTTCCGACAGCATCCTGCACCATGCCTTCGATCGCCGAGACGCGCCGATCGTTCGCCAGCGCGCCCATCCTGGACTCGGCGTCCAGGCCGTTGCCGACCTTGATGGACTTCGCGCCCTCGACGAATTGCTGAACGAACTTGTCGTAGACGCCTTCCTGCACCAGGAAGCGCGTCGGCGAGATGCAGACCTGGCCGGCGTTGCGATATTTCGCGGCAACCATGATCTTCGCGGCCGACTCGACATCGGCGTCGTCGAACACGATCACCGGCGCATGGCCGCCAAGCTCCATGGTCACCCGCTTCATGTGCTGGCCCGCCATGGCGGCGAGGTCCTTGCCGACCTTGGTCGAGCCGGTGAAGGAGATCTTGCGGATGATCGGATGCGGAATGAGATATTCGGAGATCTCCGCGGGCACACCGTAGACGAGATTGATAACGCCGGCCGGCACGCCGGCATCGGCGAACGCCTTGATCAGTTCCGCCGGCGACGCCGGCGTCTCCTCGGGCGCCTTGACGATGATCGAGCAGCCCGATGCGAGCGCAGCGCTCAGCTTGCGCACCACCTGGTTGATCGGGAAATTCCAGGGCGTGAAGGCCGCGACCGGCCCGACCGGATCCTTGATCGCCATCTGATAGACGCCCGGCATCCGTGCCGGGATCAGGCGGCCATAGGCCCGGCGGCCTTCCTCGGCGAACCATTCGATGATGTCGGCCGATGCCATCGTCTCCATCTTGGCTTCGGCGAGGACCTTGCCCTGCTCCATCGTCATGATGGACGCGATCTTGTCAGCGCGCTCGCGCATCAGGTCGGCTGCCTTGCGCATCACCTTGGAGCGCTCATAGGGCGAGACGAGCCGCCAGGCCTTGAAGCCCTTTGCGGCCGCCGCCAGCGCCTCGTCGAGATCGCCCTTGTCGGCATGAGCAACCGTCCCGACCGGCTCCTCGGTCGCCGGATTGATGACGGGGATAGTCCGGCCGGAGCCGGCGGCCCGCCATTTACCGTCGATATACAACTGGACGTTCGGGTAGGTCATCATGCTCTCTCCGGTTTATGGGCGCTCCTCCGCCGGGCCGGAGAACAGCATGTTCCGAGGTCTTTTTTCAAGGGGATCAAGCGCATGGAAGATCACCGTTACTCGGCTCGCACAGATCAGACTGCTGGGTCTGCGGTTTCAGCCGAAAGTGAAGGCGTAGGCCTGCACGCCCGGATCGAGAAAGCGGATCTCGAACGTATGATCGGCAATCGGCTCCGGCGCGCGGATGAGTTGATAGAGCCGCTGCGTGGTGACCACGCCATTGCCTTCGGCATCGGCGTCCATTCCGTGGGCGTCCCCCGGCGCCTTGCCGTCGATCGTGACGCGGAAGCGGATCTTGCTGCCTTCAACGCGAAGGACCGAGGACGAGGTGCAGGTCACGCGCGTGGAAGCGGTAGACGATGCTGCCGTCCTGCGCGTCCAACTGCGCACGCTCTTCCCCGACCGTCCATTTCCCGACCAGTGACCACTCGTTGAGTTGCGGTTCGCCCGCGGCATAAGCGTGACTCTCATCCTGCACCACGCCCCCGGGCGACACGAAGTGATCGCCGCGGTTATAGCCGATATAGGTCTCCGGCGAGTTGACATCGCTTTTCTTTGAAGCCGCCTCGGCGCCGGACGCATTCACCATGCGATGTCCATGGGGACGTTCTTGTTTCCGGCCTCCGCAAGCAGCTTCTGGATGACGCGCTCCGACTCCGCATAATCGCCTTCGCCGAAATGGTGATGGCGGACCTTGCCGTCGGCATCGATGAAATAATGCGCCGGCCAGTATTCGTTCTCGAACGCACGCCAGATCTTGTATTCATTGTCGATCGCGACGGGATAGCCGATCTTGAGCGTCGCGATCGCGTTCTTGACGTTGTCGACGTTGCGTTCGAAAGCGAATTCCGGCGCGTGCACGCCGATCACGACCAAGCCGTGGTCGCGATATTTTTCGGCCCACGCGCGGACATAAGGAATCGAACGTAGGCAGTTGATGCAGGAATAGGTCCAGAAGTCGACGAGGACCACCTTGCCTTTGAGACCCTCCATCGTCAGCGGCGCGGAGTTCAACCATTCCTGGGCGCCGTCAAGCGAAGGCATGAGATCCTCGACCGGCAATTCAGTCGCGTTCTCCCCGGAAGGCTTGGCTTGCTTGGTCATCGACGGTCCGGACATCGCGGTCTTCTGGTTCGGACGAAGCCTGTCCAAAAGGCCTTGTTCGAGCGCCGTCGTGCCGCCGACCGACAGATTGGTCAGAAAGCCGGTATCCACGCCGAGCGCGATCGCAACGACAGCCGCCAGCACGGCCACGCCCAATCCTCTGCGAATCCATTCGCCGGCCCCGATGGACCGTTTCATCGCGGCAAAGACACGCCCGCCAACCACAAGCGCCAGCGCCAGCGACGTCGCCGCGCCCGCGGCATAGGCCAGCAGCAACAGCGTGGTCCCGACACTTGCGCCCTGCAGCGCCGCGCCGGTCAGAATCAGGCCAAGCACCGGGCCCGCGCACGGCGCCCAAAGAAAGCCTGTCGCAATCCCGAGAACTAGCGGCGCGACGACGCTTCCCTCGCCCGCCTGCTCCGCGGACTGCGACATGCGCGCGCCGATCGCGACCAGCGGCCGCATCAGGCGATCGGCCAGTTCGGGAAGAACCAGGGTGAGCCCGAAAACGGCAAGCAGGACCAGCGCAGCGATCCGCCCATATTGATTGGCCGAGACAACCCAGCCGCCGGCGACCGAGGCAAGGCTCGCGATCACGGCGAACGCCAGCGCCATGCCGACCAGCATCGGCAGACCGCTCCTCAGGAATGGACGATCGGCCCGCGCCAGCACAAAGGGAATGACCGGCAGGATGCACGGACTGACGATGGTCAAGACGCCGCCGAGATAGGCCAGAAGAAAGAGGATCATGGTCGATCATTCCGTGAGAAAGTGCCTCGGCTTCGAGGAAGCCGTCGATGGGACGTTACGCGTCTTGCACCGCAACTATGGCTTGCCGCCAAAGCGACGCCATCCTGCCGGATTTACGGTAATCCATCTCGGTCCCTTTTTCATCCGGCACGTTTTTTCATTCAACGTATCGATGACGCCATGCAGGAATCCGATATCTGCCCGTCATGGAAAGCGTCGGATTGACTTGGATGCCCCGCCATCGCTTTATATCCAAACAAATATAACGATACCATCGCCCTTCGGGCCGCCAAAGGAAACGTGATGACCGGGTATCCCAATATCGAGCTCTATATCGACGGCCGCTGGAAGCAGGCGGGCGGCCAGCCCGTCCTCAACCCGGCGGATGAGACGGTTCTCGGCACGGTCCCGACGGCCACGATCGCCGATCTCGACGATGCGATCGCGGCGGCTGAACGCGGGTTTGCAGTCTGGCGCAAGACTGCGCCTGCCAAGCGCACGCAGATCATCCTCAAGGCGGCCAGCCTGATGCGGGAGCGCGTCAGCGAGATGGCGATGGCGATGACCCTCGAACAGGGCAAGCCGCTCGACCAGGCGCGGCTGGAAATCCTGCGCGGCTGCGACATCATCGAATGGGATGCGACCGAAGGCCTGCGCATGTACGGCCGCGTCATCCCGAGCGAAGACGGGATGCGCCACACCGTGCTGCGCCAGCCGATCGGGCCGGTGGCGGCCTTCTCGCCCTGGAATTTCCCGATGAGCTCGCCGGCACGAAAGGTCGGCGGCGCGCTGTCCTCCGGCTGCTCGATCATCCTGAAGGCCTCGGAGGAGACGCCGGCAGGCGCGGTGCAACTGGTCCGCGCCTTCCACGACGCGGGCTTGCCACCGGGCGTGCTGAACCTGGTGTTCGGCAATCCCGCCGAGATTTCCGGCCATCTGATCCCGCACGCCTCGATCCGGCTGGTCACGTTCACCGGCTCGATCCCGGTCGGCAAGTCGCTGGCCGAGATGGCTGGCCGCCACATGAAGCCCGTGATCATGGAGCTCGGCGGGCACGCCCCGGTCATCGTCTGCGACGACGTCGATCCGGTTGCGACCGCCGCGACTTCGGTGACCGGCAAATCGCGCAACGCGGGACAGGTGTGCGTGGCGCCGACGCGGTTCTTCGTCCAGGAATTGATCTACAAGGACTTTGTCGACTCCTTTGCCGAGAAGGCCGCGCAGTTGAAGGTCGGCAACGGCCTCGACCCGGCAACGCAGCTCGGACCGCTGGCCAATTCGCGCCGGATCGAGGCGATGGAAGGCTTTGTCGCCGATGCCAAGGCGAAGGGCGCCAAAGTGCTGGCGGGCGGCCAGCGGATCGGCAATCGCGGCTATTTCTTCCCGCTGACCGTGCTCGCCGAGTTGCCCGACGACGCCCGCGCGATGCGAGAGGAGCCGTTCGGCCCGTTGGCGTTGGTCAATCCGGTCCGCAACCTCGAGGAGGCGATCGAAAAGGCCAATTCCCTGCCCTACGGCCTTGCCGCCTATGCCTTCACGCGCTCCGCCCGCAATGCCGATCGCCTTGCCAGCGAAGTCGAAGTCGGCAACCTCTCCATCAATCATTTCGTCGCCTCGGTCGCCGAAACGCCGTTCGGCGGCGTCAAGGACAGCGGCTATGGCCGCGAGGGCGGCACCGAAGGGCTGCAGTGCTACACGGTTGCCAAGAACGTCTCGCACAAGATGATCTAGGCGCTGATCGTCGGCCGGGCGTGACGACGTCTTGATCCAAACGAGTGTTGGCTGAAAACCGCGCCTACAGCGCGATCGGCCAATAGTCGCAGGAGAAGGTGAACGGCTTTTTAGTCGCGGCCGGCCGAAGCACCAGCTGGCAGCCATAGCGCCCCATCAGAGCGGACACGTCGAGGGTCTTCTCGATCTCGAACAGCCGGTCCTTGTGCGGCTTTTCCCAATGCCCGATCTGCGTCATCGCCTTCTGCTTCGCGAGGATGATATCCGGCGCGACAACCAGGACATTCTTGTGCAGCTCGCTAAAATTGCCGGGGTCATAACCGCCGAGATTGACGAAGAACAGCTTATCTGGCGCGTCACGCGCTGCCTCGGCCGAAAGAATGACGTCGAAGCCGTCGGCCTGCTCGACCGCGCCCCAGCAATCGAGGTGCAGGCTTTTCGGCTCGCCCCACCATTGCTGCCGAAGATCGTCGAGACAATCCTCAGGCGTTTCTCCCACGGAGAAGCGGATATCGTGCAGCTCGATGTTCGAGTTGCCGCAATCGCCTCCGACATAGAACATGAAAAGCTTCATCGTGGTTCCAATCTCAATCGGCTGAGCAGGATCGCGGTTATTCTATTCGCGATGGAGAAGAGCCGATATGAACCAGCTCTCAAATAACGCTTGACCGTCGCGTGCGCGAGAAATCCAGTTGGAAATGCGGCGTGGAACGCAGCGTTTATCACCGCGGAGACCACAGCCGGTCAAATCACTTCATAAGCAAACAGCGTTGCGATCATCGTGATCGCGATCAAGCCGGCGACGAACATGACGTCGGCAGCCTGTTCGAGCCAATAGCTCAGCCTGTCATTCGCCGAGCAGCGAATCGAAAGATAGGAGATGATGGAGCATGTCAGGAAGGCGATCGCCGCAAGGGCGGCATATTCGTCGACCCGGCTGCTGCCCATCTTGATCTCGACCACCTTGACGAGGCCCACGAGCGTTACGCAGACGCCGATCAGCGTCGCCGATACGGGCAGGATGTGGCCGGAAAGACTCGACGTTTCCGAACAATCTCCTGGACCGGTCCGACATGTCAGGCTTCCTTTTTCCTGTATCCCTTTTTCTCTCTGCCACATCACCCCGGCGATTCGATACCGACGCGGCTTGCAGTCGGTCGGCAGCGCTGCACGCCCGCAATCTGGCGACCGGGTATTTTGCTGCCGATTTATGCGATTTGCCGATTCGGTGGGCGGCCAGCGCTGCCGTTTGCGCAACGCAGCACGTGAATGCCCCGCGCTGATCGCGACTTTCGTGCTATCGTTCCTTATTGAGATAGCAAATGGTGCGATTGATTTCATTTGAAGGAGAGATGCGTGACCCCATCCGACGATAGCAAGACGTCCGAAGATCGCCGCGAGGCGCTGCGCTATGCCTTTGCGATCGGCAGCGGCGCAGCGCTTGCGTCGGCCATTGCAAGCCCGGCATCGGCGCAGGCGACCGCGGATAACACGCTCGACCGTATCCGTTCGAACAAGGTGCTGCGCATCGCCGTGCTGCCGGGTGAGCTGCCCTATTTCAACAAGGATCTTGCGAGCGGCAACTGGTCCGGCTTCTCGATCGAGATGGCCAACGACATCGCGAAGCTCCTCGACGTCAAGCTCGAATACACCGAGTCGACCTACGGCAATTCGATCCTCGACCTGCAGGCGAATAAGATCGACCTCGGCTTTGCGCTCAATCCGACCCCGCAGCGCGCGCTGGTCGTGGACTTCTGCGCCACCGTGTTTCCGCATCCCTTCGGCGCCATGCTCAAGAAGGGCATGGAGGCCAAGACCTGGGCAGACATCGACAAGCCCGAGGTCAAGATCGCGGTCGATGTCGGTTCGGCCAATGAAGCGGTGGCGCGCCGCTTCGCGCCGAATGCCACGATCAAGTCGCTGAAGTCGCGCGACGAGGTGATGCTGGAGATGTCCTCGGGTCGCGTCGATTGCGTGGTCAATGCGCTGGTGCTGGGCCTCACCGCAATCGCCAAGAATCCCGAATCTCGGGACCTACAAGATCCTGCAGTCGCCTTCGGTCGCCATTCCCAGCAGCATGGCGGTGCGGCGCGAGCCCGACAAGCGCTGGCGCGATTTCCTTTCCGTGTGGGTCGACTACAACCGCGGCATCGGCCAGATGCGCGAATGGTTCGTCAAGGGGCTGTCGCTGAGCGGCGTGAAGCCGGAGGACGTGCCGGTCGAGCTCAATATCTGACTGGTCTTTCGGATCGTCAGGCCTTGTCGTAGCTCATGCCGCGCTCGAACCGCCGCGCGGCGAGGGTCGCCGGAAACAGGATCGCGAAATAGATCAGCGCCACGATCGTGTACACCTCGAGCGGCCGATAGGTCTCGGCGTTGATCAGGGTCGCGTTGTAGACGAGATCCGGCACCGCGATGACGGAGACGAGCGAGGTGTTCTTGAGCTGCGTGACGGACTGATTGACATAGGGCGCGAGCATGGGTTTGAGCGCCTGCGGCAGGATCACCAGCCGCATCATGCGCCACGGCCGCAAGCCGAGCGCCCTCGCCGCGTCCCACTGCCCGCGATGCACGCTCTCGATGCTGCCGCGGACGATCTCGGCATAGAACGCGCCGCCGTAGAGCGAGAGCACGCTGACGGCGGCAACATGCGCCGGGATGTTCAGCCCGATGACGACCGGAAACGCATAGTAGAACCAGATGATCTGCACCAAGAGCGGCGTGCAGCGAAACAGCTCGATATAGGCGACCAGAAGCCAGTCGATCCCGATCAAGCGCCGCAGCCGCAGCATGCCGACGACGAGGCCGAGCACCGTCCCGAGAAAAATCGTGCCGACCGTATAGGCCATGGTCCAGCCAAGCCCGAGCCAGAACAGGTGGCTGTACTTGCCGAGGATCGCGAAATCCCAAACGTAGTGCATGTCAGCCCCTCGCCTGCCGGCTCCCGGCCATCAAAGATAGCGGCTCGGCGCAAATGCCGCGACGTCGAAGGACGGCTGCGCACCGCCGATCATGGCGGCAATCGCATCGCCTGTCGCGGGACCCGTGGTGAGGCCGATATGCTGGTTGCCGAAAGCCAGCCAGAGGCCGGGATGCCGCGGCGCAGGTCCGATCATCGGCAGGCTGTCGGGCAGCGTGGGCCGGGCGCCGCGCCAGGGTTCGCCGACCGCGTCACCGAATTCGACCACGCTTCGCGCGGCCGGGACCACTGCGTCGAGTTGAGCGAATGACGACGGCGCGTCGCGCGCGGTGAGCTCGACGCCGCTGGTGACGCGAATGCCCTGCTCCATCGGTGTCATCAGGAAGCCGGCTTCGGAGTCGTGGATGGGCCGCAGCAATTGACGCGCCGGATTCGGCTTGAACTCCCGATGATAGCCGCGCTCGGTCGCCAACGGCACGCGATAGCCCAGCGGCTGCAGGAGATCGGCGGACCACGGCCCCAGCGCGACCACGACATGGCGTGCCCGCATCTGGCCATCGGCGAGCACCACGCGCCAGCCATCGCCGTCCGGCACGATCGACCTGATGTCGGCGCGGCGGATCTGCCCGCCGTTGCCTAGCAAACATCTGCGCGTAAGCCTTGACCACCGCGCCCGGTGAATCGACCGACGCCGTCTGCGTGTGGAGCAGCCCGACCTTGTAGACAGGCACGATGTTCGGCTCGAGGGCGGAAATGGCCTGGCGATCGAGAAGCTCGCTATCAATGCCGAATTCGGCGAGCGCCGCCTGCTCCGCCTTGGCCGAAGCCACGGCGTCGCTGCGCCAGGCCTTGAGCCAGCCGGTCTCGCGAATGCGATGCGATGCGCCCGCCTTGACGATCCATTCCCTGTGCAGTTTGAGCGATGCGCCGATCAGGCCGTGCAGCGCCGTCTTGCGCGGCCTCGTGCGCGCCGCGGTCGCATTGGCAAGGAACTGAACGATCCATCCGATGTTGCGGAGCGACCAGCCGACATCCCAGCGCAAAGCGGGGTGCTGGTTGGTCAGATATGTCGGCAGCGCGCTGCCAGAGCGATGGACCATTGAGCGGCGTGATCGAACCGCTGCTGAGAATGCCGGCATTGCCGTAAGAGGTTTCGCTGCCCGGTTCGCGCCGATCGACGAGCACGACGGACAGGCCTCGCTGCCGCGCCGCGTAGGCCGCCGACACTCCCACGATGCCTGCACCCAGCACGATGACATCCGCTCGCTCACCCGCTCCATTGTCCGACATCGATGCTGCCCCGAAAGATTTACATGAGAGTGAGGCCGCCATCGACCGGCAACAGCGCGCCCGTCACATGCCCGGCCTCCGGCGACAACAGAAAGGCGACCATTGCCGCCACCTCGTCGGGCTCGGCCAATCGTTGCAGCGGATTGGCCTTCGCAGCCACTTGCCAGCTCTGCGCATCCAACGAGCCAAATCGCCCGGCATCCTTCCGCGTATAGCCGGGCACCACGACATTCGCGGTCGCGCCCGAACCGGCAAGCTCGATCGCAAGGCAGCGCACCAGCACCTCGAGCGCAGCCTTGGCCGCGCCGGACGCCGGAAATGTCGCATCGGGCGTAAAGCGATGCGCGGCAAAGCTGCTGATCGCGACCACGCGCCCCTGCGCGCCACGCGTCAGATCGGGCAATGCGGCCGTGACCAGCTCGTGAAACGCGGCGGCCATGACCGCAAACGACCGCTCGAGCCCATCGCGCGGCAATTGCGCAAAGCCGCGCCGGTCGGCGAAGCCCGCCGCATGCACGATCGCGTCGATGGCGCCGAAGGCGGCCCGCGCTGCGCGGACGAGTTCCGACGCCGTTCCTGCTTCGGCAAGATCACCGCCGCAAAGCGCAACATTGGCGCCAGCTCGCCGGCACTGCTCGGCAACCGCTTCGAGTCGTGCAAGTCCCGCTGCGTCCGCCCCCTGTCCATGCAACATCAGGCACTGGTCATGGCCAGCGAGCCGGCGTGCAACCGCAGCGCCGATTCCCGATCCGCCTCCCGTGATCACTGTGACTCGCATCGACCGATTGATCTTTCGCGTCGTTACCGGCGCGAACTATAGGTCCCGCAAATTCAAATGCCAACAATCACAGGAGTATCCGCGGCATTGAGCACGTCCCGCGCGCTGCCAACCGGTTGGTCAACTCACGCCTGATTATTGCGCAAGCCCGATCAGCGCGCGCTCACATTGGCGCCCTTGTGCTCGTCCTTGCGCTTGCCCTTACTCTTGTCCTGCGCATCGATGAATTCGACCGGTGTCCCGCGCTTGATCTGGTCGCCAAGATAGCGCGCATCCCAATTGGTCGTGCGGACGCAGCCGTGCGAGGACGACTTGCCGACCTTGTCGGGCTCGGCCGTGCCGTGAATGCCATAGCCTTCCGCTGACAGCCCGATCCAATACGAGCCGACGGGATTGTTGGGGCCCGGCTTGACGATGAAAGGCGTCTTGGATTTTACCCCCTTGAAGGCATAGTCGGGATTGTAGCGATAGGTCGGATTCTCGTCCGTCGACACGACTTTGAGCGTTCCGCTCGGCGTCGGCCGCTCCGTGCTGCCGACACTTGCCGGCATGAAGGCAACGAGCTTGTTGCTCCGATCGAACACCTTGATGGATTCCTTCGACTTGTCGACCTCAAGCCTTGCAATCGAGGGCAGATCAGGCCGTTTGAGCACATTGGGGACCAGGATCGTCTTGTCCGCCTTGTCGAACGTCTCGCCCGGATTGAGCGCGGAAAGCAGGTCCTCGCTCATGTGAAACTTCTCGGCGAGACCCTCGCGCGCGCTGGTATAGCTCAGCGCCTTCAGGTCCTTCTTCTCCTCCAGTTTCGCCGGAAGCTCTTTCAGGAACGGACCCTTCACGTCCTTTTCGGAAATCTTGTATTCGACGACGGCCGGGTCCTTCATCGTCGAGGTCAGCTTGTCCCAGATTTCGTGCGTCAGACCCTTCGACGGCAGCGCATTGGCCTCCGCGAATACCTCCAGCGCCCTCTGCGCGTTCTCGCCGAAACGACCGTCGATCTCGCCGGGCGAGAAGCCGTTCCGATCGAGCATGATCTGCAACTTCACATTGGCGGGCTGAAGCTTGTGCTCGGACTGTTTGGTCGGATAGGCCGCGTCATTGATCTTCCCGGCGTCGATCTCGGCTGCGAGCGCCGGAAGCGTGAGCCCGAGCGACATGACGACTATTGCGATGCACCGGATCATTGTTCGGCCTTCCCGTTGTCCAATCTGACAAGAAGCTGGCCGCCGCCGGGTTCCCTCGCTGCATGAATATCCGCCGCATCGGCTTGCGGAAATCCAGGACCGGCGCGGCCGCCAGCAGCGCCCTCGTATGGACGCGCTGTGGCCGATCGAAGACATCGTCGTGGAGTCCCCTCAGACCTTTCAGTGGACCGTCGTTCGGCGCGGACGAGCCAGCACCGGCACGGGCGCCAACCTCGCCCTCTGTATGCGCCTGTCCGGCCGCTCTGTGAGCACGCCGTCGAGTTCCCGTCGCATTTCCGTTCCGGCATGGGAGAATCGACAAGGCGATCGAGCTTCGCTTCCGGCACGTAGAAGCCGGTATCTACCATATGCAGTGGCGCAAAGATGCGGCTCTGCAGGAATTGGTCGAAAGACTGACCCGACGCCACTTCGACGATCCGGCCGAGCACGTCGACGCTCCAGCCATATTCATGGACTTCGCCGGGCTGATGGGCGAGCGGCAAGCGGGCTAGGCTGGAAACGAAATCCGCCAATGTCTTGTCGCGTCTGTACACGGCGCCCAGGCCATAGAGCTGATGGATCGCCCGAATTCCGAAGTCGGCGGTTGCGTCCGCAAGGCCACGTTCCGGATATGCAAAATCCATTTCTGGATAGATGAGGCCGGACGTATGGCGCAACAGATCTCGAACCGTCATCGGGCGTCTCGCGCGTTCCGGCAGACCGAGCCCGTATTCAGTCTCGCCGGTGGCCGGATCCGTCTTCTGGTACGCGACCCGCATATCCTCAAGCTCGGGCAGATACCGGCTGACGGGTGCATCGAGGTCGAGCTTGCCGTCGTCCACCAGAATCATGGCGGCGACGCTGGTCACCGGCTTCGACATCGAGGCGATCCAGAAGATGGAGTTCGTCTTCATCGGGATCGACTTGGCGCGGTCCTGAAATCCGATGGCTTGCAAATAGGCGAGCTTGCCGTCCCTCGCGATGGCGACAACGGCGCCAGGTACAAGGCCGTCCGACGGCGGGAACGAATCGAAGCGCGCTTGATACCATGGCGCGATCCGCGCCAGACGCGCGGCCGAAAATCCCAGGCTTTTTGCACCGCCAGGCGTCGTGAGCTCATCGGCGAACGCCGTCCCCAACAGACAAAGCGCGATTGGAATCGTCCACATCGATGCGATGAGTTTCATCCGCATTTCCGCATGAACACCGCCGTCCTGTATTGTGCTTCGGATCGATTCCTTCCGCTTAACCGCGGGTCGGGCCAGATACCAAATGTCAGCTCGGACCACTAGGCCGCCCATCGGCGCGACATCGGAACTATCCGGAAACACCGCGTCTGCGAGCGCGCGCTCTTCGACTCTCAGATGGTCCCTGAGCAGGCCCTTGAGCACCGCGCGCAGATCAGTGGTGGGCTTGAGATCACGCGCTTCGTAAAGCTGGCTCTCCTTCAGTCCCGGCCAATCCGCGATCATGCGACCACCTTTCAGTGCGCCGCCGGCGAGGAATGCGACGGTGCCCTGCCCGTGGTCAGTTCCATTGGTGCCGTTGATCCGCGCCGTGCGGCCGAACTCGGTGACGACTGCGACCACCGTCTCGTGCCAGGCATCGCCCATGTTGGTCTCGACGGCGGCGAGCGCGCCATCCAGCGCGCCCAGAAGATTGAAGAGTTGTCCCGAAACCGCGCCTTCGTTGATATGCGTGTCCCAGCCGATCAGGCCGAGCGCGCCGACGCGCGGCCCGTCCGCTCTCGCCAGGAAACGCGCGGCGGTGCCGGCGGCTTCGGAGACATAGGCGCGTATGCGGGCGATGCCGCCGACCAATGGCAACGGGTCGCCGTCGGCGGCCATCGAGCTGTCGACACCGCCGACGCTCTCCATGGCTGCCAATCGCATTCGCGCCTCGAGCGCCACCGCAAGCTTCGGATCGGTGTGCTGATAGAGGTCAAGCAAGCGGGCTTGCGTGTCCGCGTTCGCAGGCAGCAGTTTCTGCGGCACCCAGGACAGCACCGGCGCCCTGCCGCGCACCACGAGCGGCGTCACCGCGCCGACGCCGATGGCCCGGCTGCCGCTGAGGTTCACGCGGCCGTCCGAGTCCAGCGCAAGCAGCGCGCGATTGAGCCAGCCGGTGTCGGAGGCGCCCGGCCTCATGAAACCGCTTTCGAGAACGTCCTGGCCGTCGAAATGCGACCGGTCGCGATAGGGCGTGGCGACCGCGTGCACGATCGAGGCCTGCCCCGCCTTGTAGAGCCGGTGCAGGTTCGGCATCGCCGGATTGAGCGCGAAGAAGGAGTCGAGCGGCAGCGCCGGCGTCTTGCCGTCGAGCACGAGCGCGCGGTCGCCGCGCAGGCCGATCCAGTCGGGATCGCCGACAGGCGCGACCGCTCCCAGCCCGTCGAGGGCGCCTCGCAGGATGATGACGAGCATGCGCGGATCGCGGCCTTCGGCGCGCGCCACGCGCGGCATCTGGGTCCAGGCAAAAAGAGCGCCGGCGCCGAGCAGCGCTTCGCGGCGGGATGGCGCGTGGTACAAGGACATGTTCATCTCCTCTGCAAATCCGCCGACATGAACAGCAGCGTCAGCGCCTGCTGGCGGCTTTCGGCGCGAGCAACGGCCTGCGTCACCTCGGGCGACACGCATGAGCCGAGCACGTCTTCGATGACGTATTGGGGATCGACCGTGCCGGCGACGCGCTCAGCGAAATTGTTGGCGACATCCAATCGCCGGCCCATGCCGTCGACCCAGGTCGCTTCGTCGTCGGCGTAACCTTTGGGGAACGGAGGACGCCACAGGCGCTCGCCGAGCAAGGACTGACCGGCCACGAATCGTCCGGGATCGACCTGCGTGATGCCGCACGAACGAACCATGGAGACAACCCACTCGCTCGGCCGCTTCAGCTTGGTCGCCGGCTGCGTCCAGGCGTCGTTCGACGAGACCATTGCCTTGGCGACCTCCTTGAGATCACCGCCGGTGTCGAGAAAGACCTTCGTCATGCTATCGACCAGCGCGGGCGGCGGCGTATCGGCAATGAAAGCACGGGCGAGCTTGGTGGCGATGTGCGTGGCGGTCGCGGGATGCGCGGCGAGGTCGCGAAGCACGGCGCGCCCCTGCTCCACGTCCTCCTGATCGTAGACCTTGTTCATCACCTTCTGCGGACCGGGCTCATGCAGGCGCGGATTGAACAAGAACTCGCCGCCATGTTCCGGATTGTCTCCGGGTGGCAACCAGGTCCAGCCGGTGAGCACATTGGCGAAACTGATGACGTCGTCCTGCGTGTAGCCTGACCGCACGCCGAGCGTATGCAACTCCAGCGTTTCGCGCGCGAGGTTTTCGTCCAGCCCGCGGTTGCGGTTGATGCCCGCGATCGAATTCGCGCCCATCGAGATCGTATTGTCGAGATAGAACAGCATCGCCGGATGGCCTTCGACGGCAAGCAGCATGTCAACGAAGCGGCCAAGGACATACGGCCGAATGGCTTCACGCTCATAGGCGCCGGACATGCTCTGGATCTTGTCGGCCGAGATGCAGAAATGATTGGACCAGAACCAAACGAGCCGCTCGGTGAATCCGATCTCCGCGCGCAAGCGCGGCTTCGATGCGGAGCTTGACTTCGTCACGATAAAACTGCCGTCCGGGATCAGGGACGGCCTCGGCCGCGGCCTTCTCCGCCATCTCGCCAGCATTCTGTCCTGCGTCTTCGGTCATCATGGCGCCCGCCGCCGCCATCTGCTTTTTCTTCGCGTCGTCCTCCCGCTGCGCCATCTTCGCCTTGGCCTGCCGCCTGGCGTTTGCATCGTTGACCGCGCGGAATGCCTTGCCGCTCGACGGCAATGCGGACGCGGCTGCGGGGTATGCGGGCGGATTTTCGAGCTCGGCAAGCAGCGCCCCGCGTGGATCCGACGCGATGGCCGCGATCGATCCAGGTCGCGGGCCCATGCCGAACCGATGCAGCGCCAATGCGGCCTCGGCCTTCGCGGAACTGGTCATCTGGAATGCTCCGAAAACAGGGTCACTTGCCGTGCACTTGTCACGTAACGTAGCGCTACGAACTGTAGCATTTGCGACGAAAGCATGCAAGTACCGGTTGATCGAAAAGAGGCGCTGAGGAACAGTCGAGGCGCGCCCGAGGCCTCGACCGCCACCCCGTTCTGAACGGCCTAGAATTGCGGGCCGAGCAGGATCCGTCCGATGCTCCCGTCCTTGGCGAGGCTGATCCGCCATTCCGCCGAGCCATTGGCGAAGTGCGCGATGTAGATGTCGCCGCCGAGCTGGGTCACGCCGCGAAACGACACGGCGCGCAGCTCGCCGAGCCGGGTCAGGATCGCCTGGTTCACGGGAAGCTGCTGCCTGGTCTGGATCGCGACCTCGGCGGTCATGCGATCGTAGTCCGGCTGCCCCCGCCCCAGCGACAGGATGTACTGGCGCAACCTCTCTTCACTGCCCGCCAAAGGCGTTGTGCGCAGCGGCGCCAGAGGCTCCGGCAGACCATCCGTGTGCGCATTTCCGACCGCGTTGAAGCGCGTACGCCGTCCCGGCAGCACGACCTCCAGGCATTGCCCTGAATGATCGACGACGACCCAGGGACTGTCGACGGAGGTCAAGCACCCATGAAGACATGCCGTCGCCGACGTGCCATGAGTCATGCGGTGGCCTTCGGAGTCCAGATTGTAAAGCTGGATGTCGTCACCGCTGTCATTGTAGAACAGGACCTTGATCGGCGAGCTTCCGTCACGAGATCGCAAATGCGGTTCGTCGGAACAGGCGGCAACGCTGCCGGGTTCGTCATTGCCATCCGGACGAAAGGTGACGTCATCGACCTTTCCGTCGGCGCCTAGCACCAGACGAAACTCGGCGGTGCCGTTAGCGAACTTCACGCCATAGATGTCATAGCCGCCGGGACCGACGCCGCGAAAGAAGATCGATTCGACCTTGCCGAGCGAGACGAGCGTCGCCTGCAGCTGTGACGCCTGACGGCGGATATTGGCGGCCAGTGCCGCGCCCATGCGGTCATAATTCGGCGCGCCGCGACGCAGGTCTTCGATCCCGCGCTGAAGCGCGTCCTTGGTGCCCGGCGCCGGCACCTGTTCCCTGAACCGATCCGAGATTTCGGCCGCGCGCTGCGCGAAATTCGCCTCGACCACTTTTGCGCGGGCGGCGTCGACACGCCGCGCCAGCCGCGCGCCCGACATCGGGTCCTGCAGCAGGACGCGGGTCACCTCCGCCTGGTCGTCGCGCAGGAAAATCAGCAGGTCGTCGCGCCTGGAGGAAAACGCGTCTGTCCCGATCGCAGCGACCTCGAAGCCGGATCGTCCGGTCTCCTGCGCATGGATCCGATAGCCGCTGCGCGTGACGGCCAGCACGCGACTGGGGCTCAATTCGTACCATCCGACATATTCGTCGAACAGCGCGGCGTCGACCTTGGCGTCCTGGCTGAGCGCTTCGGCGATCCGCGCCGCCTGCAGGTCACGACCGTTCTGATGCAGTTTCAACGCTGACGACTGCCGTTCGTCGCCGAGCGCGAACGTGATCGGGCCCGCCGCAGCGGGATAGGCATAGGCGCCGCCTCCCGCCGCCGCGAGATGAACGCGCGGCTGCCCGGTCAGTTGACCGAAGAGATCGTCGCCCTCGTGAAAAATCGCGAAGATCGCCGTCGGCGCGATCGCGTAGAAATCGACATGTTGCGGCTTGCGCGCCATTGCGGGCGCGTCGTCCACGTCATCAGGGGACGCCACGGGCTGCGGCAGTGTACGGTAGGCGATGCTGCCCGCCGAGACGACCACCAAGGGCAGGATGGTAGCCGCGATCGAGAGGCGCTTTCGCCATCCGACCCTCGCCGGCACCGCCGCCGCTGCGAGAATGCGCTCGATGCGCGCGCCGACCGTCCCGGCCCGCGCCATCTGCAGTCCCGCCGCCCTCTGCCTCGCATGCTGCACGAGTTCGAGGAGAAACTCGGCATAGGACAGCTTGTCTTCGAGAACCTCGATCGCGCCGGCATCGCTGATGGCTTCGGCAAGCTCGGCCATGTGCTTGAGTTGCCACCACGCGAAGGGGCTGAACCAGAACACCGCGCGATTGAGCGACG
Organism: uncultured Alphaproteobacteria bacterium; assembly: GCA_963786015.1. Taxonomy (GTDB): domain Bacteria; phylum Pseudomonadota; class Alphaproteobacteria; order Rhizobiales; family Xanthobacteraceae; genus Bradyrhizobium. Next base: position 170,268 of record CAWAXO010000005.1, on the reverse strand, counting down.
CCAGCAACAGGACGTAGAAATCGCGGTTGGCGACATGCGCGCCCTCATGCGCAAGCACGGCCCGGCGCTTCGCCATGTCCCAATCGGTCCAGTCCGGAGGAACCAGGATGGCCGAGCCAAACGTGACCGGCCCGCCGATCTCGTCGCATACGCGAACGTCGGCATTGCCAGCACAGGGTTCGCTGAGCGGTGTCGCCGCACGGGCGAGACGCCATGTCAGACAAATGCCGATGGCAAGTCTCAGCAAAAGCATGCCGGCGATAAACACATAAATGGTCATCGCGACGGCCCACCAATCGACGGGACCGTGGCTTACGCCGTGAATTGTCGCGGGAATGCCGATCTCGGACGGCAGCGAGGCCCCCAGCATGTCCGGCAGCGACGCCTCGCCCGGCCAAACATGGCGCCGGCACCGGCGGAGGCTGCAGCGTGACCGTCACGCGTGCCCAATGCATCAGGAGCGGCATCGCCAATGACGCCGCCAGCACGACGATCCATGACGCCATATGCACGTGCGGATTCCGCACGCGGAAGAGATTCAATCCGAGCCACACGACGCCCCCCAGCACAAAGGAGCGAAGCGCCGCCTCTGCCAGAATCGTGAGCATTATTTTCGCGCTCCCATTATTTTCTTGCTACCTTGGCTTTTGCCTTCGCCTTCTCGACTTTCTCGGCAAGCATGCGTAACTGCTTTTGGTCGAGCATCGCGTTATCCACCATGCCGACCAGGACCTCCTCGACCGACCCGTTGCAGAACCAGTCGACGATGCGCTGCACGGCCTTGGCCGCGACCCGCGAACGCGGCTCGGCCGCCTGATAGACATAGGTTCGTCCGTCGACAGTGTGCGTCGTGTAGCCCTTGTCTTCCAGCCTGCGCAGCACGGTCCGCACGGTCGATTCCTTGAGACGGCGGGACAGCCGCTCCCGCACGAGTTCGGCCGTGATCGGCCCATGAGCCCAAACCAATTGCATGACCTCCCGTTCGAGGTCGCCCAGTTCGGGCAGGCTGTCGTCCATGGTGTGACCTTGCGATGTCTGAGTGCTGTAACGTCTGAATTCTGTAACGCTACAGACCGTCGCATATATCGCGGCGCCGTGCAACGCCGTTTCTACCTGCGGAAGAGCTTACAAAGCGAGATAGCGCCTGCGGATATTGTCGTCCGCCTTCAGGGCCTCGATGGTCGAGGCGTGAACGATCTGCCCCTTGTCGATGACGGTCGCATGGGTGGCAAGTCCCAGGCAGAAATGCATGTTCTGTTCGGCGATCAACACCGTTGCGCCGCTCTCGCGCAACTGCTTCAGCAACTCGCCGATCCGCTGCACGATGATGGGCGCGAGCCCCTCGCTCGGCTCGTCCAGCAACAGCAGCGCGGGATTGCCCATCAGCGTGCGCGCAATCGCGAGCATCTGCTGCTCGCCTCCCGACAGCCGGCCGGCAATGCGGTCGCGCAACGGCTCCAGCAGCGGAAACACCTGATAGATCCGCTTGAGCGGCCATTCGTCCTGGCCGTCCGCGCCCTTCTTCCGGCCGATCAGGAGATTGTCCTCGACGGTATGCTCGGGAAAGACCTGCCGGTCTTCCGGGACAAAGCCGAGCCCGGCCTGCGCGATGCGATGCGGCTTCAGCCCCGAGACGACCTGACCGCGCAGCATCACCTTGCCGCGCCGCGCCGGCACCAGCCCCATGATCGCCTTCATGGTGGTCGATTTGCCGGCGCCGTTGCGTCCGAGCAGCGCCATGGTCTCGCCGGCCTGTACCGCAAGGCCGACGCCGAACAGGATCTGGCTGGTGCCGTAATAGACGTCGAGGTTCTCGACCTGCACCACCGACGCGCTCATGCGATCGCCCCCGCGTGATGCTCGGTGCCGAGATAGGCGTCGATCACCGCCTCGTTGCGGCGAATCGCATCGGGCGTGCCGGTTGCGAGAACGCGGCCGTAGCAGAGCACGATGATCTCGGGCGCGATCTTGAACACGATGTCCATGTCATGCTCGATGAACACCACCGTGATCTTCTCGGTCTCCCAGAGCTCCTGCACCTTGTCGATCATGCGCCAGCGCTCTTCCGGCCCCATGCCGGCGGTCGGCTCGTCGAGCAGCAGCACCTTGGGATCGAGCACCAGAGCGAGCGCGATGTCGAGCAGCTTCTGGTCGCCATGCGACAGTGTCGCAGCAGTTCGGTGACGTTTTCCGGCGAGACCAAGCAATTCCATCGCGTGCTCTGCCCGGCCGCGCGTTTCCGCAAGCGGAAAGCGCCGGTACAGGACGGAGGCGCGGCGCTGGTCGGCGCCGACCGCCGCCAGCATGGTTTCCTGCACCGTCAGCGACGGAAAGATGCTCGCGACCTGAAAGGCGCGGCCGATGCCGTGACGGACGATGTCCGGCGGCGAACGCCCCGCCATATCGACGCCATCAAGCAGGATCGAACCTGCATCCGGTTTCAGCGCCCCCGTGATCAGGTTGAAGAAGGTGCTCTTTCCGGCGCCGTTCGGGCCGATCACGGCGGTGAGCGAGCCGTCGGCAAAATCCAGCGAGACGTTGTCGGTCGCCTTGACGCCGCCGAACGATTTGGAAAGCCCGCGGATCGAAAGCATGGCTAGTCGCGCTCCCTGGCTTGGCTGCGACGCTGCGCGTACCATTCGACGGCGAAATCCATCAGGCCTTTGCGCAGGCCGATCGCAAAGAACAGGATCACGATACCAAGCACGATGCCGTAATATTCGGTCAGGCGCGTCACGGTGTCGTTCAAGGTCAAGAGCAGCACGGTGCCGACCATCGGGCCCAAGAAGGTCGTGACGCCGCCGAGCATGTTGATGAAGATGCCCTCGCCCGAGATCGTCCAGTAGGCGAATTCCGGATAGGCGCCCGAGACGAACAGCGCCATGACGATGCCGCCGGTCGCCGCGAACAGCGCCGCCAGCACGAAGATCGTGAACTTGGCGCGCCAGACGTCGATGCCGAGGAAGCTCGCGCGGCTGGCATTGTCGCGGATCATGCGCAACGTGTAGCCGAACGGCGACTGCGCGATCTGGCGCATCAGCAGCAGTCCGAGCACCAGCAGCGCGCAACTCACGACATAGAGATGGACGATGGTTCGACAGGTCGATGCCGAGGAAGACGGGGCGCGGGATGCCGCCGCGCAAGCCCTGATCGCCGCCGGTCAGCGACGCCCAGGACAGGATCGTCGAATGGATCAGCATCTGGAACGCCAGCGTGACGAAGGCGAAATAGATCGCCTTCAGCCGCACGCAGATCGCGCCGATGACGGCCGCGACGACCGCCGTGATCAGAAGCGTCGCGACGAACGCGACCGGAATCGAGACACCCGTGCGCTGCATCATGAGGCCGAAGCCGTAGGCGCCGAGACCGAAGAACATGCCGTGCCCGAACGAGATCATGCCGGAATAGCCGACCAGCAGATTGAGCGAGGTCGCGAACAGACCGAACGCCGAACAGCGGATCACGAAGTCGAGCAGCGCCTTGCTGCCGAACAACAGCGGCAGAATGGCCAGCACGATGAACGCCGCCAGCGCGATCAGAACGTCGAGGTAAAGCGTGCGCCGCGAGATCGTCTCGATGCGCGGCACGCCGAGCGCGCTGCCGGCCCGCGCGGCCTGCAGCTCGGTCATGCGACCTCCTTGCCGAACAGGCCGGTCGGCCGCGCCACCAGCACGATCGACCATGAACAGGTACATCAGGCCTTCGGTGAACAGCGGAAATCCCAGCGAACCGAACGAGCGGATCAAGCCGATCAACAGCGCTCCGATCAGCGCGCCGAGGATCGAGCCCATGCCGCCGATCACGGTGACGATGAAGGACTCGATCAGCACCGAAAATCCCATGCCCGGCGTCAGCGAACGCACGGGCGCGGCGAGCGCGCCGGCGAGCCCGCCAGCATGCCGCCGAGCGCGAACACGCCGCCATAGATCAATCCGGTGTTGATGCCGAGCGCCGACACCATTCCCGGATTATGCGCGGCCGCCCGGATCACCTTGCCGAGCCGCGTGCGCGCGAGACCGAGACCGAGCAGCAGCGGCCATCGCCAGCGCGACGCCGATCAGGAGCAGATAGTAAGGCGGCACCACGCCGCCGGCGATGAACAGCGGCATCACCTGGAACGCCGCCGGCATGCCCATCGACTTGAATTCCGGTCCCCACACCATCCGCACGACATCATCGAAGATCAGCACGAAGGCGTAGCAGACCAGAAGCTGCATCAGGACGTCGGCGCCATAGACCCGGCTCATGAAGACGCGCTCGAAGATCAGGCCGAGGATCGCGGTGCCGGCGGCGCCGCACAGCATCGCCAGCGCAAAACTGTCCGATGAGCTGATAGGCCGTCATCGCGAAATAGGCGCCGAACATGTAGAAGGCGCCGTGGCTGAAATTGACGACCTTGAGCACGCCGAAGATCAGCGTCAGCCCGACCGCCACGAGAAACAGCAGCATGCCGATGATGAGGCCGCTGGTGGTCTGCGTCACCAGACAGGCGGGACTGGCGAGACAGCCGGTGAGCGCGTCGAGGTCCAAGGCAGATATCCGTCAGGGCGGGCCGGATTGAACCGGCGGCAAGAAAGCGTGCGGCGATGAGCGGAGGCGGCTCGACGCCGCCTCCGCGCTCCGCCGATCGCATCAGGTGTAGCCCTTGCTCTTCTTCCACTCGGCTTCGAGTTCGAGAATGGTCTTCCAGTCGCCGGCCTCGACCTCCGGCACATAGGGCTCCTGCGGAATCGTGGTGCCCCAGCCGATGGCATAGCCGATCAGGGTCTGATCCTCGGCGCGCATCGTCACGGTGCCGTCGGCGCCGAACGGGCACTTGATCGTCAGCCCGCGCAGCGCATCCGCGACCTTCTTGCCGTCGGTGGAATTGGCCTTCTTCGACGGCCTCGGACAACAGCATCACCGCGGTCGCGTTCTGCCACGACCAGTTGGTCGGATACTCGTTGTACTTCGCCTTGTAGGCATCGCCCCAGGCCGCATTCTCCGGCGTCGCGGGAAATGTCTTGATGTAGCGGTTGCCGGAGTGAATGCCCTTCGGCAGGTTCTTCACCACCGTCAAAGCGGTGTAGTCGGCCATGTTGACCGCGAACACCTCCATCTGGCTGAACATCGCGTAGATGTTGGCCTGGTCGATATAGGAGGTGAGATCGCCGCCCCACAGGCAGGAATACAGCGCCTGCGGCTTGGCCTGCAGGATCTTGGTCACGACCTCGGTGTAATCGGGCTGGAACAGTTTCGGCCAGGAGTCGCTGATGATCTCGACATCGGGCGCAAAGCGCTTCAGATACGAGCGTGAACTCGCCGGTCGTGTCGCGGCCGTAGGCATAATCGGGCGAGCAGGTCGCCCATTTCTTCAGGCCCTTGGCCTTCGCGATCGCCGCGGCATAGCCTGCCGCCGACGATGGAATCGTGAATGCCCTGGCGCACGGAGCGGAACGCATTCGGAATGTGCTGCTTGGGATCGGCGGTCAGCGACGAGGCTTCCGAGCAGGTGTGAATGCAGAGCACGCCGAGATCGCGCGCCACCTCATGGACCGCGAACGAGCCCGACGACGCCTCGCCATCGAGCAGCATCTCGCAGCCGTCGGTGTTGACGAGTTCGCGCGCGATCGCGCGCGGCTTCCTGCGGCTGCCCCTTGGAATCGCGGATCACCATTTCGATCTGCCGGCCGGCAAGTCCGCCCGCGGCATTGACCTTCTCGACCTCCAGCATGCACCGCGTTGCGCGACGATGTTCCGAGCTGCGCCACGCGGCCGGACAGGATGGTCGGCATGCCGATCTTGATGGTCTTGGCTTGCGCGCGCGCCACCCAGGGTGTCGCGAACGTCACGGCACCGGCGCCCATCAGCGCCAACGTCGATCGGCGGCTGATGCCCGGCTTGCGGGTTCTCGTCATTTTCCCCTCCCTGTCGGGTTGCGTTTCCCAGATCCCTTGTGGAGATCGTGTCGTCTCCATGACGCCGAGAATTTCAGAGCAAAGGGGGTGACGTCAAGCCAAAGATGAATTACGAGTCAGAATTCATCAAGGAGGAAACGCGACCGGAAACCGGCCCTTCGAGACGGCAAATGATCAATCTTTCGAGCTTCATCGCCTTTCATGCCCGGCGGACGCCGGATCGCTGTGCGCTGAAATATCGCGGCGAAGACATCTCCTACGCCGAGCTTCGACCAGCGCATCCGCCAGGTCGGCGGCTGGCTCGCCTCGCGCGGCATCGGCGCCGGCGATGTCGTCGCGGTGCTGATGAAGAACAGCGCGGCCTTTCTCGAGATTGCGTTTCGCCACGAGCCATATCGGCGCGGTGTTTCTGCCGATCAACTATCGCCTGTCGGCCGACGAGGTCGGCTACATCGTCGGCAATTCCGGCGCGCGCCTCCTGATCGCCGACGAGGAATTGGCCGGCATCGCGGCGGGCGGCGCGCCAGTCGTCCTGCTCGATGAAGCCGCGCAATCCAGCGCCACGCGGCTTGCGCCGGATGTCGCGCCCGCGCCGATGCATCGATGCGGCAGCCGCGCGACCTGATGCGGCTGATGTACACGTCGGGCACCACCGACCGGCCCAAGGGCGTGATGCTCACCTATGAGAACATCTACTGGAAGTCGGCCGACCAGACGCTGGCGCTCGGACTGAACGCCGACACGCGACTTGCTGGTGGTCGGTCCGCTCTATCATGTCGGCGCGCTCGATCTGCCGGGCATCGCCGTGCTCTGGCACGGCGGCATGCTTTCCATCCACCGCAACTTCGAGCCCGAGCCGGCGCTTGCCGCGATCGAAGCGAGAACGACTGAACGCGGCCTGGTTCGCGCCTGTCATGACCACGGCGATCCTCACCTGCCCCGACGCGCGACCGCTACGACGTCTCCAGCCTGCGCTGGGCGATCGGCGGCGGCGAGAAGACGCCGGAGGTGCGCATCCGCGCCTTCTCCGATTATTTCAAGAATGCCCGCTACATCGATGCCTATGGGCTGACCGAAACCTGCGGCGGCGACACCTTCATGGAAGCCGGCCGCGAGATCGAGAAGATCGGCTCGACCGGCCGCGCCATCGCCCATGTCGAGATCGAAATCCGCGACGATGCGGGCAATCGCCTTCCGCCCGGCGCAGAACGGCGAAATCTGCCTGCGCGGACCGAAGGTCACGCAAGGCTACTGGAAAGATCCCGAGAAGACCGCGGCCGTCGTTCTTCGGCGACTGGTTCCGCAGCGGCGACGTCGGCTATCTCGACGAGGACGGCTTCCTCTATCTGACCGACCGCAAGAAGGACATGATCATCTCCGGCGGCGAGAACATCGCCTCCTCCGAGGTCGAGCGCGTCATCTACGAACTGCCGCAGGTGCGCGAGGTCGCCGTCATCGGCCTGCCCGACGAACGCTGGGGCGAAAGGCCGGTCGCGATCGTGGTGCTGGCGGACGGCGCCGCGCTGGATCTGCCTGATCTCACCGATCACTGCCGCGCACGCCTCGCCGGCTTCAAGGTGCCGAAGCAGCTGATCATCCGCGACAGCCTGCCGCGCAATCCGTCCGGCAAGGTGCTCAAGCGCGTGCTGCGCGCCGAACTGGAGGCGCAGCGCATGACGCAAGCGACCGCAAGCCGCATCCGGCAAGGTCACGAAACTCAACCGCGTCGAGCGCAACGCCTGGACCAAGCGCAAGATATTCGACGCCGCCACCAAGATCGTCGGCAAATACGGCTATGCCGAAGCCTCCGTCGCCCGCATCACCGAAGAGGCCGGCGTCGCGCAGGGCACGTTCTACAATCATTTCGAGAACCGCCAGGAACTGCTCGATCAGTTGCTGCCGAAGATCGGCATCGACATGGTGCGCTTCATCCGCGAGCGCACCGGCACGGCGCATGCGGCGCGGCAGGAGATCGAGCGCTTTCGGCGCCTTCTTCGATTTCATCCGCGAGGTGCCGGAATTCCTGCGCATCCTCAACGAGGCCGAATTCTTCGCGCCGATCGGCTACCAGAAGCATCTCGACAATATCTCGACCGCCTATGTCCGCATCCTGCGGCGCGCCCGGCTTGCCGGCGCGATCGACGATTTCAGCGACGAGGAATTCGAGGCCATCGTCCACATGTTCATGGGCGCGCGCGGCTATCTCAGCCGGCGCTATTCCTATTCCGGCGGCGCGGTCACCGCCGTGCCCGATCATGTGCATCTCCGCCTACCAGAAGCTGGTCACGCGCGGGCTGTTCAATGCCGCCAGAGGAAGGACAACGAGCATGACCGCTGATGGCATCGTTCTCGTCACCGGCGGCAGCCGCGGCATTGGTGCTGCGACCGCGACGCTGCTGGCCGAACAAGGCCAGCGCGTGGTGATCGTCGATATCGCGCCGGAGCCGCTGGCGGGCACCGCAGACGATCCTGTGGCCCGCTCCGTTCGATGTCGCGAGCGAAGGCGCCGTCGTCAGCGGCGTCGCCGACATCGAGGCCGCGCATGGCCCGATCACCGGCCTCGTCAACGCCGCCGGCGTATTCGGCAAGATGCACCGGCTCGAACGCGTGCGGATGGAGCAATGGGACCGCGAGATCAACATCGACCTGCGCGGCACGTTTCTGGTCGCCCGCAGCGTCGGCGTGCGGATGGCCGCAGCGCCGGCATGGCGCGATCGTCAATGTCGCCTCCGTCGCCGGCATGACGTCCGGCCCGATCCACGCCTATACCGCGGCAAAAGCCGGCGTCATCCAGATCACGCAGACGCTCGCCGCCGAATGGGGCCGCGCGGCGTGCGCGTCAACGCGGTCTCGCCCGGCTTCACCCGCACGGCCGCAGCTCGAAGCCGGCATCGCCTCGGGCGCGCTGGACAAGGATCTGCTGGCGCGCCCGACCGCGATGAACCGGCTGGTCGAGCCGATCGAGGTCGCGCAGGCGATCGCGTGGCTGCTGTCGCCGATGAGCAGCGGCGTCACCGGCATCAATCTGCCGGTCGATGCCGGATTTATCGCCGGCAGCACCTGGGCGGCCTATGGCGGCCTGCCGGAAGCCTCCGACGCGTAACGTGAAAGGACGCCAGTCATGAACATCGAGACGCCGCGCAAGACACTCGATCTGTCATCGGCGATCGCCGAGGGCGACATCCGCGTGCTGCTGATGGTGCTGGTGCACATGACCGGCGACGAGCGCTGGCTGGAGCCGCCCTACAAGCCCGAAGCGCGACGTGCGCCTGATCCCCGATCCCGCACGCCGGCCTGCCGGAGGAAATCCAGGACGAAATCCGCGCCGCGGTGCTGAAGCTGTTCGAAAACGGCGAGCCGAAGCCCGTCGATCACCGATCCCGGCAACGAGTTGATGCTGAGGATGATGCGCGCGACGCTCGGCGAGAACGTCGCGCCGGAATATGCGCCGCTGATGCGCGAGGAAATGGGCTTTCGTGCCGCGCGATGCGCGCTGGACGCAAACCTCCGTCCGACGAGAAGCTGGCGCAACAGCACGTGCTGATCGTCGGCGCCGGCGTCTGCGCCATCGCGCTCGGCGTCGCACTTGGCCGGCTCGGCATCCCCTACACCATCGTCGAGAAGAACGACGAGCTCGGCGGCACCTGGTATGTCAACCGCTATCCCGGCTGCGGCGTCGATACGCCGAACCACTCCTATTCGTTCTCGTTCGGCGCAGCGCAATCCGTGGACGCGCTATTTTGCGCAGCGCGCAGGAGTTGCTCGACTATCTCAAGAAGGTCGCGGTCGAATACGGCATTCGCAACCATCTCCGCCTCAACACGGAGCTGACGTCATCGCGCTGGGACGAAGACAAGCGGCGCTGGATATCGACGCTGAAGACGAAGTACGGCGAAGAGACGTTCGAATCGACCGCGCTCGTCAGCGCGATCGGCCAGCTCAACGATCCCGCGCCGGCGCATTTCAAGGGCGAGGAGGATTTCCAGGGTCTGAAGCTGCACTCGGCGCTGTGGTCCGACGACATCAAGCTCGACGGCAAGCACGTCGCCGTGATCGGCACCGGCGCAACCGCGATGCAGCTCGTGCCGTCGATCGCCGATCGCGTGGCGTCGGTCACCGTCTATCAGCGCACCGCGCAATGGTCGCGGCCGGTCGCGGGCTATTCCGATCCCGATCACCGAAGGCGCGCGGTGGCTGCTCGCGCATCTGCCGTTTTACGTGCAGTGGTACCGCTTCAACATGTTCTGGCGCTACGGCGACGGCCTGTTGCCGTTCCTGCGCAAGGACCCGGACTGGCCGCATCCCGATCGCGCCGTCAACAAGGGCAACGACCGGCATCGCGAGGAGCTGACCGATTTCATCCTGTCCGAACTGAAGGATCGTCCCGACCTGATCGAGAAATGCGTGCCGACCTATCCGCCCTACGGCAAGCGCATCCTGCTCGACAACAACTGGTTCAAGACGCTGACCAAGCCGAATGTCGAGCTGGTCACCGACAGCGATCGACCATTTCGCGCGCGACGGCATCGTCACCGCGGACGGCAAATTGCGGCCCGCCGACATCATCGTGATCTCGACCGGCTTCAAGGTGACGGAGATGGCGGCGCGTCTCAACATCACCGGGCGCGACGGCAAGAATCTCAGAGACGGCCTGGGCCAACGACAATCCGACCGCCTATCTCGGCCTCACCGTACCGGACTTTCCGAATCTCTTCGTGATGCTCGGTCCGAATTCCGGCCCGGCGCATGGCGGCAGCGTGATCTTCCAGTCGGAATGCCAGAGCCGCTACATCTCCGCCTGCCTGGTCGAGATGATCGAGCAAGGCATCGCCGCGATCGACGTGCGGCAGGACGTCCACGACGACTACGTCCGCAAGGTCGATGCCGAGCATGAAGCAGATGATCTGGACGCATCCGGGCATGACGACCTATTACCGCAACAAGCAGCGGCCGGGTGTTTTCCGCGATGCCCTGGCGCTTCGTCGATTACTGGGCGATGACCCACGATCCCGATCTCGGTCAATACCGCCAATCCAAAGCATGACACCGGCAGAAGATAATGACCGCACCTTACATTCCGCAGATCGCGACTTACCGCCAATGGCTCAAGGATCGGCTGGGCCTTGAATTCGCGACCTATGAAGAGATGCGGCAGTGGTCCGTCAGTGACCTCGAGGCCTTCTGGCAGAGCATCTGGGATTATTTCGATCTGCAGTCGCCGACGCCGCATCATGCGGTGCTGGAAAATCGTAAGATGCCGGGCGCAGTTTGGTTTCCCGGCGCATCCGTCAACTATGCTCATCAGGTTCTGCGGCACGTCGCGGCGGCCGATGCCGCCGGGATGCCGGCGATCGTGAGCTGCGGCGAAGACGGGGTCCTGAAAGAGACGAGTTGGCCCGAGCTGCGCCGGAAGGTCGCGGCGCTCGCGATGCATCTCAAGGCGCAAGGCGTCGGCTCCGGTGACCGCGTCGCCGCCTATCTGCCGAACATCCCCGAGACGATCGTTGCGTTCCTCGCCACCGCAAGCATCGGCGCGATATGGAGTGTCTGCGCACCCGACATGGCCGCTCCCGCCGTCATCGATCGCTTCAAGCAAATCGCGCCCAAGGTTCTGATCGCCTGCGATGGCGTCACATATGCAGGGCGCCGTCACGATCGCCGCGCGGTCGTGGACGAGCTGCGCCGGTCGCTGCCGACCGTCAAACATGTCATCCTGCACGGCGAACAAGCCGGCAGCGCCGAGCATCTGCTGTCGAAGATCCTTTCAGCCGATGGACCCGGGATCGATTCCTTCGAGCCCGCATGGCTTCCCTTCGATCATCCGCTCTGGATCGTCTATTCGAGCGGAACGACCGGCCTTCCGAAGCCGATCGTTCACGGCCATGGCGGCGTGATGATCGTGGCGCTGCCGCTCAACGTGCTGCACAACGACATCGGCTGCAGCTATCAGCCCAATTCGCTCGGCGAACGCTACCATTGGTACAGTTCGACTGGCTGGATCATGTGGAACTGCCAGATCGCGGGCCTGCTGAACGGCACGACCTGCTGCATCTTCGACGGCAGCCCCGGCGGATCGAAGGGCAGCCCGGACTGGACGACGCTGTGGCGCTTCGTAGCAAAAGCCGAGGTCACGTTCTTCGGTGCAGGCGCCGCCTTCTTCGCCAATTGCACCAAGGCCGAAATCGACTTGAAATCGGCCGGCGATCTGTCGCATCTGCGGGCGCTCGGCTCGACGGGATCGCCGCTCGCCGCCGACACGCAAGAATGGTTCAGCGAACGCTTCGCCGCACTCGCCTCCGGCACCAACAATCCGGCACACGCCGACATGCGCTGGGCGAACATGTCCGGCGGAACGGATTTCGCCGGAGCCTTCATCGGCGCGAATCCCGAACTGCCGCAGATTTGCGGCGCGATGCAATGCCGGCTGCTCGGCTGCGCCGTCGAAGCCTTCGACGAACAAGGCCAACCCCGCATCGACGAGGTCGGCGAGCTCGTCTGCGCCGAACCATTGCCCTCGATGCCGCTGCGCTTCTGGAACGATGACGGCGACGCGCGCTATCGCGCCAGCTATTTCGAGACCTATCCGGATAATTTCGATGGGACCGGACGCGGTGCGGTCTGGCGCCATGGCGACTGGCTCAAGGTCGGCACCGACGGCACCTGCGTGATCTACGGGCGCAGCGACGCGACCATCAACCGGCACGGCTTGCGGATGGGGACGAGCGAACTCTATTCCGCAATCGAGGCGTTGCCCGAGATTCTGGATTCGATGGTCGTCGACCTCGAATATCTCGGACGGGAAAGCTACATGCCGCTCTTCGTGGTGTTGAGGGATGGCGTGGCACTCGACGACGCGATGAAAAAGCGGATCAACGGCGCGATCGAGGCTGGGTTGTCGCGGCGCTTTCTACCCAACGAGATCATCGCCGCGCCGCAGATTCCGCGCACGTTGTCCGGCAAGAAACAGGAATTGCCGATCAAGAAGCTGCTGCTCGGCCATGCGCTGGAGAAGGTGATCAACAAGGACGCGATGGCCAATCCGGAATGCCTGCACTGGTATCTCGAATTTGCGCGTCGCTTTTCCAAGCCGACACAAAACGCCGGAACGAGCTGACGTCGCGCAAACAGAAAGCAGATTTGTGCGAGACGCCGCGCTCACACATTAACCACAATCGCAATCGTGCCGCGCGCAAACGCTGTCTGCAATTGTGCGAAACGCAAAATTAAGGTTGATTGATCTCGTTCTCTACAGCTCGTTTGGGGTCGAGATGATTAGAACGTTTTGGCTTGCGGCTCTTTTCTTGGCCGTTATTTGCGGATTATGCGCCAGCAAAGTTACTGCATCGATTTCGCCACCGGAAGAAGGTGTGCCTGACCGAACGATGGTCAGCTTCGCGACCGACACACTGAACCGATCCGATCGGCTGGACGTGGTGAACCTCCCGTTTGAGCCCGAGGTCACTCTTGCACTGCCGCCTGACCCGATCGCCATCCTTCTTGCCAATTCGCCGACGGCGTCTTCCACCATCCACGTGCATCGGCCGCTGAAGCAGATTGCCAGGCGAAGCACCGTGATGCTTCCCAGGCCTCGGCCGAAGGTGAAGTTCTCTCCCACCACTCAGGCGCGCTCGCTCCCATCGCGCTAGGCGCGCCTCGCCGAGTGGGCTGCGGTTGTCACGCAGCTGCGGCGAGCGCAGCCCAATTCGGGTCCGTGTATGATGTCGCGGAAGGCCTGCGATCGTAATCGTCGATCTTGCGCACGTTGAAATAAGTTTCGAGCTCGGCCACGGCAAGGCTCTCCCAACGTTCGGCCTGCTCCAGCAGCGACCAGCTCTGATCGGGACGGAACGACGCGGTCTGACGCCACAACGACGCGATCGCACGATAGCGGCGTACGTTTTCCATGACGGCTTCCCCACTCCTGGCCATGATCATCTCCATCTTCAAAGCCCATGGTGATCATGAGTGGGAGCGATTTTCGAAATCGTTAGCGGGCCCGGCATGCGTTCCGGATAGTTTCCGAACTCTTGCGATCTGCCAAGCGCGCGCTTCGCCGTTGATGAGCGGATCACGATCGCGCGCAACGGATCGACGGGGAACCTCGACGGAGCACGGCTGTGCGCGCCCACGCACTTGAACGTGCCCGAATCCTGCCGAGGATGCGGGTTTCAGTGCGCTTTTCCGGCATCGGTTCGTCTGTTCCGGCAATCCTTTCAGAATGTTAAGGCGACAAGGGCCGCCCCAAAAGTTCAAAATGCGTCCGCCCTAATACCCAAAAAGGCAGTAGAATCGGCACGTTCGGAATATTGTTCAGATCGTTATCCGGTTTCCGATGGCAGGTTCATGGACCAACCCTTAAAGCCTCCGACCGAGATCTATCCAGGCAAGCCTCCCGAGGTCAAAAAACCTCGGTCGGGCCGGCGTTTCGTCTGGACGATCATCCTGATTTTGCTGGCCGCCGGCGGCGCCGCGTGGTGGCACGGGCACAGGCAGGAGACCGCGCAGGCGCCGGCCGACAAAGGCGCCGGCCGAGGTGGCCGCGGTGCCGGCGGCGCGCCAATGTCGATCGTGCCGGAAACGGTCGGCAAGGGCGATATCGGCATCAGCCTCAATGCGCTCGGCACGGTAACATCGCTCGCAACCGTCACAGTCCGCAGCCAGATCAGCGGTTACCTGATGAGGGTCGCCTTCAAGGAAGGCGACGAGGTCAAGAAAGGCGACCTGCTCGCGGAAATCGAACTCGCGTCCCTATGAAGCCGCGCTGGCGCAGGCGAAGGGCGCGCTGGCGCGCGACGAGGCGTTGTTGAAAGGCGCGCAGGTCGACCTGACACGCTATCAGGGGCTCGCCGCGCAGAACGCCGTTCCGCGCCAGCAACTGGACACGCAGACCGCGCTTGTGGCGCAGGATCAGGGCCTCGTCGAAGCGGACCGCGCCGCCGTCAAGTCCGCCGAAGTGAACCTGCAATATTGCCACATCACCTCGCCGCTCGACGGACGCGTCGGGCTGCGCCAGATCGATCAGGGCAACTATGTGACAGCCGGCGACGCCAACGGCCTGGTCGTGATCACGCAGCTTGATCCGATCAGCGTGCTGTTCACGGTGCCGGAAGACAATCTTCAGGCCATCGCCAAGCGGCTCAAGGAAGGTGCGGTGCTGCCGGTGACCGCGCTCGATCGCAGCGGCGCCACCAAGCTCGCCGACGGTTCGCTGCAGACTTTTGACAGCCAGATCGATCCCACGACCGGCACGATCAAGCTTCGCGCGCAGTTTCCCAATGGGGCGCGGACGCTCTACCCCAATCAGTTCGTCAATATTCGCCTGTTGCTCGACACCCACAAGGACGTGACGACGATGTCGACCGCCGGCATTCAGCGCGGCGTGCCCGGAACGTTTGTCTATCTCATCAATGCCGACAGCACCGTCTCCGTTCGCCCGGTCAAGCTCGGCGTCACCGACGGCAATCGCGTCGAGCTGCTGTCCGGCCTGCAACCGGGCGATCGCATCGTGATCGACGGCGCCGACAAGCTGCGGGACGGCGCGAAGATCAACGTGCGGGAACCGACGGACGCGAGCAAGCCGGCAGATGCCGGCGGTGGTGCGCAGGCCCCGAACGGCGGGCAGAATCCGCAGGACAAGAAGGGCGGCGGCAAGAAACGCCAGTCCGAAGGCGGGCAGAATCCATGAACCCGTCGCAGCCGTTTATTCTACGGCCCGTCGCGACGACGCTATTGATGATCGCCATCATGCTGTCCGGCATGCTGGCGTTCAAATTCTTACCCGTGGCCGCCCTGCCCGAGGTGGATTACCCGACCATTCAGGTGCAGACCTTCTATCCCGGCGCCAGTCCCGATGTCATGACGTCGTCGGTCACGGCACCGCTGGAAGTCCAGTTCGGCCAGATGCCGAATCTGAACCAGATGAGCTCGGTCTCGTCCGCGGGCGCGTCCGTCATCACGCTGCAATTCAACCTGAGCATCTCGCTCGATGTCGCCGAGCAGGAAGTCCAGGCCGCGATCAACGCCGCCGGCAATTTGTTGCCCTCCGACCTGCCGGCGCCGCCGATCTACGCCAAGGTCAATCCAGCCGATGCGCCGATCCTGACGCTCGGCCTGACCTCGAAGACGATGCCGCTGACGCAGGTGGAGGATTTCGTCGACACCCGCCTGGCGCAGAAGATTTCACAGCTTCCCGGTGTCGGCCTCGTCAGCATCAGCGGCGGCCAGCGGCCCGCGGTTCGCATCCGCGCCGATATCCGCAAGCTCGCGGCCTATGGGCTGAACATCGACGATCTGCGCACCACGCTCGGCAACGCCAACGTCAACACGCCGAAAGGCAATTTCGACGGCGGCATGCGTGCCTATACCATCAACGCCAACGACCAGATCCGTAACGCGTCGGACTATCGCTCCCTGATCGTCGCCTACAAGAACGGCTCTCCGGTCCGGCTCAGTGATGTCGGCGACGTGATCGACGGCGCGCAGAACGACAAGCTCGGCGCCTGGATGAACGAGACGCCGGCAATCATTCTCAACATCCAGCGCCAGCCGGGCGCCAACGTCATCTCGGTGGTCGAAGGCATCAAGGCGCTGCTGCCGCAGCTTCAGGCGACGCTACCGGCCGCGATCGACGTCAACATCCTGACTGACCGGACGGTGACCATCCGCGCCTCCGTCACCGACGTCGAATACGAGCTTGGGCTTGCCGTCCTCCTGGTCGTGCTGGTGATCTTCGTGTTCCTGCGCAGCGCCCGCGCCACATTGATCCCGAGCCTCTCGGTGCCTCTGTCGCTGGTCGGAACGCTGGGCGCGATGTACCTGTTCGGCTTCAGTCTCAACAATCTCTCGCTGATGGCGCTGACGATCGCGACCGGGTTCGTCGTCGACGACGCCATCGTCGTGATCGAGAACATCTCACGCTACATCGAGGAAGGCGATTCTCCGCTGCAGGCCGCGCTGCGCGGCTCCGCGCAGATCGGCTTCACCATCATCTCGCTGACGGTGTCGCTGATCGCGGTGCTGATCCCGCTGTTGTTCATGGGCGATGTCGTCGGACGCCTGTTCCGGGAATTCGCCATCACGCTCTCGGTCACCATCCTGATCTCCGCCGTGGTGTCGCTGACGCTTGGTGCCGATGGCCTGCGCCAAGCTGCTCAAGGCCGAAAGCGAGACGCATGAGAACGCCTTCCAGCGCTGGACGCGCATGGGCTTCGACCGCGTCGTCGCGATCTATGCGCACATGCTGAACTGGGTGCTCGACCGACAGACACTGGTCCTTCTGGTCGCGCTCGGCGACCTTCGGTCTCACCGCCCTGCTCTATGTCGTGATCCCCAAGGGCTTCTTTCCGCTGCAGGACAGCGGCGTGATCCAGGCGATATCCGAGGCGCCACAATCGGTCTCCTACGCCGCGATGGCCGAGCGGCAGCAGCAGCTCGCCAGCGTCATCCTGCGCGATCCCGAGGTCGACAGCCTCTCCTCGTTCATCGGCGTGGACGGCACCAACACGACGCTGAACAGCGGCCGTTTGCTGATCAACCTGAAGCCGCACGACAAGCGCAAGACGGACATCGCGACCGTCATGCAGCGGCTCAAGGACGCGACCTCCTCGCTCACCGGCATTACGCTTTACATGCAGCCGGTGCAGGATCTCACCATCGAGGGCACGGTCAGCAAGACGCAATACCAGTTCATCCTGCAGGATGCCGATCCGGCGCAATTGGCCGAATGGACGCCGAAGCTCGTCGATAAGCTGCGGGCGCTGCCGGAGCTCGGCGATGTGGCGACCGACATCTCGGCGCAAGGGCTTTCGGTCTTCGTCGAGATCGATCGCGACCAGGCCGCGCGTTTCGGCATCACGCCGGCCACCATCGACAACGCGCTGTACGACTCCTACGGCCAGCGCATCGTCTCCACCATCTTCACCAATTCGAACCAATACCGGGTGATCCTCGAGGCTGATCCCGCCCTGCAGAACTCGCTGCAATCGCTCTCCGATATCTATCTGCCCTCCTCGGTCGGCTCCACGCCCGTTCCGCTCGCCGTCATGGCCAAGATGCGCGAGGAGACCGCGCCGCTGCAGGTCTCGCATCTCGGCCAGTTTCCGTCGGCCACCGTGTCGTTCAACCTGGCGCCCGGCGCATCGCTCGGCGCGGCGGTCGCGGCGATCAAGCAGGCGCAGATCGATATCGGCCAGCCGCTCGGCCTCATCACCAGCTTCCAGGGCGCGGCACTTGCCTTCGAGTCCTCGCTCTCGAACCAGCTGTTCCTGATCCTGGCCGCGATCGTCACCGTCTACATCGTGCTGGGCGTGCTCTATGAGAGCTTCATTCATCCCGTCACCATCCTGTCGACGCTGCCGTCGGCCGGCATCGGCGCGCTGCTGGCGTTGATGGCTGCCGGCCAGGATCTGACCATCGTCGCGATCATCGGCATCATCCTGCTGATCGGCATCGTGAAGAAGAACGCGATCATGATGATCGACTTCGCGCTCGATGCCGAGCGCAACGAAGGCAAGCCGCCGCGCGAGGCGATCTATCAGGCCTGCCTGCTGCGCTTCCGGCCGATCATCATGACGACCATGGCCGCCGTGCTCGGCGCGCTGCCTCTGATGATCGGCACCGGCGCGGGCTCGGAATTGCGCCATCCGCTCGGCATCTCCATTGTCGGCGGCCTGCTGGTGAGCCAGTTGCTGACGCTGTTCACGACGCCTGTGATCTATCTGTGGTTCGACCGCATCGCCATTCGCCTGGCGGGACGGCCCGCCGGCACGGGCCAGCCCAGCGAGTCGCGCTGAGATGGGCCCGTCAACACCCTTCATCCGCCGCCCCGTCGCCACGACGCTCTTGACCTTCGGGCTCGCGGCAGCGGGCGCGGTGGCGTTTTTCAAGCTGCCGGTGTCACCGCTGCCGCAGGTCGATTTTCCGACGATTTCCGTTCAGGCGACATTGCCCGGCGCGAGCCCGGAGGATGTCGCGACGACGGTCGCAAGCCCGCTCGAACGTCATCTCGGGCAGATCGCCGACGTCACCGAGATGACCTCGTCCAGCTCGGTCGGCACCACGCGCATCACGCTGCAGTTCGGATTGAACCGCGACATCAACGGCGCAGCCCGCGACGTGCAGGCCGCGATCAACGCCGCGCGCGCCGACCTGCCGACCAGCCTCCGCAGCAACCCGACCTATCGCAAGGTCAACCCGGCCGATGCGCCGATCCTGATCCTGACGCTGACATCGGACACCGCGACCCGCGGCGATCTCTATGACGCAGCCTCGACCGTGCTCGCACAGAAGCTGTCGCAGGTCGAAGGCATCGGCGAAGTGGTGGTCGGCGGCAGTTCCCTGCCGGCGGTCCGCGTCGAGCTGATCCCGCAGGCGCTCTACAAATATGGCATCGGGCTCGAGGACGTTCGCGCTGCGCTTGCCAGCGCCAACGCGCACAGCCCCAAAGGCGGCATCGATGTCGGCGACCAGCGCTATCAGATCTACGCCAACGACCAGGCCAACAAGGCCGACGACTACAAGTCCCTGATCGTTGCCTATCGCAACGGCGCGCCGGTGCATCTCTCCGACGTCGGCGAGGTCCTCGACGGCGTCGAGAACTTACGGAACTCCGGCCTTGCCAACGGCAAGCCCGCCGTCCTGATCATCCTCTACCGGCAGCCCGGCGCCAACATCATCAGCACCGTCGACCACGTCAGGGAGCTGCTGCCGCAACTCAGGGCATCGATCTCGCCCGCCATCGATGTCGGAATGGCCGTCGATCGCTCGACGACCATCCGCACCTCGCTGCGCGATGTCGAACGGACGCTGATCCTCGCCATCTTGCTGGTGATCATCGTCGTCTTCGCCTTCTTGCGGAACCTGCGGGCGACCTTGATCCCGGTCGTCGCGGTCTCGGTCTCGCTGGTCGCGACTTTCGGCGCCATGTACCTGATCGGCTACAGCCTC
This sequence comes from uncultured Alphaproteobacteria bacterium, assembly GCA_963786015.1. Lineage (GTDB taxonomy): Bacteria > Pseudomonadota > Alphaproteobacteria > Rhizobiales > Xanthobacteraceae > Bradyrhizobium. The sequence goes on along the minus strand of CAWAXO010000005.1, from coordinate 150,427 downwards.
GACAATCTGTCGCTGATGGCGCTGACGGTCGCGACCGGCTTTGTCGTCGATGACGCCATCGTCGTGCTCGAAAACGTCACCCGCTACATCGAGGAAGGTGCGTCGCCGTTGGAGGCGGCACTCAAGGGCGCCAACGAGGTCGGCTTCACCGTGCTCTCGATGAGCATCTCGCTGATCGCCGTCTTCATCCCGATCCTGCTGATGGGCGGTATCATCGGCCGCCTGTTTCGCGAATTCGCGATGACGATCTCGATCTCGATCCTGATCTCGCTCGCGATTTCGCTGGCGACCACGCCGATGATGTGCGCCGTGCTGCTTCGCCAGGAAACCGGCGAACACGGCCGGCTCTATCGGGCGAGCGAGCGCTTCTTCGAGGCGATGCTGAACTTCTACCGCCGCACGCTGACGGGCGCGCTCGACCATCCTCGCTTCGTGATGGTGATCCTGGCCGCGGTGCTCGGCCTCAATTTCTATCTGTACGACATCGTACCGAAGGGCTTCTTCCCGCAGCAGGACACCGGCCGCATCGTCGGCACGATCCAGGCCGACCAGAGCATCTCGTTTCAGTTGATGCAGCAGAAGCTCGCGCAGTTCGTCACCATCATCAAGAACGATCCCGCGGTCGAAACCGCCGTCGGCTTCACCGGCGGCGGCCAGACCAATTCCGGCTTCATGTTCGTCTCGCTCCGCCCGCTCGGCGAGCGCAAGATCAGCGCGGACGGAGTCATCGCGCGGCTGCGACGTTCGATGGCCGTGGTGCCCGGCGCGACGCTGTTCCTGCAGGCAGTGCAGGACATTCGCGTCGGCGGCCGCGCCAGCAACGCGCAGTATCAATACACATTGCAGGGCTCGACGCTGGAAGAGCTCAACGAGTGGTCACCAAAGATCGCCGCCGCGCTTCAGCGCGAGCCGAACCTGGCCGATGTCAACAGCGATCAGCAGAACAAGGGGCTAGAGACCAATGTGGTGATCGACCGCGATGCCGCCGCGCGATTGGGGATCACCGTCAGCCAGATCGACAATACGCTTTATGACGCGTTCGGCCAGCGGCAGGTGTCGACCATCTATGTCGCGCGCAATCAGTACCACGTCATCATGGAAGTCGCGCCGCGCTACTGGGAGAACCCGGAGACGCTGAAGGACGTCTATGTCAGCACGTCAGGCGGCTCGGTCGGCGGCTCGCAGGCCACCAACGCGGTCGCGGGAACGGTGGCAACATCGGGAAAATCGACTGCGGCGGCCTCGGTCAATGCACAGGCCGCCCGCAATCTCGCGACCAATTCGATCGGCGCGACCGGCAAGGGTGTCGCGTCGACCGGCTCGGCGGTGAGCACCAGCGCGGAGACCGTGATCCCGCTGTCGGCGGTCGCCCATTTCGGCCAGGGCTCGACGCCGCTTGCCGTCAACCACCAGGGCCTGCTGGTCGCCAACACGATCTCCTTCAATCTGCCGCCGAACGTATCGCTGAGCACAGCCGTGGCGACCATCGAATCCACCATGGACCGGCTCGGCGTGCCCGCCACGATCCGCGGCACCTTCCAGGGGACGGCGAAAGCCTTCCAGGATTCGCTGTCGAATCAGCCGTTCCTGATTCTCGCCGCGCTGGTCACGATCTATATCGTGCTCGGCGTTCTCTATGAGAGCTACATCCATCCGCTGACGATCCTGTCCACATTGCCGTCCGCCGGTGTCGGCGCGCTGCTCGCGCTGATGGCATTCAACACCGAATTCAGCATCATGGCGCTGATCGGCGTGATTCTGCTGATCGGGATCGTGAAGAAGAACGCCATCATGATGATCGATTTCGCGCTCGAAGCGGAGCGGAAGCGAGGCCTGAGCCCGCGCGAGGCGATTCGCGAAGCCTGCCTGCTGCGCTTCCGGCCCATCATGATGACCACCATGGCCGCCATGCTCGGCGCGCTTCCACTCGCCATCGGGATGGGCGAAGGCGGCGAATTGCGCCAGCCGCTCGGCATCGCGATCGTCGGCGGACTGATCCTGAGCCAGGTGCTGACGCTTTATTCCACGCCTGTGATCTATTTGTATCTGGACAGGTTTCGCCTTTGGAGCCAACGTCTTAGGGGCGGCGCGGCACCTCATACGCCCGGGCCTTCATTGCAACCGGGCGAGTAGATGCGACGCATCGGATACCAATCTGTCCTGCGGCGAATCCGGCGCGGCGCCCTGACGAGCAGCCGGTACGCCGGTAAGTTTCGTTCGGCTTGTGCGCTTGTGGCGATCACGGTCAGTCCGATCTTGTCGGGCTGCATTCTCGGGACGGAGCGTCCCGAACTCAATCTCGACATGTCAGCAACATATCGCGCGGCGCCGAAGGGTGATGCCGACGCGGCTGTTCCCGTGGTGGACTGGTGGCGCGGATTCCGGTCGCGCGAGCTGTCGACGCTGATGGACGCCGCGCAGATCCGCAATCTCGACATCGCGGTAGCGGTCGCCCAGATCGTGCAGGCCGACGCCCAGGTCGGCGTCTCCGGCGCGCCACTGCTACCGACGTTGACGGGCAATGTCAGCGCCGAGCGCGAGCATTTCGGATCGCAAAGCGGCAGCACCGGTCTCAACGGCGTCGGTCTCGGTGGCAGTGGCGGCTCGACGTTCTCGCAGTTCAATGCGAACCTGACCGCGAGCTACATGATCGACTTCTGGGGGAAGAATCGCGCCACGCTCTACGCGGCGGAGGAGAACGCGACGGTCGCGCGCTACAACCGCGAGGTCGTGACGCTGACCACGATGGTCACGGTCGCCAACACCTATTTCCAGATCCTGGCCGCGCAAGACGAGCTTCGAGTCACACGCCGAAATCTGGCGGCTGCGGACCGGATACTCAGCCTGATCAGAAACCAGTTCAACGGCGGAACGGCGTCGCAGCTCGACCTGTCGCAGCAGGAAGCGCTGGTCGCTACCCAGCGCGCCGCGATCCCGCCGCTCGAAGTCATTGTCGGCCAGAACATTGCTGCCCTGGCCCTTCTGGTCGCGCGCGCGCCGGCGAACCTCACGGTGCATGGCGGCTCGACAAGCCAGATCGTGGTGCCGCGTGTGACGCCGGGCCTGCCCTCGGAATTGCTCTACCAGAGGCCTGATATCCGACAGGCGGAAGCGCTACTCGCCTCATCCAATTTCAGTGTCGAAGCCGCGCGCGCCGCGTTCTTCCCGCAGATTCAACTGACCGGCTCGACGGGCTTCCAGAGCGCGGCGCTGGCTTCTCTGTTCACGCCGGGCGCGTGGTTCTACACCCTCACCGCCAGCCTGACGCAGCCGATCTTCGACGGCTTTCTGCTTGAAAGCCAGCTGAAGCAGGCCAAGGGCGTACAGCTGCAGGACCTGCAGGCCTATCGGAAGGCCGTGCTGTCCGCCTTCGCCGATGTTGAAAAGGCTCTCATCGCGTTACAGCAGTTCACGCTTCAGGAGAAGCTGCAGAACGACGTCGTCACCGCCTCGCGCAAGGCATTCGATGTTTCCGAAGCCCAGCTCCGCGGCGGCACCGTCAATCTCATCACTGTCTTGCAGACCCAGCAGACGCTGTTCACCGCGGAGAACAACTTGGTGCAGGTTCGCCTGAACAAGTTGCTTGCGGCAAGCAGCCTGTTCCAGGCGCTCGGCGGCGGCTGGACGCCGGCCGGCACGCTGGCGTCGCTCCAACAATGAGGCTCGCGTGCTCATGCGGAAGCTGATCTTCATCACCCTTCTGATGCTCGGGATCGCGGACACCGCTCGTGCGCAGCAGCCGAGCATTCCGCTGACGTTCGGCATGAGCCCCGATCAGGTCTCGCAGGCGCTCGGCGTAGCTTTGTTCTATGTCCGCGGCCGTCCCGGAAACGAGTTGCTTGTGGCGCTGCCCAACGTCAAAGGCGCGACGCTGGCGAGCCGCAGTGACGGACTTTATCTGCAATTCCGGCGCGGGACGCTTTCAGGCTGGAAAGGCGATTGGGGAACGATCAGGCCATGAATCAGGCTACGGCGATCAGGACTGCGACAATTGTCATTGCCATGCTGGCGACTGCGTTGTCAGTGCCCACACACGCGCAAAGCGGCGCCGTTTTGCGCTATGGCAACACCAGCCCCTGGTCTTTCGACGGACGCGACGACAACCGGGACTTCCGCAGCAATGGGTCGTTCCCCGGAAATTTTGCGGCGGAAAGTTCGAGCGCCTGGATCGGCGCGGCAGGCCTGATCGGCAGCAATCCGCAGCGCTCTGTTGAGCCCTATCCATCGCAAGTCGTATTCGGACCTTCGCAGCATCCGGCTTCGTGCGCGCGACGCCATCGATCCTATGATCCGGTCTCCAGCACCTATGTCGGCAGGGACGGCCGACGCCACCACTGCTAGACCTTCGTCCGATCCAGCGTCGCGTGACCGGTCGGATGACCCGTCGAAGATGCGGTCGCATTCACATGCGTTGCCGTGGTCCATGCCGCGGCCGAGGCCGCGACGCCGAAAGCGACAAGCAGAGCGATCAGAACGTGGCGTGCTTCCATGGTGAAACCTCCAACCCTCCATCGACCGCGACTGGAGAGACTTCGCCGTCGAGCCAATCCTGCTCTATAGCGAGTGCTCGCCAAGCTCGCGCCATGCGTACATATCGCCTGAACGCCGGCTTGCCGATCGCCTGCTTCGCAAGGAGCCGGCAGTTTTCCGCGCGGTCGCGTAAAATCTCTGACTGTTTCATGATACAAAGATGGGAACAGCAAATGCGTGATCAACCGCACCTTACGCATCCTTAACATTGCAGGAACCACATGCGCGGTAACCGGTTAGAGAGGCAGCGCGTACTCGCTGCGATCAAGCGGTCCTGGCGAACAAGGACGAGTCATTCTAGCTCTCCTGCCGCAGTCCGGCCGCGGCGCGGGCGCGTTGCTCGATGGCCGACCATGCGCCTGCCTTGATGTCGGCCGCTGGCGCGATCCACGAACCGCCGACAGCCACGACCTTCGGATGCGCGAGCCATTGCGCGACATTGGCCTCGCCGATGCCGCCGGTCGGACAATAGCGTACTGACGGAAACGGCCCGCTGAGCGCATTCAGTGCCGCGAGGCCGCCGGCCGGCACGGCTGGAAAGAATTTCACGAGATCGTAGCCCCGCGTCACACAGGCGATCAGATCGGACGCAGTCTGAATTCCCGGCGCGAACGGCAAATCGCCCGAGGCCGCGGCTTCCAGCAAGTCATGCGACATTCCGGGGCTGATCGCGAACGCTGCACCCAGCTTCGCTGCCCGTTCGAGATCCGCAGGCGTCAGCACCGTTCCGATGCCGACGACGGCCGCCGGCACTTCGGCGACGATCGCGCGCGCAGCCTCGATCGCCGCATCCGTCCGCAGGGTGATTTCGATCACCGGCAGACCGCCGGCGACGAGCGCGCGCGCCAGCGGCACCGCGTGCGCTGCATCCTCGATGGTGATGACCGGGATCACCGGCGCCAGCGCGAACAATTCCATCAGCCGCGCGCGAGTCTTGGAGTTGCTCTTGGAGTTGCTCATGATCGTCCTCCCATCCTCATATCACCGCCGGCATGGCTTCCCGCGGAATGACCGCACCCGCCGACATGATCACCGCAGCGGCCAGCCGATGGCCTGCGCCCGCTGCGTCGCGTTGCGACACGCCCTTGATGCGAGCCGCAATATAACCTGCGTTGAAGGAATCCCCAGCCGCCGTGGTGTCGACCGGCTGAACGACATCCGGCGGCGGGACGTCGAACACGGAACCTTCGGCATCGATCAGGCAGCCCTGCGCGCCGCGCTTGACCACGATCTCCTTGATCCCGGCGGCCTTGAGCCGCGCGAGACAGGCCGACACATCGGCGTCGCCGAAGAGAGCCTGCTCATCCTCCAGCGTCGGCAGCGCGAGATGGACCAGCGGCAGGATGTCATTGAACGCGTTCCGCGCGGCTTGCACATCGCTCCAGCCTCGCGGACGATAATTGCCGTCGAAGGCCACGCGCCCTCCCCGTTTGCGCGCGGCGGCCAGCAGCTCGCGCAGCCGCGCCCGGCCCGTCTCGCCATACAAGGACAAACTGATCCCGGAGAAATAGAGCCAGTCGAAACGGGACAGCCGCTCCAGCGTGGCATCGTCGGCGCGATCGAAGAATTCCCGCGCCGGTGCACGGTCGCGCCAATAGAGAAAGCTGCGCTCGCCGCGCGCATCGCGCTCGATCATGTAGAGCCCGGGCACGCGGCCGTGCAGACGGAGCACGTCGTCCGTCTTGATGCCCTCCGCGCGCCAGGCCGCAAGCATGGCGTCGCTCAGCGCATCGTCGCCGAGCGCGGTGACATACGACACATCGACACCAAGACGTGCGAGATAGAGCGCGGTGTTCAGCGTGTCGCCGCCGAAGCCGCGCCGGAACAGGCCGTCATGGCTTTGCGCGAACTCGACCATGCATTCGCCGATGCAGGCAACTCTCATCTGGTACGGCTTCCCTCGAATGCTTTCTTCAAAACGTGAGCTGGACTTTCATGGATTTCGAACGGTCGCTGGCGAGCTCGAATGCTTCGACGGCGCTGTCGAACGGCAGCGAAGCCGAGATCAGCGGCTTGACGTCGAGCAGTCCATCGCCCATCAGGCGCAACGCGAGCTCGAACTCGCGATCGAAGCGGAACGTGCCGCGGAATCTGCAATTCCTTGGCGACGACCGTGTTCAACGGCAGGGTCATCTCGCCGCCAAGCCCGAGCTGCACGATGATCCCGCCGGGCCGAAGCACATCGAGCGCCGATGCGCAGCGCTGCCTGATTGCCGGAGGCTTCGAACAGCACGTCGAACGTGCCCTTGCCGGCGCGCCATGCGTCGAGCGCCGCGGCGTCCGCGGCAACGTTGAGCGCGCGACTCGCGCCAAGCTTCCGCGCGACCGCAAGCGGCGCATCCGCGACATCGGTCACGACGATCTCGGCAGCACCGCCATAGCGCGCGACCAGAACCATCAGCGCACCGATCGGCCCGCAACCGGTCACCAGCACGCGCTTGCCGAGCAGCGGCCCCGCCTGATGCGCGGCGTGGAGACAGACCGACAGCGGCTCGGCCATCGCGGCCTCCGCCGAGTGACAGCGACTGGCGCGATCGGAACCGCCTGCGAGGCATCGACCGTGACATATTCGCGAAAGCCGCCCTGCACATGCGGAATGCGCATCGCGCTGCCCATGAAGCGCATGTCGAGACACTGGTTGCGCATCCCTTCGCGGCAATAGGAGCAGGCGCCGCAAGGCAGGCTCGGATTGACCGCCACGCGTGTGCCCGCAGCGAGACCGGTCACACCGCTCGCCGACCGCAGCGATCGACGCCGGCGATCTCATGTCCCAGCGCCATCGGCTGCTGGATACGCACCGTGCCGAATCCGCCATGGTGATAATAATGCAGGTCCGAGCCGCAGATGCCGCCGTTGGCGATCTTGACCCGCACCTCGCCCGGCCGCCGGTGCTGTATCGGGAAAGCTGTCGATCCGCAGATCCTTCGGCGCGTGAATGACGACGGCGCGCATGGACTGTTCTCTCCCTTTGTTTCTCAGCGACCGTTACATCGCGGCGAGCATGCCGCCGTCGACATAGATGATCTGGCCGTTGACGTAAGTCGACGCCTCGGAGGCCAGGAAGATCGCCGCGCCGACCAGCTCGTCCGGACGTCCCCAGCGCTTCGACGGAATCCGCGACATCAGCCAGGTGTTGAAGTCGGGATTGTCGACCAGCGCCTGGTTCATGTCGGTCAGCATGTAGCCCGGGCCGATCGCGTTGGCCTGGATGCCGTGCTGCGCCCATTCGACCGCCATCGAGCGCGTCAGATTCTTGATGCCGCCCTTGGCCGTGGTATAGGGCGCGATCGTCGGACGCGCGAGTTCGCTTGCCAGCGAACCGATATTGATGATCTTGCCGCGCTTGCGCGGGATCATCCGCTTCGCCGCCTCGCGCCCGATCACGAAGGCGCTGGTGAGATTGGTCTCGATCACCTTGCGCCATTCGGCGGAGGTGAACTCGACCAGCGGCTTGCGCATGCTGGATGCCGGCATTGTTGACGAGGATGTCGATCGCGATGCCGGCGGCATCGAAGCGCTCGAACGCCTCCACCACCGCGGCTTCATCGGTGACGTCGAAGGCCACGCCATCAGCCTGATGCCCGGCGGCGCGAAACTCGGCGACAGCAGCGTCCACGCGCGCGGGGTCGACCCCATTGATGATGAGCCGCGCGCCGGCCTTCGCCATGCCTTCGGCGATGGCGCGGCCGAGACCGCGCGAGGAGCCCGTCACCAGAGCGGTGCGGCCGGAGAGATCGAACAGTGCGTGCGACATCGGCTGAATCCTCACACGTTGGCTGCGGCGCACGGTCAGGTCGGAGCGGTCGAATACCGCAGGCAGAAGATCGACACAGAGCCCCTCGCCTTCCATCGGATAGACATAGCCATCCTTGATCACCGGCATCGTCGTGACAAGCTCGTTGTACCAGCCCCTTGTAGAAGGCGCGCACCGATTCCTGGATCAGCGTGTTCGGCTGGCTGAAGGACATGTGCACCGCGGCAATGAAGCCGACCGGACCGATGCAGTCATGCGGCGCGAACGGCCGGTGATAGGTCTCGGCCATTGCCGCGATCTTGCGTCCCTCCGTGAGCCCGCCGGTCCAGCACAGATCGGCCATCACGACATGCACGGCGTCGCGGTCGAGCATATCCTTGTAGGGATAGCGCGAGCCCAGCGTCTCGCTGGCGCAGACCCAGACATCGGTCGAGCGCGCATATTCGGCCAGCGCCTGCGGCGAGTTCATCCGGATCGGGTCCTCGTACCAGGTCGGCTTGTAGGCCTCCAGCACGCGCGCGATCTGCTTTGCGGTCGGCAAGTTCCACAGCGAATGGAATTCGACCATGATCTCCATCTTGTCGCCGACCGCCTTGCGGATCTTCTCGAACGGCTCGACCGCCTTCTTCATCTGCGCGGCGGTGATGTAGAGGCCATGGTTCTCCTGCGCGGGCGGATCGAACGGCCAGATCTTCATCGCCGAAATGCCGCTCTCGAGCAGGCTCTCGGCAAGCTGCATCGGCGCGGTTCATGAAGCCGTCGAGATCCTCATAGGGACTATCCGTCTCCGAGACTCCAGTTCGAGACCGGACTGATATTGGTGGAGCGCACATAGCGCGTGCCGGCGCAGGTGTTGTAGATGCGCTGCTTGTCGCGGCAGAGCCCGCCGAGCATCTGGTGCACCGGCTGGCCGCAGACCTTGCCGAACAGATCCCACAGCGCGATGTCGATCGCGGAGGCCGCGCGATATTCGACGCCGGTCGAGGACTGCGCCATCGGCAGGTTGAGCATGTCGCGGTGGATCGCCTCGATCCGCAGCGGATCGCGTCCGAGCAGACGGCCGGCGAAGGTGTCGTGGATCTGGGCCTCGACCGCGCCCGCGCCGTAGAAGGTCTCGCCGAGACCGATCAGGCCGCTGTCGGTGTGGATGCGGACCCAGATCACATTGGCGAATTCCTCGGTGCGCAAGGTCTCGATCGACGTGATCTTCACGGCTGGCCTCCTCCCATTGACATTGTTCTGGTTCGCTTGCGCCGACCGCAGCCAACGGCGCGCCGCGTTCGCGCCAAGCCATACGCCCTCTTGTAATATATCACAATATGTTTATTGCTGCTCACCGCGCCGCGCCTTAAGACGCGCGCCGGAGGAAGCCCGAAGGAAGCGACATGGCGCGGCAGAAAAGCGCTCTCAAAACCAGTCCGGCCCGAGACCGACGATGCGTCGAAGCGGCGCAACGCGGTCAATCTGTTCGAGACTCGCCTACCTGCGGCATCGAGGACCTGCTGGTCAATTGCACGCTGAAGCCCGGACGCTTCCTCACCGTGCAGGAGCTGCAGAGCCTCACCGGCTTCGGGCGCACGCCGGTGCATGCCGCCGTCAACGGGCTGGCCGCCGACACGCTGATCATCATCCGTCCCCGCCACGGCCTGCAGATCGCCCCGATCGATCTTGCGCGCGAGCGCCTGCTGCTCGGCCTTCGGCGGGACATGGAGCGCTTCGTCATCCGCCTTGCGGCGGAACGCGCCAGCCTGTCCCATCGCAACCAGATGCTGCACATCGAGCGTGTGCTGAGCGAGCGCCGCGCGACGGTCTCGATCGATGAGTTCAACCAGCTCGACCGCCGCATCGATGCGCTGATCCTGGCCGCGGGCGGCGAGCCGTTCCTGGTTCACACCATGCGGCCGCTGCACACGATCTACCGCCGCATCGGCTACATCTATCATCGGCTGCTGCCGGACCACGACCTCACCGGCACCATCGACCGGCATCTCGCGATCCTCAACGCCGTCGCGAACCAGCGCGCGGCGAGCGCGGTCAAAGCCAGCGACACGCTGATCGATTTCATGGACCAGATGTTCGAGGACATGGAAGCCGGCATCGATCCGCGCCTGCTCGACTGCAGCATCGAGCCGCTGCCGCTTAACTAGACAATCACGTCAATATGGAAGGAACCCGCATGGCAACCATGACGACAACAGCCGATCCCCTGCCGCAGCAGACGGCGATCAACGACGCCGTCCGCTATCTCGTCCAGAACTACAGTCCCAAGGGCAACCGCGTCGGCTGGCTGATGATGGCCTCGATCCTGGTCGAAGCCTGGGACCTCTATTCGATCGCCTTCGTGCTGGTCTTCATCCGCGAGCAATATAATCCCGATCCGCTGATGCTCGGTCTCGCCGCCGCCGGCACGCAGGGCGGCGCACTGATCGGCGCGCTGATCGGCGGCTGGCTCTCCGACAAGATCGGCCGCCGCGTGATGTTCCTGTCGACGATGATCCTGTTCATCGTGCTTGCGCTGGCGCAGGCCTTCGTCTCGAACATCGACCTGGCTGATCGTCATCCGCTTCATGCTCGGCGTGCCGCTCGGCAGCGACATCTCGACCGGCTACACCTACATCATGGAGTCCATGGCCAAGGGCGAGCGCGAGGTGATGGGCAACCGCTGGCAGTTCATGTTCGCGGTCGGCGAGGTGCTGACGCTCGCGGTGATCGCGGTCTTTCTGATTCTCGACATCAACCACGAGATGGTCTGGCGCGTCACGCTCGGGCTCGGCGCGCTCCCGGCGCTGATCATCCTGCTGCTGCGCCACGACGTGCCGGAAACCGCCGTGTGGCTGGTGCAGCGCGGCCGCTTCCGCGAGGCCAAGGCTGTCGCGCAGCACATGTACAACGACAATCTCGCATGCTGCCGGACCAGGACATCACGCCGCCGAAGCCGCGTCCGAGCGCGTTCCTCGCCGATCTGCGCAAGGACCCGATCCGCTGGCGCGCCACGCTCTATGGCTGGATCGCCTGCTTCGCGCAGGCGAGCGAATTCTCGACCTTCGCGTTCTATCTGCCGGTGCTGTTCGCGATGATCGGCGTGTCCAGCATGCTCGGCAACAACCTCGTCACCATGGCGCTGTTCTCCTTTGCCGCGATCTCGGGCTGGATCGGCCCGCTGCTGACGCCGAAGATCGGCCATCGCGGCATCGGCATCGCCGGCTTCGGCATCGTGCTGGTCTCGCTCTTGATCGCGGCGGCCGCGCTCTACACCGACCACAAATACGTCCTGCCGTTCGCCGCCGCCGGCATGCTGTGGGGTCATTATTGGGACGCGTCGAACTGCATGACCATCCCGACCATGGTCGCCAAGCCGGAATATCGGGGCACTGCGAGCGGCTTCGCCTACATGTTCGTCAAGCTGCCGTCGTTCCTCGCGATCTTCCTGTTCCCGTCGCTGTTCGCGGCGATCGGCCAGGCCAACGCAACGCTGTTCGTCGCGATCTTCCCGCTGATCGGGCTGCTGGCCGCGATCTTCATCCTGCCGGAGGTCTACGGCTACGAACAGGACTGATCGCATCTCAATTCGTTCGTGAAACCAAACGCCTCGCTCCTCGCAGAGCGAGGCGTCTTCTTGTGTTAAGGCGCTATCGAGGAACCGGCGGCGTGCGGAGCAACAACGACCGAGGATTGAATTTGTCTTGATGACAAAGCCGGGACACGGCGCTAGCCTCCAGCAAAATAAAAATTGCACCGGAGGAATGCCATGTCTGACGAGATGGTTGCGACGCGTGCCCCTGAGACGACCAACGGCAGCGCGCAACAGGTTGACGTCGCGGTCGTAGGCGCCGGATTTGCCGGCCTCTATCTTCTGCATCGTTTGCGCAAGGCGGGTTTCACTGCAGTCGCGTTGGACACGGCCGACGACGTCGGCGGCACCTGGTACTGGAACCGCTATCCCGGCGCGCGCTGCGACATCCAGACCATCGATTACAGCTACACGTTCGATCCGGAGCTGGAGACCGCGTGGACCTGGTCCGAGAAATACGCGACCCAGCCCGAAATCCTGCGCTATCTCGGCTTCGTCGCCGACCGTTACGATCTCCGCCGCGACATCCGCTTCGGCACCAAGGTCACCGCCGCGACCTGGGACGACGCGACGGATCGCTGGCATCTCGCGACCGACAACGGCGCGCCCGTCTCCTGCCGCTTCTACATCATGGCGACCGGCTGTCTCTCCGCGCCGAAGCCGCCGGAGATCGAAGGCGTCAAGGATTTCAAGGGCGAGATCTATTTCACCAGCCGCTGGCCGCATGAAGAGGTCAAGCTCGCCGGCAAGCGCGTCGCCGTCATCGGCACGGGCTCGTCCGGCATACAGTCGATCCCCGTCATCGCCGAGCAGGCCTCGCAGCTCACCGTATTCCAGCGCACGCCGAATTTCGCCCTGCCCGCACATAACGGTCCTGCGCCCGCCGACCGCACCACCCTGCTGAACACCGACCGCGCCGCCTATCGCGAACAGGCGCGGCAGTCGCTCACTGGCGTGCCGTATCCGCAGCAGACCGCCGTGAGCTGGCAGCTCAGCGAGGACGAGCGCCGCGCGCGCTTCGAGAAGGCGTGGGCCGCCGGCGATCTCGTCTACATCCTGACCCAGCTCTGGGCCGATCAAGGCTGCGATGCCGCCGGCAACAAGCTGCTCGCCGACATGATCCGCGAGAAGATCCGCGACACCGTCAAGGACCCCGAGACCGCGGCGGCGCTCAGCCCGCACGATCATCCGTTCGGCGCCAAGCGTCCCTGCCTCGATACCAATTATTACGCGACCTACAACCGTCCCAATGTCACGCTGGTGAATTTGCGGCAGGAGCCGATCGCCGAGATCACCGCGACCGGCATCAAGACCGACAAGCGCACGTTCGACGTGGACGTCATCGTGTTCGCCACCGGCTTCGACGCGATGACCGGCGCGATCACGGCGATCCATCCGATCAGCGGGCCGCGGCGGCAAGTCGATTGCCGATGTCTGGGCCCATGGACCGCAGACCTATCTCGGGCTCACGGTCGCCGGCTTCCCCAATCTTTTCCTGATCACCGGCCCGGGCAGCCCGTCCGTGCTGTCGAACATGGCGGTGTCGATCGAGCAGCATGTCGACTGGGTCGTCGATCGCCTGGCCGCGCTGCGCGAGGCCGGCTTCACCGCGATGGAGGCGACCGAAGCCGCACAGGACGGCTGGGCGCGGCACATGGCGGACTGTGCGATGCTGTCGCTGCATCGGCTCGCCAACACCTGGTACACGGGCGCCAACGTGCCCGGCAAGCCGCAGGGCGTGATGCCCTATACCGGGCGGTGTCGGCCCCTATCGCAGCATCTGCAACGAGATCGTCAGCCAGGGCATGCTCGGCTTCAAGCTCACCGGCCCGAATGGCGCCGCGCAGTGCAATGACGGCGAGATCGTCCGGCTGCAGCCGGATGTGCGGCTGGTGCTGAACATGCTGGCGGACATGAAGCTGCCGCCGCTGGAATCGTTCGGCGCCCAGGGTGCGCGCGACTTCATCGCGCAGTTCAATGCGCAGCGTCCCGCCGGCCGCCCGGTCGGCGAGGTCGTCGACGGCACGCTGCCGGGCAATGATGGTCCGCTGGCCTATCGTCTTTATCGTCCGGCGACAGCGGGGCCACATCCGGTCATCGTCTATTTCCACGGCGGCGGCTGGGTGCTCGGCGACGAGCAATCCGACGATCCGTTCTGCCGCGACATGTGCCGGCGCACCGGCATGATCGTCGTCAGCGTCGGCTATCGCCACGCGCCCGAGCATCGTTTCCCGACCGCGGCCGAGGATGGCTATGTCGGCGACACGCTGGATCGCCGAGCATGCGGCCGAGCTTGGCGGCAAGGCCGGACCGGTGCTGGTGGCGGGCTGGAGTGCCGGCGGCAACATCGCGGCCGTCACCTGCCAGCTCGCGCGCGATCGCGGCGGGCCGGAGATTGCGGGCCAGCTTCTGGTCTGCCCGGTCACCGACTGCAGCTTCGATCGTCCCTCCTACAACGACAATGCGACGGGTTACTTTCTGACGCGCTCGCTGATGTACTGGTTCTGGGACATCTACTGCTCGCCGGCCGACCGCACCGATCCACGCGTCTCGCCGATCCGCGGCAAGCTTGCCGGCCTGCCGCCGGCTTACATCGTGACCTGCGAGTTCGATCCGCTGCGCGACGAAGGCATCGCCTATGGCGACGCGCTCGCCGCCGCCGGCGTGCCGGTCGAGCAGCTCAAAGCGCAGGGTCATTTCCATTCGTCCTTCACGATGGTCGATGTGGTGATCACCGGCGTGAGCGGCCGCGTGACGATGGCCAAGGCGTTGCGCCGCTTTGCGGGTCTGCCGGAGGAGATCGAGCGAGGCGAAGACGTGCGGCACATCCCACCGCGCGAGATGAACGCGGCTGCGGGTTAGCGGCGGAGCGACCGGCGCCCATCGAAAACAGAGGGCGCAGGGAAGGCCGGGTGCGGGCTGCACCCATGGTCCGCGTGCAACAAAAAGCACGCGGCAGAACCACAGGTACGAGCCGGGACAACCGGCGGATTCAACCGGTCGTCGCAACACTCTAGATTTGGAGGTTGCGATGAACATTCGAAAGAAGCGATCGGCACGACGACAGACGCGTCGGCGATGACTGCCGCAGGTTCGTGTCCGACGCTTACATCCCGGGCATGGCGGCGCCGTTCATGGAACGGCGCACGTTCGTCGGTCATATCGACCCCTCGCCGCCCGAGGATTGAGAGTGCTTTCTCGCGCGCCCTCAGGCCGGCAGGCTCAACTGGCTGACGACGGGGCGGACCGCGCTTCTTCGATTCCAGCGCCAGCATTGCACGGCAGGTCCGGCGCGCCGTCCTCACTTCAACCGAGGCGCGAGACAGGACGCGGAGTTCGTGTCCCTCGAAGTTGAAAGACGGCCGCGGTTCTGTCACCAATGTTTGAGTGCCCGGAGAGCAGCAGAAGCATATAGCTGCCCGCGAATTGCATCGCGATGAACGTGTCTGGCGTCATCGCACCCGATGCAGGCCAGATTTCGTCGAGGGGAGCGATACTTGGACGCGTTGACGACGGATCATGTCCTGCAGCTCGGCTTTGGCTTTTGGGCATCCAAGACGGTGTTGAGCGCGATCGAACTCGGCGTGTTCTCGCAACTGGCGGAAGCTCCCGGGACACTTGAAGCTCTACAAGCACGCCTCAGGCTGCACCCGCGATCCGCCCGCGATTTCCTGGACGCGCTGGTAGCCCTCAAACTGTTGAAACGTCATGACGGCGTTTACAGCAACGCCGAGGAAGTAGACCTGTTCTTCGACCCGACCAAGTTGTCTTATGTGGGCGGCGTTCTCGAGTTCGCGAACACCCACCTCTATGACCTATGGGGATCGCTCAGCGATTCGCTCCGAACCGGCCGTCACCAGGGCGGACGCAGCGACGACAGACAAGACGGCGGCCAACACGGGTCCGAGTCATTCCGGGGAACCTTCACCGATCCGAAAATAACTCGGACGATCATGTCGATGATGAATGGCGTCAGCGTCGAGCCTGCAAAGCAGCTCATCAGGAAATTCGACTGGAAATCTCACAACACGTTCATGGACGTGAGCAGGGGGCAAGGCATGCTGCCTGTCCTGGTGGCGCGTGCGTATCCGCATCTCCAAGGTCTCGCATTTTATCCGCCGCAGGTTCGGCCGCTGTTCGAAGAGCTCATCGCCAGACATGACTTGATCGGTCGGGTCCACTTTCATCCGGGCGACGCCTTCAAGGATACCTGGCCGAAAGCCGACGTGATCGTGATGGGCCACTTTCTTCAGCTCTGGGGATTGGCGCAAAAGAAGCTGCTGCTGAGAAATGCATTCGAAGCGATACCCACGGGCGGCGCACTGATCGTCTACGACGCCATCATCGATGACGAACGCCGTGAGAGCGTCTGGCCGCTTCTCTCGAGCCTCAACAGTTTGATCCAGACCCCCGACGGCTTCGGATATACGAGCGCCGATTGCCAGGGATGGATGCGCGAAGCCGGCTTCAAGACAACGAAGGCCGAACGGTTGACGGGATTTGTATCGATGGTGATCGGCGTTAAAATAAGCGCTGACGTCGGCGATCGCACCGACGCACGAAACGCTCGCGGATTATCACGAACGGCGGCATGATTGCCGTTTCCACATCACAAGTTACGGCCGTAATTCTATTCTGCGATCTTGAAATGCATTGGAAATACGCGCTTTACAGTCTTGCTGCCATGCAAAACGCGGCCAAAAATCTCCTCTCCGATATCAAAGACCTCAAGCCCCAGCTTAAAGCGCGCGTCATAGAGTTCGAGACAGCGCGCCGCATCGCGCCCGATGTCATCGCCTCATTGAAATCGATCGGCGTCTTTCGCATGCTCGCGCCCCGCAGCCATGGCGGGCTGGAGCTCGATCTTCCAGCCGCACTTGAGATCATCGCGACGATTGCCCGTATCGACGGATCTCTCGGCTGGACCGCGATGATCGGCAGTGGCGCTGCGATCTTCGCTCCGCTGCTGCCGCGCAAGACCTTTGACGATGTCAATCGCAATGGCCCCGACATCATCATCGCCGGCTCGACCCAGCCCGTCGGCACGGCCGAGACCACGGCTGACGGCTGGCGTGTCAGCGGCCGATGGCCGTTCGCGAGTGGCTGCCAGCATGCGGATTTCCTGCTCGGAATCTGCGTGATGATGAAGGATGGCAAGCCGCTGTCCCCAGTTGCCGATGAAGGCGGACCACCGGCGACAATCGGTTTCGCACTGCCGGCATGTGACTGGCGGATCGAGGATACGTGGCACGTCTCCGGCCTCAAAGGAACCGGGAGCCATCACATCGCCATCAAGGACGCGCTCGTTCCGGCGGCAAACACCTTCGACCTCGCAAACGCTATGCCTTGTCTGTCGGGGCCGCTTTACGGCGGCCTGCATCAGATCGTGCCCTTGCTGCACTCCGCCTTTGCAGTCGGAGTTGCAGAGGCCGCCCTTGATGACATCGTCGCGCATGCGAACACCGGCCGCCAGCAGGTTCGCGCCGCGGTTCCGATGCGCCACTCCGAGAGCTTTCAGGGAGAGCTCGGCAGGATCGCAGCGAACGTCAGGGCCGCGCGGGCGTTTTTCGAATCCGAGAATGCGAGATACTGGCGCCACGCCCTGGCCGGGACGCTCAATACCCCGGCATTGCAGGCCGAAGCCACGCAGGGCGCAATCTGGCTGACGACGATCTGCATTCGTATAGCCGACGCCTGCTTCACGCTTGGCGGCGGCCCGGCCGTGTACGACAGCTCGCCGCTGCAACGCCACCTGCGCGACCTCCAGGTCGCCGGCCAGCATGCCGCCGTGCATCAGCGACACTACGTCAACGCAGGCAAAATGCTCCTGCAGAGTTCTTGCGTAGAAATGCCGGTGACGCACGGCGAAAAGAGGTCCCATGACTAAATCCGCAGGCGTGGCAGATGCAAATGACCCTTCCGTCCTACACAATGCCATCGCATTGGCGGAGAACATCCGCGCAGTCGCCGGCGAGATCGAGAGCGGACGCCGCCTGCCGGAGACACTCGTTCGCGAGCTGAAGGAAGCCGGCGATCTTCGGCATGGCCATGCCGCGCTCATCGGGCGGCCCCGAGCTGGATCCGCTGACGCAATTCCGAGTTTTCGAAACACTGGCGATGGCCGACGGTTCGGTCGGCTGGTGTGCCATGATCAACTGCGATGGCGGCTACGTCACCGCATACCTGGAGAAGGACGTCGGACGGGCAATGTATCCGGACATCGGAGTCAGCACGGCCGCCGCGGTGACTCCGACCGGGCAGGCCATTCCGGTCGCCGGCGGCTATCGCGTGACGGGACACTTTCCGTTTGTCAGCGGCTGCCAGCATAGCGAATGGATCTGGCTCGGCTGCCTCGTCGTGCAAGACGGCCTGATTGATGGCACCGAACCTACGCCCGCGCGGATCGCCCGTTTCCAGACCGCCGCGACTTACGTCATCGGCACCTGCGTCGATGTCGTTCGGCTCGTCTGTAAGGCGGCCGGCGGCTCCGCCGTCTACCAAAAGGGACCGTTCGATCGCTGCCTCCGCGATATCCTGACGATGAACCAGCACGTTCTTGCGACATTACGGTCTTACGAGAAGGCCGGCCGATTGTTGCTCGGACTCGAGCCATTGAAACCGTCTCTTTAGTTCGCCATTCATCGTTGTGCACGCAACCGGCTCCTGCGGCCTCCCTGAGGCTTCTGTTCGAAGCCAATGATTGCCTCGCAGCTAAGCGCATCGACCACTGCCGCATGATCGGCACGAGCCCTCGAAGCCGCCCATCGCAAAAAACAGCAACAACCCGGCGGGCCGCGCCCGCCTCGCATCAACAACGCCGTTCCGGTGCGGACGGCTTCCATGGAGACCAAATCAATGTGTTGGAGTGGTGAGGCATCTGCGGTGCTCGCTAGCGCGGGCCTCGGGACAACCGCCTATGCGGCCTATCACAGGGAGCCATCCGCAGTCTGGATGCCGCTCGGCTATTTCGCGCTGATGGAGCTGCTGCAGGCCTTTACCTATTCGGTGATCGACCAGTGCGGCCTGCCGTCCAACCAGATTGCGACGCTGATGGGCTATCTGCACATCACTTTCCAGCCGTTCTTCATCAACATGGTGTCGATGTATTTCATTCCGCAGGAGATCCGCAGCCGGATCGCGCCGGCCGTCTACGCGCTGTGCTTCGTTTCCGCCATCATCATGCTGCTGCAGCTCTATCCGTTCGCCTGGGCCGGCCAGTGCGATCCGTCTACGCCGCTTTGCGGCACCCGCCTGTGCTCGGTGCACGGCAACTGGCACCTTGCCTGGGAGGTCCCCACCAACGGGATGTGCAACGCCTTCGCCAACCAATGGGCTCACGGCTTCCCGAGCTATGTCATCGCCGGCATTTTCCTGCCGGTCCTCTACGGGTCGTGGCGGATGACGGTGTTCCACCTGATGCTCGGACCGTGGCTGGCAGCGCTCTCCACCGACAACATCAACGAATGGCCCGCGGTGTGGTGCCTGCTGTCGATTGGACTGCTGGCGGCAGCGGTCAAGACGCCGATCCGCCGGTTCCTGCATGTGCGTAAGTGGTGGCTATGGCCGCCGTCCTGGCGTGCGGACAGAGCCAGCCTCGCTGCTGCCGCCGGATCTGCAGAATAAGCACCCAGTTCGCGCAATCGCAGCGTCATGCCGCGCTTATCACGCTCGACGTCTCCGGAAGCACGTCGAGGTGGCAGGCCGCCCACTGATCGTCTCCGGTCATGCGAAGCTGCGGCTCCTCGCTGCGGCAGCGATCGAATACGAACGGACAGCGGGTGTGGAAGCGGCATCCCTTCGGCGGATTGATCGGGCTCGGCACGTCGCCCTTGAGAATGATCGGCGTGCGGGCAGCGCCGGGATCGGGCACCGGCACGGCCGAGAGCAGCGCCTTGGTGTAGGGATGCCGGGGCGAGGCAAAGATCTGCCGCCTCGGCGCCAGCTCGACGATCTTGCCGAGATACATCACCGCGACCCGGTGGGTCATGTGCTCGACGATTGCGAGATCGTGGCTGATGAACAAGAGCGCGAGACCAAACTCCTGCTGCAGATCCTGCAGCAGGTTGACGATCTGCGCCTTGACCGAGACGTCGAGCGCCGACACGGCCTCATCGCAGACGATCAGCTCGGGCTTCGGCGGCCAACGCCCGGGCGATGCCGATGCGCTGGCGCTGACCGCCCGAGAATTCATGCGGCCTGCGGTTCAGCGCATCGCGCGGCAGCCGCACGATGTCCATCAGCTCGGCAACGCGCGCGTCGAGATCGGCGGAGGATTTCGCGAGACCGAAATTGCGGATCGGCTCGGCGAGGATATCACGCACGCGCATCCGCGGATTGAGGCTGGAGAACGGATCCTGGAACACCACCTGCACGCGGCGGCGCATCATGCGCAGTGCGCGCGGGCCGAGATCGTCGATGCGCTGGCCGTCGAGCACGACCTGCCCGGAGGTGATGTCGAACAGCCGCAGGATGGCGCGGCCGACCGTCGACTTGCCGCAGCCGGATTCGCCGACCAGCGACAGCGTCTCGCCGCGCGCGATCTCAAAGGACACACCGTCCACGGCATGGACCCGGCCGGACTTGCCACCGAACAGCCCGCCGCGAATCGGGAAATATTTCCTGAGGTCGTTGACCTGAAGCAGCGGCGGAGCGTTCATGCGGCCGCCTGCTCCTTCAGCGCGTAGTGGCAGGCCGCGATATGGCGCGGGCCTTTCTCCTCCAGCCCCGGCGCGAACTGGCGGCAGAGATCGGTCGCGAGCGCGCAGCGGCCTGCGAACACGCAGCCGTCGATATGCCGCTTGAGGTCGGGGACCTGTCCGGGAATCTCGGCGAGCCGCTTCGTCTCGCCGGCAAGGGACGAGCCCAGCCGCGGCAAGGCTCCGAGCAAGCCCTGCGTGTAGGGATGACGGGGCGAGCGGAACAGTTCGGCCACCGGCGCCTCCTCCACCTTGCGGCCGGCATACATCACCATCACCCGCTCGGCGATTTCGGCAACCACGCCGAGATCATGGGTGATCAGGATGATCGCCGCGCCGACGCGGCGCTTGAGGTCGAGCATCAGTTTGAGGATCTGCGCCTGGATCGTGACGTCCAGCGCCGTGGTCGGCTCGTCGGCGATCAGGAGTTTCGGGCTGCAGGCCAGCGCCATCGCGATCATCACGCGCTGGCGCATGCCGCCGGAAAGTTGATGCGGGTATTCCCGGACGCGCCGCTTCGGGCTCAGGGATGCCGACCAGAGTGAGCATCTCGACGGCACGCGCTTCGGCGGCCTGCTTGTCCAGCCCTTGATGCAGCCGCAGCGTCTCGCCGATCTGGCGGCCGACGGTCAGCACCGGATTGAGGCTCGTCATCGGCTCCTGGAAGATCATCGAGATGTCGTTGCCGCGGATGGCGCGCATCTCCTGATCGGAGAGCTGCAGCAGATCGTTCCCGGCGAAACGGACGGAGCCTGCGATCCGGCCCGGCGGCTCGGGAATCAGGCGCATCAGCGACATCGAGGTCACCGATTTGCCGCAGCCGGACTCACCGACGATCGCGAGCGTCTCGCCTTCGTTGACATGAAACGACACGCCATCGACGGCGCGGTTGATGCCCGCGGGCGTGCGGAAATGAACCTGCAGATTGTCGACTTCGAGCAACGCCATCGCAACAGCTCCCGAAGTGCGTTTAAGGATTCTTCGCCATGCGCGGGTCGAGCGCATCGCGCAGGCCGTCGCCGAGCAGGTTCACGGCAAGCACCGTAGCGGACAGGAACGCGGCAGGAAAGAACACGATGAAAGGCTTGACCTGCCAAAGCGCCCGCCCCTCGGCCATGATGTTGCCCCAGGACGGAATGGTGGGCGGCGTGCCCGCGCCGATGAAGGACAGGATCGCTTCCGCGATCATGGCGCTGGCGCAGATATAGGTGGCCTGCACCAGCATCGGCGCGAGCGTATTCGGCAGGATATGGCGCAGGATGACCATGGGGGTACGGGTGCCGGACGCGATCGCAGCATCCACATAGGGTTGTTCGCGCAGCGACAGCACGACGCTGCGCACCAGGCGCGCGACGCGGGGAATCTCGGCGATGGTGATCGCGAGGATGACGTTGCCGACGCTTCCGCGGGTCAACGCCATCAGCGCGATCGCGAGCAGGATCGACGGGATCGACATCAGCCCGTCCATGAAGCGCATCAGGATGCCGTCCGCCCAGCGCACGAAACCCGAGACGAGCCCAATGGCAAGTCCGGCAAACGAGGCCAGCACCGCCACGGAAAGACCGACCGTCAGCGAGACCCGCGTGCCGTAGAGCACGCGCGAATAGATGTCGCGGCCGAGTGCATCGGTGCCGAACCAGAAATCCGCCGACGGCGCGCGCGTGCGTTTGGCAGGCGCGAGCGCGGTTGGATCGACCGTGCCGAGATAAGGCGCGAAAACACCTATCAGGACAAGGCAAAGCAGCAACGCGCCGCCGATCGCGACCGTCGGATGGTTGCGCAGGAAGCCGAGAATGCCCCGCCGCACTTTCACCGGCAGCAAGAGCTCCGGCAGTTGCGGCGCGATCACGAGACCCGGCGGCGCCGGATGGATGGTTGATGTCGAGACGGTCAATAGCGGATCCTGGGGTCGACGAGGGTGTAGGTAACGTCGATCATGAGATTGACGAGCACATAGACGAAGCTGAACAGCAGCACGATGCCCTGGATGACGGGATAATCACGGCGCAGGATCGCGTCGATCGTCAGCCGGCCGAGACCGGGAATCGCGAACACGCTCTCTGTCACGAGCGCGCCGCCGATCAAGAGCGCAATACCGATTCCGACGACGGTGATGATCGGAACGGCGGCGTTCTTCAGCGCATGGACGAACAGGATGCCGCCCTGCCCGAGCCCCTTGGCGCGTGCGGTGCGGATGTAGTCCTGCTGCAGCACTTCGAGCATGGTGGCGCGGGTGATGCGCGCGATCAGCGCAATATAGACGCAGCCGAGCGCGATCGCGGGCAGGATCAGGTTCTGAAGCCACGGCCAGAACCCTTCGGTCAGCGGCGTATAGCCCTGCACCGGCAGCCATTCGAACTTCAGCGCGAATACATAGGCGAGAATGTAGCCGACGACGAACACGGGCAGCGAGAAGCCGAACACGGCGAACGCCATGATGGTGCGGTCGATCCAGCTTCCCGCCTTCCACGCCGCGATGACGCCGAGCGGCACCGCGACGACAAGCGTCAGCAGAAGTGTGACGATCATCAACGACAGCGTCGGCCCCATGCGCTGCGCGATCATCGTGCCGACCGGCAGGTTGGTGAAGATCGAGGTGCCGAGATCACCATGCAGGAGCCGCCAGACCCAGCTACCGAACTGGATCAGGAACGGACGGTCGAGTCCGAGCCCTTGTCGTATCCGCTCGACATCGGCGGGGCTCGCCTGATCGCCCGCGATGACCGCCGCCGGATCGCCCGGCGCGATGTAGAGCAGGCTGAACACGAACAGCGCGACGATCGCCATCACGGGCAGCGTCGCGAGGATTCGCCTGAGGATATAGGACAGCATGCGTCTACCGCCTCATGCGGTCTTCGACACGCCCCAGAAGAACGGCAACGGCCCTTTCACGATCCCGGAGACGTTCTTGCGCCAGGCCGTATAGCCCAGGAAGAAGCCCGTCGGCGCATAGACGACGTCCTCGAGCGCGGCCTTGTTGAGACGGCCGATCGAGGCCTTTTCCTCGTCGAGGCTCTTGGCCTCGAACCACGTCGTGATTTCCTTTTCTACCGCGTCGCTGGTCGGCCAGCCGAACCAGGCCTTGTCGCCATTGGCACGGATCGCGTTGTACGGCGCCGGATTGACGCAATCCGCGCCCGCGTGCCAGGTGTGGAACATGTTCCAGCCGCCCTGCCCGGGCGGTGTCTTCTGCGCGCGGCGTGCGCCGACCGTGCCCCAATCGGTCGCGACGAAGTCCACATTCATGCCGAGCTTCTTCAGGAGATCGGCGGTGACGTCGCCCTGCGCCTTGGTGATCGGCTGATCCTGCGCCACCAGGCATGTCACGGGCTGGCCCGCATATCCGCCCTCTTCCAAAAGCTTCTTGGCGGCGGCCAGATCGCTCTTCTTCAGGATCTCGCCGCCCTCCTCCGTGTAGAGCGGCGTGTTTGGCGTGAAGAAGCCCGGCAGCGGCTTCCACAACGACGTATCGTCGCCGACGAGCGCGCGCATATAGTCTTCCTGGCTCATCGCCATCAGCACGGCGCGCCGCACCTTCACATTGTCGAAGGGCGGATAGAGGTGGTTGATCCGGAACGAGCCGATATTGCCGAGCGGATCGGCGATATCGACGCCGATGTTGCGGTTCGCCTTCAACACCGGCACGAGATCGGTGATCGGACTTTCCCACCAATCGACCTCGCCGTTCTGCAAGGCCGCTGCGGCGGTGGCCGGGTCCGGCATCACGATCCACTCCACGCGGTCGATCAGGATCTGCTTGCTGCCGGCGAGCCAGGATGACTTCTCCTGCCGCGGCACGTAGTCGGCGAACTTCTCGAACACCGATTTGGCGCCGGGCACCCACTCCGCCTTGGCGAACTTCATCGGCCCGGAGCCGACATATTCGCCGATCTGCTTGAACGGGTCGGTCTGCGCGATGCGTTCCGGCATGATGAAGGCGCAAGGCGAGTTGTTCTTGCCCAATGCGAACAGCATCTTCGAATAAGGCTGCTTCAGCGACCATTTGACGGTCTTGTCGTCGACCGCGGTGAGCTCGTTCTGGATCGCCTTGATCATCAAGCCCATGGGATCGCGCGCTGCCCAGCGCGTCAGGCTTGCGACGCACATCCTTGGCGCGCACCGGCTCGCCGTCATGGAATTTCAAGCCGGAGCGCAGACGGAAGGTCCAGATCAGGCCGTCATCGGTCACCTCTTCGGACTCGACCATCTGGCGTTGCGGCTGCAGCGAGGAGTCGAGGCCATAAAGCATGTCCCACACCAGCGCGGCGGCGTTGCGCACGACATATTGTGTGCCCCAGATCGGATCGAAGTTCGCAAGGTTGGCCTGCGGCACGAAGCGCAGCGTACGTGCGGCCGCCCCTTGCGCGAGTGCGGGCGCCGAAAGTCCGCCCGTCAACGCCAGACCACCTGCCCCGGCCAAGCCTTTCAATACCGTCCTGCGATCCATGAATCCCTCCCGCTCATACAGACACAACAGCCTTTTGCGCTGCAATTGGCATGCCAGCCGAGACCGTTCGGCCGGCGAGCCCTCACCGGCCGTGCGCATGCACTTTATCAAACGGTCACACTTTCGCGTGACCCAATTTGGGCCGCCGCGTCATTTGAGCTTCGCGGCGTCCTGCGGATGCCACCAGCGGCCGCCGATCACGACGCCTTCGGACGCGATCTTTTGCTCGCCGATCAGATGCTCGCCGACGACGTCGACATAATCGAACTTGCCTGCCTTGATCGAGATCAACGTCGCATCGCCGACGCTGCCGGGCTTGAGGCTGCCAAGCTCGGGACGCCGCAGCGCCATCGCCGCATTCGCCGTCGACGCCGCGATCACGTCCGAGATCGGCATGCCCATGCAGAGGAATTTCGACATCGTGGTCACCTGGTCGAAGGCCGGGCCGTCGATACAGAGCGCGTGGACGTCGGAAGAAATCGTGTCCGGATAGAAGCCGTTGGCGAGCATCGCGCGCGCGGTCTTGAAGGCGAACGAGCCCTTGCCGTGACCGATGTCGAATAGTACGCCGCGCTCACGCGCCTCCAGCACCACCTTCTTCACGGTGCCCTGCGCGGTCGCGGCCGTGTTGGGAAACGGCCGGAACGCGTGGGTGAGGATGTCGCCCGGACGCAGCCGCGCCAGCACGTCCTCATAGCTCGGCGGCGGATGGTCGATATGCGCCATCAAGGGCATGCCGACCTGATCTGCAACTTCAAGTGCAATCTCGAGCGGGACAATTCCTGATGTGCCGGACGAGTGCAGCCCCACCCGCACCTTGATGCCGACGATGAGGTCGCGGTTGCTCTCCGCCACCTGGACCGCATCGATCGGATTCATCAGCCGGATCTCTTCGCTTTCGCCGACCATGACGCGATGCGAGAAGCCGTAGATGCCGGCATGCGAGACATGCAGATAGGCGAGAATGCGGACCTGGCTCGGCTCGATCACATGCTTGCGGAAGCCTGCGAAATTGCCCGGTCCCGCGCTACCGGTATCGACCGCGGTGGTGACGCCGGAGGTGCGGCAGAACTCCTCGGCATCGATGCCGAGCGAGGTGCCGCCCCAATAGACATGAGTGTGCAGATCGATCAGGCCCGGCGCGACGATATACCCGGACGCGTTGCGCACATCGGTTCCCGGATCGGCCTTCAGCTCGTTGCCAACCTTGGCGACCTTGCCGCCGGCGAAAGCGACATCCGTCACGGCATCGAGCTTCTGGGACGGGTCGATCACCCGACCGCCGCGCAAGATCAAATCGAAAGGCATCATGGTCTCCGAATGTGGGCGTGAAACGAGCAGCCAACCTTGCTCCGGCACTGTCCGGACGCCGGGATCGAGGCAATGCTGACATTGCCACAGTCAGCAAATTCCGCGCCAGTCCCGAAGCTCTTGCCCTCGCGCAGAACAGGTCAGCCAGGGTCATTCGCCATGGACACGAAGCGGTCGATCTGCCTTGATGACCGCGCAATTTCGCTGGCCGATAGCAGCGCGCAGGCTCACGACGAAAGCAGGAGACATTCGATGAGGATTGCGGTCGTCGGGACCGGCGGCGTCGGCGGTGGATTTGGTGCGGCGCTCGCCAAGGCGGGCGCCGACGTGACCTTCATCGCGCGCGGCGCCCATCTGGCCGCCATGAAGAGCGAGGGGCTGAAGATCCAGAGCGGCCGGGGCGACACGCATCTCGTGCCGACGAAGGCGACCGATGATCCGTCAAGTGTCGGGACCGTCGATGTCGTGCTGTTCTGCGTCAAGCTCTGGGACGTCGAGAGCGCAGGTCGGCAGATCAAGCCGCTGATTGGCCCGGACACGGCTGTGATCCCGCTGCAGAACGGCATCGACGCCGCCGAGCGGCTGGCGCCAATTCTGGGCGAGCGCGCGGTGATGGGCGGCGTGGCGCAGATCAGCGCAGCGATCGTCAAGCCCGGCGTGATCAACCAAGTGGGCACCTTCATGCGCATGATCTTCGGCGAGCTCGACGGCAAGGTCAGCCGGCGCGGCGAGGCCTTTCGTGATCTTTGCCTGAAGGCAGGTTTCGATGCGACCTTGAGCGAACAGATCCTCACCGAATTGTGGATGAAGTTCATCCTGCTCGCCTCCAATGCCAGCATCATGGCGCTGGCGCGCCAGCCGGTCGGCAAGATCCGGGACGATGGCGATATGCGTGCGATCTTCGTCTCGTCCTTTCAGGAGGTGATCGATATCGGCCGCGCGAGCGGCGTAGCGCTGCCGGCCGACGCGCTCGACAAGACGCTCGGCTTCATCGACCACGCCCCTCCCGCGATGAAGCCGTCGATGGCGCTGGATCTCGAGCGCGGCAACCGGCTCGAACTGCCCTGGCTCGGCGGCAAGGTCGTCGAACTCGGCCGCAAGCTTGGGGTTGCGACACCGACGCACACGATGATGTATGCGATGCTCAAGCCCTACATCATGGGGCCGGCGGGTTGAGCCGCACCGCGCTGTCCCGTGCCGTCATTCCGGGGCGATGCGATAGCATCGAACTATGGCGCGCAATCGCGCACCAGAGAATCTCGAGATTCCGGGTTCAGCCCTGACGGGCTGCCCCGGAATGACGACGCCCGCGCGACGCGTGATCAGTTCTTCGCGGTCGCTGCCGCATCCAGCTTCTTGATCACCTCCGGACACCGGCCGCGGACCTGCTTGAGCCTCTCCCGCATTTTCGGAAAGAACATCAAATCGTAGTTCGGATCGGTGTAAGTGCAGAGATACGGAAGGTGATAAACGATTTCTTCATTGAAGGCCCGCCGCCACTCCGGCTCGTCATATGCGCCCAGGATTTCGTCATAGGCGAACAACATAGTAGACACGAAATTCTTGTATCGAATGAATTCCTTGGGATCGCCATCCCTGAGCTTCGGGTAATCGGGCTCCGATAACTCCGGGTTTCTCAGCGTCAACTCGCTGTAGGACATGTAGACCTGGCGCGCAGCCGTCGCCTTGAAATTGTTCTGGATGGCCCACGCCTGATAGATCAGGATGCCGAATCCCAGCAGCGAGATGACCGCGGATGCGATCTGCGCGTTGTTGCCCCAGCGATTTCGATCCATGATCTTCTTTCATTCCGTCGAGATCCACGCACGGCACGTGGCACTCATGCTCTGCGTAGCATAAGTTCCGCCGGCACCGCGACACTTGCCGTCCGATCCGGGCGGGTCGGATGATTTGACCTGTCAGAAGGGATGCTTGGCCAGGAACGCGAGAATGAGACCGGCGATCTCGTCGTTCTTCTCGTCGAAGGCGAAGTGGCCGGCGTCGAGGAGATGGATCTCGGCGTCCGGCAGATCGCGCCTGAACGCCTCTCCCCCGGCAGCGATGAAGGACGGATCGTTCCGTCCCCAGGCCACCAGGGTCGGCGGCTTGTGCTCGCGCAACCATGCCTGCCACGCCGGATACGACGCGACATTGGTCCGGTAGTCGTAGAGCAGATCGGCCTGGATCTCGCGCTGGCCGGGTCTCGACAGAAAGGCGTATTCGTCAGTCCAGCTATCCGGGTTGTAACGTTCGGGATGCGAGGTACCACCGGTGTGACGCTGCTCGGCCGCCGCGAGCGACGTGAACGCATCCACCACTTCGGGGTGCGCGTTTCGATCGGCCCAATATTGCGCGATGCCCGTCCACTTGGCGCCCAAGCCCTTCTCGTAGGCATTGGCATTCTGGACGATGAGGGCCTGCAGCTGCTCCGGATGCGCCAGCATGATCCGGAAGCCGACCGGCCCGCCATAGTCGTGAAGATAGAGCGCGTATTTGTCGATCTTGAGTTGCTCAAGGAGACCGCTGGTCGTCTTCGCCAGATGGTCGAAGGTGTAGGCATACGACGACGGCGGCGGCGCGTCGCTATGGCCGAAGCCCGGGAAATCCGGTGCGATCAGGTGATAGTGCGTGGCAAGCAGGGGAATGAGCGCATCGAATTCGCGCGAGGACGAAGGAAACCCATGCAGCAGCACGATCGTCGGCGCGTCCTGCGGGCCGGCTTCGCGGTAGAAGACGCCGACGCCATCGACCGAGACGCGGTGATAGGTGGTTGTCGCCGAGGTCGATTCCATGGCCGCCGCCTGCGCAGCATATCCAGCGATGAGCGCGGCCGCAGCCGCAAGGATGGTTCGGACCTTCATCATCCTAGCGCCTTATACTTTTGTCAATTCGGCGGTGGCCGATTGCCGAGACCCCTGAGAAAGCCTTCAAGCGCCGTATTGGTCTCCGCGGGCGCCTCCTGCTGCACCCAATGACCGACGTGTGGGATAATCGTTGAGCCACGGAAATCGCTGCAGGCGACACCCGGATCGGCGAAAAGATCCATGCCGGGAATGAAACTGCGGACAACATCGCGCTCACCCGCAACGAAGAACGACGGCTGGGTCACGGGCTTTCCGGCAATATCCGCGAGCTCCGCAGGATCGAACGACTGGGCGCGGTAGCGATTCAGCGATCCGCGAAAGCCGCTGTTGAGGAAGGCCTCGGCATAGACTCCGAGGTCTGCGGTGCTCATCCAGGCGGGATAGGGCCGCGGGTCCACCAGACCGTCGAGAAGACGCGCATCGGCGGGCTTGTGGGCCAACCACGCGTTGAGCGGCGCGTCGCCCGAGCCGGTGAAATAGATCTTGCGAAGCGACACCGGGATATCTCCCTCCAACTCGGCCTCGGCTATTCCCTCAGTCCTGGAAGTAGGTCTGGTAGAAGAAACGATCGGCGTAGATCGCCTTCGCCATTTCGCTGAACGGCACGTCAGACACGGGAATGTAGGGTACGCTCAGGCCTGCCACGGCTGTGATCATGTCGGGATATAAAAGCGCAGTGGTCCAGACGATGGGCGCCCCCCAATCGTGGCCGAACAGGATCGCCCGGCCTTCGCCCAAGTGATTCGCCACCGCCGCGACGTCACCGGCGAGGCTCCGCAATGTGTAGGACTCGATCGCATGCGGACGAGAGCTGCCGCCATAGCCACGGACATCCATCGCTGCAACCTTGTAGCCGCGCTCGGCGAAGTAGCCGAGCTGGTAGCGCCAGGAATACCAGAGCTCCGGCCAGCCATGAACGCACAGGATCAGCGGCCCCTTCCCTGCGACCGCGACCTTGAGTGTCATGTCGCCGTTGCGGACGGTGATAAATTCCATGCGTGCCTCCTTTGCTCGACTGCCTCGATCAGGTCGACCCGTCGCACCCAAGCGAAGGCCGCCTCCTCGGCACGACGAGGATAGCGAAGCGATGTCACGGCATTGTTTCATTCGTCCCTGACACCATTACAGGCGTAACGTTGACCATGGAACCTCGCGCACCGAGCGCGTTCGCGTGAATTTCGCCGCGAGCAGACCGGCCAATAAAAAAGCCCCGGCGGGTGCCGGGGCTTTAGTTCGCCAGTGGTCGAGGGAGAGATCAGTAACGGGCCGCGACGGGAGCGCCGAAGCCGCCGAAGCGGTAGTTCACACGCACGGTGACCATATCCACGTCCTGGCTGACGCGATTGAGGGCGGCGGCCCCGACGGGAGTCAGACCCGTGAACGAATTGTTTGAACTGCCCATGAACAGGTGGTCGTATTCGAGGCCGGCCGACCAGTTCGGTGCAAAGCCGTATTCGAATCCGGCACCCACGGTGCCGCCCCAGCGCGTCGAGCTGGCCGAGGCCAAATTCACACCGCCGAGCGTGGTGAGGATGTTATACTGATTGCCGGTCACCGCAGCACCGCCCTTCACATACAGCAGCGCAGCATTCCAGGCATAACCGAGCTGGCCGGTGATAAGGCCGATGCCATCAGTCTTGGTTTGGAGCGTGAATGTCGGATCGATGATACTGACCCGCGAGCCGCGGAGATTGGCCCAATCACCCTGCCCTTCAATACCAAAAACGAATTGGCCGGTCTGCCAGCGATAGCCGATCTGTCCGCCGGCGACACCGCCGGACCGGCTGTTGCAGCCGTCTGCGATGAACACGCCGCCGACCGGAACAAATCCCCAGCAATTGCGGCTCTGGCCCCAACCGCCGTTGGCGCCGATATAGAATCCGGTCCAATCGTAAATTGGAGCGAGCATCGGCGGCGGCGCCTTCACGTAGGGCCTCGCGGCCAGATCGGCGGCAGATGCGGGAGCGGCCATCCCCAGTGCGGCCAGACCGAGCGCGCCCAGTACAAATTCTCTTCATGCGTAGTCTCCCCTCTTGAACAAAAGCACTCGCCTTGCCGCGATTGCATATTATGTGGCTGCAATCCTACGCGTGCAGGGCACAAGACCTTGTGCCAAATTGGCCACACTCAAGGTCAATCAGTAGAAAAACGGATGGTCCTGCCGGCAATTGCCCCCGCGCGATGCCGTTTACCCGGCGAAAAAGCTCATCGCCGCCCCGATGCGACCTTTTGTCAGGCTAGAGCATCGCGCTCTAGCTCTCTGTTTAAGCATGATCTCCGCGCAAACGCGTTCCGCGTTTGTTGCGAGGGAAACCGGTTTCCACTTTTCCGGATCATGCTTCTAGAGGCGAGCATTCCCGATTCGATGTGACCCGGGATTCGACGGCCGGCCGGTGCTGCCGGACCGTCATTTGTCCCGCTCTTGAGCGCAGTCCGGCTTCGCCTCGTCCTGCTCCTGCCCATCACGCAACCAGGACACAATGTTCCGCGAGGAAATGAGTTGGCGGGGCAAATGGGGGTTGATGGTGCCTGCGTGCACGATCAGTCCCTCATCGAACTTCGCCTGGGCGAAATTTTTGGCTTCCGCCTCATTCTCGAATGTCTTCGTCATCCGCGGGCTTCGCCGTTTTGGCAACACGCCACGTTTGGGGACTTCGAAAGTCACGAACCAGATATGCGGCATCTCTCACCGGCCGATGATGCACCGCAGCAGAACTTCCGCCGTTCTGCCTTGGGCGACGGCCGGGTAAGCCCGTAAGGTCCACCCCGGCCCTGGAAGCAGTGCCTCTGTGTTCTTCAACGACGCTCAAAGCGACGCCGGTTTGATCTGTGTCAAACCCAGCATCGGCGATGCCCACCACACTCGCACAGGTAGCACGCTCCACGGCAACTCACATCCGCCGGTTGGGTTCCATGATGAGGAGAGCGCGCATTTTCAGTCTTCGAGCGCCTCCTTGAGATCGTCTGGCACGCAGGATTGTCGGTCCGGCCGGCCCTTGAGAATCCGAAAGCACGCCATGTTGAAATGGTGTTCTTATTGTCAGCAGTTCATGGGCGAGATCCACCCGTATCACGATCTGAGCATGACACACGGGCTGTGCGACCACTGCCTGCTGGAGCATCCCGATGTGTTCGCGGAGAGCGAACTCAAACATCCAATTTTCCTGAGAGACATCTTTCACGCGCTCTTCGAGGCGGGACAAAAGAGCGATATCGACACGGCCGCAAAGATCGTGGAGAAAGCCATCGACGCAAACTGCCGGCCCCTGGACATTCTGGTCGGAATGATCGCTCCGATGCTCTACGAAATCGGGGAAGGCTGGGAGCAAGGCGTCCTGAGCGTCGAAGAGGAGCACAGCTTCACCGCCTTCTGCGAACAGGTCGTCGATCTGATCGAACGCAAAATGCTGGCGCACAAGCCGCTGCTCTCCCCGCCTGCGAGCGGCCCGACGGCGCTCATGATGAACGCTCCCGGCAACGAGCACACGCTCGCACTTCGCATGCTGGCCCTCTGGCTGAGGAATAAGGGCGTGAAAGTCCGAATGACGGACGCGCGGGACGTGCTGACAACAAGCATCTTTGACGCTCAGCCCGACTTTCTGCTGATCTCGATGGCGCTGCCCGAGCAACTGGATGACGTGTCCGCGATCGTCCATTCCGTCAACGAACTGCCGACGGGCGTCACTCAGAGGATCATCGTCGGCGGATATGCCGTCAAGGCCGACCTGGTGTCATCGATTCCAGGCGCCGAATTGATGAAAGATATCACGGCCTTGAAGATCGATTGATCTAAATCAAGCAGCTCGCATGTGTGCCCACGTTCTGTGCGCACGACCTTCGTCTGGACTCAGAGGAAATGGAGAGACACATGGAAACCCAGAAGACTCCGTTGGAAGCCGTTCGAGCCCTCATGATCGAAAACCTCGAGAAATCCCGTAGCGCGACGCAAAACTACGTCGATCTGATCGAGAAGACGATGCGAAGCTTTCCGAGCGCCAACGACCAGCAGATCAGCGCGTTCAAGGGGTATGTCGAACGACAAGTCGCTGCCAACCACGGGTTCGTCGACAAGCTTTTGCATGCCAAGAACCTGCCCGAGGCCTTGCAGATCGAGGTCGAATATTTTCAGTCGCAGTTGAGCGCTGCGTTGGAAGAAGCAACTCAGGTCGGCGTCAAGATGACGAGCATGTTCAAGCGACCGGAACACTGACGGATTCGACGCAAGGACGAACACTCAACGGCCGCTTCAACGCAACCCCAGCACCGAACGGCGGTAGCGGCTGTTGCGGGCTTCGCTGCTGCAGACGAAGCTGCCGTCGAACCCCCGCGCGTAATATCGCTGCCCTTTCGCGTAATAGATGCCTTTTCGGAAGTCGAGCCACACGACCTTGTCGTGAGGACAATGCCGCTGCGCCTGGGCTTCGTAGCGAAATGGCGTGAGCGGAAGCGCGACCGGACTTTCGAGGCCGGCGCCAAGAAGGATAGCGGTCAACGAGACCAGCGATGAGGCTCGATGCGAGCGGACGACCGGCGATTCGGATCGGCGGACGGCCTGCTCCGGCATGTCTGCATGGGCGGCCCCTTCGGGTGTCGCCACGTCAGGCCGTGTGGAAGCTTCGTGCGACTGAATCCGCCACGGCAGCGCGGCGATTGTTGGCCAATCGATGCACCGCGAGATCTTCCATCGCAGCCGACATGCCACGCCGGTGCAGCCAGAGAAGTCCCGCCGCGAGTTGCCGCAGATCGTTCCGGGCCGGGCCAACCGGCAATCTTCTGGCCCGACGCAGCGCATCCGCGGCGTGCTCTTCCAGGCGTGATCTCTGGTGCGTCATAAATCTCTCCCTACCGCCCCCGCCGAGGCCACACCCACCCGACCGGCGGAGGCATCCCTGCCTCGCCGGACTTTACGCAAATACGACGTTCGACCGATTAGAGCGGCGAAGTCCAAGCAATGCTATTGTCCTAAGGGGAGCCAAGCCGTCAGCAAGGCTGACCTATTTCGTCGTTGCGCACGCGTTGATACAGATCAACCATAGCTTGCGGATAGGGGCAGCTAATTACGACGCTGTGACAGGTCAAAGACGACGAGATGAAGCGGCGTCGCGCATAAGGAGCGCAGGACCATGGGCATCCATGCGATCAACGCCAAAACGAGCGGGCACGACGACATCGAGTCCGGGGAGAATTCGAGTCCCGGCTTCGTTCTCGTCGATGACATTCGACCGCCTCCGCGCATCGAGCTCGCCCGCGAAAGAATGCTGATGTCTCGACTCTATGTTGGCCTGATCCAGAGCTTGAATGACGACTACGGCGCAGAGTTCGCCCGGCACAGCGACAGCGCAACCTTCCGCACGATAGGGCTCTACGTCTTCCTGCGAACGGTCATGTGTTCGCCGGTTCGGACGGCTGCGATCGCGCACGCCCTCAAAATGCCGCGTGCGGTCGTGCTGAAGCGCCTGAACGACATGGTGAAGCACGGCTATGTCGAGCGCGTTGGCAATGCATATCGCATGACCGACAAGGTCAACATTCCGGATCTGCGGGACAAGCTCGAGCATCGGGTGAACATGATCCTGGAAACCGCAAGGGAATTGTCAAAGCTCAGAAGCGCGGATCGGGCGGCCACGGATCCACAGCGCGAAGGCAGTGGCCCGTAGCGCGCAGATCGCAACTTTTCAACGGAGGAACGTTATGACAATCCTGTCAGATGGCTTCAATCGATCGCCGCTCGACTCCGACGTGGCGCCGCTGCGCGCCAAATGGGGCTGGATCGTCGCACTCGGCGTCGTGTACGTGATCGCAGGTTTTATCGCGCTCGGCAGCATCGTGACGGCGACCGTGGCGAGCGTGCTGATCGTTGGCATCATGATGATCGTGGCGGGCGTCGCCGAAATCATCAGCGCATTCCAAGTCAAGAGCTGGGGCAAGTTCCTGATATGGGCATTGCTCGGCCTGCTCTATATCGTCGCGGGATTCGTGACCTTCGACAATCCGGTGTTCGCCGCAGTGCTGCTGACGCTGGTGCTCGGCGCTTCGCTGGTGGTGTCCGGCATCATGCGGCTCGTCCTGGCATTCAGCATGAAGCGGGAGACGCCATGGATCTGGGTTGCGATCTCCGCTGTCATCACCCTGCTGCTGGGCTTGCTCATCCTCGCACGCTGGCCGGTCAACAGCGTCTACATCCTCGGCCTGTTCCTGGGGATCGATCTCCTCATGGCGGGCGCCGGCTGGATCGCGCTCGGCTTCGGACTGCACCGTAATCCAGCGCCACTGCAGGCACGAACGTCAGGCTAGCTAGCGCCGGCGCGTCTATCCTAGGACGATGTCGGCCGCTCCGCGAGCTCGATCCTGATGCCGCTGAGATTGGCGGCGAACTCGAGGCCGGCCTTGGGGCCATGCAGCGTGATGATCACGCCTTTGTCGTTCTTCAGCTGCACCCCGCCGCCGCCGCCAACCAGCGCGCCACCCGTGCCGACGGCGGTATAGGTGCCCTCGAAGTCGCTCAACTGATTGAGATACGCGGCGCGTCCCGCCAGGCGGCTGGCCGACGCGCCGACGGTCACGCCCACGCTCAGACCGTAAACCCGGAACCGATGGTCGCGGCCGTCGAGAGTCAGAACTCCGCGTCCTGCTCCGGCGCCGGCAATGATCGCGGCTTTCGCGAAAACCACGCGGACATAGCCGGTTTTCGCATCCGATGGCTGGGTGAGAGCAACACAACCAAGCAACGCCAGCAACGCAGCCTTCATCGCGCCCTTCCCCATGGAGCATTCCTCCTGCCATTGCGCGGGCCATGGCTTCACCGGCGGGATCGGCCTGATCCGGATGAAATCACGGGTTGGATATCTCGACCTTCTTCCAGGTCTGGTCGGGATTGAACGACGTCATGCGTTTCGCGATCGCCTCGGTGCGCTCACCGAGATCCTTCTGATAGATCGTTCCGGCATGATTGACGACGAACGTCATCACTCCCGAATTGCCATACTCGGCCGGATAGGCCACCAGAGCAAAGCCGCCGATCATCTTGCCGTTGACGACATAGTTCAACGCGCCGCCGCCGGCGTTCGGGCCTTGCTGCTTCAGGATCCGATAATAATAGCCGTGATAGGGTTGCGGCTGGTCGCCGGCCTTGTAGCCTTCCGCTGAGGCTTCCGCCATCAGTTCACCCAGCGGGCTCTCGTCGCCATCCGCCGGCCAATACAGGCCATCCTTCTTGCCGGGACTGCTGAGAAAGCGTTGCGCATAGACGCCTCGTCCCACGCCGGTGCGATCCTTTGCCGCGTAATCATTCTGCGCGTCGACATAGGCCAGGCTCGTCTGGATCGCATCGAGTTCGTTACGCCCGATCCTTCGGTAGAGGATTTCGAGACGGCCCGCCGCCGTGTCGAATTCCCATCCGCCCTTGGCGCGGACCAGCGGTATCGGAAAGGGAAAATCGTCCGGCCCCAGGATCAGGGTCGCTTTCTTGTCGCCCTCGAAATTCAGCGAATGCTTGGCCTCATAGGCCGAGTTGAAGTGATCCCGCGCATCCGCGTCCGCAACGCTGTCGCCCGAGTCGATGATCTCGGCAGCATCGGGTCCGAGGACCTTGACGATATCCCTTGCCGCACCGGATTTGACGGCGGTGGCCAGGGCGTCCGTTGCCTCCTCGGCCGACTTGAACGATTGCTGCGCGTGTGCGGCTGATATCGCGAGGATGCCGATCGCTGCTGCTGCGATTGCGATCGAACAGCGGCGATCTGCCAGGATCGAACGAAAGGATGCCATGATCATATCCCCGCTCGCGTCGGAATGTGCGCGCCCGCGGCGAGCCAGTCCCGGTAGGTGCGGAATTTGAGTCCGAGCTTGTCGTAATAGACTCTGAGATAGCCGTCCCGGCCTCGCGTGACCGCATCAGGCCTCAACGCCGCCACCTCCTGGGCGATGACGCCGACATAGGCCTTGTCGCTGCCGAGATAGCTGAATTGGTAGTAGCCCAGACCATTGTCGAGATGTCCAAGCAGAACCACGTCGTGCTTCAGCGCCAGATCCGAGCGCCGTCCACCGCCGCCGCCGCGAAAGCCGCCACCGCCACCGCCGCCGCCGCCCCGCCGCCGGAAGCCGCCGCCTCCGGCCGCGCGCATGCCGCCGCCCCGCCACCACGCGGCATTCCGGCACTCGCAAAGCTCGCCCTGCCGCGCGCGGACTGAAGATTGGCGGCCCTGCCGGACTGCGTCCGCAGCGCATTGTCCCGGCCGCCTCGGCCGCCCGCGGCTCCGCCTCCGCCGCCGCGGTTTCCCGACCGCGCCTGCTTCGCACCGCCTCGGTTGCCTGCGCCGCGATCGCCCTTTGCCTGCCGATCGCCGCCCGCACGATCGCGGGCGTTCGCACGATCGCCTGAGCCGCGATCACCACGGCCGCGATCGGCCGCGCCGGCGCGGTCGCCTCCGCCGCGATCACCTGCTTTGGCGCGATCCGTTCCGGGATTGAGCACCTGCTGGCCACCGCGACCGCGATAATCCATCCGGTTGGCGTTGCCGGCTCGCAGGTTGTTGTTGCCGAAGCGCTGCTGAACACTGGCGTTGTTGTAGCGGACACCCTGGCGATGGGCCGCGATTGTGCTGCCAGTTGTTGATGGTGTTCGAGCGATTGATGAAGAAGTTGTTGTTGCCCCAGTTGACTCCGCCGCCCCAGTAATTGCCCCAGCGCCCGATCGCATAGGCCGCACCGAAGGCCAGACCTGCCGCCACGACGCCGGCGCCGATATAGGATGGATAGCCGAAGTAATAAGGCGGATAGTCGGCATATGGCCACTCGCCATAGACCACCGACGGCTCGTAATAGGGCACGTACATCATGTCGGGATCGGTCGGCTCGATCACGATCGTCTGCCTCGATCCCTGCTGCTGGACCGAGACTTTCTGTTGCTTGGTCGAGCTCAGCTTGTTGTTGGCCTGCGCGCGGGCCCGCAGGCGCTGGACGGCATCCATCACGTCGGGCTGCTGGGCGAGCACGGCGTCACCGAGCGACCTCGTCCAGTCGAGCTTCTCGCTCATCATCGACAACACCGACGGCGTGCTGGCCAGCGCCTTGACGCTGTCGTCCCAGGATTGCTTGCCCACCTCGGCCTTGAGCTGATCACCCTTCAGCTTCTTGTGCGCCGACACCCAGCGGTCCGCTTCCACCACCTCCAGCGGATAGGTCGACGCGGCCAGCATGTTGGCGAGCAGCGCGTCCGGATAGAGCGCGATGGGTGCCACCAGAGCGTCAAGCTGCTCGGGCTTCAGCAGCGTCTCGTCCGTTTGCGGCGGAGGGGACGCTTGCGGCGTGGAAGCGGGCTGAGAAGGCTGTGTCCCCTGCGCGGCTGCGATCACCGGCGTCATAAGAACGATCGCCACCGCCAACAATACTTTCCTGCAACGCAACATGTCCGGTCTCCGTACAGTTCGGCCATGAGCCAACCGCCGTCGAAGCACCGGACGTTTGATCAAGATCAATGGTATTGGATAAAGCGAACGGGCTTCGACACCCCGGTCACATCGGACAGCGATAGTAATTGATCTGGATATCGTCCATTCCCGGAAACAGCCTGGTGATCTGGTTCTGGTTGATCACCTTGATCGCGAACTGAGTAGTCGAAAACATGACCTCGGTGGCGCAGCTCGCGACGATGTTGACGGTCGCTCCGTCATCTTTCCTGGCCTTGATCGTGCATTTTGCGGACCGTCCTCTCAACTGGTCGCGCTCCACGATAAACCCGCCTCCGTTCATTTCCGAATCCGGTGCGAATGTGATCTCGTTCGCGTTGCTTTTGCGGAAGACCTTTCCGCACTCATCGGCGTTGGTGGCCCATGCGCCGTTGAGATCAACCGCAAGCGCCGGTCCAAGAGACACCCAAAGCGCCGCAACGAGTGCTATCGCGGCCACCGCCGTCCGACGAAGCTCTGTCATGCCGTCTCCCCTGCTGGCGCGGTTGCCGTTCGCTTCATGCCGGGCGTGGACCGCGCCACACCCGGAGAAACTCGATCCAGACCAGCCACCCCGCGCGAAGGCTTGATCTGGATCAAGCACCGCAATTCGACGGCCGCCCTAGGTTTGTCGTCAATGAAAGACAGGCTTTTGCGAGGAGAGTGCCATGCCCGAAAGGATCGACGATCTTCTGCCGACGGCGAAGGAATTCCAGAAACAGGCGGCACTTAAGGAGGCCGAAAAGGCTGACCAGCATGCGCGGGCCACTGCTGCGGCGGAGGCGGAGAAACGCGCGTTGATCGAGAAGCTGAGCAAGCCTTCCGGCCTCTCGGAGGACGAGAAAGTCAAGCTCGCGTCGACCGTCATCCAGCGCGCGGTCCGGAATGGATTGACCGAAGTTCAGGTCTATCGATTCCCCAATGTGCTTTGCACGGACAAGGGCCGGGCCATCAACCAGCTCGAGCCCGGCTGGGAAAAGACACTGACCGGGATACCAAGGGAAATATTTCAGCTCTGGAGCGACTACCTGAAGCCTCGCGGATATCGCATCCGCTATCAGGTCATCGACTTCTCGGGCGGCGTTCCCGGAGATATCGGCATCACCATCAGCTGGGCCGGTTGACTGACATGATGCGTGTCATCAGACAACATCGAATATGCTCCGGCGCGTTTGCCGAAGCGCCGGAGCAAGAGACGTCATGATGACCAGGAAGCTCTGCGCGAGATTGACATTCCTCGCCGAGCGATATTGATCCGTAGCAGAGTGACCGCGCTCATTCGAGCGCGATCTGCACTCCT
This sequence comes from uncultured Alphaproteobacteria bacterium, assembly GCA_963786015.1. GTDB lineage: Bacteria > Pseudomonadota > Alphaproteobacteria > Rhizobiales > Xanthobacteraceae > Bradyrhizobium. Next base: position 110,508 of record CAWAXO010000005.1, on the reverse strand, counting down.
CCCACCGCCGCGGACAGCTCGACGCCGACCTTGGCGCCATGAAGCTGCAGGATCACGCCTTTCTCATTCTGCAGCTGCACGCCGCCTGCGCCGGCCGCCAAGGCTCCGCCGGCGCCGATCGCGGCGTAACTGCCCGCGATGTCGCCGGGACTGCGAATGTTCAGCGCACGTCCGACCAGCTTGGTCGTCGACGCACCGATGGTCGCACCGATGCTCATGCCGGAGACCCTGAACGGATATCTGTGGCCCCGGAACATCAGCACGCCATGACCTCCGCCGACGCCAACGATGAATCCTCCCTTGGTGAACACGACGCTGACGGCGCCGGTCTCCGCCCGCGCAGCCGTCGTCAGGCCCCCCATCGCGAGCAATCCAGCCAGCGCCAATCGAACAATCCGCTTAGAAACCCTTTTCATACGTCGCTCCCCTTTATTGATATCTCGAGCAGCTGCAGCTGCGCTGTGTACGTTAGCGGTGGCACCGTAGGGAATACGGCGTCGCTTGGGTCTTGATTTAGATCAAGCGGAATCTCGGACCATGCGCGAGACTATCGCGACCACACTCCGGATCATGGACCCATTCGGCGCATGTCTTGATCGTCACACTTGATACGGGGGCAAAGATGAATAGACAAAGCTCGCCCTTAATCCGGCCGCCGACGATCTTTCCATTGATCTTCGCTTCGGTCATGTTCGTCCTCGTGCTGTGGTGCGCTGCCTTCGTCTAACAGACGAGCGACGGCGCACCTGCCGCGCAATATGCGTCAGAGCAGATCGAACGGCCTTCCAGTTCAGCTTCGCGACGTCGGGCTCGCAGCCACCTGCTCGATCAGTTCGATGAGGGATTTCGCAGGAAACGGCTTCTTGAGGTAGGCGATGCACCCGGACTCCATGGCGGCCAGGCGAACGGCATCGTTGTCGTTGGCGGTGATATAGATGACCGGGAGCGAGACGCCGGCCGCGCTCAGTCGATATCTGGCGGCGATTCCGGATTCGCCGTTCAGCTCGACATCGAGAACAACACAGAGGCCACGCTCGAAAGCATCGCATTGTTCGAATGCCTCCGCCGACTGAAATGGCATGCACTCATACCCGTGCTTGCTCAGCAGCCGATGCAGGCCTCGCAACGTGCCCAGATCGTCATCAACCACAAAGACGAGCTTTTGGTCCGACAAGGTCGTTAGTCCCTGCTGCTTCAGCCGGGGGAGCCAGACTTCCATTTGCCAGCAGCCGTCAGGCCGGCCACCGAATGCTCGTCGTCGATAACGCGAGCCTACCCACTGCATTACCGCCCATCGCATCGCGATGGCTATTGTCTTGTAGGACAATAGGCTCGGGATCTTCAGAGCTTTCTAGGCCTGCCGGTCCTGCCCCGACAGGCGGCGCAGCACACCGAGCCTCTCCGCGATGGACACAAGCTCGGCAAGTGTCTGAACGCCCATCTTCTCCATCACGCGGTGACGGTGCGCCTTGATGGTCCGTTCCGTCGCGCCCAGTTGCCGTGCGATCTGCTTGTTGATTTTTCCCTGAACGACGAGTTCGAAAACCTGCTCCTCGCGCGGCGTCAAGCTCGCAAGGTGGGTTCGAAAGCTATCCAGCGTCGCCTTGGCGCCACGCGCGTCCTCATGGTGGGCCATTGCCCGCTCGATGGCGTGCAGCAGTTGTTCGGAACTTATGGGCTTTGTCAGAAAGTCTTGCGCACCGGCCTTGATGGTTTTGACGGTGGTACGAACGTCGGGATAGCCGGTGAGAAACAGGATCGGCAGATTCGAACCAAGTGTCGTCAACCGTTCCTGCAGTTCGGGACCGCTCAAGCCCGGTATTCGAACATCGAGCAGAATGCAGCCCGGTGCGCGCTCATCCGGCAAATGATCGAGCAGTTGCTGGGCAGAGGAATATGTCGCGACCGCGTAGCCGGCCTTCTTCAACCGACGCTCGAGCGCCGTTCGGAACGACGCGTCATCGTCTACGATATGGATCGTGCCCGGCACCGTCATCTGCTACCTCGATAGCGGCAAGGAAATCCGGAATACGGCTCCGCCTTCGGACTGGTTTTCCGCCCAGATCCGTCCCTTGTGAGCATGCACGATTGATTTCGCAATTGACAGGCCAATGCCCATGCCTTGCTCCTTGGTCGAAAAAAATGGATCGAAAATTTTACGTAACTTGTCGACGGGAATGCCGGGCCCCGAATCTGCAATCGAGATCACGGCGCGTTCGCCGTCAACGGCTGTTCGGCCGACGATCATGCGGCCGACCGGCATTGCCGACATCGCGTCCATTCCGTTCACGATCAGATTGACGACGACCTGCTGCAACTGGATGGGATCTCCCTTGACGCGCAACGGATCGGGGCAGGCGTCCAGGTAGATGGCCACCTTCCGGACTGCGGCCTGCGCCGAAATCAACTGGAAGCCGTCGCGCATCATCCCATTGGCGTCGACCTCCTTGAGCTCGAACGGCGTACGCCGAAGGAGGCTGCGCATATGAACGATGACCTGGCTGGCGCGCAAGTCATCCTGCCTGATGTCGGCGAGGATCTGCCTGAGCTCGATCAGGTCGGGAGTGTCGGAATCGAGGATGAGTTCGGCGGTTTCCGCATTCGTCAGGATCGCACCGAGTGGCTGATTGAGCTCATGCGCGATCGATGATGTGAGCTGGCCGGCGATTGCCTGCCGGTGCACGTGAGCCAGCTCCAAGAGACGTTGCCGGGCCTCGAGCTCGGCGATACCCCGTTTCCTGCGCTCGTGCAGCAGGATTGAGATCAAGATGGCCTGAGCCAGCATCGCCGCTGCGACAGAAACACTCTGCCATCTGTATCTCTCCCAGACGCTGGCATCTCGAAAGCGGATCTCGCTACCGGCCGGCAGATCCGCCTCCCTCACTTTCCATCGCCGCAGCTCTCGCCAGTTGAAGATCGGCTTGACCACGTTCGCCACCGTCACCGGGATGCTGGAGGCCGCCTCGCCGTTGATGATACGAACGACGCGGCTGGCAACGTCGGCACCGATCGCCGTGGGCTGGAAGACAAATCCGCCCACCCCGTTCTCGAGATACGTTTCGGAGGCGACAATGATCGGCCGGTTTGCAGTCTCTGCGATGAAGCGCAGCGCAATGCTGGGCGGATAGTATCCGCCCTCTCCATCCGAATAGATCGCGGAATAAATGATGGCGCTTCGATCGGGCAGCGTCGCAACGCGGCTGCGAAGTTCGGACATCGGCAGACCGGTGAGTTCGGTGACCTCCAGGCCGGCCGCTGCGGCAGGAAGCTCTTCTTTCCAGTGTTGAAGAACGGTCTGGCGCTCCCAGTCATCGCCGACGAAGACGATCCTTTCGAGATCCGGGACCACCAGGCGCGCGGCCTTGATCGAATCCGCAAGGCCCAGTCTGACGAGGCCGCCGGTGCTGTCGGGAGGCGGATCGGCCTGGACCAAATCGCTCTCATTGACCAACCCGAACACGACGGGAATTCCCGGCCACAGTTCGTCACGCCAGCGTTGCACGAGTGCAAGCGTTGAAGAACCTATCGCAACGATGACGCCAATCGGCCTGTCGCGATACTTGTCTTGAATGTACTGATGCAGGTTTTGCTCGTATGCGGCGCCGCCGAAGCGGCTCAGATCCAGGCTCTCTCTGTAGAGAGTGACATGTGAGGGAACGTCGGCGTTGATCGAGTCCTGCAGAGTTCTGTACACGTCGTGATAGAAGGTCCCGCGCAGATCCGACTGATCCATGAGCAAGACCGATCGGGCGCGGGCTATCTGCTGCCAGTGCATTGCCCGGCATCATCATCAGTAGCCAGACGATCAGTCCACTGATCCGCGCAATCATGACAGCCGGGAAGAAGGCGGGTCTAAATTACCAGCAACGATATCACCCGATTGTACAATTACAAACATACACGCGTCGCTGGGTCCGTCAGCGAAAGTGCCGGGTCTGGAAATCTCCCTTTTGGGCAATGTCGCTTGAGACGATGTCCTTCCGGGCATTGTCCCTAAGGCCAATAGTTCCTTTGTCTAGGCGCGTCGTACACCAAGTAGGGCCGGCGCCGACGCGAAAATCTTGCTCAGACAGGGAGATGATCCATGTTTGTCAACGTCAACGCCAATTCGGCCGACAGGTCCAGATTTGTCGGCGAACTCGGAAATCTTGCCGAACGCGCAAGTCGCCTTCAGCGAGTTCAAGTACAATCGCGGCTCCGAGATTTTCGGAGAGGCTGAGCCGGCGAATTACGTCTATCAGGTCGTTGCGGGCGCGGTTCGCAGCTACAAGCTCCTCTCGGACGGCCGGCGCCAGATTGGCGCATTCCATCTGGCGGGCGACATTTTCGGCCTCGAGAATGGTGCGGCGCACAAATTCACCGCAGAAGCGATCGTCGACACGACCGTTCGTCTCGTCAGGCGTATCAGTTTGGAACATGTTGCGGCGACCAACGCGCTGATCGCACGCAATCTGCTGAATATGACGACGAACAATCTGCAGCACGCCGAAGACCATATGCTGCTTTTGGGGCGTAAGACTTCACTCGAACGTGTGGCAGCGTTCCTGCTCGAGATGGACCGTCGGCTGACCGCCGCGGGCATCATGGCGCTTCCGATGAGCCGACGCGACATCGCGGATTACCTGGGGCTCACGCTGGAGACAGTGTCGCGCGCGCTGTCATATCTGCATGACAGGGGTATTCTGGGCTTCCACGGCCAAACCCAGCGACAGATCGTGCTGCTCGACAGGCTCGCACTGTCGAAGCTCGATCTGTAGTCCGCGGCGCCGCGCCTACGACGCTGTCCTGGTGCACGATGGTGTTTCGGAGCACCTCGAACATCAGTGGGGCGGACCAGCCAACCATCAGGATACCATTCATGGCGGCCATTGGCCCGAGCAGCCGCCATTCCGCCAGCGGCGTTATGTCGCCATAGCCGAGCGTCGTGTAGTTCACGAATGCAAAATAGATCAGGCTCGCATCGTCCTGAACCGCATTTGCCATTGCATAAGCGACGGACCAGACGAACACCTCAGCGATGTGCGCGACCATCAACACCAACGAGATCGCGACCATGATGCCTGCCAGAGACAATCCCGGACGCGATGAAGGTTTGAAACCAGCCGTACGCGCCACGCGTATCGCAACGACCGTAACCAAAGCGTGGATGACAATGACGAGAGCACTGACGAACGACCCCACCAGCATTTGACGCAGCATGCTCGACTCTCGTTTCTCTCGTTCCTCTACGAATGTGCGGCCAGCCCTCCGAACCACGCGCCGAAATATCCGGCATAGAGAGCGGGACTTTCAAAATTCATCGAATGCCCGACGCCCGGCACGATCACGAGCCGGCAATCCGGCATCGCAGCTGCCATGATCCGAAGATCGACCGGAGCAATCCAACCGTCCCTGTTCACCCCAAAGCACCAGATGGGGATGCCTGATTTGCGGCATCAGTCGCTCCAGCTCGCCACTTTCCTTTTCCAGATTCAGATGGAATGGAGTGCCGAGCCAAATGCCTTCGGCGACCTCGAACGTCTGCTCCAGAAGCTGCTCATAGAACGTCTGCAACTCGCCGAGACCGTCGCGGAAGCGCGGCACGGCGCCCTGAAGCAGGCTCTCCGGCACAAAGAGGCTCGATGCGGCCGTCGCCATGACGGTTTGCGTAACCTCGCGGCTCTGCATCATCGCGCGAAACAGACCAGTCTGATCCGCATTGAATGACAGACCGAGCGGCGTGACGGGATCAAGCGCCAATACCCTCCCAAACCGCTCGGGCCGCGTCAGCAGCATGCGCGCCGCGATGATTCCGCCGGTGGAATGCGTGGCCAGATGACAATGGGAAATACCGAGCGCATCGAGCGCGGCCATCATGTCGAGCGCATGCTGCCGCATCGAGTAGTTCGCAAAGTCAGGCTGGGCCGGCGGACGGTCGCTTTCGCCGCAGCCCCGCCAATCGACCCCGACCACGCGCACGCCGCTCGGAAACAGCGGCGCGGCGAGACCAATCCATTCCTTGCAGGCCAGATTGCCGTGAATGAAGACGACGGTGGTGTCACCCTCGCCCCACTCACGCCATCCGAGATGAAGCTCGCCTACCCTGACCCGCGGCATGGCTCGCCACTACTTGTTCAAGCCGACCGTGGGCGACTCCGACGAAGTTGGCGTTACTGACGATGCCATCGCCGGCGCCGATGCGGTCGCTCCATTGATCAAACGATCGGTCGCAACCGGCGAGCTGGTGTCGAGCGTCCCCGTCAATACGAAGTCCGTGACATCGGCCGGATATTCCACGGGGTTGTCGGTATGGATGAAATGCCCGGTGTTCGGATAGATCTTCAGGATCGGCCGGTTTCCCGCGAGCGTCATCCGGGTCATGAAGGGAGTGATGATATCGCGGCCGAGATCGTTCAGGCCGTTGAACGCCGTTCCCGGGATGAACGGCTCCTTGTCGCCGAACGCCAGGAAGATCGGCGCCTTGATCTGCGTCAGCCGCTCAAAGAGATTGTTCGGATCGTCCTGCTGCAGCTCGGCGACCATTGTGTAGATGTCGAAGATGAACACATTGGCCCACTGTTCGAGCTCCTTGGGATTGCCCTTGATCATGCCGACGCGCTGGTCGGTATGGAGGCGCGCATACTGACTGTCGTTCATGAAATAGCCGCTCGGGCTTTGCACGACGGCTCCCGTGACCGGATCGCGCTTCTTGAAATAGAAGAAATCGCGGACGTTCTGCTCCGACCGGCCCATTTCGCCGGCGAGGATCCCGGTCTGGTCCCAGGTCTGCTTCCATTTGTCGAAGTCGCGCGCAAAGGATTGATCGAACAGACGTGCCGTCTTGCCCGGCGCAATCGTGACTGTGCGCGGATATTCCTCGAGTTCCGCCGGAGCTTCGAGCGCCAGGCTCAGCACCGCTTCCGGCCAGGTCAGCGCGTAGCCCATCACGAGCTGTCCGCCCAGCGAATGGCCCAGATAGGTCGCACGCTTGACGCCGAGCTGGTTGACGACGAGCTCATGCACGACCTCGCGCATATCCTGCATGGTCCGCGCCGGACTCTTGTCGAGATTGCCGGGTCCGGACATGCCGTAATGCGGCAGATCCGGCACGATGACGCGGAGGCCGCTGCGCAACGCAAACTGCATGATGTTGCCGTAGTGACCGCCGAAGGCGCCCTTGCCGTGAATGATGACGAGCACCTGCGGGTCGCGCTTGTTTCCGGCATACTCGTCCATGTAGCCGATCTGCCAGGTCGCGCCCGTGCTGTCCTTCACGTCGGCGTATTTCACCGGATAGGGGTAGGTCACGAAGGTCTTCCAGAACGACTTCTTCGGATCGATATTGCTCGCCACCCCCGGGACACGAAAGTTGCGATCATCGAACTGCTGCACCCTGTCCAGGCGATCGACGTCATTCATGAACGAGACGAACTTCGGGTCGTTCTTCCTGTGATTGATGATGGGGAAGACGCCATAATGCGCGACCGGGCTCTCTTCCGAAATCAATTCGGCGCCCGGAATGTTCTCCACTGCGCGCTCGGCAAGCTTGAAGTTGAGCCAATTGTCGTTGGTGATGTGCATGACCAACGTACGCGCGCGGATCCGCCAGAGCTCAGAATTGATGTTGTGCGTCTCGCCAACGCGATTTCGCCAAACCAGGTCGACCGCATCATAGAGCTTGGCGCGGTTGGCAACGCTGCTTCCGGCCTTCGGGTTCGGCGGCTCCCAATAGAACACCTCGGGCTGCACCGACGCAAAACTCTGCGTGGTACGGTAACCGAAATCGTAGCCTGTCAGCGATAGAACGGACCAGCCGAACGCAACGCCGTGAAACGGATGCTCTTCCTTCGGGAGCTTATAGTAATCGCCGTTCGTCGACTGCCACACCGGATCGGATTCGATGGCCGCCGTCATCAGCTGGAAGGTCCAGTTGCCGACCGGATCCCCAGCATCCGACTGCGTCGTGCCGCCAATCGGCATCAGCGCGCTGACGAACTCCGGATGCATGACACCCCAGACATAGGTCTGCGTTCCTCCCATCGAGACGCCCGTGACGAGCGCGACGCGGGCGACCTTCAGCTTGTCGCGCAGCATCCGATAATTCGCCTGCACCATGTCGAAATAGCTGTATTGGGGAAACTTGATCCCAAGTCCGTCGGACGGCTTGCTTGCGCCCCAGGTCCCCAACGGATCGACCATCACGACATAGTAGCGATCGGTATCGATCGGCCGTCCCGGACCGATGATAGGCACGCCTCCAGACAAAGCGGTGCCCTTGACCCACTGCTCGTACATGTCAGTGGAGTCACCGGAATAATAGGAATTGATGACGATGGCGTTGGTGATCTCTCCCGCCGCATTGCGGCGCGGATTTCCGATCGCGATATAGCCGGTGCGCAATTTTCCGCCGCCGAGCAACTCCAGCGTCGCACCGCCCTCACCTCCGTCTTCCCACTTGGAGGGATCGCCGAGATCGTAACGGCCGCCGAGGCGAAAGTTCGGAATCTCGTAGTACTGCTTCAGCGCATCATGCTGCTGCTGCGATGACCGTCGGGTGAATGGAGGATCTGCGACCGCAAGCGACGTTGCTGTCAGCAACAGGACAAAGGCGACGACGAGGCGCTTCATGGCATGTCTCCCCGAGCCATACATTTTTTCAAGTTGACGCTAGGGAGGGGTGTTCCGGCGACCTTTGACTTATCTCAAGGGTCTGCTCATTCGACTGACGAGCTTAGGGCAACCATTTGCGGATGTTGAGATGCCGTATCTTGCCCTCGGGCCCTACCGGATACGTTACGAGCTGGAGGGCTCGTCGGACTGGCCGGCGCATGTGCTCGTTAACGGTCTGACGCAATATGCGGAGCTCTGGGATTCCTACCGCAACGCGCTCGTCGCAAAGCGGTTTCGCGTTGCGACATTCGATCTGCTCGGTCAGGGCGCCTCGGACAAGCCGAGCCTCTTCATCAGCCAGGACGATCAGGTTGCAGCGCTCGCATTGCTGATCGAGCAGCTCGGCGACGGCCCAATCTTTCTCAGTGGCATCAGCTTCGGCGGGCTCATCGCGTTGCGATATGCGATCGCTCATCCCGGCAGGATCGCCGGACTGGTGCCCATGAGCAGCTTTGCGGAGCTTTCACCGCAATTGCTGCTGCTGGGCAATGCTTTGCGCACGGGCCTGATCCTCGGCGGAACGAGCTACCTGCAGGACCTGTTGCTGCCGATGAACCTGTCCGATGCCTGGCTCGGGCCACAGCTTTCCAACCTCGAAGCGGTGAAACGTCAAGGCTGGTTGACGAACGATCTCTACGCGCTTCAGAACTTGATGGAGTCGTTTCTCGATTTCAAGCCGCTGACCCCCGAGCTGTCATCGATCACCGTCCCAACGATGATCCTCAACGGCGAGTTCGACTTTCTCACGCCGCGCGTCCTGCATGAGACGTTGCGTCTGCATATTCCGGACAGCGCGCTCGTCATCATTCCCCACGCCTACCATGCTTTTACCTTGGAAAAGCCGGCCCTCACCATCGACCTGCTGTGCAGGTTCGCCGATGATGTGCTGTCGAAACGCTGGAAAGGCGGTCGCTCGGTCTGGATCGCACCGGACGAGGCTGAAGGGCCCCTGATCCCCTTCCCCGCCGATTTCGATCACCTGCGCGCCATTCCCACGCGAGGAGTTCCGGCATGAGCGGATTGCTCAGCTCATTGCTTGGGCCGCTGGATTCGCGGGGACGCATTCCACCTCAGCAGCAGACGCGCGTTGCGGCGTTTCTGATGTCCGCTCATGGCGCGCTGGCGCGGTATACCGCATTCGCGATGATGACGCAGTTGAAGTCCGATTGGCGGTCAGAACTGAACGGGCAATTCTATCACGAAACTGAAATCGTCTCGCTGCTGCTTCACGCGACCACCTGGGTGCCGGATTTCGAGGTACTGAGCCTTGCGCCCTCATGGGAGGCCGCCTGGCAGGTCAAGCCGGCGTCAGGCATTGCAGACCAGGTCCAGGCATTGACGATCGACCTTGCCGCACTCGGTCATGCCCTGCATACGGCGATAAGACCTGCCGCTTTGCTGCCTGCGGAAATTCCGCGAGAGGATCGTTTCGCGCTGGCGCTGCGGCGGCTCGAGTTCGAAAGCGGCCGGATGGTCCAGGCGCAGATCATTTTCCTCAAAGGTCCTGGTCTCATACCGCTTCGCGCGGCCGTCAGCGCGGCGGTCGAGAGCCGCCACACCCAAGTCCGCGGGCTCTGGCGCGATCTGCTCGCAGGCCTCGGCGTCCAACTGACACAGCCTGGCTGAGTGTCAACGTCGGCAAAAGTCCCGCAAAGACCCTTGATGCAGATCAAAGGGGCCGACTCTGTCGGCACCAACTTTAGTCGGATCGACCCGCCGTTCGCGTGTGTGACGATCGGAGCTCCCAAGATGAAATCCGTATCTGCGGAAGAAGCAATCGCCATGATCCCCAACGGCGCACGGATCATGGTCGGCGGATTTATGGGCGTCGGCACGCCGGAACGTCTGCTCGATGAACTGGTCCGACAGCGAAAATCCGAACTGATCCTCATCAGCAATGATGCCGCAGTCCCCGGCAAAGGCGTAGGCAAGCTGTTCGACGCCGCACTCGTCTCGACCATGACCGCAAGCCATATCGGGCTGAATCCGAAGGTTCAGGAGCAGATGATGGCGAACAAGATCGCCGTCGATCTGGTGCCTCAAGGGACGCTCGTCGAACGCATTCGCGCCGGCGGATGCGGTCTCGGCGGCGTGCTGACGCCGACCGGCGCCGGCACGATCGTCGAGGAAGGCAAGCGTCAGATCGAGCTTGACGGCAAGACATTCCTGCTCGAGACGGCGCTTCGGTCGGACTTCGCCTTGATCCACGCCTTTCTCGCCGATTATCTCGGCAACCTCTCCTACGCCCTCACGGCGCGCAACTTCAATCCAGTGATGGCGATGGCCGCAGACACGGTCATTGTCACGGCAGAGCATATTGTTCCGGTGGGCGTGATCGCGCCCGATCACGTCGTGACGCCTGCTCCGCTAGTCGACTACCTCGTCGCGAACGGGTGACCCATGGACCCACAGTCGCTGATCGCTCGCCGCGTGGCGCTTGAACTTCGCTCGGGAGACCTCGTCAATCTCGGTATCGGCATCCCGACCTTGGTCGCGAACTACGTGCCGCCCGATCTCAAGGTGTTCTTCCAGTCGGAAAACGGTTTGATCGGCACGGGACCGATCCCGGAGCAAGGCATGGCCCATCCACTGTTGACCGATGCCGGCGGACGTCCGATCAGCGCGCTTCCCGGCGCATCGACCTTCGACAGCGCCACATCGTTCGGACTGATCCGCGGAGGCCATGTCAACGTCACCGTGCTCGGTGGGTTGCAGGTCGACGCTGACGGACACCTCGCCAACTGGATGATCCCCGGCAAGATGGTGCCGGGCATGGGAGGCGCGATGGACCTCGTGACAGGCGCGAAGCGCGTCATCGTCGCCATGCAGCACGCTGCGAAGGGAAAATCGAAAATCGTCCAGAAATGCAACCTTCCGCTTACCTCCGCACGGCGCGTCGATCTGGTCGTGACCGAAATGGCGGTGATCGGCTTCCCGGACGGGCAGATCACGTTGCTGGAAACGGCCCCTGGCGTCAGCGTGGCCGAGGTCATCGCCGTCACCGATGCCGATCTGTCGATACCGAACACCGTGCCGGAGATGAAGATCTAGCGCGCGTGACTCCCGGAGGGCGCGGCGTCAATCGATGATGTGATAGCCGCCATCGATATACATGACGTCGCCTGTGATGAGCTTTGCGCCGTCGAGCGCCAGAAATGCCGTTGCGGCGCCCACGTCGTCGATGCTGACGAGACTTCGCGCCGGCGCCTTTGTCTGCGCCTTGTCCATCAGCTCATCGAATTCCGGAATGCCCGAAGCGGCGCGCGTGGCCAGTGGTCCCGGAGAGATGGCGTGGACCCGTATGCCTTTCGGACCGACCTCGGCCGCGATATAGCGAACCGCGGCCTCGAGCGCGGCCTTCGCAACTCCCATCACGTTGTAATTCTGAACGACCATCTGGCTGCCGTAGTAAGTCATCGTGAACAGCGTGCCGCCGTTCTTCATCAGCGGCTCCGCAAGACGCGCCATATGCATGAAGGACCAGCAGGACACGTCCATCGTCTTGAGGAAACCGTCACGCTGCACGTCGATCACCCGTCCATGCAGTGCTTCCTTCGGCGAGAACGCGATCGAGTGCAGCAGGAAGTCGAGCTGTCCCCACTCCTTTTTGATCGTCTCGAAAACCTGTTCCGTCTGTCCCTCGACATTCACGTCGAGCGGCATGAAGATCGATGCTTCAAGCGCCTTGGCGAGCGGCTCGACATGTTTCCGGGCGCGATCGTTCAGGTACGTTACCGCGAGCTCCGCTCCGAGGGCCCGAAAGGCCTTGGCACACCCCCAGGCGATCGACTGATCGTTGGCAATTCCCACGATCAGCCCCTTGCGCCCCTTCAAGGCCACCTTTGTCTCGGGAAATACCGGAATGGTCATGATGCCCTCTCGCGTCTCGAATTGCTCGAATTCGTGCTCCAAAGCAGCGACAAGGTGTGCTCGGCGATCATCCGCTCTTCATCGGTCGGAATGACGTAGACGGGAATTCGGCTGTCCGGCCCCGATATCTTCGATCCGTGCCTGGCGTTCTCGTCAGGATCGACGGAAACGCCGAGCCACGCAAGTTTCTCGGCCACGCGTCGCACGGATGGTCGCCGAGTTCTCGCCAATGCCGGCCGTGAAGACGAAGCCATCGAGGCCCTGCAACGCAGCCGCGAGCATGCCGGCCTGTAGCCCGATCCGGTGCACGAAATAGGCGACCGCGAACGTGGCACGGGGATCGCTGCTCGACTGCAGCTCCCTCATATCGTTGCTCACGCCGGACAATCCTTTCAATCCGCACTCGCGATAAAGAAAGTCCTGCAATCGGCTGGGCGACATTCCCTTTGCCGCGATCAGGTAGAGAACCACACCCGGGTCGAGCTGTCCCGGCCGTGTTCCCATCGGAAGGCCATCGAGCGCCGTGAAGCCCAGCGTGCTTTCGACGCTGTGCCCATCGCGCAAGGCACACATCGACGCGCCGCTGCCAAGATGCGCGACAATGACCCGGCCGCCCGCGATCTCCGGCGCAACCGTCGGCAGCCTCCTTGCGATATACTCATATGAAAGTCCGTGAAAGCCGTAACGCCGGACACCCTCCGCATGAAGCTGGTAAGGTATCGCGTAGTAGTCCGCGAGATCGTCATGGCCGCGATGAAAGGCCGTGTCGAAACAAGCGACCTGCGGCAGCGCCGGAAAGTTCGCCAGAAGCGATTTGATCGGTGCCAGATTGTGAGGCTGGTGAAGCGGCGCCAGGGGACTGAGGCGCTCGAGCTGCGCCACGACACTGTGATCGACCAGTGTCGGCCGGTCATAGTTGGGTCCACCATGAACAACGCGGTGACCCACCGCCAGCGGCGCAACGCCAAGTTCGTCGCGTAACCACTCGCCCGTCACCATCATTGCGGCCGGAACATCCGCGATCGCGTCGATCGGATAGACACGGTCCGCAAGCGCGTCGTTCGCCATTCCGGTTGCGCGCAATCTTGGGCGTACCCCGATTCCGTCCATCTGACCCTTCAGCTGCCGGCGCAGCCTGCCGTCTCCATCGACGCCAAAGACCTGGAACTTGACGCTTGAGGATCCGGCGTTGACGACGAGGATCGTGTCCATGGCGATCACGCTGCCGCGTTGACGGCCCGACGCCGTCGCGCATCGGCATACAGCGTTGCGACGGCGCAGGACGCCATTCGCGCCCTCAGCGAGTTTGACCTCGATGTCAGAACGATGGGGACGCGAGCGCCGAGGACAATCCCCGCTCCGTCCGCCTTGGCGAAATAGGCCAGATTTTTCGCCAGCATGTTGCCGGCCTCGAGATCCGGCACCACCAGGATCTGCGCACGCCCGGCGACGTCCGACTTGATCCCCTTGATTCTCGCGGCTTCCGGGTCGACCGCATTATCGAAGGCGAGAGGGCCGTCGAGAAGGCCGCCGCTGATCTGGCCGCGATCCGCCATCTTGCACAGCGCGGCGGCCTCGATCGTGGACGGGATCTTGGGCGTGACGGTTTCGACGGCGGACAGGATCGCCACTCTGGGAAGCGTGCCAAAGCCCGAGTGAACAAACAGATCGATCGCATTCTGGACGATGTCTCGCTTGCAGTCGAGATCCGGAAAGATGTTGATGGCGGCGTCGGTGATGAAGACCGTCTCGGCGTAGGTCGGGACATCCATCACGAAGACATGGCTGATGCGGCGGTCGGTGCGCAGGCCGGTGGCCTTTGCCGTGACGCTGCGCATCAGCTCATCGGTATGCAGACTGCCTTTCATCAGCATTTCGCCCTTGCCCGCATGAATGAGCTCGACCGCTTTCGCGGCCGCAGCCTCGCTGTGGGGCGCGTCGACCAATTCGAAGCGGCTGATATCGATGTCGTGCTTGGCCGCAACGCTCTTGATCTTCGAGGCCGGTCCGACAAGGATCGGTTTGATGACGCCCGCTTCAGCGGCTTCACTCACGCCGCGCAGCGAGCTTTCGTCGCAGGGATGGACCACGAGAGTGCTGGCGGCCGGAATCTTCTTTGCCGCCGCGATCAGTCGTTCGTACTTGGCATGAGGCCGGGCCTCGCCCGCGTCAGCCGATTGTGCGCTCATGTAGGGCTCCCTGGTTCGGATCACGAAGCCTTTGCTTGCGGATCAAACACGCTGCCGGTTGTCTGCGACGATCCATCCTGGGTCACGCCAAACAGCTCAGCCACGCGGCTCAGGCGTTTGGCCGTTTCCCCGGAAATCTCCGCGCTCGCCGACAGCACATCCTGGATCAATGCAAAGCCTGCGCGACGCGCCTCCGCGTTTTTCGGCAACAACTTCGGAATGGCCGACAGGCTCGCGTTCGGCTCCAGCAACAGCATGAAGAACTGCTCCCGGACCAGCGCCTTGAATTCGGCCAGCGTCAGCCGTTGCCCCACGTCGTCCTTCCGGAGCCGGCGCAGGGCCTCCACGCTTCGCTCATCGACCATGCCGCGCGCCATCCCGACATAGAGCAGCCCACGAATGACGCATTCCCTGAGACCGCCTTTTTCGACGCCCGCTTTCAGCTCCGCGATGCGCGTATCCAATCGTTTGCGGTAGTCGACCGACATTTCCGGCTTCGGCGACGGATCGGATTGCGGATCGACTCCGACAGCAGCCTGAAGCACCGGCGAGCCGTAGACCGCGAGGAACGTCGCCTCGCTCATCGTTTCCTGCGCGTCGCGCCAACTATCAAGCGTGCGAACGATATTTTTGGACATCGCTTCCTGAAGGGCCAGGAATGGATTGGTAGCCGCCGCCGGCTTCCGGTGCTCATGGATGTTCTCGGCCGTCTCTGCGATCGCTTTCGTCGCCGGATTGTCGCCTGCGAGAATCTCATATTGCAGACGCAACGGATGAAGCCTCTGCATCCACTCCGCCATTTGCGGGTTGGCGAGAGCCTTGACCCATGGCTGCATGAACTGGCGATACGCCGCGAGATTGATCTCGGAGACCCGCGCCGCCGCTGCAAATCGCCGTTCATCATCAGCGTTGTTTCCACCCATCGCGCGGATGTCATCGAGCGATCGCTGCTCGCAACGCATGATCCACTGGCCGGCGGCAAGGTCGGCGCCGATGGTGTCGGCGGATTTGGCAGTGAATGTCGCTTCGTACAGTCCTGGCGGCAGCACGTCGATCAGATCGATGTTGCTCGAAAATTCGCTGTGCTCCTTCTTTGCGACACCGCCGGAGACAAAAATTCCGAGATGACCGACGGTCTCGTGGACCGTGTAGACGATCGTCTGTCCGTAGGCCCTGATCTCGTCGACATCCCGATAGAGATCGAGCACCCACCCAAGCGCCTGTTGTGGAGGCGTGATATTGTCGCCTTTCGAGCAGAACACGACGATGGGCGAACGGATGTTACGCAGGTCGATCACTTCGCCATCGGAGGTCTTGATGCGCCCTGCAGCCAGATTGTTGCCGACAAAGAGCTCATCGACAATGAACTGGATCTCATCGGCATTGAGGTTCACATGGCCGCCCCACCAGCGCTCGAATTCGAGATAGCGCTCCGCTTCGGTATCGACCTTGGAATAGACATTATACTGCTTGGTCCAGAGCGTGTTCGAGGGGTTCATGTTCTCGAAATTCTGAACCAGCCATGCGCCGTCGAACTTACCGCCGCCGAGATCGCTGGTCAGCGCCGTCAGCCAGCTTCCGCCGAGCAATCCGCCCGAATAGCGCATCGGATTCTTGCCCCGGACACCGGCCCAATATGACAGCGGAGCGCCTGCGATGATGAGCGGTCCGAACAGCTCGGGACGGAGCGCCGCCAGCATCATCACGGCCCAGCCGGCCTGACAGTTTCCGATCACGCAGGGCTTGCCGTCGGCCTGGGGATGCAGCGCAATCACCCGCTCGACAAACACCGCCTCGGCTCGCGCGATATCCTCGATCGTCTGGCCGGGCACCGGCTCAGGCAGAAAACCAATGAAGTAGCAGGGATGGCCAGCCCGCATGGCAACGCCGATCTCGCTATCGGCTTTGAATTCGCCAATCCCCGGCCCGTGGCCGGCACGCGGATCAACGACGACGAAGGGACGACGCGTCTGATCGATCTCCACGCCCGCTGGAGGCGTGATGCGCACGAGACCATAGTTGACGGGCCGCTTGAGGTGTCTGCCGTCGGCGATCAGTTCGACGGCATAGTTGAGGACATTTGGCGCATCTTCAGAAAGATGCTCGCGATACTGAACGCCGCGCTGTCGCATGACGTCCAGGAACAGCGCGCTCCGCTGGCCTGCATCGACAAGGTATTCGAAGGCGGACGCCAGAAGCCCGTCGGGAGCATTATTCGAGACTCGTCTGCTTGTCGTTCGACATGCTGAAATCTCTTCTCGTTTCGTCGCCCGGACCGCAGCATGGGACGGGGCTCGACGGGTAGCTTTGACATAGGTCAAGGCCGCGATCGCGACCTCATCTCGCTCGCGGTACGACGAACTCCGGCAGTCTTGATCCAAATCAAGCCGAGCCCGTTTTCCCCGCGCTCATGTCGCTTTCGAGCCTCTCACGGCATCACGCCGCTTCAAACACGTGAATGATGCAGCATGCCCGGAGCAGCCGACTATTCCTTGGTCGAGCGCCTGCGCGACGGCAGTTCGGTCGAGATCCGCGCCCTTCAACCGGACGATCGCGAGGACATGCTCGCGGCGATCGGACGAACCAGTGCCCACTCACTGCAACGCCGCTTCTTTGCTCCGAAGCGCGGTTTTTCCGAAAAAGAAATCTCGTTCTTCATCGACATCGATTTCCGTAACCACGTCGCGCTGGTCGCGGAAGTGGAGGAAAACGGCCACCCCGTGATCGCAGGTGGCGGTCGTTACATCGTAACCGAGGTAGGTGTCGCGGAACTCGCCTTCGTCGTGGTCGATGCCTATCAGGGAAAAGGTATCGGCTCGGCACTCCTGCGGCATGTGATTGAACTCGCGCGAGACGCCGGACTGAAAGAACTGGCAGCGGACGTCTTGCCGGACAACACCGCGATGCTCAGCCTGTTCGGTCGATTGGGTTTCCGTTCCCGCACCGCACACGATCCTCAGGTGAGACATCTGGTGTTGAAGCTCGTCTAGCATGCGGGCTACGTCTACGTCCGCCCCTATCCCGCGTCCCTATTATTATCCCTATTCCGGATGGTAGTTCGGTCAACCCGGATCTGACTTTGCGGGACGACAGCTTCTGCTTCGCTGCCGTCCCGACGCGTTCGTCAGTAGCCGTACTGGTTAGGGCAGGTCCACTGACCGTAGGAGCCGTAGTAGCAGCCATTGTTGTTATAGCCGTTGTTATAATAACCATAAGCTCCCGCCGCCGCGGCTCCAACTGCGGCGGCACCAAGGGCTGCGCCGCCCCAACCCGGACGATAATAGCCGCCCCGGTAACCCGCGACAGCACGGCCCGCGTAACGTCCGCGTCCCGCCACGGCATAGCGTCCGGCTCCGCCGCTAACGCCCGGCATGCACCGCCCGCCGCCGCGGAAACCGCCGCCATGGAACCCACCGCCTCCACCTCGGAAGCCGCCTCCACCTCGGCCGCCGCGGGCCAGCGCGTCATCCGGAACCAACGTCGCGCAAACCAGCACGACGGCTGCTAGAATAATGAGAGCGTATCGAAGCATGGCATTTCTCCTCTCGATCAACTGCCGTGCATGCCCCCCAACCCTGCACCGATCCGCCACGTGTTGCGACTCTCCTGCGCTCCGAGGCTTGATTCAGATCAAACACCCGTCATCAGCGAATGCCGGTGATGGAGGCCGACATGGCGCGCGGGTCACGCATCGGCCAGCGGCCGGCATCGACCTGGGCGATGAAGTCGCCGAGGATGCCGTTGAACATGGCCGGCGCCTCGAGATTGATGGTGTGCCCGCAATTGGGCATGACCGCGAGCGCCGCCGACGGGATGGTGCGCTTCATCAGCAGGCCCGGCGCAAGACAGGGCCAGTCCTCGTCGCCGGTGAGGATCAGCGTCGGCACAATGAGGCCGGCCATCTCCTTCTGCAGATCATACAGCGACGGCCGCTCCTTCTGGCAGCCGAGCTGCGTGTTGGCGGCCCCGAGCGCCGAATGCTCGGCCAGCGCCTCTTGAACACCGCGAAACCGCGCGGGTCCTTTGCCTCGAACTGCACGCGGGTCGGCCCGTAGGCATAACGCTCGGCAAAGACAGCCATGCCATCGGCCCGCAGTGACGCCACCACCGCATCGGCCTCGGCGCGAAATTTCTCCCGCATATCCGGTTCGGAGCCATAGCCGCAGCCGGCCACGCACAATGACAACGCGCGCGACGGATGGCGGAAGCCGAAATGCAGCGTCGCGAAACCGCCCATCGAGAGGCCGCAGACATGCGCCTTGTCGATCTTGAGATGATCGAGCACGCGAAAGAATGTCGTCGGCCGCGCGGTTCTGGCTATAGGACGATGGGTTCTCCGGCACGTCCGACGGCGGATAGCCGCGCGCGGCATAGGCGATGGCGCGGTAGCGCCGGCCGAAATGCTGAAGCTGCTGTTCCCAGCTCCGATGATCGCCGGCGAATTCGTGGACGAAGATGATCGGCGCACCGCTGCCGGTTTCCTCATAGTGCAGCTTCACGCCGTCATCGGTGGTGGCAAACGCCATGGTCAGCTCCGTTTCGGTCTTTGATGGTGGAACGCTAGTCTCACTCCGAACCACCATCGATGCCAAGTGCCGCGCGCAGCCCCCGCGCAACTTCCGCAAAGCCCTCGCTGCGCGGATCGCGCGGACGAGGCAGATCCACCGTCACATCCGCCGACAGGCGGCCGGGACGCGGCGTGAACACCAGGACGCGGTCGGCAAGGAACACCGCCTCGTCGATGCTGTGCGTCACGAACAGCACCGTGGTGCGTTGCGAGGCCCAGATATCGAGAAGCTCGGATTGCAGTCGGCCGCGCGTCTGCGCATCCAGCGCGCCGAACGGCTCGTCCATCAACAGCCCGCGCGGCCTGGTGGTCAGCGCTCTTGCGATGCCGACGCGCTGGCGCATGCCGCCCGACAATTCATGCGGATAGCGCGTGGCGAACGCCGACAGCCCCGTCATCGCCAGCATCTCCTCGGCGCGCGTGCGCCGCTCGGCTGCGGCGATGCCGCGTGCCTTCATGTTGAACTCGACGTTGGCGCGCACGTTCAGCCAGGGGAACAGGCCGTGATCCTGGAACACGATGCTGGTCGCGCGCGACGGGCCGTCCAGCTCGCGGCCATCGACGATGATATATCCTTTGCTCGGCGTCTCGAGCCCCGCGATCATCTGCAACAGCGTGCTCTTGCCGCAGCCGGATAACCCCAGCAAACAGACGAATTCACCCGGCGCGCAGCGGATCGAGATGTCGCGCAGCGCCTCGACATCCCCGGTGCGGCCGCGATAGATCTTGCTGACCTCGATGCATTCGATGAAGCTGTTCAATTGGGCTCGGCCGTCAGCCCCTCCTGCCACGAACAGGCGCGCTGGCGCAGCTTGCGCACGGCGAAATCGCCGAGCAGCCCGATCGCGCCGATCACGAAGATGCCGGCAAAGACGAGTTCGGCGCGAAACGTCATCTGCGCATTCAGGATCATGTAGCCAAGCCCCGACTTCACCGCGATCATCTCCGCCGTCACGACCGTGAGCCAGCCGCCACCGACGGCCAGCCGCAGGCCGGTGAAGATGTTGGGCAGCGCGGCCGGCCAGATGATGTCGCGCAGGATCAACGCCTCGCTCGCGCCGGCTGCGGTCGCGACCTTCAGCATCGTGCGCTCGATGCCGCGCACGCCGAAGATGGTGTTCAACAGCAGCGGCCACAGGCCGGACAGGAAGATCAGCACGATGGCCGGCGTGTCACCGATGCCGAAGAACAGCATGGCCATCGGGATCAGCGAGATCGGCGGCACCGAACGGAAGGTCTGGATCGACCAGTCGAACAGCCGGTCCAGCGCCGGATAGCGTCCGATCAACAGGCCCGACGGCACCGCGACGCAAAATGCCAGGCCGACGCCGATCAGCACGCGGGTGACGCTCGCCAAGGTGTTGGTGGCGATCGACTGTCCATAGAGCGCAAACGCGCCGGCCACCTTGGCGGGCGGCGGCAGCAGCACCGGCGGATAGAGATGCGCCGCCACGGCGATCTGCCACAGCGCCAGCAACCCTATGATCGGGACCAGCCCGACGAACGCGCCGAGCCGCATCAGATGAAACTGGTGTTGATGAACTCATCCCATTTCGGCTCGGTATCGAGCATCTTGTTGGCGATCATCATGCCGGCCAGCGCTTTCAGGCCCTGCTGAAAGCCATCGCCGCTGTCGGCCGAGAAGAACAGATTCTTGGCGGAGGCCTCGGCCACTTCCGGGCTCATGTTGAACTGCTTGATGGTCGTCTCGACCGCGATCTTGGGATTGTCGCGCATCGTGTTGGTGGCTTTCACATGCGCCTGCACCAGCGTCTTGGTCAGCTCCGGCTCCTTCTTGATGAAGGGGATGCTGGCCACGAAGCCCAGATTGGTCTTCCCCATCGGCGTGTCATACGGCACCCACAGCTTCTTGCCGAAACCGTTCAGCTCGGCAAATGTCACGTAGGGCTCGAAGCAGCAGATCGCGTCGACGTCGCCGCGCGCAAGCGGCACCGGCATGTCCTGATTGTCGAGATAGAGCAGCTCGACCTTGTCGGTCAGGCCTTCGTGCTGAAGCTTCCAGTTCAGGCTGACCAGACCGATCGAGCCGTTCTGCACGGCGATCTTCTTGCCGGCGAGCTCGGCCATGCTGGTGATCGACGGCTTGGCCAGCAGCATCCAGCCGCCATCGCAGCCATCGGCCAGCACGGCCATCGGAAAGCCCTTGGTGGCGATCTGCATGGTGGCGGACAGCCCGCCATTGCCGACATCGACCGAGCCGGATGCAACGGCCTGCATCCGCTGCACCAGGCTCGGGAAGGTGATGATCTCGGCCTCGATGCCCTCCGGCTTCAAGAGCTCCGGCATCAGGAACATCGCGTTCGTGGTGGTGGTGAAGGCGGTGCCCAACTTCACCTTGCGAAGTGTCTGGCCGAGCGATGTTCTGGCAACCAAGGCGGGCGCTGCCAGCGCGGCGGCAGCGAGCAAATGACGACGGGTCAGCATGCAGGATTTCCAATGCGAACGATGCCGCATAAGCGAGCAATGTTCATGCCATGGCTGAAGGATTGGTCATGCAATTGCGCGGGGCTCCCCTCCTGTCGCGACTTCTGTTCGTAAGCCGCGGAAAGATCGCGAATTTCTGCCGATGCCGGTGGCCAACGGCGCTGTCATCAAGATCATGCAACGACCTCGGGGCCGCTGAGGCAAGCTCGGCTCGGCGCCTAGCAGGACTGCCGCAGGCCTTGCCGATGTTTTAGGCAGCGGCGCGCATGCGGGAGCAGTCTCGCAGCGCATGCGCGTCCGAGCTTGACCCATCGAGACCCTCCTCAATGAGAGGGCGCAGGGAAGACCGGGTATCGACTGATACCCATGGCCCCCGTGCGTAAAAAATGCACGGGGCAGGAACCACAGGCTCAGCCGGACATACCCGGCCTTCCCTGCGCAATGGTTTGACGGCTTACTCCGTGCTCTCCCCGGTGACCGGACTTTGTTGTCACCGTCGGTCGTCGGACTCATTGAGCCCAGCAACCTTAGCGCCGGCCTTGGGGCGCCAGGACCACACGGCTTGGCCGTCCGCGAAGCATCGTTCGTCCGCACTCTGAAAAAGAATGCTGCGATGTCTCGCGGCCACCGCTCCCCGCCTCCACGTTCGTGACGATCGCGATACGCCCCTCTTCACGAGGCGGGATACGCGGAACGATGCGGCTGATTTGCCCGACACGCCAAGCGGAATATTTTTCGCGAAAGGACTGGACGAGTGGAATCGCGTTGAAGGCACGAGCACAATTCGCTTTTGCGCGCAGCCGATCTTGTCGTCCAAATCCGGCATCGGCCCAATGACATCGGCCGCCAGCGAAGCATTTTGCCCGACGGGCACGGTTCGCCACCAATTGCCTACGCTGCCGTTGAGAGCATTGGGGAGTTTATCACGCTGATTGACCGTTAGCCCATATTCGTCCTTGACCACGGCGACGACCTCGGAGGGTGCCTGGAAGCACGCGAGCCCTTGCACGATGAAGTGTTTTACCTCATCGGCAAGTTCTTCCGTTTCGCCCATGTCGTCAATGCCTAGTCAAAGAAATCAAGCAGGCATAGCCTCGGCTTTGGCAAGCGCCCGCTACGCGTTCCTGTGGTCGCGCTTAGGGTCTGCCGCTTTGCGTTTCTCAGCGCCCGCGCATTCGGAATCGCGCTTCAGAAGCCTAGGTTTCGTCGCTTCGAAGGTAATTCTTCCTCTTGTTTTCGCTCAGGCTCCAGGTGCCGTCCTTTTTTTTGATCCAATGCTGACTGGCTGACGGATTGAGCTTCATCTGGATCTCGTCGTCCGTGGCTTCGGGCGTGCGTTGGAAGCCCAGCTTGTCATAAAAGCCCTCAGACCCCATCAGGCTTTTGAGGTAAAGAACGCCTTGATGATTCGCGATGTCCGAGTTGTTGACGGCTCTCTCCATCATGGTTTCTCCAGCGCCTTTTGAACCGGGGTGAGTTGTCAGATTTTCTACAGTCGTCCGGTCGGGATGTTGGCGGACAGACATGAGGGCAACTGGCGTATCTCCCAGTTGGTAGGCAAAGAAGTGGTCGGACGGACTGCTGCTGTTGCCGGGTACGCGCATTTCAGATTGCTGAGCGAGCCGGGCATCCATTTCGAAATCGCGGCTGACGTCATTTGTCTTCGCGTTGCGCAAGCTCCATACTTGGAGCGGTGTTTCAACTTTTCCGTCTTCGTTGGCCGGGTCGAGCATGGCGTGCCCATCTCTGTACGTCACGAATGCCTCAACGCTTGCCTGAAACTGCTGGACCGCGTCTGGTACTTGAGCTGGCTGCAGACGCAGGATGGGCGGCGTTGCTTCATAGCGGTACGGACCAGTGCTACCAGCGGCCGGCGGCCCGGGCACAGACGTCCCGGCTGTCGGCGTCCTAGCTGTCGGCGTCCTGGCTGTCGGCGTCGGTGTTCCAGAGCGGCTTTCTTCGCCGGGTCTGGCCTCGCCCAGGTATTCAGAGAAATGCTTCGACGATATGTCGGCGCTTTCGTCGGCCAAGTTTAGTTCGCCAGGAGATCGAATATCGCTGATATCGCCAAGAAATGAAGCCACGACACTGCTTTCTGATCTGTTCAACCCATCAATCGGTGATCCGGGGGCGTGGCAAACCGAAGGCGGGACCAAGCAAATCGGGTTACAAGCGTAGGAAAAGCTCGCCCAATCCGCATTAGGACAGCGATTCGGTGGATACAGGACTCCGTATCCCGCCTACAGGGGGAAATGACGGATCAAACAAACCAGTTCATCTTGCGCAGTTGCCGCATGCGAAATCAATGTCGGCCGCGACGATGATCCGGCCCTGCGCAGCCGCGTCGATCATCGCTTGCACGCCGGCCGCGGTCGCGCCATATCGGCGGACCAGCCTACGAACTCCTCGACGTCATGGTCGCGGAGGGTGAACGCCGGCATTCCGGTCGATTTCCTGAACTTTGGAGCGCCGAAGGCATCGCGCTCGACGCCGCAGTGTGACAGCACATGCTCGCCCAACGCGCACCATTGCGCGTCAGAACAGATCTGATGCATAGGCCGCGTCAAACGTCAGGATGAAATCGAGGATGTCGCCGAACCATCCGCGGACCTGCAATTCCGCGCGAGCTTTAGTGCGGCTGTCTCGGTCGCTTGAGTTCGGCGACTTGAAACTTCCCGGCGGCCTGCAGGCTGCTACAAACCCACCAGGCTCTATTTCGGTACTCGCCCAAGAATATTTTGGTCTCGACGCAATCCACGTAGGATTTGTAGTTGAGGTTGTCTCTGCACGTTGCCGAGAAAGGTCCGGTTGTTTGTCCGCCCCCCGACTCGCTACACCCAACCCAAGGGTCTTTGCCGTGTGGAAGGCTTGATTCGCAACCACCGTTGCAATTGCTGGCGACTTTCTCCAGCTTGGAAATCCTCCCCAATACTGAATCTGGCGATGGCGTTTGAGCGGTTGACGTTTGCGCGGTTGACGGTGTCCGGCGAGATGCCGCTGTGTTTGCGACCTGCTTCGGCCTATGTGGCCTTGCCACCTGCTTCGGCGCCTCGACCGTGATGGAAGGAAGCGGGGCGGCGGCGCCTGTTGCGGTTTGCGACGCTGCCGGGCCGCACAGCAAGACAGTTGACAAGACAGCGGCGGCTGAAGGCGCGATAAAGCTTGACGACAATCTCATGACATGCCCCCAAATGCGGGACGGAAATGCCGTCCCGGTAAATGCACGGTACCATGCATTCCGAATTAGGCCACGAGCGTCAAAAAGATACCTGCCACTCGCCATCGACATGGCGGCAGAGAGAGTGATCGCCCTGCACGCTCGCGTTCGCGCAGGTGCACTCCCGCTCCCCGCTCTTGCGCAGATATGCACATCCCTGTAGCGATCTTGCGGGCCGAGAGCCCAAGACGACGCTAGTGCTCCCTCACCATGATGCGCTTCGCCGCGAGGCAGGATCCATAACCACAGGCCGGATTTGGGCAGACCGCGGGCGTCTCTCCGGCAGAGATGTCCGCGGTATGGATCCCTGCGTCGCAGGGAGAGAGTCGAGATGCGCGAGATTGCGCATGCCCTGCTGCTCATTCGGGGGCGCTGCGGAGGTCGTCCCAACGTCCGGACACTTCGGCGAGGCGCGGCGGGTCGGCGCCGGGGCGCGTGCAGGTCACGGCGGCGCACGTCGCGGCGAACGACAGCGCGCGACGCAATTCGTCCCGGCTCATGCCTGCGAGTTTGTCCTTTCCGATCCGGCCGAGCGCATGAAGCGCGAACAGCAAGGCTGCCTGAAAGCTGTCACCAGCGCCGATCGTGTCCACGACGTCCACGGCCGGCGCCGCGACCTCGATGGCGCCGGCACCTTTATGCCAGGCCTGAGCGCCTTTGGTGCCGCGCGTGACGACGAACAGGCTGCAGCCGCCCGCAAGCAACGCATCGGCCTTGGCCGCGTAACTGTCTCCGCCATGGAGGTAGTCGAAGTCGACATCCGACATCTTGATGACGTCGGCGCGGCCCGCGAACGCATCCATCCGCGCGCGATAGGCATTCTTGTCCTTCACGAGGTTTGGGCGGCAGTTCGGATCGAAGGAGATCGTCGCGAATTGCGCCGCGTCGGCGATCATCGCGCTTGTCTCGGCCGCGCCCTGATCGTGGACCAGCGTGGTCGAGCCGATATGGACCGCCGCGATCGTGTCAAACGGAATCGTTGGCTGACGATACGTCCAATTCCGCGAGGCGGTCGCAGCGTCATAGAAGGCGTAGTGTGACTCGCCCGCCACCATGCGGACAAAGGCGAGCGTGGTCTGGTCCTCGCCACGGGTCGCATAACGCAGGTCGACATGCGATGCGGACGGCGTGATCGGCGATCATGCTGCCGAACAGGTCGGTCGAGATGCCGCCGACAAAGCCGGTCGGGACTTCCAGTCGCGCCAGCCCGACCGCGACGTTGAGACACGAGCCGCCCACCATCGGGATCAGCGCCTCGCGCCCGTCGGCCGCCTTGCCCGGCACGAAGTCGATCAGCGCGTCCCCGCAGGTGAGGATCATCGGCGGCCTCCCGTCTCGAGGCTCCGCATCATCTCACGGCTGTTGCGATCGAGCGCGCGCAACAGCCCGTGCACGTCCCGCTTCCTGCGATGAAACGCTGATAGCGCCGGCGCGGTCGGATCGCTCAGCCGGCCCAGCGCCGACATCGAGGCCATGGTCTCGCCGATCGACTGGAAAGCGCCGCTGGCAACGGCCCCGAGCATCGCAGCTCCAAGCAGCACCGGCTCCTGCGTGCGCGGCAACGCCACGACGAGCCCGGTGGTATCCGCCATGATCTGGCGAACCAGAGGGCTGCGCGCGGCGCCGCCCGCCATCACGACGACACTGCTGCCGACGCCGTTGGCGGCAAACGCGTCGATCACATCGGCTAAGGCCATAGGCGAGCCCGCAGAGCCCCGCCACGAACAGCCGCTCCATCGCGCCGATATCGGCGTCGAGGTCGAGCCCGGCGATCACCGCGCGCGAGTCCGGATCGGCATAAGGCGAACGATTGCCGAGAAATTCCGGCAGAATATGAATATCCCGCGCCAGCAGCGCCGCCGCGCCGGCATTTTCGACGCGCGCCATGATGCGCTTTTCCAGGAATTCGATGATATCCGTGCCGGCGCTGCGCGCCGCCGCGCTCACCTCCACATAGGCCGGATGCGAGCGCAGCAGATGATCGATCGCGGCGCCAGCGGCGGACTGACCGCCTTCGTTGAGCCAGAAGCCCGGCACCATGCCGGAATAATAAGGTCCCCACACGCCGGGCACGAAGCAGGGATCGACCGTCGTTGCCATGATGCAGGCCGAGGTGCCCATGATATAGGCCAGGCGGTCGCAGGCATTGACGTCGGAGCCCGCAGCGTCGCGTCCGCCGATCGCCCCGATGCCGCCGGCATGCGCATCGATCAGCGCCGCGCCGACCGGCGTGCCCGCGACCAGTCCGAGATCCCGCGCGGCGGATGGCGAAAGCCCGGCGCCGAGCGGCGAGCCCGGCGCCACGATATCCGTGCCGATCCGGGCGAAGTCCTCCGTGACGAAATCCTCGAGCCCGATGCGCTTGAAATAGGGCGCGCTCCAGCGCCGCTCATGGGCGAGATAATTCCACTTGCAGGTCACCGTGCACATCGAGCGCGCCAGCGATCCGGTCGCGCGCCAGGTGAGATAGTCGGCGAGATCGAAGAAATGGCCTGCGGCGTCGAAGCTCGTCGCGAGGTGCCGCTTCAGCCAGAGCAGCTTCGGCATCTCCATCTCGGGCGAGATGGAGCCGCCGACATAGCGCAGCACATCGTCCCGGGTCTCGTTGATCCGGCGCGTCTCCTCGATCGCGCGGTGATCCATCCAGACGATGACATTGCGCCTGTTGTCACCGGACCCGCTGACGGTGAGCGGCTCACCGCGCTTGTCGAGAACGACCAGCGAACAGGTGGCGTCGAAGCCGATGCCCTTCACCAGTTCAGGCGCGATTGCCGCCTCGGCCATCGCGGCGCGCACCGAGGCGACGCAGGCGGCCCAGATGTCCGCCGACGACTGCTCGACGATGTCGCCCGCTTCCTGCCAGATCGTGATCGGATGCCGCGCAGCCGCCAGCAGGTTGCCCGTCTCGTCGAAAATGCCCGCGCGCGTGCTCGATGTCCCGACATCGACGCCGATATAAGCCTGGCGCATGTCCGCTCCCGTCAGTTACGACGCGAGCTTACCAGCAAGTGTAGCCGCCATCGACAACAACGATGCTTCCCGTCATCAGGCTCGCGGCCTCCGAGGCCAGGAACAGGACGACGGAGGCGATCTCGTCGACCTGCCCCATCCGCGCCATCGGCGTACCGCCGATCCAGGCATCGTACATGCGGGGATTGCTTTTGACGAAGGCGTTCAGCGGGGTCTCGATATAGGTCGGCGCTACGGCATTGACGCGGACGCCGCGCGCGCCCCACTCGGCGGCCAGCGACTTGGTCAGATGGTGCACCGCAGCTTTGGAGGCGTTGTAGAAGCATTGCTCCTGAGGCTTGTTGACGATGAACCCCGACATCGAGCCGACATTGACGATATTGCCGGATTTGGCCGTCAGCATGTGCTTGCCGAAAGCGCGGCAGCACCAGAAGGTTCCGTTCAGGTTGACGTCGACCACGTTCAGCCAATGCTCGTCGGTGACGGTCTCCGCCGGCGTCTCGCTGCGCGCGATGCCTGCATTGTTGACGAGAATGTCGACCTTGCCATAGCGGGACACCAGATCGTCCGCGACCTCGGTCACCCGCTGCGGGTCCGTCACGTCCATGATCGCGATGTCGGCATCGTAACCCTTCGACTTCAGCTCGGCCCTGGCGCTATCGGCGAATTTCGCGTCGCGGTCGGCGATCACGACCTTGGCGCCCGCCTCGGCCAGCGCCTCGGCGCAGGCCAGCCCAATCCCCTGCCCCGCCCCGGTGATGACGGCGGTCCTGCCGTTCAGCTTGAATTTTTCCAGGTACATGCTGGTTTTCCTTGTCTCTTGCGTTGCGCCTGCGCGGGCGCAACGTCTCATGCGCGAATCGTATTGCCGGCGTCGTCGAAGCGATGGATGCGCGAGGGATCTGGCGTCAGCGTGATCCGGTCGCCCGTGGTCACGCCCATTTCGCCGATGGACCGCGCCGTGAGCGTTCCGATCGGGCCGGCATCGACATAGAGAAACGTGTCGCTGCCGAGATGCTCGGCGACCATCACCTTGCCGGGCCATCCCTGCCCGTCGCGCTCGATCTTGAGATGCTCCGGCCGCACCCCGATGGTCGGCGCGCCGTGCTTCTTCGCAGCCTCGCCGGTGACGAAATTCATCTTCGGCGAGCCGATGAAGCCGGCGACGAACAGGTTGGCCGGCTTCTCGTAAAGCTCGAGCGGCGAGCCATATTGCTCGATCTTTCCGGCGTTTAGCACCACGATCTTATCCGCCATGGTCATGGCTTCGACCTGATCGTGGGTGACATAGATGGCCGTGGTGCCGAGCTGCTTCTGCAGCCGCGTGACCTCCATCCGCATCTGCACGCGCAGCGCGGCGTCGAGATTGGACAGCGGCTCGTCGAACAGGAACGCCTTGGGCTCGCGCACGATGGCGCGGCCGATCGCGACACGCTGGCGCTGGCCGCCGGAGAGTTCCCGCGGCTTGCGGTCCAGATAAGGCGTCAGGTTCAGCGTCGCGGCCGCGGCCTCCACTTTCTTATTGATCTCGTCCTTCGGCAGCCCGGCCATCTTCAGGCCGAAGGCGATGTTGCCGCGCACGCTCATATGCGGATAGAGCGCGTAGGACTGGAACACCATCGACAGCCCGCGCTTGGCCGGCGGGACGGCGACGACGTTCTTGCCGTCGATCAGGATGCTGCCGCCGGTGACATCCTCCAGCCCCGCGATCAGCCGCAGCAAGGTGGTCTTGCCGCATCCGGATGGACCGACAAAGACGACGAACGAGCCGTCGTCGATGTTGAGATCGGCGCCCTTGATGATGTGGACGGGGCCGAACGATTTCTGGACATTTTCGAGCGTGATCTGACCCATGGTCTAAAGCCTCTGCTACTTCACCGCACCGAAAGTCAGGCCGCGCACGAGCTGCCGCTGGCTGAACCAGCCGAGCACCAGGATCGGCGCGATCGCCAGCGTGGACGCCGCCGACAGCTTTGCCCAGAACAGGCCTTCCGGACTCGAATAGGACGCGATGAACGTCGTGAGCGGCGCGGCCTGCAAGGTCGTCAGGTTGAGCGTCCAGAACGCCTCGTTCCAGGCCAGGATCAGGTTCAAGAGCATCGTCGATGCGAGCCCCGGCACCGCCATCGGCGTCAGCACATAGACGAGCTCACGGCCGATGGTCGCGCCGTCCATGCGCGCCGCCTCCAGGATGTCCTTCGGGATTTCCTTGAAATAGGTGAAGAGCATCCAGACCACGATCGGGAGATTGCCGAGACAGAGGATGAAGACGAGACCGGAGCGAGTGTCGAGCAGCCCGAACGTCTTGAAGATCAGATAGATCGGCACCAGCACGCCGACCGGCGGCATCATCTTGGTCGACAGCATCCAGAGCAGGATGTCCTTGGTCCGCTTGGTCGGGCGCGAACGCCATCGACCAGGCCGCGGGAATCGCGATCAGCATCGCGAGCAGCGTCGAGCCGCCGGCGATGATGATGGAGTTGAGGGCGTGGTGGAAGTAGTCGCTGCGCTCCTGCACCGTCGCGTAGTTCTCGGTCGTCCAATGGAAGAACAGGAACGACGGCGGCGTGGCAAAGGCTTCGAGCTCGGTCTTGAAGCTCGCCAGCACCATCCAGAGGATCGGGAAGAAGATCACGAAGCCGGCGAGCCATGCCGCCACGGTCGAGATCACGGTGCGCTGTCTGGTCACCATTCGCGCCATGGCTCAAGCCTCCAGATTGCGGCCGACGATCCGCACCAGGAAGAACGCCACGATATTGGCGATCACCACCGCGACCAGCCCGCCCGCCGAGGCGCTGCCGACGTCGAACTGGATCAGGGCCTGGGAATAGACCAGGAAGGCGATGTTGGTGGTCTGCAACCCCGGGCCGCCGCCGGTGGTGACGAAGATCTCGGCGAACACGGTCAGCAGGAAGATCGTCTCGATCAGGATCACCACGGTGATGGGACGCGCCAGGTGCGGCAGCGTGATGTAGATGAATGTCGACACCGCGCGTGCGCCGTCCATCTCGGCGGCTTCCTTCTGCTCTTCGTCCAATGATTGCAGCGCGGTCAGCAGAATGAGCGTCGCAAACGGCAGCCATTGCCAGGCGACGATCAGGATCACGGCGAGCAGCGGCGCATTGGTGAACCAGTCGATCGGCGTCAGGCCGAACACCGTCGCGAGCCAGGCGAACAGCCCGGACACCGGATGCATCAAGAGGTTCTTCCAGACCAGCGCGCTCACGGTCGGCATCACGAAGAACGGCGCGATCACCATCAGCCGCACGATGCTGCGGCCGACCACCGGCTGGTCGAGCAGCAATGCGAGTGGCACGCCGAGCAGGATGGTCAGCGCCAGCACCGAGCCGACCAGCACCAATGTGTTCCGCAGCGAGGCGAGAAAGGCGGGATCGGTGAGGAAGTAGCGGAAGTTTTCCAGGCCGACGAAGCTCTCCGATCCCGGGTCGAGCAGGCTGTAATGCAGGGTCGAGAAATAGAGCGTGAGCGCCAGCGGGACGATCATCCAGATGAACAGCAGCACAACCGCGGGCGACAGCAGTGTTCGCGCCAGCGCTTGCGTCTGTTGGGTCGCCATCCTCGCCTCCTTTTGATGGACAAAAAAGCGGCCATCCCGGGGCTGGGAGAGATGGCCGCGTAGGTTCAGCCCGGGAGAGTGAGCTGGTTGGTCGAGGTCAAGAGAGCGCGATCAACTTCGAGCTACTTGATGTAACCGGCGCGCTTCATTTCGCGCTCGGTCGAGGATTGCGCAGCGGCAAGGGCAGCGTCCACGCTCGTCGAGCCTGACAAGGCCGCGGAGAACTGCTGGCCGACCGAGGTGCCGATGCCCTGGAACTCAGGGATCGCCGCATATTGGACACCGACGTAAGGCACCTGCTTGACCGTCGGCTTGTTCGGATCGGCCGCGTCGATCGAGGCCAGCGTCAGCTTCGCGAACGGTGCGACCTTCAGATAGTCCGGGTTCTGGTAGAGCGAGGTCCGCGTGCCCGGCGGCACGTTGGCCCAGCCCTCTTTCGCTGCGACCAGCTTGGTGTAGTCCTTGCTGGTGGCCCAGGCGATGAACTTCTCGGCCGCCTCGACCTTCTTCGAGCCGGTGGGGATCGCGAGACTCCAGGCCCACAGCCAGTTGGCGTTCTTGCCGAGCCCGGTGTTCGGCGCGAGCGCGAAGCCGACCTTGTCGGCGACCTTCGACTCCTTCGGGTTGGTCACGAAGGACGCGGCGACGGTCGCATCGATCCACATCGCGCATTTGCCGGCAGTTGAACAGCGCGAGGTTTTCATTGAAGCCGTTCGAGCTCGCGCCGGGAGGGCCCGCCTCCTTCATCAGGTCGACATAGGTCGTGAGCGTCTTTTTCCATTCCGGCGTATTGAACTGCGGCTCCCACTTCTCGTCGAACCAGCGCGCGCCATAGGAATTGGCCATCGCGGTCAGGAACGCCATGTTCTCGCCCCAGCCGGCCTTGCCGCGCAGGCAGATGCCGAACACGCCGGCCGACTTGTCGGTCAGCTTCTTCGCGGCGTCGATGACGAAATCCCAGGTCGGGCTTTCCGGCATCTTCAGTCCGGCCTTCTCGAACAGGTCGGTGCGATACATCACCATCGAGCTCTCGCCGTAGAACGGCGCGGCATAGAGCTTGCCGTCGACCGACACGGCATCCTTGATCTTGGGGAGCAGATCGCCGGTGTCGTAATCGGCGCCGAGCTTGTCGAGCGGCACCAGCCAGTTCTTCTTGGCCCAGATCGGAACCTCGTAGGTGCCGATGGTCAGGACGTCGAACTGGCCGCCCTTGGTGGCGATGTCGGTGGTGACGCGCTGGCGCAGCACGTTCTCTTCAAGGGTCACCCATTTGACGGAAATATCCGGGTTGGCCTTGGTGAACTCGCTCGAGAGCCCCTGCATGCGGATCATGTCGCCATTGTTGACGGTGGCGATGGTCAGGGTCGTCTCGGCGATCGAAGGAGCCGAAACCAATAGCGCAGCCGCGCCCATCAGGACGCCAAGAACCTTCCTCACGATACCCTCCCTTGGTCGCGTTTGAACATATGCCCACGCGTTGAGCTTATGTTCACACCGGCCACGAGTCTTGTCAAGCCGGTGCTTGCAGCCTTCGGTTGTTCGCAGATGCGTCGGAGGTTTGTGCGCTCGCAGCAATCGTCAGGCGAGGATTGCGCGCGCGGTGCTTTCGTCGGTGATCAGGCCGTTGATCAGCCGGCCGGCCAGTGCAGCGCGGATCGCCGGCACCTTGGCCGCGCCGACCGCGGCGGCGATCGTCGTCGCCTTGGCGGGAACCTGGGGCGGAATGCTGGTCAGCCGGCGGTTGGTGCCGCCCTTGATCAGGCGGCCCTTGGCGTCGAACGCCCAGCCCGTCACCTCGCCGACCGCCCCTAGCCGCATCATCTCGTAGAGCTCCTCGCGGGTGACGAAGCCGTCGACATGAACCTGCGCCTTCTGATCCATCTGCCCGAGGCCGATCAGCCTCAGATCGGCCTTGGCGGCGACCGCCTTCACTTTCGCGATCGCAGCGAGACGCACCATCCGGTCGCGCTCGTCTTCCGACGACATCAGGAACGGCAAGGGCATCGGATAATGCCGCGCGCCGGTGCGGTCGGCCAGCCGCCCGACCGTGTCGAAGAAACTCGCAGAGCCGTCGGCCGAGATGTTGCCGACCAGCGAGACGATCTGATGATCCGGCCGATCGACCGGCGAC
The DNA here is from genome assembly GCA_963786015.1 of uncultured Alphaproteobacteria bacterium. Classification (GTDB taxonomy): domain Bacteria; phylum Pseudomonadota; class Alphaproteobacteria; order Rhizobiales; family Xanthobacteraceae; genus Bradyrhizobium. The sequence continues at coordinate 76,893 of CAWAXO010000005.1, read as the reverse complement.
ACCCGCTCGACCGCGGCGCGCACCGCACGGCCGGTGCCGAGCGCGATGATGACCGGCGTCTCGGCGCGCAGCGTGGATTCCAGCAGGCTGGCGCAACGCTCGGCAATGCCGGCGGTGGTGGACGGCGCCGCGGGATCGGCGGGCACCACCTCGCAATGAACGAGATCGAAGCGGCTCTTCAGTTTCGACGCCAATTCCATGCAGGATGCGATGGGATGTTCGAGCCGGAAGGTGATCAGCCGCTCGGCAAGGCACAGCGAGACCAGCCGCTGCGCCGAGGCGCGCGACACCTGCAGCATCTTGGCGATCTCGTCCTGGGTATGGCCGGCGATGAAATAGAGCCAGCCGGCGCGCGCCGCTTCGTCGAGACGGGATTTTTCATTGTCGGTGGCCATCGGAGAAACCGTTACTGCTTAACCCAAAAGTCCTGCATGCTTGCAAAAATCCGATCGGCGCCGGCGGCCTGCAATATGCCGCGTCCATCGCGCGCCCGGTAATGGCTGCCGCCAGTAAATCCCCAGACCGTCATGCCGGCCGCCTTGGCCGCCATGACGCCGCTGACGCTGTCCTCGATCACCAGCGTCCGGCCCGGCTTCGCCTGCATCTTGTCGGCGGCATAAAGAAACAGATCGGGCGCCGGCTTGCCGCGCGCGACCATCTCCGAGGTATAGAGACGATCGCCGAAAAACGACGCAAGGCCGGTCAGCGCCAGCGAAAACGAGACACGATCGAGGCCGCTCGAGGATGCGACGCAACGCGGCGTCGAAAGTGCGGCCAGCACGGCATCCACGCCCGGGATGGGTTTTAGCGAGAGCTGGAACGTCTCGCGCACCCGGCGTCCCAACTCGCTCAGAAAATCGTCGGGGATCGAACGGCCCAATGCCGCATAGTGCTGCAACACGGCCGACGTGCTGCGGCCGAGAAACAGGTCAAGCGCCTGATCGAGCGTGAGCGCGATGCCGTATCGCGCCAGCACGTCGGTCAGGCAGCGGCAACTCAGGACCTCGCTGTCGACGAGAACGCCGTCGCAGTCGAAGATGATCAGATCTGGCGTGCCGCCGACATGGTCCATCGCGGCATAAGATCATATGCCCATGACGTGAGCAATAGCTCAGCCACACGGAGGCGCATCCCGGCATGCGCCCTGCCCCGCGCAGTGCAGCGTGCCTATCGCTCGAAGCTCAGCGCGGAGCGCCGACTGTGGCGCGCGAACGCATGTGCGATCAGCGCATCCATCAGGTCGGCTTGCGACAAGCCGCTTGCCTCCCAGAGTTTTGGATACATGCTGATCTGGGTGAATCCCGGCAGCGTGTTCACTTCGTTGACAAAGACCTCCCCGTCCCTGACGAAGAAATCGACCCGCGCCATGCCTTCGCAGCCGAGTAGCCGAAAGGTCTCGACGGCAAGCTCGCGAACATGCTGCGCCTGTCCCGGTGGCAGCTCCGCGGGGATCCGCAGCGCCGCGCCATCGGCATCGATATATTTGGCCTGATAGGAATAGAAGCCGTGTTTGCTCGCAGGCACGATCTCACCGAGCCCGGACGCCCGGATATGACCATCGGCCATTTCGAGCACCGAGCACTCGATCTCTCGCGCGCTGTCCACGGCCTTCTCGATCAGGATTTTCTGGTCGTAGCGGAACGCGAGCTCGCACGCTTTTGCGAACTCCTCCTCCGATCGCGCGCGCGACACGCCGACCGAAGATCCCATGTTCGCCGGTTTCACGAACACGTCATGCGTCGCAAGCGATGCAGCCGCGGCGGCATAATCGATCGGAGCCGCCGTCGTGCTCGTGACGAACGGCACGCTGGGAACGCCGGCATCGCGCATCAGGCGCTTGGCGACGTCCTTGTCCATCCCGATCGCCGAACCCGTCACACCGGAGCCCACGAACGGCACGCCGGCCAATTCGAGTGCGCCTTGCACCGTGCCGTCTTCGCCATTCGGTCCGTGCAGCACCGGGAACACGACATCGACGCGCGTCTCCTCGCTGTTCGATCCGCCGCCATTGAACAGCATGAGTCCGCCGCCGCCTCCCGGAATCAGCGCGAGCTTGCGCGCGGCGTCGGGAATCGTGAGCGCGGCGGCGCCCGTTCCCGCGCCATTGCCGGCGTCGCAGGCGAGCCAGCGGCCGTCCCGGGCGATGCCGATGAGAACGACCTCGTAGCGCTCGGAGTTCAAGGCGCGAAGCACGTTGGCGGCCGACGCCCTCGATACGTCATGTTCCGCCGAGCGCCCTCCGAACAGGAGTCCGACGGTGATCTTGCCGCGATCTTCGCCCATCATGTCACCCTGCATGTCACCCTGCGCTAGAAGCCGAAACGGCGGCCCCGACATTCCGCTCAGAGTAGGTCATCGGCGCGCGCCCTGCCAAGCCGGACATGCGATATCCCACCGTCCAGTCCCGCGCACCCGCTAGAATCGCACGCACGCGGTCTGAACGACGAGCCCTACGGACTGCTGCCGAAACTGACGCTTGTAGGCATCGATCACCGCATCGATCTTTGACGCATCGTAGGTACCGCTCGGCAGGACGATCTCAACAACCTTGCTGTCTTCCTTGATGACGACGCCCTGCTTGGGGTTGAGCCATTGTCCGGCCGAACTCGATCACGGTGAATCCGTCTGGAAATCGAGGCGTGAGTTCTTGCGCTGCAAAGCCATTCCAATCGGCTTGCGTTATGCCGCCGGCATCGCCCGGGCCGCGGCCAAACAATAGCTGCACGACAATGCGAGGCTCCTGCGAATGGCCGCATGTCACAGGCTCGGCAGCCGCGTCTGCGGCCGGCGCAAGCAGCAAAGCCGAAATGGCGATCGCTGCAATTCGATTCAGGCCGCACACGTCCCTGACGATCGCCCAACCGGCATTTCGTTTCGTCCGCATCCCACGTCTCCTGATCACACGGCCGATCCTTGCAATGGCCTCAATCCCTCCTTTGGGACATGGGCCGCTGCGGTCGCCGGCGAACGGTTGGAAATTCGGTGGCTTCAATCGCATCCAGCGACGGACGAGTCGAGAGACTTCGCGCAGCACTTTCGAAACAACAGTCGCAACTCTGCTTGAGACGCGGGCAACACCACATCACGTCCGTGTTGGCAACGATTCACGCGGTACCGCGCCTTGCGTCTTACAGATGCAATCGTTTCGTCGAGGAGCGACGACTGCGTAGGGTGGGCAAAGGCGCAAAGCGACGTGCCCACCGTGCCTCCGCATGCTTGGACGAAATGGTGGCACGCTTCCGTCTACGCTCTTCCGTCTACGCCCTCCGGGCTTCGCCGGACAGGTCGAGCTACGCCGGGCAAGCAACTCTCTCCGTCGTCCCTGCGAACGCAGGGACCCAGAACCACAGGCCTGAGTTTGTGGCACTGTGGCGGGAACGGCTTTCCCTGCAACAACAAATATCACGCGGTATGGGCCCCTGCGTTCGCACGGACTGCCTTTTGAGATGCCTGCATACGCGTTCGCAGGCACGACAGTGATCGCGAGAAGCGCGTCCTCGAAAGACGGAGACCTTTTCGAGCTGACGCCGAAAGGCGAAAAAATTCTCGCGGACCGCGGCGCGGGACTCAACGAAGCCTGACGGAGCTATTCCGCTAAGGCTAAGGCGTCGCCGGGAGACGTTACATGTCTCGCGCACGCCACGGAGAGTTCGCGCGCTGCTGCGCGGCTTCCGCGAATTCGGCCTCGGGATGAGCCAGGATCGTGGCGACCATGATGCCGCTCAGGATGATCGACCAGGCGGTGTCCCAATAGACCCAAAACATCGGTACGCTCCATTCACTCGGCCAGCCATCGGCATCACCAACGAGACAAGGCACGGTGCGTTCCACGGCAGGCGATTTCACTTGGCAAGCAGGCTCCCGCACCGCAGCGAAGGACGATCACCAGCGCTCCCGCGCGGAAAACGAACAGTAGCGGATCCGGATCATGTCCGCTTCGACGCACGTTGTCGCAGTTCATCGACCAGCACCCGCACGTTCTCCGAATAGTCGATCGGAATCGAAATGACGTGCAGGCCGCCCGCTTTGGAAGGCGGCGTCCAGCGTCGGCACGAAGCTTTCGATGGTCTCGATCCGGTGACCGTTCGCGCCATACGCCTTCGCATATTGCACGAAATCCGGATTGCCGAAGGTCAGGCCGAAATCCGCAAAATGATCGACGGCCTGCTTCCATCGGATCATGCCGTACGCGCCGTCCTCGAGGATCAGCACGACCAGATTGAGCTTTTGCCGCACCGCGGTCTCCAGCTCCTGGCTGTTCATCATGAAGCCGCCGTCGCCGCACACCGCGAGCACGCGACGATCCGGATAGAGCATCGCGGCCATCATCGCGCTACGGCAGTCCGGCGCCCATGGTTGCAAGCGCATTGTCGAGCAGGAGCGTATTGGCGAGACGGGTGCGGTAGTTGCGCGCGAACCAGATCTTGTACATGCCGTTGTCGAGCGCGACGATGCCGTTCTCCGGCATCACCTGCCTGACGTCATGCACGATCCGCTGCGGCGTCGGCGGCCAGCGGCTTTCGGTGGCGCGATCGGCGATATGCGAGAGAATGTGCTCTCGCATGTGCAGCAACGCTGCGGCATTCGGCAGCTTCCCCTCGATACGGTCGGCCAGCAGTTCGAGGCTCGGGCCGACATCGCCGACGACTTCGGCATTGGGAAAGTACACCTGCTCCACCGTCGCCGGCGTATAGCTGACATGGATCACCTGCGGGCCGTTCGGGCCCATGATGAAGGGCGGCTTCTCGATCGGGTCGTGTCCGATCGCGACGATCAGGTCCGCCGCATCGATCGCCTCGTGAACATAGTCGCGCTCGGAAAGCGCAGCCGTCCCCATGTACAGATTGGTCCCGCCGCGTGCACGGTCCCCTTCCCCATCTGGGTGGTGAAGAACGGAATTCCCGTCCGCCGGACGAAGCTCGCGATGCCGTGCGTGGAGCTCGGCCGGCTCGTCGCGGCACCCATCATGATCAGCGGCCGTTTTGCCCGCAGGATCATGTCGGCGGCGCGATCGAGCGCAGCACGATGCGCGACCGGGATCTCGATCGGGTGGATCGGGATCACGGGCACGGCCTCGACCTCGGCGCCCGCGATGTCCTCGGGAAGCTCCAGATGCACCGGGCCCGGGACGCTCTTCCATCGCGGCGCGGAAAGCGTCACGGACCACGGTCGGAATGCTCGCCGCGCTGATGATCTGCCGCGACAACTTGGTCAGCGGCTTCATCGTCGCGACGACGTCGACAATCTGAAATCGCGCCTGCCGGCTGCTCATGATCGGCTTCTGGCCGGTGATCATGATCATCGGCATCGCGCCCAGATACGCGTAGGCGGCTCCCGTCGACAGGTTGAGCGCGCCGGGCCCCAGCGTCGACACGCAGACGCCGGGCTTGCCGGTCAGCCGCCCATGCGTGGCGGCCATGAAGGCGGCGGCCTGCTCGTGCCGGGTCAGGATCAACTCGATCCCAGAGTTGTGCAGGGATTCGACCAGATCGAGATTTTCTTCGCCCGGCACACCGAAGATACGGTCGACACCTTCATGCTCGAGCGCCGCGACGAGAAGGTCCGAGCCTTTTGTCATTGTCAGATCGCTCCCAAGCTGCTCGCCAAGCTTGCCCGACAATACTCCAACCATGCGAGCGGCCAAGGAGATGTCGAGGCAATGTCGGGTCCGGAAGACCACAATACCCGCTTGACGGAGCGAAAAGGAGCCGTCCGGACTCACTTCGTCTTGAGGCAACGTGCGATAAGCGGCTCAATTCTTGCTCACACGTCTCAGAGCGGCCACTCGAACCAGGCGGATCAGTCCCATGCCAACGGGAAACGTCAACCTCGTGAACCATCCCCTCATTCAGCACAAGCTGACGCTCATGCGCGAGCGCGATCAATCAACCAAAGGCTTTCGGGAGCTTCTCAACGAGATCGGCATGCTGCTCTGCTACGAGGTCACGCGCGACCTGCCCATCGAACTTGTCGACATCCAGACGCCGGTCGCCCCCATGAAAGCACCGAAGATCGCGGGAAAGAAGCTGACCCTCGCACCGATCCTGCGCGCGGGCGTCGGCTTTCTCGATGGCATGCTGGCGCTCGTTCCTTCGGCGCGTGTCGCCCATATCGGCCTTTACCGAGATCCCACAACGCTGCAGGCGGTGGAGTACTACTACAAGGCTCCGAATGATCTGTCGGATCGAATGGTGATCCTGATGGACCCGATGCTGGCGACGGGAAACTCGGCCTGCGCCGCGGCAACGCTTCTGAAGGCGCGAGGCGCCACCGACATTCGTTTCGTGTGCCTGCTCGCGGCTCCCGAAGGAATAGCGCAATTCCAGACGCAGCACGCCGACATCCCGATATGGACGGCCGCGATCGACGAGCGCTTGAACGATCACGGCTATATCGTGCCGGGCCTGGGCGATGCCGGCGACAGGATGTTCGGCACCAAATGACCCTGCCCTAAAGCGCGACGAGTTTAGGTTGAATTGTCGTCGCGCTTTAGGTCTTTGATTGAGCATGATCTCCGCGCAAACGCGTTCCGCGTTTGTCGCGAGGGAAAACCGCTACATACTTTTCCGGATCATGCTTCAGACCATCCCCTTGCCCGCGTCCGAGCCGTGACGCCGTTGCCGCGCCTGGAGCACGAGGATGACGACCAATGCGACGAAGATGACGAGGAAGGACACCGCACTCGTCAACGTTCCGAGCGCATAGATGTCCGGCTTGGTCACGGTCGTCGTCAAGCCTTGCAATTCGAGCGGCAGCGTGTTGACCGATCCGATGGCCTGGCTGGAGCGCGCGAGTTCGTCCCAGGACAATGTGAAGCCGAACAGGCCGATGCCAACGACCGACGGCAATATGATCGGCAGCACGACATGGCGGAATGTCTGCCAGCGCGTCGCGCCGAGATCACGCGCCGCCTCTTCCAGCCGGCCGTCGAACCGGTTGAAGATCGCGAACATGATCAGCAGGCCGAAAGGCAAGGTCCAGGTCAGATGCGCGCCGAGGCCGGACGTATAAAGCCCCATCGCCGTGGTCCAGCCCTCGACGCCGCTCTTGTTGATGAAATCGTCGAGCAGGCGAAATTCCAGCGCGATGCCGAGCGAGGTGATGATCGAAGGCATGATCAGGCTTGCGATGGCGACATAGAACAGGAAACTCGCGCCACGAAATGTCTTACGGAAAGCAAGTCCTGCCGACACCGAAATGACGACCGTCAGCACCATGACGACGAAGCCGAGCTTGAGCGACCGAACGAAAGCCGCGCCAATATCGACGATGCCGGTGCCTGCGAACACCTTGCTGAACCACACCAGCGAAACGCCGTTCATCGGGAATGTGAGGCCGCCGTCCGGTCCCTGGAAGGAGAGGATGTAGATCGCGATCATCGGCCCGTAGAGAAACAGCACATAGAGCGCGAAGATCGCCGCCAGGACATAAAACGATCGCGGCCGCTTCTCGCCCATCGCTACAGCTCCTTGCGGATGTTCACGATCCGCGTCAGCGCCACGATGATCAGGATGGTGATGCCGAGCAGGATGACGGCATTGGCCGCGGCCGCCGGAAATTGCAGCGCGTTGAGCCGGGACTCGATGATCTTTCCCGCGGATGCGATCTGCTGGCCGCCCATCACGCCAATCGTGATGAAATCGCCCATCACGATCGTGATCACGAAGATCGAGCCGATGACAATTCCGGGCTTCGCCAGCGGAATGACGACATTCACCAGGGTCTGCCATCCGCTGGCGCCGGCATCATGCGCGGCCTCGATCAGCCTCTTGTCGATCCGGATCAGCGAATTGAAGATCGGCACCACCATGAAGAATGTGAAGAGGTGAACGAGAGCAAGAACGACGGAAAACTCCGAATACAGCAACCACTCCACCGGGCGATCGATGACCCCCGCGCCCAGCAGGCCCTTGTTCACCAGCCCGTTGCGGCCGAGCAGCGGAATCCACGCGATCATGCGGATCACGTTCGAGGTCCAGAACGGAATCGTGCAAAGCAGGGTCAGCACGATCTGCCAGGTCTTGGACCGGACATGGAACGCGAGAAAATAGGCGACCGTGAAACCGATCAGAAGCGTCAGGCTCCATGTCAAAAGACACAGCTTCAGCGTCTTCACATAGGTCTTCAGGATCGTGCACAGATCCGGCAAGCCGGAGATGCATCCCTCGAACGTGTCGGTATAGCCGCGCAGGCTGAAGGGCCGGGATCATCTCGTATTCGTTGTAGTCCCAGGCGCTGACGATGGTCACGAACATCAACGGCAGCAGAAAGAACGCAGCGAAGATCAGCATCATCGGCGCGGCCTGAACCCACGCGACGAGAGATTTGCGATCCTGCACCATGGACAAGGCCGATCTCGGTCAAACCCGGGCGGGACCTGCCGGACACACCAGCCGGCAAGTCCCGCGATGATTATCAAGCGGCGATGAATTCATTCCACTTGCGGACCATGTAATCGTTCTCGTCCATGACGGCGTTCCAGCAGGCCACCGCACCCATGCGGTCCTCGTAGGAGCCGCCGTCGCGCTTGGAGCCGGCCTTCTCGAGGACGGTGCCATCGGGCGCCTTGATGTCGCCGACGGCTGCCTTGCCTTCCATCCAGTAGCCCCACTCGTCGGCGCTCATATTCGCCTTGGCGGTCGAGAGAACAGCGGAGTAATAGCCCTGGCGGTTCAGATAGGCGCCGGCCCAGCCCGACAGGAACCAGTTCACGAATTCATAGGCATAGTCGAGCTTCGGTCCCGAGACCGCCTTCGACACGCAGAACCCTGACGCCCACGAGCGATAGCCTTCCTTGAGCGGCTGGAACGTGCAGGGAATTCCCATCGACCGCACCTTGGTCACCGCCGGCGACCACATCGACTGAATGACGGTTTCGCCCGACGCCATCAGGTTGACCGACTCGTTGAAGTCCTTCCAGAACGCGCGGAATTGCCCGGCCTTCTTGGCCTCGGTCAGGATCTTCATGGTGAGATCGATCTCGGCCTTGGTCATGTTGCCCTTGTCGGCATATTTATGCTGGCCGGTGGCCTCGACCACCATCGCGGCGTCCATGATGCCGATCGACGGAATATTGAGGATCGACGCCTTGCCCTTGAATTCCGGATTGAGCAGCTCGGTCCAGGATTCGATCGGCCGCTTGATGATATCCGGCCGGATGCCGAGGGTATCGGCGTTATAGACCGTCGGGATCAGCGTCACGAATTCGGTCGGGGTGGCCGAGAACGTCTTGGAGGTCGCGCCTTCGAGATAAAGCACCTTCCATGGCGCGGTGCCCTGGTCGCCGATCTTCTTGCCGCTCGGCAACTGCCCCTTGGTGAAGACCGGGGTGATGTTGTCGAACTCCTTGATCTTCTTGGCATCGAGCGCGAGGATGTTGCCCGACGGCATCAGCTTCTTGAGCGAGAAGTATTCGGTATCGAGCACGTCGAACGAATTCGGCTGGGTCACGACGCGCTTGGTCACGTCATCGGTCGTTGCCGTGATGTACTCGATCTTGATACCGGTATCTTCCAGACATTTCTTCGAGATCTCATCGCCCTCATTCACCGCCGTGCCGAGATAGCGCAAGACCTTTGGCTCGGCCGAGTGGACATAGGGAAATCCGGTGATTGCGCCCGAGCCCGCGGCGAGCCCAAGCGCGCCGGTCGCGCCCTTCAGCAAGGTGCGACGGCTGACGCCATTGTTGAATTTCGAAGACTTGCTCATGATGATCTCCCCGAGGTGTCAAGCCGCCTTTTCAGACGACGGGACGGTTACAGAACTTCTGGCCTTCAGCAGGCTTGCCTGCGTCGGGTCCCAGGTGACGACAACACGCTCGCCGACGGCGTAATTGGCGGCGTCGAACTGGCCTTCCGTGAGCTGGGCCGAGATGTCGGTCCCGCCTTCGGCGGCGACCGCGACACGGACATAGGTACCCTGATATTCGACCTCGCTAACCGTGCCTGCGATCGACGGGCCATTGACGGCTTCGCCCGGCCTTCGCAGCAGCACGCGATCATCGCGGACCGCGAACGTCTCGTCGCCGGCCGCGATGACATTGTGGCCGCCAATGAATTTCGCGGTGAATTCGGTACGGGGGTGATTGAATATCTCGCGCGGCGAGCCCTGCTGCTCGATCCGGCCGCCGTTCATCAGAACCACGATATTGGCCAAGGCCATGGCCTCATCCTGGCCGTGCGTGACGTGGATGAAGGAAATGCCGAGCTCGCGCTGCAGCTTCTTCAGTTCGGCGCGCATCCGCAGCCGCAAGAACGGGTCGAGCGCCGATAGCGGCTCGTCCAGCAGCAGGATCTGGGGAGACGTAATCAGGGCGCGCGCGAGTGCCACGCGCTGCTGTTGGCCGCCGGACAGTTGCGCCGGCAGTCGCGCCGCATAAGCCTGCATGTCAACGAGCTCCAACAGCCTGTTGGCTTCGGCATGGCGCTCCGCCTTGGCGACGCCCTTCATCTTCAAGGCAAAGGCGACATTGTCGATCACCGAAAGATGCGGGAACAGGGCGTAGGACTGAAACATCATCGCCGTGCTGCGCTGGGCGGGCGGCAAGTTCGTCACGTTCTTGGGGCCGACGATGATGTCGCCGGATGTCACGGATTCATGGCCGGCGATCATGCGCAGCGTCGATGTCTTGCCGCAGCCGGATGGCCCGAGCAGACAGCAATAGGAGCCTGCCGGGATCTTGAGGTTGATCGCGTCAACAGCCGTTACGCCGCCGTACTTCTTCGTCACTTGCACAAGCTCGAGCGCTGCTGGGGCCGTCATCCGCATCACGTCCGCATTGTCTCACCAGGTCCCTGACCGACCTTCGGGTGCCGGACCATGCTACTCGCCAACAAATGCAACCGACATGCCAAAAAGTGCGACAGATGGGTGAAAAAGGGAGCATATCCCGATTTTTGCGACCGCCGGCACGTCGCGACGGTCACGTCGGACAAGGCGCGCCGCCGATTTGCGCCACGGCCGCTGCTTTATTAGGCGATCGAGCATCCTGACTGCGCCGTTTCGCCAGGGAGGCTTTGGCGGGTAGCGATCACGGCCGCCACGTGCTTTCCTCGGGCGAGGGATTTGAGAGGATTTGAATGCGCACGACATCGGTGGGCGTCGTTCGAATTGCCACTGCGGGCCCCGGAGATGTCTCGGGCCTGCTCGACATGATCGAAGCGGGCGGGATCGATCCGAAGGCGATCCTTGCGATACTCGGCAAAACCGAGGGCAATGGCGGCGTCAATGATTTCACCAGGGAATACGCCGTTGCCGCTCTATGCGCCGCGCTGGCGTCCTATCTCGATCTGCCTCCTCACCACGTTGAACAGCGGATCGCTTTCGTGATGTCCGGCGGAACGGAAGGTGTCCTGAGCCCGCATATCACGGTGTTTACGCGTCACGACGTCGACGATCGCCAGGCCGAAGGCATTGCCGGAAAACGCCTGAGCATCGGGATGGCGCATCACCCGCGATTTTCTGCCCGAGGAGATCGGATGCCGCGCCCAGATCCAGGAAACGGCAAAGGCGGTCACGGCCGCCATGGCTGATGCGGCCATCGACGATCCAGACGACGTCCATTTCGTGCAGATCAAGTGCCCGCTCCTGACGAGTGAGCGCATCGAGGCGGCGTTGGCGCGTGGAAACAAGACCGTTACGACCAGCTCGTACAGCTCGATGGGATATTCTCGCGGCGCATCGGCGCTTGGCGTAGCCGTCGCGCTCGGGGAGATCAAAAGCGACATCGGCGACGAGGACGTCCTTCGCCGGTTCGATCTGTTCTCGTCAGTGGCGTCGACATCGGCCGGCATCGAGCTGATGCGCAACGTCGTCATCGTGCTGGGCAATTCGGGTTCGTCGGCGAGCGAATTCGAGATCGGGCACGCGGTCATGCGCGACGCCATCGACTCCGCCGCAGTGATCGAGGCCTTGAGCAGCGTGGGGCTGCACATCGGCTCCGAGACGGTGACCGACCGCCAGCTCGTCAACATCTTCGCCAAGGCGGAAGCCTCGCCGAACGGCAGCGTGCGCGGGTTTCGTCACACCATGCTCGAGGATACCGATATCAGCTCCACCCGGCACGCCCGCGCCGCGGTCGGCGGATTGATCAGCGGCCTCGCAGGAACCACGGCCATCTACGTGTCCGGCGGAGCCGAGCATCAGGGTCCGCCCGGCGGAGGCCCCGTCGCCGCGATCGCGCGGCTGAAATCGCAGCAGAATTCCTGATCGAGAGCGCGTTCGAAGCGGTAATCCAGCCCCCAGGCCCTTGACGGTCGGGGCGGCGCGCGGGACAAAACCCGTGTAAAATTGTCGCACGGAGACGTCGCATGAGACGGTTCGATACAGCCGCCATGTTTGGGAGTTTTTGGCTTTTGACCTCGATGTTGATTGATGCCGTGACGCCAAAGGAGCTCACGGTCTACATGATTGGCGCCGCGATAGCGCCGGCCACCGCCGTCTCGGCCATCCTCTATTGGCTCCGTGTGCCAACGATCGACTTTGCGGTGATCTTCGCGACGTTGTGGATGGTCTCCGTGATGGTCCTCGAATTCATCACGCCCGAACCGCTGTCACCGCTCATGCCGGCTATTGCGCTCGCACCGATGGTGATCGTCGGCATGGTGATCAACTTGCTTCATTGGCTCCGGCCGATACCTGCGCCGTCCGCCGAGATGTGAGCGAGTTTACGCCGCGGGTCCGCGAGCCTCACGTCGTCATTCCGCTTATGTCCCGACCGCGAAACGATCACGCGGATGGCTCGGGAATGCTTTTCGCGGCGCAGGGCACTTCGTTGCCGGCAATCGGGGCCATCCCGTTCTGAGCAACGACTACGTTCGCAATCTCGGCGGCAAGGACGCTGAGGTGATCAGCCAGTCGCGCGAATAGCTCCCGCTTCTTTTTGTCCGTCGCAAGATCGCTGATGAGCCTGCATTCCGCCGCTTCACTCCGGAGCTTCTCCAACTGCGCCTGCACGTCTTGCATCGAGCCTACCCTGTCACGCCAGATGGGACCGGAAGCCCGAGTGCCGAGGCAGACGGGGATGATACAGCGCTACGAGCTTCCGACGCCCCGAGCGGGCGCACCGCCTCAACACATCAGATTTTTTGCGGTTCCAAAATATTTGCCACTTTTTCCCGCGGGCCAGCCGTCCGACGACGTTCGTTGGAGCCAGTTACCGGAATGGGCTGTTCGATCCTGGTCACCAGGTTCCACGAGCTGATCGTCCGCCGGGACGGTAAACTCAATCTGAGACCCATCAGATCTGTTGAGCTGTAAGGGGATCGACAGAGGTTCAACTCATCAGCGAAAGGACACCAGTACGAGTGTGTTTACGGGATTTTGACACCTTCGCGCGAGGCTCGGGCTGAAGACCAGTTCGGGTGATGCGGAGGCGATTGACGTGTTTGACTCAGGTAAACCTTTGACGGTCGATGATCAGGAACCCGTGGTCTGCCGACATTGTAATGATCGCCCGCAGCTCGTCCATACGGTGCGAGACAGTCGAACACGGCTCATGGTTCGACTGTTCGAGTGCAAGTGTGGCGACCGAATCTGGGACGATTGACCTGCCGGCCGGAGCAGAAGCCGCCCTCTCCCCAAGACTTTCCCCAAGACTTTGCCCCAAGACTTTGCCGATATCGAGACATTTGCCGACATAGCGGGTCTCCGCCAAGCGAATATCTTGCGTCTCGACGCGAAATGATGGCCGCTTTGGACAATCGTGCGAATTTCGTGTGCGCGCGGGTACATATATTTCAATTGTAACACCAGCTTCGATCCCGAAATAACTCGTCATTGAAGGACTGGCAGGGTCGCTCCCACTGACCGTTCTACGTAAGTCCATGCCCCGGGGCCTTGGAGTGCGCGTGACGTCGAAATTGGCATCTACGGACACAAGACCAGCTCAGGCACAATTCGCTATCTGCCAGCGGAAGCGCATCTTCGCCGAGACGAGCAGTCCGACACGACGTCCGACACGCGGCCACTCTCCGATGGCACGTGAGATTGAAGCTTTCGCCATGTCCAACCTGCACGCCGATCGATGAGCTTCGCCGACCAGGCCGCATGCTCACGACGCGTCTTCAAGATGCATCCCCATTCGGCGCAGCTCCCGCCCTCCCCGCACGGGGCTCCCGCCACTAACCGTCCGAATGCCGCCACTGGCTCGAGGTGCGGTTTAAGTCTTGGAGACAAATTTCGATCTTACGTTTCAATGGAATGCCTCCGGGACCTCTGGGAAACCGAGAAGGGCCTCGCATTCATACAGCGGCACAAGATTGTGTCCGGCGGCTGGGAAGCGCCGGCAGCGGAGCCGACCGGCCTTTATCACTTGAGCATTCATGCAATGGATTGCCAGCTCACAGCGAGATTCAATGGGCGTATCCGTCACAGTGGTTTTTTTCCGGCGAACACGATTCAGTTCGCTCGTCCCGACGAGGAAGTCTACGGCACGGGATTCGGATCGATCAAATTGCTCACGGTGAGCTTCACGCCGGAATTTCTGGCAACGCACCTCGAATCGCTGTTCATCAACCCTGATATCGTCGAACTGCGCGACGTACCGTCAACCGACGATGTCGGGCTGGCACGCCTGGCGCAGGCATATGAGGCCATTTCAGCCCGCGGGGTATCCGTGACCCAGCTCTATTTCGACACCATAAGACAGGCGATGTTCGATCGCATCGTTCTTCGCCACGCTTCCCGTCCGATCAGACCCAGCCTTTCCGAGGTGCTAGTACCTGCGAAGGCTCGCCGCGTCATCGACTACATCGAAGCGAATTTGGCGTGCGATCTTCAGCTGCTCGAACTCAGCGCGGTGGCCGGGATCAGCCGCTCGCACTTTGCCAGAGCTTTTCGGAACACGGTCGGCATGGCGCCGCACGCATTCGTGTTGCAGCGGCGCCTGGCGCGAGCCGTCGAGTTGTTGACGCCTCGAACAGTGTCGATGAGAGAAGTCGCCGCACGCTGTGGCTTCGCCGACCAGGCGCATCTCACCCGCACCTTCAAGTCTCAATTTGGCCATCCGCCTTCGCTGCATGTTCCGCCTATGTCGGATTGAGCAGGGATCGACGACCCGATCTACCAAGGACGAAGTTCGCCGCGTGGGACGCGCTGATGAAGTGACCATCCTTCCCTCGCGCCCGGCGCCGGCGACCTGGCGACACATCCTTGGACGGATCGATCGGTGATCCAAGATGCTTACTTCAATCGTTTGACGTCGATTTCCATCGTGTATCCGATACCGCGCTTGGTCTCTATGATGCGCTGAGCCCTCGGATCGCCTTCCAATTTTCGTCGCAACCGAAGCACCAGCACGTCGATGCTGCGGTCGGTGGCGTTTTGATGCAGCTTGGTCATTCTTAGTAGCTGGTGGCGCGTGAATGTTCGATCCGGCTTATTGAGGAAGGCGACCAACAACGCGTACTCACGACTAGATAGCGGGATGCGCGTCCCGTCGGATCTCGTCAGATGTCGCGTGCGCACATCGAGCGTCAAATCGCCAAATTGATAGCCGCGCGTTTCGGAAGGGCTCGGCTCAACTCGTCGCGCTCTCCCGCGCCGCCGCAATATGGACCGAGCCCGCGCCACCAGCTCGCGTGGAGCGATCGGCTCCGTCATATAGTCGTCGGCGCCGAGCTCGAGTGCGGCCACTCGGTCGCCGACGGTGGAACGATGGCTATCGGTTATGATGACGGGGATAGAGACCGCCAGAATCTCGGACAGCAAGCCGAGCTTTTCGCGACGGCCTTGCCGTATGTCGAGTATGATCAGATCGAGATCGTTCCGCTGGAGATGCTGTGCAAGCCTATCACGGTCCGTGAACGTAACGTGCATGCCGTAGTGTTGGAGGGTACGCGTCACGACCGCGCGCGTGACGGGATCCTCGATTATGTTAAGGATTCGAATGACGCCATCGCCTGTCTCGCTCATATCAGAACTATTTCAAGCGATCTTGACGTGGATGTTCGCGTGGACAGAACCACAGCGACGTCGTGCTTTGCCAGTGCATGGTGTCGTTTGCATCACGCGTTCGCGACGTCACAATGCGGTACGTCACGATCGGCCCCGTCCTGCTTGTCGACCACATTGGAGATATGGACTGCGCCAATGCGCATGATGGACATGTCAATATGCTTCTAATTCACACGCTGTCATAGCACCGCAGCCTCAAGCGGCAAGAACGTGAACTCGAAACGTTTGAATAACCGTGCGATATTTATACGTGACGAGACCCTAAACGTTACCCCCTCAACGGCATCGCTCGCTCAGAGCCCTATCCCATCACCAGCAGCCGGATCAGTCGCGGACATTTCATTTACGTCATAGGCCAACTTCACTGCTCCCGCGGCCGGAGCCGGAACAGCTTCTATCCACCTTGTAACATTGCTGGTGGAAGTCGTTTCAACTGAAACCAGTTCGGCACTTTAACGTACCATCGCGGACGTGCGTTCGCTTACGCGTGCGACGCGCGCGATCGGGATGTCGGCTACCACCTGATCGAAGGCCAGGTCCAGCCCAGCGCGGGCGCGGCTCGCGAGCTTTCGCATTGGCCAGTTGTTGGTCGAGAAGACCATGCGCAACAGGACTCGGTCGCTTTCAGCCGCCCATTGCACTGCGGCTTCCAGGAGAGCAGTGCCCAACCGACGGCGGCGCCAAGTCCGGTCGACCAGAAACGCCAGTTCGATGAGGCCATGCGGATTCATTTCGTATGCTTCAACGATCCCGCGTAGATCGTCGCCTATGAAAATGCCGGCAAGCCAGCAAGTTGCCATCAGCGCTTGTTGTGAGTGACGAATCAGAACAGCGTCGCATACGGCACAATTGAACCTGCTGACGCGCGACGCAGGGTCGAGGTCCAGCAGCAAGCGGGCAACGTCGCCTTGGTGCTGAGGACCTAGCTCGATGGTTTGGTAAGAGCAGATAGAGGCGTTCATTTCGAAAAACTCTTGGTCTGACTCAAAAAATAAGGATGGGTTTCTGCGGAACGGCTTCGGTACGGCGATACTGCCAATCGGTCATTGCGCAATCGTGTCGAGATCGAACGCGAAATTGCAGCTGAAATATCCCAGCCCGCGCCCGCGCGAATATCGCACGATTGTTCAAGCAGTATCCGATTCACGCTGGTTTAAGCGATTTCGCGCGCCCTCATTCCGCGTGTGATTCTTAAGCGTGCTCACAGCAGCTCGATAACTGTCTTGAATGCGTACCCAAAACCGCGTTTCGTTTCTATGATACTCCGGGCTCTCGGATGCCCCTCCAATTTGCGGCGCAACCGCAACACCAGCACGTCGATGCTGCGATCGGTGGCGTTTTGATGTAGCCTGGTCATTCTAAGCAGCTGCTCGCGTGTGAATGTTCGATCCGGCCTGTTGAGGAAAGCCAACAACAAAGCGTATTCACGACTGGATAAGGGGATACGCGTCCCATCGGATCTCGTTAAATGTCGCGTGCGCAAGTCGAGCGTCAGATCGTCAAATCGATAGACGCAAATATCAGCACGGCCGGATTCAACTCGTCGCGTTCTTCCGCGCCGCCGCAATATGGACCGAACCCGCGCCACCAGTTCGCGAGGAGCGATCGGCTCCGTCATATAGTCGTCGGCGCCGAGTTCAAGCGCCGCCACCCGGTCGCTGACGTCGGATCGATGGCTATCGGTTATGATGACGGGGATAGAGACCACCAAAATCTGGGACAGCAGGCCGAGCTTTTCGCGACGAGCTTGCCGTAGGTCCAGGATGATCAGATCGAGATCGTTCCGCTTAAGATGCTGTGCAAGCCTGTCGCGGTCAGTGGACGTAACGTACATGCCATAATGTTGGAGGGTGCGGGTCACGACAGCGCGCGTGACCAGATCGTCGATGACGTTGAGGATTCGAATGACGCCATAGCCGGTCACGCTCATGTCGGAACTGTTTCCAGATCGTGGCGCATCTCATAGCGTCGCGATTCCGACGAATCGTCGGCGTATCTCTCGGATTTCAGCGAATATGGCCACGCTTTTACATAAAATGGAATATCATTTCATTTTCTGTTTTTGTCAAATTGCGGCTGTGCTAACGGAAGATTCGCCTCCGGAACGTGGCGCTGGGGACACGCAGGCACCATGACTTCATTGCCGTAGGCCGCGTCGGCTCAGACCGTGTGCGCCTGCTTGCGCACTTCTTTGGCGATCAGCCGCAAGGAGTCCACCGCCGACGGGCCGACCAGGCTGTAGCCCGTCCCGTGGTCGGCCCAGGTGAATCCTGCGACCTCGCCTTTCCATTGCGGCGTCATGGACTCGCCATCGATACATGGCCATCGGGCGCGTCAACACAACCAGCCGGTCGCCCCGATCATCATCATACATGAACATGGCTGCGGGCCCGTATAAGGTCGCGATCAGGCGTCCCCCCAACAGCCGGTAACCTGCTGTCGTCAGATCCGGCACCTTTATCGTCTGCTGCAGCCGGTTGGAGAGCCACTGCACGAGCTGCTCGATTTCCGACACGCGGAGCTCGACCGGCCGGACGCGGTCCTGGGCGTAGACCTCGAAACAGGCCGCAGCTTCCTCGGCGAGTGCGGTAAGTTCACCCGGCGTGTCCAGCATCACGTTTCGCGCGACCCAGCCGCCAACACCACCGAGGCTGATCAACAGCATCGCCGCGATAGTCCACCCCACAGGCGAGAAACGTCTCCGATGCCGGTCCTCGACGATCCGCGACAAGTCAAGCTGGGGCGGCAAGGGCTCGTCCGCGATCGACGCAAGCGTACTCCGCAGCAGCTCGCGTTGAGCCGAATAGGCGGCAACCCGTCGTGCGGCGTCCGGGTGATCCGCCAGATAGGCCGCGATTTCGGCCTGCCGGTCTGGTTCGAGAAGTTTGTCCACATAGGCATGGAGGTCTTCCTCGCTGACGGGCCGGCTCATTTCAGGCTCCTTAGCCTTACTATGTTGCTCAAGGCGGCATCAGCGCATCCTTCGATCTCCCGTTGCAACCTTTCGCGCGCGCCCGACAGGCACGACAGCACGGCGCCAATGGGAATATTGAGCACCTTTGCGGCAGCCGAATAAGAGAGGCCTTCCACCACAACGAGCAGCAACACAGCGCGCTGATCATCCGGTAGCTCTGCCAATTTTCTCAGGACGTCTCGACGCAGCGGCTTCTCTTCCAGCGCGTCCGCCAATGGGGACCCTGGCAACCCTCGCGCACGCGGGACACATCCGGTTCGAGGCGGAAGAAAGTCGTGAGCTGGCAGCTCGACGGGAACATGGGGAGAGTTGCTCATGAAGCATGCATCATCCGAATGGATGCGGCTCATGACTGTTTCCAAAACCAAGAAGAACTTTTCGGCCAGCATAGATGGCGACCCTTCAACGATACGGGAGACCACCGGCGGTCTCTTCGTCCCAGACTCGCACATGTTTTGTCACCGCATGTTTCAGCCACCGCGGAGAACAGTTACTTCTGTAATTCCGCCGTCACGGTGCGACGCGACCCGGTTTGCACGGCGCAAGGCTGTCCAGGGCAATTACGTCGTCAGGCGAAAGGTGAACGCGGCTGGCGGCCACATTTTCGTCGAGATGCTTCACCGAGGACGTACCCGGAATCGCGACAATCGCGGGCGATCTCTTGAACAACCAGGCCAGAGCGATCAGCGAAGGTGTCACACCCTCACGCATGGCCATCGCCTTCAGCACCTCGGACTCGGCGAGCTTTCCGATCCTCAGCGGGTAAAACGGGATGAACCCGATTCCGCGGCTCTCGCAGACGTCGAGAACGGCTTCATCCTTGCGGTTGGCAAGATTGTATTCGTTCTGTACCGTCGCGATCTCGATGACGGTGCGCGCCCGCTCGATCTGATCGACGTCGACTTTGGACAGCCCGACGTGGCGGATTTTTCCCTCTTCGCGAAGCCTGACAAGCACGCCCATCGTCTCCTCGATGGGAACGCCGGGATCGACCCGATGAAGCTGGAAAAGGTCGATCCGTTCGACGCCGAGATCGCGCAGGCTGCCTTCGACCGCACGACGGAGATGAGCCTCGCTGTTGTCCACTCCGAGACCGGGATTGTCGGGAGTGGCCGGCCCTTCGCGGGTCATGCCGCCCTTGGTGGCGATGATGAGTGAGGCGGGAAACGGCGCCAGCGTGTCGCGTATCAATCGCTCGTTGTCGCCGGGGCCGTAGACATCCGCTGTGTCGATGAAGTTGATCCCGAGCTCGATCGCGCGGCGCAGTACGGCCTGTGCTCCCGGCACATCGTTCGGCGGGCCCCAGACACCCGGCCCTGTGAGTTGCATGGCCCCAAAACCGAAGCGCCGGACCGATAGCTCACCTGCGATGCAGAATTCGCCTAGCTTTTCTACCACCGTCACGCGTATTCCTTTCCGGACGTCGCGAGAACTCCCGAACGCCGTCATAACTGATGTAGGAGCACCCCTACCCTGCTCTCGCCCTCGCTTCCAGATGCATATACGAATTGGAATATAGTTCCATTTGATCCCACGCGCTTGACAATCTATAAAATGGAATATTATTCCATTATATGACTGCGCGCTTTGCTCGGTCTCGAGCTGCCGGTCGCGCTTTAGGCCCCGCAGATGCAATGGTGGCGACATGTTCGACGAAATCATAGTTGGTGCCGGTTCGGCGGGCGCGGTGATTGCCGCGCGATTGTCCGAGGATGGCAGCCGCAGCGTCCTCCTCGTCGAGGCCGGACCGGACTATCCCAGCATCGGCTTGACGCCCCGAAATATCCTGAATGGTCTGCAGCTCGCGGGAGATCACGACTGGGGCTTCGTCGCAGAGATGGTCGAGGGGCGCACCATCGACTACGCGCGCGGAAAAGTCGTTGGCGGCTCGTCCGCGGTCAACGGCTGCCTTGCCTTGCGCGGTATTCCAGCCGACTACGATGAATGGTCGGATTTGGGAAACACGGATTGGAATTGGCGGGCCGTCGAGCCCATTTTCCGCGCCATCGAGCGCGATATGGATATTGTTGACGCGCATCACGGGCAGAGTGGCCCGATCGAAGTTCGCCGTCCCCCTCGAGGGCAGCTCGCGCCAGCCCAGGCGGCGCTCTACGAGGCTTGCACACATGTTGGCTTTCCCGAGACCGCCGATCACAACCACCCGGAATCTACGGGAGTCGGGACCGGCCCGTTGAATGTCGCTGCCGACGGCACGCGGATATCGACGGCAATCGGCTATCTTCAGCCGGCGCGCGGCCGCAAGAACCTGAAAATCCTGGCAGAGACCCTCGTGGACCGCGTGATCATCGAAAACGGGCGGGCGATCGGCATCGAGATTGTCACCAGCCGACGGCCGTGAACGCATCACGGGCAATCGCGTGACGCTGTCTGCCGGCGCAGTCGGCACGCCCGCAATACTGCTTCGTTCGGGCATTGGGCATGCGCCGCATTTGGAAACCTTGGGGATTGTACCGCACGCCGCGCTGCCCGGCGTCGGGCAAAATCTGATTGATCATGCCCATGTCGGAATGAGCTGGTTTGCGCCAGCCGGAATAGTCGAGACGGATTCTCCATTTCTGCAGACCGTGTGCCGGTTCACCGCGCCGGATTCCAATAAGCGCAACGATATGCAGGTCGTCCTTTTGCAGATCTTGCCACAGCCCGCCTTGAAACTCCGTGCAATGCTGGTCAAGCCGGAATCGCGCGGCTCATTGACGCTGCGCTCGGCCGATCCGGCCGTCGCTCCGCTCATACGGCTCAACTTGCTGTCTGAGCCCGAGGATAAACGCAGGATGATCGCCGGCATCCGGCTATTGGGGCAACTCGTTGCACACCCGCAGATGATCAACGTTGGGGCGGGCAGCCTCGTGCTGGACGATCAGGCCACGCATGGCGCCAACGATGTCCAAAGAAACCTGGCCAGCGATGATTGGGTGGAAGCTTATGTCAGCCGCACGGTCCGCCATTACTTTCATCCAGTTGGTACGGCCCGGATGGGACCGGCACACGATCCAGGTGCTGTGGTCGATCAGCATGGACGGGTTCACGGCATCTCTCAGCTACGTGTCGCAGATGCTTCGGTGATGCCGACCATTCCCAGCGCCAACACCAACTTCCCCTGCATCATGATCGGCGAAAGGGCGGCTGCCTGGATGGCGCAGGAGAGTGATTGATCACGGTGAGCCCGCCGGAGCCAGCGTATCCGTCTCGCGCAATGTCTGTCGCGAGGCTGGCAGGCTACGCTTCCGCAAAGGAGCCGCAGTCTTGCTCCTGGGGATGAGGACGGTTATGATCGTTTGTAGCCGTCTGCAGCCCCTCGGAGGGCTGATTTTTGACCGTCGGGAAGGTTGAAACAAGAAACAAGATGAAGCTTGCGAGATCACGGTCACCTGGCGGCCGGGCGGTGGGGCGACCGCGATCAAATCCAAAAGTTGTCGAAGGTCTCCAGCGGTTACCAGGGTTCGTTGAGCGGCAGGCAATACATCTCAAATCCGCGCTCGGCCGAGGGTTGATGATCTTGAGGTCGTTCGACGTTGGCGACCTGCATCTTGGGAATGCTGAATTAGCGACTCGAACCGGGCTGGCGAAGGCAACCGTGTCTCGCTTGACGCAGCTCATGACGGAGCTCGGCTACCTCAACTACCTTCCAGATCTGGGAAAGTACGAGGTCGCACCGGGTGTGCTGTCGCTGTGCCATTCGTATCTCGGAAACATGCAAGTTCCGGCCGTAGCACGACCGGCGATGCTCGAATTTGCTCGCGACGAGCAAGTGAACGTCGGGCTGGGTGTCCAGGACGGATTGCAAGTCATCTACGTTGAGTCAGCTCTTGGCGAACCCATGAGCGGAACGCGAACGCAACGCGTAGGATACAGTGTGCCGGTAGCGTTCAGCGTCATGGGGCTCACGTCCATTGCGGGGCTGCCGTTTGAAAGGCGGGAAGCCCTTCTCCAGCACATACGGAGCCAAGCGACTCCACGTGAATGGCGAGACATCTCGCTTCGCGTTGAAGAAGCCACAGCCGAAATTCACCAGAAAGGCTTCTTTGTCGGAATCGGGGTGCTGGTTCCGCGGATCAACATGGTCGGCGTTCCCTTTTATCACGCTCCCACGCGGACCATGCTGGTCTTCAATTGCGGCGGCGCATCTCCGATCCAGACGCCGCAAAAGCTCACGAAACTCGGACCAAAGCTCGTGAGACTTGCAAACCACGTTCGACAAGAGCTGGATGCGATGTCCGCGCCTTACAACATGAAATGAGCACTCTCCCCCCGTCTCGTTCGTCACGTGCAGATGCCGGCCCATCAACGTAGACGATCCTTCCAACATCTGCGGATGGCCTTCCGTGGAAACCTCTCAGTAAGGCGATCCTACCGATCGTTCGTTACGTCATCATTTCGAGATCGATCGCGAATTTACAATTGAAATATTCCGCCTCGTGCGCGAGCGAACATCGCACGATTGTTCAAAGGAATATCCAGCTCATCGGATCTCGGCGGCACGCTGGAAACGACCGCGCACCGCCGATCGATATCCCTTATTGAATTGGATAGTCCTTCCACAACCATTCCAACGCCGTCGGCAGGGTCTGCGCGATCGTCGGGCGGTCAACGTGCTTGGCGTTGCGCACGAACAGGAACTGGTAGTGGTAGCCTTTGTCAGCGAGCACCTTCGCCATGAGCTCGTTCGACAAGGTCCAGTCATGCATGCCGTCGGGGATGACCGGGTTTGGATAGAACAGGTCCTGGTCACCGACAAAGAACCAGAAGCGGATCGGCTTGACGGGCGAACTCGGGATCAGTGGCACGCCAGGCGGTTCCGACGGAGAGAGGACACCCGCCTTGAGGGTGAGATTCGGAGTTGGCGGTCCTGCCCACGCGCTGTGATATTCCCAAGCGCCGCCGCGGAGCGATGGATCGTGCGGCCATTGCTGGTTCACCATCGTCGGTGAAAAGGCCAGGACCCGGTGATAGAGCTCCGGATGAAACCACGCCATGGTGAAGGCCGCAGCTCCGCTCGAGCTTAGACCCATGGTCGCACGGCCGTCTGGATTTTTCGTGAGTTTCGCCCCGGCGCGCTGTTCGACGAGCGGCAGCACCTCGCGCTCGATGAACTGGGTGTAGGTGCCCGACACCGCGTCATATTCGCGGCCACGCTGGCTGCCCTGGGCATCCTGGCCGCCATTGCCGACCTGGATCGCGATCATCGGCGGCACGCGGCGCTGCGCGATGAGATTGTCGAGGGTGGTCGCAAGATCCTTGTAGGCAGCCGCGCCGCCGTCGCCAATCACGATGAAAGGCACTTCCGTGCCGGACACATATCCCGCCGGGACATAGACGTCGATCGTGCGCGACCAGGTGCCGGGATGACTTGTGGTGACGATCATGTTCGACTTGTCGCCCGGCGCCGTCGTCGTCACCATGATCGAGCTGTTGGTGCAACCTGCCTGGTCGTCGCGGATCAGGCCAGGGTTGTAGATCTGGCTGTCCTTTGACGACAACGTGAAAGAGCTAACCGTGCCGCGCGGCACACCCTCCTTGGCGACCGTCTCGGGTGCGGGCGCATGGGTCGGGCCAATGATGAAATTTCCCTCGGCCCCGGACGGCGGCAATGCGCCGTCGGGAAGCTCCTTTGCATGAGGGTAGTTCGGGTTGGATGGATCTCGTGTGGGCGGCGTTGTCTTGAAGTCGAGACCCGTCGTATCGATGAAGAAAGGCGCGGCGTTGTCGCTCGTATTGGCGCCCGGCGGCACAACCATGTTCTGGGTGATGCATGGTTGCTGAGCCAGCGCGGATGACGCAAGCCACACGGCAGACATCAGCGTTCCGTTGAAAACGGCCAACATTTTATTCATTTTTACTCCCCGAAGTGACGAGTCTCACAGGCTCGCCTTGTCGGAAAGTATGCAGGTCGGTCAGCGGCGGGTCAATTCCGATGGACATGCTGAGCGCAAAGCACTCAGCTCTCACGCGAAGTGGCAAGGCATACCGAAACCGGGGCGAAGTTACCCCTGCGATCAGTTGCGCCTGCGCGCTACCTGCGAGGCTATCTCCAACGACGTTCTCGACCTGGGTTCGATCCGGAAAACTCCCGCCGCGTTTTCCTGGCACAGCACAATGGGACTTGAACGCCATTGACTTCGCATCAGCCCGCTGAAAGCGGCAGTGCTGAAGCTCGAAGCGAGAACAAAACTGCGAACGGCCGTTGTTTCACCGTTTGCACTTGGCCGCCGCTGCGTCATCAGTCGGCACGACAATTGGTCACCTGCTGGCAGCCATCCCATTTACTCCCTTTTGACTACCTCGATCGCGACATAGACAAACGGCCGGTGAAGGCTGCGTCATAAAGCAGACCGTTGCGTCCCAACACCGAATTTGAGCTGTCGTGATGGGCGTGCAAGCAATCGAAGCAGCATCTGCCTGCGGAAACCGAATCTTTCCGGCGGCCCAAGCTCCGGGTGAAATGCCTGTTGCTCTCGGGACGGAGCGGCTTGGCGTGGTGTTCCGAGCCGACGGGCTACCCATATCCGAAGCGGTCAAGCGTCCACGCGGGAAGAACAAAACCGCTGCAGGCAGGCCTGCGACTGCTGCGATTTGTGCTCTCTGGCTTCTTGTTGGTAGCGCCAAGGATCAAGCAACATGCGGCGAAAACGATGCTCGCCCCCAAGCTCCTATCGCGACCGAAAACCGCGCACAGGAGTGGGACAGGGCTGAAGCCCTTGCCCGTTCATTGACTTCGTCGCTGCAAGGCGAGCTCGACGCGGTGCGGTCCTGGGCGGCAGCGGAGAGGATCAAGCAGAAACAGTTGCTCGAACAGGAACAGCGCAGAACAGACATCCTCGCGCGAGACCTTACCTCTCTCCGGGCCGAACTCGAGAGGACAGGGATTGCAGGTCTGAACCTCGTGCAAGCCGGCGTAGCGAACGCCGAGCAAAAGCAAACGCTCGGACAGGACCGCGAACGGGTGGAAAACCTCACGCGCGAACTCACCTCGCTTCAGGCGGACCTCTATAAGGCGCGCGCCGCGGCGCTGGAAACCACGCGAGCCGCCGAAGCGACGAGGATCGAGCAGGAGCGCGCAATCGGCAAGGAGCGCGACAAGACCGAGGCACTCACCCGCGAGCTCGTCTCCACCAGAGACGAACTCGAAACCGGCAAACGACAGATCGCCGCCCTGAATGCTCTTCACCCGAGCGAGTCGGCGGCTTGCAGCTCGCAGGCGCGAATGGTCGAACCAAGCACGCGCGAAGCCGGGCCGAATTTGGTTCCGAAAGCCGTCGTCGAGACGAGCCAATCGACGCCGGCGAACGCCGCTCAGCCCATCAGCGAGGCCGAACGAAGGCTGCTTGCGCGCGCAAACACACTGCTTGTGCGCGCTGATGTCGAAGATGCTCGCCGACTGCTTCGCTACGCTGTCAGGCACGGCAGCGCGCAGGCGGCCTTTATGCTGGCCGAGACCTATGACCCGCACGCCTCGAAATCGCAGATCGCGTGTGGAAATTCCGGGGACCGCACGAAGGCACGCGAACTATATGAACGGGCACGGGCCGGCGGCGTTGAGGATGCGAAGGAACGAATTGAAGCCTTGAAATAGGGATCCGCTCGCAACCAGGCTTACTGTTCGTCGCTCAAAAGCAGCGACTTCGGCGGGAACGGTTTCCGGGATGAACCCTCGCCGGATCATTTTTGCGATATGGCCAGCGCTGCGAGCACCGTCCGGTTGCTGATTTCGAGCTTTCGATAAACGTGATGCAGGTGGACCTTGATGGTGCCGTCGGCGATATTCAGCCGGCGTCCAATTTCCTTGTTTGACAGTCCTTCGGATACGAGCCGCATGATCTGACGCTCGCGCTCGGTCAGCGCCGCGAGCACAGTTTCTGCGATATTCCTTTGCTCCGGCGCCTCGGATGCGGCCCGATAGGTGGAAGGCAGCGGCAACCTGTGGCCGCGCGCAACCTGCCACAACGACTGCACCAAAACTTCGAGCGCCACATGCTTCAGAATGACGCCATAGGCGCCGGCGGCGGCCGACATGACCACCTCGCGGTCAGTAACAGCCGCGGTGAAAAAAACCAGCCGCGTGGACAGTCCCTCTGCGTTCGCGATGCTGAGGATCTCCAACCCGGTCAGTCCCGGCATCGAGATGTCCAAGATGGCAATGTCCGGCTTCAATTTCCGGATCGCTTCGATGCAGCCAAGACCATCACTACAGCATGCAACGATTTTAAGGTCGTTCTGCACTTCAAGGGCGCTCGACAAGCCCTGCAGAACAACAGGATGACGATCAGCGATCACGAGACGCGTATAGCGCATGCGGGGCCTCTGACTCTCCCCTGTTGAACTCACGCGCGCGCCAATTATTCCATCCCGCCGAAGCTTCCCACAGTCACCATGGTTCTTCAAGGACTCAACGACAGCATGTGTTACCCAACCGCAGCACCCGATACCGCACGCGTGGCAAATGACCATGGGTTCCAACATCGGATCTCCATGGCCACCGTCCATCATCGAGCATCAAACAGTTCGATCACGATCGTCACCATCCTGAACGGCAACGATCCGCACTTAAGTTCAATCTATAACCAAAGGTATATAGGGTTATTGTGGAATAGGTTTTACACTTCATAAAAGCGTCACGAATGAAGAAACGCAGCGTTTGAGTTTCGAGGCCAAGTATTTCGCTCTTGTGGCAGGCGGAGAGCACTCTAGATCGAAGAAAAACCAGATCTTTCGACACTACCGCTCCCAATAAGAAGACATTTCGAGACTCCTTTCTTGGCATATAGCCAGAAGGGAGCACGGTAAACTTTGCGTACAGTAAGCTTTGCGTATCGCCAATCAATTTACAAAATTGCCGGGAGGATCACCATGCTGGGGCGACAGTCTTCCGCGACCGTGCTTGTTGGGAAGAGCGTTTTGCTCAGGGAGGGAATTGCCAAAATCCTTCGCTCAGCAAAGAACTTTCGTGTCCTCGCTTCGGTTTCATGCATCGATAGTGTGCTCGCGAGCAAACTCCATCCCCACCAACAGCCGCTGTTTATCGTCGTGCATACCGGCGACGATTTTGACACCGCACTCAAACAAATCGAGCTCCTGGCCGACCAGCATCCGGCTGGCCGCATCGTGGTCGTGGCCGATCGCCGGCGCCCGCGCGAGTTGGTTTCAGCGTTTCGAGCAGGCGCGAACGGCTACTTTGTCGATATGACATGCGATGCGTTTATCAAGTCCTTGGAATTGGTGGTGATGGGCGAAACGATTTTCCCGCCTGTTTTCCCCTCGTCCGTTCTCGATCCCAAGCACGAACACCCGCGCGAGGCGCGGCCGGCAGAGGAAAATGATGAGGCGATCTTCTTCACGACCGAAGACCCGCTCACGCCGCCCCTTTCCTCCCGGGAGAAATCGATTCTGGGCTGCCTGATCAGCGGCGACTCCAACAAATGCATAGCGAGAAAGATGGACATCGCCGAGGCGACCGTGAAGGTGCATGTCAAGGCGATCCTTCGCAAGATCCGTGTTCAGAACAGAACCCAGGCGGCGATCTGGGGCGCCAATAACAGGTCACTGACACGAACTGCACGCGACGGCTCCCCGCCAGCCTCCGACGTGAGCAAACTGCTTCCAAAGGCGGTCGTGGTGTTATCCAAAATCGACCAAGCCGCGTCGCCTGAGCCTGCAAGCTTGATCCCCGAAGCAAATCAGGTTGACGCGTCTCACATCGATCAGGTGCTCCGCAAAGGCATCAATCGAGGAACTCTCGGTACCGCACGGCTGGACAAATAGCCGGCCGTCAGTCCTGGACTCCGGCCGATCTCCTTCGCGTTTTCGCAAGGATTTGAGAGCGTACAAGTCCCGATGATCGGTGGTCCTGGGACTGCGGCATACCGCCGGCCCGCGGACCGACGCTTGGACTCCCTTAACGCAAGATCCATCCGAAGAAACGGGATCGCCGAGCTGATGCTGAAATGGCGATCCCGCGAAGGAACAACCGTTACGTGACACGCTCACGACCGGCGGCGACACTCGATGATATTTGGCCCTCGCTCGAAGCGAGCCGGAAGCCGGCGAGTACACCCGGCAACAGATTCAATCGCCGCCTCAGAAACAGCGCCATGGCGACGTTCCAGACGACCAGGGACACTGCGGTACCGATCGCCGCGCCGGTCAAACCGAACATGCTGACCAGCACGGCGCTGACGCCCGCGTTGACCGTCGCGCAGCACGCGAGCAGCACCGCTGCACTGCGCTCATGCCCGGTCATCGTCATCACGTATAACTGCGAACCAGCGCTGGCAGCCATGACCTGGCTGACGAGAAGAATGCGCAGTGCGGGCACACCGGCCTCGTATCCTGCGCCGAACCAGGCAAGAAGGGGTTCGGCGAGCATGAAGAGCACAGCCGCGATGCAAGCTCCCGCACAGAACGTCCATGACGACGTTCTGGTAATGAGGACCTGCATGGTCTCCGTGTCGCGGCGGACATACAGATTCGATATCGTGGGCGCGAACAACGTATTCACCGCGATACGCGGCATCGTGACAACAAGAGCGATATTGAAGGCCAGACTATAGATTCCCGAGTACTTGGTATCGGCCATCCAACCCAATAAAATAACACCGGTGCGGTTCATCAGGGCCTCGGTGGCGCCGAGTATGAGGAGTGGAATCGCAGCCCTCCGCCAAGCCGGGGCGTCGTACGCCGGCAAGATGCCATCGATGGCAGGGGGACGGCGACGCCGCATGGCAACGCCGGTACAGAAGAGGCCCAGCGCCGAACCGATCAGCGTGGCCACCATCACAAAGGGCGCGTTGAAGTTCCAGCCCAGGCCCAGGCTTGCGACCGCAAGGAGGCCGATCAGCGTCCCGTCGCGGACCACGCGGTCGGGGACGAGCGCGGAGACCACTCCGCCAAACGCGCGCACGGCAGAGCAGCGGATCCGAACGAGCGCCAGTGTTGGTACCAGTGCGAATCCGGCAAGAAACGTACGCCGCAATTCAGGCTGACGACACCCAAACCTCGACCACCCAGATGCCGACAAGGATGACGGAAAGGCCGACGAGCAGCGCCCTGCGTTGCGCATACTGGATCACGCCTCGGAGCTGGGGCCACGCGCGCTCCGCCTCGTAGGCGGGCACAAAACGAAGAAGCCCGACATCAAAACCAAGCGTCGAGAAATACGCCAGCACGACCATCCAGGCGAAGACATACGCGTACACACCATACGTATCGACGCCGACGACACGCGCGATGATGAGCTGAGAGAAATAGGTCAGCCCAAAACCAACGCCGTAGACAAAGAACGCGGCAATTCCGCCGCGGGCCACCCGGCTGACCGGTGCGCTTCCAAGCATTCCATCACCCATGTCGCTCTCCACCGTGATGCGACGCAGTGGTTCGTGCTGCGGCGATCACGGAACTCCTCTGTGCTCGATTTTGAAGTCTCCTGACGATCTCTCTTTCGATCCTATTCACGCTCTCGCGAAGCGATCGCTGATCAAGCGACGAGGCGCGCAGCACAGATCGCCCGCGCTGACGCAAAAGAGCGTGCAGGCGATCAATCATCGAGATCGATGCGAGACTCGTGTTCAGGTCAGGTTCGAACAGGTGCTCGATCGAGCTTTGAAGACGCCGCCGGTCGTAGAGGCGCGTCTTCAAGAGTTCCAGGGGAGCCTCCAGGCGGATCAACAGGTCGGATATCGGTGCGTAGTCGAGGGCATCGGCGACCTGGCGCGTCAGTTGCGACGCCGGCCAGCAGCGCCAACGAACATACCGCCTGGACGAATCCCTGATCGAACAGCACGACATGCGGGGCACCGGACTTTTCGTGCCAGGAGTGGGACAGACGCGATATGTATTGGCCATTCTTGATTGACGCAAAGATGCCGGTTGGAGGCAGCAGCCTGACCAGATGAATTGCCGTCTTCACGTCGCGGGAGTTGGCAAACGGGTGACGCGCGATCGTCAGCATCTCGCCGAGCGGTCGACTCAAACGATGGATCACCACATTCTGATATCGCATCGCTGGATCTTTTTCAGCGGCTACCTGATCCAAATAGAGAGCCGGCAGACGCTCGGTTGGTCGGTAGCTCAGTCTGAGTTCGGCGAGATGCCCGCGTTCTCGCAGCCGTGACGCGAGCGAGCGCGCGAAAGTGGTCTTGCCGGCTCCTGGAGGTCCGAACAGCTCGATGATCATGCCCCGCCCCCTGCTCGCCGCGCCTAGATCAGGCGCCAGATTTCTTGCTTGACCGCACGGATGACCTCCGCCAATGGCTGCTCGGCGTCCACGCACACGACGCGGGCTCCGGGAAGCTCAAGCCGTTGCAGTGCCGCGATGCGCTGCCTGATGACGGCCGGATCCATCGTCGGCTCGCGCCCTGCCGCGGTTTCGGGCGTTACCACCAGCTTGATGACCAGGTCCGGAGGCAGGCGGCGCGCAAGAGCATAGGCCGTGCCTTCAAACCGACGGAGCCAGTCGGGCACCACCGTCAAGCGTGATAGCAAGGGGCCGTCGTTGAAGCCGAGGATATGACTTTGCGGATACCGGTCGGTGAGGACGATGAGCCCACGGTTGGTTCCACGCCGCGCCGCTACGAGCTTCTTTCGCTTGTCCAAGGCCACAGCCACAGCCCAGACCATCATCAGCAGGCTATAGAGCAATCCGGGAGGCGGACCCGAGGCTTTGCCGTGCGATGCGACCTTCGGTTTGCTCTTGAGCATCCGCCTGATCAAAGGCATCGCCAGCTTGAACGGCCGGAGCAACAGCGACGGTCTTCCATCCCCGGTGCCGAAATAAATCGGCATGACATCGACCTTCGCACCAAGCCAGGCCCGTATCGTTGACACCGAAGTGCTCTTGCCGCTGCCGTCGACGCCGATCATCGCGACCATGCAGCCGCCACCGGGCGCACGCCGGCTCCATGGTCGCGGTACGTGCAGAGCATGCTTGTTCAGGCTGCCCGCAGCCCAGAGCAACGCCCGCGCCGCGCTGCGCACACGCAGCTCGATGGTGTTATAGCTGCGATAAGCGGCAAGATGCTTCTGCACGCGCCGGCGGAGCCCCGCCTGTGTTTCCAGCGGCCGCTGGCTGAAAAAGGCATCCGCGACCGGTTCCGCCAACTCTTCACTCAAGAGCTCAGCGGCAAGGTCGCGAACGGAAGCGCGGTCGAGGCGCGCCGCGAGTTCCGCGCGATCCAACGCAAACTTGCGCGTCGTCGCCTGCCAGACGCAGAGCGTCATCGCATCCAATCGCCGCAGCTCGAGGCAAGCGCGCACGACCAACAGGACCGCCTCGCTCGTCGGATCGAGCATCCGGACCGGCAGCGTCGGATGGAGGACGGCGCGAGCCAGAAGCACCTCCTCCCATGGGATTCGGTAATTCTTGAGAAGCCGTTCACCGACGATGAGCAGGAAATGGAGATGGAGATGGACGAGCTGACCGCTGCGTTCATCGTAGCCGAGAACGCTCAGCGTTGCCGGATGATCGCGATCGGCCACGGATGGAAAGAGCTTGAAATCCCGCTCGGCCAGTATCACCAGCACACGATGCTGGTCGGCTCTCGCGACCAGAAGGTCGACATCGCCCGCACCGTCAACCAATACCTCATGGATGCGCCTGCTGCTCTTCCAATAGCAGTAGGACACGCGCTGCCGATGAAACTCGTTAAAGACCTCCACCAGCCCAAGCGGCATCGCATCTTCAGCAGATGATCGACGTATCATGTCCATGTCATACAGAGCGTCCATCTGCCTCATCTCCCGACATCTTCGACCTGTGAGCGTTATCAACGCCGCTCCGCTCTCGGGTCTCCGCAACCCGTGCCCGGTTGCCCTTCCATGAAGCGCGGCTGCGATTTCCCGCGCCTCGCGAGAAACTCGCCGACGTCACCGTAGTGATATCGAGCGTGCCTCTTGAGATTGACCTGTGTGACGATGGCGATCACGCGATTGCCGTGATCCTTGCCGGACCAGCCGGCGTCGCGAAGCAGACTCAACGCATTCTGCGCCACCTCGCGCCTCGTGCTTGCCCATTTCACGACCAGGAGCAACTCGTCGACAATCGACGGAAGCAACCGCGCCTCGACAGAACCGAGCACGGGCGGACCGTCGATGATCACGCAGTCGTAACTCTCGCGGAGCTGACTCACGAGGCGCGGCATCTGGCCATGGGCGAAGAGCGCCAGCGGATCGAGGCCGCAACCCGCCGGGAGGTAGTCGAACTTGGCCTCCGTCACGTGGCGGACGAGTAGCGCGGCCGGCCGGTTCTGCAGTGACAAATCGACAATTCCCTTTTTGGACCCATCGTGGAAATCACCAAGAGGCGAGCCCTTGCCAGAATTGAGATCGAGCAGAAGCACGCGCCGCCCAAGGATCCCGAGATAAGCCGCCAGACTCACCGCCAGCGTCGTCTTTCCCTCCCCAGGAATGCTGGAGCTGATCAGCACGACCTTGCAGCCGCGAGGCGGACCTGCCGCGAGTCCGAGCGCCGCGGCCGCCGACCGTATCGCCTCGGCGTAGGCGGAAAACGGCTCCTTCAGGAGATGTCGATAAGGGCGAGACGCATGCCTTCGTGGAAGCGCCGGCACAAGCGCGGCACAGGAAACTCCGAGCGCATCCCGGATTTCCTGCTCGCTGCGCATTCCTCGATCCAGCTGATCGAGGATGACGGCAAACCAGCTTCCGCCGATTGCGAAAAGAATGAACGCGGGAAAGATGAAGAGGATCGGATTATGCGAGCTCGGCCGGTTCGGCACACCTGCGAGGAGATGGATTCCTGCGCCGGGCGCGACCGTCTCCTGCCTGTCGCGCGTCTCTTTCCGGCGCCGCAACAGGCTGTCATACAGCTGAGCACTGCTCCCCGCACGGTGCAGGAGTTCACGCAGTTGCCCATCGGCGTCTCGTTCCTCGCCGCCGGCATTCTGCTCGGAGCCGTGTCTCTGCTGGATCGCCTTCTGCACGGCCGAAGCGGCCTTATCCGCTTCGTTCTTCGCCTCGGCAATTCGCTCGTCCAAACGCGCCATTTCATGCGCGGCGGATGCCTGCTTCTGCTCTATGAGGCTGTCGACGTAGAGTTGGACGATGCGATTGGCGAACTCCGCCGCCTTCTCCGGACTCGTCGAAGTGACGCCGACTGAAATGACGCGTGAGCGACGCTCCTGGATGACCCTGGTATTGCGCTCGAACTCGTCGATCGACGGCACGGCCGAGTTGCTTGCTCCTCCGAAGCGCTCCAAGCCAGATGTCCAGTCGATGCTTGAGCTCGCCCAGCCCTGTCGTTTGCGTCGCCGCCCAGTCGGTCGGCGGGGCCGGAGCGACTGGTTGCGGCGCGACGTCAACGGCGCCGGCCGCAGGTTCGCGCTCGTCCGACTTGACGACCGGCTTATTGATGGACTTGGACGCTGATGATCGAAACACCGGGTCTTGCAGCAGACTGTCAATGACGCGCTGCAGATGATCGCGAGAGCTGAGCAGCGTCACGTGGGTGTCGATGTTTTCGTCCATCACCGACACCCCTGGCGAGCGCTCGGCGGCGGCGCCAGGCGGTGTGTCAATCACCAGTTGGGCCATTGCAGTGTATTTGGGTGGGATCAGCAGCCCGGCGACAGTAGCCAGCACCGTGCCGATTCCTGCAATCGCGAGCAGCAATGAGCTGCGACGACGCAGGATGGCAACGACCTGACTGAAGTGAAGCTCGCTGGTCGGCCGCGGCCTACCAGTTGGCTGGGCGCCCGTCGTTCCTGCGTCTGCCGTTGAAGCTCTGTCGAATTCGGACGCGCCGTCAGCCGCATAGTCGTCCAGACGTACCTGCAACATCGTTCAGCCTCACTTGGCTATCAACATCCTGGCTATCAGGATTTCATGGCGGATCGGAGCGGCCAGGAAAGCCGCAACCGTTCCGTCCGCGCCGCTTCACATCCACGATCGCGACCGCCGGTCAGGGCGCTGCGGCGATCGGCGGCAGCGACCAGGCAGAGTGAGATTGCAAACCAGAAAATCGGATGACGGACGATCAGGTGAAAAATGCTGAAGATGGCGAGTCCAAGGAGCAATGTCGTCAGCGCATCCAGTTTGGCCTGGTAAGTCACGACGACGCCCGTTGCCATGAGCCATGACAAGCTCAGGATTCCGATCAACCCGCTTTGTATGAAAAGATCCAGAAATGTGTTGTGTGCTTCAAAATTCGGAATGAATCCGAACTCCGGATGCTCGACGTGCTTCGGATCGTTCGTCGAATCCCGCCTGCCGGCCACAATGGCATCGGGGATCTCAAGGTGCGGTCCAGGCCCCAGGCCGAGTAAGCCGGTCTCGATGCCCCGGCGCACCGCTTCATTCCAGAGCACGGAAGCGCAGACGCGCGGTCTCCTCGGTATCGCGGCCACCGCCTCCTTTTGTCATTCCCTTGATGACGTCTTCCACCTCCATGGCCGCAGAGGTTCCGAGCTGAACGACACAGGCCGCAACCAGCGGCAGAGCGAGAACGACGAGCCACGCGAACGCAGAGCGCAACAGCTTCTGCCGGTCGCGCGACATCAGCCATCTGTGGAGCTTGAGAGCGACAAAGATCGGGCCGGCGGCAACAAGGACAAGCAAGAACGCGTCGCTCATCGTGAGCCGGCCCACGACGATCGCAACACTCATGCATATGAGAGCCAGAATCTTCTTGCCGAATCCGTGCGCGACATCCGCAAGATGGAGTGACAGGAGGCCGAGCATCGCGCAAAAGAGCGCAAGCTGGTTCGCGTTGTCGCTCAAGCCGCGAAAACGCTCCCACTCCCACGTATCGTAATCTCCCAGATCGACCCATCCGTAACCGAACGCGACCTGAAGCATAAGCCATGCGGCGCCGAGCGTCGCCAGCAGCCAGGCGACGCACTGCAGGCGAGAACCGGCCCCGGGTTCGACCACGCTCAGGCAACTGACAGCCGCGAGCAAGGGATAGGCCAGCACATCATGCATGAACAGACCGGAATCGTGACGGTCCCCGATAGCGAATGCCGTCATCGTGCCGACGCACTGGGCAATGGTGAACACCAGCCAGAAGATCAGCAGCTTCGACAAAGGCGGCGTCAGCACGGGACCGAGACGTCCAACCTCACGGAAGAGCATCAGCAGAACCCAAACGGCCAGGCAAATTTCACCTGGTCCAACAGGCGAGTCGCCCGGCCTCAGCTGGGATGCGGTCGAAAGCAACAGGCCGAGTGCGAGCAGCACGTCAAGCAACACGTCACGCCTCCGTGGACCTGGCGTCTTGCGCATAAGGTTCGGGCTCAAGCGCGTTCCTGAGCATGTGCCAGCCGCTCCGACTCGAGCGCCTCATCAGGTCCTCATACACCGCGGCATAGCGCGCGACCGTAATCTCGAGATTGAACTCCTTTCTCACCAGTTCCGCGGCCCGCGCGCCCATCACCGATGCGGCCACCCGATCGCCAAGCAGGTCGAGAATTCTCTCGGCCAGGAGTCGCGGATCACGCGGCGGGACGAGGAAGCCATTCCAGCCGTCACAGATGACATCGGTGCAGCCCGGCATCTTTGTCGCCACGATCGGGCAGCCGGCCACTGCGGCCTCGAGGAGCGCCCGAGGCACGCCTTCCAGATATTCGGTCGGAAACGCGAAGACGTCGGCGATGCCAAGCAACGCCGGTACATCAGATCGCGGACCGATGGCCAGCACGTAAGGCGCATGGCGATCGATCTCGGCTTGCGTCACCGCGAACCGCCCCTCGCTCTCGCGTGGCCCGACCAGCAGAAAGCGCGCGCGAGGACGATGCTGGTGGACCAGCGCGGCCGCATCCAGCAGGGTCGGAATCCCCTTCTGCCGGGTCATGCGTGTGACCGTGATCACGACCTCGGACGCGCTCAGGCCGAGCGCCTTGCGAAGCGCGGCCGGCGATGATCCCGCCGCGCCAGCCCGATCGAACCTCTTAACATCGATGCCGGAGCCAGGTATCACCACATGGTCTCCTCTGCCGACCATCCGGTGACGCGTGAAGAAGGCCAGATCATCGCGATTCTGGAACACCGTCACCGCGGTCCAGCGGTCCGCCAATCGCTGGAGCACGCGATAGACCGGTCGTAGCCCCAACGCCATCGGCGAAGACGATGAATAGAGCCAGCCCAGTCCGTTGATCGTGCTGACGACCTTTACATCGCGAAGCCCTCGGGTTGCGAAGGGAACCAGCACGTTCAGCTTCGTGTCGAAGCACTGGACCAGGACTGGCCGCACCTCGGAGATCAACTGCGCGATCTCCTTGAACGCGGTCCAATCGGACCGCGGGTCGACGAACCGGGAAAAATGGAGGGGATGATAGTCAAGGCCGGCCTGTGCAAATGGCGCTGGATCACCGGTCCCCGCGGCGCTTATCCGCAAACCCTTGTCGCGCAACGCAAGCAGGAACGGGATACGAAGAGAATGGTCCACGCCTCCGATGCAGAGCAGGTCCGGTCTCACGTCAGTATCCTCACTTGCGGCCTGTCCAGATCGATCGGCATTGGAGGCGTCATCACTGCAGCTGCGGCGAGCCACGCCGGGTGGTCCACCCGTCGATCAGATCGCACAGCGGAATCCATTCGCATGCGCCAACAAGCGCTGCGAAGCGCTCTTCACATCGTTCAAGGTTGACGCGATGGCGAAACCTGTGTGTGGGCTTGATCCCTGCCACGCGGGGCTGCCCCGCATCGATCTCCCAAGGGTGGATGTAAAAGATATACGGTATCCCCGACTGCAGGATCCTGCGCACGCCCCAGAGCCACAGCAGGTATGGAACGAGCCGGAAGTAGCCGCCCCCGCCCCAGGGAATCCCGCGTTTGCCGAGCCGGATGCACGAGATGCAGACCTCATAGAAGCCATCGCGGAGCAAAACGACCGGCCGGCCCGCATCCATCCCGTTCAGCCGGCCATAGCGATGATGCGCGACGGTTGGCACCACGGACGAATCGTAATCGAAGCCGACATCCTGCAGGATCGGGATCGCCCACTCGGTGATGGAAAAACTCGGCGCACGATAGCCGCGGACCGGCCTGCCGGTCAGATCTTCCAGGTATTGCTTCGAGCGCAGCACGTCCGCCCGGAATTCAGCGGGCTTGAGCGAGTAGACGAGCTCGTGGGCGTATCCGTGAGAAGCGACCTCATGGCCCGCCGCGGCGATCTCGCGTACCAACCGCGGACATTTCTCGGCGACCCAGCCGAGCACGAAGAAGGTCGCTCGGGCATTGCATGCGCCGAGAACTTCGATCATTCGCATCGTGTTGCGCTCGACCCGCAATTCGCACCGCTCCCACGCCTCGCGCGAGACATTCAGGTTGGCGGCATGGAACCAGTCCTCGACGTCGATGGACAGCACGGCCTTGCCTGAACCCGGCCGATCCGTGATCATGCTCGCCATGGCATGCTCCGTTGCAATGGTCGCTGGCCTGCCTTCGCGTCGCCTGCACGCTTCTCGAGGTCTCTGGAAATGACCCGATCAAAAAGCCATTGGCTGGGCTCGCTTCGTTGGCCGTGCGCGAAGAGCGATGTCTCCGCGGAGAAGCAGTATCACAGTAAGATCGGGATCGTGCGTGTATGACGGAGTACCCAGGTGGAGGTACGTGGCGTACGCGCGTGCAGATTTTCGTTCCCGGCGCCAGTGCGCGTTGCTCTACGTGATCGCGCCGGCGTCATTCGGCTTGGAGATCGATCCGGCTGCGGTCGCCACACCCATTTGTGGGTAGCGCGGGCCAGGCCGCTCGCTTTTGTACGGCCGCTGGTGGTAGCCCGGCTTGGTCATCCATGGCCTATGCGAGCCAGAGTAAGCTTGATTGGCGCGGCACCGAAGGACGTCGAACCGCCGGGACAGCGCGACGGCGGCCACGACCGCCAAATGCAAACGGTCCGAACGACCCGGATGACAGCACCACATGCAGCACTTCGAAATCGTCGAAGCCGGGGATGCAGGACGCGAGTCAGAGTGGCGGAGCTATGTAGAAAGTGCGCCACACGCTTCCCTGTATCATGCGCTCGAATGGCGGCACGTCCTGCGACGTACCTTCGGCCATAGAAGCTGGTATCTGATGGTGCAGAGCGAAGGCAGGACGCGAGGGGTCCTGCCTTTGGTCGAGATGAAAAGCTCGCTGTTCGGGCATTTCTTCGTCTCGCTGCCGTTTTTTGACTATGGTGGCATCCTGGCCGATACGCCCGAACATGAGGCCGCGCTGGCAAGCGCCGCTTCAGATCTCGCCGCAAAAAGAGGGGCACATCATATCGAGCTGCGGCAGTCGTCCGCGGCAACGAGAAGCATGGAGGCTGGATGGACGTTGCGGCAACACAAGGCCGCGCTTGTGATCCCACTGAATGCTGATCCGGACGCACACTGGTCGGGACTAAGCTCTCGCCTGCGCGGCAAGGTGCGGAAGGCCGAGAAATCCGGAGCCACGTTTTCGGTGGGAACGGCTGACGAGCTCGACGATTTCTATCGCGTGTTCGGTCTGAACATGCGGGACCTCGGAACGCCCGTTTACAGCCGGGCACTCTTTCAGAATATCCTCAAGCTCGCGAAGGATGCGGCGATACTCCTCGTGCGCCGCGAAGGACAGCCGGCAGCCGGAGCCATTGCACTGCGCCGCGGCGACCGCGTGGAGTTGCCCTGGATCTGCTCCGACTATTCGCAGTCGTCCTTCAATTTGAATGAATATCTGTATTGGAACGCCATTCAATGGGCCTGCGGTTCGGGCGCGAGCGAGCTGAACCTGGGCCGATCTTCGATCGATGCAGGAACGTATCGGTTCAAGATGCAATGGAATCCCGAGGTACGCCCGCTGTTCTGGTATTACTGGCTGGCACCTGGAAACGCGCTGCCGGAATTCAGCGCCAACAACCCGAAATATGCGTTGGCGGTCCGCTGCTGGAAAAAGATGCCGCTGGCACTCGCAAACCGGGTGGGACCGTGGATCGTCCGGAATATTCCGTAGCGATGTGATCTCCCCGAGAACGCCTCTCCAGAACTCCCTGAGCTTCATTCCCTGGACGATGACTGAGGCCATGACAACCGGGAAACATAGTCCGCGACTGGTCCACCGGACTCGTCCCAGTTGCTGGACCAGACCACTTGCGACGCATCCGGCGATGGTGAGGCGTGTGTCTCGCTGTAGTAGTCGCTCTTGGCATTGCGTGTCTGTGCGATACGCCGCATCTCGCCGCTTCCATCGATCCGCAGCGCGACAACCTCCCGGTAGAATGGCGCATAATCGGGACTTTCTGCCACCTTGGCATAGCTGCCTTCGTAACTCACGAAGACCCAGCCCGGCCGGTTGATATTGCGCGCCGAGACGTGAGTGCCGTAGCCAGCCGGCGCCAGATCGGTCACCTTGCCGTCCTCAAGCCGGCGCTTGATGACGTGCCACTTGTCGGGATCGGCCTTGCTGATGCCCACATAGACATCGCTGCCGTCCTCATCGATCGCCATGTCGCCATGGCCGGGCCGGTGATGTTCGGGCCAATGTTGGATCTGCACGCCATCCACGGTGAAGATATAGGTGGCCTCCGTTCCATCATCCGTTCTGTGAAAGCAGTATATGTACCGTCCGGAAGGCGAGATACCGCAATATGCGCTGGCTGCCCGGGAGAGCGGCGAGATTGATGTCCGGATACTTTTTCCTTGCTGAGAGATCATAGGCGAAGGCCACGAGCGAGCCCGCGCTGTTGGTTGCGCGCACCACCAGCCGATTGCCGTCACGGGATGGATTTCCCTTGTACGGACCGAACTGGAGGTTTGAATAGTCGGCGGGCACGTAGATGGTCGTGCTGACATTGCTCCGCGGCGCCCAGGTATAGATCTCTGCGGCGTGACATGCAGATCATGATCGCGGGATCGGTCGGGTGCCACTTGCAATCATCGTCCGTGAGGCGGTGAAAGGCCGGTTCATACGTTCTGCCGTCCAGAAAGCAGATGCCGTTACAACCGTCGCTGATCGCGAACAGGGTCTGATCGGCGTTCCATGCCTGCGTGCTGGAGTATCGATGCCGGCAATAGGCCGGCTTGCAGGAAATATCCGCAGCAAGCGCTCGCCCCGGGTCGGTGATACGGATGAAGCTTGTCCCGAGCAGCGGATCCGTCACAGCCTGAAGATAGTCGGGACGAGACATTGGCGGCGCGATGACGATCCGCGCTGTCGCCAGTTCGTCAATTGCCTGCGCCCCGAAGCAAGACGCCGCCAGCAGTAACGTCGCGCAAAATATGCTCCTTGCCTTCGAGGCAAGGGCCGGGCCGGCGTGAGGCCGTGAGGACTTGGATGGTGAGGACTTGGATGGTGACGGACGCGGAGACGAGGACCATGGCCCTCGCCTCCGTCGAAAAGCAGGTATCGGGGCCACGGCCAGCATCCCTCCCACCCGAACCAGAGAAGTCGCCAGCGCGCGACTGAGCATCATTGCTATCACAACGACGCGGCGAACGATAATGCAGAAGAGATATATACCTCGCGGGACAAGCAGGACGACGGCACCACGCCGCTTCCTCCGTGTGGGCGGCTACCACCCTTCAACCGCAACCAGCCTCGGCTTCCGCATCAAAAGGGATCTCTACCCATTCTTGGGCATCCCTAACAATGGCGTACCCCCTCCAGCGATTGCTGATCATAACACGTTTTAGCCACGCAAGCTGAGTGCCGGCGACAGTATGCTCGCTCCATCAAGCGTACGAGCAAACGGACATCGACGCGCGCGAGCGAGACGTCGTGCAGGATATCCGTGCATGAGTGCGCGCCTCGCGGATCTCGCTTGAGCGAAAGGAAACGATCCGACTCCCGGGAGAAACACACGATGGCTATGCCAATGTCTACTCCATTCATACTGAAGTCGACTTCATTTGAGCATTTCTCTCCATTTCGTAATTTCTTATGGCTTCGACCGACGTTGGGCACGATCCTGCGCACGACGGCAGATTTCGGTTCGATCTGGATCGCATTCCTGTTCGGTTGGATTGTCGTGAATGGCAAACACCTGGCCGATCTACTAGCGCCGGAATCGGTAAGGATCGTTGCGCTGATCGGGTTGGTGTCTATCCTGCCATGCATCGCGTATGCCAGCGCCGGCTTGTACAACCACACGCACAGATGCGGCCTGTGGACCAAGATCTTTCGGATCGCGCTCGTCAATCTTGCGCTCTTTTTCATCCTGATCATCGCAAGCGCAGCTTTCCTGCCTGCAGGACAGCCTGCCGGTCTTCTCAAACTATTGCTCACGACGGCTATCGGTTCGACCGTCCTGCACTCCTTCGCACGCGTCGTCTCGGTCGTGCTGCGTTCGGAGGATTGGCACGGCGACAACGGAACGCCAGAGCTCGCCGACGACAACAAGGTTCTTGTCATCGGCGGCGCCGGCTACATCGGCTCCGCGCTGGTCGAGAAGTTGCTGGATCTCGGGCTGGACGTTTCGGTTCTCGACGCGATGCACTTCGGCGAAGAAACGCTCGCGCGCGTCGTGGGACACCCGAAGCTCACCCTCATCCGTGAAGATTTCCGTCACATCGAAGCCCTGACGCGCGCAGTGAGCGGCGTTGGATCGGTGATACATCTGGGCGGGCTGGTCGGCGATCCGGCCTGTGCCGTCGATACCGATCTCACTGTCGATGTGAACGTCACGGCGACCAAGGTCATCGGCGAGATTGCCAAGGCGCGTGGAGTCCGACGGTTCATTTTCGCGAGTTCGTGTTCGGTCTACGGCGCTTGCGACGACATCGTCGACGAGGACTCGCATTTTAATCCCCAGTCGCTCTATGCACGCAGCAAGGTCGCGTCCGAAGCCGTGCTCGGCGCGCTGAACGGCCCGGACTTCGCGGTGACATGCCTGCGATTCGCCACCATCTACGGCATTTCCGGCCGGACGCGATTCGATCTCGTCATCAACCTGCTTTGCGCCAAGGCCGTACGCGATCGCCTGATCACGGTATACGGCGCCGATCAGTGGCGGCCGTTCGTGCATGTCTCGGATGTTGCGCGAGCCATCACGATGACGCTGCAGGCGCCGACCGCAATGGTCGCGGGCGAAGCCTTCAACGTCGGCAGCGACGCTCAAAACTACACTCTGGGCGAAGTCGCGGAGCTCATTCAGAGGCAGGTACCCGATGCCGAGATCACCTCCGACGATACATTCGTCGACAAACGCAATTATCGCGTCTCTTTCGCAAAGATCCGGTCCCGGCTTGGATTCGAACCCGCCTGGACAGTCCAGCGCGGCATTTCGCAGGTCGTCGCGCTCGTCCGCTCGAACGAGGTCGGCCACTATTCGCTGCCGACATACAGCAACGTTCTCTATTTGAAAGAACGTGGAGCCAAGAGCTTCGGCAGCTTCAAGATCACGGGCTGGGAAACCGAATTTATGAACATCGACCGGATCGTGTCCGCTCCCGCCGTGGATCTCTCAGCCGCTTAGGGATGCAGCCCATGCAATATCTTCGCCCGGACCGTTCAATGACGTCACCAGGCGCGCGCCACCGGTCACGACGCGCGTCGAAGTCGCTCTCGCCGGGAACACGAGCCGCTCCCGCTGGAATACCCTGCTTCCGACCGGTCATCGG
Source organism: uncultured Alphaproteobacteria bacterium (assembly GCA_963786015.1). Taxonomy (GTDB): domain Bacteria; phylum Pseudomonadota; class Alphaproteobacteria; order Rhizobiales; family Xanthobacteraceae; genus Bradyrhizobium. The sequence goes on along the minus strand of CAWAXO010000005.1, from coordinate 33,426 downwards.
CAGGGAAGAGATCGAGGCGGCCACAGACGTTCTGCGATCTGGCTGGCTCACCACCGGGCCCAAGGCCCGCGAATTCGAACAGAAGTTCGCCGCCTTCTTGGGCGACGGCGTCGAAGCCGTCGCCGTGAATTCGGCGACGGCGGGGCTGCATCTCGCGGCCGAGGCGTGCGGCATCGGTCCGGGCGACGAGGTCATCGTACCGACGCTCACCTTCACGGCGACGGCGTCCGTCATCCGATATCTCGGGGCGGACGTCGTGCTGGCCGACGTCGAAGAAAGCACACGCTGCATCGATCTCGACGATGCCGAGCGCCGTCTGACGCCGCGCTGCAAGGCCATCATACCGGTCCACTTCGGTGGCCTCGCTTGCGACATGGCCAAGGTGCTGGCATTCGCTCGCCGTCATAACCTCAAGGTCATCGAGGATGCCGCGCACGCGTTACCGGCTCGCTGGAACGGCCGCATGATCGGTTCATGGGAGTCGGATGCCTGCGTGTTCAGCTTCTACGCCTGCAAGCCGATCACGACCGGCGAAGGCGGCATGATCGTGACGCGCGATCCCAAAATCGCCGCACGTGCGCGCGTGATGCGCACTCATGGGCTCGACCGCGATTCCTTCGATCGATTCCGCAAGGTTGGCGCCTCCTGGGCCTACGACGTCGTGGCGCCAGGCTTCAAGTACAACCTCACCGACGTCGCTGCCGCCATCGGCATCGTCCAGCTCTCGCGGGCCTGGATGTTGCAGGCATCGCGGCAGCGGGCTGCAGAACGGTACCTCGACAAGCTCGCGGGCCTGCCGATCGAATGTCCCGCCGCAGCGCCTCCCGGCGGCCTGAATGCCTGGCACATGTTTCCGATACGCGTCCACGAGAGCGCGCGTGCCAACCGTGACGACCTGATCGCGGCTCTGACCGCAGAGAGTATCGGCACATCGGTCCACTATCGGCCTTTGCACGAGATGACCTATTGGAAGGAGCGCTATCACTGCCAGCCTGGCGATTTCCCCGTCGCCAGCCGCTATTTCGCCGGCGCGATCACGTTACCGCTGTTTCCCGGCATGACCGACGCTCAGGTCGACCGTGTCGTCGCCGTCCTGCACGAAATCCTGGGGTGACGCATATGCGATCCGACGAACTTCGCATGCCAGCCGGGCCGTCGCACGGGACGATGGCAGTGAAACGCATATTGGACGTCGTCGGATCGGCGTTTGGCCTCCTCGTGCTGCTGCCGGTGCTGGCCGTCATTGCGATCATCATCAAGATCGACAGTCGCGGTCCGATTTTCTTCCGTCAGGAACGGGTCGGACTGCGAGGCCGCCCGTTCCGTATCTTCAAGTTTCGCTCCATGAAGGTCGGCGCCGAGCGCGCGGGCACGGCGCTTACGGTACGCGCCGACACCAGGATTACACGTGTAGGGCTGTTCCTGCGGAGAACCAAGCTCGACGAGCTTCCTCAGTTCATCAATGTCCTGGCCGGCGACATGTCGATCGTCGGGCCGCGCCCCGAAGTGCCGGAGTTCATGAAATTCTACACGCCAACTCAGCGCGCAATCATCCTCTCGCTGCGGCCGGGGATCACCGACTACGCTGCCATCCTGTTTCGCGACGAAAGTTCGCTGCTCGATGGGCGGCGCGATCCGATCGAGGTCTATCGACGCGAAATCACACCCGTCAAATTCAGCTATTACGAACGCTATAGTGGCGAAGTCGGTCTGCTGAACGACTTGCGCATCATCCTGGCGACGATCTTGCTGCTCGTTACGGGACAGGTCCCGCATTGGCTTGGCATCGCGTATTGCAAGCAAGTGCAGGCATTGCCACACAGTCACGAAGCGAAGGCCAATCCATGAACGCTTTCAACACCGATACGGCACGAACCGCCACGGCTAAAGTGGACGCATTGAGCGGCGGCTCTCTGCGAAAGGGAATCGCGAGGATCGCACGTTCGCTCATCGCCTCGCAGGTCGCTCTGAGCCACGCGTTTGATCGGCTCCTGCCGCAGTCGTTTCGCATCGATGGTTCAAAGGACTTCAAGCAACGAATCGTCCCCAGCTACCTGCGTCCGGGTCTGGTTATCTACGATATCGGTGGCGGAGCGCGGCCGTGCGTGGACCTCCAAACCAAGCGCCACCTTGGCCTCAGAATGACCGGAGTGGATATCGACGGGGAACAATTCGCGAAGGCTCCGCGCGGCGTTTACGACCGCACTATCGTCACCGACATCACGACCTATCAGGAGCAGAATGTCGCCGATCTGGTCGTCTGCAAGTCGACCCTCGAGCACGTCCGCGACACCGGCGCTGCGCTGGCCACCATGGCGCGATTGCTCAATCCCGGCGGAATGCTGCTGGTGTTCGTGCCGTCGCGCAATGCGCTCTATGCACGCCTCAACGTGCTGCTGCCGCAGCATGTGAAGATGGGATTGCTGCGGGCGTTCATGCCGGACCGCGCCGATCATCTGGGTTTTCCAGCACTGTACGATCATTGCACGCCACGCGATTTTTGCCGCTTCGCCGTCAGCAACGGCCTGCAGATCAGAGAGCTTCGACCGTATTACATCAGCTCATACTTTTCCGTCGTGTTCCCCATATACGTCCTCTGGCGCATCTGGATACTTGCCTATCGAGCGATGGCGCGGGAGCACGCCGCCGAGTCTTTTATATTGATCGCGCAAAAGCCGGAGAGCCCTGTAGGCGAGATGCCGCACTGACAAGCGCATCTCCATTTGCGTACCGGCGCCTGAAAATCGGAATCTTGGGGGCGCATTTGCCGTGACGGCGAGAAGCATCCTTCTCGAAGATCGCGGCGCTGGATAGAAGGGATATTGCCGTGAGCTACACCTCGCAGATCGAGACAGTGTTCTCTGGCCCTTCGGTCACAAGCACCAACCCGCCGCACAACGGTCTTGCCGTCGGACCGAACAACATCGTCATGGTGGAGGGGTCGCGGATCGAATGGACCAACCTCACCGGCGGATCGCCGACGCTGCAATCGACCTACAACTTCTTCTCGTCGCTCTCGCCGACGGGCGGGCTGTATGATCAGCGCGCCATATACGACAGCGTCAATCAACGCTACGTCGTGATCATGCAATATGCCGCGTCGGGCGCTACGATCAGCGACATCGATATTGCGGTTTCCAAGGATTCCAACCCGAACGACGGCTGGTACTTCGCTTCGCTGAACACCTCGCTTACGATCAACGGTCAGCTCAACCGGCTCCGACCGCCCGATGCTGACGGGCGACGGCACAAATCTCTACATCACGGCAGCGCAATTCAACGTCAACGTCTCGGGCTTTGTGGGGACAGAAAGCTGGGTCATCGGCGATACGGCCGGGCCGGGCGGCGGCCTCTATAACGGCGGCACACTGACCGTTACCGCTAACGAGCTGACCCCGTCCAACCAAAGTGTTTTTACCGTCGCGGCCAGCAGCGGCAGCAAGACCTACTACGCGTCCGACTATTCCAGCGGCGGCCAAATCCTGTTGGCGCTGCAGACTTACGACAAGTCCACGAACACATTCGGGGCCATCAGCACCCTCAGCCTCGGCAATATCGATCAGGGTGGCGCATATACCGTCCAGCAGAAGGGAACCAGTCTGCTGCTGGACGCGGTCGACAACCGGACCGCCAACATCGTTTACGCCAACGGATTCCTTTATGGCGTGGCCGAGATGAAGCCGATCGGATCCAGCGTGCCGCTGGTCCATTGGTTCAAGGTCGACGTCAGCAATCCCAACGCGCCGGCCTTGGTGGCGCAGGGCGACATATCCGGCGCCTCGATCGGTACCAACGTTGCGACGTTCAACAGCTCCATTGCTGTCGATGCGGCCGGCGATGTCCTCATCAATTTCACCGCGAGCGGCCCCAACAACTATCCGTCGGACTATTACGTCTTCCAGGGCGCCGGTGACCCGACCGGCTCGTTCAGCGCGCCCATTCTGTATCAGGCGAGCACCGGCTTCTTTGATTCGGGCGATGGCGCCAGCGTGCAACGCTGGGGCCTCAATTCCTCGACAACCGTGGACCCGAACAACCCGAATTCGTTCTGGCTTTCGAACGAATATGTTGCAAATGGCTGGTGGCAAACCTCGGTCGCGCAAGTCGCAATCCAGAACATCGGCGCGCCGACGGTGGCATCGATCGCGACCTCCGGCACCGGGATCACCAACGGCACCGGCGACCTGAACGCCGGAAAAGTGATCACCCTCACCGTCAATTTCAGCGCGGCCGTCACTGTCACCACCACCGGCGGCTCGCCGACCCTCACCCTCAACGACGGCGGCACCGCGACCTATACCGGAGGTTCGGGCACGCACGGCGCTCACCTTCAGCTACACGGTTGCGGCCGCGCAGAACACGTCAGACCTCGTCGTCTCATCGTTCAATCTCAACGGCGCAATCGTGAAGGACGGAGCCGGCAATGCAGCCAATCTGGCTGGCGCCATCAGCTACAATCCGGCCGGCACCCTGCAGATCGATACCGCGGCGCCGACTGTTGCCTCGATCGTGCCGACCGGCACGGGGATCATCAATGGCAGCGGCAACCCAAGCACCGGCCAGGTCGTCACGTTGACCGTCAATTTCAGTGAGCCGGTTACCGTCAACACCACTGGCGGCTCGCCGACGCTTACCCTCAACGATGGCGGCACCGCGACCTTCACGGGCGGCTCGGGCAGCACTGCGCTCACCTTCAGCTACACGATCGCGGCGGGGCAGACCACGCCCGATCTCACCATTTCCGCCTTCAACCTCAACGGCGCCGTCGTCATCGATGGCGCCGGCAACGCTGCCACTCTGACAGGCGCGACCAATTACAATCCGGCTGGCACCCTGCAGATCAACGTCACGGCGCCGACGTTTGCCTCCATCGTGCCGACCGGCACGGGCATTACCAGCGGCAGCGGCGATCTGAACGCCGGCAAGGTCATCACGCTGACTGCCAACTTCAGTGCGGCCGTCACCGTCAACACCACCGGCGGCTCGCCGACGCTTACCCTCAACGATGGCGGCACCGCGACCTATGTCAGTGGCTCCGGCACCACCGCGCTGACCTTCAGCTACACGGTTGCGGCCGCGCAGAATACGGCCGACCTCGTCATCTCCTCGTTCAATCTCAACGGCGCAACCGTGAAGGACGGAGCCGGCAACGCCGCCAACCTGTCCGGCGCCACCAACTACAATCCGGCCGGCACCCTGCAGATCGATACCACGGCGCCGACCGTTGCCTCGATCGTGCCGACCGGCACGGGCATCACCAACGGCACCGGCAATCTCGGCGCGGGCCAGGCGGTCACGCTGACCGCCAATTTCAGCGAGGCCGTCACCGTCAACACCACCGGCGGCTCGCCGACGCTTACCCTCAACGACGGCGGCACCGCGACCTATACCGGCGGCTCGGGCACCAGTGCCCTCACCTTCACCTACACGGCCGCGGCGGGGCAGAATACGCCCGATCTATCCATCTCCGCCTTCAACCTCAACGGCGCCACCGTCATCGACGGCGCCGGCAACGCCGCCAATCTTGCAGGCGCCGCCAACTACAATCCGAGCGGCTCGCTGAAGGTGAACACGACGGGCGTACCCAACTACAGCCACATCGTGGTCGTCGTCGAAGAAAATAAGAACAACGACGAGATCACCGGCAATACCGCGCAAGCACCGTTCATCAACAGTCTTATGACCAGCGGCGCTTCGCTGACCAATTTCACGGCGGAGACTCATCCCAGCCAACCGAACTATTACGCCCTTTATGCCGGCTCGACATTCGGCATCGCCGACGACGCCGATGGCCACAACCTTCCGGACCCAACGCTATACACGGTATTGCAAAACGCAGGCCTCACCTTCAAGGGCTATGTGGACGACTCCGGAACGGGCAACAGCTCCAACCACGAGCCCTGGACTTCATTCCCCGAAAGCCGCACGGTTCAAACAGATTTCATCACTCTTTTCCATCACTCTTTGCGAGCGGCAATTATTCGAGCCTGCCAGCCGTTTCGTTCGTCATTCCCAATCCGCAAAACGACATGCACGATGGGACGGTCGCGCAAGGCGATACATGGCTTCAGCAGAACCTGGGCGCTTATGCGCAGTGGGCGCTCGCCAACAATTCGCTCCTTGTCGTGACCTGGGACGAAAACGACAACGAGGCTGTCAACCAGATTCCGACCCTATTGTATGGCGCCAACGTCGTGCCGGGAAACTACAGTGCGGCCTATAATCACTACAACGTCCTCAGCACGGTCCTCGCCCCGTTCGGCTTGACCGGCCCCAACAACGCCGCGACAGCCGCGCCTATTCAGGTCTTTGGCGGCGGAAGCGCTGCGGTTTCCTCGATCACGACGAGCGGGTCGGGCATTACCAGCGGCACGGGCGATCTGAACGTCGGCAAGACGGTGACAATCACCGTCAATTTCAGTGCGGCTGTAACCGTCAACACCAGCGGTGGGTCGCCGACGCTCACCCTCAACGACGGCGGCGCCGCGAGTATATGCCGCCGGCTCGGGCACCACGGCGCTCAGCTTCAGCTACACGGTTGCGGCCGGACAGAACACGCCGGATCTGGTCGTATCCGCCCTCAATCTCAACGGCGCGACCATAAAGGACGGAGCCGGCAACACGCCAACCTGTCGGGTGCAACCAACAACAATCCGACCGGCACGCTGCAGATCGACACCGTTGTTCCGACCGTTGCGTCGATCGTGGCCTCGGGACCGGGGATCACCAACGGCAGCGGAAGCTCTGAGCACCGGCCAAGTGGTGACGCTCACCGTCAACATGAGCGAAGCGGTCACCATCAACACCACTGGCGGCTGCCGGCCCTCACCCTCAACGACGGCGGCACTGCGAGCTACACCGGCGGTTCGGGCGGCACTGCCCTCACCTTCAGCTACACCGTCGCGGCCGGGCAGAACACGCCCGATCTCGTCATATCCTCCTTCAACCTCAACGGCGCGACCGCGACGGACGGAGCCGGCAACATCGCCAACCTGTCGGGCGCCAGCAACTTCAATCCGGCCGGCACACTGCAGATCAACACGACGGCGCCGACGGTATCCTCGATCGCGACCTCCGGCACCGGGATCACCGGCGGTACCGGCGACCTGAACGCCGGCAAGGTGGTCACGCTGACCGTCAATTTCAGCACGGCCGTCACCGTCAACACCACCGGGGGCACGCCGACGCTCACCCTCAATGACGGCGGCACAGCGAGCTATGTCAGCGGCTCGAGCAGCTCTGCCCTCACCTTCAGCTACACGGTGGCGGCCGGACAGAACACGCCCGACCTCGCCGTATCCACCTTCAATCTCAACGGCGCGACCGTGAAGGACGGAACCGGCAACACCGCCGACCTGTCGGGCGCAACCAACAACAATCCGGCCGGCACGCTGCAGATCGATACCGTTGCGGCGACCGTTGCATCGATTGTGGCCTCGGGACCGGGGATCACCAATGGCAGCGGAAACCTGGGCACCGGCCAGGTGGTCACGCTCACCGTCAACATGAGCGAGGCGGTCACAATCAACACCACCGGCGGCTCACCGACCCTCACCCTGAACGACGGCGGCGTCGCGAGCTACACCGGCGGTTCGGGCACCACTGCCCTCACCTTCAGCTACACCGTCGCAGCCGGGCAGAACACGCCCGACCTCGTCGTGTCCTCCTTCAACCTCAACGGTGCGACTGCGACGGACGGAGCCAGCAATGTCGCCAACCTGTCGGCAGCGACCAACTACAATCCGGCCGGCACACTTCAGATCGGCACGACGGCGCCGGCACTGACAATTTCTTCGATTACGACCTCCGGCACCGGGATCACCGGCGGCATCGGCGACCTCAACGCCGGCAAGGTGGTCACGATCACGGTCAATTTCAGCGGCGCCGCGACCGTCAACACCACCGGCGGCACGCCGACGCTCACCCTCAATGACGGCGGCACCGCGACCTATATCGTGGCTCCGGCACCACACGCTGACCTTCAGCTACACCGTGGCAGCCGGGCAGAACACGCCCGACCTCGTCGTGTCCTCGTTCAATCTCAACGGCGCAACCGTGAAGGACGGAGGTGGCAACACGGCCGACCTGTCGGGCGCAACCAACAACAATCCAGTCGGCACGCTGCAGATCGACACCGTGGCTCCGGTGCCTACATTCAGCCAGGAACCTCCACCGGTCACCAGCAGCAGCACCGCAGCCTTCGCTTTCACGACGTCAAACAGCGAGACGAATGGAGTCAACTACGCCTACAAGCTCGACGGCGCGACCACATGGACCGCCGTAACCGGGACCACGCTATCATTGTCGGCACTGGCGAACGGATCGCACGCGATTCAGCTTCAGGCGACTGATGGAGCGGGAAACATCTCTAGCTCGCCGGCGACCTACAATTGGACCATCGCCGCTGCAGTGGCGCAGATCGAGACCCAGTTCTCCGGTCCTTCGGTGACATCGACCTATCCGCCGAACAACGGTCTTGCGGTGGGGCCGAACAATGTCGTCATGATGGAAGGATCGCGGATCGAATGGACCAACCTCGCCGGCGGATCACCCACGCTGCAATCGGTCTACACCTTCTTCTCGCCGCTCGGGTCGACGGCGGCAAGCTCCCTGAACCATCCGCGCGCCGTGTACGACAGCGTCAACCAGCGCTACATCGTGGTCATGGACAACAGCCCCTCCGGCCACACGATCAGCAACATCGCCATTGCGGTGTCCAAGGACTCCAATCCCGCCGACGGCTGGTACTTCTCGTCGCTGAATACATCGCTCACGATCAACGGCCAGTTGACCTCGGCCGACAGCCCCACGGTGTCGGTCGACGGCAGCAACGTCTACATCACAACGACCCAGTACAATGTCAACGTCTCGGGCACGGCCGGAACGGAAGCCTGGGTCATCGGTGACACCGCCGGCGCAGGCGGCGGCATCTACAATGGCGGGACGCTGACCGTCGTCGCCAACCAGCTCTTGCCGTCCAACCAGAACATCTTCAAGGTCGTAGCCGGCAATAATGGCAAGACCTATTACGCGAGCACTTACTCGCCGGGTGGCAACCAGGTCGTTGTCACCGTGGAGACCTACGACGCGGCCAGCAACACGTTCGGGCCGTCCACCACGCTCAACCTCGGCAATATCGATCAGGGTGGCGCCTATACCGCCCAGCAGTTGGGAACGAGCCTGCTGCTCGACGCCAGCGACAAGCGGCTCCGCAACCTCGCCTACGCCAATGGCTTTCTTTATGGCGTGACCGAGATCAAGCCGATCGGCTCCAGCGTGCCACTGGTTCACTGGTTCAAGATCGACGTGAGCAATCCCAATGCTCCGGCTCTCGTGGCGCAAGGCGACATATCCGGCACCTCGATCGGCACCAATGTGGCGACCTTCAACCCCTCCATCGCGGTGGATGCCTCGGGCGATGTCATGATCAATTTCACCGCCAGCGGCCCGAACATGTATCCGGGAGACTACTACGTCTATCAGCAGGGCAGCGCCCCAGCCGGCTCGTTCAGCGCGCCCACCCTGTATCAGGCGAGCACCGGCTTCTTCAACTCGGGTAACGGCGCCAGCGTGCAGCCATGGGGCAACTACTCATCGGCCACCGTCGACCCTAACAACCCCAATTCATTCTGGATATCGAACGAATATGTCGCCAGCAACTGGTGGCAGACGTCCGTCGCTCAGGTTGCGATCGAGACTGCAGAGGTACCGACGCTGACGGTCGGCAATACGTCATTGACCGTCACGGCGGGCGGATCCATTCCGCTCGGGCTCACGGCTACCCCCGTCGATTCCGATGACACGATGTCGCTGACGATCAGCGGCGTGCCGACATATGAGACCATAACGGCGCCGACCGGGAATACCGTCACGAGCAGCCTTCAGGCGAACGGTACGAACACATGGACGATCACCGAGGGTGCGTCCGTGCTCGGCAAACCGCTGACCGGGCTGACACTGACGTCCCAATATACGGGCACGGACCATCCGGTCGCCACGTTCACCGTCACAGCGAGCAACACGACGACAGGAGAAACGGCGACCACAGCGGCGCAGACGATCACCGTGACCGATCCTCCGGCAGCCATGTCCGCTGGCGCGCCCAGTGTCTTGCCGCGTGGAGGAGCGGTTGCTTCGACCCCGAACCGGGATCAGATCGGCCATCTTGCGGCGCTAATGGAACAATTCACGGCGGCGGGTTTCCACGAAGACCACGCTGGCGCTGGAGCGATCACTTCGACGTTCGGTTCGATCGGGGGCCACGAGAGCCTTGCATTCCTGGCGACACCGCACCCTCACCACGCCTGAGCGCGGTGAGGGTTGAATGAATGGAATTGGATTGCATGGTCTGCTGGGAGCCATGGAAACCCGCGCATGATTCAAGACAACGACCGAGCACTCAACGACCAGGGGCTCTTCGCCCTTGCCATGCTGTTGCGACTTCACGGCGTTGCCGCCGAGCACGCTCAGCTGCGTCATCGTTTGGGCACGGCGACTGTCGGCGTCACGGAGATGCTGCGTTGCGCAAAGGAGTACGGCCTCAAGGCGCGGGCGGTCCGGACGACATGGGCGCGCCTGACGCAAACGCCATTGCCGGCCATCGCCGCTCTCAAGGACGGCGGGTTCGTGGTGCTCGGTCACGCCGGAGCAGACCGTGTGCTCGTTCAGCGCTTCTCGGCACCGCGCCCGGAAGCGCTGAGTCGCGCCGAATTCGAAGCAATGTGGGACGGCCGCCTCGTCCTCATGGCACGCCGCGCATCACTCTCGGACCTCGCGCGCCGATTCGACATCACATGGTTCATTGGTGCAATTCACAAGTATCGTCACCTCTTGGGCGAAGTGCTCGTCGCGTCGTTCTTCCTCCAGCTCTTCGCGCTCGTCACTCCTTTGTTCTTTCAAGTCGTAATCGACAAGGTGCTCGTGCATCGCGGGCTGAGCACACTCGAGGTCCTCACCATCGGTCTGGCGACAATTGCCGTCTTCGAGGCGATCCTCGGCGCGTTACGCACCTACCTGTTCGCCCATACCACCAATCGCATCGACGTCGAGCTGGGTGCGCGCCTGTTTCGCCATCTGATGTCGCTGCCGCTCACCTATTTTCAGACACGGCGCGCAGGAGATTCGATCGCTCGCGTGCGTGAGCTCGAGAATATACGCAACTTCCTTACAAGTTCGGCTCTGACACTCGTCATCGATCTCGTCTTCACTGTCGTTTTCCTCGTCGTGATGGTCTTCTACTCGCCGTGGCTGACTCTCATCGTACTTAGCGCCTTTCCCTTCTATATCGGGATCTCGGCGGGTGCGACGCCATTTTTCCGCAAGCGCCTGGACGAGAAATTTCAACGCGGGGCCGAAAACCAGGCCTTCCTCGTCGAAAGCATCACCGGCGTCGAGACGCTGAAAGCCATGGCCGTCGAACCGCAGATGCAGCGCCGCTGGGACGAGCAACTCGCCGCCTATGTGGCGGCCAGCTTTCGCGTTCTTAGCCTCGGCAACGTGGCGAGCCAGGCCATCCAGCTCATCAGCAAGCTGGTCACCGCCGCCATCCTGTTCTTCGGTGCCAAGCTCGTCATCGAGGGAAACCTGACTGTCGGTGAACTCGTCGCCTTCAACATGCTTGCCAGTCGCGTCAGCATTCCGGTGCTGCGGCTCGCCCAGATCTGGCAGGACTTCCACCAGGCGCGTCTTTCCATCGAGCGGCTTGGCGATATCCTTAATACCCGTCCGGAGCCGACGATTGGTTCGGGTCGCGCGGCGTTGCCGCCGATCCGTGGCGACGTCACCTTCGAGCATGTCGGTTTTCGCTATCGTGTCGACGGACCGGAGATCATGCATGACGTCAGCTTTCACGTGCCTCCGGGTCAGGTCGTCGGGATCGTCGGGCCTTCGGGCTCAGGCAAGAGCACGCTCGCAAAACTCATGCAGCGCCTCTACGTGCCCGAAGCCGGGCGCGTGCTGGTCGATGGCGTCGATCTTGCGATGGTGGACCCGGCCTGGCTGCGCCGACAGCTCGGCGTGGTGCTGCAGGAGGACATGTTGTTCAACCGATCGGTGCGCGACAATATCGGGCTTGCCGATCCGGCCATGCCGATGGAGCAGATCATCACGGCGGCGTCCCTGGCAGGAGCACATGAATTCATTCTCCAGCTTCCCGAGGGCTACGACACGCTGGTCGGCGAGCGCGGCAGCAGCCTGTCCGGCGGTCAGCGTCAACGCATCGCGATCGCGCGCGCCCTCGTCACCGACCCTCGCATCCTGATCTTCGACGAAGCGACGAGCGCTCTCGATTATGAGAGTGAACGGATCATCCAGGACAACATGCAGCAGATATGCGAGCGCCGCACCGTGTTTGTGATCGCTCACCGCCTGTCGACGGTTCGCCGCGCAGATCGAATCATCACTATCGAGGGCGGCCGGATCGCCGAGGACGGCACGCACGATGAGTTGATGCGTACGAAGGGTTCCTACGCCAACCTGCATTACCTGCAAGCGGGGATCCAATGAAGACGGTCGGAAAGGTCGTCGAGTTTCCCGACCGGCGACAGCGTCGCCGCGACCACGAGACGGCCTTCCTGCCGGCGACGCTCGAGGTCATCGAGACGCCGCCGTCGCCGATTGGCCGCGCCATTGGTGCGACGATCATTGCGGTGTTTTGCGTTGCCGTGATTTGGGCGTCTCTCGGCAAGGTCGACATGGTGGCGACGGCTCCGGGCAAAATCGTTCCAAGCGGCCGGATCAAGATCGTCCAGCCGTTCGAAGCCGGCATCGTGCGCGCAATCCGCGTTCGCGACGGCGCATCAGTCAAGGCGGGCGATGTGATGATCGAACTCGATCCCACCATCAGCGCCTCTGACGTCGAGCATGCCCGGAGCGACCTCGTCGGTGCCGAGCTCGACGTCAGCCGGCTCCGATCGGCGCTTGCTGGGCGGAGCGATGCGGCCGCAGATTTCACGCCGCCGGCCGGCGCAAGCGAAGGACTCGTCGAGATGCACCGCCGATTCCTGGCAAGCCAGATCGCCGAACACAGGGCCAGGATTGCCGAGATCGATGGACAACTCACCCAGAAAGCTGCGGAACGCGACACAATCACGGCCATGATTGAGAAGGTCGAAGCGACCATTCCACCGCTTCTCGAGCGGGTGAACGTCCGTCGGACCCTCTATGAACGCCAAGTCGGCACGAAGCTCGCTTATCTCAGCGAATTTCAGGATCTCGTCGGACAACAAAACGAACTGCTGGTCCAGCAAAGCCGGCGGCGCGAGGCGGACGCAGCGATTGGGGCGCTCACCGAAACGCGTTCCAAGGCGGAAGCGGAATATCGCCGTATCCTTTTCGATGAACTGACCAAGTCCGAACAAAAGGCGGCGGGCCTTGCCCAGGACGTGATCAAGGCCGAACGTAAGGCCAAGCTACAGATTTTGACCGCGCCGATCGACGGAATCGTCCAGCAGCTTGCTGTGCACACGATCGGAGGCGTGGTCACGCCCGCGCAGTCGCTCGCGGTCGTTGTCCCGCGCGACAGCGAACTCGAAATTGAAGCAATGGTTTCGAACCGCGACATCGGGTTCGTCGTCGCCGGCCAAGACGCGGAAATCAAGGTCGATGCGTTCAATTTCACGCGTTATGGTCTCCTCCATGGGAGGGTGCAGAGCATTTCGCACGACGCCATCGCCCGTGACAGGCATCATGACGGGCCTGACCGGACGACGCCACCCGGGGGACAGAGCGGCACGAGCGAACCTAACGGCGAGGAGCTGGTCTACGCCGCGCGCGTCGTACTCGACCGCGCGCAGATGGAGATAGAGGGGGAGCCCGTTCAGCTTCTGTCCGGCATGGCCGTGTCAGTCGAAATCAAGACCGGTTCGCGCCGCATCATCAGTTACCTGCTTTCTCCTCTCGTACGCTACCGGCAGGAAGTCTTTCGAGAACGATAGAAACCCGCGAGCCCGAAGAAACCGTCTTTCGAGCGCCAAGTGAACCATCACCATGCTGGAAAGCAGTCCTGTTCATTTGTACGAGACGATGAACTTGCGTTCGTGAACCCGCCTGACGAGCACTGTGATCACGAGCCCGATCCACGCACCAATCGTGGCGCTCACGAAACCTCCGACGCTTGAGGTCCGACCGGGAATCCACCATTGGGCGAGCTCTAATGAGCCGGCGCATACGGCGAACAGGACTACGCCCGACAGCAATTGGACAGGGCGCGGATATCCGACGGCAAACAGGCTGCCGGCAACAAAATACGCGATGAGATGCTCATAATAGTCATTTCCCAACAGATGCGGACGCATTGGCACAATCGACAGAACAACGATCATGAGCGCGGTGAGCCCGGTGCCGATGCGGGCGAGCCTTGTAACTTTTGTCATTTCGCCTTTTTTCCTCCCGCAAACTGCAAAGGGAGCCGCCGCTCAGCAATTTAGCCGGCGTGGCCGCCATCAATGCTTGCGCTCGTCGGTTGTTGCAGCGGCCGTCGTTCGAGACGGCTCATGGTCCGCCGTTGGGGGAAGGACTTTCTGCCCGGCACCCGTTTCAGCCGATGGCGCCGCGGCGACTGGCGGCGTTTGCGCCGGAGACCTGGCAGTCTGCGCGAGCTTGTCCTTTCCAGCCGTGTCGTCCAACCGCAAGGTAACCTCGACGACATCGCCCGGTTGAAGCTCGGAGTCCTGATCCACGGTCATGCGTTCTGGGCCATTCTTGCCGCTTCGGACGACCGTAAGCTGCGGCCTGAGTTCGTTTCCGCGCAGGACTTGCGACCTCGCCGCCGTGTATAGCAACTTCTCGCCGACGCTCTGCAGCTTCGCTCGAAGCTGGCCGAGCTTCGTGCGAGCGTCCTGCAGTTCCCCAAGCAGCTTGATTTTCCGCAGATCATCGATTCGCTCGAGCTGTCTTGCAATGTCGTCCTGCTGTTTCTTGACTTGCATCAACTGTGCAGCCGTCTGCAGTTTTCGCGTCGATGATAGCAGCACCGATCGTCGGGCGTCGGTCACGCGCGGGCTCGGCAGGGAACCCTTACCGAAGAGCTCGTTGATCCTCTGCAGTTCCTCGACGTCGGCCTGCACTCCCTGTTCCTCCTTGGCATTCTGCTCCGAGAGAACCTTGATCTGCTCATTGCCCTGCTCGATGGAGTGTTGCAGGAAAGCCTTTTCGCGCTCGTAGTCGGTTTGATCGGTCCGCAAATACTCGGCTTCGACGCTCACGATCTCGGCCTTCCGAGACGGAGAGATAGGCACATCCGCCAGAAGCTTCTGATCCAGCGTGTCGTTCTCTCCCAGTTCGATGTTCAACCGCGATGCGCGTGCCCTTTCTTTGGCGAACTCGGTCCAAAGCGACTCATACTCGCCTCTCAGGTCTGCCGACAGAAGAATGGGATTCTCCATTCGGAGCCGCAGAATGTCATAGCCGCCTGACAGGGCTATGGCTTGGCGCGCAGTCATGGACGGACGAAAGGTCTGCTCGCCAGGCTTGGACACGTCACCATTGACATATATCGGCCTGTACTGCACCACGACCGCCGTCACCTCGTCGGGCTCTATTGCGACCGCGTTTTCACGTCCGTCCGGTGTCCTTTGCCGAAAGATCTTGGTGGCCAACCCGGCCTGAATATTGGCCTCGACCTCCGATGACGGCAGGCCAGCGACGAAGAGTGTGCCGAGCAGCGGAAACGAAATGGTGCCATTTGATTTAACGAGCACGCGACGCTGCAGCTCGGGTACCCTTGCGACCATGATTTCGATCAGATCTCCAGCGTCGATTCTGTATTCTGTGGCTGTCGCCGGAACGATGGAACACAGGAAGCCGACCGTCATCAGCGCCTTTTTGACGAAACGAGACTCGCCGATCAGAAGACCATCAATCGCGTGAAGAATTCCCCGACAGCTTCGCGTTTGAAAACCTGACACGGTCGTCCCTCCCCGGCGCCCCTGCGGCCGCTATTCCGTTACAACTGTTCGCGGCCGCGGCCGTCGGGTGCTGTCCGCGGCAGGATCGTTGGCCCCCTACCGGGCGACGACCGGTGCCGGCAGATCAATCATTTTTCCTACGAATGCCCTTGTGGACGAGGCGCACAATGTTCTGCAGGGCGACGCGGTTCGATCCTTTGAATTCGAGCGCAGGCAGAAACGCCGATCCGTTCTCGTGGTCGGCAGACAGGGCTGGTACGACACCCACAGCCGGGAGCGACTCGACCGGCAACCTCTCCAGGTCAGATGACGCATCATCCTTTGCCGAGATGAAAGGGCCGGTGCTCATCGCCCAAATCGCGGCTTGCGTACGGTTGTGAACCCGAATCTTCCGAAGGATCGCTTTGACATGAACCTTCACGGTGGCCTCGGTGATGGCCATCTTGCGCGCGATAGTCTTGTTTGAATCACCCTGAATCAAGCAGGCCAGGATCGATCGTTGCCGACCCGACAAACTCGGCGTGTAGCTCGCCTGGGTCTGTTCCACACGTTCCTTCAGTCCGACTTCGGCCTCGACCGTGTCGCCATTGCAACCGACGCTTTCAGCGTCATCGTCGTCATCCGAATGTTCGTCGTCAGGGGCATCCTTCTCGCAAGCCGCGTGGCCGCGCTCCTGCCGGTCGGAGATGAAAGTGAGGATTTCAGGGGGCAACAGCGTCACACCGAGCATGACCAGTTCGAGGGACTTGATGAATGTGTCGCAGGACGCGACCTTTACCAGATACGCGTTGACGCCGGCTTGAAACGCCGACACCATCTCGGTCAGCTGCTGCTGATGAGCCAGCACGGCGACACGCCCTGCCGAACACCGATGCTTGAAAGACTCAATCTGTCTCAATGCCGCATCGAAATCGTCGCTAATGTCGATGACGAGCAGGATGGGTTGCTCGTGCGGGAGCGAGCCAAGGACGGGATCGTCGATGCCGGAAACCGAAGCGAGAATACGAAAGCCGGATGTACTCAGAATTTCGAGCCAGACCCTCCCTCAACAACGCGCTTGGCCCGACAAGAACGGTCCCAACAGGTTCCCGCTTCATTGTAACTCTCGCTGAGTAACTCTCGCTGATCTGGAACGGCCTCATGGCCGGCCCGCGTTCCTGCCCTGCCCCCTTTCCCCAATCAGCGAAACGCCACCCCGCGCTCCGATCATCCGCCCGTCTCTTCAACTCTTCGCTCAGCAGTGCTGATTACCACAAATGCGCCCACGCCCCTGTACTCACCTCAAGTTTAGATGAAAGGACAATACAATCAAACGATCAAAGTGATTACTCCTTTTGTTATACAAGGGGAGCTTGATGTACCGGCATTGTCGGCAGTCCAGTGGGCCGTGCATCCGAATTCGGTCCGCAGCAGCTCCCCATATGCTGCAGCGCCGCTATAAAGGGGATTGAACGGGTTTCGCGCATATCGTCGGTGAATCCTAACAGGCGCGTCATAATTCTGTGAGTCTCGATGAGCGCACGCGCGTCCTTGGGAAAGCGGGATCCGCCGAACCTCGGACCCGCATGGAGGAACTTCGATTCGATGCGAATGTCCATGCCGATCCCGCGCGCAACTTCCTGAACGATGGCGCCTGCCTTTTCTGCCAGATCGGCGATTTCGTTGATGAATGTGATCTTGGTGGCCAAAAACAACGATGGCATGAATTGAGGTCCCGCGAAGCTTCAGCTTGTCTGCGCACGAGCAAGGCAGTTCAGCGGTCCGCGCCATCTTCATCCAGCCATGGAGCCACCCAGAATGCGAGGTCCGCATAGGCGTTGCTGAAGCGCATGAGGATTTTGGCGATGAATGTTCGCGTCTTTCGGCACGCGTGAGTTCTCGACGCGGGCGGGCCTGGTCCGGAATTCCGGGCATTCATGACGGAATTCTTTCTCGCGCTTGATGCGTGGTGCTCCGCTGAATTGAGACGCCGCAATGGCCCAATTAACCAGGTAGCGTCGTCATTTGCCCCGACTGTCCACGGATATCGTCTCATTCGTTCCGCCTCGTGACTGCCAAAGACCATCTCGACTTGCCCGACCTCGTTCCTCCGCACCGTGCGCATTATTCGACAGTCACCGACTTAGCAAGATTGCGTGGCTGGTCGACGTCGGTCCCCAAGGTAAGCGCCGTGTGGTATGCAAGAAGCTGCAATGGCAGGGCAAAGACGAGCGGCATCACCAATGCAGGCATATCCGGAAGCGCCAGGGCTGCCCAGCACCCCGTTGCAAAAGCCGCCCCCTTTTGATCCGTCATCAGAAGCACGCGCCCGTCACGGGCGATCACCTCCTGCATGTTCGACATGGTTTTTTCGAATGTCGGGTCACTCGGTGCAATCACAATCACCGGAAGGTTCTTGTCGATCAACGCGATCGGCCCGTGCTTGAGTTCGCCGGCGGCATAACCCTCCGCGTGAATGTAGGTTATCTCCTTGAGCTTGAGCGCGCCTTCGAGCGAAAGCGGATAGTTCGTGCCGCGTCCGATGAACACAGCGTCGCGAGACACTGCCATCTTGCGAGCGATCTGCCGGATCTTCGGTTCCAGCTCAAGCGCACGCCTCATATAACCCGGCACATCTGCGAGCGCTCGCACCAGCGCCGCCTCGTCGTCAGCGGCAAGCACGCCGCGTTCCCGCCCGGCGGCTATGGCGAGGCAGGCAAGCGTCGCCAGCTGGCAGGTGAACGCCTTGGTGGAAGCGACACCGACTTCCGGGCCGGCAAGCGTCGGCAATACGATCTGGCTCGTGCGAGCCATTGTCGAACTTGGCACGTTGACAATGGAAAGAATGCGCTGACCGCGGGACTTGGCAAATTCGAGCGAGGCCAACGTATCGGCGGTCTCTCCAGATTGAGATACGAAGACCGCGAGATTACCGGGCTCGAGCGGCACGCTGCGGTAGCGAAACTCGGACGCAATATCGATTTCCACCGGGAGCGCGGCATAACGCTCGAACCAATACCTTGCAATCAAGCCGGCGTAGAATGCGGTGCCACAGCCCGTGATCGATACACGATTGATATCCCGAAAATTCAATTCGGCATCTTTCGGCATCGTGACCCTGCCGGCGGCCACATCGAGATATTGCGCTAGCGTCTGGCCGACTACCATCGGCTGCTCGTGAATTTCCTTGAGCATGAAGTGCCGATGCTCGCCTTTCTGGGCGAGACTTGCCGACCCGTTGATCTTGCCAGGCGCGCGCAGCAGGACCTGCCCCTTTGCATCGAGGAAGTCGATTCCCTCCCGCGTGATGACTGCAACGTCACCCTCTTCCAGATAGCTGATCATATCGGTGAATGGCGCCAGCGCGATCGCATCGGAGCCGAGGTACATTTCATTCCGGCCGTAACCGACGGCAAGCGGCGACCCCTTGCGCGCGCCGATGATCAGATTTTCATGGCCCTCAAACAGGAATGCAAGCGCAAACGCCCCTTCGAGCCGCGACAGCGCTGTGCGCACGGCATCGGTCGGCCCGTATCCTTTCTTCAATTGCTCGCCCACGAGATGAGCAATCACCTCGGTGTCGGTATCCGTGGCAAAGCGTACACCCGACACCTTCAGCGCAGTGCGCAGCTCGCAATGATTCTCGATGATGCCATTGTGCACGACCGCGACGCCGCCAGCCACGTGCGGATGCGCGTTCTTTTCGTTCGGCCGTCCATGGGTCGCCCAGCGGGTATGGCCGATGCCGATGGGACCAACAAGCGGCTCAGAGCTGAGCTTGATCTCGAGGTTCTTGAGTTTTCCGACCGCACGCCGCCGTTTCAGGACGCCGCGTTCCAGCGTGGCGATACCGGCCGAATCATATCCTCGATATTCAAGCCGCCGCAGCGCATCCAGGATCGGAGCAACGGCTGGACCTTCACCCAGCACGCCCACGATTCCACACATCTGCTTCTCCGGTTCACCTACCGTCTGCCGCTCGAGATCTGCGCGCTCAACACCGGGACAAGCGCTGCGGTCACCGGCGACGACTAATCAATCACAGCGCTTTCCCTGTGTGTGCCGGTTTGCGTGTACGCCGCGCAGCGTAGTCATGCACGAATGTTCGGGTCAAGAAGCCCTCAGCCAAATGAGCGCGCGATCTACTTAATTGCCGTGATGTCCGGGGCTACTCCGTTCTAACTACCTCAATCGCGACACCGACAGACGACCGGTGGCGGGCTACATCGCCGAATTTCATCTCTTACGGATGTGCGGGCATTGCAGAGTTCCCCCGTTTGAACTTGCTCTTTGGTGTACAGAACGCGCGCACGCTTCGGACATGCGACGGTGTGCGGAACGACTGCTTACTAATGCCTGCCGGTGAGATGTCTCAAACCGCCCGAGGATTTGTGCCGTGAGGTATCCGCGCTCTCCATAGGGTCGGAGTCTCGCGCGAGCGCGGCTGTTTCTATCAACATAATTTGACATCGAGCGGAAAAGATTTGCGCCCGAGATTCGAGGCTTGCTCCGTTCAACCATCAGTGCCGAGACTTGGCGATCTCTTCACTCCTTTCGACCCTTCCAGCCAAGATACTTCGTTTGCGAGAGACGAAGGGAGAGATTATGAAAGTGATCGCCGTCACGCCGGCCGGGCGCCGCAGATATCTCGAATTGCTGGCCAAATATGTTCTCGGCGACTCAGCCGTAGCTGAGTGGCACCTCTGGGACAATTGTCGAGATCCCGCCGACCGGGCCTATATCCAGTCGCTCGCTCATCCCAAGATCAAGATCGTCTCGCTGCCGAACTCACAGGGCGACAACCGCTCGATCAACAAATTCTACCGCACGATGACCGATCCGGACGCGTTCTACGTCAAGCTGGACGACGACATCTGTTACCTGCCTCCAGGGTTTTTTGGACGTTTTGCCGCAAAAGCCGCTGCAAGCAAGACAAACGCGATTTGGTTTTCGCCGGTGGTCATCAATAATGCGATCTGCTCCTGGCTCCTATCATTCCATGGTAAAATCCAATGCTCGCATCCATTGTCGTGCATGGCTGGTTGCCAAATCGGTTGGAGGAACCCTGAATTTGCCGTGATCCTGCATCGCGCCTTTTTGAATAAGCTCGAGGCCAATCAGGTCGAATCCCTCTACATCCCCGACGCTACGATGACGTTGGGACGGTTCTCAATCAACTGCCTGGGCGTGTTCGGAAAGGACCGCAACGCGCTTGGTGACGCCTTTTGTCCGCTTGATGTTGATGACGAAGAACATATTTCCGCATTCCTTCCCATGCTGACAAAACGACCCGGGCAAATCATCGGCGACGAGGTCGTCGCCCACTTCAGCTATTACACGCAGGAGCGCGTCGTCTTGGACACCGATATTCTCGCGCGATATTATCAATTTGAGGCTATGCAGGTCCGCGCGTCGAACGTTCCCAGTTCCGCCGAACAGGCAACCTTCGCGACCGCCGAATGACCATGCAATACAGCTCCCGGGCGTTGGGCGACACGCGGCCTCGCCCCGGCGGGTCTGTGT
This sequence comes from uncultured Alphaproteobacteria bacterium, assembly GCA_963786015.1. Classification (GTDB taxonomy): domain Bacteria; phylum Pseudomonadota; class Alphaproteobacteria; order Rhizobiales; family Xanthobacteraceae; genus Bradyrhizobium. The sequence continues at coordinate 12,019 of CAWAXO010000005.1, read as the reverse complement.
CTCCGTAGACGCAATCCGACATCGACTAGAGAACATTTTGCGCCCGAGACGGGGGCTTGCTCCGTTCAACTAGCGGGCGTCGAGACCCGGAATCTCCTGGCGCTCCCCTCGACCCTCCCACCGGGAGACTTCGCTTGCGACCGCAGGATGCGGTTGCCGTCCGCCGCGCCGATCGTATAACGCCCCTCACCAACAGAAACGATTCAATCACGCCGATGTTCAGCCTTCCGCCAACCACTCAAGACCGAGAGCAGCTGTTCGCCGGCCTCACGGCCTTCGTCCATCAAGCCGTCAATGCCATAGCCGGATTGAGTTCGGCCCAACGGATCGACCTGCAAGGGCCGGAGGCGGACCGTGACTGAACGCGCGATGCAGCTAGACCAGCGCACGAGCGCGACACAGCTTGAGGAAACGCAGGCTTTTCGAGCGCTTTCCGGACTGGTGAGGGACATGCAAGATGGCCTGGATCATCCGGAGATCTGGCAACTCCTCAAGATGGTCGTCGAGGAGGGCGACGCTCGCGACCTGCTTGCGGTCCTCAACGCATTGCGTCCTCTTCAGCAGCTAAAGGTCGTCAAGATTTTTGATGTCGTCGAAGCCTTCGTTCGAGGCGTCGCAGATCCGCGCGACGAAGGCATCGCAAAGCTGAAACAGCTTCAGGCGCTGGATCGCCTGTGCCCGCAGGTGGCCGGCGCGCTCGCTTACTTGACGCAGGGAGGGCGACCACCTGAAATCAGCGTACCGATTGTCCCGAAAAACCCAACGAGAATCCCGTCGAGAGCAATGAACTTTCCCAAACCCCGAGGGGATAGCTTCGACATTTTGGAAGTCGCCTGCTTTAAGGCCGCTCTCGACAGCGCCGACCACTACGAGAAGCACTTTCTGACATGCCCCGCGTTTGACAGCGATCTGTCGCTGCTTTCGAAAGCCCTGGATCTGGCCCAACCGAACGGCCTCTTCCTCGAATTCGGGGTGGCCTCGGGCCGCACCATCAGCCACATGGCTCTGAATACACCGCGAACACATTTCTACGGCTTCGACTCCTTCGAAGGGCTGCCTGAGGCGTGGCGGAGCGGATTTGACAAGGGCGCATTCTCGCAAGCGCGCCTGCCGGTTGTTCCGCCCAACGTGACGCTGATCAAGGGATGGTTTGACGATACTCTGCCAACGTTCCTGCATGATCGGCCACACATGCCGCTCTCACTGATTCACATCGATTGCGACCTCTATTCGTCTACCAAAACGATCTTTATAACTTTGAAGGATCGGATGGTGCCGGGCACCGTTATCGTATTCGATGAGTACTGGAACTATCCGGGTTGGCGCGATCACGAGTTCAGAGCCTTTGAGGAGCTACTCGCTGAAACCGGTATTCGGGCCAAGCCGTTCGGCTTTGTACCGAGCCATCAACAGGCCGGCTTCGTGATATCTGCGCCGGACTGAGCTTCTTGGAGCGTTTTCGAGCGAACGCCTGCCCCGCACTTGGATTGCGGGGTGGTCACCGGTTCGCGTGACGTTGTGCGGCGAGCGGCGATCGATGCTCAGTCCACGATGGAGACGCGCTCGCGCATCGACAGCTCCGCAAGGAAGGGTTCGACGTCGCTCTCGAAAGTCTTGAGCGCCGCGCCGATCGCCTGGTGCATGTCCAGATATTTGTAGGAGCCTAATCGACCGCCGAAGATGACGTACGGATGGGACGCCATCATCCCGCGATAGGCATTCAGGATTGCCCGGTCGGCGCTGGTGTTGATGGGGTAATAGGGCTCGTCGTCTCGGCCGGCGAAGCGAGAATACTCGCGGTAGATTGTCGTCCTCGGGAGCGGATGATCACGTTCCGGGTGCAGATGCCTGAACTCGTGGATACGGGTGAAGGGCACCTCCTCGTCGGCATAATTGATGACGGCGGCGCCCTGGAAGTCGGCGACCTCGTGCACCTCCCGCTCGAAGTCGACGGTGCGCCAGCCTAGGTGGCCGCAACGATGGCCGAAAAAGCGGTCGATCGGCCCCGTATAGACGACGAGCTGTCGCGGTCCAACGCGATCGGCGACGTCGAAGTAGTCGACGCCAAGCCTGACTTCGATCTTCGGATGTTTGAGCATCCGGCGGAAGATCGCGGTGTAGCCGTCGGTCGGCATGCCCTCGTAGCGATCGGCGAAATAGCGGTCGTCGAAAGTCAGCCGCACCGGCAGCCGGCCAATGATGTCAGCCGAAAGCTCTTTGGGATCCGTCTGCCACTGTTTGTGCGTATAGCCGCGAATGAGGAGGTCGTAGAGCGTGCGGCCGACCGAGGCGATCGCTTTATCCTCCAGGTTGCGTGCGAGCGAAGCATCATGGGCGAGCCCCTCGGCGGCGATCACGCCCCTCGCTTCCTGGGGCGTCATGATGCGGCCGTAGGCTGCGCACACAGTCGCGAGGTTGATCGGCATAGAATAGACGCGCCCCCGCGCCACCGTGAAGACGCGGTGACGGTAGTCGGTGAACTGCGTGAAGCGCTGCAGATAGCGCCAGACGGTTTCTGAATTGGTGTGGAAGATGTGCGTGCCGTAGCGATGCACCTCGACGCCGCTGCCGGGATCGACCTCCGAATAGGTGTTGCCTCCGATGTGGGAGCGTCGGTCGAGAACACAGACGGTTCGACCGAGCCGGTTTGCCACCTGCTCGGCGATGGTCGCGCCGAAGAAGCCCGCCCCCACGACGACGATGTCGAAGCAATCGAGCTGCATGTGGTCCTCCGCCCCGCCAAAATGCGCCGGTCGCGAAAGCGAGTGGACCGCCACGCATGCCGACGGGACTTCTACGGAGAGGCGCGAGACTTCCGGCGGAATAATTGTACGCGCAGCGAGAATTTCCGGGCCTGGGAAGAGCACTTCAGCCGTTCAACCGTCGGGGCAAGACGATGCCGCTATCCACGCGTGCGGCGACGCCAGCCCAGAACCGAAGGCCCGTCGACCATGTCCGTCATCTGTATCCCGACGTCGAACACAACGGCCTACGACTCGGTCCGCGGCATCCTCGCGATGGCCGGCGCCGAGCTCCACCGCCTCGGGCACGAGGTTCGGATGCTCGATCTGACGGCGCCTGATCTGCCCAGCCGGCTCAACGCGCTGCTGCCGCGGCGCGCCGAGACGATCGCGATCGGCATGTCGGGCATCGGACTAGAACTCTACACTGACGACCGCAAACTGTTCTGGGACGCGGCGCAGATTCCCTACTTCTCCTGGTATTGTGACCACCCGTCCTATTTCGTGCGCCGCCACCGGCGCGAGAGCCGCTATGTCGTGCAGGCTTACGTCTTTCCGGATCACGCGGTTTTCAACCGCGACTATCTGCAGGCCAATGGCGCTGCCTTCGCGTGCCATATCGGCATTCCCGACCCCGGTTTTTTCGGCGGCGTGCCGGCCGCGAAAAGGAACGGGCGGATCGTTTTCGCCAAGTCCGGCTGGAACCCCGTCGCGCTCGAACGATCCTGGCGCACGACGATGCCGCCAAAGCTCTTCGCCATCCTGCTCGACGCGATCGGCGCCGCGCGCGGCAAGACATGCGGAGCGTTTTCCGAGATCATCCTTGCGGCCGCTGCCGAACATCTCGTCTACCTGACACCCGGCGGCGATCTCTTCAACGTGATCCTCAGCCGGCTCGACAACTATACGAGGGCGGTGCGCACGCGCGAGGTGGGCGCAGTGCTCTGCGACTATCCCGTCGATTTCATCGGCGGCGGCTGGGACGACGTCGCCGCCTCGGGACGGCACGCCCGCTTCCACGGCGCGATGCCGTTTGATTCACTCCGGGAGAACCTTGGGACCTATCTCGCGGCAGCCTCCCTCAATCCCAACGTCGACCTTTCGGTGCATGACAGGGTGTTCTTTGCGCTCGGCGCCGGCACCGTGCCGATCTTCGATGCCAATCGCTTTTCACGAGAACACCTGCCGCGTCTTGCCCGCTTCAGCTTCGACCAGGAGGCCGAAAGCATCGCGGCGGCGGTTGAGGCGGTGCTTGCTGATCCTGTGGCCGCCCAAGTGGCGACCTCCGAGACGTTTGCCGAGATCTACCCGCGCTTCTCGATGCGCTGTTCGGTACAAGATATCCACGAGATCGCGACGAGCGTCGCCGGAGCGGCCCGCGAAAGCCTGTTTCCCGCCGCGCCATCCCCGGCTGGTGTCTGGACCCCGCCGAAGCCGGCGATGGCCGAAGGCTGACATCTGTTGGCGCCGCCAGCCGCCAGGCATCCCATCACCTTCGGCGGCCACCTGCGGCAAGGCTGGGATAAGTCTTTCAATCCACTCGGGCTATGCAAATCCGGCATCGACAAAAAAGGAATCGAGGCGTGTCGACCATCGGTAAATCGCGAAGGTGTTGCGGAGCAGGTTGACGTAGGTTTCCGCCTGCTTTGCGGCGGCGCGCGACGCGTCAAAGACGATTTGGTCGTATTGCCAAAGGCGCTCGAAAAACCTCAGGCCTCGGTCGTCCTGCGCTGCAAAATGCAGAATTTCGGCGAGGGTTCGATTCCCGTCGACGCGCGCGTGTTCAACGCTCATTGCGGCCGCGCTGGGATTGGTATCTGCAGCGGCGCCCGCACTCTCCCAAAACGCTCCTCAGTGCGTGGTGTCAGGGTCACCACCAGCGGGCTGGGGCTTTAACTCGATCGGCTATAACGAGACCGCTTTCGCAGGCTGGATACAGAGGTAGCGATACTTTCTCCGTTCAGGCGAACGGCAACAGTCCGACGAGTTCTGACACGTCAGTAATTTCCGTCAACGCAACTCCAATAGCGTTTGTTCTAACGGTTACGACCCGCTTCGTCCGCAACGCGCTCATGCGCCGACGTGCCGTGTTTTTTGACCTAAGGAGGGCTAGGCCTCTAGCTGGTGCGGGCATCTGGTGCGGTTTGCTGATTTCCTCATTTGCTTTGTTTGATCATCGCTTCGAGTTCTTCTTCGAGCGATCGCGGCGAAATGCCGAGCACGTGAAACCCCGGCAAGTTGTCCGAGGCTGTGGTGTCGATCTGCATAAGCTCGACCTGATTGCGGGTGAGTGGGGAGTGCGGCAAGATTTCAGCGACGCCCGCAAGTGCCTCCCACAGGGCGAACGGCATCCGCATCAGCACCGGGCGCAAACCCGCGGTACGGGCAATAGTCCGCAACAACTCCTCGTATGAATAGACGCGCGGGCCGGCCAGTTCGTAGACAGGAGACGGCTTTTTGCTCTGCCGCAGAACTTGTGTAATCGCCTCAGCAACATCATCCGCGTACGTCGGCTGGAGTTTCGTCCTGCCGTCACCGAATATCGGATAAACCGGCAAACTCCGAAGCAGCCTGAAAATTGTCGTGAGAAAGCCGCTGTCCGACGCGAACATTACCGCTGGTCGGATGATGACCGCGCCAGGAAATGCGGCCTGCACGGCCGCCTCACCTTCGCCGCGACTGCGAATATAGGGCGAAGACGAGGCCGCGTCGGCGCCAATTCCTGATATGTGAACTAACCGTTTGGCTCCGAGCCGCTGCGCGACGCTAGCGATCCTAGCGGCCGCTTCGACGTGCACCGAATGGAATGTATCGCTTCCGTGCTCGGCGTACAGGCTAATCGCGTTGACCACGCCATCGGCGCCCGCGACGGCGGCCTCCACCGAGCGCTCGTCATGTGAGTCGACAGTGATCTGCTTGACGTCGTCGCCCCCGCCCCGCCCAGGATGCCGTGAGGCGACGCGCACCGTGACCCCAGACTCGCACAAATGGCGCACAACGCGATGGCCAACAAAGCCAGTTCCCCCAAACACGGTTACGCAGCTCATTTGCCGATCGATCGAATGATCCTGGGCGACGCTCTTGATTGAACCGTTAAGCGCCGTGCGGATCGCCTCGGCGGCCTCTGCAGGCGAACCACCTTTGTTGACATGATGCCCGATAACATCAATCAAAATTTGCGCCGCGGGACCGACAGTCTGCCACTCCTTCATCGCTTCACTGATCAGCGGCTCAGCTTCTGCGTACAGCTTTTGTGCCTGTTCGATAATCGGCTGCGCTCTACCGAGAAGGTCGATCAGCGCCTTGCTCGCCGGCAACGATTTCTCAAATTGCCTAACTTGTGCATCGCTGAGTCCGGAAACGTGACCAATGAGCTCAATGAACCAGTGCTTCAACATAATCTACCTCGCCGGTGTCTTACGCACGCGCTGAACGATGTGTTGCATGCTGCTGAACGCGAACGGCCGCACGTTCCCTTCTTTAGTTTGCGAAGGGCCAGCGCCTCGGAGGCTTCGCCAGGACTTCCGCGTCGTCAGCGTAGACTTTACGCCAATATCATGATGTCTCCTTCGTCTCGGTCACCCAGCAATCCAACACGACGACCTCGATGGGACGGCTCACTCTGAACGTGCTGCTGTCCTTTGCCCAATTCGAGTGGGAGGTCACCTCTGAGCGCATCCGTGACAAGATCGCGGCCTCCAAACGAAAGCGCCTCAGGATGATCTTCCGGAGATACCTCTAAGTATCCGGTATCAACGAACTCGCGCGAGACCTTAGAGCGAAGAAATGCTCAGCAAAGTGTCTACGCAAGACATCAAGAGCTTCATGGAAAAACTTGGAGAACTCGATAGCGTTAACTCGGTTAGCGTCATGGAGCGAAGGCGGGGAACAAAACAACTCTGGCTAGAGCCCGCAGGCTTCAGAACTTAAGCTTAGTGAGCCGTCTTTCTAAGAGTTGCCGATGGTGAAGTGAATCTGTGATTTTAGGTCGGCGGCATGACGTCCGACGAGGCCTATGCTATCGTCACGGCTGCCGCAAAACGTCCCTACGGCCGGACAAACGACTGGATTGATGCTCGCTATGAGCTGCGTCGGAAATCGGCAGTTTAAGGGTCGATTCCATGTCGAGCTTCAGCTCGCGGGCGATCCAGTACAAGAAGATCTGTAGCGGCTGGCGACGCAGCGCAATACGCGGAAACACAAGATAGTGCCCGACATAGCGGACGTCTACGGTACGTTGACCGACCGCGGGCACAAGCAGTCCGCTGTCGATTTCGCGTTCCGCCAAACGAGTTGATTCCAGCGCAATGCCCAGTCCGTTCACTGCCGTGGAAATAGCCAAAAAGCTTCGATCGAAGCGCATACCGTGCGGTGGTGGTGGAGATAGTCCATTGGCCGCGAACCAATCGCGCCAGCGTACCTGCTTATTGTCGCTTTCGATTAGCTGTTCGTTGAACAAGTCCACGGGCGTCTGGATCCGCCGTGCGATGCTCGGCACGCAGAGCGGCGTGACGGTTTCTTCGCCGAGCGGCAAAACGACCACTCCCTCAAGACTGGTGTGTCCGTAAACGATGTCCACATCAAAATCGTCGCTGGTGAATTTCGTGTAATCCGTGCTGGCGGAAAGCCGGATCTCGATATCCGGATGCTCAGCAAGAAAGCGCGGCAGGCGCGGCGTCAGCCACTGCGCCGCGAAGCTCGGCGCCGAGTGGACCCGCAATAGCCGCGGCCCTCGCGTCGAAACCAAGGTCATACCACGGCGTATATCCTCAAACGCGGGTCCGACATGTCGCATCAACGCCTGACCGTCGGCGCTGAGCCGAACGTGGCGGACCTCCCGTTCGAACAAGACAACACCGAGCTGCTGTTCGAGCTTGCGGATCGCGTGACTCACCGCACTTGGCGTTAGCCGGAGTTCACCGGCCGCGTCCTGAAAGGATCCGGTTCGCGCGGCCGCCTCGAAGGCCCGTAGCAGGGAAAGCGACGCCACCATGGCATGAGTGAACAGAGTTCACCCATGTTTGTAAAGTTCTCGTTTGTCGACCTGTTGCCCAAAAACGCAAGCTCCATCAAGTGGCTCTGGAAACCAGGCCGGATACTTTTCGGGAGGAATCATGCTTCTGCAGGGCAAAACTGCGGTGATTTCGGGCGCGGCCGGCCGTCGAGGAATCGGTCTCGCGACGGCGCGGTTGTTTGCAAAACAGGGGGCCAGAGTAGCAGTCCTCGATCTCGATGAAACCGCTGCCCGCGAAGCGGCGGCTTCGCTCGGGGAAGGTCACCTCGGAATTGCCTGCAATGTCACCGACCGCGAGGCCTGCCGTCGCGCGGTTGACGCGGCGATACGCGCCCTCGGCTGCATCGACATTTTGATCAACAACGCCGGTATCACCCAGCCGGTGAAGATCATGGAGATCGATCCGAAAAGCTGGGAAGCAGTGATTGACGTTAATCTTCGCGGCGTTCTTTATCTCAGCCAGGCCGTCATCCCGCACATGCGGCAGCGCGCAAAGGGATCGATCGCCTGCATGTCCTCGGTGTCGGCGCAGCGTGGCGGCGGTATTTTTGGCGGGCCACACTATTCCGCGGCCAAGGCCGGCGTTCTCGGTCTCGCCAAGGCGATGGCACGCGAGCTGGGTCCCGACGGCATCCGCGTCAATTGCGTGACGCCCGGCCTGATCCAGACCGATATCACCGGCGACAAGCTCACCGACACGATGAAATCCGATATCATCAAAGGCATTCCACTCGGCCGGCTTGGCGAGGCCGGGGATGTTGCAAACATCTACCTGTTCCTGGCGTCGGATCTCTCGGCCTATGTCACCGGCGCGGTTATTGACGTCAATGGTGGAATGCTGATCCACTAGGATCGCATAACGAGCGCCCGAACCCGGGCGGCAAACCGATCGTTCGGGATGCGACCCAAAAAGGGTGCTCATAAGCAAGGGAGGAAGAAGGGATGAAGTTCAGAACGTTCCTCGGGGCAACTGCGCTGCTTGCGCTCACGGGTGCCTCGGCGCCTGCCGCCGATAAGGATGCCGCCGATGTCGCCGTCGAGGCAGCAAAGAAATATGCCGGCACGACCATCAGCATCGTCTGGGAGGCCGGCCTGCAGTCGCTCGACCCGCTTAATTATTCGGGCTCGAAATGGGAGCAACTCACCGGCATCAAGGTGAAGGTCGTCGAGGTGCCGACCGATCAGATGTTCACCAAAATTGTTCAGGACTTCAAGTCGGGCGCCGGGGCTTACGATGCGCTGAATGTGATTCCCTCCTGGATGCCAGACTTGGCGCGCGCCGGCGCGCTCGAGCCACTCGACAAATATGTCGACAAATATGGCTATCGCGACGAACTGCAGGACATTGCCGCCGCTTATCGCGACAATCAGATGCAATATGATGGCAAGATCTACGGCTTCCCGGACGACGGCGATGTCATGATCCTCTACTATCGTAAAGACATCTTCGAAGACCCTAAGACGAAGGAAGAGTTCAAGGCGAAGTTCGGTTACGATCTCGCACCACCGAAGGACTGGAAACAGTTCGATCAGATCGGTCAGTTCATCACCGACAAGATGGCGCCCAAGGTCTATGGCGCGGGCTTCTTCCGTACGGCCCCCTATCCGCAGTACATGTTCCAGGAGCGCTTCCGCATGGAAGGCGGCAAGTTCTTCGATGCCAACACCATGAAGGCAACGGTGAACAGCGAAGTCGGCGTGAAGGTCCTCAAGGAGATGCTGGCGGAAAACAAGTTCATGCCTCCGGGAGTCGAACAATGGAACTTCGTCGATAACCTCGCTGCATTCCTGCAGGGCACGACCGCGATGACGATCTCCTGGCCGCCCTATGGGCGCTGGGCGGCGGGCTACGGCACCAGCCAGGAAGCCTTGAAGTGGGTGCCAAAGTCGCAGATCGCCGGAAAAGTCGGCTACGCGCTCACACCGCTCGGTCGGCCAGAGCTTGCCGTCGGCTTCGACCTGTCGATCTCGTCGACCAGCAAGAACAAGGAGGCCGCCTATCTGTTCATCCAATGGCTCAACAGCAAGAAGACCAGCCTCGAGCGTGTTCAACTGCCCTACACCCTTCGCGATCCGTTCCGGACCTCGCATTATGCGAGCCAGACGTATCGGGCGCTTTGGCCAGATGCGCCAGCCTATCTCGACACGGTGAAGCTGGCCGGCGAGAAGGGTCTGCTCGATCTCTCATTGTTGCAGCAGGACAAGTACGATGAGGCAATGATGAAGGCGATCTCAAGTCTATGGGCCGGCGAAGACGCGAAGGCGGTCAGCGATCGCATGGCGCAGCAGTTCGACGCGATCACCGAAAAGGTCGGCGTCGATAACCAGAAGGCCGTCTACAAGGTCTGGGCGGCGAAGCCTGGCGCCTATCCTCAGTAGGCGAGATCGGACTTCCGCGAGAGGGCTGCCGGCATGGCTGCCCTCCCGCATCTCAGTTCTCTGGACCCATCATGACAATTTCCGCAATGCTGGACGGAAGCAGACCAACTCGCCGTGCTCGCTTCGGCCGGATGCTCGAAGACCGACTGCCCTACCTCATCGTCGCACCGGCGATCCTGATCCTCCTTCTCGTCGGGCTCTTCCCGCTGATCTATTCGCTGATTGTGAGCTTCCAGCACATCACGATGACGGAAAATGACACGTCCTTCGTCGGTTTCATGAACTATGCCGAGCTGTTCAGGGACGCCCGGCTCTGGGCATCGCTCGGTCATACCGCGATCATCACGGCGATCGCCCTGCCCCTCGAACTCTTGATCGGGTTCCTGATGGCGCAACTCTTCATCGATCGCATGCCGGGGCGGCAGCTCTTCGTCGCGCTCCTCGTGTTGCCGACGGTGATCTCGCCGATCGTAGCCGGCGCCACCTGGCGATTGATGTTTGACGTCCGCTTCGGGCCGATCGGTCAGATCCTCAGCTTTTTCGCCGGCGAGCCGGTCCGCATCCTGTGGACCGTCAACCCATACTTCGTCTACCCGGCCATCATCATCTGCGAGGTCTGGCAGTGGTCACCCTTCATGTTTTTGTTGCTGCTCGCCGCCCTGTCAAACGTCGACCAGTCGCAACTCGAGGCGGCCGAACTTGATGGCGCCTCTTATTTTCGCGTTCTGCGCGCGATCGTGCTACCCGCGATCGCGCCGGTGATCGCGGTTGCCTGCCTGATCCGAGGCCTCGACCTCGTACGCATCTTCGACATCATCTGGGCCCTGACCGAGGGCGGTCCCGGCTCCATGACCGAGACGATATCGCTCTACACCTATGTCCAGGGCTTTTCGCAATTCGAAACCAGCTATACGGCGGCGATCGCCTTTCTGGTCATTGCGCTGTTGACTGTCATCACCACGCTCGTGCTCAAGCGCATGGAGCTGGCGCGATGACGTTTGGGCGGCTTCCTTCGCGCAAGACCCGCGTTCTGGCGCTCCGTTATCTCGGCGCAGCTGCATTGACGCTGTTCTTTCTGTTCCCCGTCTATTGGCTGTTGATGATCTCGTTCAAGACGCCAGACGAGATCTATCATGTGCCTCCCCTCTGGGTACCCGGCCAGATTCAGTTCTCGAACTATTACGTCCTGTTCAAGGATGGTGACGTGATGGCGATAGCCAACAGCCTGGTCCTGGCCGGCACCAGCTCCGTCTTTGCTATCATTCTAGGCACCCTCTGCGCCTACAGCCTTGCCCGCTTCAACACCGGCGGCGAAAATCTCGCGATGTGGATCATTTCGCAACGGATGATTCCGCCGATCGCGGTCGTGTTTCCGATTTTCCTGGCCTATGTCTATTTCGGCCTTGTCGACGGGTACTTCGGGTTGATCCTGCTCTACACCGCATTCAACCTGCCCTATGTAATCTGGATGATGCGCGGCTATGTCGTCGACGTGCCGATCGAGCTCGAAGAGAGCGCGCTGGTCGACGGCTTGAACCGCTGGGAAGTGATTTGGAAAGTCGTCTTTCCCATGGTCCGTCCCGGGCTCGTGGCAACCTCGGTGTTTACCTTTGTCTTCGCGTGGAACGACTTCATCTTCGCGCTGGTGCTGACTCGCACTGAAGTCATCACCTTCCCGGTGCAGCTGACGCATTATTTCGGCGGCCAGTCGAACTTCTGGGCGAAGATCGCAGCCATGTCGACGCTGGGCACCTTGCCGATCTTTGTGGCTGTTACCGTGATGCAGCGCTATCTCGTGCGAGGCATCTCGCTCGGCGCAGTCAAAGGATAGGAGAGCAGAGTGGCTGACGTCGAGGCTGTCCGGTTTGCACAAGTATTACGGCAA
>CAWAXO010000004.1:0-100368 GCA_963786015.1 uncultured Alphaproteobacteria bacterium | reverse complement strand
TATCGCAGTTATGAGGCCGAGCACCTTCAACGCCTTGGCTTCATCCGTCACGCGCGGGACCTTGGCTTCTCGATTGAAGACATTCGTGGACTCTTGAAGTTGGCCGCCCATTCTGAGAGGCCGTGCGAAGAAGTGGACCAACTCGTAGCCCGCCATCTGGAGACAACCGAACGAAAGATCGACGCGTTGACTCGATTGCGTCGTGAGCTACGCGACACCCTGAACTCGTGCAGGGGCGGCCGTATCGCAGAGTGCCGTATCCTTCAGGCACTCTCTTCGCCACTGGTGACCCGACGAAAGGGCGGATAGAGCGAAGCGCAACAAATAAATCACGATTGCGTTGGCGACAATCGGGGTGGCGGCAGGTCTGTGACTGCACTTCACAGTCTTATCATCTTGCAGCGCATGAGTCCGGTTTCGGCCCATTCGCGGCGGCGTAACAATTCGGTCGCTTTCGGATCGAAGCTGACAGCAGAAGCGGGTTTACGAGTACGCGCCCTAACAAGCCGAGATCGTTTTGGTCTTGCTCAAGCCGAGCCGAGATAGGCCTTCTGCACGTCCGGATCGACAGCGAGCGCAGCGGCGGTGCCGGACAGCACGCTTCGGCCGACCTGCAGCACGGTCGCGAAGTCGGAAACTTCCAGCGCGAGCTCGATCGATTGCTCGGCGAGCAGGATCGTCAGCCCCTGGCGATGCAGCCGGCCGAACGTCTCGTACATCGATTCCACCACGGCCGGCGCGAGCCCGAGCGACGGCTCGTCCAGCATCAACAGCTTCGGATCGCTCATCAGCGCGCGGCCGACCGCCAGCATCTGCCGCTCTCCGCCGGACATCGTGCCGGCGCGCTGGCTGCGCCGTTCCTTCAGCCGCGGAAAAATCTCGTAGACGCGTTCGAGCAGCGTGGCCGCGCGCGCTCTGTCGCGTAGCGGCGTCGCGCCGAGCAGCAGGTTGTTCTCGACGCTCTGCTGCACGAACAGCCGCCAGCCTTCCGGCGACAGCGCGAGCCCCTTGCGCACGATCGCAAACGCGTGGCCGCCCGCGATGTCCTCGCCCCGAAAGCGGATCGAGCCCGAATGCACGGGAATGAGCCCCGCAATCGCGTTCAGCGTCGTGGTCTTGCCGCCGCCATTGGAGCCGAGCAGCGCGACGACGCTGCCCTCCGGCACCTCGAACGACACGTCGGCGACGCCGATCAGGTCGCCATAGCGGACTTCGAGATGCTCGACCCTGAGCAACGGCACGCTCATGTCGGGGGCCCGCCCATCAGCTCGATCGGCGTGTGGCCGGCGGCGGCCTTTGCCGCGCGGGTGCCGAGATAGGCCGCGATCACCGCCGGATCGCGCACCACATCGCGCGGGTTGCCGCGGGCGATCTCGCGGCCCTGGTGAAACACCATCACCCGGCTCGCCAGCGACATGATCACCTCGATGATGTGCTCGACGATGACAAGCGTGACGCCGGAGCGATGGATCTCGCGCACGAGCTCGATCGCAAGCTGCACCTCGCGCTGCGTCAGCCCGGCCATCGCCTCGTCGAGCAGCAGCACCTTCGGCTCGGTCGCGAGCGCGCGCGCAATCTCGAGCCGCTTGCGGCCGGGCGTGCCGAGCGTGCGCGCCGGCACATCCGCAAGCCGTCCCATGCCGACGCGCTGCAGCACGGCGCGGGCGTTCTCCTCGGCATCGGCGCGATGCGGATGGCGCAGGAACGCGCCGATCATCACGTTCTCCAGCACCGTCATGCCCATAAACGTCTGCGGCACCTGGAAGGTGCGCGCCAGCCCGAGCTCCGCCCGCGCTTCCGGCGTCGAAGCGGTGATGTCCCTGCCCTCGAACAGCACGCGGCCCGAGGTCAGCGTGAGATCGCCGGTCAGGCAATTGAAGAAGGTCGATTTGCCGGCGCCGTTCGGCCCGATCAGGCCGAGGATATCGCCCTGATCCAGCGTGACCGAGGCCGCATCGACGGCCTTGAAGCTGCCGAACGCCTTGGTGATGTCCCGCGCCTCAAGAAGCATGACGCGCTCCCGCCACGACCTTCTTTTGCTTCGATCGGCCGCGCCGCTCCCATAGCCGCTTGACCAGCGTCAGGATGCCGCCGGGCTGGAAGCGCGCGATCAACAGGATGATCGCGCCATAGACCACGAAGGTCAGCCCCGCGCCCTTGCCGCCGAGCACGCTGTTGGAGATTTCCTCCAGCGGCACCAGGATTGCGGCACCCACCAGCGGCCCGAACAACAGGCCGGCGCCGCCGAGCGCCGCCATGATCAGCATCTTCACCGAGATCAGGATGCCGAACCCGGAGTCGGGATCGACGAAGCCGAACATCATCGCGTAGAGCGCGCCGGCGACGCTGGTGAGCCCCGCGCTCAGCATGAACGCGTAGAGCTTGGTGCGGCTGGCCGGCGCGCCGAGCGATCGCGCGGCGCGCTCGGAATCCCTGATCGCGCGCAGGTAAAAGCCCATCCGGCTGGTCGTCATCCACCAGGTGATCGAGAGCGTGAGCGCGAGCACGGCCAGGAACAGGTAATAGTAAGGCAGCGCCGAGATGAAGGAGAGATCGAACACGTTGCGCGGCACGGTCGGGCCGCTGAGACCGACGGCCGCGCCGAGATAGTTGGTGTTGGTGACGACGAGCCGCACCAGCTCGGCGACCGCGATCGTCGCCATGCTGAAATAGTGACCGGACAGCCGCAGCGTCGGCACGCCGATGATCGCGGCGATGCCGACCGCGAGCACGATTCCTGCGGGAATGCCGACCAGCGGCGACAGCGCGAAATGCGTGTACGCGCCCATCGCCGCGTAGGCGCCGCAGCCGAAGAACACGACATGGCCGACCGAGACCTGCCCGGCATAGCCGCCGACGATATTCCAGGCCGACGCCGCGATCGCATAGAGCAGAACCAGCGCGCCGAGCCGCTGCTGGAACGGCGTCGAGAACACCAGCGGATAGACGATGATGACGACTAGCGAGCAGCGCGGGCCAGAGATAGCGGCGCATCAGCTTTTGCCCATCAGGCCCTGTGGCCGGAACCAGAGGAAGAACAGAAACAGCGCATAGACCACGATGTCCTTGTAGACCGCGCCGATCAGATAGCCGGACAGCGACTCGATGACGCCGATCAAAAGCCCCGCGACCAATGCGCCCGGCACGCTGCCGAAGCCGCCGAGCGAGACCGTGACGAAGGCGACGATGCCGAGCGTCTCGCCGACCGTCGGCACGATGTAGAAGAAGGTCGCGATCAGCGCGCCGGCGAGGCCCGTCGCGCCGGCCGCGATCGCCCAGGCGATCGCCTGCATCGTGTCGGGGCGGATGCCCATCAGCTGCGCCGCGGTGGAATCCTCCGCCACCGCCAGCATCTTCGAGCCGAGCGAGGTGCGCGTCAGCAGCAGATGCAGGCCGAGCGTCACCAGCAGCGCGACCACGCCGGCAAGCAGCCGCGATGCCTCGATGCGCAGGCCGAACACCGCAAAGGTGCCGCCGACGATGTCCTGCGGCAGCGACAGGAAGTTCGCGCCGAACCACCAGAACACGGAATAGCGCAGCAAGCAGCGCAAGCCCGAACGTGCCGAGGATCTGCGCCAGCATCGGCCCTTTCATGATGTCGCGGATCAGGCCGAAATAGACGATGACGCCGAGCGTCGCGAGCAGCAGCGTCGCGACCGGCGCGCCGGCCAGCGGTCCGGCGCCGAACAGCGAGAACACCACGAAGGCCGCATACATGCCGAGCATGACGAAATCGCCATGCGCGAAGTTGACGATGTTCATCATGCCCCAGACCAGCGTGAGGCCCGAGGAGAACAGCGCGTAGACGGCGCCCAGCAGGAGCCCGCCGACGATCACCTGCACAAGAACGAACGACATGACGCTTCAGTCTTTCAAAGGCCGAGACTTTGCCTCGCCCTCGATGCCATCACCAGCCCTTGTAGGGCATGACGGGCGCCTTCTCGGCGGAGGCCTTCGGCCACACCGAGACGTAGTTCTCACCGTCCTGCAACTGGATGATGACACCGGAGGCGAGGATGTTCTGGCCCTTGTCGTCGAACTTCACGCCCTTGTAGCCCATCATGAGCTGGTTCGGCTTCAGGTCGGTCGCCTTCAGCGCGGCCTGGATCTTCGCAGGCTCCGTCGAGCCGGCGCGGTCGATCGCGTCGACCAGCACGAAGAAGGCCTGCATCTGCCGCGCGGCGGTGTCGTCCATCTCGTCGCCGCTCCTCTTCTTGTAGAGATCGGCGATGACAGCGGTCGGCGAACCCGGCGCGCCGACGCTCCAGGACGAGCGGTTGAACGTGCCTTGCGAGATCTTGCCGACCGCCTTGATGAAGGACGGATCGGAATAGCCGGAATCGTCGGCGATGATCATCGGCGGCTTGTAGTCCTGCGCCTGCATGGTCTTGGAGAACAGGATCGCATCCGAGGTGTAGCTGATCATGATCACGACGTCGGGATTCTTCTCCTTGAGCTGCAGCACCTGGCTCTGCACGTCGGTGGCGTTGACGGCATAGGCGACATCGAGCGCGATCGCCTGCCCCTTCTCCTTGAAGGCGGAGGTGATCGTGTTGGCGACCGAGGTGCCGTATTCGGTGTTGTCGTGCACCAGCGCGACGTTGTCGGTCTTGGCGCCCGACGCCTTCATCTCGGTGAGGAAGTCGTAATAGATCCTGGCGAAATCGGAGGCGATCGGCGTGGTGCGGAAGAACCATTTGAAGCCGCGCTCGGTGAGGTTCGCCGCAACCGACTCGCCATTGACGAAGGGGATGCTGTATTTCTCGGCGATCGCGCTCGCCGTCAGCGTGATGCCGGACTGATAGGCGCCGGTCAGCGCGACCACCTTCTCCTCCGTGATCAGCCGCAGCGCCTGGTTCTGCCCGGTGGCGGGGCTGCCCTGATTGTCGGCGAACACGACCTCGACCTTGGCGCCGCCGAGGCCCGCGAGCCCGGCGTTCTTCGCCAGCGGCAGATCGCCAAGCTCGGGATGGGCGTTGTTGATGATGTCCAGCGCGGTCTCGATGGCGTATTTGGCGTGGACGCCGGCGCTCGCGGCACCGCCCGTCATCGGAAACACCGCGCCGATCTTGACCACCTTGTCCTCGGCCGCGGCGTTGCCCGCAAGCACGGCCGACAGTACAGCCGCGCAAAACAGCCCGAGGAAATGCTTGAAATTCATCTGAGGGTCTCCCGCCGTATCCGCCCGTTAGTCGTCAAAGCGCGCGCGAAACGCAGCGCGCCGGCCCTTCATTTTTGAAAGCGGCGGACCATGGCATGTCGGATTGGCATGGGCAAGCTGAGTGGAAATCGCCCGGCGGTCCGAGCGCTCAACCTTGAATCGCAACCTTGGATCAGAGCGAGCGCGATGAGTTCATCTGATCGGCGCGTCACGGGATGCGCCAACCGGCGACGCGCCGGCTCGGTCACGCGTCGCCCCTCTTGTCCGGCAAAAGCCTACTGGCAATTCCAGGTGGTGGCTTGCGCGCAAGCCGCGTACGGGCTGTCGCCACCGTAAAGCTGATAGGGGTAATTGCCGTAGGTATGGCCGCCGTAATAGCCGTTATAGGCCGGCCCGCCGTAGTAGACCGGACCACCGCCATAGTAGGCCGGCCCGCCATAATCGTAGGCGTAGGCGTCGCGGGATGCAGCGATCGCCAGACCGGTGCCGACCACGCCGGCAATCGCCGCAGCGGCCGCCGGGCCCCCGCCATGCCAACCTCCGCCGTGCCAACCTCCGCCATAGTAACGCAGTGGCCTCGCATCCGCGCTTGTCGGCGTCAGCGCGCCGATCGTAAGGGTCATCATCGAAGCAACAACGGCCGTTCGGCCGAGTAACCGAGCTCTTCGAGTGAACATTTCAAGCCTCCGATGGTGTCCTGAACTGCGGTTAGAACACGCTGCTCCCGCCCGGGGTTCCAGACAGCGGCAACGTCTCATCGCCGCCACGCGCACTGTTCGGTTCGTCCCGCGCGTCGCGGCTGATCGAAGACAAAAAAATCGAGCCAGCGTTCCAATATCCATCGGAACGTTGGCTCGATTTCGTTCGTACGGTCTCCTGCGAGTGACGGCGCCTCGAAACCTGGACGCTTGTCCGGAAGGGCCGATCGCCGTGCGATCAGGCCCCCGCTCACGCTTAATATGCGCCCTTCAACGGTTGCCAATTGCCCTGCGGCTGCGACGGGGTGGCCTCTGCCGGGGGCTGCATCGTCGGAGTTGCGAACATCATACCCGGCGCCTGAGCTCCGCTTTCGGCGCGCAACGCCTGGCTGAGATGCATCGCGCATCCACCCATCTTCCCGCTGAGCATCGCGTCTTGCGCCGCAGCGATCTCTCTCTCCGCCGTGAACTTGCCGGGGCCGTCGGCCATCGTCTCGACCTCACCTTCGGCCTTGGCGAAGGTGTCGCCGCTGCATCCGACGCCGACCCGCGCGGCATGATGGTGCGCGGCATAGGCGGGCGCAAAAGAGTAGGCTGCTGCAGCCATGGCGGCCGCACCGAGCAACTTCCTGAGCATTTGTTCTTTCCTTTTTTGCTTTGCGATCCGGCATCATTGCCGGACTACTCAGCTTAACCCCGACTGCGTCCAATCGACGCAGGACGCCAATATGAACTTCTTGCGATTTCGCGCGATCAAAATGTGATCGGCGACAGTTGCAATGCCTTATGCGCAAGCTGCGGGCGAAGGCCGTAGAAATGCGGGTAAACGGTAGGTCATTACGCTTTGGAGGGCGCTGCTAACCGTCGAAGCCGTTCGAGATCGGCGCAACAGTTGCACAAGCGAGATCGACATCGTTCGCGCGGTACTCGAAGTAGGATCAAGTATTCGGCAAGCGCCGCGCCTGACATGCGCGGTTCGCGGTGTTGCGAACCGCCTCGTCCAAATTCCTCTCTGCGACCGAATGCCTTGCTTCCGGTATCCTGCCGCAGGCGTATCGTTCAAAATTACTTTTTGCGAGCTGCCAAAAGGGACGTGCCGAAGGTCCCGATCATTTA
Source organism: uncultured Alphaproteobacteria bacterium (assembly GCA_963786015.1). Classification (GTDB taxonomy): domain Bacteria; phylum Pseudomonadota; class Alphaproteobacteria; order Rhizobiales; family Xanthobacteraceae; genus Bradyrhizobium. The sequence goes on along the minus strand of CAWAXO010000004.1, from coordinate 93,393 downwards.
GCGGCAGCGTCATGCCACCGGCGGGCATTGAGCCTCAACAGACCACATCCTTTTTTGGCGGTTCTACTGCACGCGATCGATCGTGTGCGCTGGCATTCGTTCAAAGGAGAATTTCAATGGACAAGCGTTTCATCGTTACGGTTGCATGTGCCACCCTGGGCTTGATCAGCGCAAGCGGCTCCGCGCTGGCGGGACCAGTCGGGCGATTTGAATGCAGCGTCGTTGGCGCGGCAAGCCAGGACCCCATCGGTGACAAGGACGGGCATCGGCTCGCCACGGTTCAATATTCCTGCCTGGGTGTCGATGGTCTGCTGAAAGGCGCGCTTTACTCAGGGTTTTCGACCAGTGAGTGGGATGGCCCTCAAGGAACGTATTTGACTGGCGGCGGAATGATCCGGACGGCGGGGGGTCTCGTCGTTACGCAGCTCACCGAGGGGACAGGGTCCGCCATCATGAAGGACGGCAAGCCCGCCGGTAACGAAGCCTCTGGAAAAGGGCTGTTCAAGTTCGCGTCCGGCACACTTGCGGCACTTTCAGGAAAGCCCGACAGATGGGAAGCCAAACCAGCAGGCTTTGGTCGATTTACCCTGGACATTGCCGCTGACGACGAACCGGGTACTGTCGGTACTGCCCGTACGAACAAGGAATAGCGCGGCGCAAGTCGGCATAGCCACTGATCGGCTTCTGCCTTGAGTGACGGTCGCGGGGCCGTCACCTCAAGACAGGGCATGGTGCTTCGGAGCAATCGACAGTCCTACGATCCCTGGCCTCCGCGGCGCCAGCATCCTGGCTCGCGCCGAGCAAGGCCATGATGCCGATCAGATCGCCAACGACATTGGCGTAGCCCTGCCTGCGGGCCAGATGAAGTCGACGCCGCCCGGCCAGAAGCGTCTGCACCTTGTGGGTGGCCCCAGAGAACGACTAGACCGCGAACGCCTCTGTGGCTATATGAGCGCGGCAGATTACCGGCGCTTGGAAAACTGCGGCCCGAATTTGCCAAACTTCCGAAAAAAGCGCTGTAATATCAGTGTCTTCGGTGGGGAATGGTGTAACGGTAGCACAACAGACTCTGACTCTGTTTGTCTTGGTTCGAATCCAGGTTCCCCAGCCACAGTCGAAAATCCGAGCCCTCCTCTGATCCGTGCCGCCCTCGCCTTACCACGAGCGCAGACGCGGGCTGGGCGTCGCGCATCCTGCGAACCGCCTCGCTCTGATTGCAGGAGCGCACGGGACTGTCGGATGATTGGGCGCTTGCCAACAATCACTTGCCGCACCCTGACAACGAGTGATCGGAAAAACCGTGCATCACGTCGGCTTCACGTAAAGCTTATTCTTCGTGCGGGCCGCCGACCCGTTGTTCGGACGGCCTGTCGACCTAGCTGTCGGGACACCCACCCTCACGCGAATTCGCCGTCACTGCAGAACTCGCGCTGGTCCAATTATATGACGTGCATCAGATAAAGAGCGATGCCCGAGCCCTGGAGTTTCAGCAAACATGATTCCCGCACACGAAACGTTTGGCGAAACCTGGCCCTTTGCGCCGCGCTATTTCGACGGAAACGGCTTTCGGATGCACTATGTCGACGAAGGCAGCGGTGATCCCATCGTATGCCTGCATGGTGAACCGACCTGGGGCTATCTCTACCGGCGCTTTATTCCGCCGCTGGCTGCGACGCACAGGGTCATCGTTCCCGATCACATGGGTTTCGGCAAAAGCGAAACGCCTCGCGATCGCGAGTATTCGCTGCAAGCCCATGTCGACAACCTGACGAACCTCATCGAAGCGCTCGATCTGAAGAACATCACCCTGGTCATCCAGGATTGGGGCGGGCCGATCGGCTCGGCCTTCACACTGCGGCATCCCGACCGCGTCAAGCGCTTGTTTCTCCACAACACGCTGGCGGGCTACGGCAACGCCGAGTTCGACTTCACGACGCCCTGGTTTCAGTTCATTCGCAGACACCACGAAGCCGGCACGCTTCGTGACGTCCTGGGGCACCTGGACGTCAACATCCTCAGCATCATGAAGATCCTGGGTCTCGAGAATCTGTCGGCGGTGAATTTCGACTGGCTTGCGGCCTACGGTTCAGCTTTTCCGACAACGGAGGACTGCATCGGCGCAATCGAATTCCCGCTCGATGTGGTGCTGGGCCGGTTCGTTCCATACGTCACTGAAGGTTTTGCACTGCTCGACAATCTGAAGTCAAAGCCGGCAATGCTTGCGGTCGGCATGAAGGACAGAGCGATATCGCCTGCGGTCCAAATCGCTGACTTCAAGGGAATATGGCCGGACAGACCCGTCGTCAAACTGCCGAATGCCGGTCACTTCAGCCAGGAGGATGCGCCGGATGTGCTCATCGCGCTCATTCAGCTCTTCGTTCAGGAGAAGGCGTGAGATGCGCCCATGCGGGCCACAAACTCGCTGTCGTCCCTGCGAACGCAGGGACCCATAACCACAGGCTGGAGTTTGTGGCACCAACGGCGGAACGGCCTTCCCTCTGATAACAAATATCACGCGGTATGGGTCCCTGCGTGCGCGAGGGACGACAGGGTTTCACGATGAGGGAGTGATTTGCCCGTCAGGCGCGTCACGTCGCACGTCGCGCATGCTCATCCTTCATCGCATCCCAAAATCCCGCTGCGCCAAAATTCTAATTTCTCCTGCCTTCTCAAGCTGATTTGGGTCGTCCAGTCCTTGCGCGAAAAATATTCCGCTTGGTTGAAACCCCAAATCAGCCGCATCATCCGCTCCGTCTCGCGCTCTTCAAGAGGGGCGTACGCGTCGTCACGGACGTTGGGTGCGGGATGCGGTGGACGCGGAAGCGTTGCGCGCGTTGTGTGATCGCAGGGCGGCTTGCCGTGAGCGATCCTCGTGCGCGAAGACGAGCAACGCCAAAGCGGACGGCGAAGTCGTGTGGTCCTGACGCCCCGATGCTGGTGTCAAGTTTCGCATGACGCGCGTGGAGCCCGACCGGGCCGTGATGCGCGCGGATCAGCGAAGCGACGGTGACAACAAAGCCCGGTCTCACCGGGGAGAGCACGAAGCAGCCGTTAAAACCATTCGCGCAGGGAAGGCCGGGATGCGCCGGCCAAACCTGTGGTTCCTGCCCCGTGCATTTTTTTCGCACGGGGGCCATGGGTGTTGGCCAAGCACCCGGCCTTCCCTGCGCCCTCTCGTTTCGAGAGAAAAGGATATTGCAAAGCTCGGACGCCATGCGCCGCGAGAAAATGGACCTATGATTATCGCCGGAAAGCACGACACCCTTCGATCGATCCCGAGCTTCAATGTACAGACGGGATATTTTCCCGATTTTTTCGGGAATTATTCCCGATGGAATATCGATCTCCAACCTCGATATATCTTGCTGCGTCTGCCGTCACTTTGCCTAAAGACTACGAAACGATTTGTCCCCGGTGTCGTAGACTATCGCCAGCATGTCTCCTGGTCTGGATTTCACCGGTGCGATGGAGCCTTGCGAGGCGAGCATCGGGCGGAGCATTGTCCAGGAGATAGCATCCGCAGGATCTACGTCGGGTCGAGTGCAATCGCGAGGTACATCATGTTCAAAACTCAGACCCAGCGCAGATATACCGCATGGCGCTCAGGAGTTGGCATTCAGATCCTGCCGGCCATCGCGGTTTGCCTTGTCTCGTTCGCCGTTCAGGCGCAACAACCGGCTCCAGGGACAAACGACGGGCGTCCGGCAGGAGCGACTGCTGCCGTGTCGGCGCCGACCGGCGCAGCTCCCGCAGAAGCAAGTCCCTCGACCGGTGCTCCCGCGGCAGCCCCTGCTCCATCGCAGGCTGAGCCGGCGCCGGCCGCTGCCGCCAATCCCCCGCCCTCGCCGCGCAGCTCGCCCTCGGCGGATGGGACAGTCTTCGTCGCCCCGCTGCCCGATGCCCTGTCGCCCATCAGCATGTTCATGCAGGCGGACGTCGTCGTGAAGGCGGTCATGATCGGTCTTGCGCTGGCGTCGGTGGCAACCTGGACCGTGCTTTTGGTCAAGATGATCCAGTTGCGGGCCGCGCGGCACGAGGCACGCAGCGCGCTCGCCACCATTCTATCAGCTCGCTCGCTGGTCGATGCAGTCCGGCAGATCGGACAGCAGAACGGCCCGATCGCGCGCCTGCTCGCCGTGGCGGACGATGAGATCGAGAAATCACGCGGCCTTCCACCCGACGGAATCAAGGAACGCGTTGCCTGGCAATTCGAACGGATCGAGGCGGCCGCCGTGCACCGCATCGGCCGCGGCATGGGTATTCTGGCCACCGTCGGCGCCGTCGCGCCGTTCGTCGGCCTGTTCGGCACGGTCTGGGGCATCATGAACAGCTTCATCGGCATCTCCCGGGCACACACCACGAATCTCGCCGTTGTCGCGCCGGGCATTGCGGAAGCGCTGCTCGCCACCGCCTTCGGCCTTGTCGCCGCCATCCCCGCCGTCGTGATCTACAACGCTTTCGCGCGGGCCACCGGCAGCTATCGCTCCGCTCTCGCCGACTCGTCAGTCGGGATCCTGCGCCTGCTCAGCCGCGATCTGGACCGCCAATCCCTGCCGCTCGAAAGCAGGCGGCCCTTGCGTGCGGCGGACGCGCCGACGCTGTCGATCGCCAACCCCGCGGAGTGAGCCATGGCCATCCGGCTCGCCAAGCGCGACGACGAATTCGCGGAAACGCACGAGATCAACGTGACACCGTTCATCGACGTCATGCTGGTCCTGCTCATCATCTTCATGGTCGCCGCGCCGCTTGCGACGGTCGACGTCCCGGTCAACCTGCCCTCGGCGTCGGCCGAGCCGGCGCCCCGCCCCGACAAGCCGATCTTCGTCACCTTCAAGGCAGACCACTCGCTCGCGGTCGACGATGAAGCGGTCGCGCGTGCGGATCTTGCCGCGGCGCTGGACGGCGCGACCGGATCGGATCGCACGCAACGCGTACTGCTCCGTGCCGACCAGGCGTTGCCCTATGGCGACGTGATGGAGCTGATGAACGTGCTGCGCAACGCAGGCTACACAAAAGTGGCGCTCGTTGCGCTGGAGATCCGGAGCGGATCGTGAGCGTGATGACGATCGATCCCGCCGAACGGGAGCAGGCCAAGGATACGGCACTGTGGATCGTGGCTGCACTTGTCGTCGCCGCCCTGCATGTCGGGGTGGTCGTAGCCTATCTGCTTCTCAGGCCTGCGCCGGAGGGCATGGCCACCGCACCGGTCATCGACGTCGCCTTCGTGCCGGCCGAAGACAAGCAATCCGAGGCCGCCCCCGAAGCTCAACCGGCCGAACCGACGCCGAAGGTCGAGCAATCCGACCTCCCGCCACCGAAGGACGAATCCGTCGCGACGCATGAGTCCGTCACGGAGCCCGAGCCGCCACCGGCAAAGGCAGAAACCGTGCCGCCCCCTGAACCCGTTCCGCCACCTGTCGCGCTGCAAGTGCCGGAGCCTGTGCCAGAACTCGCGCAACCGGACGACGTCACGGTCGTCCCTCCGCCTCCTCCGAAGCCGGCCGAACAGGCGCCTGAAGCCAAGAAGCCGGCTCCGGAGCGTGCTGCGCGCAAACCCGCCACCGAGGAAAAGGACGAAAAGAAACATAAGCCGGCGCCGCCGAAACCCGCCTCCGAGCAGGCGTCGAGGCGCACACAGGTTGCGATGGCGCCCAATCCCGGAGCGGGCAGCGAAGGAGCACGAGTCGGGCAGGCATCGTGGGAGAGCGAAGTGGCGGCGCGCATCCGCAGCGCAGCCAGCTATCCCAGCGGCAGCAGGGACAGCGGCACCGCGCGCGTGAGCGTCACCATCGATCGCAACGGGCGGCTGGTGTCGCGGCGGCTCGCCGGCAGCTCAGGCTCATCTGCGCTCGATAGTGCCGCCTTGGCCATCGTCGCGCGCGCAGCGCCCTATCCGCGCTTTCCACCCGGGATGACCGTGGCGCAGGCCTCGCTCATCGTTCCCCTGCACCTGAGGCCACAATGAGCGGCGGCGCCGAGATCGACCTCCGACGTTCTTCGACGAGAAGAACCGTGCTCATGAGTACGGACAGGTGTGGCCAACACGCATCAGCGCGCGCATTTTTTGCATCGGGCCCCGCGATCGCCGCGAACCCATGGCGACAGAAAGCGGCTTTAAACCCGTGTAATCAGCTTATTTTTCGATATCGGGAAAATATCCCGAATGCCTTTGGAACAATCCCGGTTGCGGCCGAGGCTGCCGATCAGCAGTATTATTTCTGTTTGTAACAAAATGAATTCGGCCGGAGTAACGCTGTTTGAGGCTCAGGGGCACTGGGCGGCCGCAAACAGCAAGGTCGAAATAAGGACTGGGGGGACGTTTTGACCAAGCTCAGAGCGCTGAAGAGCGCGCTACTCTTGACCTGCGCCGTGATGCCCGGAGTTGCTTCGGCGCAAAGCACTTTGCCGACCATCGAAGTCGTCGGCGTCGCGCCGCTGTCCGGCGGCGCCGAGATCGACAAGGATAAGGTGCCGTCGAACGTCCTGAGCATCGGCGCCGCTGACCTGTCTTCCACCAAGTCGTCGTCGCTGCTGGACGGCATGGTGCAGTACCTGCCGGGCGTCTCCCTGAGTGACCAGTCCGGCAATCAATTCCAGCGCAATCTCGACTATCGCGGCTTCACCGCCTCGCCGGTGCCGGGCACCCCGCAGGGCATCGCGGTCTATCAGAACGGCAGCCGCATCAACGAAGCGTTCGGCGACGTCGTGAACTGGGACTTGATCCCGCAGATGGCGATCGCGCGCATGACCTTGATGCCGAACAACCCGCTGTTCGGCCTCAATGCGACCGGCGGCGCATTGTCGATCGAGATGAAGAACGGCTTCACCTATCACGGCACCGAGGCCGAGCTGTGGGGCGGATCGTACGGGCGCATCACGGGCGGCGCACAGTCCGGCTACCAGGACGGCAACGTCGCGGCCTATGTCGCGGCCGACAGCACCTATGATCGCGGCTGGCGCGACTTCTCATCGTCCTCCCAGGTCCGTCGCATGTATGTCGATGTCGGCGCGCGCGGCGACCAGACCGAATGGCATGTCTCCTTCACCGGCGCCGACAACAAGCTTGGCTCAGTCGCAGGCACGCCGATCGAGATGCTGAACCAGCGCTGGTCGAGCGTCTACACCTGGCCGCAGTACGACGCATCTTCAACTCGCCTTCCTGCAGGCCAACGGCAAGTGGACGCCGACGGACACCTTGACGGTGCAGGCCAACGCCTACTTCCGCGCCTATCGCGCGTCCCATATCGACGGCAATGGCACGCGACGCGCAGGCCTGCGATGACGGCGGTCCGCTCGCCGGACAGCTCTGCATCGGTGACGGTGCGACGGCGCTCAATCAGAACGGTGTCACACCCAATTTCTTCGCTCCCAATACCGCGATCGGCGAGATCGACCGCAACCAGACCAGCTCGAACAGCTATGGCGGCTCGCTGCAGGCGACCTCGACCTACCAGCTGTTCGGGCATGACAACCATTTCGTCGTCGGCACCAGCGTCGATCACGGCCGCTCGAATTTCCAGGCCACGTCCGAACTCGGCGCGGTCGACCTGAACTCCCTCTTCGTCAACGGCACCGGCGTGTTCATCGATCAGCCCGATGCCGATATCACGCCGGTTAACGTAAACGCCACCAACACCTATATCGGCCTCTACGCGACCAACACCTTTGACGTCACCTCGCAGCTGTCCTTGACCGCCGGCGGGCGCTTCAACTACGCCCAGATCGACTTACAGGACCAGACCGGCACCACACCGCAGCTCACCAGCAACAACAATTTCCAGCGCTTCAATCCGGTGATCGGTGCGACCTACAAGATCACGCCGAACCTCACGGCCTATGCGGGCTATTCGGAGGCCAATCGCGCGCCGACGCCGCTGGAGCTCGGCTGCTCCAGCCCGACGACGCCCTGCCACATCGACAACTTCCTGATCGCCGACCCGCCGCTGAACCAGGTGGTGTCGCACACGATCGAGGCCGGCCTCCGCGGCGAGTTTTCAGGCGGCGCTGCGGCCGCGACGCCGCTTCCGACTCAAGGCACCGAAGATCGTCGAGAACGGCTGGCGGCTGCGCTGGGGTGTCAGCGTCTTCCACACCGAAAACACCGACGACATCATCAATATCGCGAGCCTTGCGGCTCCGGGCTTCGGCTTCTTCTCCAATGCCGGCACCACCTTGCGCCAGGGCGTCGAGGCCAAGGTCGACTTGAGCTGGAACCGCTGGACCGCCTATGCCAACTACACCTTCGTGGACGCGACCTTCCAGAGCACGTTCGACGTCAACGACCCGAACACGGGCGACGTTCGGACTGTCATGCCAGGCGACCACATTCCCGGGATCCCGGCGCATCGTTTGAAGCTCGGTGCGGAATATGCCGTGACCGACGCCTGGACGATCGGCGGTGACATCAACTACTTCGGCAGCCAGTATCTGCTGCGGGACGAGACCAACATCTACCCGATCGTGCCGGCCTACTGGGTCGTCAACCTGCACACGTCCTACCAGGTTACGAAGAACATCCAGATATTCGGGCTGATCAACAACCTGTTCAACCAGCACTACTATTCGGCGGGCACCGTGTTCGATCCCGGCGGCTTCAACAATTCCACGCCGGCAATGCCACCAATCTATTCAGCTTGAACGATCCGCGCAGCATGCTGCCGGGCATGCCGCTCGCGGCCTATGCCGGCATCAGGGCGACGTTCTGAGATCTTGTTTTTCCGGCCATGCCTTCAAGTAACTCACTTGCCAACGGAGGCCTCAAATTCGGCGCGCTGGACCGGCGTCAGATGCAGACCATGCTTCGTCCGCCGGTCCAGCATATCGGCAGCGGTCGTCGCCCATTCGGTGTCGCGGAGATAGGATGCCTCCCGCTCATAGAGGTTGCCGCCGAAATGGCGGCCGAGATCGGCGCTGGTGCGCGCTGCTCCCAACAGATCCCGCGCACGCGTTCCGTAGAGCCGGGCGTAGTGAAGAAGCAGCGCGTTCGGAAGCTCCGGATAATCGCGTTGCAGGCTTGCCGCGAAATCGGAGAACGTGCCGCCGATGTCTCCGCCGGGCAGCGGCGCGGCTGCGGTCCAGGCCGGCGTCATCTTCGAGAACCAGGGCGCGAGACGGCCGAGCGCGTGCTCGGCAAGCTTGCGATAGGTGGTGATCTTGCCGCCGAAGATCGACAGCAGCGGCGGCATGCCCGGATCACCGTCGATCTCGAAGACATAGTCCCGCGTCACGGCCGACGGATTTTCCGCATTGTCGTCGTAGAGCGGCCGCACGCCGGAGAAAGCGTGCACGATGTCGCGCGTCGTCGGCGGCGTCCGCACATAGCGGCGCAGAACGCCGAGCAGATAATCGATTTCGGCATCATCGATCGCAACGTCTTCCGCGCGCCCGGCATAGGGAATGTCGGTGGTGCCGATCAGCGCGAGATCGCCCTCGTAGGGATTGACGAAGATCACGCGCCGGTCGTCGTTCTGCAGGAGATAGGCATGCGGCCCCTCCCAGAATTTCGGCACCACGATATGGCTGCCCTTGACGAGCCGCACATTGTGCGCGGACTTCAGCTCCGCGACGTCCTGCACGACGTCCTGGACCCAAGGTCCGGCTGCGTTGACCAGCGCACGCGCCTGCACGACCTGCGCGCCGCCGTCTTCGCCGCGCATCTCGAGCCGCCAGATGTCCCCTGCCCGGCGCGCACGCTACCGCGCGGGTGCGTGGCAGGATCAGTGCGCCACGAGCCGAGGCGTCGATCAGGTTCAGGATCACCAGCCGGGCGTCGTCGACCCAGCAATCCGAATATTCGAAGCCGCGCCGGAACTCCGGCCGCAACGCCGCTGCCCTCCGGCGCGCGCGCGAGGTCCAGGCTCGCGGCTCGCCGGCAATTGCTTGCGGCCGCCGAGATGGTCGTAGAGGAACAGCCCGGCGCGAACCAGCCAGGCCGGACGCTGCTCCGGCGAGTGCGGCAGCACGAACCGCATCGGCCAGATGATATGAGGCGCCGACGCCAGCAGCACCTCGCGCTCGATCAGGGCCTCGCGGACCAGCCGGAATTCGTAATATTCGAGATAGCGCAGCCCGCCATGGACGAGCTTGCCGGAGCGCGACGACGTTCCCTCGGCGAAATCGCCCTTCTCGCAGAGCAGGACCTTCAGGCCGCGACCGGCAGCGTCGCGCGCGATGCCGGCTCCGTTGATGCCGCCGCCGATGATGGCGATATCGACCAGCCCGTGATCCCTGCCCGCGGCGGGCGCACTGCCCGTCATCGTGTCTTGCTGCGCTTCTTCTCTGTCCGGCGCGGCGACTGCCTTCGCAGATGCGCGCGCCTTTCTTCGGCTGCGCGGTCTGCAGGCCGTAGGTCGAAAACCCCTTCGCGGTGTCGGCGATCTCGTCGTCGCTGAGGATGACGCGGGACTCGAGCGCCAGCGACAGATAATACTGGCGTGAGATCGTCTCGAGCTCGACGGCCAGCCACATCGCCTTGTCGAGATTGGCGCCGAGCGCGATCATGCCGTGATTGGCCAGCAGGCAGGCGTTGGCGGCCTTCGAGCGCGGCGAGCGCCAGCTCCGACAGTTCCTTGGTGCCGTAGCGCGCATAGCCGGCGCAGCGGACGTCGGTGCCGCCGAACGCGGCCATCATGTAGTGGCAGGCCGGGATCGACTTGCGCGCGATGGCCAGCACGGTGGCATAGGTCGAATGGGTGTGGACGATGCCGCCGACGTCCGGTCGCGGCGCGCATGATGTCGAGATGGAAGCGCCATTCGGTGGACGGCTGCAATGGCCCTGTCCAGCTGCCATAGTCGCCTTCGAGCGGCATCGACGCGATCATCTCCGGCTTCATCGCGTCATAGGGCGTCGCCGAGGGCGTGATCAGCATCCGGTCCTTGTAGCGGGCGGAGATGTTGCCGGACGTACCCTGATTGAGACCCGACGCGTTCATCCATCGGCACTTCGCGATGATCGCTTCGCGCAATTGTCGTTCCTCGCCGGTCATGGGCCTCACCCTTTCGTCTTCAGCACGGATTGAGCGGCGGCTCGCCGGCGAGATACCGGCGAACCTCCTCGGCCGCCTGCTCGGCGGCGATCGTCACGGTGCGCACCGATGCGCCCGCGATATGCGGCGTCAAGGTGACGTTCGGCAGCCGCAGCAGCGGCCAGTCCGGCGGCGCCGGCTCGACCGCGAAGGTATCGAGCATGGCGCCGCCAAGCTGGCCGGAGGCCAGCGCGTCGTAGCAGCGCGTCATAGTCGACCATCGGGCCGCGCGCCGTATTGATGAAATATGCACCCGGCTTCATCCGCGCCAGCGCGTCGCGGCCGATGAAGCCGGTCGTCTCCGACGTCACCCGGGCATGCAGGCGTGACGACGTCGGCGCGCGCCAGCAACTCGTCGAGCGCGACATGCTCGACGCCGTCATTGCGGTCCTGCGCGCTGAGCTGGACATAGGGATCGGCGACCAGGAGCTTGCAGCCGAACGCCTTGAGCAGCTTCACCACGCGGCTGCCGATCGCGCCATAGCCGACGATCCCGACCGTCATCTCGCCGAGCTCGCGTCCGGTGCGATCGGCGCGATAGAGATCGCCGCGCCAGTCGCCGGTCGCGCATCGACTCGTGGCCGCTGCGGATCAGCCGCGTCTCGGCAAGAATGGCGCCGATGGTGAATTCGGCGACCGCGCTGGCGTTGCGGCCGGGCGTGTTGACGACCAGCACATCGTGATCGCGCGCCGCCTCCATGTCGACATTGACCGGACCGCCGCGCGACACCGCGATGAATTTGAGGTTGGGCAGCCGCTCCAGCATCTGCCGCGAGATCGGCGCGAGATGGGTCACGAGCACCGGCGCATCACCGATGAAGGCTGCGATCTCATCCGGATCGCCCATATATTCCTTGAGCCGGTCGAGCGACGAGCCGGCATAGCCGTGCTCCATCGGCTCGTCCGGCCAGGGCTGTTCGAGCGTCCGGATGTCGACGCCATTGCCGCAGGCCGCCGCGATCCGATCGGCGAAGATCGACGGCAGCATGAAGCGGTCGCCGATGATGGCGATGGACCTAGACATGATCGGCTCCCGCACGCAGCGCGGCGAGCTGCTTCCAGAGCGGTCGCGACGCGAGCCGCGCGTCGAGATAGGCCGGAAACATCCGTGCATAGCGCGCCGCCAGCGCGGCATCCGGCGGCATGCGCCTCGTTGAGGTACGGCCTCACCCAGTCGTCGGCGCAGGCCGCCATGTCCGGATAGAGCCCGATCGCGACGGCGGCGATCATCGCCGCGCCGGCCGCACCGGCCTCGCCGCGGCTGCAGGTCGCGGACATTGCATTCGAGCGCCGCACCGAGGATGGCGCCGAGCGCGCGGCTGCGCGCCGCGCCGCCGGTGAGCCGCACATCGCGCGGCAAGGCGCCCATCGCCGCGTAGCAATCGCGCGCGGCGAAGGCCAGTCCCTCCATCACCGCGCGCATCAGGTCCCAGTAACGGTGGTGCGAGCGCAGCCCGAAGAATTGCGCGCAGGCCTCATGGGCGACGAACGGACCGCGCTCGCCGGCATCCGAGATGAAGGGATGAAACAGCAGCTCGCCCGGCTTGGCCTGCAGCACCTGCTCATCGAGCCGGCGGATCAGGTCGGCGCGCGAGCGCGTCACGCCCTCGGCGGCGAGCACGCCCGACTGCGAGATCGAGCAGCCAGTCGATATTCAGCGTCGCCGCCATGTTCGACTGCATCTGGGCGTAGTGGCCCGGCACCGGGAACGGCATGGTGTAGCCGGTGGCCTCGGCGTTCAGCGTCACGGCGTCGGCGTTGGGCGCAAGCCGCATGTGCATGCCGGTCGAGCCGATGATGGTGCAGCCGACGTCGGGGTCGGGATCGTAGAGGCCCGCACCGAGCGCCGCTGCAGATCACGTCGACATAGCCGAGACGAGACCGGCACGCCTTCGGGCAGACCGGTCTCGGTCGCGGCAGCCGCGGCTGAGCGGATGCGTCACCGCGACGCCGTCGACCACTTCGGGAAACAGGCCGCATCAGATCGGCAATGCCGATCAGCTTGGCGGTCTCGGCATCGAAGCCGCGCTTGCGGAAATCGCCGCAGGTGAACGTCGCTTCCGACGGATCGGTCGCGCGCTGGCCGGTGAGCAGGAAATAGAGCCAGTCCTTGCAGTGGAACGCGGTCGTCGCGCGCGCCAGCGTGTTCGGCGCATTCGCCTGCAGCCAGGCCAGTTGCGGCCCCTGCTGACAGGCGTTGAGTCCGGAGCCGGTTCGTCGATAGAGCGCCGCATTGCGTCTCGCTGGCGCGGATCTCCTCCACCAACGCCGCCGCGCGCGAAGTCGAGCCACAGCAGGCCGGCGCGACCGGACGGCCGTCGTCGTCGATCAGCCATGTGCCGTCGCCCTGCCCGGTGACTGCGATGGCCGCGATCCGCGACATGAGATCAGGTATGGCCGCCACCAGCCCGCGCAGCGCCGCGACCGTGTCGTTCCAGGTCCGCGACATGTCCTGCTCGACACGGCCGCCGGCTGCCGTGCAGTAGCGGTTCGGCAGCGAGCAGCCGCCGAGCTGCTGCCCATCCCGCGTGAACGCCACGGTCTTGATCAGGGAGGTGCCGGCATCGATGCCGACGATGACGTCGCGGCTGGGCGATGCGGATATCGTCATGACGGCCTCCGCATGACGAATGCAGGCGCCGTCGGCGCCGAAGATATGCAGGTGACGCGGCTCCAGCGCGAACGGGACGATGTCGCCGGGCCGGGCCGCGATCCGGCTCGGCGTCACCGCGATCAGCAGGTTGCCGCCGCATTCGCCCGCGACATGCGACTGGTCGCCGAGCCACTGATTGGAAACGACGCGCACGCGCACATCCCCTGCCTCCGATCGCGATCTTCTGCGGCCGGATGCCGATCCGTACCCGCGGCGTCGTCTCGAGTGCCTTCTGCGCAGCCGGATCGAGCGTCGCGCCGGGAATGTCGAAGGCCACGTCGGAGCCGGCCGACAGGCGGAAACCGCCGTCGGACCGTGCGACATCGGCTTCGAGCAGGTTCATCGGCGGCTCGCCGATGAAGCTCGCGACGAACAGATTCGCCGGACGGTTCTTCAACTCCTTTTCGCTGGCGAATTGCTGCAGCACGCCGTCTTCCATGACCGCGATGCGGTCGGCCAGCGCGCTCGCCTCGGTCTGGTCGTGGGTGACGAAGATCGCCGTCATCTCGCGTTCGGCGAGCAGGCTCTTGATCCGGCCGCGCAGCACCGCGCGGAGCTGCGGCTCGAGCTGCCCCATCGGCTCGTCGAGCAGATAGAGGTCCGCATCGCGCACCAGCGCTCGCGCCAGCGACACGCGCTGCTGCTGCCCGCCGGAGATCGCGCGCGGAAAGCTCTCCAGGATGTCGTCGATCTCGACCAGCTTGGCGATCGCCTCGACGCGGCGCGCCACTTCGGCGCGCGACGAGCTGCTGCGACTTCAGCGCGAAGGCGATGTTCTCGCGCACGGTCAGCGGCGGATAGAGCGAATAGCCTTCGAAGGCCATCGCGACCTTGCGCCGCGCCGGCGGCAGCTCGTCGATCCGCCGGCCGCGCAGCGCGATCGAGCCGGTAGATGACGCTCTCGAAGCCCGCGATCATGCGCAGCGTCGAGGTCTTGCCGCAGCCCGACGAGCCCAGCAGCGCGACGATCTCGCCCTTCTCCGACCTCCATGTCGAGCGAGCGCACGGCATGCACCGGCGCCTTGCCGCGGCTGCGGTAGACCTTGTCGACCTTTCGAAGCTCGAGCATGCCCATCGCCATTCTGCTCCCTCACGCCGCCTGCCGCTGATGCGGCGGCCGACGCGCGCGCCGGTCGCCCGATCGAACAGCAGGGCGGCTTCCGGCGCGAAGTGAACGAAGACGTTGTCGTCGGCGGCGCTCTGCTGCGCGTCAGGCGGCAGCGCCGCGAGCCATTCGGTCCCGTCCGTCAGGCGCAGCAGCAGCACCGCCTTCTCGTGCATCGGCGTGACCGCGAGAACGCGCGCCGGAATTGCGCCATCGCCGCCGACGGACGAGATCGCCAGATCCTCCGGCCGGACGCCGAGCCAGCACGGCCGATCCGGCGGCTGTCGCGTCCACCGGACCAAGCCGCACACTTGCGCCCCGGCGATCGTGCCCGACAGCGCGCCATGCTCGGCGAACGGCCGATCTCGGCCAGATTGATGCTGGGATCACCGAACAGCCGCGCGACCGCGACGGAGGCAGGCGCGGCATAGATCTCTTCCGGAGCCGCGACCTGCTCGAGCCGGCCGTCGACCAGCACCGCGATGCGATCGGCGATCGCCATCGCCTCCCGATAATCCTGGGTCACATAGAGAACCGCGGCGGAGCCGCGCCGCAACAGGTTCGGCAGCTCGAGCCGCATCTCGTAGCGCAGCTTGGCATCGACATTGCGCAGGGGATCGTCGAGCAGCAGCACCTCGGGATTGCCGATCAGCGCGCGGGCCAGCGCGGTGCGCTGCTTCTGGCCGTTCGACAATTCGCGCGGCGCGTGGCCGAGCACATGCTCGATCTTCAGCAGCCGGCTGATCGCCTGGACACGCGAGGCGGCGTCGGCGGCGCGCGCCTTCGCGCCGCAAGCCGCTTGCGATGTTGTCGCGCGCGCGTCATGTGCGGAAACAGCGCGAAATTCTGGAACGCCATGCCGATGCCGCGCCGCTCCGGCGCCGCGCCGACGATCGAGTGGCCGCCGACGAGGATATCGCCCTCGTCCGGCTCGAACATGCCGGCGATCATCCGCAGCAGCACCGTCTTGCCGCTGCCCGACGGCCCGAACACGGCAACGATCTCGCCGGGCTCGACGGTCAGCGACAGGCCGTCGGCAGGCTTCGCACCGTGCCGAAGGTCTTGCTGACCGACTTGATGTCAAGCCGCGCCATGCCGTCAGCCCTTCACCGCGCCGAGCGACAGGCCCTCGACCAGATAGCGCTGCGCATAGAGCGCGAGCAGCAGGGTCGGCGTCACCGAGAGCACGATCGCGGCGGCGATCTGGCCGTATTGGATGCCGGACGCCGTGACGAAGGCGAGCGCGCCCACCGTCACCGGCTGCTTGTCGGCGGAGGCGAGGATCAGCGCGAAGACGAAATTGTTCCAGCAGAAGATGAACGACAGCAGCCCGGCAGCGGCAATGCCGGGGCCGGCAAGCGGCACCGCGATGCGGGTGAACGCCTCGCGCCAGGAATGCCCGGCGAGCCGATAGGCGTGCTCGATGTCGGGGCTGATGTCCTCGAAATAGCCGCGCACGATCCACAGGATCAGCGGCAGCGCGATCAGCTGATAGACCCAGACGATGCCGACATAGGTGTCGTTGAGGCCGAGTTGCTGATAGTAGAGCGACAGCGGCAGCAGCACGAGCAAAGGCGGCGCGAAGCGGAACGACAGCAGCGTGAACGCGATGGTCTCGCCGAGCCGGAACTTGAAGCGCGCGAAGGCGTAGGCCGCGGGCACGCCCAGCAGCAGCGCCAGCACCACCGGCCGCGCTCGACAGCACGAAGCTGTTCCAGAGATTGCGCATGAAGGAGATTTCGAGATTGCCGGCGGCGGTGCGCAGCTGGCCCGAGATCAGCGCCTGGTAATTGGCAAGCGTCGGCTCGAACAGGATGCGCGGCGGGATGCGCAGGATCTGCTCGTTGGTCTGGAACGACATCAGGAAGATCCAGACGATCGGAAACATGAAGAACAACAAGGATCAGCGTCAGCGCAATGCCGCGGAAGATGCGACCTGCCAGACTGCCATGTTCCATGGTCGCTCTCCTCGTCCGTCACGCGTGGCCGTGCGCGCGTGCGCGCAGCCGCAGCCAGTTCTTGATGAAGATGTTCGACAGGATGTTGGTGATCAGCCAGAGGACCATCAACAGCGCCGCCGACCGGCCGACATTGGTGTACTGGAAGAACTCCAGATAGGCCTGCACCTGGAACACCATCAGCCGATCGCCTGGCCCGCCCTGGGTCATCGCGTAGATGATGTCGAACTGCTGGATCGAATCGAGCAGGCGGAACAGCGACGCCGTGATGATGTAGGGCGCGAGCATCGGCAGCGTGATGCGGAAGAACACGAAGCTTGCCGGAACGCCGTCGAGCGCGGCCGCCTCGAACGGCTGGCGCGGCAGCGAGCGCAGACCCGCAAGCAGCAGGATCATGATGAAGGGCGTGTAGACCCAGATATCGACCAGCACCACCGTGAACAGCGCGGTCGACGGGATCGGAGGCCCATTTGAAATCGTGCGATGCCGAGCAGGCTGACGAAATAGGACAGGATGCCGAAGCTCGGATTGGTCATCAGCTTCCACATCAGCGCCGCGATCGCCGGCGCGGTCATCAGCGGCAGCAGCAGCATGATCGAGACCGCGTTGTGGAAACGGGTCGGCTTGCGCAGCAGCAGCGCGATCGCAAGGCCGAGCAGAAGCTCGAGCACGACGGTCAGGACCGTGTAGACCAGCGAGATCCGGAACGTGTTCCAGAACGCGGGATCGGACAGGAAATCGATGTAATTGTCGACGCCGATGAAGCCGCGCAGATACGGCAGGTTCAGCCGATAGCGCTGCAGCGAATAGACCGCCGCCGTCACGAACGGGACGAGAATGGCGACGCAGACGAGCAGCGCCGGCAGGCTCAGCAGATAGGGCAGCATGCGCCCGCGCGGCCTCGCCGTGCGTCCGCTGCGCGCGCCGATCTGGAGAAGTTGGAGCATGCTCATGACGATGACCGGTCAAGCGTTCGCAGATATCGCCGCCGGCCCGGACGGCGCGAGTGTCCGGGCCGGCGGCCTGTCGTGGTGCGGAGGAGCATGCACCACGTGACGGTGCATCAACCGAGACCGGCCTGCTTGAGCTGGCGATTGATGCTGTCGGCGAGCTTGTCGAGGCCTTCGTCGACGGTCACCTCCTTGGCGACCATCTTCTGCAGCGACGCCGCCCATTCGGTCGTCAGATCGAAGAACAGCGGCTGCGCCGTGAAGTAGATCTTCGCACCGGGCGCCGAGACGTCGTGCTGCTCGAGATAGCCGGGATAGGATTTCGCGATCCGGTCGCGGAACTCGCTGTCCTTCCACACCGAGGCGCGCACCGGGTTGACGAAGTCCATCTTGCGCGCGCCGAACAGGTCGTGCTCGACCGAAGCCGCCCACTGCATGAACAGCCAGGCCGCATCCTTCTGCTTGGAGAAGCTCGACATGCGCGAGCGACCAGATCCAGACATTCGGCGTCGGCGCCTTGGCGTCCGGATTGGCCGCGAAGGCCGCGTAGCCCAGATGGCCCTTCTCCTTGTTGTCGCCGCCATTCATGAAGTAGCCGAGGATGTCGGCGTCGAAGATCATGCCGGAGGCGCCGGCGCCGAGATCGGTGCCGACCTGATACCAGGTATAGGTCGACCAGTTCTTCGGGCCCCGAGTTCTGGATCATCTTGACCCATTTCTCGTGGAACTCCTTCGACGCCTTGGTGTTCATCGCGGCTTTCAGCTTGCCGCCTTCCATCACGAAGTCCTTCTGGCCGAAGTTCGAATAGCCCGACAGGAAGCCCGGATGGATGGTCGCCCAGGAGCGCGAGCCGCGCACGCCGATCCCGTAGGGACCGCCGGCGTCCTTGGTGATCTTGGCCGCAACCTCGAGCATCTCGTCGAGATTCTTCGGCGGCTTGACGCCGACCTTGTCGAAGATCGTGCGGTTGTAGGTGATGTTGTTCAGCTCATAGCCCCATGGAATGCACCATTGCTTGGCTTTGCCCGAACCGAGCTCGGACCCGGCGACGCCGTCCCAGGCGGTCGAAGCGCGCAATCCCGGCAGCACGTCGTCCCAATTGAAGGCCGGGTTGGTCTTCGCGGGGTCCTTGATGTAGGCGTTGAGGTCCTCGATCCAGCCGGCCGGACCATAGGTCCAGGTCATGTACGCGCCGGTCATGAAGGCATCGTACTGGTCGGACTTCGACGACAGCGCCGCCGTCACCTTGTCGAAATAGACGTCCTCCGGAAAGATGTCGTAGGTGACGTTCATCCCGGTCAGCGCCTTGAATGTCTCGAGGTCGCCGATCATCGCATCGACATAAGGATGCTTGTTCAGCAGCAGCTTGATCGACTTGCCGCTCTGGCTCTTCCAGTTGAAATCCGCCGCCATCGCCCGCGAGACCGAGGAGACGTAGGCTTGCGTTGGCGGCAATTCCGGCGACGCCGAGCTTGGCGGCGCCGTCGAGCAGATCACGCCGGCTGATGCGCTTGGCAGCGTAGGCATCGAACAGATTCTTCTCTCGATCGAACATTCATTCCTCCCTGTTGCACGTTTTTACTTTCCCTTGCGGCTTCTGCTTGTTGCCTTGCCGGATGTCGTCTCCGGCTTGTCCGTCGCGAGCGCCTGGGCGGTCGCTTCGTCGGTGATGAACCCGTGGAGAATGCCGCTGCGCAGCACGGCGCGGAGCGCGGTCACCTTGGCCGCCCCGCCGGCGATCGCGACGATCCGGTGCTTTTTCAGATCGGCCCCGCTCATCGACGTCGCGCGGGCCGACAGATCGGTGTCGAGCATGCGGCCGTCGGCGCCAAAGAAATGCCCGAGCAGATCGGCGCAGGCGCCGACCCGCTTCAGCTCCACCACTTCGTCCGGCCTGATCATGCCGCTCGACACCAGGAAGCCGTCGCGGCTGACCTGGCCGATGCCGACGAACAGCAGCGAAGCCTTGCGCGCCAGCGCGAAGACATCAGCGATGCCGTATTGCTGCATCAGCACGGCACGATCGGACACCGAGTTCGCGAACACCGGCACCGGCAGCAGATAGGCCTCCGCGCCGGTGCGCTCGGCCAGCCGATGGATCACGTCGAACGGATTGGCGGCGAATTTCCGCGTCAATCCGCCGAGCAGTGAGACGAACTGCACGTTGCGCGCAAGCTGTCTGCGGCAACTGCTCGACGACGGCCGCGAGCGTGCGGCCGTGACCGACGCCGATCACCTTGTCCTCGCCGCGCTCGAGCACCTGGCGCAGGAAGCTCGCACCCTCGAGCGCCAACGCCTTCAGCGGCAGGTCAGCCTCGCCGAGATCCGGCGCCACGCGGCAGAAGGCGAGGCCGAAGCGCTGCGCCAGCTCGTTCTCCAGCGCGACGCATTCGGCGACCGGCCCTTCGACGAAGACACGGATCATGCCCTCGCGGCTGGCGCGTGCAATCAGCCGATGCGCCTTGGTGCTCTGGATGTTGAGACGGCTCGCGACCTCCGACTGGGTCAGGCCGGCGGCGAAATACAGCCAGGCTGCGCGCGTCGCCAGCGACGCATCACCATCGATCAGGGACAGTCTGTCGGACAGCGCGGTCACGTGCGATAAGGTCCCGTCTTGCAATTTTCTTCACTTGCTGCAAAAAATTGCAGAGACGCGGCATACCGTCAAGCCCTTCGCTGTGCTGCGACGCAACCAAAACGGATGCTGGCGTAGAGCGCCGGATCGGGATGAGCTCGCATGACAGGCCTGTTCCTCGGCATCGATATCGGCACCGGCGGTGTTCGCGTCTGCGCCGTCGATGCGCGTGGCGACGATCCAGGGTTCCGCCTCGACCGCCCTGCCCGCGCCGCGGCAGGACGGCGATGCCATCGATCAGGATCCGGAGCTGTGGTGGCAGGCCGCGACGGTCGCGCTCGGCAAGCTCGGCGAGACGCTCGATCTCGGCAGCGTTGCGCGCATCGCCGTCGACGGCACGTCCGGCACGCTGCTGCTGATCGATGCGGCCGGCCAGCCCCGTTCGCCGGGACTGATGTACAACGATGCGCGGTCGGCGGACGAAGCCGCGCGGATCGCGCATATCGCGCCGGCCGAAAGCGGCGCGCATGGCCGCAGCAGCGCGCTGGCAAAATTGCTGCATCTATGGGGACGCGACGGCGTCGAGGGAGCGCGTTACGCCGTCCATCAGGCCGACTGGATTGCGGGCCGCCTCGCCGGCCGTCACGGCATCAGCGATGAAAACAACGCGTTGAAGCTCGGCTATGATCCGGTTGGCCGCACGTGGCCTGCGTGGCTCGACCGGCTCGGCGTGCCGCGCGAGCTGCTGCCGAACGTGCTGGTGCCGGGCACGGCCTTCGCCGATATCGATCCGGAGGTTGCGCGCAGGCTCGGCCTGCCACGATCGGCGCGCATCGCGGCCGGCACGACCGATGGCGTCGCCTCCTTCATCGCGACCCGCGCCAACGAGCCGGGCGACGCGGTCACCTCGCTCGGTACGACGCTGGTCGTCAAGCAGCTCGCGGCGCAGCCGATCTTCGCGGCGGACCAGGGCGTCTATTCGCATCGTCTTGGCGAGCGCTGGCTCGCCGGCGGCGCATCCAATACCGGGGGCGCGGCGCTCTTGATGCATTTCACGCCTGAGGAGATGGAGCGCCTGACGCCCGCACTGAAGCCGGAGCAGCCGACCGGGCTCGATTATTATCCGCTGCCCAAGCCCGGCGAGCGCTTTCCGATCGCCGATCCAAACCTCGCGGCGCGGATCAGTCCGCGCCCAGCCGACAACGGCGTTTTTCTGCAAGGCCTGTTCGAAGGCATCGCGTCGGTCGAAGCCCTCGCCTACCGGCACCTTGCACGCCTCGGCGCGCCGCCGCTGCGCCGTGTCATCAGCATCGGCGGCGGCGCCAGAAACACGGCATGGACCGCGATCCGTCATCGCATCCTGGGCGTGCCCGTCAGCGTCGCCGAGCAGACTGAGGCCAGTTACGGCGCGGCGCTGCTCGCCTTGCATGGTGGACCGCCATGACTGCCGGCCGCGCTCGCGATCCCCGGCCTTCACATCATTGCCGACAATTTCGACCATGTGCTGCTCGATCAATGGGGCACGCTGCACGAGGGCAAATCGATCTTTCCCGAAGCGCGCGATTGCGTGATGCGGCTGCGCTCGGCCGGCAAAAGCGTGCTGGTGCTGTCGAACTCCGGCAAGCGTGCGGCCAGCAACCGGCGGCGTCTGGCTGCACTGGGCCTGTCGCCCGATGCCTATGACGGCGTGCTGTCGTCGGGCGAAGTGGCCTGGAACGGCCTGCGCATGCAAGACCGCGCGCCATTCGCCGGCTTGGGGCGCGTCTGCTTCCTGATCGCGCGCGACGGCGATCGTTCGATCGTCGAGGACACCGATCTCGATCGTCACAACAGAGATCGGCGACGCCGATTTCATCCTTCTCGCCGGACTAGATGACGCCGCTTCCGAACCTGAATTTTGGCGCGAGCGACTGACAGAGGCCGCCCAGCGCCGGCTGCCGATGCTGTGCGCCAATCCCGATCTCATCATGTTCGGCGCGACCGGATTGCTCCCCGCGCCCGGCGCGCTGGCGCGCTTCTATGAGACGCTCGGCGGCGAGGTCGCCTATGTCGGCAAGCCGCACGCGCCGATCTTCGCCGCCGCGCTCGACAGGCTGGACGATCCCGACCCTCGGCGTGTCCTCATGATCGG
Source organism: uncultured Alphaproteobacteria bacterium (assembly GCA_963786015.1). Lineage (GTDB taxonomy): Bacteria > Pseudomonadota > Alphaproteobacteria > Rhizobiales > Xanthobacteraceae > Bradyrhizobium. Next base: position 70,996 of record CAWAXO010000004.1, on the reverse strand, counting down.
CGATTCCCTGGACCATGACATCGCGGGCGCACGCGCCGCGGGGATGCTGACACTGCTGCTGAGCGCGGGCGTGCATGGCGGGACGCTCGTGAACGCGCCCGATGAAGCCGCGGCGATCCGACGCCTCGCTGGCTCGGACGCCCGGATGCCGCATTGGACCATGACCCATCTGGCCTGGTGAGACGCATGATGCAAGAACCTGCAATGCTCAACGACCTTCGCCGCATGTCGGCGCGCGTCGGCAAGAACATCCTGCTGGTGCAGGGCGCCGGCGGCAATTCCTCGGTCAAGTTGGGCGACGTGCTTTGGGTCAAGGCCTCGGGCACCTGGCTCGCCGACGCCGAGGACAAGGACATCTTCGTGCCGATCTCGCTTTCCGGCGCACGCGCGGCGCTGGCGCGCGGCGACGAGCGCATGCCTCTGGCGCCGGGCGCCGAAACCGGGCTACGCGCCTCGATCGAGACCTCGCTGCACGCGCTGCTGCCGCATCCGGCCGTGCTGCATGTCCACTCGGTCAATACCATCGCATGGTCGGCGCGCACCGATGCAGGCGAAGAGCTTGCCGCGCGCCTGCACGGGCTCGCATGGCGCGCGCTCGACTATCATCATCCGGGCCTGCCGCTGGCCCATGCGGTTCGCGATCAGGCGCGCGCGCCGATCGATGTCTTGATTCTCGGCAATCATGGCCTCGTTGTCGGCGCCGCGAGCTGCGAGGCGGCGGAAGCACTGGTCGCAGAGGTGGAGCGGCGGCTCGCGCTTCCGCCGCGCGACGCCGCGCCGGCGGATGACGGTGCGCTGCGCCGCATCTGCGACGGCACGGACTATCGCCTGCCGAACGATCCGTTCTGCCACGCGACGGCCACCGACCCGCACAGCCTCGCGGTCGCCACGACAGGCTCGCTCTATCCGGATCACGTGGTCTTTCTCGGCCCGGCGATGCCAATCCTTGCGCAAGGCGAAGATCTGGCAGCGAAAGCCGCGCTAACCGTTCCGCCGCCGGTCGCCCTGCTCGTTCCCGGCAAAGGCGCTCTCATCCGCAACGATGCCAACCCGGGCGCGGAGGCCATGCTGAGCTGTCTCGCGCTGGTGACGAGCCGCCTGCCACGGGAAGCAAAGATCAGGTATTTGTCGCGGGACAACGAGCAGGCATTGCTCAATTGGGATGCCGAGCACTATCGGCAGCAAATGACGGTGAGCCGCTGATCGAGCCGGGTGAACAATTCTCCGTCCGCGCTAACCGGAGCGAAATGCGTCCATGGCGTGGGCCATCAGAATGCCAATGCTCAAAAGAATGAAGGATCCCGCCAAAAGCGAAGAAGACATCGCCAATCTCCTATTCCAATGCTCCGGATTAGAAGGCCAGCGCACTTGCACAGTCAAAATGATTCAACCATTGCGGAGCAGTTCTTTGGCCTCTGACGACTTTCAGTCACAGAGGCTCGCTTGCGACAGGGGGAACTGCGGGCTCACCAACGCTCGACTGCAGGCTCAGCGCCTGCATCGCACGTATGTTTCAGTTCCTCGCTCGCTTGACCATGTCAGGTTCGAGTCCGTGAGCTTCAGGGCGATATTTGCTCGCCAGAAACGTCCCTCGGCGGTGCATATGGCGGCAACCCGCCACCGGTTTGCAGCCTCGCGCGCGACGAACCCGAAATTACATTCGCCGCTGGCGGTCTTCGCCACGCGAGAGCTGATGACGAGTGGTGCCTTTCGCCCGCTCCGGCACCGGCCGATATCGTCCGCCCAGCTCCCGATAAAGGTGGAGTCGGCACGTGCGCTCGGCGGATCGGGCACATCACGTAGCTGACTATTGGCGAGCCGAGAGTCGCGAAGCGGATTAGGCATTGGCGGAACCCATATCACATCGGTAAATGCTCCCTGCGAGTCCACCTCGATCCCGTGTTGCTGGATGCGAAGTCCGACAGGCGCCAGGCGGCAGGAGCCGCCGAGCGATCTGCGGCGGGCGGCTCCGGCGCCCTCGCGCCAATCGAATCGGCGGGTGCCGAGTTTCCCGTACCCGAGCGCGCATCGGGCGATTGCACATCGCGCGTCGCTCCGGCAACGCCGGACAACTCCTGTGGCTGCCCGATCGATAATTTGGCCGATGCGTCCGATGATTGGATCGATACGGACGCATAACGTGTAGGCGCAGCGGGCAACGCGTTCTGTGGCTGAGTGACGCGCAAGCCGCCGAACGCGATCAGGGCGACGGTTGCCAGCGCAATACCGCCTCCTACAAATTCGGGCGCGGAGAACGGCTTACGCTCCAAATTCACGCTCATGATACCGCGGGACGAATGTTTCGGGCGAGGCGAACCTCTGAGCTGATCTCACCGATTCCACCGAAGCGCTCTGCCGCCAGCGCCTGGGAGCGAAATCGGTAGAATGCATCCGGACAGTCGCCGAAGAGACGTATCGCCCATCAAGCCGTTCGTTGCCGGCGTTGCCGCTGACCCGCCGCCGCGACGGACGGGTGACCGCGACCCGCAATAGCGACTGCGCGTGCCCCTGGATGCAAAGAATGATCAGCGTCAGCAAGGCAGCGCCGCTCATGAGCGGGGCAACCGATGCGCTTTTCGATCCATAATAGAGCGCATGACCGCCAGTATAGAGAAGGATGACAGCGGCCAATGCAGTGCCGCCCGCCAGTGGAGCAAGCGCCGGGTGACGACGGTCTTGCGTGCCGCCGGGCTGCGCAAAGACCACCATGAGAACGGTGATGATCATCAGATGGCCGATCCCGTCCATCTTGCCGAAGTCGAACGTTGCGGCGGTCAGCACCACCATGAGCGCAAGCGCGGCGAGCCGACGGATCAGCGGTGTCCAGAACAGCGCGAAGGACAGGCCGAATTCCACGACGCCTGCCGCGGTGACAACGGTGGCGACATCAAAGCCCAGGTTACTTCGGGATGCGTTATCGCGATCGGCGCGACCCAGCCCGGATACACGAATTTCTCGATCGACGGCCATAGCAGCGAGCAGGCGACGGTCCATCGCAGGAAGTCAAAGCGAAAAGCCAGAAGCTTGCTGTTCTGCGACACGGAAAGCGTGAAGAAAACGCCAAGGCCGACGAACACGGGATAATCCAGCATGTGGAACAGGCCGTAGGTTGCGACACCGTATCCGTAAAGCACGATGATCCCGACGCCTGCAGCCGGGAGTGTCGCCCGAGTGAACATATACATCGGTATCAGCAGTTGAATTGCAGACAGCCAGATGCTGCTCGCTTTGAGTTCCGGCGTGATGATGAGTCCGCCATCAGCCCATAGCAGCGCAAAAGAGACTGCGGCCACCGAGCGCAAAAGGTCGTCTGCGCGGCGATGCAGCGGCGCCGCGCAACGATCCACGAGCTGCGAGATGCTCGCGCCGAGCGCGGTCCGCTCGGCCGTGCAACCAAGATAGATCAGGATGAGGAAGAGCGCGAAGAACAGAAGAAAAGTTGGTGTCAACACAGCTTGAACCGGCAATGGATCATCGGAGACGTTGCAGTCGACGAACCATTTCACGTGGGCGGTGGCAGTCCTAGTCGTCAGGAGCAAGCTGACAATCAAAGCTCCTGCCGACAACACCGGCTTTTTGACATTCGATCTTAGATTGAATTTTTTGTCACAGCATCCAAACGTTGTCGCGTGATTGGTACGCATCGCACCGCCCCTTATTCGGGACCACGAATGCTCCCATCGCCATCGGTCGAATAAGTCCGCTCAGGTCTCTCAGGAGGCACCTGCGATGCAGAAGAGCTGGCGTGAGATCATCTAAGCGCGACCCTAACAACCATGTCAGGAAAAACGTTCGTTCTAATGGCGAATGCTGGTTCGCAAAACGGATTTTTCGCTTCGCAAATTTGCAAGAACCAAGCGGATGCGGAGATCGCTGCCGCATACGATGTCGCCGCAACCAATTCGCTTGGGCGAATGCAGGAAATTGGTCCGACGCGCGTTCGCGCAATATCACAGAGTTGAAGAATATGACGAGCGAGTAACACTGAAGCGAAGCACTGCAGCGGTTTCGCGGCGCCGCTGTGGTTAGACGTCCGAACCATGCGGGCCGCGCGGCTTCGATCGACCGCAGCCAGGCGCATTCCAGTTGCAGAGCAGCGCCGCGCAACTTTTCGGCGTCCCATTCGGCAGCGTGTGCGCGGGCGGCGTGACGGTTTAGGCGCGCGACGAGAACGGCAAGCTTGTCCGCAATGAGGACGGCAAGGCAAGTTGATGGAAGCCGAGAGCCATCCGGGGGCTGCAAATCCGCCAGCCGCCGAACAGCGGATTTTCGACGGCGAAGCGCCCCTCCCGCGTAAATCGAAACCTGGCGATTTGATGGCAATGCGCTTTTCTGAAAGCCGTCTGCAAATAAAAACAGATTCTTACCGCGCCGCCCGCGCGTTAACGATCTGTTAACCATCGCAGCCTAGCCTGCGCCCATCGTCCGGTCGTCGGCTGATGATCGGGCCGGTTCGTTCGAGGAGAACAGCCGATGCCCATTGAGGCACTGACATATGCGGCACTTGGTGCCCGACTGAACATTTCGCCAAAGGCTGCTCGCTCGCTTGCCAAACGGCTCCACTTGCCAAGCTCGCTTTCGGATGACGGCAAGGCATTGGTGAACGTTGATCTCGCGGAGATCCAGCACAGGCCACGGCCGCCTGCTCTTCGGCGGGCGCACGACACCACGCTGGCGGCAAAGATCGCGGCTCTGGAGGCCGAGGTCGTGCGGCTCGGAGCGCAGGCGACCGCCCACCGCGCCGATTTCGAGCACGAGCGCGAGCGTGCCGATCGTCTGCTGGTCGAACTGCTGCAGGCCAATGCGGACGCCTTGGCGGCCAGGGAGACGATGGCGCGGCTGGAAGGGACTCTGCGGAGCGGTGGCCGTGTAAACGGCGCGACGGACGGCCAACAAAGCCTTGGCGCACGCAGGCTGGGGCATCTCGCCGCCGACCTCGTGGCAGGAGATCGCAAGGCCTCCAGATGAGGCTTTACGGGCAAGGCTCGTCGATGAGCCTTGCAGATGAACTTTGTGAGTAGCGTATCCTCATTCCCGGCGTACCGGGAGCAATCGTGAGGGAGTAGTATGACCAGCGGCACCGATATTCGCGAGATGAAGGCACGCATCGTCGTGTTTGGGGTCGGCGGCGCCGGCGGCAATGCGGTCGACAACATGATCGCGGGCGGATTGCAAGGAGTCGACTTCATCGTCGGCAATACCGACGCACAGGCGCTCACCCGTTCGAAGGCCGAGCGCATCATCCAGATGGGCGCACAGGTGACCGAAGGCCTCGGCGCCGGCTCGAGGCCCGACCTCGGTCGCGCAGCAGCCGAAGAGGCAATCGATGCGATCCGCCGTCATATGACCGGCGCTCACATGGTGTTCGTGACGGCCGGCATGGGCGGCGGCACCGGCACTGGCGCAGCGCCCGTCGTTGCGAAGGTCGCGCGCGATCTCGGCATCCTCACCATCGGCGTCGTCACCAAGCCATTCCACTTCGAGGGCCAGCGCCGCATGCGTATTGCCGAGGCCGGCATCGGGGAATTGCTGCACGCCGTCGATACGCTGCTGGTCATCCCGAACCAGAACCTGTTCCGGGTCGCCAACGAAAGGACGACATTCACCGACGCTTTTGCCATGGCCGATCAAGTGCTTTATTCGGGCGTGGCCTGCATCAGTGACCTGATCGTCAAGGAAGGTCTGATCAATCTCGATTTTGCCGATGTTCTGGCCATCATGCGCGAGAAGGGTAAAGCCATGATGGGCCGCGGCGAGGCCTCCGGCGAGAAGCGTGTGCTCAGCGCCGCGGTGGCTGCGATCTCCAATCCATTGATCGAGGACCCCTCGATCAAGCGCGCCAGCGGCCTCATCATCTCCATTACCGGCGGCAGGGACCTGATGTTGTACGAGGTCGACGAAGCCGCCACCCGCATTCGCGACGAGGTCGACCAGGATGCCAACATCATCGTCGGCGCCACCTTCGATGACAGCCTCGAGGGCATCGTCCGCGTCTCGGTCGTGGCGACCGGCATCGATAATGTCGGCTCCGCGCACCAGCCGCAACCGGCGCCGCACCAGACGCAACCGGCCGAAAGCTCGCTCACGCGGCTCGCCGGCAGGCTGCTCAATGACGGCCATCGCCTTCCCGACCGGATCGCGCGCAGCGCACCGCCGCCGCCGCCGCCAATAGAGAGCCCGCCACTCCGCGCGTTGGCCCAGACTGCAGCCCGGCCGGTGAAGCCAGATCCCTGAACACGAGCGCCATACGTCTCCGCAGGGTCTCGATCCCTACGGCCGCTCCGTTGCCGCGCGCGATTCGATCAAGCAAAGAATCCTCGATATCCCTGCCTTCCTGGGCCGCAAGGTCAATTGAGCAGCGCGATCGAGCGACATCCACGCAGATCATCTGGATTGCTTCGCCAGCGCTCGCATTGACGATGTCGTCTCTCGCATGCGCGAGGACGAGTGTCGCATCAGCGTCCACCCTCACTGACCGTTTCGAGGCCTGCGCCGACTCGACGCAGACGGCGGAACGAAGTTTGGTTAACGCCATTTTAACGCAGCTTGCGACATAGTGACACCGGGGCGAACGTTGCGGACGTGGAGTGGCGATGTTCGATACGATCATCTTGCTGGCGGGACCGGCGGAACAGGGCCCGCTGGGGCTGGTCCTGCGCGAGCACAATCCGCGGCTGACCATTCAGCCGATCGGGACCAAGGAGGAGTTTGCCGCACTCGATCAGGACGTGTCTCGGTCGCGCGCGGCTGATCGCGTTCTCGACGCCGATCATCGTGCCACGGGCAATCCTGCGAAGCCTCGGTTACGGCGCCTATAATTTTCATCCTGGCCCGCCGCAATATCCGGGCTGGGCACCGTCGCATTTCGCGCTCTACGAACAGGCGACCGAGTTCGGCGCGACCGCGCATCTGATGGCCGTGCGGGTTGATTCGGGCCCGATCGTCGACATCGCATCCTTTTCGATTCCGCCCGGCGCCGGCGTGCTTGCCCTCGAAGGGCTCGCCTATGCGCATCTTGCGCGATTGTTCTGGACGCTGGCAAAGCCGCTTGCGACCTCGGCCGAGCCCTTGCCCACCAAGCCCGTGCAATGGAGCGGACGGAAGAACTCACGCCGGGCCTATGCCGCGATCTGCGACATCCCGCTCGACATCACCAAGGACGAATTCGAGCGGCGGATGCGGGTGTTCGGCGGCAATCATTTTGGCGTGGCGCCAACGATCCATCTGCACGGCGTGGAGTTTCGCGCCGTGGTCTGAGAGAGGCCCCTCTAAGCCGCGACCGGCAGCTTTTCGATCGCGCGCAGGCCGGGCCGCCTGCGCCAGCGGATGTCGGTAGGTGCGACAGCCAGATGCAGCTTCGGCCAGCGCGTGAACAGGGCTTGAAGCGCAGACATCGCCTCGATCCGCGCGAGTTGATGGCCGAGGCAGAAATGGATTCCGGTGCCGAACGACATGTGCCGGTTCGGCCGCCGCTCCAGATCGAGTATTTCGGGATGCCCGCTCTCCTTGGGATCCAGGTTCGCCGCGACGAGCATCGCCATCACCCTGTCGCCCTTGCGCAGACGAACGCCGTCAAGCTCGACATCCTGCCGCACGACGCGCGGCTTGGTGAATTGCACCGGCGAGACGAAACGCAGGAATTCTTCGACCGCAAGGGCCGCCCGGCTCCAGTCCTGCTCCAGCCAGTCGCGCCGGGCGGGATCGCGCAGCAATTCATACACCGAGCCGCTGATCAGATGCGCCGTGGTCTGCGAACCCGCAGCAAGCAGCAGGAACAGCATCGACACCAGCTCGTCGGCGCTGATGCGTCCGCCCTCGGCTTCGACGCGCACCAGCTCGGCGATCAGCCCCTCGCCGCCCTTTTCGCGCGCCTGTTCGAGCTGCTGCTGAAAATAGCGCCGCATCTTCCCGATCGTGCCCATCATGCGCAGAAAGGTGAACATGCCAGTGAACTGCGCCATCTCATTGGCCCAGCCGATGAAGGTCGGCCGGTCGGCCTGCGGCAGCCCGAGCAATTCGGAAATCACGGCCAGCGGCAGGATCTGCGCGTAGCGCGCAACGAGATCGGCCGGCGTCCCCTCGGCGAACAGCTTGTCCGCGAGGTCATCCGCCAGGCTGCGGATGCGCGGCTCCATGCCGACCACAGCGCGGCGGCGGAACGCCTCGTCGACAATGCTGCGAAGGCGGGTGTGATCCGGCTCGTCCATCGTCAGCATGTTGGTGGCAATCGCCGCGACCGATCTCGGCATCCACCACCGCAGTCCTGCGACGTCACCGCCTTCCTTGCGCAGCGTGAAGGTCGCGCTGTCCTTCAGCACGCGCGCCGCTGCCTCATGGGTCGTAGTGACCCAGACCTTGCCGACGATCGGAAATCGAGTCGAAACGACGAGGCGCGGAGGCGCGAAGCGTGGCGACGGTAGCAGTCGGATCGCGAAAAAACGCTTCGCTCGTAAAATCGACACGCTGTCCCATCGCCTCACTCCACGCTGACGGTATTCCCGGCAGGAAGATGGTGCGCCGCTTGGACGATGCAAGCCGTGACGGCGAATTCCGGTCACGGCCCGGCCGCCACCCTGCCCGGCAGCCACATCGCGATCTCCGGGAACAGCACCAATAGCCCAAGCAGCACGAACATGATCAGGTGGAACGGGATCGTGCCCGCCACGACGTCACTCAGCTTGCCGTTCCAGATGCTCTGGATCACGAACAGGTTGATGCCGATCGGCGGCGAAATCTGGCCCATCTCGATGAACAGCACCAGGATCACCCCGAACCAGATCGGATCGACGCCATATTGCTGCAGCACCGGATAGAGCAGCGGCACGGTGACCACGATCATGCCGAGGCTTTCGACCAGGCAGCCGAGCACCGTGTAGAGCACGAACAGCGCGCCGAAAAATTCCAGCCGCGACAGTTTCATGCTCACCAGAAACTGCGTGATCTGCTCGCCGACGCCGGCATAGGAGATCGCATAAGAGAAGGCAAAGGCCGCGTAGACGATGAACAGGATGTTGCCGCACACCCTCACCGTCGTCTGCAGCGCGTGGCGGAGCACGGAGACATTGAACTCGCCCCAGAACCGCGCGATGACCATCGCCAGCACGCAGCCGACGGCGGCGGCCTCCGTCGGCGTCACCAGACCGGAATAGATGCTGCCGATGGTGCCGCCGATCAGCACCACGAAGGGAATGACGTCGAGGAACGCTGTTCCGATCTCGCTCGCCGAATGCCTCTTCGTGACGATCGGGCTGACGTCGGGCCGCACCAGCGCATGAGCCGCGATGTAGCACATGAACATCGCGGTCAGCAGCAGGCCCGGCATCACGCCGGCCATGAACAATTTGGCCACCGAGGTTTCGGTGAAGGTGCCGTAGACGATCATCGCAATCGATGGCGGGATCAGGATGCCGAGCGTGCCGCCGGCCGCAAGCGAGCCAGCGGACAGCCGCGGACTGTAATTGCGCCGCTGCAATTCGGGCAACGCGACACGGCCGATCGAGGCCGCCGTCACCACGCTCGAGCCCGAGATCGCGGCAAAGATCGCACAGCCCGCGATATTGGTCTGCAGCAATCCGCCCGGCATCCAGGCGACCAGCGTCGACAGGCCGCGATAGACGCGCAACGAGAGCTTACTCTCCTGCAGGATCTCCGCCATCAGGATGAACAGCGGGATCGCGCTCAGCGTGAAGCTGTCCATGCTGCCCCAGCTCACAAGGCCGAGACCCTTCAGTCCGGCGAGGCCGGCATGGGTCAGAAGATAAAGAACGGACGGCACGAGGATCGCGAACGGGATGGTCATCCCGACGCACAGCAGCGCCAGGAAAACGACGAGGATGAAGACAAGTTCGACGCCCGGGGTCATGCCAAGGATCATCGCGCGGCCCCTCCGCCGAGATGCCTGACCTTGATCGCGATCGACCGCAGCAGTGCGAGGCACAGCAGCGCCATGCCGATCCCCATCGAGGTCTGCGGCAGCCAGAGCGGGGTTCCGAGCGGCGTCGGCGCCACGTCCTCCGCCCGCCACGAGTTGAGCGCGAGCCGCACGAGCTGCCAGGTAACGAGCACTGACGCCGCCAGCGCCATCAAATCGAAGAGAACCTGCGATGCGATCCGCCCGGCCCGCGACAGCCGCGCCTGCACCAGCTCGACCCGATGGAAGGCGCCATGACTTTCCGCCACCGACATGCTCAGGAAAGTCAGCGCGACCAGCAGATAACCGCCGACCTCGTCGGTGATCTGCAATGACGTGCCGAACACATTGCGCGCGATCGCCTCGGCCGCGATCATCAGGATCATGGCGAGCAGGATGAGGCTGCACAGCGCTTCGCAGGCAACATCGACAACACTTGGACCGGCGCTCGGCACATCGCTGCGATGCGCCATGCCGTCGTCGCCGGAAACATCCGCTATGTCCGACATGGTCAGCGTCCGAGCGCCGCGCGAACCTGCTTCACGGCGGCCGCGGCATCCGGCCCTTTCGATTTCGCCCAGTCATCCCAGAACGATGCGATGACCTTGGCGGCTTCGTCGAGATCGGCCTGCGACGGCTCGGTCACGGTCATGCCGCCCTCGGCGAACTTCTTGGTCAGATTGTCCTCGTCATTCTCCATCGCGGAGGTGATCAAGGGCATGTTGTCCTTGACGATTGTCTTGATCTTCGCCTGAACCTCCGGCGGCAGCTTCGCGAAACGGTCCTTGTTGGCGATCACGACCGAATTGAAATAGTTCACCCCGATCCGGTAGTTGTATTTCAGGAGATCCTTCCAGGTGTTGCCGCCGCCGGTGTTCGCGGTCAGCACGCCGTCGACGACACCGCGATCGAGCGCGGACGGCACTTCCGGCGCGCCCAACGTCACCGGCACGGCGCCGAGCCGCTTGATGAACTCGCCCTGCTCCGGCGAGGTGACGCGGATCTTCTGACCCTTGAAGTCGGCAAGACTGGTGAGCTTGTTGCGCGAATAGGCAACCTGGTACGGATAGAGATACTGGCCGAGAACCACGAGCCCCTTCTTGCCGAAGGCAGTTTCGAGATAGGGATCGACGACGCCGGCGGCCTTGGCATATTCGGCGCGGCTTCGGATCAGCATCGGCAGGCGCAGGATGCCGCCGATCGGCACATTGCCGGTGAAATAGCCGTCGTCGCCCATCTGCACGACATCGTCGCTGACGGCCTGCGTGATGTTGGTGGTGTTGATCGGGAGCGAGCCTCCGAGATGCAGGCGAACCTTCAACTCGCCGTTCGTCTCCTTCTCGATCTGCTCGATGATCGTATTCATGCCCTTGACGGCGGAGACCGTCGCGACGGGATTATAAATGTAGAGGTCCCAGTTCTCCGCGGCCACCGCACGCCCGGGGCCGAGGGCCAGAATTCCGGACACGAAAGTCGCAATGCCGAAAAGCCGACCACATCGAGCAACGAGAATGGCGCGAGCAGACGAGCGCATCAGTTTTCTCCCTTGATAGTCTTCTTGGTTATGCGCGGCAGTTTCGCCAAACGAACCGCGGGCAGCAAGGGACCAAAACGGGAAACTTTGCAGCCCCAACGACATGTGGCTGCATCATGCGCTACGACCGCGACCGCAGATTGCGTTCTGGCCTACTCTCCGACCGGCGGCGTGCCGTGGGTGTGGAAGGACTCGATGGTCTTCAGGCCCCAGGCCTGGCCCTTCTTGCGTTCCTCCTCGGTCCAGACGATCGGCTTCCAGTCCGGCGCGAGGATCAGCCGCGCGCCGGCATTGGCGACCTCGACGCGGTTGCCGCCGGGTTCGTAGACATAGAGGAAGAAGGTCTGCTGGATCGCGTGCTTGTGCGGGCCGGTCTCGATATGCACGCCATGCTCGAGAAAAATATCCGCCGCGCGCAAAATCTCCTCGCGGCTGTCGAGCGCGTAGGTGACGTGGTGAAAGCGGCCCATCTTGCCGTAATGGTCGCGCGTGTAGGCGAAGTCGTAGCTCTTGTTCGACATCGTCATCCACATCGCCGCTTCCGTGCCGTCATTGAGCACGATCTGCTCGGTCAGCCGGCAGCCGAGATAGTCCTCGAAGAAGATCCGGTTCGCCTTGATGTCGACGGCAAGGCAATTGAGATGGTCGAGCCTGCGGACATTGACGCCGCGCGCGGGAAAGCGCTGCGCCTGGTTCTTCAACGCCGGCTTCAGCTCGGGCGGCGCCTGATACCATTCGGTCTCGTAATAGAGCTCGACGATATGGCCGTCCGGATCGCGGCAACGGAAGGCCGGCCCCTGCCCCATGTCGCCGTCGACCCAGCCGATATCGAAACCCGAGCCCTTCAGCGCGGCGACGCGCCGTTCCAGGGCCTGCGGGCTGCGCGCCCGCAGCGCCATGTGCTCCATCCCCGATGTCTTCGAGTCTGTCAGCTTGAGCGAATAGCGCTCATAGTCGTCCCAGCCGCGCAGATAGACCGAAGAGTCCTTCTCGCCGCTGACGGTCATCCCCATCACATCGACGAAGAATCTCAGGCTCGCATCAAGCTTCGGCGTCAGCAATTCGACATGACCGAGATGAGCGAGGTCGTAGATCGGCTCGGGGTTCATGAGACGTCTCCATCATAGCAACGCGCGCGTCACGTCGTCGAACAGCTCGTCGACAGTGAAGGCGCGCGGGATCAGGCCCTGTTGCGCGGTATAACGGATGATCAGCTCCAGCGAGCGGCGGATGTCCTGCGCCGAGAAGTGCGGCGATGCGGCCGATGCCTTGTTCGACTCCTGAAGCAGCCGATGCACCTCGCGCACCGCCTCGGGATGCTTATCGGACAAATCCTGCTTCACCACCACCATGTGGTTGATCGGCAGCACGCCGTGCTTGGCGAACCAGGCCTTCTCTTCGGCGGCGACATCGACGAACAATGGACTGAGATCAGGATGTTCCACCTTCTCGCCGAGCACCGCGTCCAGTTCGCCTTCGAGCAGCATCTGGATGATGTGCTTGCCGGCGGGCGCACGCTTGGTGGTATCGACGAACTCGGCGACATGAGCGTCCTCGAAGGTGACCCAGTCGATCGAATTGAGATCGACACCATGGTCATTGGCGAGAATGCCGCGCAGCCAGGCGCCGGTCGTCGTGGTGAAGGAACGGATGCCGACGCGTTTGCCGTTCAGGTCGCGCGGCGCAAGCCTGCCCCGCTTCGCATTGTAGAGGGCATGGCCATACTGGTGCCGCGCCACCACGACGTCAGGCAACAGCACCATCGGCTTGCCGAAGCTTTTCGCCATCAGATGGGTGACGATCGCCATCTCCGAGACGTCGAATGCCTGCTCGCGGACCATTGGCTTGAAGCCCTTGTTGGTCGGCGTGTAGTCGACGAATTGAAACGCGACGAGATCCGACTTGACCGCGCCGCTCTTCAGCGCGGCCGTGCAGGCATGGTCGCCGAGCAGGGTGCGCAGCCGCATCGCCATGTCAGTCGGACTCCGGCTCGTCGAGATAGACAAGGCCGGCCTTCTTCAGCGCCTCGCGCATATTATACATATCCAGCCCAAGCACGCCCGCGGCCAGCTGCTTGCGCTTGCCTTCCTCGTCGGCGTGACGCTTCTCGCCCTTGGCGACGACCTCGGCGGCGTCCTTGCGGCCGATCACCACGACACCGTCATCGTCGGCGATCACGGCGTCGCCCGGCATCACGTTGACGCCGGCGCAGACCACCGGGACGTTCACCGAACCGAGCGCGGCCTTCACCGTGCCCTTGGCGGAGATTGCGCGGGACCACACCGGGAAGCCCATCTCGCGCAACGACTTCGCATCGCGCACGCCGGCATCGATGATGAGACCCTTCACGCCGCGCGCCATCAAGGATGTCGCGAGCAGATCGCCGAACATGCCGTCGGTATTGTCGGCCGAGCAGCCGACGACAAGGACGTCGCCCGGCTGGCACTGCTCGACCGCGACATGGATCATCCAGTTGTCGCCGGGATGGGTCAGCACGGTCACCGCCGTGCCGGCCGCCTCGCCGCCTGCCCACGCGGGGCGTAGATACGGCTTCATCAGCCCGCTGCGGCCATAGGCCTCGTGCGCGGTGGCAACGCCGAGCGTGCCGAGTCGCTTCACCAGTTCCGCATCGGTGCGTTTGATATTGCGGACAACGACAGTCTTCATGCCAATTCCTCCACCGCCATCGGGAATAACCGCTGATAGGCCTCGCCGTAGGTCATGGCCTTGCCCGAATTGCGTCCGCCCTGCATGCCCCGCTGCAGCGCGACGCGTTCATAATAGGCCCACAGATGCTTCTGCGCCGCCAATATCTCGAAGGTCTTGCGCTTGATGTCCCAGACCTCGTCGATGTTGAGGATCACCTGCGGTTTGAAATTGCACATCTCCGGCTGATGCGGCTCGAACAGGAACACCGGCGGCGCCGAATATTGATACTTCGCATCGGGCTTATGGCCCATCGCCTGCGCCACGACGCGGGTCTGCTGCGCGAAATGCGCGGCATCCGGATGATCGAAATTATAGGGATCTTCGAGCGCGTGGGTGAGCACGAAGCTCGGATTGGTTTCGCGATAGATGTCCACCATGCGGTCGAAATGGGCCTCATTGAGCTTGAGCGGATAATCTCCGCAATCGAAGAATTCGATCTCCGCGCCGAGCATGTCCGCGGCGCGCTGCGCTTCATCCTTGCGGCCGGCTTTCACGGAGGCGAGCGTCGCGCCCTGCTCTTTCCAGGCGAACTGGCTTTCGCCACGCTCGCCATAAGACATGCAAACGATCTTCATGCGATAGCCCCGCTTGGCATGAAGCGCGATCGCGCCTCCGGCACGCCAGACAAAGTCTCCGGGATGAGCGGTCACAACCAGTCCTGATTTCATGAGAACTCCGTTCTTCATTATCCGTATCCGTCGTCTCAGCCGCGAACCCGAACAGCCTGGCCGGGTTGCTCACCAGGATCTTCTCCTGAAGTTCAGGCTTCCGGCGCGAACAGCGGGATCAAATCGACGAGATCGCCGTCATTCGGCATTACCTTCACATTGGGATGCGGCCAGTCCGTTCCCCAGATGACCCGTTCGGGGGCCGTCTCGACGATGCGCCGGGCGAACGGCACGGCATCCGTGAAAGCCGGTCCGGCCGAGGACACACGCTCGCAGCCGCACACCTTGACCCAGCATTTCTCGTCGCGCGTCATCAGGTCGATCAGCGTCCTGAACGGAAGCTGATCGAGCCCGTCGGATGCCTTGACCCGTCCGAGGTGATCGATGGTGTAAGGCAGCGGAAGCTCTGCCAGCATATCAGCATATGTCGGCAGGTCGATCGCATCGAAGTGCAGATCGACATGCCAGCCGAGCGGCGCAATCATCTCGATCACCCGGTTGAACACCCGTTGGTTGGGCACGCCGCCGAGGTGCCGGACGAAGTTGAAACGGCAACCCTTGAAGCCACCCTCGTGAAGCGCCTCCAGCTCACGTTCGGTGACCGTGTCGTTGATATTGGCGACGGCGCGATAGGTCCCACCACTGGCCGCGATCGCGTCCAGCGCGACGCGATTGTCGGTTCCGTGCACGCTGGCATTGACGATCACCGCGCGGCCGACACCAAGCTTGGCGTGCAGCGCGCGAAAGTCCTGCAGTGTCGCATCCGGCGGTGTGTAGGGCCGGTCGGCCGCATAGGGGTACTTCGCGTGCGGCCCGAAGATGTGGCAGTGCGCGTCGCAGGCGAGTGCCGGCAGCTTGAACTTCGGCGTCCTTGTCTGCGGATCGGGACCGGGAATGGTCGGTGTCAGCATCGTTGCCGGATCGCCTCGTTCCCAAGGACTTGAGCCGGCCCGCGAACGCAAATCGCAGAATGGCGTCGTCCGTTCTTAGTTCTTCTTGCTCAGTTCTTCTTGGCTGCCGTGGGCCGCCTGCGCAGGCTCGCGGGAGGATCGAGCGCGGGCGCCTGCAGCGAGGCGACCGTCGCGCGCACCAGTTCCTCGATTGCATGTCCGGCGTCGGTGCCATCAGCCGAACCACGCGACAGCCGCGAGACGCGGTCGGGCGTCACCAGCGTGTAGTAGAGCGCCCCCAGCAGGAAATGGCTGCGCCAGACGATATCCCGGCGCGGGATGTGCGGCAGGCTCTCGTTGATTGCGTCGATGAAGTCGTGGCTGATGTCGTCGAACGTTTGCGCGATGATCCGCCTCACCACCTCGTTGCCTTCCGCCGACATCACCGCGCGCAGCCGCGTAAAGCGTGCGCCGCCACCGGCGAGATCGCTGCCCGAGCTGAACGCCGGAAGCACATAGGCGCGCACGATCGCCTCCAGCCTGTCCTGCAAGTCGCGCACGCGTTTTGCCGCCGCGAGCAGCTCGGAACGGCGAAGATTCATCGGCCCGCAATGCCTGCGGTAGATTTCCAGCAGCAACCCGTCCTTGGTCTTGAAATGATAGGTCACGCTGCCCGGATTCGCTCCTGCGGCCTGCGCGATATCGCGCACCGACACGGCGTTGAACCCGTAGTTCGAAAACAGCTCCTCAGCCGCGGCCAGGATCGCCTCGCGCAAATTCGGCTTGCGCGGTGCAGCTTCATGACTGAGGGGGTTGCGGTCCATATTTGTACTATCGTACAAGAAATCAGGTCACGTCAACGAAAAATGCGGTCGTGGGTACGGAGGCCCGGCTACTGCCTGCACGACGCCGATGCGCGGTCGCGGCACGTCAATTGCGTAAAGGAATACGGATGTTGAGTTTGAGCAAGGCGGTCGGTTCTCTCCTCGCAGGGACCATCTTCGTGGCCGGCGCAGCCGCGAAGGCCGAAACATTTCCGACCAAGCCGGTGCACATTCTGGTGCCTTATGCTGCGGGCGGCGCGGTCGATGTGCTGGCGCGCACGCTCGGTCAATCGCTCGCGAAGACCTGGGGCCAGCAGCCGGTGATCGACAATCGTCCAGGCGCCGGCGGCATCATCGCCTCGCAAGCGCTCGCGCAGTCGCCGCCCGACGGCTACACCCTGATCCTGGTCGCGAGCGGCCATCCGCTCAACCAGTTCATCTATCCGAGCCTGCCCTACGACACATTCAAGGACTTCACCGCGATCACCGAGGTCGCCTCCTCGCCGCTTGCAATCGTCGCCGCGAAGACCGGTCCTTACAAGACCCTGCAAGACGTGCTCGCCGCATCCAGAAAAGAACCGGACTCGCTGTCCTACGGCATGTCCGGCAACGGTACGTCGGCGCATCTCTCCGGCGAGCTCCTGAAATACATGGCCAAGGTGAAGATCGTCGCGGTGCCCTATAAAGGCGGTTCTCCGGCGCTGACCGCCGTGATCGCGGGCGACATTCCCCTGAGCTTCAATCCGCTGGCCGAGGCAATCGGCCAGATCGAGGGCGGTCCGGTGCAGGCGCTTGCCGTCACCTCGGCGCAGCGCTCGCCTGCCCTGCCCGACGTGCCGACGGTCGCGGAATCCGGCGTGCCCGGCTACGACGTTTCCGTCTGGTGGGGCTTCCTCGGCCCGGCCCACATGGCACCCGACCTCGTGACGAAACTGCAGACCGACCTGAAGACGGCGTTGCAGGACCCGACCGTGAAGGCCACGCTCGACAAGCTCGGCGCCACGCCGGTCGGCAGCACGCCGAGCGAGTTCGATGCCTTCATGCATGCCGAGGTCACGAAATGGGAGCCGGTGCTCAAGGCAGCCAACATCCAGGCGCAATAAAAAACAATCACAGAGGAAACGCCCATGATGATCCAATCCAGACTGACGCGCGCGGTCCGGCACGCGGGTCACGCTGTACGACGCGCGATGCTGACAGCTGCGGTCATGCTGGCGATGGGCTCGCTCTTGGCCCACGCCGGTCCGGAGAGCGAACGATTGGCGCCGACCGGGCGCTTACGGGTCGGCGTCTATCCGGGCAGTCCGACTTCGATGGTGGTGGATCCCGCTACCAAAGAGACCCACGGCGTGGCCCACGACCTCGGAGAGGAGTTCGCCAGACGGCTGAACGTTCCTCTGGAATACGTCACGTTTCAGCGCGTCGCCGACATCTTGGAGGCCATCAAGAACGGTGAAGTCGATTTCACGGTGGCCAACGCCACGCCGGCGCGGGCGACCGATGTCGCCTTCAGCACGCCGGTGCTGGCGGTTGAGCTCGGCTACCTCGTCCCCAAGAATTCGGCGATCGGTCAGCCCGACGATATCGACCGGCCGGGCGTTCGCATCGGCGTCACCAAGGGTAGCACATCCGAACGCACGCTCCCCGCAAAGTTCAAGAACGCGAAAATCATACCGGCCGAAAGTGTCAAGCTCGCAGTCGGCATGTTCGATCGCGGCGAGATCGACGTCTATGCGACCAACAAGCCGACGCTGTTCGAGATGTCCGATTCCATGCCGGGCGCTCGCGTTCTCGACGGTAATTGGGGCCTGGAGCACATCGCGATTGCCATTCCCAGGGGACGCGACGACGCACGGCCGTTCGTCGAGACATTCGTCCGGGACGTGCAGTCCGGTGGACTACTGACCCGGATTGAAAAGCAATCCGGCTTGCGGGGCGCCGTCAGCCCGAAGTCTGACTAGCCTCCATCCGCCATGTCACGCGCGGCCGCAATCGATGCGGCGTTTCCGAGGCAAGGTGAACGAGGCGTTAAGCACGCCGCCCGCGGCTTCGGGGTCGATGTAAATCCACGACTTTTCGAGATTTCTCCGACACGACCGGCGGGACTTGAGCTCCACGCGGCCAGGATGCGGCGCATTTGACGGAGCGGACCGCTCGCCGGCTTAACCCTTTGTCCAATCACGGTCTCCATAGTCGGTTCCGGTTTCAACCATCGAATGCCAGGTTCAGCTACCGTGACTTCCTTCGGACGTGTGATTTCCGTGCGTGGATCCCTCGCCCGAGTAGGACTCTTGGCGACAAGCCAGACCTCTCTCTCGGAAATACGGGCGACCGTCGGGAAGTTCGTCAGCATTCGCTGCAACGCCTCCACCATCGTCGCCATGATTACCGACGCGAGCTGCGAGGACATTCCGACGTCGGATAATTACATCGCAAGCGCCGGTGTCGATCTGCTCGGCGAGATCGTCGGCGGCGAGAAGCCGAAATTCCAGCGTGGCGTCACCAATTATCCGACCATCGGCGACGCTGTCGAACTCATCAGCAACCAGGAACTGCGTACCGTCTACGCCCCGAGCGGCTCGGACCAGATCGACGTCGGCACCCTGCAGCAGGACCGCTCGGTCACCGCCTATGTCGATGTCGAGGAAATGCTCTCGAAGCATTTCGCGGTGCTCGGCTCGACCGGCGTCGGCAAATCGACCGGCGTGTCGCTGCTGCTGAACGAAATTCTGAAGGCACGGCCGAACCTGCGCCTGTTCCTGCTCGACGTGCACAACGAATATGGCCGCTGCTTCGGCGATCGTTCGCTGGTGCTCAATCCGCGCAATCTGAAACTGCCGTTCTGGCTGTTCAATTTCGAGGAGATCGTCGACGTGCTGTTCGCCGGCCGGCCCGGCGTCCCCGACGAGCTCGACATCCTGGCCGAAGTCATCCCGATGGCGAAGGGTGTCTATACCCAATACCAGAACTCTGATCGCCTCGGCCTGAAGCGCATCGATCCCAAGGGGGTCTATACCGTGGATACGCCGGTGCCATACCGGCTGGTCGACCTGATCAACCTGATCGACGAGCGCATGGGCAAGCTCGAGAACCGCTCGTCGCGCATCATCTATCACAAGCTGATCTCGCGCATCGAGACCGTGCGCAACGATCCCCGCTACGCCTTCATGTTCGACAACGCCAATGTCGGCGGCGACACGATGGCGGAAGTCATCAGCCATCTGTTCCGCCTGCCTGCCAATGGCCGGCCGATGACCGTGATGCAGCTCGCCGGCTTCCCGGTCGAGGTCGTCGATTCCGTGGTGTCGGTGCTGTGCCGCATGGCGTTCGATTTCGGCCTGTGGAGCGACGGCGTCTCGCCGATGCTGTTCGTCTGCGAGGAGGCGCACCGCTACGCCTCGGCCGATCGCAATGTCGGCTTCGGGCCGACGCGCAAGGCGATCTCGCGCATCGCCAAGGAAGGCCGCAAATACGGCGTCTATCTCGGCCTCGTCACCCAGCGTCCGGCCGAGCTCGACGCGACCATCATTTCCCAGTGCAACACGCTGTTCTCGATGCGGCTCGCCAACGACCGCGACCAGGCGCTGCTGCGATCGGCCGTGTCGGATGCGGCGGCGAACCTGCTCTCCTTCGTGCCCTCGCTCGGCACCCGCGAGGTGCTTGCGTTCGGCGAAGGCGTCGCGTTGCCGACCCGGCTGCGCTTCAAGGAAGTGCCGCCGCACCAGCGGCCGCGCAGCGAGGCCACCATCGCCACCGTAACATCCGTGACCGCGGGTCATGACATGCACTTCGTCAGCGCCGTTCTCGATCGCTGGCGTGGCGCGACCTCGCAGCGCGACGTACCGAATGATCCGGGCGACCGGCCGGTCACGCGGACGCCCGCGATGGAATCTCCGATGCTGCAGCCCTCGCAGGGCTTCGATCCCGACCGCTTCTCGGTGCTGAAGAAGCCGCTGCGCTAGGATCAGTGCTGCCATCGTTGATATGGCGGACGAGCGATTCAACCCGATCTCGTCGTGCTTTCGGAGTTGAGCTTCGATCGCCGCCTTGTCGATGATCGACCATACCTGCGCGACCTTGCTTTGCCGAAATTCATAGAAAACATTCTCGGTGAAGCAAACTCGCCTGCCGTTCACCTGGAGCCCAAGGAACGTTCCCTTGGGCGTACAATCGAAGCGCAGCCGGCTCGCGACATAAGGCGGGTCGGACATCAGCAGCTCGATCTCGAAATGAAGGTCCGGAATTTCAGAAAAGTCTTTCTCGAGCATCTCGCGATAACCGGACAGGCCAATCCGCCGACCGTTGTAATGCACCTCGTCATGAACGAACTGATCTAGTGCCGGCCAGTCCTGCCTATTCAGGCAGGCGATGTAGTCTCGATAGATGCGAGAGAGATCGGTCTCGATCATGGCCATGGTCCCTGTACTTGCCTCCGCCGCAAAGTCCAACGAGGTGAAATTCCGCGAGACTAACATCGCAGAAATCGACTCCGTTCCCTTCCGCCACGGCTTGCTCCACCTGCGTCATCGACTATGGTTCGTCCATGGCCGCAGTCCTGCGGTATCAGGCGGACCACCACCAAGAGATTCTTGAAGAGATCCTTGCCATGACGCAGCCGATCGCAAAGCGTTTCCCCGTCCCGGCCATCGACGCGCTGCCGGACGACATTCGCAGCCGCCTGCTCGCGGTACAGGAGAAATCCGGCTTCGTTCCGAACGTGTTCCTGACGCTGGCGCATCGGCCGGACGAGTTCCGGGCGTTCTTCGCCTATCACGACGCGCTGATGGACAAGGACGGCGGCCTCACCAAAGCCGAGCGTGAGATGATCGTCGTCGCGACATCCGCCGCCAATCAATGCCAGTATTGCGTGATCGCGCATGGCGCGATCTTGCGCATCCGGGCGAAGAACCCGCTGATCGCCGATCAGATCGCGGTGAACTATCGCAAAGCCGACATCACGCCGCGCCAGCGCGCCATGCTCGACTTCGCGATGAAGGTGGCTCTCGAAGCGCATCTGATGTCGGAGGCGGATTTCGCCGCGGTGGCAAGCCACGGCTATTCCGACGACGACATCTGGGACATCGCCGCCATCGCGGCGTTCTTTGCGCTGTCGAACCGGATGGCCAACGTCACCGGCATGCGCCCCAATGACGAGTTCTATCTGATGGGGCGTTTGCCGAAATAGGCGGACAGCGAAGTCTTGGTCGTCAGGCCGCGAAGCGGAAAGCATCAAGCAATATGATGACAGGCAGGCACGAACGGGCGGCGAGCGCACGCGTGGTCAGGCTCGGCGGCCGCGAGGTGATCGCCGAGGGACACCGTCTCAGCTTCTGGGCCGACATCAGCCATCGCTGCATGACGGCGTCCTGGCCGTCCTTCATCGCCGGCGCCGCGCTGGTGTTCCTCGTCTTCAATGCCGCCTTCGCGCTGCTGAACGCCGCTTCAACGCCGCCAGCATCTCGCTGGTCGTGGTGGTTTCCGGATATGACGTTGTTGCGGCGCAAACGGTCCATGCGCGAAAATCCTACGAACACCCGGACATCCGTTTCGGACATCGCTACGCCGATGTCCTCGCCCTCTCCGAGGACGGCCGGGTCAGGATCGATTACGGAAAGTTCCACGACACGTTTGAAGGGTAGATGCGGCGGTAAACGACATGAGATCGCCGCCACCCTGCGATGACAACTTTTTTTGTGAGGCGCCGCTGCGCCCGTGCTAGAAAGGTGACAGGGAAATCCCGGAGCCGAAACGTGAAAACCCAGCGGCCGATCGCAACGGACGACGAGCATCGCGTACTCCAGTTTCGCCCGCGCAACTCGCTGCGCCCACCAGCCTGGCGGGAAAATGTGGCCGCCCAGGCCCGAGGCCAGGAGAAGCCGCCCCCCGAATTCCTCGATCTCTCCCGCTATGAGAAGCCGCGCCAAGAACCGGACGACTTCCGACAGCGCATGCTGGCCAATATTGCGGGATTTGCATTCACCCTCGCACTGATGGCGATCGGAATCTGGCTCGTGATCAGCATCGCCGACCTGCGCCGGACGCAGGATTGCGTGCTGATGGGACGGCGCGACTGCGTGCAGATTTCCACGCCCTGAACTCGGCTCCATCAGGCCGGCCGCCGCGCCTGAAATCTGCTCCGATTGCGTCTTTCGGGCTCCATTGAACTCAGAGCGGCGCTCCGTTATACGGGCACTCGACTCCCGGGCGGCAGGATCAGGGGTGGTTTTGGGCGCAATGCCCGCCTGTCGCACCGTTCCGAACTTTATCTCCAATATATCAAAGGCTTAGTGATGTCCTCCACATTCGATCAGGTCGCTACGATCATCGCTGAAACCTGCGACATCCCGCGCGACACGATCACGCCGGATAGCCATGCCATTGACGATTTGGGCATCGACAGCCTGGATTTCCTGGACATCGCCTTTGCCATCGACAAAGCCTTCGGCATCAAGCTGCCGCTGGAAAAGTGGACGCAGGAGGTCAACGACGGCAAGGCCACCACAGAGCAGTATTTCGTGCTGAAGAACCTTTGCGCCCGTATCGACGAACTGGTCGCCGCCAAGAACGCGAGCGCTACCTAGCGCATCATGAAGCTCGAATATTTCCAGCTCATCGACCGCATTCTCGACCTGAACATGGACGAGAAAACCATCGCGGTCGAGGCACAGGTTCCAACGGAGAGCACGATATTCGAGGGGCATTTCCCGGGCTATCCGATCATGCCCGGCGTGCTGCTGATCGAAACGATGGCGCAGACGTCGGGCTGGCTGCTGCTCGCAATGCTGAACTTCGAACGGATGCCGTTCCTGGCCGCGGTCAAGGAAGCGAAGATGCGCGGCTTTGTCACTCCTGGCGAATTGTTGACTGTCGAGGCGAGCCTCGTTCACGAAGGCTCGGGCTATGCGATCACCGAAGCCAAGATCAAAGTCGGCGGCAAACTAAGGTGTAACTCGACGATCATGTTGAGCCATGTTCCCTTCCCCAATCCGGACATGCGCGGGCACATGGATGCCGTCGCCAGCCGCATCGGCTTTCCCAATCGGGCGCTGCAGCCATGACCGAGGGCGCAGCTTCGGGGCCGGCGGAAGTCTGGATCACCGGCATCGGTCTTGCCACCTCGCTTGGCGAAGGGCTGGACGCGAACTGGGACGCCCTCGCTCAGGGACGTGTCAACGTCGACGAGAAAAACTTCGCACCCTACGTCGTCCACCCCTGGGCGCCGGTCAATCTCGACACGCAGATTCCGAAAAAGGGCGATCAGCGCCAGATGGAAGCCTGGCAGCGGATCGGCACCTATGCGGCCGGCCTCGCGCTCGATTCCGCGGGCGTCAAAGGCGACAAGGACATCCTGGGACGGATGGACATGGTCATCGCCGCCGGCGGCGGCGAGCGCGACATGTCGGTCGACACCAGCATCATCAATGCGCAGGCCAAGGGCAACTCCGCGCCGGGCTTTCTCAATGAACGGCTGATGGGCGATCTGCGCCCGACCCTGTTCCTGGCGCAACTCTCCAACCTGCTCGCCGGCAATATCGCGATCGTGCACGGCGTGTGCGGGACGTCGCGCACCTTCATGGGCGAGGAAGTCGCCGGCGTCGACGCGACGCGGATCGCGCTGGCGCGGATCGCGGCGGGCCAGAGCGACATCGCGCTAATCGGCGGATCGCATAATGGCGAGCGCAAGGACCTGATGGTTCTCTATGAGTTCGGCGACTTCCTGATGCGCGACAAATTTGCCCCCGTATGGGATCGCAGCGAGCATCCGGGCTTCGCACTGGGCTCCGCCGGCGCATTCATCGTCATCGAGTCCAAGCCGCACGCCGTCGCACGGGGCGCGAAGCCCTTTGCGCGACTAAGCGCCGCGGTCGCCGATCATAGTCACCGCAGGCAGCCCGGCGAGGTCACCGCGACGCTTGAAAAGCTCTGGTCCGAGCTCGGCGGACTGCAAGGCGGCGGCGCCATCATCACGGGTGCGACCGGCGCCGACCCGGTGACGTCGGAGGAACGCGCATTCCTCGAACGGCACAAGGATTTTGCGGTGCGGTCGAGCGGCACGAAATTCGGTCACACGATGGAAACGCAGTTTCCGCTGGGACTGGCGCTCGCCGCCATGTCGATCTCGCGCGGCGCCCTGTTTCCACCGGCGGATTCCGGCGGCGTGGAGATTGAAATGGCGGGACCACCGACCCAGATTGTGGTGATCGGAACGGGCCATTGGCGGGGCGAAGGCATGGCCCTGGTCGAGGCGATCAAGTAGCGCAGGCGTTCGACCTGGCGGGGGACAACATGACTGCTGCACGCGATAAATTCGGCCGGCCCATCGTCGTCGTCACCGGCATGGGCATCGTCACCTCGCTCGGCGCCGGCAAGTCCGACAATTGGGCGAAGCTCGTGGCCGGCGAGTCCGGCATCCGCACCCTCACCCGCTTCCCGATCGAGGGCCTGAAGACCACGATGGCCGGCACCGTCGATTTCGTGCCCGTCGAGCCCTTCAGCTCGACCGGCCTGTCCGAGCGGCTCGCCGAGCTCGTCGTCGAGGAAGCGATTGCCCAGGCCGGCATCGGCAGCAAGGGCGATTTCCCGGGCCCGCTGTTTCTCGCGGTCGCGCCGGTGGAGATCGAATGGCCGCAGCGCAGCGAGCTTGGTCGCGCCGTCGGCACCAGCGATGTGACCTATGACGACCTGCTGAGGGTGTCCGGCGGCGGAAAATACCTCGCCTATCATCGCCGTTTCTCGTTCGGCTCGGTCGCCGATTTCCTCTCCGACAAATTCGGCACCAAGGGGTCGCCGATCTCGCTGTCGACGGCCTGTGCCTCCGGTGCAACCGCGATCCAGCTCGGCGTCGAGGCGATCCGCCGCGGCGAGACCGATGCCGCGCTGTGCGCCGCGACCGAGGGCTCGGTCAATCCCGAAGGCCTGGTCCGCTTCTCGCTGCTGTCGGCGCTGTCGACGCAGAACAATCCGCCCGCGGCCGCTTCAAAGCCTTTCTCGAAGAACCGCGACGGGTTCGTCATGGCGGAGGGCGCCGGCGCGCTCGTGCTGGAGAGCTACGAGGCAGCGCTTGCACGTGGCGCGACGATTCTCGGCGTGGTGACCGGTTGCGGCGAGCTGACCGATTCATTCCACCGCACCCGGTCGAGCCCTGACGGCAAGCCGATCATCGGATGCGTGCGCAAGGCGCTCGCCGATGCCGGCATGACGCCCGAGCAGATCGACCACATCAATGCGCACGGCACCGCGACGCCGGAAAACGACAAGATGGAATATCTGGCCATCGCGGCCGTGTTCGGCGAGCTCGCCAAGCAGATTCCGGTGTCATCGAACAAGTCGATGGTCGGTCACACGATCTCGGCCGCAGGCGCGGTCGAAGCGGTGTTCTCCCTGCTCACGCTGGAGCATCAGCGGATTCCGCCGACGATCAACTACGAGGTCCCGGACCCCGCGATCCAGTTCAACGTGGTCGGCAACCAGGCGCGCGATGCCAAGGTCACCGCCGTGATGTCGAATTCGTTCGGCTTCGGCGGCCAGAACGCCTCGCTGATCCTGACCCGCGAGCCGGCGTAACCGGCGCACTGCATTCGGATGCCTCCTCTGCTGGCCAGGACCAAAGCGCGCCTGCGCGACGCGACCAAGTCGTTTGGCGGCGCCGCGGTCGGTGCGCTGACGGTCGGCATGCTGCGCACCACCCGCTATTTCGATCCGGACAAGACCTCCAACCTGTTCGCAAGGATCGCCGGCACGATCGGACCGAGGCTGCGTGAGCATCGGATCGGCCGCGCCAACCTCGTCGCCGCCTTCCCGGAAAAAACGCCCGAGGAGATCGACACGATCCTCGCCGGCGTCTGGAACAATCTCGGCCGTGTCGGCGCCGAATTCGCGCATCTCGATCACATCTGGGATCACGTCGAGGAGCGGCCGTTCGATGGCCGCTGCGAGCTTTCCCCGCGCACGCGCTGAGCTGTTTCATGAGCTGAGATTGGATGGCAAACCGGCACTGATCTTCGCCAGCCACCTCGCCAATTGGGAGCTGCCGGCGCTTGCCGCCGTCGCGCACGGGCTCGACACCGCGATCCTCTATCGCCGGCCGAACATCGCTTCCGCCGACCGCATCATCCAGGAGATGCGCCAGGTCAAGATGGGCACGTTGATCCCGGCCGGACGCGACGCACCGCTCCGGCTCGCCGAAGCGCTGCGGCAGGGCCAGCATGTGGCGATGCTGGTCGACCAGTATCTGAGCAGCGGCGTCGAGGTAACCTTCTTCGGCCGCAAGACCAAGGCCAACCCGATGCTGGCGCGGCTGCTTGCGGCAGGTCGAGTGCCCGGTTCACGGCGTGCGCATCATCCGCCTGCCCAACAACCGCTTCCTCGCCGAACTGACCGAAGAGATCAAGCCGGTGCGCAACGAGCGCGGCGAGATCGACATTCAGGGCACCACGCAGGTCATCACGTCGGTGGTTGAAGGCTGGATCCGCGAATATCCGGAGCAATGGCTCTGGCTGCACCGGAGATGGCGGTAGAGCGCCGGCTGCATCTTGAAGCGCCGCTCTCTCCCCGTCATTGCGAGGAGCAACGCGACGAAGCAATCCAGACTGCCGTCGCGAAGGCACTCTGGATTGCTTCGCTATCGCTCGCAATGACGGTGGAGAGCCGATTTGGCGAAACGCCGCATGCGGGCTGCGCCGGAATACCGCCTCACCACAACAACTCACTTACGCATCCCGCCAACACTCGCTACCATCCTGTTCGACGGTTAGTCCCTCCGGGACATCGGTCGAACTTGAAAGGCAGCGTCACCTCGGCGAGCGTTCGAGGGACAGAGGAAAGGGATGGGCAAAGTATGTTTTCGCATATCATGGTAGGAACCAACGACCTGGACAAGGCCAAGGCGTTCTATGACACGCTGCTTGGGACGCTCGACGTCAGACCTGCCAAGGTCGACGGCCATCGCATTTTCTACTTCACCAAGACGGGCGTATTCTCGGTCTCGAAACCAATCGATGGCAAGCCCGCGACCCCCGCCAACGGCGGCACGATCGGCTTTACCTGCAACTCGGCTGAACAGGTCGATGCATGGCATTCGACCGGCATCGCCACCGGCGCAACCTCCTGCGAGGATCCGCCGGGTGTGCGCGAAGGCTCCGCGGGTAAGCTATATCTGGCGTATTTGCGCGATCCTGACGGCAATAAGCTCTGCGCCTTGCATCGGATGAGCTGATCCGGCATCGCAGTGACGCTTGGAGAGCAATGCCGCTTGGGAGGCCGCGGACGCGGCCCATGCGCTCCGGAGCAGACCACAGGGCCAATTGCGCACCGGGCTCGATGCTTGCGCATCGCCCCGGAATAACGCCGCGCCGATCGCTACCGCCCTGTCTTCACCTTGGTCCAGAGCCGGTTGATGATGCGCTGGGTCGCGGGATCGCGTGCGGTGATGACGAAGAGTTTCGAAAGCGTCGCCTCGTCCGGATAGATGTTCTTGTCGTTGAGAATCTTCGGATCGACCAGCTTCTGGCTCGCCAGATTGCCGTTGGCGTAGGACAGGAAGTCCGAATTCTTGGCGGCGACCTCGGGCCGGTAGAGGTAGTTGATCAGCTCATAGGCTTCCGCGACGTGCTGGGCGTCGGTCGGGATCGCGAGATTGTCGAAGAACATCTGCGCGCCCTCTTTCGGGATCGCATAGCCGATCTCGACATCGCTCTTGGCTTCCGCCGCGCGGCTGCGCGCCTGCATGATGTCGCCCGACCAGCCCACGACAAGGCAGATCTCGCCGGTCGCGAGCGCGCTCAGATATTCCGATGAATGAAACTTGCGGACATAGGGCCTGATCTTGCTGACGAGATCGGCGGCCTTTTCAAGATCCGCCTGCCTGGTCGAGTTGGGATCGAGTCCGAGATAGCCGAGCGCAGCCGGAAAGATATCATCGGCCGAATCCAGCATGTGAACACCGCAATCCCTGAACTTGGCGAGATTCTCCGGCTTGAACACGATATCCCAGCTGTCGATCTTGGCGTCGGGGCCAAGGATTTTCTGCACGGTCTTGACGTTGTAGCCGATGCCGGTCGTGCCCCACATGTAGTTGGCGGCATACTGATTGCCGGGATCATAGGTGGCGAGATGTTGCGTGACGAACGGCCAGGCATTGGCGAGGTTCGGCAGCTTCGACGTGTCGAGCTTCTGGAACACATGCGCCGTGATCTGGCGCTGCAGGAAATAGGCGGTGGGCACGACGACGTCGTAGCCGGATTTGCCCGCCAGAAGCCGCGTCTCCAGCGTCTCGTTGGCGTCAAACGTATCGTAGACCACCTTGATGCCGGTCTCCTTGGTGAAATTCTCCAGGACATCCGGCGCCATGTAGTTCGACCAGTTGTAGAAATTGACGACCCGCTCTTCCGGCTTGGCAGGCAATGCCAGCAGCGCCAGGCAGGCCGCCGTCGCGAGCGCAAGATGAGCGAGACGACGGCTGACCGCGCGGACCATCACTTGATCTCCATCACCTGCGATGCACCGCGTCCGACAGCCGCTCCAGCGCGGTGTCGAGCGTTTCATCTTTCTTCGCAAAGCAGAAGCGGACCACCGAGGTCACGGCGTCCCGCTCATAGAAGGCCGAGACGGGAATCGCGGCCACCTTGTAGTCGGTCACGATCCGGCGGCAGAAGGCTTCGTCGGTCTCGTTCAGCCCAAGCGGCGACAGATCGACCGTGAGGAAATAGGTCCCCTGCGAGGGCAGCACCGGAAAGCCGATGCTCTCGAGGCCCCTTGGTCAGGCGGTCGCGGCTTTTCGCGAGCTGCTTGCGCATGTCGAGGAAATAGTCGTCCGTCTTCGCAAGCCCATAGGCCACCGCGGCTTGCAGGTTCGGCGCGGTGGTGAAGGTGAGGAACTGATGCACCTTCGCAGCCACCCGCAACAACGGCGGTGCGGCGCAGACGAAGCCGATCTTCCATCCCGTCAGCGAGAAAATCTTGCCGGCCGAGCCGACCTTGATGGTGCGGTCGCGCATGCCCGGAATGGTGATCAGCGGGATGTGCTCGCGGCCGTCGAAGATCACGTGCTCCCAGACCTCGTCGCAAATCGCGATGCTGTCGAACTCCTGGCAGAAACGGGCGAGCAGTTCGAGATCCTCGCGCGGATAGACCACCGCAGCCGGATTGAGCGGATTGTTGAACAGCACCGCCTTGGTCTTGTGGTTGAAGGCGCTTCGCAGCATCTCCTCCGACAGCCGCCAATGCGGCGGCTCCAGCCGCAACAGGCGCGGAATGCCGCCGGCCTGGCGGATGATCGGCAGATAGGAATCATAGACCGGCTGGAAGACGATCACCTCGTCGCCGGGCTCGACCACGGCGAGGATGGCCGAGGTCAATGCCTCGGTGCCGCCTGAGGTGACCATCACCTCGGTCATCGGATCGAGCTTCAATCCATGCCAATGGCCGTAATGCGCGGCGATGGCCTGGCGCAGCTCCGGAATACCCATCATGGATGGGTATTGATTGTAGCCGTTCAGGGATGCGTCGGCCGCCGCGCGGCGGATGTCCTCCGGACCGGGATCGTCCGGAAAACCCTGCCCGAGATTGATGGCGTTGTTGTCGCGCGCAAGCTGCGACATGGCTTCGAAGATCGTGACCGGGAGATCCCCGAAAACCTTGTTGAGCGATGTCATGGCAGAGGTCAGCCGCCCGTCTTGGTCGGCAGGCCCGCAGCCTTCCACCCGATGATGCCGCCGGCCAGATGCTTGTCATAGGGCAGCCCCGCCGCCTGGGCAGCGAGCGAGGCCGTCACCGAGCGTTTTCCGGAGCGGCAGGCGAACACCACCTGTTTGCCCTGCGGGTCCGGAATGTCATCGGGATCGAAGGTCGAGAGCGGCACCACGACGCCGCCCGGATAGGCCTCGACAGCGACTTCATTCGGCTCGCGGACGTCGACGAGGAGATAGCGTCCTTCCGCCATTCCGTTCGAGACATCGTCCGGCGTCAAATCCTGCACGTTGTGGTCCGCCACGCAAAGTCCTCCAGACAATCCGTCCCGCCACCTCGGACCGGCCTGCCCGATCCCGCCGCGCATCCCTGCCCGGCGGCGCCAACCTCGCCCCGGACGATCAGAAAATCAAGCGTTGCGAGACGGTTAGCTGACAAATCAGACCGAGCATGATCCGGCGCCAAAGTCGCGGTTTTGCGAGAAGATTTTGGAGGTAGCGCCGAAACCGGAAGGCGATTGTCAACCGTTCCAGGGTTTAGATCGTCACCTGTGTCCCCACCTCGACCACCCGCCCGCTCGGGATCTGGAAATAGTCGGTGGCGTCATTGGCGGTGCGGCTCAGCGAAATGAACAGATGATCCTGCCAGCGCGGCATGCCGGAATGCGCGGCCGGCTTCAGCGCGCGGCGGGACAGGAAGAACGACGTCGACATGATGTCGAACTGCCAGCCGAGCTTGCGTGCGATGGCGAGCGCCCGCGGCACATTCGGCGATTCCATGAAGCCGAACCGCAGCGTCACCTTGGTGAAGGTCGGGCTGATCTGCTCGAGCCTGACACGCTCGGACGGATCGATGCGCGGCGTCGGCGCGGATTCGATTGTGAGGATGACGTTCTTCTCGTGCAGCACCTTGTAGTGCTTGAGGCTGTGCATCAGCGCGGTCGGCGCGCTCAAGGGATCGCTGGTCAGGAACACGGCCGTGCCGGACACCCGCTGTGGCGGTCGTTTCTCCAGCATGGCCACGAGATCCGCGAGCGGAAACTCCAGCTTGCGCGACTTCTCGAACAGACAGCCGGCTGCCGCGCCGCCATGTGTACATCAACAGCATCACGAAGCCGCCGAGCGCGAGCGGCACCCAGCCGCCCTCCAGCACCTTCAAAAGGTTCGCCGAGAGGAAGGTGAGATCAAGGAGAAGGAATGGCGCGATCAGCGCGGCGGCTGCAAACGGCGACCACTTCCAGACCTTCCAGATCACGACAAAGCCCATCATCGCCGTGACCACCATGGTTCCGGTGACGGAGATGCCATAGGCCGAGGCGAGCGCGCTCGATGACCGGAACAGCGCCACCAGCAGCAGCACCGCGACCAGCAGCAGCCTGTTGATGCGCGGGATGTAGATCTGGCCGGAATGAGCTTCCGAGGTATGGCGAACTTCAAATCGCGGCAACAGCCCGAGCTGGATCGCCTGCCGCGTCAGCGAATAGGCGCCGGTGATGACCGCCTGGCTCGCGATCACGGTCGCGGCCGTCGCCAGGATCACCATCGGCAGCAGCGCCCAATCGGGAAACATCAGGAAGAACGGATTCTCGACCGCCTTGGCGTCGCCGATCACGAGCGCGCCCTGCCCGAGATAGTTGATCGCCAGCGACGGCAGCACGATGAACAGCCACGCGGTCTGGATCGGCCGTTTTCCGAAATGGCCGAGATCGGCGTACAGCGCTTCCGCGCCGGTGACGGCGAGGAATACCGCGCCGAGGGTCACGAAGCCGATGATGCCGTGATGGAACATGAACGACACGGCATAGAGCGGATTGATCGCAAGCAGCACATGCGGCTGCCGCACGATCGCCGGGATCGCCGCGACGGCGATGATGGTGAACCAGAGCGCCATGATCGGGCCGAAGAACGCGGCCACGCGCGCCGTGCCGCGCGACTGCACCGCGAACAGCGCGAGCAGGATGACGACCGTGACCGGCACGACATAGGGATCGAGCGCCGCCGTGACGAGCTTGATGCCTTCGATCGCCGACAGCACCGACAGCGCGGGCGTGATGACCGCATCGCCATAGAACAGTGCGCCGGAGATGATGCCCAACAGCACGATCGTGGCCGCCCCGCGGGTCACCGCGCGTTGCGCGAGCGCCATCAGCGCCAGTGTGCCGCCCTCGCCATTGTTGTCCGCGCGCAGCAGGATGACGACGTATTTCAGCGTCACCACGATGATCAGCGCCCACAGGATCAGCGAGATCACCCCGAGCACCGCTTGCGGCGTCACCGCCCCGCCCGCGCTCGCCGCGACCACGGCTTCGCGCAACGCGTAAAGGGGGCTCGTGCCGATGTCCCCATAGACGACACCGATGCTGCCCAGCGTCAGCGCGCCGAAGCCTGCGGTGGTATGGGCATCGCCATGCCCGTTGACCACCGTCGTTTCCGGGGCGGGTGCTACAACATCGGTGTTCATTGGAAGCTGGGCCTCAAAATGCTTCACTGCAGCAAAGCCGGCGGCTTATAGTCCTGCGCTAAGGGCATGGCATAGCGTTATTTTGAGCCCGCACCATGCAAATTTGCATAGCTCGAGTAGGCAACACGTGACACCGGTCTTCGCGCTTCGGATGTACCCGCCTTCAGGCCGTGGTCTCGATCGCGACCTCGATCGCTGCTCTAGATCGTCACTTGAGTGCCGACTTCAACCACGCGCCCGGTCGGGATCTGAAAATAATCCGTGGCGTCGTTCGCGGAACGGCTGAGTGCGATGAACAGATGTTCCTGCCATCGCGGCAGGCCGGAATGCGACGACGGCTTCAGCGAGCGGCGGGACACGAAGAACGACGTCGACATGATGTCGAACTGCCAGCCGAGCTTGCGCGCGATCGCGAGCGCCTTGGGGACGTTCGGCGATTCCATGAAGCCGAAGCGCAGCCGAACCTTGGCGAACTTGTCGCTGATCGTTCTCCAGCCGCACCCGCTCGGCCGGATCGACACGCGGGGTCTGCGCGCTCTCTATCGTCAGGATCACGTTGTTCTCGTGAAGCACTTTGTTGTGCTTCAGATTATGCAGCAATGCCGTCGGCGTGAAGCCGGGATCGCTGGTCAGGAAGATCGCGGTCCCCTTGACGATGTGCGGCGGGCGCTTTTCCAGGCTCCTGATCAGATCGTCCAGCGGAACTTCGGTGCGCCGTGTCTTGTCGAGCAGCATCGCCGAGCCGCGCCGCCAGCTCCAGATCAGGACGGCCATGGTCACGCCGAACAGCAGCGGCACCCACGCGCCTTCCAGCAGCTTCAGCAGGTTCGCGGAAAAGAACGTCATGTCCACCACCACGAGCGGAACGATGAGCGCGGCGGCGCTGGCCGCGCGCCAGTTCCACAATTTCCAGATCACCACAAATCCCATGATGCCGTCGGCGACCATGGTGGTGGACACCGCGATACCATAGGCCGAGGCCAGTCCGCTCGAGGTGTGGAACAGCAGCACCAGCAGCACGACGCCGATGAACAGCAGCCTGTTCACGCGCGGCAGGTAGATCTGGCCCGCATGGGCTTCCGAGGTGTAGCGAACCTCGAAGCGCGGCAAGAGGCTGAGCTGCACCGCCTGCCGGACCAGCGAATAGGCGCCGGTGATCACGGCCTGGCTTGCGATGACCGTGGCCGCGGTGGCCAACCCGACCAGGGGCAGCAGCAGGATGTCCGGCACCATGCGATAGAACGGATTTTCGATCGCGGCCGGATTGGACAGCACCAGCGCGCCCTGGCCGAAATAATTGAGGAGCAGCGACGGCAGCACGAAATAGAGCCAGCCGGACTGGATCGGCTTGCGGCCGAAATGACCGAGATCGGCATAGAGCGCCTCGCCGCCGGTGACGGCCAGGAAAACCGCGCCCAGTGTCACGAGCCCGATGGTGCCATGCGTCAGCAGGAACTCGACCGCATACAGCGGATTGATCGCGGCCAGCACGGACGGGTCGTCGCTGATGTGAACGACGCCCATGACCGCCAGCGTCGAGAACCACACCACCATGACCGGCCCGAAGGCGGAGGCAACGCGCGCCGTGCCGCTGCTCTGGACCGAGAACAGCAGGAACAGGATGAACAGGGTCAGCGGCACGACGTAATGCTCGAGCGCCGGGGTCGCGAGCTTGAGACCTTCCACCGCGGACAGCACCGAAATCGCCGGCGTGATCATGGAGTCGCCGATGAACATCGACGCGCCGACCACGCCAAGCCCGAGCAGGAACAGGCTGCGCCGGCCGAGTGCCCGCTGGCCGAGCGCCATCAGCGAGAGCGTGCCGCCCTCCCCGTTGTTGTCGGCGCGCAGCAGCAGCAGCACGTATTTGGTGGTGACGACGACGAACAGCGCCCAGAGGATCAGCGAGAGCACGCCGAGCACCATGATCCGGGTCACCGGCTGCCCATGCGCGGCGCCGCCGACGGCCTCCCGGAAGGCGTAGAGCGGCGAGGTTCCAATGTCGCCGAAGACGACGCCGATGCTGCCGAGCGTCAAAGCCCAGAAGCCGGCCGTTACCGAGCCATCCTGGGCTTCGTTCTGTGCAGCGGTGATTGCCATGAAACGGAAGGACGCTCGATGATGGGACCCGTCCCGGCTATCGACGCTTCTGCGAAGCCTGTCAATTCATCTGGAATACCGAATAAGTCGGCAGCGCCAATAGAGCGCACCCCCGCAAGCGCCTGGGAGAGTGCGTATTATTATACCTTCAACTACGGCTTGAGATCGGGCGGCAGCGGCGGATCTTCGCGCATCAAGGTGATGGTGACGCGCCGGTTGGCCGACAGCGATGGATCATCCGGAAACAGCGGCTGAGTGTCGGCCTTGCCGGCGACCGCGTAGATGTGGCCGGCAGGCAGGCCTTCATGGTCCAGGATCTGGCGGATCGCGTTGGCCCGGTCCGCCGAGAGGTCGAAAGCCCCGTAGTCGCTGCGCGTCGGCACGAAACCCGCCGCGGTGTGGCCGGTGATCTGGACGCGGAGCGGCGTCTGCTTCAGCGGGATCGCCAGCTTCTCGATCAGCCGGCGCGTGCGGTCATAGGGCACCTTGGAGCCGTCGGCGAACATCGAGCGGCCGTCCTGGTCGACGATCTCCAGATTGAGCCCCTGCTTGGTCTCTTCAAAGATGACGTGCTTGGAGATTTCCGTCAGCTCCGGCATGTCCTGCAGCGCCTGCCGCAGCGAGGCGGAAGCCAGCGCGAATTCGCGATCGACCTTGAGCTTGGCGCCGTTGATGCGGTCGCGCTCCTGCGCGTCGGGGCTCGGCGTGTTGGAGGACTCCTCCGGGCTGATATGGTCGACATTCTTCAGCTTCGGCCGTGTTGGAATGCCGTCGGTTTCGACGATGCCCGAAAAGCGCGACTGGGTCTGCACGCCGAACGCGTCGCGCATCGAGCCGGCCACGATCTTCAGTTTCTGCTGATCCTGCGTGGAGAAGGCGACGAGCATCACGAAGAAGCTCATCATCAGCCCCATCAGGTCGGCGAAGGTCACGAACCAGCCGTGCCCGCCGCCATGCGCATCACCGCGCTTTTTCTTGGCCATTGCCTACGCTCCGGATCGCCGACGCCTGCCGTCAGGCCGGCACCGGCTCGCCCTCCTCGTGGCGGTGCTTCTCCGGCAGGTATGCGAGCAGCATCTCCCGGACCAGCGTCGGGCTCTTGGAGTTGCGGATCATCAGGATGCCGTCGATGATCAGGGTGCGATTGGTTTCCTCGTCGAGCAGCTTGCCATGCAGCTTGTCGGCGATCGGCAGGCAGAACAGGTTGGCGACCAGCGCGCCGTACAGCGTCGCGAGCAGCGCGGTCGCCATGAACGGGCCGAGCTTGGAAGGGTCGGTCATGTTGGCGAACATCTGCACCATGCCGATCAGCGTGCCGATCATGCCGAAGGCCGGCGCGCAG
This sequence comes from uncultured Alphaproteobacteria bacterium, assembly GCA_963786015.1. Lineage (GTDB taxonomy): Bacteria > Pseudomonadota > Alphaproteobacteria > Rhizobiales > Xanthobacteraceae > Bradyrhizobium. The sequence continues at coordinate 34,873 of CAWAXO010000004.1, read as the reverse complement.
TCGCCGATCGCCCGGTAGATCTTGCTGCCCTCGTCGAGATGCATCAGGAAATTGTCGCGGTCCCGCTCGAGATTGTCGCGGATGAATTCGAGATCATAGCCGTCGGCGACGTAGCGGATGCCCTTGGCGAGGAACGGCTCGTCGGTCTCGACCTTTTCCAGCCCGACCGGGCCCTGCTTGCGGGCGATTTCGGCGATGCGGGCGAGCTCGTCGACGAGGTCGCGCGCGGACAGACGGCTCATCGTGAAGGCGAATTTCGCTCCGAGCGGCAGGCCATGCAGCATCGCGGCAAGCGGAAAGCGGATCATGGTCGCGGCGATCGACCCGCCGAAAATGATGATGATCGCATGCTCGGAGATGAACATGTGGATGTCGCCGCCGAGCAGCATCATTGTCGCAATGACGACAATGCCCGCCGCGAGCCCAACGCCCGTCATAATATCCATGGAAGACTCCAACGCACACGCGAACCCGCCGTCCCGCTGAACAGCGCGCGGCCCGCCCCAGAACCACGTGGTGAAGACCCTACGTGGGTGCCATTAAAGAGGCGTAAAGGCTAAGTTCCGAGCGGGATACCGCCGCCAAAGTCGACAGCACGTCGTGTGGGAATCGTAGCCGCCGGCACGAACATTTATAGGTTGTGTTTACAGCCTGCTTCAATTTATCGCTAACCATACGGCCGCCGCCGGAGACTGCCGGCAGCGCTGCGAGCTAGATCGCCAGCGCCAGCCCGGCGATGATCAGCACGGCCAGGACGATCCTCCGAAACAGCACGTCGTTGATCTTGCGGAACATGACGACGCGTTATGCGCCGGGCAAGCCGGTGAGCGCGAGACTGAGCGTCCGCAATTGCTTGCGAGCTGAGGCATCATAGGCCTGAGGATTGGCCTTCATCTCATTCATGCCGTTGAAGAACAGGCCGCTTCGCGCGGCGACATCGTCACCGCTGACGAGATGCAGGATCGCCGCGCCGCCCTGCTCGACCGTCGAGATCGGCGTGATCCCTCCGGCGCGCACCATGGTGGTGTTCATGTAGGTCGCCGGGTGCAGCGAGTTGACGGTGATGCCCGTCCCTTTCAACTCCGCGGCGAGATCGACGGTGAACATGATCTGCGCCAGCTTGCTCTGCGCGTAGGCGCGCGAACCCGAGTAGTTCTTCGTGATCATCACATCGTCGAAGTCGATCGGATGCTGGCCGAGCGAAGCGACATTGACGATGCGCGCAGGCGCCGCCGCCTTCAAAAGCGGCAGCAGCCGATAAGCCAGCAGGAATCCCGCGAGATAATTCACCGCAAACCGCAGCTCGTGGCCGTCCGCGCTGGTCTGCCGTCCCGGCCCCTGGTTCTGCGATCCGATGCCGGCATTGCTGACGAACACATCGAGCCGTTCGTGATCGCTGATCACGGCGTCCGCCAGTCTGCGGACATCAGCGAGCGAGGAAAGGTCGGCCTGATAGAACATCGGCGCTGCATGTCCGTCGCGCTTGATCTCCTCGATCAGCGCCTCGGCGCGTTTGGCATCGCGACCGTGAATCACAACCTTCGCGCCGTCGGCTGCAAGGCGGCCGGCGACATAGCGCCCGACCCCGTCGGTCGAGCCGGTGATGAAGATAGTCTTTCCTGCCATGTTCATGGCCGCGCGTCTCCAAGCCTCAGTGAATCTCCGCCGAGCGCTTCAGCGCCTCTTTCAGCTTCTCGAGCGAGAAATCCTTGCTCCGGGCGATCTCCAGGATCGGCGTCTCGCGGCGGCCGCAGAGTTCGGCGGCGTCGGGCAGCTTGGCGGCGAGATCGTCGGGGATCACGATCGCACCGTGACGGTCGGCGTGGATGAGATCGTCGGAGCGCACGGTCATGCCGGCGACGCGCACTTCGCCGCCGAAGCTCTCGGCATGCACCCAGGCGTGCGACGGGCCGATCGAGCCGGCCAGCGCCTGGAAGCCCGGCGCCCATTGCGGGATGTCACGGATCGAGCCGTCGGTGATGACGCCGAGGCAGCCGAGCGCCTTGTGCACGTTGCTCTGCACCTCGCCCCAGAACGCGCCATAGCCGACATCGGGGCCGTCGATGTCCTGGATCACGCTGATGCGGGGTCCGAAGCCGGTGCCGACATATTCGTAATACTCGATGCGCCGCTTGGACTGCTCGGCCGCCGGCAGATCGGACTTCAGCACCGAGCGGATGGCGACCGTGCGCGCGTAGCCGACGATCGGCGGCAGATCGGGAAACGGACAGACCAGCGGCTTCACGGTGTAGCCGATCAGCCGCCGCTCCGGCGCGATCACTTCCATTGCGTTGCAGATCGTCGGCGTGTCGTAGCGCGCCAGCGCCTCGAGGATGGAAGCGTCGAGCGGAGCGGATTTGGTCACGGGCGTTTCTCCAGATCGTTGGGCACGGCCTCAACAAGGCCGTCCGGTTACTCAGGCCCTATAGCCGAGATCGGAGGCGAACCCAACTCGGCGCACGATCATGGCAGATATTTGGGAGCGACGATCCAGAACCGAAATGTTCAGTGCAGCCGGTCCGGACGATCGTCGCGGGCGGTATCGGAGACCGCGGGCGTAAAGCCGGGCGCGGCGCTGGCCGGTGCGGCGCCAGCCTCCGCCGCGGCGTGAGTTGCGGCGAATTTGCGTGCCTGATCGCGATACGACTTCCAGCCCCACGGCAGGCTCAGGAGATAGAGCACCGTGCCGGCCGACAGCACATGCCAGGGATAGCCGATCAGAAGCGCGATGAAGATGACCACCCCGACGAACGCCGGCAGCACCAGCTCCGGCGGCACGCGCATCCGCCCGCTCTTGCCCGAGAACACCGGCAGGCGCGAGACCATCAGGAAGGCGATCACGAGCGTATAGAGAGCCGTGAGCATCGCCGGCGGCTGCCACAGGCCGAGAAAGACGAGATAGACCGGCAACAGCACGGTGATCGCGCCGGCGGGCGCGGGCACGCCGGTGAAGTAGTTGGACGCGAATGGCGGCTTGTTCGGATCGTCCATCGTGGCGTTGAAACGCGCAAGGCGCAGGCTGCCGCTGATGGCGAACACCATGGAGGCGATCCAGCCGCCGTTATTGAGTTCGTGGAGCTGCCAAAAATAGAGAATGAGTTCCGGGCGCGACGCCGAAATTGACGAAGTCGGCAAGGCTGTCGAGCTCGGCGCCGAACTTCGACTGCCCCTTGATCATGCGCGCAACGCGGCCGTCGATGCCGTCGAGCACCGCCGCAAATACGATCGCGGCGATCGCAAGCTCCATCCGCCCTTCCGTCGACAGCCGGATCGCCGTCAGACCCGCGCAGATCGCAAGCAGCGTGATGACGTTGGGCACCAGCATCCGTACCGGGATCGGACGAAACCGCCGGCGGCGCTGTTCGGGGTACTTGGACTCGTATGGCGTCTGCATGGCTTGGACCAATATAGCAAGACCCGACGTGCTCCGCCATTGCGGCGGAACCTCGATCCATACCGCCGCGCAGATGGGTTAATTCGTCCTGTATGAGCGTCCGGGGTCGCTTGAACGGAAATCGGCCAGAATGGTCTCGCCGGCGATTGCGGTCTGGCCTTCGCAGACCAGCGGTTGGGTGCCCTCGGGGAGGAACACGTCAAGCCGCGAGCCGAACCGGATCAGGCCGAAGCGTTCGCCCGCCCCGATGGTCTGGCCCTCGCGGACAAAGGACACGATACGGCGCGCCACGAGGCCCGCGATCTGGATCACGCCGATCTTCCCGTTCGGCGAGGAGATCACCAGCGAATTTCGCTCATTGTCCTCGCTCGCCTTGTCGAGCTCGGCATTGACGAAGGCGCCCGGCCGGTAGGCGATGCGGTCGATCCGCCCCGACACCGGGCTGCGATTCACGTGACAGTTGAACACGCTCATGAAGATCGACACCCGCGGCAGCGGCTTGTCGCCGAGGCCGAGCTCGGCCGGGGGCAGTGTATGCGAGATCATCGAGATGCGCCCGTCGGCCGGCGCCACCACGATGCCCTCGCGCACCGGCGTAACCCGAACTGGATCGCGGAAAAACAGCGCGCACCAGACGTGAGCACGGTGCCGATCCAGCCGAGCGGCGGCCAGAGCCAGAAGAACAAGAGGCTGATCGCCGCAAAGCCGCCGATGAACGGGTAACCTTCGGGATGGATCGGCGGGATTTGCCCGCGAATGGAATTGGCGATGGACATCGTTCTCACTCGTCGTTCCGCGCCGCCCCGGCGGCACAGAGGAAACTGGTTCTGGGGGTTTTAGAGCATGATCGGGAAAAGTATGTAGCGGTTTTTCCGTGGCGACCAACGCGAAGCGCGGTCGCGCGGAGATCATGCTCCGGCTATTCCGCCGCCCTTGCGATGGGGTCCTCGACCGGCGGCGGTGCGCGGTTCGGCGCGTCGTTCGTGTCATCGATCTGCGCCAGCCGCTCGCGCGCGGCCTCGGCTTCGCGCTGCCTGTTCCACATGCTGGCATAGAGCCCGCCGCTTGCCAGAAGCTGCCCGTGGGTTCCGCGCTCGGCGATCAGCCCTTGATCGAGCACGATGATCTCGTCGGCGGAAACGATGGTCGACAGCCGGTGCGCGATCACGAGCGAGGTGCGGTTGCGCGAGACGCGGTCCAGCGCGCCCTGGATCTCGTGCTCGGTGTGGCTGTCGAGCGCGGAGGTCGCCTCATCCAGCACCAGGATCGGGGGCCCCTTCAGGACCGTGCGCGCGATCGCGACGCGCTGCTTCTCGCCGCCCGACAATTTCAACCCGCGTTCGCCGACCTGGGTCTCATAGCCTTTTGGAGCCATGCGGATGAAACCGTCGATCTGCGCGAGCCGCGCCGCCTCTTCCACCTCGGCGTCGCCGGCCTCCCAGCGGCCGTAGCGGATATTGTAGCGGATGGTGTCGTTGAACAGCACGGTGTCCTGCGGCACCATGCCGATCGCGGCGCGCAACGAGGCCTGCGTGACGCTGCGGATGTCCTGGCCGTCGATCGTGATGCGGCCGCCCGAGATATCGTAGAGGCGGAACAACAGCCGCGAGATCGTCGATTTTCCGGCCCCCGAGGGACCGACGATCGCAACCGTCTTGCCGGCCGGCACCTCGAAACTCAGTCCTTTCAGGATCTGGCGCTCGGGATCATAGGCAAAGCGCACGTCCTCGAAGCGAACGCTGCCCGACGTCACGACCAGCGGCTTCGCGCCCGGAACATCCTTGACCTCGGGATCGCGCGCCAGCACCTCGAACATCTTCTCGATGTCGATGATCGCCTGCTTGATCTCGCGATAGACCATGCCCATGAAGTTCAGCGGCTGATAGAGCTGGATCATCATGGCGTTGACCATGACGAAATCGCCGACCGTGTTGTGCCCGTTGCGGATGCCGATCGCGCACATCAGCATGGTCGCGGTGAGGCCGAAGGTGAAGATCAGCGCCTGCCCGGTGTTGAGCAAGGCAAGCGAGGTATAGGTCTTCACGCTCGCCTGCTCGAAGCGCTGCATCGAGCGATCGTAGCGCGCGGCCTCGCGGGTCTCGGCGCTGAAATATTTCACGGTCTCGTAGTTCAGAAGCGAGTTGATCGCCTTGCTGTTCGCCTCGATGTCGGAATTGTTCATCTTGCGGCGGATGCCGATCCGCCACACGGTCGCGGCGTAGGTGAAATACATGAAGACCACGACCGTGATCAGGGTCGCCAGCACGTAGCGCCAGTCGAACTGCCACAGCAATACGCCCATCAGCAGCGAAACCTCGACGATGGTCGGGATCAGCTGCAGGATCACCATCCGCACGATATTCTCGATGCCTTCGCGGCCGCGCTCGAGCACCCGCGTCAGCCCGCCGGTCTTGCGCTCCAGGTGAAAGCGCAGCGACAATTCGTGCATGTGGATGAACGTGATGGTGGCGAGCTTGCGCACCGCGTGCATCGCGACGCGGGCGAAAATGCCGTCGCGCCACTGTGTCAGCACCGCCATCACGATGCGCAAGCCGCCATAGCTCGCGGTCATGATCAAGGGCGAGGCGATCACCCACGTCATCCAGTCGGACGGCGCGACAGGGGCGCTGCCCTGGCCGGAGAGCGCGTCGGTTGCCCATTTGAAGGTGAACGGCACCGACAATGTCGCGAGCTTGGCGATCAGCAGCAGCACGACCGACCAGAGCACGCGCGCCTTCAGGTCGGCGCGGTCGCTCGGCCATATGTAAGGCCACAAATGGACCAGCGTCCCGATCAGGGTTGCCCGTTCGTCCGCTGATGTCTGGGCAGGCAGCGCAGCAGTGTCGTGCCGCGGCGAATCAGTCTGAGCCATGTCACCGGGAGCCTGGGGCATGGTGCCGGATGCACGGCCTCGTTCATCGATGATCATGGCTCCCATATAGAGACTTTAATCCTCCGCCGCACCCCGAACCGCGGCAAATTCTTTCATTGTTGCCGTCCTTTAGCGGTAGTTTCGGGCAGACCCGCGAATCATTCGCGGGCTTGACGCCTTCTGCGCTGCAGTGCCACATGACTCATATGATCAAGATCAGGACTGTCTGTGTCTATTGCGGGTCCGGCTCCGGGACCAACCCGCGTTTCATCGAAGCGGCAATCGCCTTGGGCAAGGCGCTGGCCGAAAACGGCATTCGCCTCGTCTATGGCGGCGGCTCCGTGGGCATGATGGGGGCGGTCGCGACCGCCGTGCTCGACCACGGTGGCAGCGTCACCGGCATCATTCCGGATTTCCTGACACAAAAGGAAAACGCGCTGAACCGCGTCCAGGAGATGATCGTCACGCCCGACATGCACGAGCGCAAGCGGCTGATGTTCGAGCGCTCGGATGCCTTCGTCGCGATGCCCGGCGGAGTTGGCACGCTGGAGGAACTCGTCGAGCAGCTCACCTGGAAGCAGCTTGGCCGCCACGAGAAACCGGTGCTGCTCGCCAACATCGATGATTTCTGGGAGCCGCTGTTCGACCTGCTGGCGCACATGCGGTCGACCGAGTTCATCCGTCCGGGTCTCAGCTTCGACGTTCTGAGGGCCGAACGGGTCGAGGACATCCTGCCACGACTGCGGGCGGCGGTCGCCGGCGTGCCGGACGAGGCCAGGGAAATGGCCCCCGAGGTCGCGCGCCGGCTCTGATCCGAAGCGGTTAGCGCGATGGGTTTCATCGCGCGTCCGGGTTCTTGATCGAGCATCATCTGCGCGCTGGCACGTCCCGCGGCGCGGAGCCTCTGGGCTGTGGAGCCGAAATGGCCCGGTCTTTCGCAAGGAAGCGTTCGATGGCCTCGAGCATGGGTTGCTGTGCTCCGGCAAAGAACCAATGGTCGTCGCCGTCGAGTTCAACGAATTGAGCGCCAGTAATGCGGTTGGCCAGATCGCGGCCTGCCTCAATACGCACGGCCCGGTCGTTCCGGCGGTGCAGCACGAGCGTGGGCACGGATACCCGTGGCAAGAGGTGTCTGACGTCGGTGTCGCGCAACGCCTTGAGCACGGCCCAGATGCCGCCGGGACTGGAGGCCGCACGCAGCAGCCCGGCCCACCAGGCCCTCGCCTGCGGATCACGGGAAAGGCTCGGCGCGAAGGTTTCGATCCCGGCAGGACCACCCCATTCGGCAACAAGCTGCTGGCGCCAGCCATCATATTGGCTTGCCCGCAACGCGTACGGATAGTCCGGCGCCCAACAACCCTTGGCCAATGAGCCGAACAGAACAAGGCCAGCCACGAGGCGGGACTCATCGACCGCGAACTTGATGCATGCCGGCCCGCATTCCGACGCCCCGAACAGGACGACCCGACGCGTCTGCGCCGCCCGCAGGACGGTGCCGATATCCTCGGCCGTGACTTCGACGCTCGGGGCCGATCCGACCCGGTCCGACAGCCCGACACCGCGGCGATCGAAGATGATCAGCCGCCCGAACGCCAACATCGAGGCCAGAAATGCCCGGCACGAGGGATGCTCCCAGACGCGTTCCACGTGTGACACGAAGCCGGGCATGATCAGGATATCAAGCTCGCCGCTTCCATATGTCTGATACGCCAGATGCGCGCCGGCGCCCTTTACATAGAGTGTCGCCGGAACGGCATGGACCGGCGGCGCCATAATCGAATCCATGAGTGCTTCGGTCGCGGCTTCGGGCGCAACCCCAAGCTCGTCACGCAGCCGCTGTGTCAGTGCCGCGTGGTGCCGTTCTGCCGAACTTCGATCGCCGGCAAGCAGCAGGCTGCGGATCAAATGCCGGCCATACACCTCGCTCAGCGGATCGAGTTCGACAAGGCGTCCCGCGTGCGCCGTCGCGGCAAAATGTTCACCGGCGGCATTCTTGTCCTGCACGAGGCGTTCCAGCCCATGCATGAGCCGGCCCCTGAGCGCCTCGCGGCGATAGAACGCCCAATCGTCGAACTCGGGACAATCATCCAGAGAGAAACCTGCGAGGAAATCACCCTGATAGCCCAGGCAGGCTTCCTCGAAAGCGCCCCGGTCGCAGGCGCTCTCGAACAGATGCGCATCCACCTTCAATTCGATCGCCGGAGACCACCGCAGGCTGGCGCGGTCTGTCTCGAAAACATGCTGGCCGAGCGTCAATTCGATGCGATGAAGCAGGCGCCGCAATCGCGCGCGGGCGGTCTCGCGGGGACTCTCCGGCCACAGCAGTGTGGCAATGACGTCCCGCGCAACGGCGCCCTGGGCCTCCGCAAGATAGATCAGCAGCGCAAGGCCCTTGCGCAGGTTCAGCTTGATCGGGCCGTTGTCGCCGTGGATCTCGGGAAACCCGAACGTCTGAAGCGAGAACCCAGTCATGAAATCACCCCTTGAATTACCCCTTGCCCTAGCGGCGTTCCGGGGGACGCGCAGGGGACGGTCCAATGATAGCGGTCGGAGCGGGCCGGCCCGCCCACTACGAGCAATTCAGGCTCTCGCATTCTGCACCGCTGCCGCCGGAACAATAGGGGAAATAGTCATGCTCGCACGCCTCCTGATCCTGTTCTACGCCATCGTGAGCTATGCCGTCTTCCTTGTTTCATTTCTCTATGCGCTCGCCTTCGTCGGCAACTATCTCGTGCCGAAGTCGATCGACGTCGGCGGCCCGACGAATTTGACTGAGGCTCTCATCGTCAACGTGCTACTGCTCGGCCTGTTCGCAATCCAGCATAGTGTGATGGCGCGCCCGGCCTTCAAACGATGGTCGGCCAAGATCCTCCCCGCAGCCTGCCAGCGCAGCACTTACGTGCTGCTCTCCAGCCTGATCTTCCTACTGCTATTCTGGCAGTGGCGGCCGATCCCGACACCGGTCTGGCGGGCCGACGGAATCGCGGCCGGGTTGCTGATCGGCATTTATTGGCTCGGCTGGTCGATCGTGCTTGCCTCGACCTTCATGATCGATCATTTCGATCTGTCCGGCCTGCGCCAGGCTTTCTTCGCGCTACGCGGAGCCGAGATGCCGGCTCAATCGTTCAGGACGCCCCTGCTCTATAAAATCGTGCGGCATCCGCTCATGCTGGGCTTCCTGCTCGCATTCTGGGCCACGCCCGAGATGACCGCGGGCCATTTGCTGTTCGCGATCATGAGCACGGCCTACATCCTGGTCGGGCTGCAGTTCGAGGAACGGGATTTGATCGCCGCGTTCGGCGCGACCTATCAGGAGTATCGCCACCGTGTCCCCATGCTGCTGCCGCGCATTTTCGGCCGCCGCCGGGCGGACGATCGCCAGACCAGAATGCGCAGCGCAATTCGCTAGCTGGGTGCGGCTCGCCGTTCCGGCGTCGGTTACGACGGCTGGCCGAACAGCGACGCCTGCAGTTCGTTGGCCCGGTCAGCTAGTTCCCGGGCCTGCCGCGCTCGAAGATCGGAAGGCTCGGAGCGTGTTCGGACGGACGCGGCATCGGGTGTCAGAAGCGTGACACGATTGCTGGCCTGCGGTCTTGGCCTGCTGTCCCGCCCCTCGAAAATCCACCAAACCAAACGGGCGCACAGGTAGGCGAAAATGAGGAACGCGATAACAGCGGCAGTGGCGAAAACTGCATCCCCGAGGACGGGACGATAGGCCTGCAAGTCGGACGGGTGCACGACCGAGGAAAAAAAGTCGCGCAGCCGATCCATGCCTGTGGCTTTACCGGGCTGGAGCTTCGCGCAGTTGCTGTCGAACCAGTCCCTGTTGACGCCGAGGTTCAGCTCGCAACGCAGCGCACTCGCCGCCGGAGGAGGTGTCGGGACGGCGGGGGCAGGCTGAGCCGGGCTGTCCGCGTAAAGTTTAGCACAGTTGGCGTCGAGCCAGTTTCTATTGATGCCGAGATTTAGGACGCAGTCCGGCGGAGGAGCCGGCGGCGTTGTCCGTTCGGCAGGAACTACCTGCGCTACGGTCGTGTGGAGCTTGGCGCATCCGCTGTCGCTCCAATTGGTATTGATACCGAAGCGGGGTTTGCAGGGAGGCGGATCGACGACGACCCGTGGAGGTGGCGGAGCCGCGACCGCGTGCCATCGCCTGGGAGGCGGCGGCGGGCAATCGTCGGCCCAATCATAGTATGGCCCATCGTAGACCGTGAACACGAACCTACCAGTTGCTCCAGCGACGTCGATAACCCCAACCGCCATTCAGCAAACGCAAGATCAGGAGGAGAACGACAGCTCCGATGAAGGCATTCAGAATCGCAGCGATAATTCCGACACCGAGATGAATACCGAGCTTCGGCAGCAGCCAATTTCCGATAAACGCGCCGACAAGACCTACCAGCAAATCGCCAATCAGTCCAAAGCCCCCGCCTTCCATGACGCGGCCGGCCAGCCATCCGGCGATGATGCCGACCAAAAGAATAACTAGCAGACTTTGATTGGACAGGTGCATGACATTCTCCTTCAGTTCTTGGCTGAATGAACGTCCAGTCTTTTGGATTTGTTCCATCCCGGGGGCCGGCAACCGCCCATCCGCTTTACGCGGCCGGGGTCCGGGAAGCTCCAACAAGACCTCAAAAAAAGGCCCCGGCGTCGCGGAGCCGGGGCGTTGCGGGTCTATTGGCGTACATCCGGCCAACTCCCGCCCACTTAAACTAGACGCGCTGTTTGAAAATAAGATGACCGAAAAGCGGAGATTTGCGCCACAGGTGCGCGGCCTATTCGCTCGGGAACGTCACCGCCTCGATCCGGTTGCCGTCGGGATCGATGACAAAGGCGGCGTAATATTTGACGCGATCATGCGGCCGGATGCCCGGTGCGCCATCGGACACGCCGCCGGCCGTAAGCGCCGCGGCATGGAACGCGTCGACCTCGGCGGCGGCCTTGGCGCGCAGGCAGATGTGAACCCCGCTCTCGGGCGCGACCTTCGCCATGCCCGGCCGCAGATTGATCCAGAACTCCGGATAGCTCCTGCCGAAGCCGATGGTTTTGGGCCGCGTCACCAGGCGCGAGAGCCCGAGCGACGCGAGCACCGCCTCATAGAACCGCGCCGCACGGTCGAGATCCGCGACACCGACGGAGATGTGGTCGATCATGGGCGGGGTCCTCTCGTCGTTGCTTTACTCCCGTCATTCCGGGATGGTCCGAAGGACCAGACCCGGATGCGCAATTGGCTCGGGAATGCGCATCGCCCCGGATGCTGGCCCAACGTCTCCCGGAATGACGGCACCTCACGCCGGCGCGCCGGATTTCACCAGCTTGTAAAAAATCGAATCCATCAGCGCCTGGAATGAGGCGTCGATGATGTTCGGCGAGACGCCGACCGTGGTCCAGCTTTCGCCCGCCTCGTCCTGGCTCTCGATCAACACGCGCGTGACGGCTTCCGTGCCGCCGTTGAGGATACGCACGCGGTAGTCGATCAGCCTCAACCCTTCGATATATTTCTGGTACTTGCCGAGATCCTTGCGCAGCGCGACGTCGAGCGCGTTCACCGGGCCATTGCCTTCCGCGGCCGAGATCAGCCGCTCGCCGGCGACATCGACCTTCACCACCGCGAGCGCGACCGTCACCTGCTGACCGTTGGCATTGTAGCGCTGCTCGACATTGACGTCGAACTGCTCGACCCGGAAATAGTCCGGCACCTTGCCGAGCGTGCGCCGCGCCAAGAGGTCAAACGAGGCATTAGCGGACTCATAGGCATAGCCCGCCGCCTCGCGTTCCTTCAATTCATCGACCAGGCGGGCGAGCTTCGCATCGTCCCTCGCATAGGGAATGCCGGCGCGGTCGAGCTCGGCCATGACGTTGGAGCGGCCCGCCTGGTCGGACACCAGCACCTTGCGATGGTTGCCGACCGACTCGGGGCTCACATGCTCGTAGGTCTGCGGGTCCTTCAGCACCGCGGAGGCATGAATGCCGGTCTTGGTGACGAAGGCGCTTTCGCCGACGTAAGGCGCATGACGGTTTGGCGCGCGGTTGAGCATGTTGTCGAGCGTGCGCGACACTTTCATCAGGCTCGAAAGCTTTTCATCGGTCACGCCGATCTCGAAGGCGTCGGAAAACTCGCGCTTCAGCCGCAGGGTCGGAATCAGCGAGCACAGATTGGCGTTGCCGCAGCGCTCGCCGAGCCCGTTCAGCGTGCCCTGGATCTGCCGTGCGCCGGCCCGCACCGCCGCGAGTGAATTGGCGACCGCCTGTTCGGTGTCGTTGTGGGCGTGAATGCCGAGATGATCGCCGGGGATGTGCCTGACGACCTCGCCGACGATGCTTTCGACCTCATGCGGCATGGTGCCGCCATTGGTGTCGCACAGCACCACCCAACGCGCGCCCGAGTCATAGGCGGCCTTGGCGCAGGCCAGCGCGAACTCCGCGTTCTCCTTGTAGCCGTCGAAGAAATGCTCGCAGTCGAGCATGACCTCGCGGCCCGCTTTCTTCGCAAGCCCCACGCTGTCGCGGATCGAGGCGAGGTTCTCTTCGTTGGTCGTCTCCAGCGCCACGCGCACCTGATAGGCCGAGGCTTTCGCGACAAAGCAGATCGCATCGGCCTTCGCTTCCAGCAGCGCCGCGAGTCCGGGATCATTCGAGGCCGATCGGCCGGCGCGCCGCGTCATGCCGAAGGCGGTGAAGCGGGCGTGACCGAGCTTCGGCTTCTTCGAAAAAAATTCGGTATCGGTCGGGTTGGCGCCGGGATAGCCGCCTTCGACATAGTCGATGCCGAGCTCGTCCAGCATGGCGGCGATCACCTGCTTGTCGTTCAGCGTGAAGTCGACGCCGTTGGTCTGCGCGCCGTCGCGCAGCGTGGTGTCGAACAGATAGAGCCGCTCCCTGCTCACGCCTTGTCTCCGCCGCCATCAAGCGTCTTCTGCATGGTGGTGTTGGCGAGCCATTCGCCATTGATGGTCACCGAATTTCGCTGCTGGGCGACATAGCCGCGCTTCCTGAAGAAATCCACCGCGGTGTCGCTGGCGTCGACCGAGAGCTTGGTCGCGCCGCGTGCGCCGGCAAGCTTCTCCAGCGCATCGCACAGCAGCGACGCCGCGCCCTGCCCCGCGACGCTCGGATGCACATAGAGCATGTCGACCTGGTCCTTGCCCTTCAGCGCGGCGAAGGCAACGGGCGCCCCCTGCATCGTGGCGATCAGCGTCAACTCGCCGGCCAGCCGCGCGCCGAAAGTGTCCTCGTCGTCGGCGACGCTGGCCCAGGCCTCCTGCTGCTCCTCGCTGTAGTCGTCGCCGGTCAGATCCTGGATCGCGGCTGCGAAGATCGCGGCCAGGATCGGCGTATCGTCGGGCAGAAACGGCCGCAGCGCAAAGGTGTTCGGCCGCGTCATCGCGCGATCTCCCAGGTGGTGCCTTCGTCTTTGCAATCCTTGATCACGACGCCCATGGCAACGAGTTCGTCGCGGATGTGATCGGACTCCTTGAAGTCCTTGCGCGCGCGGGCGGCGGTCGCGCGCGGAAATCAGGTTCTCCGACCTTGCTCCGCGTCGACTGCCGCTCGCCTGCCGCTTGCGGCTCTCCCATTGCGCCACGCTTTCCGAGAGGAATCCGAGGAAACGCAGCGAGCCGCGAACGCAGCACGGTCGCCGTCCTGACCGGACGCAGCCTTGCTTCGCAACGCATGCAGCGCCGCGATCATCTGAGGCGTGTTGAGATCGTCCGACAGCGCCTCGATCACGGCGTCGGCCGGCTCGCCGGCCTGCGCATCGGCCGCGACGCGATACCAGTCGTCCATCGTCCTCGCGCTCTCCTCCAGCGCCTTCACGGTCCAGTCGACCGGCGAGCGGTAATGCGTCTTCAGCATGTTGAGACGCAAGCACCTCGCCCGGCCAGTCCCGTCGACGAAGCCTCCCGGATGGTGACGAAGTTGCCGAGCGACTTCGACATCTTCGCGCCTTCGACCTGGACGAAGCCATTGTGCATCCAGTAGTTCGCCATCACTGAGGTGCCGTGCGCGCAGCGCGACTGCGCGATCTCGTTCTCATGGTGCGGGAAGATCAGATCGAGACCGCCGCCGTGGATGTCGAAGACGTCGCCGAGATAGGCGGCGCTCATCGCCGAGCACTCGATGTGCCAGCCCGGACGGCCCCTGCCCCATGGGCTGTCCCAGCCCGGCTCGTCCTCCGAGGACTGCTTCCAGAGCACGAAATCGGCGGGGTTCTTCTTGTGCGCATCGACCGCGACGCGCGCGCCCGCAAGCTGCTCGTCGAGCTTGCGGCCGGACAGCGCGCCATAGTCCGGCATCGACTGGGTATCGAACAGCACCTCGCCCGCGGCTTCATAGGCATGGCCGCGCGCGATCAACTGCCTGATCAGCGTCACCATGTCGGCCTTGCCGTCGGCACGCGGCAGCACGAAATCGGTCGCGCGCGGCTCGAAGGTCGGCGGCAGGCAGCCGAGCGCCGCGACGTCGGCGATGAACTGCGTGCGCCGTCGTCTCCGTGACCTTGCGGATCGCCTCGTTCAGCGGCAGGCCCGGAAAATCCCGCACCGCGCGCGCGTTGATCTTGTCGTCGACGTCGGTGATGTTGCGGACATAGGTGACGTGATCGGCGCCGTAGATGTGCCGCAGCAGGCGGAACAGCACGTCGAAGACGATGACCGGGCGCGCGTTGCCGATATGGGCGAAGTCATAGACCGTCGGCCCGCAGACATACATCCGCACGTTCTTGGCATCGAGCGGCACAAAGCGGCGCTTGTCGCGCGTCAGCGTATCGTAAAGGCGCAGTTCCATGGAACACCCATCCCTGCAGGCCGGGCGTCCAGAGCTCTCTTGGGAGAAAAGACGGCCTCAGCCAGCGAATCGCTAGCTCATAATCTCGCGGCAAATGCAGCAAATGGCGAGGAAGCCGTACATAAAGCCACAATGGGCCATGGAAGGGCTTGTGGTCAAGGGCCGCGAAAATGCCATTTTCGGCTTCGAAACGGTGCGCCCCTCGCCCCCGGTTAATGATCCTTAACCAATTGGTTGTATTCGAGTGAGAGCCGATTCCTCTCATTCATGTGGTGCCTCATGCGTTCCCTCCCGGCGCTATCGGCTTGCGCGCTCCTCCTCGCCACGGCGGCTGCCTCGGCCGAAAGCCGCGTGTTCATCGTGGCCAACCAGGCTGACGGCTATGGCGTCGACCAGTGCCTTGCCGATGGCGACAAATGCGGCGCGCCCGCCGCCCGCTCGTACTGTCAATCACGCGATTTTGCGCTGGCCTCGGCCTATCGGCGCGTCGATCCCGATGAGATTACGGGATCGGTGCCGAAAACCGCCGGGAACTGCGGGCGCGGTAGCTGCGACGAGTATGTCGCCATCACCTGCCAGCGGTAGTCCAGACCAGCCGCCGCCACACGGGCGCCGCGGAAACGACGTGACGCTGCCCCCGGAAGCGGCTAAACGGAGCCGCCGCGACGTTGAAACTCGCGGAACTCCCTGAATGGCCGGATATGCTTGAAAAGCTGATCGTATTCTCTCGACGACTCCTTGCCTGCGTGGCCCTGTTCGGCGGCGTGGCGTTGAATGCCCCCGCCTTCGCCCAAACGGGTCCGGGACCGCAAGGTGGCCCGCCGGTCAATCCGATCTGCCCGCGGCTGGAGGCGCAACTTGCAACCATCGACCGCGGCGGCAGCGGCGATCCCGCCAAGGACGAGCAGATCCGCCGCTATCAGGACGCGGCCCAGCGCCAGCAGTCCGAGCTCGATCGCGTCACCCAGCAGGCGAAGCGCATGGGCTGCGACAGCTCCGGCTTCTTCTCGCTGTTCAACAACCAGTCGGCGCAGTGCGGTCCGGTCAACACCCAGATCCAGCAGATGCGCCAGAACCTCGATCAGATCACGGGCAGCCTGGAACACCTGCGTGGTGGTGGCGGCGGCGGTCAGGACAGCCAGCGCCGCTCGGTGCTGGCCGCGCTCGCGCAGAACAATTGCGGCCCGCAATATGCCAACGCGGCTCCGCCGCCCTCCTCCGGTCCCGGCAATTTCCTCGCCAACCTGTTCGGCGGCGGCAACAACAATCCGGCTCAGAGCCTTCCGCCGCCCAGCCCCGACATGGCCGCGCCGTCCGGCACCTATCGCACCGTCTGCGTGCGAAGCTGCGACGGCGGCTATTTCCCGATCTCGTTCGCAACGGTCGCGCAGCGTTTCGCCGACGACGAGAGGACCTGCAAGGCACTATGTCCGGCGACCGAGGCGACGCTGTTCACCTATCGCAATCCCGGCGAGGACATCAACCAGGCCGTCTCTGTGAACGGCCAGAACTATTCGTCGCTGCCGAACGCGTTCAAATTCCGCACCGAGTTCAACCCGACCTGCTCCTGCAAGGCGCCGGGTCAGACCTGGGCGGACGCGCTGAAGTCGATCGACGACAAGTCAGCCGCCGCCGAGCAAGGCGATATCATCGTCACGGAAGAAAGCGCGAAGCGGATGCAGCAGCGCCCACAGGGCAAGGCGCCGGCTTCGAAGAAGGGTGGCGCACCGGCGACCGCGGACAGCTCGACCGCTGCGCCCGACGCATCCGCGCCGCCGCCGCCGGCCGCCACGACCGGCGCCAGCTCCGACAAGCAGATCCGCTCGGTCGGGCCGACCTTCATCCCGGCGAACCGTTAGCTCCTACAGCCTCTTATCGCGCCCTATAGATCAGCCTGTCGATGCGGACGAGCACGGCTCATTCGGTCAATCCCGCTTTCCGAAAACCCTCGATCATCAGCTTCGCAGTTTTTGATAGCTGGCTCCGAGCGATCCACGCCGATATCGTGAAAGCGGGATCGATCTCAAGCATACGAGCCGCCGCCTCACGGGCCTCAGCGTCGCGTCCGAGATGGGCGAAAGAGCACGCGAGGCAGCGGTATGGTCCTGGATAGGAAGGGTTCTGACGCAGGGCTTTCTTCCCTGCAATGATGGCCTCGTCAAAGCGACGAAGCTCAATAAAGGCGAATCCCATCCCGGTTAACGCTGTGAATTGTTGCGGGTCTACCGGGCTCATTCGCATGGCACGTTCAAAACTCCGGATCGCTTCCTCGGGCTGTCCAGCAATCTTATAGACCCAGCCTCTGCAGTTCCATGTGTGATATGAATTTGGGTTGAGCGCGACCGCCCGATCGGCCATCTCAATCTCAGCCTCACAATCGCCGACCAACAAAGCCGAGATTAATGCAGCAATTGCTAACGTGTCTGGATCACCATCGTCGAGGCTCAATGCCAAGCGCACAAGCCGAACGGCTTCCTTGCGTTCGAATTGAGGATCGATGGCGTAGTTCCTAAGCACGTTTTCCAGGTGACAGGCACCTGCCAGAGCGGCAGCACCAGCAAACCCAGGGTCAAGCTCCAAGGCGCGCTGAACCAGTCGGAGTGCCTCGGTCAACCCTTCGCGGGTCGATCGGACGGCTTGCTGTATAGCCCGGAGATAAAGATCATACGCGGTGAGGTCTTCCGGTCGCCGCCGCGACGCCAGTGCAATTTCGGCTTGAAACAACTTTGGCTGAATAGCCGAGACAACGGCGAGCGTGACGTCGTCCTGCAACGCGAAAATATCTGTCATGTCGCGCTCGAACTTGTCCGCCCAAATGTGTGCGCCCGTAGCCGCTTCAATCAACTGGCCCGTGATGCGAACTTTCCCCGACGCCTTGCGCACCGCCCCCTGAAGGACATAGCGCACGCCAAGCCTGCGCCCGACTTCCTTGATGTCGACCGCTTTGCCTTTGAAGGTGAAACTCGAATTGCGAGCGATCACGAACAGCCATTTGAACCGCGAAAGCGCGGTCGTGATCTCCTCAACCATCCCGTCCGCGAAGTACTCCTGCTCGGGATCGCCAGACATGTTCGCGAACGGCAGCACGGCGATGGAGGGCTTGTCGGGTACGGCAGGAGCGCTCTCGGGCGTATCGCCCGGATTTGGACCTGCAACCTCTCGCGCCTCCTGCACCTGTCCGACGAAACGGAATCCCTTACGTGGTAACGTCTTGATCAGTCGCTGTTCCTCCCCGGAATCGCCGATTGCGCTTCGGGCGACATTCAGCCGGGTCGTCAGTGCTGCATCCGAAACGCTGCGCCCATTCCAAACGGCATTGATGAGGTCGTCTTTACTGACGACGCGCTCCCTGTTGCGGATCAGATAATCGAGCAGATCGAACACCTGCGGTGCGATGCGGACGACGTCCGCCCCGCGATACAACTCGCGCCGGTCAGGGTCGAATGCGTAATCCTCGAAGAGATAGCGCAAGATGCGAATCCCCTTGCGATGAGAGCCCCCGATAACCGGGTAGCGCTTTGGGCTGGCTGGAAATCGCAAGAATAAGCTGCGGGTGAGGAAAATATAAGCCGCCGGTCAAGCATACCCGCCGCTCTCGCGGCACCCTCGTGCCGGCTATGACGGCTCCTGACACCATGGTGGCAACAGGGGAACGCTAAAGCTGTGGAAGAAACACCGTCCCAGGGAGACTTCGCAATGAGCTCGACGCACGGCACAACGTGGCTGGAACGGACATCCGTATCGACCCGGCATGTCTCCAGCTTCATCTGGAAATATTGGGATGCCTTTCGGGAGCGCCGCGAACGCCAAAAATTGCGCGCCACCTTGTCCAACTTAAGCGACGCGGAGCTGATGGACATCGGCACCACGCGCGGAGAGATCGACTACGTCGCCTCGCACCGAGGTATTGACCCGCGAGGCATCCGATCCGGCGAATGGCTCCGATACCTGTCAACGGTAGACGGCCAGATTGGGCCCACCGACTTCCGATAAGGGTCATTTTCGACGGTTCAGCGGAGATTGTCGGCTGGCCGATGTCCGCCCCTACCCCGTGTGCGCGGCATCCTTGTCGGACAGCACGCCCGCGGCGAATGACGCTCGAAAACGCTCCTAGAGGGACCTTCGCACGGACCAGAGGATCGCGTTCGTGAGGATTCGCTGGTAGCGGGAGTCGTGCCAGACCGACGCCTCGTGGCCAAGCGCCGTATAGAAGACTCGTCCCTGGCCGTAATGTCGTGTCCAGGCGAGAGGCCAACCATAGAACCGTAGATGCACGCCGGCCTTGCCAAGGTCCACCGAGCTTTGGTCGAGGCGCAGCAGCACGTGTGATCCACGATAGTCGAAGTCGCTGATTTGGTAGATTTCGTCCTCGACTTGCAACGAATTCCCGAGAAACGCCACCAGAGGATCGCTGGGATCAGCCACCTCGATCGTCACGGCTTGATGCCAGGGATGACCATTGAAGTAACCGCCGACCAGATCAAGATAGTCCGGCCAAGTGTAGAATGTGTCCGTCGCCGAATGAACACCGAGGAAGCCGCGGCCCGAACGCACAAAGTTGAGAAGAGCCGCCTTTTCAGCGCCGCTCATCGGAAGCTCTCCGGTCGTGTAGAACATCACGGCGGCGTAGCCGTTGAGGTTTTCGGTCGAGAATGCAGCCGTGTCTTCCGTTGCGGCGATTTCGAAGATGCCGGAATCCCGTCCAAGCTGTGTCAGGATTGCCTTGGAAAGCGGTATGACGTCATGCCGGTAACCGGCGGAATGTGTGAAATAGAGGATGCGTTCTGGCGGTCGCTCTGCACGTGCGCCGCGCGGTCGGATTGCCGCCGCGGCGCTGCCGAGGAGCGCGATGAACTCGCGTCGCCTCACAATGCTCTCCCGAAGTCTATGCTCTCGCTATCCCTCGAACGCTTCGGCCGAAGCGCGGCCCGCGCGCGACAGCAGCGTCTCGTCCGGCTGCGGCAACGGCTTGCCGGCATCGCGGAAACGATTGGTGATGGGGTAGCGCCGGTCGCGCCCGAAATTGCGGGTCGTGACCTTCACGCCCGGCGCGGCCTGCCGCCGCTTGTATTCGGCGATGTTGAGGAGATGATCGATCCGCGCCACGACGGCGCGATCGAAGCCGGCGTCCACGATCGCAGCCAGCGGCTCCTCGCGCTCGACCAGCCGCTCCAGGATCGCGTCCAGCATGTCATAGGGCGGTAGCGAATCCTGGTCGGTCTGGTTCTCGCGCAATTCCGCGGTCGGCGGCCGGGTGATGATGTTGACCGGGATCACCTCACCCGCAGGACCCAGCGCGCCATCAGGCTTCCAGGAATTGCGCAGGGCGGAGAGCCGGAACACCTCGGTCTTGTAGATATCCTTGATCGGATTGAAGCCGCCATTCATGTCGCCGTACAGCGTGGCATAGCCGACCGACATTTCCGACTTGTTGCCGGTCGTCACCACCATCGCGCCGGTCTTGTTGGAGATCGCCATCAGCAGTGTGCCGCGGGCGCGCGCCTGCAAATTCTCCTCGGTGATGTCGCGCGGAAGGCCTTTGAACGTCTCGGAGAGGATTTTCTCGAAGCCGTTCACCGCGTCCGCGATCGGCAGCACCTCGTAGCGGATGCCGAGGTACTCGGCGAGCTTGGCCGCGTCGTCGAGCGAGACCTGCGCCGTGAAGCGGAACGGCAGCATGACGCCGCGCACGTGCTCGGCGCCGAGCGCATCGACCGCGATCGCCGCGCACAGCGCGGAATCGATGCCGCCGGAGATGCCGAGCAAGACGCCCGGAAACTTGTTCTTGCGGACGTAATCGCGCACGCCCAGCACGCAGGCGGCATAGTCGGCCTTGTCGCCTTCCAGCACCGGCGCGACCGGACCGCTGCAGCGCCAGCCGTCGTCGCCCTTGGTCCAGCGCAGCGTCGTGATGGTCTCGGCGAAGTCAGGCAATTGCGCCGCAACCGACAGATCGGCGTTCAGCGCGAAAGAGGCGCCGTCGAACACCAGTTCGTCCTGGCCGCCGACCTGGTTGAGATAGATCAGCGGCAGCCCGCTCTCGGTGACACGGGCGACCGCGATCGAGAGCCGCACGTCGGTCTTGTCGCGCGCATAGGGCGAGCCGTTCGGCACCACCAGGATCTCGGCGCCGGTCTCGGCGAGGCACTCGACGACGTTCTCGTAGTCCTCCGATTCCTCCAGCCAGATGTCCTCGCAGATCGGCACGCCGACCCGCACGCCGCGGACCGTCACCGGCCCGGCGGCCGGCCCGCGCGCGAACAAGCGCTTCTCGTCGAACACGCCGTAGTTCGGCAGGTTGGCCTTGAAGCGGACCGCGGCGATGCGCCCGCCGTCGAGCAGCGCACAGGCATTGTAGAGCTTGCCGTCTTCCACCCAGGGACTGCCGATCAGCATCGCAGGCCCGCCATCGGCGGTCTCCCGCGCCAGCGCTTCGACCGCCGCGCGGCAAGCCGACTGGAACGCCGGCTTCAGCACGAGATCCTCCGGCGGATAGCCGCAGATGAACAATTCCGGGAATACCAGCAGCGCGGCACCATCGGCCTGCGCGCGGGCGCGCGCGGCACGCGCCTTCGCGGCATTGCCGTCGACATCGCCCACGGCGGGATTGAGCTGGGCCAACGTGATGAGGAGTTCGGTTGCGCGTTCGGTCATGGGAGCGATGGTGCACCGCGGAGGCGCAAACTGCAAATGCTAGCTTGAGATCACGCCGATGCGCTCGGCGATGGCGAACAGCCAGAACAGTCCGCCGACGATCAGCGCCACGCCGACCGCGGCGGAGCCCAGATCCTTGACCCGCCCGATCTGCAGATCATGGTCGGTGGTCAGCCGATCGGCGAGCTTTTCGATTGCGGTATTCAATAGCTCGATCGCCAACACAAATAGAACGGTGGCGACCAGCTCGATGGTGCGTATCGCCGTCATCCCGATCAGCCACGCCAGCGGCAACGCAATCAGAAGCGCGACCACTTCCTCGCGGATGGCCTGCTCCGAGCGGATGGCAAAGGCCAGACCGTTGTACGAATTGATCGTGGCCCGCCAGAACCGCAGCACATTCAGAATCCCGACGCCGCCGGGACCGGCTTCACCTTGCCCGCATGCTCCTGCTTGAGCAATTCTGCGATCAGGAAAGCCATGTCGATCGATTGCTCGGCATTCAGCCGGGGATCGCAGACCGTGTGGTAGCGGTTATTGAGATCCTCATCCGTGATGGCGCGCGCGCCGCCGACGCATTCGGTGACGTCCTGACCGGTCATCTCCAGATGGACGCCGCCGGCATGGGTGCCTTCCGCCGCATGGATCTCGAAGAAGCTTCTGACCTCCGACAGCACCCGGTCGAACGGACGGGTCTTGTAGCCCGTGGTCGAGGTGATGGTGTTGCCGTGCATCGGATCGCACGACCACACCACGGTGCGGCCCTCGCGCTGCACGGCGCGGATCAGGCCCGGCAGATGGTCGCCGACCTTGTCCGAGCCGAACCGCGCGATCAGCGTCAGCCGCCCCGGCTCATTGTCCGGGCTGAGCACCTCGATCAGCCGCAGCAGATCGTCGGGCTTCAGCGACGGACCGCATTTCAGCCCGATCGGATTCTTGATGCCGCGAAAATATTCGACATGGCCGTGATCGAGCTGGCGGGTGCGGTCGCCGATCCAGATCAGGTGGCCGGACGTCGCGTACCAGTCGCCGGTCGTGGAATTGACGCGGGTGAAGGCCTGCTCGTAGCCGAGCAGCAGCGCCTCGTGGCTGGTGTAGACATCGGTGGCGCGCAGCTCGGGATGACTTTCCAGATCGAGCCCGCAGGCGCGCATGAAATTCAGCGCGTCCGAGATGCGGTCGGCCAATTCCTTGTAGCGCCGTGACTGCGGCGAGTCCTTCAGGAAGCCGAGCATCCATTGATGCACGCTGGCGAGATTGGCGAAGCCGCCGGTCGCGAACGCGCGCAACAGGTTGAGCGTCGCCGCCGACTGCCGGTAGGCCATCAACTGACGCTGCGGATCCGGCACGCGCGCTTCGGGCGTGAAAGCGATGTCGTTGACGATATCGCCGCGATAGCTCGGCAGCTCGACGCCATCGAGCTTTTCGGTCGGCGACGAGCGCGGCTTGGCGAACTGGCCGGCGATGCGGCCGACCTTCACCACCGGCAGCGCGCCCGCATAGGTCAAAACGACCGCCATCTGCAGGAACACGCGGAAGAAGTCGCGGATGTTGTTGGCGCCATGCTCGGCAAAGCTTTCGGCGCAGTCGCCGCCCTGCAGCAGGAAGGCCTGGCCGGCCGCGACCCGCGCCAGAGCCTTTTTCAGGTTGCGCGCCTCGCCCGCGAAGACCAGCGGCGGAAAAGTCGAAAGCTGCGCCTCGACATCGGCCAACGCTTTGGCATCGGGATAGTCGGGCATCTGCAGCACCGGCTTGGCGCGCCAGCTATCGGGCGTCCACCGCTCGGACATGATGTTAACTCCTGAGCAAAAACTGCTACTTATGGGCGGCAGGAAGGTGCCGCGTTATACACAGGCGCTCGGAAGACCGCCACCCGGATTTTAGGTGGCGGGTCCAAACCATTGTGGCGAAAGCCGAATTCGTAACTGCCCCAAATGACCTTGGAGGGGCGTGGAATCGCGGGGAACTCGCGGTGCTGGAAGCTGCGCTGGATGACGTCTTTACCGACGACATTACCATTCCCGCCGTCGATGGATACCCGCTCGCCGCGACGCTGTTCCTGCCGCGCGGCGCCAAGCGGCATGCCGTGCTGATCAATTCGGCGACCGCCACCCCGCGCAAGATCTATCGCCGTTTCGCCGCCTATCTCGCGCTCCAGGGCTCTGCGGTGCTGACCTATGATTACCGGGGTATCGGCGGCAGCCGGCAGACGGCGCTGGAAGGCCGGCCCAACCCGTTGGCCGGCTTCAAGGCCTCCATGGCGGACTGGGCGGCGCTGGACATCACGGCCGCGGTGAACTGGATGCGCGAGCGCTATCGGCACATCCCGCTCTGCTATGTCGGCCACTCCTTTGGTGGCCAGGCGCTTGGTCTGTTGCCCAACAACCACGAGGTCTCGCGCGCACTGCTGGTTGCGGCGCAGGCCGGCTATTGGAAGCTGATGACGGCGCCGGAGAAATATCGCGTCTACGTGATGCTGAACTACGTCGGTGTCCCGATGACGCAATGGCTCGGCTATGCGCCGGGCCGGCTCGGCATCGGCGAAGACCTGCCGAAGGACGCCTTCCTGCAATGGGTGCGCTGGGTGATGAGCCCTCGCTATCTGTTCGACGACCGAAGCCTCGTCAGCGTCGCCAATTTCGCGCATTACCACGGTGCTCTCCGCGCGATCTGCCTCGCCGACGATCCCTGGGCGACGCGGCAGGCCGTGGAGTTGTTGTGTTCGGGCTTCACCGCGATCGAGCCCGAGATCATCACCGTGTCACCCGCCAATATCGGGGCAACTCGCATCGGTCATTTCGGCTTTTTCCGCGCCGAGCATCGCGACACGCTGTGGCGCGGCGCTGCGGAGTGGCTGCGGGCTTGATCTAAATCAACTCTGGCAAGACGAAGTCGATCATCTGTGCTGAGGGGGGGTGGAGGCGACCAATGCCCCTGGCCCGATATTTTCTCTTCGTCGGCGGAGCGTTGCTCGCGCTGCTGTTTCTTGTGGATGCATGTCTGCCGGAACTGCCGGTTGCCGAACGGACGGATAGTCATTTAGCCACCATCCGCATTCATTCCGAGCAGAAGTGGCCGCAGCGCATCGTTTACGACACCAGCATTCCAACCATCGTTCCCGCGCCCGAGACCGCGCGAGCTGACATTTCGCCCCCGGCGGCGGTCGCTGACGTCTCGACCAAGGCGCGGCAGGCCTTCGCGCAACTGCAACGATCCGACGCCAACGAGTTTCAACGGTCCGATCAGAGAACGCGGGAACCGAAGCCGCAGCGGCAACGTAAAATCGCAAAGAGAAACGGACCGCCGCCGACGCTGCTGGTGGCGAGACAGCCACAGTTTGGCTGGTTCGGTCCCAGGATCTGGTGATCCATGGTTGCGCGTGGGCTGCCGGCCGTCGGCAACAACTCGCCCGCTGTTGATCTAGATCAAGCCAGGGAACAAAGAACATGCGGTTCTTTGTCTCGCATCACTTCGCATCACCAAGTGATCTTCGGCACAGCTCAGACGGCTTCTAAGGTGAGGGGTTGCTCTCATGAAATCCGTCTGATCGGTGATTGCCAACGCGCCGGACGGCTTTGCTTTGTCTCGATTCCAATCGGCGCGTTGCTCGGACGCGTTTCGCGTCCGAGGACTTCGTGTTTTCAAAACACCAAGAAGGCACATCGTTTGAAGATGGGGCAGACAGGCAGTGGAGAAAGACCATGAAGTCAATGAGTTCTGAGAACAGTTGCAATCGCAGCCACGACCTTCGCGGGCGCAGCCCTACTCTCCTTCGGCTGGTCGGAGCAAGGCGGCGTCTCGCTATCGGTCGACAGCGCGCAGGCACGGGTCGGTCGCCCGGCAACGCCCATGAGTGGCGCGGGCGTCGCACGCCGGCACTATCGGCGGGCGGGTGGCTACGGGTACGGCGCCGGTGCCGCCGTCGCGGGCGCCGCTGCGATCGGTACGGCTGCCGCAGTCGCGGCCACCTCGCCTAACTGGGGCTACAACCCCTACTACGGAGGTCGTCCTTATTATGGCGGAGCTTTCGCCGGAACTTCCGACGCCCGAGCCGCCTATGGCGGTGGCCCAGCGTTTGGCGGCGGTGGCCCAGCGTGGGGCGGACCGTGGGGCGGCGTGAGCAACAGCGACCGCGAGCTGTATTTCAAGAATTTACACGACTCAGGGTATGACCCGAAGAACAACTTCACGGCGAACGGGACCATCAAGGGATGACTACCGGGCGGTGAAGGCGACAATGCCTGATGGATCCCTGCCATAAACATGACGCTAAGGCGGCTCTTTCAGCCACCTTAGCGCGTCAAGCCTCGGCTACTCCGCGGCTGCTTCGCGCACATGGCGCGCGGTCGGCGTGCGCATCGTGACGAGCTCTTCGGCCGCAGTCGGATGCAGTGCGAAGGTCGCGTCGAAATCCGCTTTCGTTGCCTTCATCTTCACGGCAATCGCGACCGCCTGGATGATTTCGGCTGCGGTGTCGCCGACGATGTGACAGCCGAGCACGCGGTCGGATTTGCCGTCGACCACGAGCTTCATCAGGATGCGCGTGTCGCGGCCGGACATGGTCGATTTGATCGGCCGGAACGCGGTCTTGTAGATGTCGACATGGCTGTTCTGCGCGCGCGCCTCGGTCTCGCTCAGCCCGACCGTGCCGACCTCCGGCTGCGAGAACACCGCGGTCGGAATGGTGGAATGATCGACCTCGACCGATTTCCTGCCGAACACCGTGTCGGCAAAGGCATGGCCCTCGCGGATCGCGACCGGCGTCAAGTTGATGCGATGGGTGACGTCGCCGATGGCGTAGATGTTCGGCACCGAGGTCTTCGAGAAACCGTCGACGGAGATCCCGCCGTTCTTCGGATTGAGCGCGACGCCGGCCTTCTCCAGCCCGAGACCGCCGACATTCGGATGCCGTCCGATCGCGAACATGACCTGGTTGGACGCGATGCTCGAGCCGCTCGACAAATGAGTGACGAATTCCTTGTTGGGCTTGTCGATCTTCGTGACCGTGCAGCCGGTCAGGATCGTGATACCCGCCATCTCCATCTCGCTGCGGACATGAGCGCGCACATCCTCGTCGAAGCCGCGCAGGATGTTGTCGCCGCGATAGATCACGGTGACGTCGGAACCAAAGCCGGCGAAGATACAGGCGAACTCCAGCGCGATATAGCCGCCGCCCTGGATCACGACGCGCCGCGGCAGCTCCTTCAGGTGAAACGCCTCGTTCGAGGAGATCACATGCTCGATGCCGGGTATCTCGGGGCCGTGATTGGGGGTGCTGCCGGTCGCGATCAGGATGGTTTTCGCCGTGACCTTTTCGCCGGTGGCGAGCCGCAGCGTGTGGGCATCCTCGATCACCGCGCGGGTCTTGACGACGCGCGCACCGGACTTCTCGACATTGGTGGTATAGATGCCTTCGAGCCGCGCGATCTCCTTGTCCTTGTTGGCGACCATGGTCGCCCAGTCGAAGGTCGCTTCCGGGATGGTCCAGCCGAAGCCCGCGGCGTCGTCGATCTCGTGGCGGACATGCGAGCCGATCACGAACAGCTTCTTCGGCACGCAGCCGCGGATCACGCAGGTGCCGCCCATCCGGTATTCTTCGGCGATCATCACCCGCGCGCCGTAGCCGGCCGCAATCCGGGCGGCGCGCACTCCGCCCGAACCTCCTCCGATGACAAACAGGTCGACGTCGAACTCAGCCATGCTCCACCTCGACCCGTTTTGTCACGATCCCGCGATCAGATCTGCTTGCCCCGCTTGCGCATTTCGGCGCGGAACGCCGCATTGACCTGCTCGGCGAACTGCTGGGCCCACTGCTGCATATAGGACATGCTGAGCTGGATTGCGGGGGGCTCGGCGGAAAGCAGCTTCTGGCCGAGCGGCGACTTGTAGAAGGCCACGAGATCCTTCAGCTCCTGCTCGGTGAACTGGTTGGCGTAGACCAGCGCCATGCCGTCGCCGATCTCCTTCTCGCGGCCGGCCATGCTCTGCGCCACGACGACCGCGACCTCGTTCAGATCCTTCTGATAGTTGAGGTTGTTCTGCAGCAGCGAGTCCTTGGTCTGCTGGACGATGTTCGGCACCGCGTTGGCGTACATCGCGCTCGCGTTCTTCATTGTAAGAATTTCCTTGGCCGCCGCGAGCGCCGCCGGCGAAGCCTGCTTGAGCGGCGGCGGCTGTTGCGCCTCTGCCGGCACGGCCGCGAAGGCCAATCCGAGCACAAGGCCCGCAGCCGACAATAGTCTCAAAACGCTCCTCATTCCGCTTCTCCTTGGAAGTTACGGCTCAACGCCGCTCAACTACGCGAATTCCCTGCGCGCCCGCCAAAACCGCCGTGCCCGCCAGTGCGATGAACAAACCGTGCTCGACCACGCCGGGTATTGTGCTCAGCAGCCCCGAAAGACGCGGCGGATCTTGTATTCGCCCGAGATGGGCGTCGACAATCCAGTGGCCGCCATCAGTGACAAAAAAGTGGCCCTCTTTGCTCTTTCGCAACACCATCGCTCCGGAAACGCCGCAAGCTGCGAACGCTTCGGCGATGGCCCGCTGCGTCGCCGCAAGCCCAAACGGGATCACCTCGATCGGCAGCGGAAAGCGGCCGAGCGGATCGACCCACTTGGATTCGTCCGCGATCACAATCATGCGATCCGAGGCCGCGGCCACGATCTTCTCGCGCAACAACGCGCCGCCGCCGCCCTTGATCAGGTTGAGCGCCGGATCGATCTCGTCGGCGCCATCGATGGTGAGGTCGAGCCGGTCGATCTCGTCGAGCGTAGTCAGGGCGATACCGCAGCGCTCGGCATCCGCGCGCGTCGTCTCCGAGGTCGGCACGCCAACGACAGTCAGTCCGCCGCGCACTCGCTCGCCCAAGAGCTCGACGAAATGCTTCGCGGTCGAGCCGGTGCCGAGGCCGAGCCTCATGCCGTCACGCACCTCTTCGAGTGCGCGCGCCGCCGCCTGCCGCTTCAATTCGTCCATGGACACGATGACCCATCCGAGGCTTCGCCGGCCGGAACCAGCGGCGCCTGTCTAGCCTCGTTTGGCGGCCGGGAATAGCGCCGAATGGCTCCGATCTGTGACTTTTCAGCCACGTTCCGTGACCGCGTCCATCGCCTCCTCAATGGCGCTGAACCGCCCATCCACCATCTCGCGCATGTGCGGATGGGTGAAGACATAGAGTTCGTCGTTGCGGATGGCGGACAGCACGCGCGCGGCGACATCGGCCGGATCGATGCCGGCCTCGACGCCCCTGGTGATCTCGGCGGCGAGCTGGCCGGCTCGGCTTGCGGGATCGTATGTCTCCGACGGACCGTATTGCGGCGGCCGATTGCGCCCAGCGTCGGCGATCCCGGTACGGACGAAATGCGGACAAAGCACGCTGACCCCGATGCCATGCGGCTTGAGCTGCGCCGAGAGGCCTTCCGACATCCCGACTACCGCGAACTTGGTCGCGGTGTAGGGACTGAAACCGAGACCGCCGCCGCCGATCATGCCGGCCATCGACGCGGTGTTGACGATGTGGCCGCCCTCGCCATGCGCGCGGATATGCGGCAGGAAACTGCGGATGCCGTGCAGCACCCCCATCAGGTTGACGTCGATCACCCATCGCCAATTGTCGAGCGAGATGCTGTCGATGCCGCCTGGGGCCGCGACGCCGGCATTGTTGCAGACCACGTGGACACGGCCGAACGCATCAAACGTCGCCTGCGCCGCGCGCGCGACGCTGTCGGCGTCGGCGACGTCGCAAGCGATGCCGCGCACATCGGGCGTGACGTCGCGCAGGCTTTTCACCGCCTCATCGAGCGCGCCGGTCTCGACGTCGGCCAGCATCACCTTCATGCCGGCTTCCGCGAAGGCACGGCCGAGCGCAAAGCCGATGCCCGACGCCCCACCCGTGATGAATGCCGTTCGGCCGCTCAAGTCGCGCATGATTTCCCCCGCACTCACCTGCCCATTCTCGTAAGGGCCCGATCGGCGCATCTTGCATAATCGCGCGGGGCTCGATAGCGCATCTGTATGACATCAGCTCCGACCATCGCATTCGATCTCGACGGCACGCTCGTCGATACCGCGCCCGACCTGATCGGCGCGCTCAACTACATTCTCGCCCGCGAGGGCCTGCCGCCGGTGCCGCTTCAATCCGCGCGCAACATGATCGGCGCCGGCGCACGCAAGCTGCTCGAGCGCGGGCTGGAACTGGAAGGCCGCGTCACCAGCGTCGAGGACCTCAATCGCCTCGCCGCCGATTTCATCGCCTATTACGGCGACCATATTGCCGAGGCTTCGCGCCCCTTCGACGGGCTGGAAAACGCGCTCGATGATCTGGCTGGGCGCGGCTACCTGCTTGCGGTCTGCACCAACAAGCTCGAATGGCTGTCGAGGCGGCTGCTCGATGAATTGGGACTGAGCCCGCGTTTTGCCGCGATCTGCGGCGCGGACACCTTCGGCGTCTCGAAACCGGATCCCGCGATCCTGCGACAGACCATCGCGCGTGCCGGCGGCGACATGTCGTCGGCCATCATGGTCGGCGACGCCGGCACCGATGTCGGCGCCGCTCGCCGCGCCGGTATCCCCGTCATCGGCGTCACGTTCGGCTATACCGACGTACCGATCGCCGAGTTGAAGCCCGACCGGGTGATCGACCACATGCGCGATCTCCCCGCGGCCGTCGCGGAGCTGATTCGGCGTCCTCAATCCACAGCCTAAGACCTTGGTCTAACTCCGTATTCCGAATCGCTGCACTGCGGTATAAGCCAACAGTCAACTATGCGATTCCACTGGTTGCGCGGTTGTGCCGTGGCACCTATGGTCGAATTCGGAGATTGTGGCGGTTTGCCGCAGTTGAGGCGTTTTTCCAGCGAGGTGGGCATCGGTTTCGCATCGGAGAAAACGCGTCAGAACAAGAGGCTGAAGCCTTTCCGCTCCCTTTGACGGGGAGCGATGAAGGCGCAGGGGTGGCGGATTGAAGATGCATCGGGTCATCGCGGCGGCGATAATTGGAGCAAGCCTTGGAATGAGCCTTGGCGGATGCTCGTCTTTCTCTTCCTTTTCTCTCGATTATTTCAAGCCCACGCCGCCATCGATCCAGGTGCAGCTTGAATCGACCCCATCGGGCGCCGACGCCAAGACGTCGGTCGGACCGGGCTGCAAGACCCCCTGCTCGGTCTCCGTCGCGGCCCCCGATACCGGCTTCTCCGTCGCCTATACGCTCGACAAATTCGAGCCCCAGACCGTGCAGGTGAAGGTGATCCGCAATCCAGGCGACGTCACCAGCCCTGCCTCGACGGTGACCGATCCGAACCCGGTCTTTGCCGAGCTGCAGCCGGCGGCTCCGCCGGCGAAGGCGCGCAAGCCGATACGGCCGAAAAAGCCGAGGGCCCCGAAGCCTGTGGCTGCCGCACCTGCCGATTTAAGCGATCCGAACGCGTCGCCCTTGGCGGCCGCGCCCGGTCGCTGATCCCTTTGCACCGCACAAGGGTTGAACCGGCGCGGAGGTACAAGGAAGCGCATTGTCCGCGCCGCGCATCATGCTTAGATTGGTTCTAGCGATGGCCGCACCGGTCCGGTCTCGGCCACGCTGATCGAACAAGGTTTTTTTGCATGACCGGAACCAGCCTCAGTCACGCCCCCTCGCTGTCGCGCCCGATGACCGATCCGTTCGGACGGACGATTAGTTATCTGCGGGTTTCGGTGACGGACCGCTGCGACCTCCGCTGTTTATATTGCATGTCCGAGGACATGACGTTCCTGCCCAAGGCGGACCTGCTGTCGCTGGAGGAACTCGACCGGCTGTGCTCGACATTCATCGCCAGGGGTGTGCGCAAGCTGCGCCTTACCGGCGGCGAGCCGCTGGTCCGGCGCAATGTCATGTCACTGGTGCGCTCGTTGTCGCGGCATCTTCAGACCGGCGCCCTGCGCGAACTGACCATGACCACCAACGGCACGCAGCTCGCCCGCTTTGCCTCCGAATTGCGCGACTGCGGCATCCGACGCATCAATGTCTCGCTCGATACGTTGGACCCACAGAAATTCCGCGCCATCACCCGCTGGGGCGATCTCGACAAGGTGCTGGCGGGCGTCGAGGCCGCGCGTGCTGCCGGGCTCGCTGTCAAGATCAACGCGGTGGCGCTGAAGAACCTCAACGAGGACGAAATCCCCTCGATGATCGAATGGGCGCATGGCAAGGGCATGGCGCTCACGCTGATCGAGGTGATGCCGATGGGCGAGATCGGCGAAGGCCGCATCGATCAATATGTGCCGCTGTCGCTGGTGCGCGCGCGTCTCGCCAAGCGCTACAGTTTGACTGACTTGCCCGACGATACCGGCGGCCCGGCGCGCTATGTTCATGTCGGCGAGACCGGCGGCAAGCTCGGCTTCATCACACCGATGACGCATAATTTCTGCGAGTTCTGCAACCGTGTGCGCATCACCTGCACTGGCACGCTGCACACCTGTCTCGGCCAAGAAGACGCGTCCGACCTGCGCAAACCCTTACGCGCTTCCGCGGACGACGCGCTGCTTTCGGCTGCGATCGACCGCGCCATCGGGCTCAAGCCGAAAGGCCACGACTTCATCATCGACCGCCGCCACAACCGCCCGAGCGTCAGCCGCCATATGAGCGTGACCGGCGGCTAGTTCGATTTGGGAGAGCGCGGCTGCGCAACGCCCCTCGCGATCCCTGCTGCAACCGCGAACGTTGCGCGCACGCACCAACATACCCAAGCAACGGGCTACGACCGGATTGATTTACCAAGGCCGGGCAACGGCTTGACCGCGCGTGAATTTATCCATTTTCCGATTGACACAAGCGTGATCGCACGGAAAAGGTGCGGCTGCTTTTACGCCTGCCCGGCCGGATGGGCCGCTGCGCTGGTCTGCGTAGCCAAGACAGCAAGAAGCGTCGGAGGGAGGAGGATTCTTGCAAATCGCTCCCATTGACAGGTTTTTGCCGCACGCCACCGCGTCGCGGTAAGTGATGTCTGTTGAAGTGATTTCTGTTGAAGTTATCGGCGCACCCCGTCGGGCATCGCCGCGGAGAACATGATGCGTCCCTTGTTGGCGGTGAGCTCAACCATCGACCTGCTCAACGAAAAGATCGGCTATGTCTGCAATCTGCTGGTGCTGATTGCCTGCCTGGTCAGCGCCGGCAACGCCATGATCCGCTATGCCTTCGACTACAGCTCGAACGGGTGGCTCGAACTGCAGTGGTACATGTTCGCCATCCTGGTGATGTTCGGCGCCTCCTATACGTTCAAGCGCAACGAACATGTGCGGGTCGAGATCTTCTATCTGTTCCTGTCCGAGCGCGGCCAGCTCTGGCTCGACATGATCGGCACGCTGTTCTTTTTGATTCCGGCCTGCCTGCTGCTCGCCTATCTGTCCTGGCCGTTTTTCATGCAATCCTATGCGGTCAGCGAAATGTCCGGCAATGCCGGCGGCCTCGTCCGCTGGCCGATCAAGTTCGTGATTCCTGCTGGCTTTGTCATGCTGGCCCTGCAAGGGGTCTCCGAAGTCATCAAGCGCATCGCGGCACTCCGGGGAGAAACGACGATCGACGCCAAGTATGAGAGGCCGACCCAATGATCACGCTGGAGATGATGCCGCCGATGATGTTCGGCGGCCTGGTTCTGGCGATGCTGATCGGCTTCCCGGTTGCATTCACGCTAGCCGCGGTCGGGCTCTCCTTCGGCTTCCTCGCCATCCATCTCGGCTTCTTCGACCTGAACTTCCTGCAGGCGATTCCCGGCCGCGTGTTCGGCAGCGTACTTTCCAACGAGCTCCTGCTGGCGATCCCATTCTTTACCTTCATGGGCGCAGTCCTCGAACGCTGCGGCTTGGCCGAGGACATGCTGGACTCGATGGGCCAGCTATTCGGGCCGATTTCGCGGCGGCCTCGGCTATTCCGTGATCATCGTCGGCTTCATCCTCGGCGCCATCACCGGCACGGTGGCGGCGCAGGTCATCGCCATGGCGCTGATCTCGATGCCGGTGATGATCCGCTACGGCTACAACATGCGCTATATCACCGGCGTGCTGGCGGCCTCGGGCACCATCACCCAGCTGGTGCCGCCATCGCTGGTTCTGATCGTGCTGGCCGACCAGCTCGGCAAGTCCGTCGGCGACATGTATCTCGGCGCCTGGGGGCCTTCGGTTTTCCAGATCATGCTGTTCGCCGGCTATACTTTCCTGCTCGGCCTCATCAAGCCGGACCATGTGCCGCCGGTGCCGAAGGAGGCGCGCACGCTGACAGGCTGGGCGTTGTGGAAGAAGTGCCTGATGGGCATCATTCCCTCGGCGGTTCTGATCTTCGTCGTGCTCGGCACCATGATGATGGGCCTTGCGACACCGACCGAAGCCGGTGCGATGGGCGCGGTTGGCGCCATCGTGCTCGCCGCGGTCCATCACAAGGATTTCAGCGCCGTCGGCAACAAGATCCTGATCATCGGCATCATCGGTGCGGGCGTCGGCACGATCGTCGCGATGCTGTTCAGCGAAAACATCATCTTCAAGTTCGCGTTCGCCGTCACTTACCTCGCTGTCGTCTGGATCTGCCTGGAAGCGGCCCGCATTCCCGACCTGCGCGACCTGATCAGGCAGGGCTACGAGACGACAATGCGCATTACCTGCATGGTGACCTTCATCCTGATCGGCTCGACCTGCTTCTCGGTGGTGTTCCTCGGCGTCTCCGGCGGCGTCTGGCTCGAGCATCTCCTGACCTCGCTGCCCGGCGGCGTCTGGGGATTCCTGATCTTCATCAACCTCTTCATCTTCTTCCTGGCGTTCTTCCTCGACTTCTTCGAGATCGCCTTCATCATCCTGCCGATGATCGCGCCGATCGCGCAGAAGATCCTCGCGCCGGTGGTCGGCGCCGACGCCGCGCTGATCTGGTTCGGCGTGATGCTCTGCGTCAACATGCAGACCTCGTTCCTGCATCCGCCGTTCGGCTTCGCGCTGTTCTACCTGCGCGGCGTCGCGCCGAAAGAGGTCAAGAGCTCCGACATCTATTGGGGCGCCATGCCCTGGATCGGGCTGCAGGCCATCATGGTCGTTCTCGTGATCGCGTTCCCGGTCACGGTGACGGGCCTGTTGGACAAGCCGGCCAATGTCGACCTCGACAAGGTCAAGATCGAGGTGCCGCAGATCGACCTGCCACCACTCGATTTCGG
>CAWAXO010000003.1:0-24711 GCA_963786015.1 uncultured Alphaproteobacteria bacterium | reverse complement strand
CTTGGTGGCCTCGAGCTGAGCGCTCCCGACGCGGTGCAGATGATCGAGACATTGGCCGCAGCTGACAGCTCGGTCGGCTGGGTGGCAATGATCGGCGTGACGTCGCAGATATTCTGCACCAGGGCGCCGCAGGCGGTTCTCGAACGGATCTATCTCCAGGACCCCGACGCACTCGTGATTGGGGTGGGCACTCCAGCCGGACAGGCCGAGAAGATCAAGGGAAGCTACCGGATTTCCGGACGCTGGCCGTTCGCCAGCGGCTGCCAGAACGCGCAGTGGATCGGCGGTCATTTTGTGATCTGCGAGGGCGGCCAGCCCCTGATGTCGGAGCAGGGTCCGCAAACACGGTTTTTCTTCCTTCCGGCGAATCTCTGGGAAATCGAGGAGACATGGCAGGCCTCTGGATTGACGGGCACCGGCAGCCACCATGTGGCCTTGAGCGATGTCGAGGTCCGCGAGGAGGAGGTGTTCGACCTGTTTCACGGGCCGTCGTCCGTGCCGGGGCCGCTCGAAAGCGCGGTCCTGCCGTTCAATGCCAGCTTCCACGCCGCCGTCGCGGTCGGAATCGCAACGGGCGCGATGGCCGATCTCGCCGCCCTGGCCGGCTCCGGCCGGCGCCAGCTTTTCGCGGCCGCGGATCTGAAGGATTCGCCGGTCTTCCAGCATGAAGTGGGCCGGCTCGACGCGGCGCTCCGCGCGGCCCGCGCGCTCGTGCAGGTTCAGACCGAAAAGCAATGGCGCCGCGCGCTCGACGGCACGCTCGACAACAAGGCCGACTTGGCCGAAGGCCTGCAGGGGAGTGCCTGGGTCCATGCCACTTGCACCGATATCGTCAGCGGCTGCTACACGCTGGGCGGATCGAGCTCCATCATGAACGCCTCACCGCTGCAGCGTCGCCTGCGCGATATCCACGCGGCCAGGCAGCACTTCTTTGCCCATGAACGATACTATGCCGCTGCCGGCAAGAACGTGCTCGGCTTTCCGCCGGTCGATCCCATCTCTGGGCAGTGAGCCGGCCGGCGACCTCGCGGGGTTACTGTCGCGGTTCTGTAACGCGCGCTCGGCAGATGTGACGTCGCGGCGCCACGCGCCGCGACGTCACAGGCGGATGATCAGCAATAGCGTGGGTGCACCCGCACCCAGGCGCCGTCGCCACGCTGCAGGTAGCAGCCGTTCTGATAATAGTAGTAGTTGCCACGACGGCGCTCGCCGTCAGCCGCGATCGCCGCACCCGTGCCGGCGCCAAGCACTGCGCCGATCGCAGCCCCTCGGCCACCGCCGAGGGCGCCGCCGATGATCGCGCCACCCGCGCCACCCAGGATGGCGCCGCCCAGCGTATCCTGCGCCGCCGCCTCATGGATCGGCGCAGCCACGGACAACGCCAACAATAATGCAATTCCCAACCTTCGGATCATCTCCAACACCTCCATTTTGGAACGGGCGACGGTTTTGATGGAGATCAAGGCAGGCTCAAGGCGCGTCGCATCCGATCGGCTCGCCGACCTCGATATGGCAGCGCTATTGCCGCAGCATGATCAGCGGATTGGCACTATCGGGCACCAGCCGCCACTGCGCATTGTCGTCGGCCTCGAACCGCCAGGTCTCGCCGCGCTCCGACATCAGCATGATCTGACCGTGCTCGAGCCGCCACTGCGTCGGCGCGAAGGCCGCGACCGTCGCATCGCATTTCGGCTTCACGAACACCTGGAAATTGTCGTTGCCGGCGTCATTGTTGGTCAGTGTCAGGCCGCAGACCGTGTTGCCGTCACCGCGGACCATCGCCCAGTCGCCGATCATCTGGTCCATCGATTTGGCCAGCGATCGCGCGGCGGCGAGATTCTGCAGGATGTAGACGCCTTCGTTGGTGCGCAGACCCTCGAAGATTCCGGCCTCGACCTCGGTGAAGTCGATCACGGATTGGCCCGCGCCGTCCTGCAGACGAACGATGTCGTCCAGGCCCTTGATGCTCCAGGCCTTGATATCCTTGGTGAAGGGCAGCGCATTCGCGCAAGCCGGCTCGAGGTCGAGCTTCGCCCCTTGCGGCGCCGTGTCCGGCTTCAGCGTGACCACGCAGGTCTTGCTGCGGTCGGTCGTGGCAAGCTCCCACTGACCGATCATGTCCTTCCTCAGGCGCCCGGCATCCTGCGCGCGCGCAGGCGCCCCCGTCACCACGGGCGCCAGCAGCACGGCCAACGCAAGCGAGAACGCGAATCGCATCAACGGGCCTTTGTGGGGGTCTCCGGAACCGGGGTCAACGGCGGCTTGCCGGCGAACCAGATCTTGAGATTATCGACCACCAATTGATCCATCGCGTTGCGGGTTACCACGGAAGCCGAACCAATATGTGGCAGCAATACGACGTTCTGCATCGCCTTGAGTTCGTCCGGCACGTTCGGTTCCCGTTCGAACACGTCGAGACCCGCGGCGAGGATGGTCCCCGATTTCAACGCCGCGACCAGCGCCTGCTCGTCGACGACGGTGCCGCGCGCGACATTGATGATCACACCGCGCGGACCCAGTGCCTTCATGACATCGGCATTGATCATCTTGGCCGTGCCCGGGCCGCCGGGGAGGATGAGGACGAGCGTATCGACGTCCTTTGCCATCTGCATCAGGTCGGGATAGTGCTTGTATGACAGTCCGGCGACGGGATTGCGGGTGTGGTAGACGACGGGTACTTGCGAGGCCTCGATCCGGCGCGCGATGGCTTGCCCGATCCGGCCCATGCCGACGATGCCCACCGTGCGGTCGCGGAGCGAGCCGGGGCTCAGCGGAAATTGCGCGGTCTGCCACTGGCCTGCACGCAAGTAACGGTCGGCCTTGACGAACTCGCGCAGGGTCGCGATCAGGAGCCCCATCGCGATGTCGGCGACTTCTTCGGTCAGCACATCCGGCGTGTTGGTGACCATGATGTTGTGGTCGCGCGCGTAATTCGCATCGACGTGATCGTAGCCGACCCCGAAAGAGGAGACGATTTCAAGCTTCGGGAATCGCGCCAGCGTCTTGGCGTCGCCCCGCACGGTATTGTAGGTGATCGCAATTCCCCGCACCTTTGCGGCGACATCGGGCGTCAGGCGTTCCAGATCGTGGGTTGTGTCGAAATGATGCAGGACGAACTGGTCGGAAAAGCCGTTGTCGACGATCGGCTTGCGCGGTCCATGCACCAGAAGATCGATCTTTTCGGAAGAATTTGTACCGGCCGCCATCAGTTGTCCTTTCCAAGCGCGCTCTCATGCCAGCGCCGCAGTGCGAGATGGGAAATTAGCGCCAGCAGGCCGTAAATGACAATCCCGGCCAGCGACAGCAGAAGCAGCGCGGCGAACATACGGGGGATGTTGAGACGGTAGCCGGATTCGGCGATCCGGTAGGCCAGTCCGGAGCCCGCCCCCGCGGTGCCCGCCGCGATTTCCGCCACCACCGCGCCGATCAGCGACAGCCCGCCGGCGATCCGCAAGCCACCGAGAATGTAGGGCAGCGCCGCCGGCAGTTTCAGATAGCGCAGCGTCTGCATCCGCGACGCGCCGTAGAGCTGAAACAGGCCGGCCAGGTTGCGGTCCACGGAATTCAATCCGAGCGTGGTGTTGGACAGCACCGGAAAGAACGCCACGATCCAGGCGCAGACGACGACCGCGGCCTCCTGCGGCAGATAGATCAGCAGCAGCGGCGCGATCGCGATGACCGGCGTGACCTGCAGGATCACGGCATAGGGAAACAGCGAATATTCAATCAGCTTCGATGAATTGAACAGCAGCGCCAGCGCGATCCCGCCGACGACGGCAGCGATGAAACCTTCAAGCGTCGTCGTCAGCGTGGTCAGAAGCGACTGGAACAGCACGCTCCAATCGCTGACTAGCGTCCGGACGATCGCGACCGGCCCGGGCAGCACGTAGGGCTGGATGTCGTAGATTCGCACCGCCGCTTCCCAGATGATTGCCGCGGCTAGCGCGACGATCGCGGGAAGCAGCACCCGCAGAGCACGCAATGCGCCGGCCTTCCGAGATCTGCTTTTGCGAAGCGCTCATAACGCCGCCCGTCCCGCATAGGATGGCGCCAGCGCGGCGGAGACCTTGCGGCAGTAATCGGCATAGATCGCCGAGGTCCTGAAGTCCTCACCGCGCGGTTCGCCGGTCTCGACCGGGATCTCGGCATGGATGCGTCCGGGCCGCGCCGTCATCACCACCACGCGCTGCGACAGATAGACGGATTCGAACACCGAATGGGTCACGAAGATGACGGTCTTGCCGAGATTGCGCCACAACGTCAGCAGATCGTTGTTGAGGCGGAAGCGGGTGATCTCGTCGAGCGCCGCGAACGGCTCATCCATCAGCAGGATGTCCGGATCGGTGACCAGCGCGCGCGCCAGCGACACCCGCATCTTCATGCCGCCCGACAATTCGCGCGGATAATTGTCGGCGAAATCCGACAGGCCTACACGCGACAGCGCCTCGGCGATGCGCGCGTCGGCATCCACGGCCGGCACATGCGCGAGTTTCAGCGGCAGCCGGACATTTTCGCGGACGCTGGTCCAGGGCATCAGCGTCGGTTCCTGGAACACGAAGCCGATTCCGCGGCCGGGCTGCATGTCGCCGGCCGGATGCGAGACCCGCACGCCCCCCGCGCTGGGCGCGGCGAGCCCTGCGATCAGACGCAGCGCTGTCGACTTTCCGCAGCCCGACGGACCGAGCAGCGAGACGAACTCGCCCCGGCGAATGTCGAGGTCGAACGGACCGAGCGCCATGACGCCGCTGTCATAGGTCTTGGTGACCCCGCGCAGGCTGACCGCGAGGCTTGCGGCGGCGCTGCCGGCGCCGGAAGACGTCCTGTCCGCCATTATTTGGGCCGCAGATCGACGCCGACGGCCTTGTTGACGAAGCGAAGCGTATAGGACTTGCGGTAATCGACATCGGACTTGATCACGCCGGCACGGACCATCTTGTCGAAGAAACTCGTCACCCGCGCGTCGCTCATGGCGCCGATGCCGTTCTTCAATGCGTCGCCGGAATTGACGATGCCATATTCCTTCATCTTGCTGACGGAATAGGCCAGGAGTTCGTCGGTCATTTCCGGATTCAGTTTCTTGATCATCGCGTTGCCGGCGGAATTGTCGCCGTAGAGATAATTGTACCATCCGATTGCCGAGGCATCGACGAAGCGCTGCACCAGGTCCGGCTTCTTGTCGACCACGTCGCGGCGCGTTTCGATCAAGGTCGAATAGCTGCTGTATCCGGAGTCGGCCAGCAGGATGACGTTCGGCTTGAAGCCGGCGCTCTTCTCCACCGCATAAGGCTCGGAGGTGACATAACCCTGCATCGCGCTTTGCGCGGTGGCGATGAACGGCTGCGGATTGAACGTGTAGGGCCTGACGTTCTTCTCGTTGAAGCCGTATTCGGATTTCAACCACTGAAAATAGCTCGTCATGCCTTCCTTGGAGACGAACAGTGTCAGAGGCTTCAAGTCCTGCAGCTTCGTGATCTTGGATTCCGGATGCGTCAGGAAGATTTGTGGATCCTTCTGGAAGATCGCGGCGACCGACACCACCGGCACGTTGTTGGTGACCGCGTCGAACGACATCAGCGTATTGGCGGTCATGAAGAAGTCGATCTTGCCGGCGATCAGCAGCATGCGGTTGTTGTCGTTCGGACCGCCGGGCACGATGGTGACGTCGAGCCCGTACTTCTTGTAGGTTCCGTCGGCGACGGCCTGGAAGAACCCGCCATGCTCGGCCTCGGCAACCCAGTTCGTTCCGAACGAGACCTTGTCGAGCGTCTGCGGTCCCGCCTGTCCCTGGTCGGGCTTGTCCTGGTTCTTGTCCTGGCCGACGCGGGCAGAAGTCGCCAACAGAACGGCCGCGGTCAAGGTAGCGTTAACGCTCGCGGCAAAAGAGCCTTTTTCATGATTGGACTCCGTCGTTCGTTCTGGCCCAAGATAACAATGATCCCATGGGAATGGTCCCATTAACTACCCTGCAAACCCGACGAATGAAACATCCTGCCCGATGAGTTCAACCCTCCCTCCCCGCGACTGGACCGCGATCCACTGGCCCGATATCGCCGCACGCAAGTGCGAACACTGGATCGCAGTGCTGCCGCTGGCGGCGACGGAGCAGCATGGCCCGCATTTGCCGCTCGGCACCGATGTGATGATCGCGCAGGCCTATCTCGCGCGGGTCCACGAACTTCTTGCCGCAGAATTTACCGGTGACATTCCTGCCGCTGCAACCGGTCGGAATTTCCACCGAGCACATCGACTATCCGGGGACACTCACCCTGCCGACCGATGTCGCGCTGAAAAGCTGGATGGCGCTTGGCGAAAGCGTCGCGCGCGCCGGCATCAAGAAGCTCGTCATGGTCACGAGCCATGGCGGCAACAGCGCGGCGATGACGCTGGTCGCGCAGGATCTGCGCGCGATGCACGGGCTTCTCGCGGTGACCACATCATGGTCGCGTTTCGGCGCACCCGACGGTTTGTTCGACGCCGACGAATTGCGCCACGGCATTCACGGCGGCGCGGTGGAGACGTCGATCATGCTGGCGCGATTTGCCGAACATGTCCGCAAGGACAAGCTCGGGGATTTCCGTCCCTCCAGCGTCGCGATGGAGAAAGAGTATCGCTGGCTCTCGACGCAGCGTCCCGCGCCTTTTGCCTGGCAGGCGCAGGATCTTCATCCAAGCGGCGCGATCGGCGATGCAACCAAGGCCTCGGCGGAAAAGGGCGAGCAACTGCTCGATCACGGCGCGCGCGGGTTCATCGGATTGCTTGGGGACGTCGATAAATTCGACGTGAAGGCACTATCAAACACGCCCAAAGCTTAGCCGCGATAAATCGCGCGAGACCCCGGGGCCGTTAACTAAAACGCCCATTACCGAAATTTCACCGCGCCTGTCGCGAACCGAGACCGGCAAGCCTCCGTCCAATCGTGCATGCAGGCCACGAAGGCCGCATCACCAGGATGGAGACCATGATGTCGATCAAGACCAAGATTGCCGCTCTCGCCATTGCCGCGCTTGCCGTTACCGGCAGCGTCGCATCCACCACCACGGCCGCCGAGGCTCATGGCTTCCATCACGGCTGGGGAATCGGTGCCGGTCTGCTTGGCGCCGCCGTCGTCGGCAGCGCGATCGCCGCGAGCAACCCGTACCCCTACTACGAATATGACAGCTATCATCGCTGCGGCTGGGTTCGCCGGTTCGACGCGTTCGGCAACTACATCGGCGCCGTGCGCAGTTGCTACTGACCGATTGCCGATCGACTTGGTCTTGGCCTGACGCGTTGTCGTCACACGAACCGGTACCGTCCCGCCATTCCCAGCGTGGGACCGGGCTTTCGTGAAAACGCGATCGATCGTGGATACCGCGTCCGGCACGGGCGCTTCATCCACCCCGTGTCGTCGCTGACCCGCCCGGCTGTCCCTC
Source organism: uncultured Alphaproteobacteria bacterium (assembly GCA_963786015.1). Lineage (GTDB taxonomy): Bacteria > Pseudomonadota > Alphaproteobacteria > Rhizobiales > Xanthobacteraceae > Bradyrhizobium. The sequence goes on along the minus strand of CAWAXO010000003.1, from coordinate 17,299 downwards.
CGGGCGGGTCGTCCTTTTTGGGGACCGCAACTGTCTCTAAGATCTGTTGCACGATTGTCACAGAACGATGCCAACCAATCGGATGATCCCGTCGCTTTCTTGCAATTGCGAATTATTTGCAATTAAGGTCGACGCTAATTCAGGAGCTTGAACGCGATTCCGCCGTCCGCGGCCGGAATCGCGGCCGTATGGACCGTTTGCTTCGATGATTTCTTGGGTGGCAGAGCGCCGGCAAATCAGATGATGAGAGAGAGCCGGACAACCAGGGCTGAAAATGTCGTTTCGATGAGCCGCCGCCGATCATGGACACGCGCATCGGTCGTGATGGGTTTCGGCGCGCTCACGCTGGCCGATCCTGCACTCGCAGCCGATTTGCCGCTCAAGGCGCCGGTAGCGAAGGCCGTTTACGATTGGACCGGCTTCTACGTCGGAGGCCACTTCGGCTATGGCGACGCGAGCTTCGGGCCCGGCAGCAATCCACTCCCCCTGGAAGGCATATTCTTTCCGCACAGTCCGACCGGTGTGATCGGCGGCTATCAGATGGGTTACAACAAGGCGCTGGCCAATCACGTGGTGATCGGCGTCGAAGCGGATGCCACGTTCATGGCGCCGACGGACCAACCGGCACTCGCGGCCGCGCCTGCGCCCTTCAACACGACGCTCGATTACGTCGGCACAGTCCGCGGCCGGATCGGATATGCGTTCGGGCCGTGGCTGCCTTATCTGACCGGAGGCTTTGCCTGGGGACACACGCAAGCTGAGATCAATGACGGCAGCGGAGCCATCACCGGGCACTATCACAGCGGCTGGACGGCAGGTGCGGGCCTCGAATTCGCAGTGAGCGGGAATTGGACTGCCAAGGCAGAATATGAATATGTCGATCTGTCACCCCAGACCTATGATTTCAGAGACTTTGGTCTGCCAGGCGTCAGCGTCGATCCGAAAATCCATCTGTTCAAACTGGGGCTGAACTACCGGTTCGGCGACATGCCGTGGAACGCAACGGCGGCTGCAGACGCAAAGCCGGCGCTGCCGGAGTCGGACGTGTGGAATGTCCACGCGCAGACGACGTTCCTGCCGCAGGTCTATCCTGCCATTCGCTCGCCCTATGCGAGCCCGCTCAGCCTTCCGGGTGGCGGGCAATTGCAGGCAACCTGGACGACAACCGCCTTCCTGGGCGTACGCCTCTGGCAGGGCGGTGAGTTCTATCTCGATCCGGAGCTGGCGCAAGGATTTGGGCTCAACGGCACGCTGGGGCTTGCCGGTTTCTCGAACGGCGAAGCGCAAAAGGCCGGTGCGCCGTTTCCCACGATCCGTCCGCAACGCTATTACATCAAGCAGACCTTTGGTCTCGGCGGCGAGCAAGAGGACGTCGCCGACGGGCCCAACCAACTGGCCGGCAAGCGCGACATCGACCGCGTCACGGTGATCCTCGGACGATTTGCGGTCGGCGACTTCTTCGACAACAACACCTACGCGCACGACCCGCGCGCCGACTTCATGAACTGGGCGATCTGGTCGTCGGGAGCCTACGATTTCCCGGCCGACCTTCCGGGCTTTACGAGCGGTGCCGTGGTCGAACTGAACCGCAAGAACTGGGCGGTTCGCGTCGGCGCGTTCGAGGTGCCCTCGGCGCCGAACAGCGACACGCTCACCTTCAAGACCGGCGGCACGGTGGTCGAGTTCGAGGAACGGCACACGATCTTCGATAATCCCGGCAAGCTGCGTCTTGGTGCCTTCGCCAACAGCGGCAATACCGGCAACTACCGCGAGGCGCTGGCGATTGCGGCAGCCGACCCGACGCTCGACATCAACGACGTGATGGCGAGCATCCGTCATGCCAATCTCAAATACGGCTTCTACGCCAACCTCGAACAGCAGGTCGCCCCCGACATCGGCCTGTTTGCGCGGGCGAGCTGGAACGATGGCCAGAACGAAATTCTCTCCTTCACCGACATCGACCGCAGCGTTTCCGGCGGCCTGTCGATCAAGGGAAGCCGGTGGGGCCGTGCCGACGATACGATCGGCATCGGCGGCGCCATCAACGGGCTTTCCGCCGGCCATCGCGACTTCCTCGCCGCCGGTGGCACCGGCCTGTTGATCGGCGACGGCAGGCTCAACTACAGCCCTGAACGGATCCTCGAGACCTATTACTCGTTCAAGCTCAACAAATGGAGTGCGCTGACCTTCGACTACCAGTTTGTCGTAAACCCCGCCTATAACGCGGACCGTGGGCCGGTCTCGATCTTCTCGGGACGCCTGCACGGCGAGTTCTAGACAAGACGTTTTCCCATGGCGCGTCAGATCATCGGAGTTCCTGCTCTCGGGCAGGCGCTTCGCCCGAATATTTGGGATATCGTCGCGCTGATCCTCGTGATCGGCGCGATGGTGACGATCGTCTATGGCGGCGAACAGACGACGCTGCCGCTGTCCGCGCTCGACACCGCACCCGTGTCGCTCGATCCGAGCAACCTTCCCGTCTACGCGCTTCGCACGACCATGCGCATGATGCTCGCGATGGTCTGCTCGCTGCTGTTCACCTTTGTCTACGCGGCGCTCGCGGCCAAGAGCCGCCGGGCGGAGATGGTGCTGATCCCGCTGCTGGATATCCTGCAATCGGTGCCGATCCTCGGCTTTCTCACCTTTACCGTCGTATTCTTCATGAACCTGTTTCCCGGCAAGGTGCTGGGCGCCGAACTCGCCTGCGTGTTCGCGATCTTCACCAGCCAGGCCTGGAACATGACCTTCAGCATGTACCAGTCGATTCGGAACGTGCCGAAGGATCTGGAGGAGGCGACGCAAAGCTTCCATCTGAGCGGATGGCAGCGGTTCTGGCGGCTGGACGTGCCCTTCGCGATGCCCGGCCTGATCTGGAACGCGATGATGTCGATGTCGGGCGGCTGGTTCTTCGTGGTCGCGTCGGAAGCCATCACGGTCGGCAACACCACGGTGACGCTGCCGGGAATCGGCTCCTACGTGGCGCTGGCAATCGAGAAGCAAAATCTCGCCGCCATCGGTTACGCGATCCTGACCATGCTGCTCGTCATCATCGCCTATGATCAGTTGCTGTTCCGCCCGATCGTGGCCTGGGCGGATAAATTCCGCTTCGAGCAGACCGCCTCCGGCAACGCGCCGACGTCATGGATGCTCGACCTGTTTCGCAGGACGCGAGCGTTGCGCGCGCTGTCCCGTCCGTTCGCCGCGATCAACCGCAGGTTCTCGAATTTGCGTGTCATGCGGCTGGTGCAGACGAGCCGGCCTGCGAAACGTGAAACGCCGTCACGCGCGGTCGATGCGCTGTGGCTCCTGGTCATCGGGCTCGGCACGGGTTATGCGGCCTGGCGGGCCTATGAATATCTGTTCGCCACCCTCACGCTCTCCGACATCCTGATCGCCGTGGATGATGGCCTGATCACGCTGGCGCGCGTCGTGGTGCTGATCGCGCTGGCGACGCTGGTCTGGGTGCCGATCGGCGTCTGGATCGGGCTTCATCCGAAGCTCGCCGAGCGCATCCAGCCCCTGGCACAGTTTCTGGCGGCATTCCCGGCCAACCTTGCCTTCCCGGTCTTCGTCAGCCTCATCGTGCATTACGGGCTCAACGCGAATATCTGGCTCAGTCCGCTGATGATCCTCGGCACACAATGGTACATCCTGTTCAATGTGATCGCCGGCGCCAGCGCGTTTCCGACCGACCTGCGCGAGGCCGCCTCGGGCTTCCACATCAAGGGCTGGCGCTGGTGGTTCAAGGTGGTGCTGCCCGGCATCTTTCCCTACTACATCACCGGCGCGATCACCGCGTCCGGCGGCTCGTGGAACGCCTCCATCGTTGCCGAGGTCGCAAGCTGGGGCGATACGCATCTTTCGGCCGCAGGGCTCGGCGCCTACATCGCCAAGGCAACGGAAGCCGGCGACTTTCCGCGGGTGGTGCTCGGGATTGCCGTCATGTGCATTCTGGTGACCTTGTTCAACCGGCTGGTCTGGAGGCCGCTCTACGCCTTCGGTGAACGCCGTCTCCGTCTCGGCTGACGTGCGCGCGACAGATTTGGAGACCGTCATGCTCGATACACCGTCCACGCTGATCGATATCCGCAATGTCTGCCGATCCTTTCCGAAAGGCAGCGGCGAAGATCTGCTGGTGCTGGAGAATGTCGATCTGACGATCCGCTCCGGCGAGATCGTCGGCCTTCTCGGCCGCTCCGGCTCGGGCAAGTCGACCTTGTTGCGCATCATCGCCGGCCTGATCGCTCCATCTTCCGGCAACGCAAGCTGCCGCGGCGAGATGATCAAGGGACCTCCGAACGGCGTTGCCATGGTGTTTCAATCCTTCGCGCTGTTTCCATGGCTGACGGTGCTGCAGAATGTCGAACTGGGCCTCGAGGCGCTCGGCATCGACAGTGGCGAGCGCCGCAGCCGCGCACTCGCCGCGATCGACCTGATCGGCCTGGACGGCTTTGAATCCGCCTATCCGAAGGAGCTGTCGGGCGGGATGCGCCAGCGCGTCGGATTTGCACGCGCCCTCGTCGTGCATCCCGACCTGCTGTTGATGGACGAACCGTTTTCCGCGCTCGACGTGCTGACTGCGGAGACCCTGCGCACCGACCTCGTCGATCTCTGGTCCGAAGGCCGGCTGCCGATCCAGTCGGTGCTGATGGTGACGCACAATATCGAGGAGGCGGTGTTGATGTGCGACCGCATCCTGGTGTTTTCCTCGAACCCCGGCCGGGTCGCGGCCGAGTTCAAGGTCGACCTGCTGCATCCGCGCAACCGCCTCGACCCGGCGTTCCGGCAGCTCGTCGACAATCTCTATGCACGCATGACGCAGCGCCCCGAACCCAAGCCGGCCGCTGGTCGGCGATGCGCATGCGCCCGGCCATGGCGTCGGCATGCCGCTCACCCATGTCTCCTCCAACGTCCTCTCCGGCCTGATCGAGACGCTGGCCGCGGCCCCCTATAACGGGCACGCGGACCTGCCGGTGCTCGCCGCCCATCTGCAGCTCGAGGCCGACGAGATCTTCCATCTCGGCGAGGCGCTGCAGCTGTTGCGTTTCGCTCAACTCAGCGAGGGCGACCTGATGCTGACCGAGGCCGGCAAGCGGTTCGCCAATCTGGAGACCGATGCGCGCAAGAAACTGTTCGCGCAGCATGTGCTCGATTATGTGCCGGTCATGAACCTGATCCGCCGCGTGCTCGACGAGCGGCCCTCGCACACCGCACCCGCCGCGCGCTTCCGCAACGAGCTCGAGGACTACATGTCCGAGGACTATGCGGACGAGACGCTCAAGACCATCGTGTCATGGGGCCGCTATGCCGAGCTGTTCGCCTATGACGAGCAGTCGGAGACATTCAGCCTGGAAAATCCGCACTAAGACTAAGTCGGAATCTCCCCAAAAGTCTTACCGATCGGAAGCACCGCGTGCCGGATCAGGCGTGAATCCTCGACCGCGGCCTGGCGATGTTTCACAGCTTCGCGATAGACGGGGTCTCGGATCATCTCGACGAAGGCGCCGACGCTTGGATATTCGGCGATGAAGCAATGGTCCCAGCGCTCCTCCTGCGGTCCGATCAGCATCAGCTCGAAACGCCCCTGCCAGACGATCTTGCCGCCCAGCCGCTGGAACACAGGCGCACTCTCCCGGCCATAGGCCGCATAGGCTTCCGCGCCGCTCGCCTTGCGGCCGTCGGGATAGGCGGCCTCCTTGCGCAGCCGCACCAGGTTGAGCATGTGGATCGGCCCCGGCCGATCATTCTCCCGGAATTGCGCGAACACCTCCTTGGTGGGGTCGACATGGCCCATTATGAAACTCCCTTTGTCGTCTGGTTGACCGACTCTAGCACGCCCCGCCTCAGCCCCTAATCGTGCGTTAACCTCTCGCTAACCGGCCCTTAAACTCCAGCCGCTAGCCTGCAGCGGGGCATCGTGCAGGCATCGTTAGCGTATGGCGTGGGGACGGAAAAAGGGCGGCAAACGCAAGGAGCCGCAATTTGGTCTTGGCGCCTCGCTTGACGCGCTGCGGCTGTCCCCTGACGACCGCATCGGGGCCGGCGATGAGGAAAAGCCGAAAAAGGCCTCCACCAAGCGCAAGGTGGTGGAGGACAAGAAAGACGAGGAGCTGCCGCCGCCACGCGAACGTAAGCCGCGGGACGGCAAGAGCGTGAGCAAGCAGCCGTTCCCGATCGCCGCTTCGGTTCAGCATCTCGCGGCTGATGTATTGGTGCGTCGTGCTTGGCCTGTGGGGCACGATCGCGGTGGTCGGCGCCGTGGTCTGGGCCGGCGCGCATCTGCCGGCGATCCAGTCGCTCGAAATTCCCAAGCGGCCGCCGACCATCGAGATCGTCGGCATCGACGGCAGCGTGCTGGCGCAGCGCGGTGAAATGGCCGGAGCCAATGTGTCTCTGAAAGACCTGCCGCCCTATCTGCCGAAAGCCTTCATCGCGATCGAGGACCGCAGGTTCTACTCGCACTACGGCGTCGATCCCGTCGGCATCCTGCGCGCCGCGGTGGCGAACGTACTACATCGCGGCGTCTCGCAAGGCGGCTCGACGCTGACGCAGCAGCTCGCCAAGAACCTGTTCCTGACCCAGGAACGCACGATGCAGCGCAAGCTGCAGGAGGTGGAGCTCGCGCTGTGGCTGGAGCGCAAGCACTCCAAGAACGAGATCCTGGAGCTTTATCTCAACCGCGTCTATTTCGGTTCCGGCGCCTATGGCGTGGAAGCCGCCGCCCAGCGCTATTTCGGCAAGTCAGCACGCAATGTCACGTTGGCGGAAGCCGCGATGCTGGCGGGCCTTGTCAAGTCGCCCTCGCGGCTTGCGCCAAACCGCAATCCCGAAGGCGCCGAGAAGCGCGCGCAGACCGTGCTGGCGGCAATGGCGGACGCGAAATTCATCACCGACGCCCAGGCGCAGGCTTCGATCAGCCGTCCCGCGATCTCGGTAAAGCCGGCCGGCGCCGGCACCCTCAATTACGTCGCCGACTGGATCGGCGAAGTGCTGGACGATCTCGTCGGTCAGGTCGAGCAGAGCATCGTGGTCGAAACCACCATCGATCCGAAGCTGCAGAACGTGGCGGAAGCCGCCGTCATCGACGAGCTCGCCGCCAAAAGCGTCAAGTTCAATGTCACGCAGGGCGCGCTGGTGGCGATGAGCCCGGACGGCGCGGTGCGCGCCATGGTCGGCGGACGCAATTATGGAGAGAGCCAGTATAACCGGGCGGTGACCGCCAAGCGCCAGCCGGGCTCGGCCTTCAAGCCGTTCGTCTATCTCACCGCAATCGAGCACGGCCTGACGCCGGACACGCTGCGCCAGGACGCGCCGCTCGACCTGAAGGGCTGGAAGCCCGAGAATTACAGCCGCGAATATTTCGGCCCGGTCACGCTGACCCAGGCGCTGTCGATGTCGCTCAACACGGTTGCGGTCCGCGTAGGCCTCGAGGTCGGGCCGAAGAACGTGGTGCGGACCGCGCATCGGCTGGGCATCTCCTCCAGGCTCGACGCCAACCCCTCCATTGCGCTCGGCACGTCCGAAGTGTCGATGATCGAGCTGGTCGGCGCCTACGCGCCGTTCGCCAATGGCGGCTACGCGATCTCGCCGCATGTGGTGACGCGGATCAAGACGCTCGACGGCAAGCTGCTCTATGCCCGCCAGCCCGATCAGCCCAATCAGGTGATCGAGCCGCGTAATGTCGCGATGATGAACGTGATGATGCAGGAGACGCTGGTCTCGGGCACCGCGCGCAAGGCCGAGATTCCCGGCTGGGTCGCCGCCGGCAAGACCGGCACCAGCCAGGATTTCCGCGACGCCTGGTTCGTCGGCTACACCGCGAACCTAGTCACCGGCGTCTGGCTCGGCAATGACGACAATTCGCCGACCAAGAAGGCGACCGGCGGTGGACTGCCGGTAGAGGTCTGGACCCGCTTCATGCGCATCGCGCATCAGGGCGTGCCGCCTGCGCCACTGCCGCCGACCATGCAGGCAGTCGCATCCAACACGCTCACGCAGATCGCCTCGCAGATCAGTCCATCGACCCAGGCCGCGCCGCCGCAGACCACGACCGGCGCCGCGCGCACCGCGCCCGGCCGCGGCTCGACGCGTCCCGAGCCGGCCGCAGGGCTCGATGGCTGGCTGATGGATCGGCTGTTCGGGCGTTAACTGAGTGTAGCGCGACTCGCCGCGCCTCATCTTCCGCTCGTCGTACCCCGCGCAAGCGGGGTACCCAGTACGCCGCAGCTCGATCGATTCAGGCACTGTCCGGTCTCTGGAATACTGGATCACCCGCTTTCGCGGGTGATGACAGTCTTGATGTGGATGCGAAACGGCCTTGACCGCCGCTCAATCCTCGATGCCGTAACGATGCAGATCGTTGCCGTAGGTATCGAGCCACTTCTTGGCGCGTTCGACCGAGGGACAGATCTTCGCGACCACCCGCCAGAAGCGGTACGAATGATTCATCTCGACGAGATGCGCCACTTCATGGGCGGCGAGATAGTCGAGCACGTAGGGTGGCGCGAGGATCAGCCGCCAGGAGAACGACAACGAGCCCGCCGAGGTGCACGAACCCCAGCGGCTCGACTGATCACGGATCGAGATCCGCCGCACCCGGACGCCGAGCGCCTGCGCATATTCGACCGCCGCCTTGTGCAGGTCGCGGCGCGCCTCGCGCTTGAGAAAATCGTGGACACGGCGGTCCACATGCTCGTAACCGCCTGCGACGCACAGTATTTTGTCGCCGCTGTCGCGCGTCTCCGTCCACACCGTGCCGCGCTCGCCCGAGCGATGCACGATCCGGTGCGGAACACCGCGCAACGGAACCACCGTGCCCGGCTGGAATGGTGCGGCTTTCGGCAAACGTCCGAGACGCGCTGCGATCCAGCCGCCGTGAAGCTGCGCGAACTCGCGCGCCTCGACGATCAAGCCGCGTGGCGGCATGGTCAGGATCGCCTCGCGATCCGTCGGATGGATTCGCAAGGTGTAACGGCGCGCACGCCGGTGTCTTCGCAGTCGAACCGCGAAAACTTGCGAGCCATGCTTGACCAAAAGAGTTGAGGGTTCGGCGGGGCGCCGATACAGGAGCGCGCGGGTAGCCATGTCTGTCATTCCGGGGGGTAGCAGTTCGCCCGGATTCTGCCATATCCGCCGCCAGGTAAAGCGCTCGGCGCAAAAACAAATCATTTGCCCAATATACAGGGGCAAATCTTTCCATGGACCCTACAGGATGGGCCTCGATCGGAAAATTTACGGCCTAAAATTACCGTTCCGGCCTCCTCAAGGCCAGAATTAAGATTCATGACTTCGGGAACCCGGAATCATCGCCTTCTGGGCCGGTTCCAACCGGGTTCCAAACCCCGCAAGAACGTCAGCTGCGAAGCTAACATCGCGAAATCGCAGGCGAAACGCGCAAACTGGCGCGCTATTCGGCCGCTGCGGCCATCGACGCCTTCGGATTCGCAGCCGTCATCATGAAATCGGAGATGCGCGGAACGATTTCCGACTTGAATCGGGAACCATTGAACACGCCATAGTGCCCGACACCTTTCTGAACGTAGTGAACACGACGCTGCGCCGGGATCGACGTGCACAAACCATGCGTTGCTTCAGTCTGACCGAGACCTGAAATGTCGTCGTTCTCGCCTTCGACCGTCATCAAGGCCACACGCGTGATCTTCGACGGCTCGACGAGCTTGCCGCGATGAGTCATCTCGCCCTTCGGAAGCGCGTGCTTGATGAACACGGTCTCGACCGTCTGCAGATAATACTCCGCCGTGAGATCCATCACCGCGAGATATTCGTCATAGAAGACGCGGTGCTTGTCGACGAGATCGCCGTCGCCCTTCACCAGATTGCTGAACAGTTGCTTGTGCGCGTCGACATGGCGGCCGAGATTCATCGAAATGAAGCCGTTGAGCTGCAAAAAGCCCGGATAGACGTCGCGCATCATGCCGGGATGCGGGAACGGCACCTTGGTAATGACGTGGCTACGGAACCAATCGATGCCGCGTTCGGCGGCAAGATTGTTGACCGCGGTCGGATTGCGGCGGGTGTCGATCGGTCCGCCCATCAAGGTCATCGACAGCGGCACGAAGGGATCGCGGCTCGCTTCCATGACGGAGACCGCGGCCACGACAGGCACCGACGGCTGGCACACCGCGATCACATGCATGTTGCCGCCCAGCGCATGCAGCATCTCGATGAGATAATCGATGTAGTCGTCGAGATCGAAGCGGCCCTCGGTCAACGGCACCATGCGCGCGTCGGCCCAGTCGGTGATGTAGACTTCATGCGTCGGCAGGAAGGCTTCGACCGTGCCACGCAACAGCGTCGCGTAGTGGCCCGACATCGGCGCGACGATCAGCACGCGGGGCTGCGGATTGCGCAACGGACGCGTCAGCTTGCGCTCGAAATAGAGCAGACGGCAGAACGGCTTCTCCCAGACGCTGCGGACCTCGACTGGGGTGCGGATGCCGTTGACCTCGGTGGTGTCGAGGCCCCATTCCGGCTTGCCGTAACGGCGCGTCGTGCGCTCGAACAATTCGCAGGCCGCGGCGACGGACTTGCCGAATTCGGTGTGCGACCACGGGTTCAGCGGATTCTGAAACAGGATCTTGGTGGCATCGGTGACTGCGCGCGCGGGATTCAGCGCGGCCTGGGCCGTCTCGTACATCCAGTACATCGGCGTCGTCAGCGCCGGACTGCCTTCGGCCACCAGCGGCGGTGCGCCGCCAAACTCACCTATCGGCATGATCGCTCAACCCTACTTTTGCAACGCAGCATCATGCCGAATGCGTAATATTGCGTCAACGCCTTATGTATGACGCCCACAAGGTGAAAAGCCCGTAAATGCGCGGGAATCCACTGTTATTCGCCGCCCCCAAGCAGCGAGCCGTGCTTCCTTGCGCTGCGCAAAAGAGCAAGGAATGCCGCAAACGACGCCATCAGCAGGACAGCGTTGATGACGAGCGCCGCCGCCATCAGGTCGGCCCGAAACACATGATCGATCAGAAGCGCGCGCATGCCTTCGAACACATAGGTCGGCGGCAGCGCCCAGGCCAGATATTGCAGCCAATGCGGCAGCATGCTCACCGGATAGTAAACGCAGGCAAGCGGCATCAGCGCGAACATCAGCGTCCAGACGATGCTCTCCGCGCCCATCCCGTTGCGCAGCACCAGGCCCGAGACGAAGATACCGACCGCCCAGCTCGTGAAGATCAGGTTGCAGAAAAAGGCGATCAGCGGCAGCCCGAAGTTGAAGACGTTGAAATGAAACAGGATGATCGCGAGCACGCTCATCGGGACGAGGCCGATCGCCAAACGGATCAGGCTCATCGCCATCAGCGAGAGCAGGAACTCGATCGGCTTCAGCGGCGACATCATCAGGTTGCCGAGGTTGCGCGCCCACATCTCTTCCAGGAACGAGATCGAGAAGCCGAGCTGGCCGCGCAGCAGAATGTCCCACAGCATGACCGCGCCGATCAGCGTGCCGCCGGCGCGCGCGAAGAAATTGGCGTTCTGCGCCACATAGGTCTGCAGGAAGCCCCAGGTGATGATCTGCAACGTCGGCCAGTACAGGAGTTCGACGAATCTCGGCCAGGACGAGAGCAGCAGGTACCAATAGCGCAGGATCATCGCGCCGATGCGATAGGCCGAGAGTCCGCCATGCAGGGTGGCGTCGCTCATGATGCCGCTCCCTTTTCCCTTGCCTTGTCCCTTCCTTCGGCTCCGGCTCCGTTGGCACGGCCGCGGGCGACGTCGAGGAACACCTCCTCCAGCGTGGTGCGGTTATAGCGAGCCATGATGGCATCCGGGCTGTCGTCATCCTCGATGCGGCCACGCTTCAGGATGATGACGCGGTCGCACAGCCGCTCGACCTCCAGCATGTTATGCGAGGCGAGCAGAATCGTCGCCTCATGCGTCTTGCGATAGGTCTCGAGATGCTCCCTGACCCAGTCCGCGGTATCAGGATCGAGCGAGGCGGTGGGCTCGTCCAGCAGCAGCAATTCGGGCTGATTGATCAGCGCTTTGGCCAGCGCGACGCGCGTCTTCTGTCCGGCCGAGAGCTTGCCGTTGGGCCGGTCGAGAAACTCGGTGAGATCGAGATCAGCGGCGAGTTCGGCGATCCGCGCGCTCAAATTCTCCACCGCGTAGAGCTTGCCGAAGATGGTGAGATTCTGCCGCACAGTGAGCCGCATCGGCATGTCGACATAGGGGCTTTCGAAATTCATCCGGCCGAGCACCTTGGCGCTCTCCTGCGGCATCGGATGGCCGAGCACCTGGACGCTGCCGGAGGTCGGCAGCACCAATCCCATGATCATCGCGATCGTGGTGGTCTTGCCGGCGCCGTTGCCGCCGAGCAGGCCGGTGATGCTGCCGCGCGCGATGCGAAAAGAGACGTCGTCGACGGCGCGGATCTTCTTGTAGACCTTCACAAGGCGCGAAACCTCGATCGCCGCCGCTCCGGATGGATCGGCGGTGGCCAGACGAGTCACCACTGCGTCATTCTGTGCCAAATGGTACCACGCGGTTTGGTGTCTTGGGCCGTTCATTCACCCATCGCGGGCGGAAGTGCAACCTGTGGCGGCCATTGCAGCGCCGATTTGTGATCGGGGCTGGACACCGTTAAAGTCGTGCCATGACCGAGATCGCCGCCTCCGATTTCCGCCATCCGCGGCGGCATGTCCGTCTGGACACGATTTTGCGGCTGCGCTGGCTCGCCGCGCTCGGCCAGCTCGCTGCGATCTTCATCGTCGAACAGGGGCTCGAATTCGAGCTGCCGATCGTGCCCTGCCTGGTCATCATCGGCCTGTCGGCACTGCTCAATCTCGTGCTGCAGATGGCCTTCAACCCGATGCAGCGGCTCGAGCCCATCTACGCCACCGCCCTGCTCGCGCTCAACATCGTCGAACTGGCGGGACTGCTGTATCTGACCGGCGGACTGCAGAACCCGTTCTCCTTCCTGTTTCTGGCGCCGGTCCTGATTTCGGCGACGGCCCTTCCCGTCCGGATGACGGTCGCGCTCGGCGTGCTCGCGGTCGCCTGCGCATCGGTGCTCGTCTTCGTCTTTATGCCGCTGCCGTGGGATGGCGATGAGCCGCTGACGCTGCCGCCGATTTATCTGCTCGGCGTCTGGCTCTCGATCGTGCTGGCGATCGGCGTGACAAGCCTCTACTCGTTCCAGGTCACCGAGGAAGCCCGCCAGCTATCGGACGCGCTGGCCGCCACCGAACTGGTGCTGGCGCGCGAACAGCACCTGACCCAGCTCGACGGCCTTGCGGCCGCCGCCGCGCACGAATTGGGCACGCCGCTCTCGACCATCGTGCTGGTGTCACGCGAACTCGAGCGCACGCTGCAGGACAACACGCTGGTTGCCTCCGACATCAAGACCTTGCGCGAGCAGGCGCAGCGCTGCCGCGACATTCTCTCCAAGATCACCCAGCTCTCCGCCACCGGCGCCCCGTTCGACAGCATGAAGCTGTCGACCCTGATCGAGGAGACGGTGGCGCCGCATCGCGATTTCGGCGTCGCGATCAAGGTACGCATCGCAGTGTCGGGCGCCAGGGAGCCGGTCGGCGCGCGCAATCCGGCAATCCTCTATGGCGTCGGCAACATCCTGGAGAATGCCGTCGATTTCGCGCGCGCGACGGTGGAGGTGAATGCGTGGTGGAACAACGACACCGTCGAGATCGTCATCTCCGACGACGGGCCGGGCTTTGCGCCGGAGATCATCAGGCGGATCGGCGAGCCCTATCTGTCGCGCCGGCGCAGTGCCGATGATGCCCAGAGCGAGCATAACGGCGGCGGCGGGCTTGGGCTTGGCGTGTTCATCGCCCGCACGCTGCTCGAACGCACCGGCGCAAAGGTTTCGTTTACCAATCGGGCATTCCCCGACCACGGCGCGGTGGTCGCAGATCGCCTGGCCGCGCAGCCGTTTCGAGGCGGCCGAAAGCGCGGAAATACCAGCGATTCAGGCTTAGCGCGGCGTTCGGCCGCACCTTGCAGGGTCAGCCTTTTTGCGGGCTTGGCAGCGCTGGATCGGCTAGCCATATATTCTGAAGCATATCAACAGGGATCACCCATCTTGGCCGCCACCGCCGAACTCGCCGACTACACCGACCGCTCGCTTCTGATCGTCGAAGACGACAAGCCGTTTCTGGAACGGCTGTCGCGCGCCATGGAAACGCGCGGCTTCACCGTGACCTCCTGCGATACCGTGTCCGACGGTCTGGCGCAGATCGGCAAGGCCGCGCCGGCCTTCGCCGTGGTCGACCTGCGGCTCGGCGACGGCAACGGCCTCGACGTGGTCTCCGCGCTGAAGCGCAAGCGCCCCGACGCGCGCGCGATCGTGCTGACCGGCTATGGCAACATCGCGACCGCCGTGACCGCGGTGAAGATGGGCGCGGTCGACTATCTCGCAAAGCCTGCCGACGCCGACGACGTGGTCGCGGCGCTGCTCGCGACCGGCACCGAGAAATCCGAGCTGCCGCAGAATCCGATGTCGGCCGACCGCGTGCGCTGGGAGCACATCCAGCGCATCTACGAGATGTGCAACCGCAACGTCTCGGAGACCGCGCGGCGGCTCAACATGCACCGCCGCACCCTGCAGCGCATTCTGGCCAAGCGCGCGCCGAGATAGGCGCGCGCGCTCGACTTAAGGCACTCTTCGGCGCGCCCAGCGCGCCATATCGTGGCGAGCGCTGGGCAGCGCGGTCCTCAGCAGATGATGACCGCCGAGACCTGCAGCCTGAAGCTGCCGCCGAGTTCGTGAATACGATCTCGTCGCGGTCCTGCAAGGGCTAGGGCAGCGCATCGCCGATGCCTCATGCCGCCCGTCGATGCGCGCCATCCCCATTTGATCCAGTCGGGCCGATAGTAGAACGCGAAGGCGATCAGCAGCCATGCGACGATCGCCGTCGTGATGCGAAACGTGTGGACCTTGGCATGCCGCTTCGGCGGAGTAATCGCGTGCCATCAGAACTCCGCATGCCCCTGCGGATCGATCAGGCGGTTGATCCGCTGCGCCGCGGCCATGCCGAACCGCACCGTCATCAGCTTGCGGGTCGGCGCCGGCAGGCGATGCTCCGGCGCCTCGCAATGCAGATGCGCGCCATAGGCGTCGGCGACGATCAGGCCGGTGTCCTTCGGGGAAGATCTCGCACGGCAGATCCTGCGTGAAGGCGAAGAACAGCCGGTCGCAATGGGCGCGGTAGTCCTGCCATTTCTGATCGGCGCGCAAATCCTCGACCGACGACTTGATCTCGACGATCCAGATCTCGCCGCGCTCGTTCAGCGCCACCAGATCGGCGCGCCGTCCCGACGGCAGCGGCAATTCGCTGATGCAGGAAAAGCCGAGCGAGCGCAACAGCCGCGCCGTGCCGCGCGCGATCGCGAGCGCCGTCTCGGACTGGCGGCGGTCCGGTGGCGGCACGAGGCCGATCTGGCGGGCGGGCGATTCCATTGCGCCACCCTAGCCGATCCTGCCCCGTCTGCGAACCATCGGTTGCCGGCTCGGCCGATCGCGGGGAACTCGCGAACCCCTCGCCGCTTATCCGTGCGCCGCTCGATACGGAGGCGGACGAGAGGCTGCCTCTGCATGATCAACGACCTCTGGTACAAGAACGCGCGTCATCTATTGCCTGTCCGTCGGCACCTACATGGACGCCAACGGCGACGGCATCGGCGACTTCAAGGGCCTGATGCGCCGGCTCGACTATCTGCACGGCCTCGGCATCACCGCGATCTGGCTGATGCCGTTTCAGCCCTCGCCCGGCCGGGACGACGGCTACGACATCTCCGACTACTACAGCGTCGATCCGCGCTACGGCACGCTCGGCGATTTCGTCGAGTTCACCCACGGCTGCCAAGCAGCGCGGCATCCGCGTCATCATCGATCTGGTCGTCAACCACACCTCCGACCAGCATCCCTGGTTCAAGGCGGCGCGCAGCGATCCAAGGATTCGCAGTATCGCGACTGGTATGTCTGGTCGGAGAAGAAGCCGGCCAACGCCGACAAGGGCATGGTGTTTCCCGGCGTGCAGAAATCGACCTGGACGCTACGACAAGGAGGCGCAGCGCCTGGTACTTCCACCGCTTCTACGATTTCCAGCCCGACCTCAACACGTCCAATCCCGCAGGTGCAGGCCGAAATCCTGAAGATCATGGGCTTCTGGATCCAGCTCGGCGTCTCCGGCTTTCGCATGGACGCCGTGCCGTTCGTGATCGCGACCAAGGGCGCGGAGGTCACGAAAGCCGGTCGAGCAGTACGACATGCTGCGCGCGTTCCGCGAATTCCTGCAATGGCGCAGGGCGACGCCATCATCCTCGCCGAAGCCAACGTGCTGCCGGACACCGACATGGAGTATTTCGGCGACGACGGCGACCGCATGCACATGATGTTCAACTTCCAGGTCAACCAGCATCTGTTCTACGCGCTGGCGTCCGCCGACAGCCGCCCGCTGGCGAAGGCGCTGGACGACGACCAAGCCGCGGCCGGCGACAGCGCAATGGGGCCTGTTCCTGCGCAATCACGACGAGCTCGATCTCGGCCGGCTGACCGACGGCGCAGCGCGAACGCGTCTTCGCCGCGTTCGGCCCGACAAGGACATGCAGCTCTACGACCGCGGCATCCGCCGCCGGCTGGCGCCGATGCTCGGCGGCGACCGGCGCCGCCTCGAGCTCGCCTACAGCCTGATGTTCACGCTGCCCGGCACGCCGGTGCATCCGCTACGGCGACGAGATCGGCATGGGCGACGACCTCTCGCTGCCGGAGCGCAACTGCGCGCGCACGCCGATGCAATGGTCGACCGAGCCGCATGGCGGCTTCACCAAGAGCGACAAGCCGGTCCTGCCCGTCATCGATCAGGGGCCCTACGGCTATCGAGCACGTCAACGTCGCCGAGCAGCGGCGCGATCCCGAATTCGCTGCTGAACTGGACGGAGCGCATCATCCGCATGCGCAAGGAAGTGCCGGAGATCGGCTGGGGCGACTTCAAGGTGATCGCCGACGCGCGATCCGGCCGTGCTGGTCATGCGCTACGACTGGCGCAACAACTCCGTGCTGTTCGTGCACAATCTCGACGACGAAGCCGCGCGAGATTCGCCTTCGCCGTCGGGCTGCCGCGGCGAGCCGGCAAGCTGCTCGTCAACCTGCTCTCCGAGGACCACAGCCGCGCCGACGAACGGGCAAGCATCTGCTGCTGCTCGAGCCCTACGGCTATCGCTGGTACCGCGTCGGCGGGCTCGACTATCTGCTCAAGCGCAGCGACATCGACGTCGGGCAGCCGGCAAGGCCGGACATCCGGCGTAAGAGCTA
>CAWAXO010000002.1:0-291450 GCA_963786015.1 uncultured Alphaproteobacteria bacterium | reverse complement strand
AGCGTCGCATGCGCGACCGCGGGCTGGGTCTTGATGATGTCGAGCCGGTCACCGTCGGGTGTCAGGATCGCATCCGCGCCGATCTCGTCACCCTGCGCCATCAGCACGGCGCGATGGATGGTGTTCTCCAGCTCGCGGACATTGCCCGGCCAGCGATTGACGGTCAGCACGCGCCTGGCTTCCGCCGAGATCGGCCGGAGAGGCACGCCATTGGCGTCCGAATATTTCTTGGCGAAATGCTGCGCCAGTTCGAGAACGTCGGCGGGACGCTCGCGAAGCGGCGGGATTTTCAGATTGACGACGTTGAGGCGAACAGCAGGTCCTCGCGGAACGTGCCCTCGCGCACCGCGTCGGCGAGGTTGCGGTTCGACGTCGCGACGATGCGGATGTCGACCGGCACCGGGCGGGTGCCGCCGACGCGGTCGATCACGCGCTCCTGGATCGCGCGCAGCAGCTTGGACTGCAGCCGCACATCCATTTCCGAGATTTCGTCGAGCAGCAACGTGCCTCCGTCGCTTCCTCGAACTGGCCGATGCGCCGCGCCACCGCGCCGGTGAACGCGCCTTTCTCATGGCCGAATAGCTCGGATTTGAGAAGATGCTCGGGGATCGCCGCGCAATTGATCGAGATGAACGGGGCTTCCTGGCGCGCGACGAACGGGAATGGACGTAGCGCGCCAGCACTTCCTTGCCGGTGCCGGATTTGCCCGTGATCATCACCGAGGCGTCGGAGCCCGCGATCTGCTGCGCGAGCTTGATCACCTTCGCCATCGCATCGTCGCGATAGACGAGGTCGCGGGAATGATCGGCGACGGCGGCAAGCACCGCTGCGATCAACTCAGGATCCGGCGGCAGCGGGATGTATTCCTTGGCGCCCGCATGGATCGCGGCGACCGCGGCACGAGCATCATTGGTGATGCCGCAGGCGACGATCGGCACATGGATGTGCTCGGCCTCCAGCCGCATCACCAGGTCGCGGATGTCGAGCGCGACATCGACCAGCAGCAGGTCGGCGCCCTTGCCACCGCGCAAGACGCGCATTGCCTGCTCATTGTCCTCGGCATGGGTGACGGTCGCACCGTTCGCCATGGCGATCTTGGTGGCCGCGGTCAACTGGCCCTTCAAGGTGCCGACGATGAGAAGCCGCATATCGATCTCCTAATTGGTTTGGGCGCGCTGGTCCCGGCGCGCGTCATAAATCGTGTTCAGGTACGTTCCGCCTTGATAATTTCCGTCATGGTCACACCAAGCTTGTCTTCCACCAGCACTACCTCGCCGCGTGCGACCAGGCGGTTGTTGACGTAGATGTCGATCGCTTCGCCGACGCGCCGGTCGAGTTCGAGCACGGTGCCGGGGCCGAGTTTCAGCAGTTCGCCGACATCCATCTTCGAGCGGCCGAGCACGGCCGAGACCTGCACCGGCACGTCGAATACGGCCTCGAGGTCGGAGGCGATGCGCGCGGCCTGGTCCTCTTCGTTGTAGGTCACGTCATTGAGCGGCGGCGCGTCGGCCGAGTTGAGATCGGGAAGCGGGACCTGGGTGTCGGTGTCGCTCATGATTTAGATGACCCCTTCCTGGACGCGATGTAGCGCCCGACGAGTTCGTTGATTTTGGTTTCGATCGCCGCCCGCTCCAGCACGACGCCGCCGTCGGCCCATTCGATCCTGCAGTCGCCGTTCGCGATCTCGGGCTCGGCGAGGATCACGAGCCGACCCTGGAAGCCGGAGGCCTTGGCCATCTGCTCGATGCTCCGATGCGCCAGATCGTAGAGCTGATCGTTGATGCGGACGACGAGATGCGGGGTGGCGACGAGATGCGAGAAGCATTCGGCGACGAGCCCGGTGATCTCGCCGAGCGGCTCGCTGGCGATCAGGGCGCCGCACAGCTTGCGTGCGACGGCGACCGCGACCTCGACGGCCTCGGTCTCCATCCTGGTCTCGATGCCGGCAAAGCGCGCGCCGATGCCCTGCAGGCCGATCTTGATTTCTTCGAGCGCCAGCGCGGTGCGGCGGCTGCTCTCGGCCTGCGCCTCGCGCTGACCGGCGTCGAAGCCGTCGCGATAGGCGCGCGCCTCGGCGGCCGCGATCTTCTGCGCAACCTCGGCGGCGCTTGCGGCTTTCTCGCGCGAGCGGTCCGGCGCGGAGAAGTCGGTGTCGAACAGGAATTTCGCAGGCGCTGCCATCAATACACCAGCTCGTCGTCGGCGCGATTCTTGGTGAGCGTGATTTCGCCCTTGGCGGCGAGATCCTTGGCGAGGTTGACGAGCAACGCCTGTGCCTCGTCGACGTCGCGCAAGCGCGACGGGGCCCATCGCGGCCATGTCGTCCATCAGCATCTTGCCGGCGCGCGAGGACATGTTGCCCATGAAGAAGCCCTTGACCTCCTCATTGGCGCTCTTCAGCGCGACCGCGAGCTTGTCCTTGTCGACATGGCGCATCAGGGTCTGCGCGGAGCCGGAATCCAGCTTGACCAGGTCGTCGAAGGTGAACATCAGCGCCTTGATGCGCTCGGCCGACTCGCGGTTCTCTTCTTCCAGCGCGGTGATGAAGCGGGTTTCGGTCTGGCGGTCGAAATTGTTGAAGATTTCCGCCATCACCTCATGGGCGTCGCGGCGCCGGGTCTGCGACAGGTTCGACATGAACTCGACGCGCAGCGTCTGCTCGACCCGCTCGATGACCTCCTTCTGCACCGCTTCCATCTTCAGCATGCGCCCGACGACGTCGAGCGCCATGTCTTCGGGCAGGATCGCGAGCACGCGCGCGGCGTGCTCGGACTTCAGCTTGGAGAGCACCACTGCGATGGTCTGCGGATATTCGTTCTTCAAATAGTTGGCGAGCACCTCTTCCTGAACGTTGGAAAGCTTCTCCCACATGTTGCGGCCGGCGGGACCGCGGATTTCGTCCATGATGCCGGTGACGCGGTCCGGCGACAGGTATTGCTGCAACAGCCGCTCGGTCGCGTCGAAATTGCCCATCAGCGCGCCCGAGGCCGACATGCGCGAGACGAATTCGAGCAGCATGTCTTCCACGGTTTCGGCCTCGACGTTGCCGAGCGTCGACATCTGCAGCGACAGCTCGCGCACCTCGTCGTCGTCGAGCAGCGACCAGACCTTGCCGCCATATTGCTCGCCGAGCGCCAGCATCAGCATTGCTGCGCGCTGCGGGCCGGGGATGTCCGCTTGGGCCCGTCCAGCCTGTCGTGGCGCGAGGCTGGCGAGGACCTGGGTGATGTCGTTCGAATTAGCGTTCGGCGCGGCCATGTGGGATCACAAAATTCAGATCAGGACGATGGGGTTTCGCTCAGCCACTGGCGAACAATGGCGACGGTTTCGTTCGGATTGCGCTCGGCGAGCTCGCCGACGCGATGGACGGACTGGGCGTGGACCTGGCCCTGCACCTGCGCGACGTCGAGCCATTGCGCGGCCGTTGGGCCGGGCACCAGCGCCTGGCCGGAGCCGGCCGGCTTCGCACTGGCGTCTTCGAGCGCCGCGACCGGGCCGTTGAGGCTGACGGCATCCTCGGAGTTCGAGGATCTTCTTGACCATCGGCCGCACCACCATGAACATCACCACGAGGCCGAGCAGCATCATCACGCCGAGCTCGATGATGTACATGACGTCGTCCTTGGTGAACTGCACCATGCCGAGCAGGCCGCTCGGCTCCGAGATCTGCGGCACCGCGGGCGCTTCGGCGAATTTCAGGTTCACGACCTCGACCTGATCGCCGCGCTTCTGGTCGAAGCCGATCGCGGAGCGGACGAGGGTCGCGATGCGGTCGAGCTCTTCCTTGCTGCGCTCCTTGTAGACGAGGTCGCCCTTCTCGGTCTTGCCGTAGCTGCCGTCGACCAGCACGGCGACGGAGATGCGATTGACGCGGCCGGCTTCGGTCACCTCGGTCTTGGTGGTGCGGGAGATCTCGTAATTGTTGGTCTCCTCGGTCTTCTTGCTCTGGTCGCGGGCGGCGGCGTTACTGCCCTGCTGGTTGCCCGGCAGCTCGTTGTTGACGGTGACCTGGCCGTTGCTGTCGTTGCTCGCGGACTGCTCTTCCCGGGTCTGGGTGGAACGCAGCACGCGGCCTTCGGGATCGAACGTGTCCGAGGTCTGGGTCACGCGGTTGAAGTCGAAATCGGCCGAGAGCTGCACGCGGGCGCGGCCTTGGCCGACCACCGACGAGACGATGTCCTCGACCTGCTTGCGCATCCGTTTCTCGAAGCCGGCGCGGCGCTCGTCGCCGACCGCCTGGTCGGCGTCGCTGGCGGCGCCATCGGCCAGAAGCTGGCCCAATTCGTCGACGATCGAGACGCGCTGCGGCTTCAGTCCGTTGACGGAGGATGCGACCAGATGGCGGATCGCGTTGATCTGCTGCGGCTCGAGCGTTCCGCGCACCCGCACCACGATCGACGCGGACGGTTCCGGCGTCTCGCGCGAGAACAGCGGCCGCTCGGGCAGGACGAGGTGAACCCGCGCCGCCTGGATGCGGTCGATGCCGCGGATGGTGCGGGCAAGCTCGCCCTCCAGCGCGCGCAGGTGATTGATGTTCTGCACGAAGCTGGTGGTGCCGAGCGCATCCGACTTGTCGAAGATCTCGTAGCCGATGCCGCCGCCCTTGGGCAGCCCGCCCTCGGCGAGCTTCATGCGCAGCCGCACGACCTTGTCCTTTGGGACCAGGATGATGCTGCCCTCGTTGCGCAGCTCGAACGGGATGCCCTGGCGTTCGAGATCCTTGATGATGCCGGAGGAGTCCTCCATGCTGAGATCGGTGAACAGCGTCGTCATTTGCGGCGTGGTGACCCGCATGATGACGAAAGCAAAGAAGCCGAGCAGCGCGGCTGTCACCGCGATCATGGCCATCAGCCGGGCCGCGCCCAGACGTTTCAGAAAGTCGAAGAGACCTTGCAAACCAACTGCCCCACAGTTTCGGCACCAACCGGCCGAGTGGGCAATTATTGCCTATGGGATAGTTTCAATATGGTTAACGGAGGTTAAGGGGTACGGCATAAAAGCGCGCGACGAAAAGCAAACGAAAAAAATCGGCCTCGCGACATGAGGCCGATTTTTTTTCGTCACGCCGATGCAGCGAGCGCGATTACTGGCGATATTGCTGAATGCGGGTGGTGCGCAGTCCGGCAAGACCGTGCTGATCGATCGAGAACTGCCAGGACAGAAATTCGTCGACCGTCAGCGTGTAGCGGCTGCAGGCCTCTTCAAGCGAGAGGAGCCCGCCGCGCACGGCAGCAACGACTTCAGCCTTGCGGCGAATGACCCAGCGTTTGGTCCCGGGCGCAGGCAAATCGGCTATCGTTAGCGGACTGCCGTCTGGCCCGATGACGTATTTCACCCTCGGGCGGTGGGGTTCTGTCATGGCGTACTCACAAACTCTTAACCACTGAACTCACGGTACCAACCTACGCGCGGCGGCTTAAAATTTGCCTAAGCCTGCGGCTGCAATCAGATCCTCCTCGAAAATGCTTACAATCCGCCGAACCGATGACGCGCGTACTCGCGTGATGGTCGGGCCGAATCGTGAATGAACCGTTAATTTTTCCTTAAATTCCTTGCGTTGGCGTGGCTACGTGCCGATCCGCTTGATCTGGCTCATTGTGTAGTTCTGCCCCTGGATCGACAGCAGCGGTGGGCTTTGGGTGAGGTCGACGGAATCGACCGTGCCCGAGATCTCGGTCGAGACGGCGACCGAATTGCCGGTCGAGTCCTGCGCTGTCGCCGTCATCGTGTACTGGCCGTCCGGCCATTGCGTGCCGTCATTGCCCTGGCCGTTCCAGGTGAAGGGCTGATCGTTGCCGGCTGATGCCGAATAGTTGCCGGTGAAGACGGTCTGGCCCGCGCTGTTGGCGATGGAGATCGTCACCGTCGAGGTGGTGGGAACGTTCAAGTCCCAGGTCGCCTGCGAATTCGAAAGCGCCGTGGTGCTGCCGTTCACCACCGCGGTCTTGCCGACGAAGCCGAGCGCCTGCGTCGCCGACGTCGTCTGCTGCAGCGAGATCAGGCTGGTGAGCTGGTCGTTGGTCTTGAGCTGCTGCTCGACGCCGGCGAATTCGACGAGCTGCTGGGTGAATTGATTGGTGTCGAGCGGATCGAGCGGGTTCTGATTCTGCAACTGCGTCGTCAGCAGCGTCAGGAAGGTCTGGAAGTTGCCGGCGAGCGTGCCGTCGGTGACCGAGCTGGTGCTCGAGCTCGAGCTCGACGAAGACGTCGAGGTTTGCGCCGTCGTGCCGGAAACGACGGGAGGGGCTGTGGTTGCGCTTGTCGTCGCCATGTCCGTCTCCGTCAGACCCTGATGTCGATGCCGCCGCTGGAGCCGAGCGTGCGTCCGTAGGACCGGCCGATCACGGCCGAGGACACGCTATCGTCGTCACTGACGATCAGCCGCTGCGGTTGCGCGGACTGCTGGTTGTTGTTGCCGTTGTTCTGGCCGGACGAGGACTGGTCGCGCAGGCTGAATTGCAGACCGCCGCTGCCGGTCTTCAGGCCGGCGTCGTTGAGCGCCTGTTGCAGTTGCGGCGCGTCCTGCCGCAGCAATGACAGCGTTTCGGGCTTCTCGACGGTCAGATGCGAGGTCACCTGGCCGTTGCGGTCGACGGCGATGCGGACATCGATGCGGCCGAGCTCGGCGGGATCGAGCCGCACGTCGAATTGGGTTTTGCCACTCTGCACGCTGGCGGCGATCTCGACGGCAAGCCCGCTCACCGGCACCGGCGCGGAGGTCTGCTGGGTCGCGGTCATCGCCGCGGCCGGGGTGGCCGGCGCGATCGACGAAACCTGCTGCGGCAGCGCATTCGCGGCTTGTGCGCTCGAATCAAGCGCCGTGACCGAGAATTGCGGATTCGTCGACACAGCAGAGCGATCGTGGGATGACGAACCGGCGCCGGCCTGCGCGCCCTGGCCGGACGACTTGGCCGCATCGCCAAGCGTGTTGTTCGCATCCTGCTGGCCGCTACCAGCCTGTGCCTGCACGGTCTTGTCGTGGGCGGGATCGGTCGTGCCCATTGTCGAAGGAGCCTGCGGGTCCTGCGTGGCGTTGGCGCTCTTTGCCGAAGTCTTGCCCGTGGCTGCGGCTTGTGTCTTCAGACCGCTCGCAGCCTTCGCGGCAGCCGGATCGGTTGCGACAGACGCGGCGGCTAGCGCTGCGTCATCGGCTGTCGTGTCGGGCGCGACCTGTGTGGCCGCGGCCTGCTTGGCAGCCGCGTCGGCTGCTGCTGTCTGGCCCGAGGCCTTTGCGGTCGCAGGTTTGTCTTGCGGATTTGCGCCGGCAACCTGTGGTCCGAGACCGGTGACGGCCTGCGCCTGCGCCGCGCCGGCTGCTGAAGCCGCAGACGAACCTGAAGACGAAGCCGCGATCGCTGCTGCGGCGATCGCAAGCGGACCGCCGGCGCCATCGGACGACGCCGCGGCGGGCGCGGCTGCATTCGCGGGATCGGGAAGCGAGGGGATCGCGGTCGCAACCGCGTTGACGGTCGGCGTCCCGCCTTGCGCGGCTGCGGCCGCCGCGGCAGCGGCGGATGCATCGTCCGAGGTCTTGTCGATCGATGATTTGTCCGACGAGCCCTTGCCGGCCGAACTTTTGCCGGTCGACTTACCGTCACCGGCTTTCGACGACGCCGGCTTGCTGTCGATTGGCTCGGGAGCGTCGGCTGTCGTGCCGGAGTCCGGTGGACCGTCACCGTTGGATTGCGATGTGCCGGACGAATTGTCCGACGGGTTCGACGATGCCTGGTTTGAAGATGTCTGGCTCGAAGACGACGCGTCGCGCGGCGACGGGTCGGTCGCCGAGTTCCGCGGCGGCGGCAAATAGGATGGATCCGGCGCTTGCGGCGGCGGGGTCGGATCGGGCTGCATGCTGTCGTCGACCAGCGAGGCGAAGCTGCCGGCGGCCGGCGACAGCGTCGCGGGCAGCGGTCTTCGACGGCGTACTGGCGTAGGACGCACTGGCAGCAACATCTGGCGTTACACTGAACACGGCGGCCTCTCACAATGAAACTCGCAGGAGAGGTCAGCAAGGAGCGGGCCAGCTCCGGCGACGTAAAAAACCTTTTCTTTTCAATATCTTGTCATTTGATCCGGGAAAATACGGAGACCTCGGGCGGTGTTCCTTTTCTGCCCGGCGGCAAGATTTGCCTGCTAGATCCTCTACAAAACCGGCTCGCTTGATTGCGTCAGGGGAATGCCGCCTATATTAAAGGCTGACTTCGCCCGTTTCCGACAAGGCAGCGCTTTTCGGAACCGTTTTGTGAGCTAGCTCAAACACCGGCTCCTCGTCGCAAGGTAGCCTCTTTTGATCGCGGGCCTCGCGTCCGATGGCGCCCGCGACCGCATCAGTGACCCGAACCATGCTGAACAGTCTCGATCTCGAAGGCCGGCCGCAGGACACCAGGGTCGTCGTCGCGATGTCCGGCGGCGTCGATTCGTCGGTGACAGCTGCGCTGTTGAAGTCGCAAGGCTACGACGTCGTCGGCATCACGCTGCAGCTCTATGATCATGGCGCCGCGACCCATCGCAAGGGCGCCTGCTGTGCCGGCCAGGACATCCACGACGCGCGCAATGTCGCCGAGCGGATCGGGATTCCGCATTACGTGCTCGATTATGAAGATCGCTTCCGCGAATCCGTGATCGACACGTTTGCCGAAAGTTATGCGTCCGGCGAGACGCCGGTGCCGTGCATCGAGTGCAACCGCGCGATCAAGTTCCGCGACCTCCTGTCGACCGCGCGCGATCTCGGCGCCTCCGTGCTCGCGACCGGTCACTATGTCGCGTCGCGGCGGCTCGCCGGCGGCGCGCGCGCGCTGTTATGCGCGGCCGATTCCGAGCGGGACCAGAGCTATTTCCTGTTTGCGACCACGCGTCAGCAACTCGACCATCTGCGCTTTCCGCTTGGCGACATGACCAAGCCCGAGGTGCGCGAACTCGCGCGGCGCTTCGATCTCACGGTCGCCGACAAGCATGACAGCCAGGATATCTGCTTCGTGCCGACCGGCCGCTACACCGACATCATCGGCCGCTTGCGTCCCAACGCGATGGAGCCCGGCGACATCGTCGATCTCGGCGGCCGCGTGCTCGGCCATCACCAGGGCATTGTGCATTTCACCGTGGGCCAGCGCAAAGGCCTGAAGATCGCGGCCTCCGCGCCGCTCTATGTCGTCAAGCTCGACGCCGCGACGCGCCGCGTCGTGGTCGGCCCGCGCGAGGCGCTGCGGATGGACCGCATCACGCTGCGCGACGTCAACTGGATCGGCGATGGCGCGCTCGATCGTGCGGTCGGCCAAGGGCTCGAAGTGTTCGTGCGCGTGCGCTCGACCCGCGCGCCGCAGCCGGCCTGGCTGCGCGGCGGCGACGGTCAATACGAAGTCGAACTCGTCGCCGGCGAGGAGGGCGTGTCTCCCGGACAGGCCTGCGTGTTCTACGATGCGCCGTCAGGTCAGGCGCGCGTGCTCGGCGGCGGCTTCATCCAGAGCGCGGCCGCGAAGCACATGGCAGGCGCGGCGGCAGTCGCACCCGCTCGCCGAGGCGATGCGCGGATAACAATCAGGGCAGGGGGCATGGCGGCGGACATCGACCGCGAGGGGGTCGCGAAAGCCTATGGGCGCTGGGCGCCGGTCTACGATCTGGTGTTCGGCAAGGTGTTCGATCACGGCCGCCAGTCGACGATCGCGGAAGCCGATCGGATCGGCGGACGCATCCTCGATGTCGGCGTCGGCACCGGGCTGTCGCTGTCGGACTATTCGCGCAAAAGTCGGATCTGCGGCGTCGATATTTCCGAGCCGATGCTGCGCAAGGCCCAGCAGCGCGTGCGCGCGCTCGGGCTTTCCAATGTCGAGACGCTCGCGGTGATGGATGCGAAGAACCTGGCGTTCGCGGATTCCTCCTTCGATGCGGTGGTCGCGCAATATGTCATCACCGCGGTGCCCGATCCGGAAGGCACGCTTGATGATTTTGTGCGCGTGCTGAAGCCCGGCGGCGAATTGATCCTGGTCAATCACATCGGCGCCGAGGGCGGGCCGCGCCGCGTCTTCGAGCTCGCCTTTGCGCCGCTGGCGCGCCGGCTCGGCTGGCGGCCGGAGTTCCCGTGGGAGCGGCTGGTGAAGTGGGCGGCGCGGCATAACGGCGTGACGCTGGCCGAGCGCCGCCCGATGCCGCCGATGGGGCATTTCTCGCTGATCCGTTACCTTAAATCGTGAACTTCAAATCTGAGCGCGCGAAGAAAGACGCGTCAAAACAAGAATCTGGCGCTTTTGGTTCTGATTCAATCAGAACCGAAAAGCTCGCAGTGACGGAACATCCGCACGCGGCAATCGTTTTGCTCTGCATGTGGACCAGACATGCAATGATCGCGTCGTGCGCCCTGATGATGTCCTGCGGCATCGCGAGCGCGCAGAAACCGCCGGATCCCGCGACTCCGGCACAGCAACAGACCGCGCCGCCCGCACCGGCGCGCTCCGCAAATTGCGCGCCGATGGCGCCCAACAGCACCACCGGTAGTGCCGCGACCCCGGATGGTTCGACCGTCGGCCGCTCAGGCGAGCCGCTCGGCGACAAGCTCGCCAAATCCGACGGCGTGATCTGCCCGCCCTCCGGCGTCGATCCGGAAATGCGGGCGCCTACGCCCGACACCGGCAACACCCCAGTGATCCCGCCGCCCGGCAGCCCCGGCGGTGACCCGACCGTGCGGCCGAAATAGCCTCGTTCGGGCCAGACAGCCGCCGGCCGCTGGTCACCAACGGCCGAAATAAGGTGTCCGCCGCAAAGGGTTGGCGCCAGAACCTGTGTTTGCTTGACAGCCGTAAGAGCTGTTTCCTATAAGCCGCCATTCGCGAATGGCGGCTTATTTTGTCGGCCTTTGGCGGACACGTGGCGGGGTAGCTCAGCTGGTTAGAGCACGGGAATCATAATCCTGGGGTCGGGGGTTCGAAGTCCCTCCCCCGCTACCAACGATTCCAATCATTTAGCTTAGGTCGGGTAAGCGCTTAGGTCCGCATTAGGTACTTGCGCATAAGTAGCTCGCCATGACGGCATTTGGGACCTGGAACCACAGCTGAGACGGATGCGGCGGGACGCCGACGGCTATCATTTGATGCCGGACAATGATTCCGCGCAGTTGATGAAGATGCGGTCGGAATGCGCTGCGCTGTGGGGCGCGATCGAATGCTTCAAGAAAGGCACGACGTCGGTGTTGGCGTCCGACGCAAAATATCTGCGATAGGACGCGAGCGGTTGCGCGGACAAAAAGCACCCGAACTCAAGTTCGTGCGGGTGTGATTATGCAGTCCCCCGGGGGAGAAAAGACTGCATAGACTATCCTCGCGATCTAGCGGAACCGTTTGCGAAACTCCTGCAAGCAGCGCTGCTCGGGCGGCTTCTCCAACTGTTCGCAGAAGTTGCGCTGGCCGATTGATGTTTTTGCCGAAGTTCTCAATCGCGGATTGTCCGGCAAAATGTTCCGGCAGAAGAAGCACAAAGCAAACTCAAGCTCTGCGCCATTCGATGTATGGAGCGGGATGTTCATCGCGGTCCTCCTCTCGAACGAGCGAGGAAGCGAGACATGGGGCCACCACCAGAGAAGATGAAAGCCCAATAGAGTGCGTATGGAACTCGTATACTCATGAGCGACCTCCTTTTCAAAAAGGACTGCCGCTTACGATTTTATCACGCGATTTTGGGGCAACTTCGAGGCGAGACGCCGTTTCGACTTAGAAGAGCGTCGGTTCCTTGCGTATCGTTTCTTGTCTAGAGCGATCCAGAACTTTTGCTATCCCTTCGGTAGGAGTGCTGCCGATTGCATCGCCAAGATTAATAAGCATTCCCATTCACCGCCCAGCCTTCTCCGTCAAAGGTCAGCCGTGCTCTTGTGCGCTTGGCAAAAGACAAACTGGTGGTTGAGCGGCTGGGCGCATGGCGAACAACGGCGACGGGCGACAAGGCTGCGATCTGGCGAACTTCGCCGAGACCAACTTTCAATGCTTGTCGAACGGAACGGCCGACGCCGTCGCGAAGATCATCAAGAACGGGGTGATCGACATCGCAGCGGGGAAGGACACGCGCCGGCCAGTTTTCCAGTTACGTCAGGCGCGACCATCCCCGCCTGCTTGGACCTTGCGGACGGGACGGACTATTGCGAGCTCTGGGCCTTTTCCACGAGCAAGAACGCCGCTAACAGCCTGGCGAAAAAGTATCGCGGATCGAGTTCTACTTCGTCAGGCCCGAAATGATGATTCCCCTCATCGCTCGAACCAGCTTGGGGCCGCTCAATTCGTCGCTGCGCCGGTACCATTCCAGGAAGGTGCCGTCATGATTTGCGACGATGATCGAGACTATTTCCCGGCTCGGAACATCGTTGCGAAACTCATCGTTTTTTTGTCCCTCCCGAATGACGTTGTTGAGGCCGTCATATAGCTTCTGGTAAAGCGATTTGACCTTCTTGGCGACCGGACCATCCTCGAACTCCAGAGACATCAGGATAATCAGAAGCATGTTTTCACGGTCGGTCACGCCGAGCCTGGCTTGGTGATGAAGAAATCCGACCAGCTTGTCAGTGGCGGTGCCCGTGGAAATCTCGATCGACTTGAGCACGGGATCCACGACGATCTGCTCGGCCTGCTTCAATAGCTCCAACAGCACCGCTTCCTTGCTTCCGAAATAGAAATAGACCGACCCCTTCGTCATATCGACGGCCGCGGCGATTTCCTCGAGCGTGGTCGATGCATAGCCTTTCGACACGAATAAATGCCGCGCGGCCGCGAGCAGCTTCTCGAGGCTGGCCTCGCGTTGCTCCAGTTTTGTTTTCTTCTGCGTCCTGCTTGCGGGTCTTGCCACCACGCAACTCCTTGAATAGCCGTTTGGATTTGGGTTCATAAATCAAGCGTCTGAGAGCAGATAGGGCGCTGACGCTCAAGCGGTTTGTCGAACGTCTCCATGTCGTCCACATCGGCTGCAGGGCAGGCGGGGGAGCGAATTCAAAAACTTCTCCATGATAGTTGACATACTAGTTGGATAGTATTATTGGTCAAGCAAATTGATAACCAAGAACATCGGGGAAGGCGCCGCTTTTTCAAGCACTACCGGGTCAGGACGCGCTGCGAAAAACGACCTCATTCAACGCTTTGCGAATTTACATACTATTTGGATAGTATGTTTAGGGAGCCGAGATGAAACTCAATCTGAACAACAAAGCCGTCATCGTGACCGGCGCGGCGTCGAACATCGGCCGTGGGATTGCGCTGGCGTTTGCGGACGAGGGTGCCGCGGTCGCGATCGCGGACATCGATGCGGACCGCGCAAAGACAGTCGCCGCTGAGGCCCTGGCGCGTGGCGCGTCGAAGGCGATCGCTGTGACAGCCGACGTCTCCAGCTGGGTCTGACGTCCAGGCGATGGTCGCCAAGGTGGAAGATGATTTCGGCGGGATCGACATTCTGGTCAACAATGCCGGCTGGGTCATCGATCGGCTATTCGTCGAGAAACCCCGTGCCGAATGGGAAAAGGAAATCCAGGTCAACCTCTGGGGAATGATCAACTGTACCCGGGCGGTTCTGGACGGAATGATCGGCCGCGCCGGGGGGGCCGTCGTGAGCATTGCCTCGGATGCCGGTCGCATCGGCGAATTCCGCGAAGGCGTGTATGGCGCCTGCAAGGCGGGCGTCATTGCGTTGTCGAAAACGCTCGCACGCGAGAACGGCAGGCACAACATCCGGTTCAATGTCGTTTGCCCGGGGACGACGCTGCCGTCGTCGAACGAAGAGATCAGTCCGAACAGCCTGTGGGCAACCGACGAGATGAAGGTCTGGCTCAACGACGACATGCGCAGCCGGATCAGCAAGGCCTATCCCTTGCGGCGTTTGGGCACGCCCGCCGATATCGCGCCGGCGGTTCTGTTCCTGGCTTCCGACGCAGCGTCCTTCGTGACCGGCCAGACGCTGAGCGTCAGCGGCGGCTACTCGATGGTTTGAACACGATAAATCTTTGGAGGACGCCATGAACGAGACTGTTGAACCTCTTGGAGCCGCTGATCGATACGCCTCCTACCAGCGCCTGCGCATCGACTGGCCCCATGCCCGCGTGCTCCGGCTCACGATGACCAACGGCAAGATGAATTCGGCCGATGCCCGCATGCACGCCGAGCTCGGCACGATCTGGCGCGACATCGATTTCGGACCCGGCTGTTTCGGCAGTCATCATCACGGGGGCGGGACCGGTGTTTTCGGCCGGCGGCGATTTCGGGATGATCGAGGAGATCATCAGCGATCATGCGACGCGGCTGCGGAACTGGAAGGAAGCGCGCGATATCGTCTACAACGTCATCAATTGTTCCAAGCCGCTGGTGAGCGCGATTCGCGGTCCCGCTGTTGGCGCCGGATTAGTATGCGGCATCCTCGCCGATGTGTCGATTGCCTCGAAGACGGCGCGAATCATCGACGGCCATACGCGGCTCGGCGTCGCCGCCGGCGACCATGCCGCCATCGTCTGGCCGTTGCTCTGCGGTATGGCAAAAGCGAAATACTACCTGCTGCTGTGCGACCAGTTGAACGGTGAGGAAGCCGAACGTATCGGGCTAGTTTCACTTTGCGTCGAAGACGCGGAGCTCGATGCGAAGGCGCTGGAAATTGCCGTTCGCCTGGCGGAGGGACCGCAGAGCGCGATCCGCTGGACGAAGTACGCCCTCAACAACTGGCTTCGCCAGGCCGGACCCACGTTTGACGCGTCGCTCGCACTGGAATTTCTCGGCTTTACCGGGCCGGAGGTCAAGGAGGGCCTTGAGGCTCATCTTCAGAAGCGCAAGCCGGCGTTTCCGCAGGAGTGCCCGCTGTGAGCGCCGCGACAGAGCGGGCGGATACCGGTCCTTCGATCGACGTGTCGCTGCGCGACAAGATAGGCGTCATCGAATTGGCCCGTCCTGGCGTCTTCAATTGCCTGACGCGGGAGATGTGGTCGACAATCGGTGCAGCGCTGGAGCGGCTTGAACATGAGGGGGAAGCGCGAGCTATCCTCATCGTCGCAGCCGGCAAGAACTTCTGCACCGGTGCGGCGCTCGATGAAGTGCAAGCCGTGCGTGGCAACAAGAACGATCTGCGCGAATTTCTCGAGCTCGGTCATGCAACGTTGAACCGCATCGAGGCGAGCCCGCTGCCGGTCATCGGAGCCGTTCAAGGTCTCTGTCTCGCCGGGGGCATCGAACTTGCGCTGGCGTGCGACGTGCTGTTTGCGGCCGAGGATGCCCGGTTCGGCGATCAGCACGCCGCGTTTGGTCTGATCCCGGGCTGGGGTGGCTCTCAACGACTGACGCAGGCGCTCGGACTGCGCCGTTCGTTGGACCTGATGTACAGCGCTCGCTGGATCGACGCTTCGACGGCCATGCAATGGGGCCTTGTCGGTCACATCTCGCCGTCTGACCGTTTGCGCGATGATGCGATGGCGTATGCGAAGCTTCTCACCTCGCGGAGCCGTACCGGTCTTGCGACGATCAAACGGCTGGCCCGCCATGCCGCGCGGGAAAGCCTCGAGCAGGGCCTGCATCTCGAACGGCAGGAAGGGTTGCGGGTCTTGCAGGGCCCCGACCTCGATGAGGGGCTCGCAGCGTTCAGAGAGCGCCGCATACCGGTTTTTGCGAGTTAAAGGGTGGACGCGATGGAACAGAGCCTTCTTCGACGGCCGGATATCTCGGGAGGATCGCCCATGTCATCAGCAGGCAACTCGCTCTATCCAATCATGCTGTCGCCGATGCAAGTTGGCGCACACACGTTGCGCAACCGCGTCATCATGGGATCGATGCATACCCGCTTGGAGCATGCCGACGAGCCGGACAAGCGCCAGCGCGCTTTTTACGGGGCGCGGGCCAAAGGCGGGGCGGCGTTGATCATTACCGGAGGATTTTCTCCGAATGAAGCCGGCCGGCTCGAGCCGGGTGCGCCGATCCTGAATTCGGAAGCGGATCTCCCGGCGCATAGATCGATCGTCGATGAGGTTCACCGGCACGGCGCGAAAATCCTGCTGCAGGTTCTACACTCGGGCCGCTACGCCAAGCACGACGGAATTGTCGGCGTGTCGGATATTCGATCGCAAATCAATCCGCGGATTCCACGGCCGCTGACCGACGGCGAAATCGAGCAAACCATAGCCGACTTCGCGGCCTGCGCCGCGCTTGCCGCGAAGGCCGGGTATGACGGCGTCGAAATCATGGGATCAGAGGGCTATTTCATCAATCAATTCACCGCCCCCAGGACCAACAACCGCACCGACCGCTGGGGCGGATCCGTCGAAAATCGAAATCGCTTCCCGGTCGAGATCGTGCGGCATACACGCCGGTTGCTGGGGCCGGACTTCCTCATCATGTACCGCATTTCCGCCATTGACCTCGTGGAGGGCGGATCGACGGCCGACGAAATCGATCAACTGGCTGCAGCCGTTCAGGCGGCAGGTGCGGATATTTTCAATACCGGCGTCGGCTGGCACGAAGCGCCGGTCCCGACCATCGCGTTCAGCGTGCCGCGCGCGGCCTTCGGCTTTGCCGTGCAGCGTCTGCGCAAGGCCATCTCGATCCCGATCGTCGCTTCCAACCGGATCAACATGCCCGATGTCGCTGAAAGACTGCTCACGAATGGCAATTGCGACTTCGTGTCGATGGCGAGGCCGCTGCTTGCCGACCCGGATTTCGTGCGAAAAGCCCAGCAGGGAAGGCCGGATGAGATCAACACCTGTATCGCCTGCAACCAGGCATGTCTCGATTTCATCTTCTCCGACCGCATCGCGACGTGTCTGGTGAATCCGCGCGCCTGCCGCGAAATCGAATTCGAGGCGCCGCCCGGCAACGGATCGAAGCGGATCGCCGTCATCGGGTCGGGGCCTGCGGGCCTCGCCGTTGCAGCGACTGCGGCCAGCCGGGGCCATCGGGTTTCGCTGTTCGAAGAGCAAGCCGAGCTTGGAGGCCAGATTCATTTGGCACGCCGCATTCCGGGCAAGACCGAGTTCAACGAAATGCTGCGGTATTTCATCCGCCAGATCGAATTGACGAAGGTGGATGTCCGGCTCGGCGTTCGGGCGACGGGCGAGAGCCTCTCGCCTGAGGCCTTCGACGAGATCGTCGTCGCGGCCGGCATCATGCCGCGCGCGCCCGAAATCGACGGGCTCGATCATCCCAGCGTGCTGTCCTATGCCGACGTCATCCTTGGACGGGTCAAAGTCGGTCAACGCGTCGCGATCATCGGTACCGGCGGTATCGGTTACGACGTCGCCGAGCTCCTGACGCACAGTGAAAGCGCTGAAAATCCGGTCAATCATTTTCTCAAGGAGTATGGCGTCGATCAGACAATTTCGTCTCGCGGTGGATTGAAAAAGGCAGAGCCATCTGCATCGCCCCGTCAAGTGACGTTGTTTCAGCGACGACAAACGCGCCCGGGCGAACGGCTCGGAGTTTCGACCGGCTGGATTCTTCGCAATCGCCTGCGCGGCCGCGGCGTCAATGCGATCGCCGGAGTTTCCTATCAAAAGATTGACGATGAGGGGCTGCACTATTCGATCAATGGCGAACCAAAAACCTTTGCGGCCGACAACGTTGTGATCTGCGCTGGCCAACTGCCGAATACCGGACTCGCGGACGAGTTAAGGCGGATCGGCCTGAAGGCAACGACGATCGGCGGCGCGCGCCATGCCGAGGAACTTGATGCTCTTCGCGCGATCCAGGAGGGAGTCAGGCTCGCCTACGATTTGTGAGCGGCCGGCACCGATGACGAAAACGTAAAAATAAAATTGCAGGCGGGATCAGGGAAAACAGCCATGGGCGGCAACACGGTTCGCGCTGAGAAGGCCTCCGTCAGCGGGCTTCTGGCTCAATGGAACGAACGGCTGCTCGTCGATTATCTCGACGATGCGGCGGATGCATATCCGCAGCGCGTCGCGATCGTGAATTACGAATACGGAACAAATGCGCGGCAGGACCTGACGTTCGGCGAACTGCGTCGGCGCGTCGATCGGATCGCCTGGAGCCTGATTGGCCTGGGTATCGCGCGCGGCGATGTCGTCTCGGTGCAGTTACCGAACTGGTGGCATTTCATCGCGGTGCATCTCGCCTGCTTGCGGATCGGCGCGGTGACGAACCCGTTGATGCCGATCTTCCGCGAGCGCGAACTCGGCTTCATGCTCGGTCTTGCCGAATCCAAGGTCGTTATCGTGCCAAAGACGTTCCGCGATACCGACCACGCGCAGATGCTCGAGCGAATTCAGTCATCGCTACCTGCGCTGAACCACATCATTGTCGTCGGATCGAACGACGCCAATGGTTTCGATCAGATGCTGCTTAGCACCGACGTGCCGGCAGGCGCCGCGGATATATTCAAGGCGCGGCGGGCGACACCGGATGATGTCGTCCAGTTGCTCTACACGTCGGGCACCACGGGTGAACCCAAGGGCGTGATGCATACCACGCGCACGCTGCTCCAGAACATGCTGCCGGGCATCGATCACCTGCAACTCACCTCGACTGACCCTATCCTGTCCGCCACGCCGCTCGCTCACCAGCTTGGGTTCATTCTCGGCGTGATCGCGCCGATCGTTGTCGGGTCGACGGTCGTCATGCAGGACGTATGGAACACCAAGACCGCGCTTGAAAGAATGCGAGCCCATGGCGTTACGTTCGCCATGGGCGCGACTCCGTTCCTAGCCGACCTGGTCGATCATGCATCGAGGGAAGGCGGCGCCGGCTCGCTGAATACGTTCCTGTCGGCCGGTGCGCCCATTCCGAGGCAACTCGTCAAGCGGGCGCGGGAAGATGTCGGCTTCAAGGTGTTGTCGGCCTATGGCATGACGGAAAACCTGCTGGTCAGTTCGACGCGGCCGGACGATCCCGAGCAAAAGGTCTATGAGACCGACGGAACGCCGACGCTCGGGCTGGAGCTGCGCGTCGTCGATTTCGAAGGAAATGTGCTGCCGGCAGGTGAGGCCGGCAAGCTCCTGACCCGTGGCACCAGCACGTTTGTCGGGTATCTCAAACGCCCGGAACTTTACAACGTCGATGGCGACGGCTGGTTCGACACCGGCGACCTCGCGCGGCTGGATGAAGACGGATATGTGACGATCACGGGCCGCTCGAAGGATGTCATTATCCGGGGCGGGGAGAATATCCCGGTCGTGGAGATCGAGAACGTCCTGTACCGGCATCCGGCGGTTAGACAAGTCGCAATCGTTGCAATGCCCGATGCGCGCTTGGGGGAGCGTCCTTGTGCTTTCGCGGTGCTGCGCGAACAGGCCACGCTCAAGTTCGAAGAAATGCAGGAATTCCTGAAGCAGTCAGGCGTCGCGCGTTCGTATTGGCCGGAACGACTTGAGCTTGCGGACGCTTTGCCAATGACGGCGTCGGGAAAAGTCCAGAAATTTGTCCTCCGCGAGACCGCCAGGCAACTCGTGAAGCCGCGCGAATGAACCCGCTGCTAGTAACTGAGCAAGCGTAGGGAGCGGTCGCAGCCTGGTGATTTAGAACTGTCGCGGTGGCGAAACAATATTGCCCCTCGTCATCGACCGTGGCGCGCCAAAAAGATGGGCTCACCAGACCTGCCCAAAACCGCATACACCGCCGACGACGCGCGGACCGGCTCTGCGGTGATCTCACTCGAAATTGACTTCCTTTGTGCATGGCCAGCCGAATAGATCGGCTCGGTCGTCAAGCCGTTATCCGTTTCCGTCCTGATTTTTTGCCGAATGCCTTGCGGCGACGCGATGGAGCGCAAGTTGCGATCAGCCAGGGCCGGCCCTCTTCGCAAGGAAAGTCGATCGTGCGGAAAATCGTTGAACGTGCGCCCGCGCCGATCCCTGACAAAGAAGGCCAGGGTTACAAAGGCCCAGATTACAAAGGCCCGGGTTTCGAGGAGTGGCGCGCCTCGATCATTTCGACGTGCGGGCAGTTCGATCCGGAGTTTGTCGAACCCAAGGCCTTCGTTGGCTGGTCGCGCAATGTCACGATTTACAGCTTCGGCGCCGCCGAGGTGGCCTCCAACAGCCCGCGCATCGAGCGGAGCGATCGGCATACCAGGCTGGATGGCTATGACGTCTATGGTGCCGTATTCCAAGTCAGCGGCACGTCCTTCGTCGCCCAGCATGACGAGGTTGTCGAGCTGAAGCCGGGCGATCTGGCCGTCGTCGACGCGACGAAGCCCTTGACCTTCTTCCAGCCAGCCGGATTGGCGGAGCGGCTTTGTCTTCATTTACCGCGCCAGACGCTGGTCTCGCATTTGGGGTTCGAGCCGCCGGCCGCTCTCTCAAGGCGGCGGACCCGCGCTATGCGGGCTCTCTTTCAACTTGTGCGGCAGCAGATGGATGGTGACGAGGTGGTTTCTCCGGAGACCGACGCGTTCATGAATTTGGCGGTCTATGATCTTCTCGGGGCGCATCTTGCGCCGTCCGATCCTCTGCCCCACCTGGCTCATACTGAAAAACTGTTTGCCAGGATCCGTGGCATCATCGAAGCACGTTTTATCGACCCGAATTTAGGCCCCGGCCAGGTGGCTGCCGAGGCCGGGATATCATTGCGCTACCTTCAGAAACTGTTCACCGCGCGCGGCACCTCGTGCGGTCATTTTATCCAGTCGTTGCGGCTCTCGCGGGCCGAGCAGTTGCTGCGGCGCAGGCAACTGCTCGAGCGGGATCAGCCTCTCAGCGAGATCGCCTTCGCGTCCGGCTTTAGCGATTACGGTTTCTTTTGCCGAAAATTCCAGCAACGCTTCGGCTGCGCGCCAGGCGCTCACCGTGGGAAATCAGCCGTGACGCGGGATTGATGGGGCGTGTCGATCGACAACGCACCGGCCATCGGCAAGTGCGCGTTTGAATAATTGATTGGACGCCTTTCATCAAAGACGCGGTTCCCTCCAGAGATATACCTAAGCGTGGATTTGTCATTTCGACGGGACGAAGTTGGTCATCGCCGGGCGATGCCTAACCCACCACGTAAAGGTCTTTCAATGGCAGGCATTTCCAGGAACGGCAGCGCTCAGGACGAGCAGGCATTCGCGCGCGCGGTCATCCAGAACCAGAAGAGGCTGGCCGAGGCCTTGGCACCTGCCTACGACTTCATCGTTTGCGGCTCGGGTTCGTCGGGTTCGGTGGTGGCGCGGCGGCTGGCCGAGAATCCCTCCGTCAGCGTTCTCCTCCTCGAAGCCGGCGGCACCGACGACATGCCGGAGGTCACATTCTCCAATCAATGGATGCAAAATCTTCAAACCGAGCGTGACTGGCACTTCAGGGCAAAGCCCAATCCGAACCTGAACGGCCGCGTGCTCCCGATGTCGATGGGCAAGGTGTTGGGCGGCGGGTCCAGCATCAATGCCATGGTCTGGTCCCGCGGTCATCGCAACGATTGGGAGCATATCGCACAGGAGACGGGCGACCCCGCCTGGAGCTACGCATCGGTGCTCGATATCTACCGCAGCATCGAGGATTGGCATGGCCACCCCGACCCGGAGCGCCGCGGGACCGGCGGGCTCCTGTTCGTGCAGCCGCTTCCCGATCCTCATCCGATCGTTCTGGCGATGATGGAGGCGGCGCGTTCGGTTGGAATACCAACCTATCCGGATCAGAATGGCGCGATGATGGAAGGCGAGGGCGGCTGCGCGCTGTTCAATGTCAGGCTGCGTGACGGCAAGCGCCATTCCCTGTTCCGGGACTACGTCTACCCTTGCATGGACCGGCCAAATCTCACCGTGTTTACGGATGCGCTCGTCACCCGCGTCAAGATCCACGAGGGGCGCGCGACCGGCGTGGAATTCGTCAAGGCCGGCCGTTTTCAGACGGCCGCCGCCAATTCGGAGATCGTCGTGTCATTGGGCGCCATCAACACGCCCAAGCTGCTGATGCAATCCGGCATCGGTGATGGAGCCGAGCTTGCGCGCCACGGCATCGAAGTGCTTATGCACCTTCCCGGGGTGGGCCAGGACTTTCAGGATCATTTCATCGTCGCGGGATGTCTATGGGCGTGCGACGAACCCTTGGAGCTCGTGAACAATTGCAGCGGCTGTACCGTATTCGCCTCGAGCGGTCGCGGGCTCGATACACCCGACCTGCAACTGATGCAGCCCCTGTTTCCCTTTATTAGCGAGGAAACGCGACTGCAACCGCCTCTCAACTCCTGGTCCATCGCGCCGGGCGTCGTTCGGCCCGTGAGCAGAGGCCGCGTTCGGCTCACCGGACCTGAACCGAGCGATGACGTCGAGGTCGATACGGGGATATTGAACGACGCCGCTGACATGAAGGCGGCATTGGCGTGCCTGGCGCTCACCCGTGAACTGGGCAATTCGTCTGCGATGCGTCCGTTCGCCCGTTCGGAGCTGCTGCCCGGCGATCTCAATGGCGCCGCGCTGGAACGATATGTCCGCAATGCGATCGTCCCGCAATGGCATCCCAGTTCGACAGCCAGAATGGGGCGGGACGCACGGGCCGTGGTTGATGGCAATCTCAAGGTCTATGGATTGAAGGGGCTGACGATCGCCGACGGCTCCGTCATGCCGCGAGCGATGACCGGCAACACCATGGCGCCGTGCGTGATCATCGGTGAGCGCGCAGGCTCCATACTGAGGGCCGAACACGGACTTTAAATCATCTCGCGGAAATGGTCTGACTGTTTCATGGTCACTCTCCCTTTCCGGACATTTAGGAAGACTGTCGGCATTTTCATTACATAGAATAATGACACGTTCTCCACGCCGATGAGTGCTTGTTCGGCGTCGGGCGAGCAAGCTAGGATGGAAGGCGTTACTGGGTATTCCAGAATCAAATGGAGAATTGCCATGCGTGTGTTTAAGCCGGCGGTCGTTGCAGCCTCTCTATTGACGTCTTCAGTGGCCTTCGCTGGAGAAGTGAAAATCACCGTTCTGTATAATCAGCCAAAAAGCGCGGAAGAGTTCGACAAGTACTACTTCACCAAGCACATGCCGATGGTGTACGCCGTCAAAGAGATAAAGAAGGTCGAGGTCGCGCGACCGACGCCAAGTCCGGCGGGCGCTCCTTCTCCATATCATATCGTTACTGAACTTTGGTTCGACAGTCCCGATGCTTTGAAGACGGTCGCTGCCACTCCAGAATGGAAGGCAATCGTTGACGATGTACCGAAGTTCACAGAACCCGGCAGCGTCACCATAATTGTTTCGGAAATCGAGCCGAAGAAATAGCAACGCAAAAGCTAGAATGTCTAAAGGAATTGGTGGGCACGTCGCCGCTTTCAATGCGCAACGAACGGACCAGCCAACTGGAGTCTTATTCCCAGCAGCCGAGCGGCGACTGAACCCGGTGGTTTCGTGCCTCCGGGACTTTTAGTTTCGCCATCAGGCAGAAGCCTTGCGCTTGGTGGCCTTGCGTTTCACGACCTCGCGCAGGGTCTCGTCGATCCGCGACTGCCAGCCATCCCCGTCGATTTGAAATATTCGATCACCTCGGGACTGATGCGCAGCGACACCAGCTTCTTGGTCGGCGATTTGCTTGGGCCGCGTCCCTTGCGGATCGATGCGGCGAGATCGGGGAAGACCTCTCCGAACGGCCGCGCCTTGGCGAAATCCGCCTTCGTCAGCTCCGTGAACCTCGGTGATGGCACGCCATTCGTGCACGGTAAGAAGCTCACGTCGTTCTCCAAGAAAGAAGAGTACGACTACGCCCGCGATGACGTACCCTACGAACTCGAAGACGTGCTAAGGGCAGAGGGTGCTGAATACTCGTCTACATCCAACTGGCAACCTCACGTCGTCGTTGATGGCCGCCTCATCACCGGCCAGAACCCCGCCTCAGCGGGACCTCTGGCGAAAGAGTTGCTCGCAGCCCTTAAACGGGCCGCCCTTCCGGCGTGACTTGATGAGACGCGGGGCTGGTATCGAGACTGCTTCTGGTCCGAAGCTGCCGACCCGCCGTGTCTGCTCCATCTCCGCTCATCCGGGGTAAAGCGAACTCAATATGCTCAAACAGAGTTCTTCGGGTTGTGACCCGAAGCAGACTTCCTTTCTCTAGGACCGCGCCGTGTTTGGCCTGTTCTTGCTTCCAGGTTTCATCCACCGAAGCCCACAAAGGTCGTCGCGTCTTCAACGGACTTGCGCTCGGATACGACGGCATTTGCGGGGAAGCTCTCATCTGGCCAGCCCAGGGCGATGCTTTTCATAATCACCTGATCGTCCGCGATCCCGGCATGCTCGCGTACCACGGGGGATTGCATGATCCCCTGGCTGTTGATGACGGCGCCCAGTCCCCGCGACCATGCTGCGTTGACGAGCGCGGTTGCGACGGCGCCACAGTCGAAGGCGGTATCGTCGCTGGATGCGAGCACGCGATCATAAGTAATGATCACGCACACGGGCGCGTCAAACTGACGAAAGCCGCGCATGACCCAGTCTTGCCGCCGCTCTTTGTCATCGCGCGCGATTTCCATGGCGCTAAACAATTGCTTTGCGACGCCGATCTGGCGTTCGCGATGCACCCCCTCGAATGGCTGGCCAGTTCGAAACTCGCGCGAGTGTGGCACGCCGGCCAGATTGCGCTCGGTGTTGCCCCGGCGGATGCGATCCAGGGGTGCGCCGGTGATGACATAGAAATTCCAGGGCTGGGTATTCATCGAAGACGGCGCGCGCATCGCCAGCGCCAGGATTTCCCGGATCAATTCCTGCGGGACCGGATCGGGCTTGTAACCCCTGATGCTTCGCCGGCCGAGAATGACGTCATCGAACCTCATCTTTGCATTCCCCGAAATTGGCATGAGGACTGCGTTCTCCCTTACGGCTTTGGCCATGTCCATAGGGTTTCGGTGCGATCGCAGCGCTTTATCAATTCGGATTCGGCCCACTTTTCTGGTTAACCCGAGAAGTTGCTTTATCGCCCGTCCCACCGCGGCTAGTCTTGCTTGCTACCCGCGCGCGGGCGGGAAAAATAGGGACGTTCGCTTACTCCGGAAGGACGAAAACATGCGGGCAGTAATCATCGGCGCGGGAATGGGCGGGCTGATGACGGCCTTGGCGTTGCGGCAGTCCGGCGTCTTCGCATCTGTCGATGTCTACGAACAAACTAAGGTGCCCAGCACCGCGGGCGCCGGCTTGAACATCCCGCCCAACGGGGCGCGGATATGTCGCTGGCTGGGCGTCGACCTCGATGGCGGCGATCCGCGCGGCCCCCACGGGGCAATCGATGGTGGCCGGGCGGCAATTCTGGAATCGACACGGCAGTTCAACACCGATGGCAGCGTGACGAAGAGGCCGTTCGATCATGTCACCGCGGCGGGCGACGGCGCCGGATTTCACCACATGCACAGGCTGGATCTGTTGATGTGCCTGTACAAGCGGGTGTTCGAGTTCGGTCCTGACAGTGGGGCGCCGTGTCCGATCACCGTGCACATGGACTGCAGGCTGGCACAGCTGCGTCAGACCGCCGACGAGGTGACGGCGACGTTTTCGAACGGTCGCACCGCCACCGGAGAGGTTCTCGTCGGCGCCGACGGAATCAACTCCGCCACGTTGCAAGGCTGGCGTGGCCGAACCCGCGTCCCAAGCGCTGGACGGAGGTGACCTGCTTTCGTGGACTGATTCCGCGCGACATCGGTCGCCTCGCTCCGCCAGGCTGACGGCAGCCCACTGGACAACAATCCCATCAATTCCTTCAGCATGGATCGCCACCGGAACGACAGAAGCGGGGCGACGACATATTGGGTACGCGGCGGCGAGTTGTTGAACGTGTGGATCGCCCGCTATGAGCCCAACTCTGCCGTGTTCGAGCAGGAGGAGGGCGACTGGTTTCCGGTCGGTCGCGAGGAGATCCTTCGCGAGGTGGGCGAGGCGTTCGAAGGGAGCGCCAGCCGCGAAGACCTGCTCGCTCTGGCAGGGGCGATCGTTCGTCCGACCAAGTGGGGACTTTACGATCGTGATGCGCTCGAAACCTGGGTGCAGGAGCGTATCTGTCTGCTTGGGGACGCGGCGCACCCGATGCTTCCTACCTTTGGCCAGGGTGCCGCACAGTCGTTCGAGGACGCCGCCGCGCTCGCCAGCGCCTTTGCTCTGCACA
Source organism: uncultured Alphaproteobacteria bacterium (assembly GCA_963786015.1). GTDB lineage: Bacteria > Pseudomonadota > Alphaproteobacteria > Rhizobiales > Xanthobacteraceae > Bradyrhizobium. The sequence continues at coordinate 265,445 of CAWAXO010000002.1, read as the reverse complement.
AGCGCGATGTGGCTACGGCGATGTTGCACTACGAGCGTGTGCGTCATTACCGCGCTACTCGCTTCCAGCTCGGCTCCAAATTCGCCTTCGACCACTTGCGGGCCAAGGACACCGCTGAGCAGAAGGCGTTGCTTGAAAAGGTCGATGAGCGAGTGAGCCCGGCCTTTGCCCACGACAAGCGCGGCGGCGAGGACAACTCCTGGATCTACGCGTACGACGCCCGCAATATCGGCACTGAGTTGCCATACAAGAGGCTAGGGCCATGGGACTTCCGGCGGGCCGCCAAGGCCAACTACGCCAGGATGACAGGACAGCTCTGGATGCCGGCCACTCCCGCCAGCGGTACACGCCCGGTCACGCGCGAAGAGGTCGCCCTGCACAACACGCGAGACGACTGCTGGATCATCGTCTCGGGGAAAGTCTACGACATTTCGGAGTGGGCGCCCCATCACCCTGGTGGCGCCGGAATCGCCCGAATGTATGCCGGCAAGGAAGCCACTGCGGAATTCGGGGACTACCACAGCCCCGAAGCCGTCTCGCATATGGCGCATTTCTGCATCGGCGACCTCGTCGAGGCTCCAGCCACCTCGCCGTAACGGGACAAGATGACTAGGCGGCGTTTCCAGTGCGGGGCATCGCTCGCCTTCCGCAAGTGGCCCGACGCGGACTTCCTTCAAAGTCCGCTTCTATGTCGGCTGCCCCGGGAAGAGCGAACTCGTTGTGCTCAGAGCGAGTTTCTTCCGGGTCTGACCCAGAGCCGACGTCGACCAGCCGTCAGCTGCGCAATCGTTTGCGAGGCGATCCTGCGGGAGGCGGCCTGAAGGGAGTTTGATACCGCGTTCGCTAGCGCTGCCGTTCCCGCTCTATCTCGTATCTTTGCCCTTGCTGTTGAATACGCTGCTGCTCTTGATGCCGCAGGGATTCAAGGTATTGCTTCCTGATCAGTTCCTTCTGTGAGTCTGATACAAAAAGATTGGAAGGGTCTAAGGAACGTTCAACTTGCTCACGGTAGGCGTTCTCGTCGCGGTAAGCAATTCCGGACCAGGATTGCCGGCGGATAGTCCTGTTCCAATCCGAAGATTGGGCATGAACAGGCGATAGTGTGATCAGGACAAAGACTAGAGCTATCGTAACACGGTTCATTACTATTCCTCTCCTCTGCTTTCACTACCAGTGCCCCACCCACAACCACAGGCAATAGTGACGTATCTGCCATTCCGCGATGGATAGGGCGCACGCCGAAGCCGTGGTGGCGCTTGGCTCGTCGCTTACTTACAGCCATCGGGCGCGTTTGGGCGACCTTGCGCGCGAGCACCGTCTGCCGAGTGTGCTTCTTAGCGATGCAGGCGGTCTCTTGAGTTACATGCCTAACATCAAAGCCATTTTCGGCCAATGCGCCGGTTACGTCGACAAGAATCCTCAAGGGCGCCAAGCCTTCCGATCTGCCCGTCCAGGAGCCGACCAAAATTGATCTGATTGTCAATCTAAAGATCGCCAAGCCGCTGGGTATCACAATCCCGCCTTCGATCCTCGCCCGCGCCGACGAGGTGATCGAGTGAACCTTGTATTTCCGGTTATGGCCCATTTGCGACCTCGGAGAATGTCCGCTCTTGGGCCGCTGTTGGGGGTTAACCGGACATCAGTCGGCCAGCCGCTCAATGAGTACATGCCCTAAGTGCTATCCACTCAGCCGGGCCAAGCCTTTCCAATCGAAGTTTATGCCATGGCCGGGGCGCAGGGGTGCGACCGCCATTCCCTCCTTGAGCGTCAGTGGATGTTCGATATAGCGGTCGAGGCCAAAGCCGTGGGCCTCGAGATAGGAACGGTTCGGGCAGGCCGCGAGCAGATGGACGGTGACATCATGCGCGCCGTGGCTCGTGACGGGAAGATTGAACGCTTCGGCCAGACGCGCGATCTTCATGAACGAGGTGACGCCGCCGCAATTGGTGACATCCGGCTCCGGATAGGAGACTGCACCGCTCGCGATGTAGCTCTTGAATTCCCAGAGCGTCCGGAGGTTTTCGCCCGCAGCGATCGGCACGCCGCCGGCTGCGAGAATGCGTGCATGGCCGGCGACATCGTCGGGAATGATCGGCTCTTCCAGCCAGGTCAGGTCGTAAGGCTGCAAGGCCCTTGCTGCGCGGATGGCTTCTTCCACCGTCCATTTCATGTTGGCGTCCGCCATCAGCGGAAATCCATCACCAAGATGCTTGCGCATCGCCGCGACGCGCGCGACGTCCGAGCCGAGATCGGGCCGGCCGACTTTCATCTTGATCGCACGAAAGCCCTTTCCGAGATTGTCGTCCGTCTGCTTCAGCAGCGCATCGACCGGCAGGTCGAGATCGATGCCGCCGGCATAGCAGGGAACGTTCGCGTCGAATCCGCCCAACAGCCGCCAGAGCGGCAACGCAGCGCGCTTTGCCTTCAAATCCCAGACGGCAATGTCGAGCGCTGAAAGCGCCAGCACCGTCGGGCCGCCGCGCCCGCCATAATGCAAGCGCCACCACACATGCTGCCAAAGTGCTTCGGTATCGTCCGCCTCCAGGCCGACGACCAGTTCGGGCAGCTCACGCCGCATGATATCGGCGACCGCGCCGCCATTGCGTCCGACCGTGTATGTGTAGCCGACCCCTTCGGCCCCGTCGGAATCACGGACGCGGATGGTGAGCAGCTCGAATGCTTTTATTTCACCATGCGTGCTGTCGGACAGCGTTATGGATAGCGGGATCCGGTAAAAGCCGGTCTCGATCTCTGCAATGCGTGCCATTCGCGTCTCCACCGCTGAGCATGATCCGGAAAAGTGGAAACCGGTTTTCCGAGGCTAGAAAAGAGCAGCAAAACTGGCGCGGCAATCCCGAAGCCGTCGTGCCGATGCTCCATTTTGGTCGCCAAAATCCGCTGCGCCAAAAATCTAATTTCGCCAGCGCTTTCAACGCAATTCCACTCGTCCAGATCTCACGCCAAAAATATTCCGCTTGGCGTGTCGGGCAAATCAGCCGCATCGTTCCGCTCATCCCGCCTCGATCAAAGAGGGGCGTATCGCGATCGTCACGAACGTGGAGGCGGGGAGCGGTGGCCGCGTGGCATCGAGAGCGCATTCGTGCGTCGACGAGCGATGTCGTGCGGACGGTCAAGCCGCGTGGTCCTGGCGTCCCATGGCTGGCGCTAAGTCCGCAAAGACGCTTTGGCGTCTTGCGGGGCGACGGTGACAACAAAGTCCGGTCACCGGGGAGAGCGCGGAGTAAGCCGTCAAACCATTGCGCAGGGAAGGCCGGGTATTTCCGGCTGAGCCTGTGGTTCCTGCCCCGTGCATTTTTTACGCACGGGGGCCATGGGTATCAGTCGATACCCGGTCTTCCCTGCGCCCTCTCGATTGCGAGGGTCTTCGCTTCAGCAAGGCTCGGGCGCCATCGGCGCCGCGAGACAGCTCCGTCATGCGCGCTGATGTCTGATAGTCCAACTGTGAGTGATGCTGCTGACAAAATATCCGCTTCTCATCCCCATGTTCTCATCCCCATGGCCCGCGGGGAGGCGAGGAGCGATTCCAGGGACCGCGATTGGACCCGTCGGGCTCCGCGCGAACCGAAGGCGTTGCGCTGCGCGGGCCGAGTTCGGCGGCGAGCTGCTGCAACGCGGCGATGCGGTTCGCGGTCGACGGATGCGTCGAAAACAAATTGTCGACACCGTGACCCGACAACGGATTGATGATGAACATGTGCGCCGTCGCCGGATTGTGCTCGGCCTCCATGTTCGGGATCTGATGCGCGGCGTTTTCGATCTTGACCAGTGCGGATGCCAGCCACATCGGCTGTCCGGCGATGCGCGCCCCGAGATTGTCGGCGGCGTATTCGCGCGTGCGGCTGATCGCCATCTGCACCAGCATGGCGGCGAGCGGCGCCAGGATCATCATGACGATCGACGCGATCACGCCAGGTCCGCTGTTGTTGTTGCGATGGCCGCCGAAGAACATGCCGAACTGCGCCAGCATCGAGACCGCGCCGGCGATCGTCGCGGTGATGGTCATCAGCAGCGTGTCGTGATTTTTGACATGGGCGAGCTCGTGGGCGATCACGCCGGCAAGCTCCTCGCGGCTGAGCGAATGCATCAATCCGGTGGTCACCGCCACCGCCGCGTTTTGCGGGTTACGGCCGGTCGCAAACGCGTTGGGCTGCGGATTCTCCATGACGAAGACGCGCGGCATCGGCAGGCCGGCGCGCCGGGCGAGCTCAGCCACGAGCTCGACAAGCTCGGGCGCCGAGCGTGCATCGACCTCCTGCGCGCCATAGGTCGACAGCACCATGCGGTCCGAATTCCAATAGGCGAACAGGTTGGTGGCGGCGGCGATCAGCAGCGCGATCATCGCGCCGCTGCCGCCGCCGATCAGATAGCCGACGCCCATGAACAGGGCCGTGAGGCCCGCCAGCAGAAGTGCAGTTCGGAAGTAATTCATCGCGCTGACCCTCGCGCCACAGCCGTCCCGTCCGGCAACTCCGAGTCAGGTAGGGATCGACCCGGCAGCGCTGCAAGATGGGGTGCGGCGCCGCGTCACGCTTTTTCCGGGGCGTGAGGCCACTGCGAGGGGGAGGGAAGTCAAAGAAGATTGAGACACCGAAGCGCGACGTTGATGTCATCAAAGCCAGGCAGGAAGCAGCTCAGTATCAGGAGAACAACAGGAAGGTGGCAAAGGCTCAATTCATTCCCGCACGCGAGTCACGATCGAAGGCTTGTCCCGTCGAAGGCTGCGCCGCAGCCTGCGGGGCGATGGGCCGATGTGTGTGAGCGCGTTGAACCGGCGCGGGCCCGATGGCTGCAGGCGGTATCAGGCGGTCAGGCTGTCTCTCGCGCGCGCGTGGCAGTGGCGTGGATGCCGCGGTCGTCACCCCCGCAACCTGCGCACGGTGGCGAACCTGCCTCAGCGGCGCCGGCCGGGAGTCCGCGGTGCTCGAAGGAAGCGAAGCTCGCCATTGCTGGAAGTCGTGAAAGAGTTTCGCGCTCGATTCACGTCGCGCCGCCGGAGACTTCGCCGGGAGCAGGCTCGGATGCGCGAAGCGGCGGAACATCCGAGGTAGCTGGTGATGACGCGTTCGCTGGTGCTTCCGCGGCCTGCGCGATCCTCTCAACGGCTTGCTCGGCGTGATCAGATGGGACGTCGCTACCCACGGCCGCGACGGCCGGCGCTTCGACCGGCCGTTCAGCCTCGGGCGCGAGATTGGCCTGAAGCAAAGCGAGCTGCTGGGGGACAGGCGAGGGCTCGCTCGCAACTTGCGCCACCGTGGTCGTATCCAGGACCTCGGTTCGCTTGCTCGGGAGCAAGAGGCAGCCGACCGCCAGCGCAGCCAAACTGGCGCCGGCGATCGTGCGCATCGGTCTCGCCGTGAAAGAGCCCTTCCGTGCGACGCCTGGACTGACGCCGGCGGGCGTGGCTATCGGAACGATCGCCGTGATCGCATCGACCGACGGCGCCGAGTGCGAAGTCGTCAGGGGTCGGTGCGAAGTGCTGGGATCTGGAGACGCAGGCCGCGACGCGATCCGCTTCAGGATCACGAGCATCCACACCGTGACAAAAGCTGCGAGGCCAAGGCTGCCGCCAACGCCGGGCAAAAGCCTCTTGACCTGTACCAGTACGACGCTGAGCAAAACGGCGCCGAGGAACGGCTCGATCCGTCCCTTCAGTCGCTCGGGCGTCGACATTCCCAGGAAACATCCGGCGTAGAAGGCATCCAATGCGCCGTTCAGACCCATGAGGTGCAAGGCCGTCAGGCCGAACAGCGCGACCGTGGAGGCAATGAATGTTCTGTCCGCGATCTTGTCGAACTTGAAGTCCAACCGCCGGAGAACGAGCAGGGTGGCAAACGTTCCCATCAGGCAGGCGATGCATGTCAGCGATGCCGAGGTCGCGTCCATGTCGGTCTGGTCGGCGTCTGCGACGCGGAAAAATTCGTCACCCGTGGTCCATGAGGCCAGTTGCAAGTAGATGAAGCAGGCGATCGCTGCGATTGCGCCGGACCTTCCGCCGTAGCCGAACGCGATCGGGCGGCTCGAACGCGAGTCGATTGCGGCAACAATGCCGAACGCAAGGCCGCAGAACAGCGAAAGGGAAATCCAGAGCGCGCCGACCTCCAGGTACGACTGATCGAATGGGGGGCCGGCGAGCCGCCAAAGACTAGCCGTCATGCCGCCAAAGGCCCCGCCATAGATCGAGGTGAACAATTCGCCGGGAAGAAGACCTGTAGTCCTGATGACGAGGACCTGACCACACAGCAGCGCCGTCGCCAGCGCGGACGCGATCGCAGGCGCCAGGCCGAATGCGCTGAGATACAAAGTCGTCAAGCAGCCCAAGGCCGCGCCGACGAACGCCGAAGCCGGCGGGCTGTACAACAAGGGGTCGCTGGAGAGAGCCTCTATCCGCGCCTTTTCGTTGGGATGGCGCTTCGACAAAATGCCGTTGAGATGGGGCAACAGGACTCGGAACATAACTACGCCCTACAAGGTCACAAAAAATCAAAAGCCAGCTTGGTTCTTCTGCTGGCGCAACAATCCGTCGCCAAGGCTCTGCAATGCAGACCGGCGGAGCGGTCTCGGAAAAAAGTGGAAGTCGAAAAGCCCCGTGTTATGCGGCAGCAGAAATCAGCGCCAATAGTTTCTTATCGTGCATACGATACGCGAATCTCCCGCCGCAAACGCGGCAACCAATTACAGATCGTCGGAGATCAGCCGCAAAAATCTCAACTGCGTCATAACCGCAACAGCCGCACGTTAGGATTGAGCGACTTGTGCGTCGAAGCCCAACGAGCGAAGGCCGACGTGAAACCCGTCATCGTCGATGCGAGCAAAATACGCGGTGATGGACTTCGCCCGCGCTCAGCACATCCGTTGTGCTGAGGCCATCATCGAACCAGCTCGACTTTCGCTGCAAGGTCAGGATAGCGGCTGATCCGATAGGTCGCATTGCTGCATCTTAAGACCCAGACCTCGTGGTCCGGCCTGGACTGCTTCACGTCCTGCGTGGCCCGCCGCGGGTTGTCGCAGACAAATCCTTGAAGGCGGATCTGGGCCGCCAGCATGTCCTTCGGCGTTTGCGCGGCCGCCCGGGCGATCGATCCGAAACGCCCGTCGCCCAACGGCATGCTGCCAAGGACAAGACAGAACAAGATCACGGGATATCGATACGCTGTCATCTGGCACGCTCCAGTTCAGAAGAAGCCTACGGCCCGCCCGGCGAACGAACCTAATTGATTCTGCGCGCGCTGACCGTGCGCGCTATGCAGATTCGGCACGCGCGGAACGAGACGGCACGTGTGACTGCCGGGACACAGTCATCCAAAAGGGCCGGGCGATCGGGCAGCTTCGCAGATCGTCGACATGCACCTCGACTGGGGCGCGTCGCAATTCCTCACAAAGCAAATTCAGGTCGGCCTTGTGGGCTACGTCTATCAGGAAATCGGCTGCGACAGCGGCTCCGGCGATCGGTCGTCGGCTCGGCTTGGCCCACAGTCGGCTACATCTTTCCGATCAATGACAAGCTGCAGGGCTATCTCAATCTGAAAGGCTACAACATTCACGCAGCCATCATCCATTGGGACGCAAGCTGCGTTCAGGCGTGGAACCGCCGTCGGTGATAAGAGTGCGATGAGTGACGACAGGTTCGTTCGCACTCGGCTCAATTGCAAAATTACAAAAGCGGACATGGAACCGCGCTCGCCCTCTTGTCGCCGCCATTGTGATCCACGCAGCTGACAAGGGGCGGGTTCATATGGGCATTGTTCCCAAGGGTTCCCTGTGATCGTCCTACATCCGCAGCAACACGAATTTATTGCGTCCCGCCGCGCGGTCCTGCGCGGGCTTGTCTCCGCTGGGAGCGTGCTCGCGCTTGGCGGATGCGCGGGCATGGGCGCGACAAGCGCGTCTTTCGACGCTTCGTCGCTCTCGGTCGATCCGACGCTGCTGATTGCAACCACACGCAAGCGGGTGAACGGTGGTCGCGCGAAACCCTGGTTCGGGCCGGAGCGGGCGCCCGCGATGACGGTCGCGCGCGCAAAGCTGGCGCCGCCGAACGACGGCCGCCTTTCGCTGGCCTCGGTCGGCCTTTCCGATTGGGGTCTTGATCAGGTCGAGCCGATCTCAGGAGACGTCGGTGAGCTCTTTGCGCAAGCCAGCGGACTGGATGTCCTGATCTATGTGCACGGTTTCAAACAGACCTTCGAGACCGCGGCACTCGATGCCGCACGCCTTTCCGATGCAATCAGGTTCCGTGGCCGGACGATGGTGTTCTCCTGGCCGTCCAAGGCGGGATTCTTCGACTATGCCTACGACCGCGACAGCGCGATGTGGTCCCGCGACGGCCTCGAACGTGTGCTGCATTCCATCGTGGCGGTTCCGGGCGCCAGCCGTATCCACATCGTCGCGCACAGCATGGGGACCATGCTGACTCTCGAAAGCCTGCGTGATCTCTACGCGCAATATGGTGACAATGTCTCGGCCAGGATCGGCGCCGTCGTGTTCGCAGCGCCGGATATCGACATGGACGTATTCTCGTCCACGATCACCCGTATCGGACCACTCGCCCGCAAGATCACCGTCATCAGCGCGACGAACGATCGTGCGTTGGCGCTGTCGGGCCAGCTCGCCGGCGGAATGACGCGGGTCGGCGCGGCTGAGAAGGCTGCCATCGAGCGGCTCGGGGTGCGCGTAATCGATGCGTCCGAGTCAGGGTGGGGCGTCATCAACCACGATCTGTTCCTGTCGAACGCGGAAGTGCAGCGGGTGATACGCCGCTCGATTGATACCGCAACCGCGTGAACTCCGCATCGCGGGCGGCAAGCCGCGCCCAGCTTACCGCGGCAGCCCTATGACTCGGCCTTGGCTGCCGCGGCCGAACTCCACAGGGATCCTGGATTGGCGCGATCGGGATAAAGCTCCAGCATCCTGTCATAGAGCTCGCGTGCGGTTTTCGTCGTGTCGTTCAACCGGATGAAATCACGGATGTACTGGCGCGTTGCTTCCACGTTTTGCGGACTGTCGTCGTTGCCGGGAATCTTGTGCCCCACGACGACTGCCAGCGGTTTCAAAGCGTCGATCTTGTCAAGCGTGGCGATCCATTCCAGCCGGGTGTGCCTGTTCGAACTCGTTGAGGAACGGGTGAATGCCATTATAGACGACATCGCCGGCGAGGACCAACCCGATCGACGGGACGTGAAGACACGTCGTATCATGCGTGTCGGTATGACCGAGCCTGACCACGACTAGCTTGTGTCCTTCTAAATCGATCTCGTTGCCTTCCAACGGCTCCGCGACGGAGATCACGTCCGGAATTTGATTTGGGAATAGCTTGCGCCATCGGTTGTTCAATTTGTCCGGCGTGATCTGAAGCTTCATTTTTGCGACGACCTCCGGCGTCGCCACCGCTTTCAGGTTCGGGAAACGATCCTGCAAAACCTTGATCCCGAAAAAATGGTCGCCGTGCGCATGAGTCACATAAAGCGCTCTCAGCGTCTTTCCGGTCGCGGCAATCGCATCTGCCAGGCCGTTGCACTGCTCCACGGTCAGGAAGGTATCGACTAACACTGCGTCCCGCTCGCCCTGGATCAGCGTCGCCGAATTGGCCACCCACATCAGGAGACTCCTTGCCGGGCGGCACATCGCGGTTCAGGCCCGGACGGGTGGCCGTAAACACCTTATAGAGTGAGCGGAGGCGTCTTGGCATCCGAATCCGCCATTGCCGATCCCGGCATCAGGGGAAATATCGCCAGAGAGGTCAGCTTCATCATCTCGCGACGGTTCATATCAAACCTCGTAGCTTCAAACCTCGTAGTCGAACAAGCAAGGTCACGGGCAGGGCCGCCGAAGGCGCTGGGTTCTATGCAGCGCACTTCGAGGGAGCACATCAGCAGCGACGTTCGTATGCAGGGCTCTCGGTACAAACGGACTTGGCAGCATCATTGCAACTAAAAGTTGATCGTCCAAAGATCATACTTCAGGCGTCAAACCAACACAGCATTGCCGCGCGACAAGTCTGAATTTTGCCGCGCGCCGAGATTATCGAAGTTGCAGCGTTTTCGTGGCCGAGCGGCGTACTTCGATGTTGGGGCGGAGATATTCAGATCCGACGATGTGAAGTCGCCGACGGATTTCGAAAATGTCGTCGATGCAAGCATAGTCTGCAACCGGTCCAATGCCGCAGTTCCGTTATCGTGCCGTCACGCATGCGGGAGAGATCGTCGTCGGCGAAGTCGACGCGTCCTCGCGCGACGAAGTGGTGCGGCGTATCGAGTATCTGGGACATCTGACTGATCGATGCCGAGCCCGTCACCGCCGGCATTCTCACGCGCGGCCGCTGGCGTGGCGGAAAGCTGCCGCGATCTCAGCGACGTTTCCATTTTTCTGCGCCAACTGGCGCTTCTGCTCAGTGCCGGACTGACGCTCGAAGCGGCGCTCCAGACGCTCGGCGAGGACGTCGGCAAGGGTCTGGCGAGTTTCGCCAATGGGCTGCGCGCGTCGATCTCCGCGGGCGAAAGCTTCGCGGATGCCCTGGAACGCCATTCCTCGATCATCGATCCCACCTATGTCGCCATGGTCCGGGTGGGGGAAGCATCGGGCAAGCTCGATGTGGTGTTGCGCGCCATCGTCGAAGACCGGACGCGCCGGGAGTTGATGGCCGACCGCATCAACTCGGCGATCCGCTATCCCTTGTTTCTGATCGGCACCGCCGCGGTCATTCTTCTGTTTTTTCTGATCTACGTCGTCCCGCAGTTCGAACCGGTGTTCAAGGATCTCGGAGGACGTCTCAATTCGGGAGCGGCGTTGATCGTGGGCGCGTCGATCTGGCTGCGTGCCAATGTCGATCTGTTTCTGGGGATGTGTTTGGCCCTGGTCGTCGGCGCCTGGCTGTGCCTGAGCAGGCGGGAATGGCGGGTGCGGATCGTGGCCGCGATCGCGAGGCTTCCCGGAATTTCGGGGCCGATGGGCGACCGGCGCACCGTGCGGCTCGTCGGAACGCTCAGCCTTCTGCTGGAGAATGGCGTGCCGCTCCCGACCGCGCTGAAAATCCTGCGCGATGTCGTGACCGAGCCGGACTACGTTGCCGCCGTCGATCGTGTGCGCGAACAGGTCAGGAATGGCCGCCGTTTCGCCGACGCCTTGGCGGGAACGAATCTGCTTCCGCCGCTGGCCGTGAGGATGCTCAGGGTCGGCGACGACGTCGGAGACCTTGCCTCGATCGTGCGTCAGGCGTCGCTGTTCTATGAGCATAAGCTCGGCGTCGGTCTCGATCGTCTGATGGGCGCGATCGGTCCGGCCACGATTGTCATCGTCAGTGTCGCGATTGGCACCTTGATCGTGTCGATCATGAGCGCGCTCCTGAGCATCACGGAGCTTGCGCAATGACCCTGGTCGTTGCCTGCGAACGCCAGTCGAAGATCGACGCGCAGGCTTTACCCTCATCGAGGTCGTGGCGGTCATGTTCATGATTGCCCTGATCGCTTCGCTCGCCGTCACCATGATGGTCGGTACGGGACGAGGCCGGTTGAAAGCCTTGGCACTCGAAACCGCCGCGCTGCTTCGCCGCGAACGGCTCGGTGCGGTCATGACCGGCCGGGAGCGCCGGGTGTCGATTGATGGCGAGCAGCGTGTTCTGGTCGGCGACGGTGGCGATGTCGTCGCGGTGCCGCGCGACGTCGTGCTCGATGTGCTGGGCGTCGACGCATCGTGGTCGGGACGCCAGGCAGTGGTGCAATTCCACCCGGATGGTGGCTCGACCGGAGCAGTGCTGAAGCTGTCACGCGAAAAGGCCGAATATGAAATCCGCGTCAACTGGTACACGGGCGGTGTCGCGATCGCACCGTGACGACGGCGATGGACAGGCAGGCTTCTCCCTGCTCGAGGCGCTCGTCGCCTTGGCATTGGTTCTGGCTTTTGCCGCGACACTCGGTCCGCATCTGTCGCAAGCGCGCCGCATCATGGATCATGCGGAGGGCCGCGTGGCGGCGCAGGTTCTGTTGCGCTCGCTGCTCGACGCTCCATTCGACCGTTCCAGCCTGGCAAAAGCCTCGCGGAACGGCGAAGCGAACGGATTGCGATGGAGCATCGCCGCCGAGCCGGTGTTCGCGGCTGCGCCCGGCGCACCGGACCAGCAAAAGTGGCTGCCGTATCGCGTGACCGCCACCGTGGTCTGGGGCTCCGATCAGGTCATTGCGGCGGAAACCATACGGCTCGGAAGGCCGGAGCAACAATGAGACGCGAACCAACGATCGCGCGCCGGATGCGATGGCTTCACCCTGGTCGAGGTTCTCGCCGCGCTCGCGATCGCGTCCGTGATCATCCTTGCCAGCACGGCGCTGATCCACAACGTCGCGCTTTTCTTCGACCGCGGAACGCGGGGCGCGACCGAAGCGGAGCGCCTCATGCTGGCCGTCGAGCGTCTGGCCGGAGACTTCGGTTCCGCTCGCTTCGTTTTGCGAAAAACCGACAACGGCCCCGCGGCGGCTTTCGCCGCCGAACAGGCCAGCGGCGACCGACCGGCGAACGTCGTCTTCGTCGCGGTCAGGGCATGCCGGATCGGGATCGCGCGCCGACGATGACCTTATCAGTCTGTCGGTCGAGAAGGACGGTGATGTCAATCGTCTGGTCAGACGTCGCGCGACATGGCCCGGACCGCGCACGCGCTTTGAAGATGTGGCGCCGCAGGATCCGGTCGTTCTGATCGAGGGTCAACTGGACATCTCATTCGTGTTCGGGCGCATCATGCCGGATGGCGCCCTCGCATGGTACGCGAGTTGGGCCGGAGAACGAGCGCCGCCGCGCTATGTGCGGCTGATGCTGCGGGACCGGGCCACCGGCGCTGATCTGCTCGGCGAAGCCGATTTCGTGGTTCGCGCCGATGCTCCCGCGGCTTGCGGACAGGCCGATGCGGCGCTCGCGTGCCTGTCTGCCGCGCCTCCGGTCGAGACCGACACATCCGAGGCGGAAAGGCCGATGCGATGAAACGCAGCGATCCGCGCCGTGGAGTGATCCTGGTGACCGTGCTGTGGTCGATCGCGTTGCTGTCGGCGCTTGCGATGGCAGCCGCGGTCACCTTCCGCGCATATGCGGGCGTCATGGCGGTCGAGCGTGATCGCGTGCAGGCCGACGCGCTTCTGTCGGCAGGGCTGGAGACGGCAGCCGGCATCATCGACACGCCGGGCGATGCGCCACTTCTGAATATTGAAACGACGGTCACCCTCGCGACCGGTTCGGCACGCGTGCGACTCAGCGATGAAGGCGGTCGCATCGACGTTGGGAAAGCGCCTGCCGTCGTTCTCGCTGCGTTGTTGCGTTCCGTCGGTGCTCCCCCGGCGGCGGCGGACGATGTCGCTCAGCGTATTGTCGAACGACGCTACCGCCGCAGCGCGACAGCGCCCACCCCGGCGCGCCGTCCGCCGGCGACGAACAGGACGCCCGTAACGGGCCAGCCGTTTTCCGACCTGGGACAACTTCAGCTCATTGAGGGCATGGCGCCGCAGTGGCTGGCCTCAATTGAGCCGCTCGTCACCATATTCGGTAGCGAAACGATCAATCCGCTCACGGCGTCGCCCGGCGTGATCGCGGCCCTGCCGGCCGTCGACAAGGATCAGGTCGACGCATTCCTCAAGACACGCCGCATCTTTCCAAAAGATGCCGACCGCCTCGTGCGGACGGTTGGGGCCGCGCAACAATATCTGGCGACCAAGCCGCAGCGCGTCGCGTCGGTAGAACTCAAGGCCGAACTTGCCAACGGCTATGCCGCCGCCGCGCGAGCGGTGATTGTCGTCTTGCCGCAGGATGGCCAACCTTATCGGGTCCTAGTCTGGACACCGGTGCCAACCCCCAGGTTCTTTCTAGCGGATCGTCTGAAGGCGCGAAGGAGTGACATGCATATCGGCGCGATCTGGAGACGATGGATCGAAACTCTGGCGACGTTGTATTTGGCGTGGCATGACGGCCGGCGCGAACTTCGCTCGCTGATCGTCACGCGCGAGAGCCAGCATTTTGTCGTCCGTCGCGCGGAGCCGGGTCGAGACGCGATGCTGCGGGACACGAGGGCCCAGGCCACGCACGCGATCATACCTTTCGGGACGGCTGTTTCGGCGGACATTGCGCGTTGGGCTCACGATGGTTTCGTGATTTTCGAGTTTCCCGCCGGCAATGTGGTGATGCGACAGGTCACCGTGCCGGCTCAGGCGCGGAAGTTCCTGTCCGGGATTATCCGCAATCAGATCGAGCGCCTTTCGCCTTGGCCGGCCAATGGCGTGCTGTATGGATTCAGCGTCGAAGGGGACACGGCGGATGCCGCGGCGGTCGAGGTGCGAATTTTCATGGTCGCGCGCACCGACGTCGACGCGGCGCGGCAGGAGCTGGCCGAGCTTGGTCTGCCGATCGATCGGATCGTGGTGCGCGGCCTGGATGCGGAAGCAGCCAATGAGATCGCCGATCCGGTGACGTTGTGGTCGCGGCTCGCGGATACGTCACCTGACAGGCTTGGCGGCGCGGCCCGGGCAATCGGTGTCGGGATTGCGGCCTCGGTCCTCGTGAGTTTTGCTCTCGCCGTATGGGCGTTGGTGTCGACCGCCTTGATCAGGGACGACAGCCTGGACGTCGCGGCCCGTTCCAAGGTGCTGCAGCAGCAGATCCAAACCGGTCGCACCGCTTCCTCGTTGGCATCGATCCCGCCGGGCGAACGGGCGTGGTTGCTGAAGGAGACATCCATATCCAGCGTGATCTTGATCGAGGCGTTGTCGCGGGCTTTACCTGAGACCGCCTACGTGAACGAAATTCGTCTGGAGAAGGAAAGCCTGCGGATCATCGGACTGGCCGACGATGCTCCCGCATTGCTCGCGCCACTCGAGCGGTCCGAGCATATGACCGATGTTCATTTCTTTGCCCCGACGGTGCGGGGCCCGGACGGAAAACTCTTCAGGTTTTCCATCGAGGCGCGTGTCGAACCCCGCATCAAGGCCAGGGAGGATTGAGGCGTGCTGAAGCTCGATCGTGAGCAGGCCATTTCCGTCTCGGCTCTCGCACTGCTGCTTTTTGTATGCGTGTATGTAATGGGCGCCGTGCTCCAGGCGCGTTCCGACGCGGTACGGGAAGATTCCGAACGGCGCGAAATGCTCTCCCGCCTCGAGGCGAAGTTGCAGACAATTTCAAGCCGCCCGATCGCGGTAGCGCCACCTGCCGCATTCGTCGATGCATCGACCCAGGGCCTCGCGAGCGCGCAGTTGCAGTCATATCTGGCGCAATTGGCCGGCGATCAGCGCGCCAGCCTTGTTTCGTCCGGCGGAGAAGCCGCCAAGCGCGACGACGCACCTGACACGATCCGCCTTCAGGCCACACTTGATATGAACTTGAAATCGCTGCGAGCGTTTCTGTATCAGATCGAAAGCGGCACGCCGTATGTTTTCGTGGACACGCTGACGGTGCAGCCGGTCGGCACGGGGGCGGGCCGTGCGGTCGAGGATCCCTTGTTGCGGACGAACCTGGGCCTGCGCGCGTTCTGGCGACGAGGTTCGTCATGAGGCCTCGCGCGGCATTTATCGGCGTCTTGCTTGCCTCGGCTCTCGCCGCCGACCCAGCCGCGGTCGCTGAAGAGCAAGGGCCGGCAACGGCCAAGCTCTCCAATCCCGTTGCGGCGCAATCACTGGACCAGTTGTCGGCGACACTGGATCACCCGCTGTTTTCGCCGAGCCGCCGTCCGCCCGCGCCGCCGCCACCGCCTCCGCCGCCGGCCGAGCCGGCTGCAGCGCCGCCCCCACCACCGCCTCCGCCTCCGGACCTCGTTCTCTTCGGTGTCGTCATGGACGGCGAGGGTGCCCGCGCTGTCGTTCGTGCCGGCGCGGACAGGAAGTTGCTGCGCGCGCAGATCGGCGACGACATCGACGGCTGGAAGGTCAGTCAGATCGAAGGACGCAAGGTGGTGTTGTCGCTTGACGGGCGCTTCGCCACCTTCACGCTCTTTAGTAGTGATCGTGAGAAACGGGAAGCTGCCGGAGCGCCGATGCCGGCCGGCGAGCCGAAAAACTCACAACGACAAATTCAGGCCCAGCAAACGCCAGCACAGGCCGCCGCGCCGCAGCCCGGCCAGCCGAGAAAGCGTAGACACTCCCGTGAGTAAGTCGCAAACGACGCGACTGCAGCAATATGTTTCGTTCGCCATAACGCTGTCGGCCGTGTCCAAAATGGTCTTTGCTTTGCCGTATATAACGCTGTGCTCGCCGCACAAATTACATGCTTACCATTAATTCTGCGTCATGGTTTGGTCAGCAGGCGGCTGATGACTTGCCTGCCAATGCGCTTTGGTAACTCGCCAACTTACGGTGTGCGGGCGTCCGCCGCGAAATCGATCACGGCGACACGGCGAGGAGTAGTGGTGTGAGGAGCTTGCATTGGCGAGGTCAGCTCGATGTTGCGCGTGCGTACGTTGCGACTTCGCTCTGTCTCGCATTGGTCGGTTGCGTCACGAATGGAGCGCCGACGGCCGGCGTTGCGCCTGGCGACGCAATGGACTCCGTCCGCAATGCCGACTTCAGTGCCCGTTATACTCTCGACGAGAGAACGTCCATCCGGTCGCGTGACTCGTCGCAGCCGATCGTTTTCCCGGGCTCCGATGTGGAGCCCGAACCGCAGCGCGATCGCGATCCGGACATGCGGACCGCATCGCTGCAGCAGGCCGCCTTCGTCAGGGGTGATGGCGTCGAGATGAATTTCGACGGGGCCGACGTGCAGACGGTCGCCAAGACTCTGCTCGGGGATATTCTTCAGCTCAATTTCGTCGTGGATCCACGCGTTCAAGGCAACGTGACGCTGGCGTCGTCCGGGCCGATTCCGCGCAAGGACGTGCTGCCGGCATTCGAAAGCGTCTTGCGGATGTCGAATGCGGCGATCGTGCGTTCCGGCAATCTGGTGAAGATCGTGCCAATTCCCGAGGCGGCTGGTGGCGGCATCAGCGTCGGGGCGGGGGAACCGGGGTTCGGCGTCTCACTGGTGCCTCTGAAGTACACGTCGGCTTCGACGGTGGCAAAGACTGCTGAGAGTTTCATTTCGCGTCCGGGTGCGATTCGCGTCGTTCAGTCCCGAAATCTGTTGCTGATCCAGGGCACGACGGCGGAGCGTCAGGCAGCGCTCGACGTGGTCGCGACCTTCGATGTGGAATGGCTGCAGAACCAGTCGGTTGGCGTCTATCCGCTCAAATCCACCTCGCCGGAGACGATGATCGGAGAGTTGGAGCGAATCTTCGAAACCAATGATGGTGGTGCGGGACAAGGTGTCGTCCGCTTTCAGCCGGTCTCGCGCATGAATGCGGTGATGGTGGTCACGAAAAATCCCAAGCTGCTCGCCCAGACCACGCAATGGGTCCAGCGTCTCGACAGATCCGACACGACTGGAACGACGCTGCGAACGTTCCGTCTGAAAAGCGCGAACGCGACGCAGGTGGCGCGGATCCTGAACGACATCTTTGTCGGCCGATCGGGAGGAGGGGCCGCCGACACCGCGACGAAGCAGCTCGCGCCGGGGGTGGACGCGGCCCAGTCCCGGATCGATTCTCTCGATCGCGGCGGCTCGTCCAACGGGAGTGGCGGAGCATCGACCGGCAGCGGTTCCGACAATCGCAGCAGCAATCCGATTGCAGCGGCTTTCGAGTCGTTCGGCGATCGCAAGAGCAATGACGCCGATACGGCTGGCGGTTCTTCCGCCGGGACCAGTGGGAGCATACAGCGCGGAACGTTCCAGAATTTGCGAATTACGGCGGATGCCGCCAACAATGCGGTCGTCGTCTATTCCAATCAGGAAGACTATCGTGTCGTCGAGCGCGCGATACGCGATATCGACCGGCCGCAATTGCAGGTCGCGATCGATGCGACCGTCGCCGAAGTCACGTTGACGGACGATCTGCAATTTGGCGTTCAGGCATTCCTGAGCAGCAGCAAGGGTTCGATCGGCCTGTTTGGCGCAAGTCAGGTGGCCGCCCAATCGGCGCTGCTGCAGAACGTGTCGCCCGGCCTCAATCTCCTGCTGGGATCGCAGGGGAATCCGAAAGTGATCCTCAACGCACTGTCAAACATAACGGACGTCAAGGTGCTGTCGTCGCCGTCGATCGTTGCGCTCGACAATCAGCCAGCTTTGCTCGAGGTCGGCGACGAGATTCCAATCACGACCAGTTCGGCGACGCTGCTGTCCAATTCGACGACACCGATCGTCAACACGATCCAGATGCGCAACACCGGCGTGATCCTCAAGGTGCTGCCGCACGTTCACGCCAATGGTTCGGTTCAGCTCGAAGTGGATCAGGAAATTTCCAGCGTCGTCAACCCGGATCAGCAGACGCTGACGCCGACGATCGCCCAACGCCGCGTTCACTCCACGGTCTCGGTCGTCAGCGGTCAGACCGTGCTGCTCGCTGGTCTCATCAGCGAGCGCGATCAGAAGTCGCAGGCGGGCATACCGGGTATTCGCGAAATCAAGTTCATCGGCGACTTGCTCGGAAATACGTCCCACACCAAGACCAGGTCCGAGATCATCATCTTCATCAAGACAAAGCTCATTCGAAGCAGCGTCGATGCCGGCGCGGTCACTGAGGAATTCCGGGAGCGGCTGCAATCGATGCGCAGCGGCCGCTCCGTCATCAACGGCACGGGATACGGAGGCGCGAGACCGAATTAATGGTCGAGTCCGACGCAGGAGAGGCGCTGGCAGCAGAGGATGATCTCCGTCCAGGCTTGACGGTTTTGGCATGCGGAGCCGCCGCCATCGGCGTGATCTCTGTGCTGTCATTGCCCTGGCCGCTCGCCATTGCGTCGACCGTGCTCGGAACGTTGATG
Source organism: uncultured Alphaproteobacteria bacterium (assembly GCA_963786015.1). Classification (GTDB taxonomy): domain Bacteria; phylum Pseudomonadota; class Alphaproteobacteria; order Rhizobiales; family Xanthobacteraceae; genus Bradyrhizobium. The sequence continues at coordinate 246,618 of CAWAXO010000002.1, read as the reverse complement.
ATCGCCGGAGCGGACGTCGATGCGAGAACATTTCTACTGCCCGATCCGATCACGTGGGGTGCCATTGCCTGCGGCGTTGTCGCAGCGCCGCTGCTGGATGCGGTCGCTCCGTGGATAAGTGCGGGAGAGGCGATCGTGCGCGCGGGCTGCATCGCCGCGCTGCTGGCTTTGTTTCGTGCAGGTTACGCCTGGATCAGGCGGAGCGAAGGTCTCGGCTTGGGAGACGTCAAGCTCGCCGCGGCGATCGGCGCATGGCTGCCGGTCGCGGCGGTCCCTCTCTGTTTCGGTCTTGCAACAAGCAGCGCGCTGTTACTGGTGATGTTTGCACGCATCAACGGGCAATCCGTCACGCGCACGACTAGAATTCCCTTTGGAGCGTTTCTGTGCCCGGCGTTGTGGATCGTGTTCTACATGGTTAGCGTCACGCGCTAGCCGGCGCGCGCGTCGTGTTTTGTGCGACATGTACAGTGGATGCGACCATGTGTCCTGCGCCATGACACATCAATGGTTCGACACAAAAATCGGATGGAGAAACAACGCCGGCTGCCTCGCTTTTGTCCATCGGCGCCGCATGAAACATAATCACTTCATATTTCTGCGCAGGCCACGTCGAAGAATTGTCGGGAACGCGCGGCTCTATGTGCGCTTCTTGGAATGTCGGGGAGCGACAAATGGAAAAGATCAGGGGAGCGCGCGCGCGCATGATCGCCGGCTTGACCGCCGCGTCGTTAGGATCGGTCACGTGGTCGGTAGCGGCATTGGCGCAGGGCGCCGCGGGCGCAAGCACGAACGCAACTGCAGCAACGAATACGGCGGCAACGAATACAGCAGCAGCGGCCGCGACTACGAACGCAGCTGCAGCTAACGCCGCGAGCACGAACGCAGCAACGGCTGCGACTGCAGCAAATCGTGGCCGGGGTGGCGGCGGTAACGGTGGTGGCGGTGGCGGAGGCGGAGGTGGATCCAACAGCGGCGGAGGCGGGCGGGGACCAAGCGACCCGGGTATGCGAGGTGGCGGTCCCGGAGCGGGCGGGTCGCAGGATGGTCTGGGCACGACGGAGCAGCAGTACTTTGAGGCGTCGAAGGGCGTGTTCAATGAAGTCGATGCAGTGCCCGAGGGCCTGGGGCCGCGCTTCAATCTCGACAGCTGTGCCGGATGCCACGCTTTCCCGACAGTCGGGGGCAGCAGTCCTCCGACCAATCCGCAGGTCGCGCTCGCGACGGCGATGGGCGCGAAGAACACCGTGCCGTCGTTCATCACGGCCAACGGTCCGATCCGCGAGGCGCGGTTCGTACGCAATCCGGACGGCTCGCCGGACGGCAGCGTTCACGCGCTGTTCGTGATCAGCGGACGCTCGGATGCACCCGGTTGCAACATCACGCAGCCGAATTTCGCGCAGCAGGTTGCCCGCAACAACGTCATATTCCGCATCCCGACGCCGACTTACGGGCTTGGCCTGGTCGAGAACGTTCCGGACAGCGCGCTCCAGGCGTCTTTCACGGCCAGTGCGCAGCAGAGGAGGTCGCTGGGCATTTCCGGACATTTCAATATCAACGGTAACGACACCACCATCGCGCGCTTCGGCTGGAAAGCGCAGAACAAGTCACTGCTGCTGTTCTCCGGCGAAGCCTACAACGTCGAAATGGGCATCACCAACGACCTGTTCCAGAACGAACGGGACGGCGATCCGAATTGTCAGTTCAACGCCACGCCGGAAAGTGGGATCCCGCTGGAGGCAGAGGACACCGGCAGCCCTTCGGGAAATTTCCAGAGCGATATCGAGTTGTTCTCCTCGTTCATGCGGTTGCTTGCGCCGCCGGCTCCGGCGGGCGCCGCTACGACGCCGGTTGCGCAGACAACCGGCACGACGGACCAGACAACCGCAACTGCGGGTCAGACAACGGGACGGCGGCTCAGACGACAGGGACGGCGGGCCAGACGACGGGAGCCGCAAGCTCGACAACGACAACGCCGGCCGCGACCGCGACGCCAACGCTGATGGCGTCGGCCACGGCGGACGTGTCGAGCGTCATGCCGGCCGCTGCAGGATCGACCGCGGCGGCGCAGACATCCGCCGCCACCGCGTCATCAACTGCTACGGTTGCGCGCGGAGCCCAGGTGTTCACCAACATCGGCTGTCAGGCGTGTCACACCAAGTCGTTCACGACCGCGAAGTCGCAGCGGACGGGGCAAAGCAACGTTACGATTCAGCCCTTCAGCGATTTTGCCGTGCACGACATGGGAAGCGGACTGGCTGACGGCGTGACGCAAGGAACCGCAAACGGCAACGAATTCCGCACGGCGCCGTTGTGGGGTGTCGGCCAGCGCATCTTCTTCCTTCACGACGGCCGGACCAACGACCTGAGCGTGGCAATCCAGCAGCATGCCAGCCGCGGATCGGAAGCCAACACCGTGATCAACAACTTCAACACGCTATCGCCAACCGACCAGCAGTCGCTGGTGAACTATCTGCGCTCACTGTAAAGCGAACTGTGCGACGATGCGGGTCTGGATATATCTGGGCATTGCCGCGTGTCTTGCGGGGATGGCAACGGTTGCTCCCGTTGCCATCCTCTCGTCACGCAACGCCAACGCGGTCAAAACGGCGGATCCCGAGGATGTCCGCGTCGCCGACGGCGTCTTTGTCAGCGACTACCTCGGACTTTCGTATCGGGTGCCCAAGGGTTGGACGGAAGGATTGCCGGGGCCGAGTCCGTCGCGGTCGGGCTACTACGTGCTCGGAACCTGGATTCCAGAGCAGGAATTCGAAGGAACAGTTCTGATCGCCGCGCAAGACATGTTCTTCGCTGACGATACTGCAACTGAAGTGAAGAGCGTCGTCGCCGAGGCGCGTCAGGTCATGTCATCGGTCGACGGCATGACGATCGACCGCGAGCCCGAGGAGGTGAGCGTTGGCGGGCATCCCGGCTACCGCCTCGATTTCAGCGGCGTGGGGCTGCTCCGTTCGATGCTGGCGATTGAAATTCGCTGCCATGTCGTGACGTTCAATCTGACGAGCCGGGATCCTGAATTGCTGGCGGGTCTGGTGAAGTCATTGGACGATCTCGATGCGGCCGGAAATAGACCTGATCCCGCCCCGGATTGCCTGAAGGACTATGCGTCTGAAAACGCGTTGCGTCGGGTCGAGCCCAACCATATCGGTGCGCGGCCAGAGTCGATTCCGGTCCGCTTGATCGTGGCGACCGACGGCAGCGTGAAGCACGTCCATGTGATACACGCGTCCGCTTCGCAACGGCGCAACGTCGAGGAAGCCTTGCGGCAGTGGAAATTCAAACCTTATGTCAAACAGGGACACCCGGTCGAGGTCGAGACCGGCATGATCTTGAACCTCAAACCCGCAGATATGTGAAGCGGCGGAGCGAAGCAGGACATGTCGATGCCAGGCCGTCGAAGTTCACCGGAGGGCGCGGCCGCCACAGCACCGAGGCGCTCGGTGGAGCAATTCCGCCTGCACCTGCTCGAACGGATACCTGACGCTGCGAGGGCGAAATTGCGGGCAGTTGAATTCCGTCGAAGCGGCAAGCGCGAACGGACTCCGGGAGCTCTGGGAGAAATCCGATCTGCCTGCGGGCAAGTTCGCCGACGAAGTGGCAAGCTTCTGGAGGTTGCCGCGGCTCGGCCTGCAGGACCTGATGAGTGTCGCCGCCATCGCTGAGCAGTTTTCGGCGCGCTTCCTGCGCGAGTCGTCGGTCTTTCCATTTCGTGCCGGCGACGGCAGCCTCAGCCTGGCGGTGTCGGATCCGGCCGATGGCGCTGCGATCAGAGCCGCGGAAATCGTCTGCGGCGGCACCGTCGGGATTGTCGTTGCGTCCTTCGACGACATCGTCACGGTTCTCGAGCGGCGGCTCGACGAGCGGGTGGCTGATGCCGTCGACGTTGCGGAGCCCGAACGCCGGTCCGGCGACGAGGATATCGACAGCCTGCGTGATCTCGCCAGCGGGGCGCCCGTGGTTCGGGCTGTCAACGATTTGCTGGAGCGCGCCGTGGAGCTGCGGGCGAGCGACATCCATATCGAGCCGTTCCGGACCGGACTGGTGGTGCGCATGCGGGTCGACGGCATTCTGCGCGCCGTGCCGTTTTCGGGAGATGCTCCGCCGCAGGCAGTCGTGTCGCGTATCAAGATCCTGGCTGGTCTCAACATCGCCGAACGCCGGCTGCCTCAGGATGGCGCCGCACGCGCGCGTGCCGGACGCACCGAGATCGATATCCGCATCGCGACCATGCCGACGCAGCACGGCGAGAGCGTGGTGATCCGTCTGCTGCCGCGCGACCGCGGCTTGCTCGAGTTGAGCAAGATAGGATTGGTCGGCCGCGACGAAACCGTGTTGCGCCGTCTGCTGGCGCTGCCGCACGGATTGATCCTGATCACGGGTCCGACCGGAAGCGGCAAGACGACGACGCTCGCAACCATGCTGTCGATCCTGAACGAGCCGACGCGCAAGATCCTCACCATCGAGGACCCGGTCGAATACGAGATTTCGGGCATCAACCAGTCGCAGGTCAAGCCGGCGATCGGCCTGACCTTCGCCACGGCGATGCGCGCCTTTGTCCGCCAGGATCCGGACGTCATCATGGTCGGCGAGATCCGCGACAGCGAGACGGCGAACATTGCCGTCCACGCGGCGTTGACCGGCCATCTCGTGCTGTCAACGCTCCACACCGAAACTGCCGCTGCGGCCGTGCCGCGTCTTCTCGACCTTGGCGTCGAGGGATTCCTGCTGCGATCGACATTGCGCGCCGTCATTGCCCAGCGGCTCGTCCGCGTCCTCTGCAGCGGTTGCAAGAGCACGCATGTCCTGCGCGAGCAGGATCTGGTTGCCGATCCGCGTTATCGGCTTCTGGGCTTTGCCGCCGGCGAGACGATCTATCGCTCGGTCGGTTGCGATAGCTGCAGCGGCACCGGCTATCGCGGCCGCGCCGGGATCTTTGAATTGCTGGAGCTGACCGACGAGATCAGGCCCCTGGTCGGCGCTGAGGCCGACGCTTCCCTTATCGATGGCGCCGCCATTCGCGCGGGAATGACAACGATGTTGGATGATGCCGTCGAGAAATGCCGGGCAGGGATGACCGCGGCGCCCGAAGTCCTTCGGGTCACATCCGCGCGGTGATCGACGGCATGGGGCGAGACGATCGAATGACACGATCGCATGAGGAGAAAAAGCGATGAAGCTGTTTGCGGAAGCTAGAAACCGCCCCGCCGATCGACGGGGCGAGGCGGGTTTCACCCTGGTCGAGATGCTGGTCGTCATCACGATCATCGGGTTGATCATGGGCCTCGTCGGTCCCCGCGTGCTGAGTTTTCTTGGGGATTCCAAGGTCAAGGCGGCGAAACTCCAGATCGAAAGCTTCGGGAGCTCGCTCGATCTGTTTTATCTCGACGTCGGCCGATACCCGACCGCCAGCGAAGGTCTTGCGGCTTTGGCGCAGCGTCCCGGGCAATGCCGCGATCTGGAATGGGCCCTACCTCAAGACCGGCGCGGTGCCGGCCGATCCGTGGGGGCATCCCTATGCCTACCGCTCTCCCGCCGAGCGCGGTCCGTACGAGATTGTATCGTTGGGATCGGACGGCCAGGAGGGTGGAACGGGCACCGCGGCGGACATCAGCAATGAGAGCACCGTCGCGAGCCGACAATGAAAGGTTTTGCTCGAGCTTGCGCATTCAGGCTTGGCCGATCGACCAGCAGCTGAGACCGGCTGCCGAAGTGCGCCGTGCTCACCATGGATTGAATGCAGCGAAAATCCATCCATGTTGAAGCGAGCGCAGTTCAGCAGTAAAGGCTTTGCGCGCGCCGTTCAAATCAACGTCCCTGATAGGCGTGACACAGCGCGACTGTAGTCCCGGTGGATTTTTGTGTTGAAGTTCGAACGGGAAACAGAATTTCGACACTGGATTGTTGCAACTTCGCCAATAGCTTGATCGAGGGAACAAACATCAGGTTCCGTTCTTGTCTTGCGGAACTTTGGGGTGTGCGATGCCGGCGCTGATTTCATACGTTGTTGCTATCTTCTTTCTGCTCGGAAGTGGCTATTTGGGGCTGCAATGGCTCACTGAGCCTGCGCCCGCCACGATCCATGCCGCAAAGGAATCTCTCAAGAGCAAGAGAGTGACGGAGCAGACGGCGTTATCCGCCGACGTGGATGGACGACATTCCAATGAGCAGAGAATCCGTCCCGCGCGGTGCACAGTTGAAGCCGGCCGCTGACGCTGTTGCGGATCCGCAAGCGACCGACGATCCGACTAAGACCAAACAGGTCGGTACCGAAAAGGATCCAGCGAAGGACGTTGCGGAGGTGCCTCGTGGAGGGTGCATGCCGTTCGGGATAACGGAGAACGGCGAACTCGTATTCCCCATGGAGTGTCAGGCTATCCTCGCGCAATACGGCGCTGGTCAGGCAGCGTCGCAGCCGGATCCGGTTGATTCCACGCTGGCGGTGAAGCAAGCAGCAGATGGCGATAGGTAGTTTTCCTGTTGGCGTGGAGCTCCTGTGAAGATCTCATCTTCTGAGGAGCCCGCCGCAGACTGGTGCCTCGAAGGATGGACCACGCAGCAAACGCCGTCTCCCGATACCGTTGATTAAGCCTAATCCCGCCGACGCCCTGAAAAAATCGGTATCCTAGCGCGGCCCGCTATCCGAAATGTCCTCAATTTTACTTGTAGATCCATATCTTGCGCGGATCTGGAACTCTGGCCCAGCTCACGCGTTCCAGGGGGTTCGGGCGGGGGAACCGTATGGTCACCACAAGCAGGAAGCGAAAGCCGGACGTCAACAAACGCCGCGAGCGCCGGCCCAAGCCGCGCGAGGAGGAACGGAATTTCCGCCTTTTGGTCGAAGGCGTCACCGACTACGCGATCTTCATGCTCGACCTCAACGGCTACGTGACCAACTGGAACGCCGGCGCACAGCGCATCAAGGGATACAAGGCCGCGCAGATCGTCGGAAAGCACTTCTCCGTTTTTTATACGCCCGAGGACCGCGAAGCGGGTCTTCCCGCCAGGGCGCTGCAGACGGCGCGCAAGACGAAACATTACATCACAGAGGGCTGGCGCGTTCGCAGGAACGGCTCCAAGTTCTTCGCGTCCATCGTGATCGATCCGATCTATGAAAAGCGCCGGTTGATCGGCTACGCGAAAATCACGCGTGACATCACCGAGCGGCAGCAGGCCCGCTCCGATCTCGATCAAAGCGAAAATCAGTTTCGCCTGCTGGTGAGCGGCGTGACCGACTATGCGCTCTACATGCTGAGCCCGACCGGCGTGGTGTCGAACTGGAATGCAGGCGGCCAGCGGATCAAAGGCTACCTGCCCGAAGAGATCATCGGAGAGAATTTTTCGAGGTTCTATACGCCGGCAGACCAAGCAGTCGGCAAACCGCAGCGCGCGCTGAAGATCGCGCGGGATAGCGGACATTACGAGGAGGAGGGCTGGCGTGTCCGCAAGGACGGCACGTTCTTCTGGGCCAGCGTCGTCATCGATTCGATCTATGACGATGACGGCCGGCTGATCGGCTTCGCCAAGATCACCCGCGACATATCGGAGCGGCGGGAAGCGCAGCACAAGCTCGAACAGATGCAGAGGCAATTGGCGGAGTCGCAGAAGATGGATGCGCTCGGTCAGTTGACCGGGGGCGTGGCGCACGATTTCAACAATCTGCTGATGATCATCTCCGGCAACCTCGTCCGGCTGAAAAAGGAACTGTCGTCGGCGCAGGCGGCAAAGGCTCTGTCGGCGATCGAGATGGCGTCACAACGCGCCGCCTCGCTGACCAGTCAACTGCTGACTTTTGCCCGTCGGCAGAGCGTCAATCCGCAATCCGTCGACGTGTCCAGGCGCATCACGGCGGTGCGAGAAGTTCTCCATAGCGGAATTGGGAGCATGGTCGCGCTGCAGCTCGAGATCGAGGAGCGCGTGTGGCCGGTGGTCGTCGATGCCGCTGAGTTCGAGACGGCGCTCGTCAATCTCGTCATCAACGCGCGTGATGCAATGCCGGATGGGGGCACGATTACGATCAAGGCCGCCAACGATCCGTTGCGCGATCAGGTTCTGATCAGCGTCATCGATACCGGCGTCGGAATCCCCGAAGACGTGCTCAATCGGGTCTTCGATCCCTTCTTCACGACGAAGCCGGTCGGCAAGGGCACCGGCCTCGGCCTGTCTCAGGTGCATGGCTTTGCGCACCAGGCCGGAGGAACGGTCGAAATCGAAAGCTCGTTGGGGAAGGGCACCAGAGTCTCGGTTTTCCTGCCGCGGGCAGCCATGGCTGAAAAGCAGGAAGAGCTGAACAGCAAGCCCGGCTCGGCGACCGTCCTCCTGGTCGAGGATAATCCTGACGTCGCCGATGCGAGCACGGGGCTGCTCGAGCAGCTTGGCTATACGGTGCGCTGGGTTGCGGACGCCGAGACGGCGCTGCGGGCGATCGACGTGGATGACATCGATGTTGTCTTCAGTGACATCGTCATGCCCGGCAAGATGGACGGCGTGAAACTGGCCCAGGCGATCAAGGCACGGCGCCCGGATCTTCCGGTATTGCTCACGACCGGGTACAGCCAGAGCGTCAAGGATGTGCGCGGTGATTTCCCCGTTCTCAGGAAGCCATATCAACTGCACGAATTGAGCCAGGAGCTCGCAAGGCTCACGTCCGAACGGACGGCCTGACGGCCGGGTCTTTCCACCTGCGGGGGCCATCCGTCAGCGTACCGCCCGCAACCCCCGGGAACTGCTGGACGTTTCGCCCGTAATATAGTGAGCTTCCGCCATTGCGAGCGTCCGAACGGGAGTGAAAACGGCTGGCTCTTGGACGAGCTTTCCGAATACAAGGAACAAAACATATGTGCGGACGCGGTCTTCGGCTGACCAGGACTTGCCGAGCCGGCGCCGCCGCAAGGAGGATCGCATGGCACCCGTCGGAACCGAGCCGCTGTCCCGTCACGCCCTTGCCTATGTGCTCGCGGGAGGGCGGGGTAGCCGGCTCCTGGAGCTGACCGACAGGCGGGCGAAGCCCGCTGTCTATTTTGGAGGCAAGTCGCGCATCATCGATTTCGCGCTGTCGAACGCGGTGAACTCCGGCATCCGCCGCATCGCGGTCGCAACGCAATACAAGGCGCACAGCCTGATCCGTCATCTGCAGATGGGCTGGAATTTCTTCCGCCCCGAGCGCAACGAGAGCTTCGATATCCTGCCCGCCAGCCAGCGTATTTCCGAAGCGAATTGGTATCTCGGGACGGCGGATGCGGTCTATCAGAACATCGACATCCTCGAGACCTATGGCACCCGGTTCATCGTGGTGCTGGCGGGAGACCACATCTACAAGATGGATTACGAATTGATGCTGCAGCAGCACGTCGACCAGCGCGCCGATGTCACGGTGGGCTGTCTCGAAATGCCCCGGGAGGAATTCGAGCGGCTTTGGCATCCTTCATGTCAACGAGGACGACACCATCAGCGCCTTCATCGAGAAGCCGGCCGATCCGCCGCCAATGCCCGGCAAGCCGGACAAGTCGCTCGCCAGCATGGGCATCTATGTGTTCGAGTCGAAATTCCTGTTCGAGGAATTGAAGCGCGACGCCGCCGATCCCAATTCGAAGCATGATTTCGGCAGGGACATCATTCCCTACATCGTGAAGAACGGCCGCGCGGTCGCGCATCAGTTCACGCGCTCCTGCGTGCGCTCAGGCGACGAACCGCGCAGCTATTGGCGCGACGTCGGGACGGTCGATGCCTATTGGGCGGCCAATATCGATCTCACCGATGTGGTCCCGGAGCTCGATCTGTTCGACCGCTCCTGGCCGATCTGGACCTATTCCGAGATCACGCCGCCGGCAAAATTCGTTCACGACGAGCACGAGCGCCGCGGCGAGGCGATCTCGTCGCTGGTGTCCGGCGGCTGCATCGTCTCCGGCGCGGCGGTGCGCCGCTCGCTGCTGTTCACGGGCGTTCGCCTCAATTCCTTTGCCAAGGTCGAGAACGCCGTCATCATGCCCTATGTGAATATCGGCCGGGGTGCGCGCTTGACCAACGTCGTGGTCGATCGTGGCGTGCAGATCCCCGAAGGATTGGTCGTCGGCGAAGACCCCGAGCTCGATGCGAAGCGATTCCGCACCACGGAGCAGGGCATCAGTCTCGTCACGCAGCCGATGATCGACGGACTGAATTTATGAGGCCTGTTCGCGTCCTGTCGGTCGCATCCGAAATCTATCCTCTCGTCAAGACGGGTGGCCTCGCCGATGTCGCGGGCGCGCTGCCGATTGCCTTGAAGGCGCAAGGCGTCGAAATCCGCACCCTGGTGCCCGGCTATCCCGGCGTCATGAAGGCACTCGATGCGGCGGAAGAGCTGGTCCGTCTGCCGCAATTCTTCGGCGGCGTCGTGCGTCTGCTTGCAAGCACCTGCGGCGAGCTCGATCTGTTCGTGCTCGATGCGCCGCATCTGTTCGAGCGCACGGGAAATCCCTATGTCGGCCCTGACGGGACCGATTGGCCGGATAATGCCATGCGCTTCGCGGCATTCTCGCGCATGGCCGCCGATATCGGCCTCGGCGTCGTTCCGTCATTCGTGCCCGATGTCGTGCATGCGCATGACTGGCAGGGCGGCCTGACGCCCGCTTATCTGGCCTATGACCACCGTCCGCGTCCGGGCACGGTCATGACCATTCACAATCTGGCCTATCAGGGAAAATTTCCGCAGGATCTTTTGAGCGCGATCGGCCTGCCGCCCGAGTCTTTCGCGCTGCACGGCGTCGAGTATTACGGCGGGATCAGCTATCTCAAGGCCGGCCTGCAGTTCGCCGACCGCATCACCACGGTCTCGCCGACCTATGCCCGGGAGATTCAGGGCGACGGAGCATGGGATGGGCTTTGACGGCCTGCTGCGGGCGCGGTCAGCCGACCTGACCGGGATTCTCAACGGCATCGACACGACGGTCTGGGACCCCGCGACAGATCCGAACATCGCGTCGCGCTTCAGCCTGGACAGCATCGAAGATCGCTCGGCCAACAAGGCCGCGCTGCAACAACGGCTCGGGCTCGAGGTCCGGCCGGATGTATTCCTGCTGGGCGTGGTCAGCCGCCTGTCCTGGCAGAAGGGGCTCGATCTGCTGCTCGAAAGCCTGCCGACGGTCCTCGATGGCGCCATGCAACTCGCGTTGCTGGGTGATGGCGATGCGGAATTGCGCGACGCCTATCGCGCGGCGGCGGACGCCAATCCCGGCCGGATCGGCGTCCTGGTCGGTTATGACGAAGGCCTCGCCCATCTCATTCAGGCCGGCGCGGACGCTCTGGTGGTGCCGTCGCGCTTCGAGCCCTGCGGCCTCACGCAGCTCTGTGCGTTGAGATATGGCGCCGTCCCCATCGTGTCCGGCGTCGGCGGCCTCGCCGACACCGTCGTCGATGAGGATGACACGGCCGCTGCCGACGGCGCGACCGGGTTCAAATTCCTGCCTGTCACGGCCGAAAATCTCGCCGCTGCGCTGCGCCGCGCCGGCGCCTCCTTCAACGCCGTATCTGGCGGCACGCCGGCCTGGCGACGGATGCAGCGAAACGGCCTGACGACAGACGTCTCCTGGCGCAACCGGGCGAGCCAATATGCCGATCTCTATCGCGATCTGGTCGCCGGTCGCCTTAAAAGCGAGCCTTGACGACCGTCATCTCGTGAACGGCAGCGGCGTTCTTCGCCGGCCGGCCGTGAGGGAAGAAAAACGTTCTGTCTTTCAATACGATAACGGTAAATTGACGTTGCCGCTCTCCATCAACCTGTGGTTTTATGGTGCGGTCGATCTGCGCCGGTGCTGCGCGGAATGACGGCAGCGAGATGGCGTTGATCGACGATCTCTCATTCTCGCCGTTTATTCTTGTGTAGTATTTGCACGGCGCAAGCCGTCGGCCATATGTGTCGGCGTTAAAAACAAGAAGGGGACTGAAACATGCTCAAGTTGAAGACCATATTGCTCGCGGGAGTGGTGGCGGCCTGTGCCGCCCTTGCTCCGGGGAGCAACGCACTGGCGCAAACCAAGCCGACCATCGGGATCGCGATGCCGACCAAGTCCTCGGCACGCTGGATCGATGACGGCAACAATATCGTCAAGGTGCTGAAGGAACGCGGCTACGGCGTCGACCTGCAATATGCCGAGGACGATATTCCAAACCAGCTCTCCCAGGTCGAGAACATGGTGACCAAGGGCGCCAAGGCGCTGGTGATCGCTGCGATCGACGGCACCACGCTGTCCGACGTGCTCAAGCAGGCCAAGGCCGCCGGCATCACCGTGATTGCCTATGACCGCCTGATCCGCGACACGCCGAATGTCGACTACTACGCGACCTTCGACAATTTCCAGGTCGGCGTGCTGCAGGCGCAGTCGATCGAGCAAGGGCTCGGTCTGAAGGAAGGCAAGGGGCCGTTCAACATCGAACTGTTCGGCGGCTCGCCCGACGACAACAACGCCTATTTCTTCTACAATGGCGCGATGTCGGTGCTGCAGCCCTATATCGACAGCGGCAAGCTCGTCGTCGGCAGCGGGCAGGTGGGCATGGACAAGGTCGCGACCTTGCGCTGGGACGGCGCCACCGCGCAGGCCCGCATGGACAATCTGCTCAGCGCCTTCTACGGCAAGAAGCGGGTCGATGCGGTGCTGTCGCCCTATGACGGCCTGTCCATCGGCATCATCTCCTCGCTGAAGGGCGTCGGCTATGGCAGCGGCGATCAGAAGATGCCGATCATCAGCGGCCAGGACGCCGAAGTGCCGTCGATCAAGGCGATGCTGCGCGGCGAGCAGTATTCGACCATCTTCAAGGACACCCGCGACCTGGCCAAGGTGACCGCGGACATGGTCGATGCGGCGCTCAGCGGCAAGCAGGTGCCCGTCAACGACACCAAGACCTACAACAACGGTGTCAAAGTCGTGCCGTCCTATCTGCTCAAGCCGGTCGTGGTTTATAAGAGCAATTGGGAGAAGATGCTGGTCGAGAGCGGCTATTACAAGCGCGCGCAATTCGACTGAAGCTTCGGTCCGGCGGCGCGGCGATCCGTTGCCGCCGGACTATTCTGCCGGAACATTCCGGCGCTTTGGGACATGATCCGATGACGGCAATGCTGGAGATGCGCGGCGTCAGCAAGAGCTTTGCGGGCGTGCAGGCGTTGCGCGACGTCAATTTCACCGTGGAGACAGGCCAGATCCACGCGCTGGTCGGCGAAAACGGCGCCGGCAAGTCGACGCTGATGAAGGTGCTGAGCGGCGTCTATCCCCATGGCAGTTATGAAGGGTCGATCGTCTTCGAGGGCGAGGAACGGCGTTTTCGCGACATCAACGATTCCGAAGCGCTCGGCATCATCATCATCCACCAGGAGCTGGCGCTGATTCCGCTGATGTCGATCGCGGAGAACATCTTCCTGTCGCATCCGCCCCAGCGGTTCGGCGTGATCGACCGCAACGCGGTGTATCGGCGGACCCAGGAGTTGCTGGCGCAGGTGGGCCTGCGCGAAGCGCCGGACACGCTGATCACCGATCTCGGCGTCGGCAAGCAGCAGCTCGTCGAAATCGCCAAGGCGCTGTCCAAGCGGGTGCGGCTGTTGATCCTGGACGAGCCGACGGCCAGCCTCAACGAGACCGACAGCGCGGCGCTGCTCGACCGCCTCGTCGAATTCCGGCGGCAGGGCATCGCCTCGATCCTGATTTCCCACAAGCTCAACGAGGTCGCACGCGTCGCCGACCGCATCACGGTGCTCCGCGACGGCCGCACCGTCGACAGCATCGATTGCCGGACCGAGCAGGTGGAGGAAGACCGCATCATCCGCAGCATGGTCGATCGCGACCTCGCGCACCGGTTTCCGGAGCGGCACGCCGAGATCGGCGAGTCGGTGCTGGCGGTGGAGGACTGGTCGGTCCACCATCCGCTGCATAGCGAGCGGGAGGTGATCAAGAAGGTGTCGTTTCAGGTCCGGCGCGGCGAGGTCGTCGGCATCGCCGGCCTGATGGGCGCGGGCCGCACCGAGTTCGCGATGAGCCTGTTCGGCAAGGCCTGGGGCACCAACATCAGCGGCCGTGTCCGGCTGGACGGCCGCGCCGTCGATCTCGCAAGCGTGCCGGCGGCGATCGCGGCGGGCCTTGCCTATGTGACTGAGGATCGCAAGCAGCTCGGGCTGATCCTGGCCGACGACGTGCGCAAGAACATCACGCTCGCGAGCCTGAAGCAGGTCGCATCGAAGTTCGTCATCGATGACATTGACGAATTGAAGGCCGCGAGCGAGTATCGAAACAAGATGCGCATCCGCTGTTCCGACGTCTATCAGGAGGTCGGCCAGCTCTCCGGCGGCAACCAGCAGAAGGTCGTGCTGTCGAAATGGCTGATGACGGACCCCAAGGTCCTGATCCTCGACGAGCCGACCCGCGGCATCGACGTCGGCGCGAAATACGAGATCTATTCGATCATCAACCGCCTGGCGGAGGCCGGCAAGGGCGTCGTGGTGATCTCTTCCGAGATGCCCGAGCTGCTCGGCATCTGCGACCGGATCTGCGTGATGAACGACGGCGCTTTCGTCGGCGAGTTCAAGGGCGCTGAGGCGACGCAGGAGAAGATCATGCGCGCCATTATGCGAAACAACAGGGCCTTCAAATCTGGCCCACGGGAGACCGACATGCTGACGGGAGCGATCCAGCCATGACCGACAAGACGGTTTCTCTCCCCGAAGGGCCGCAGCAGCACGCAGGCTTCATCCGCAACAATCTGCGCAATTACAGCATGCTTCTGTCGCTGTTCGTGATCATGCTGTTCTTCCAGGTCGTGACCGACGGCACGCTGCTGCAGCCGCTCAATCTCACCAATCTGGTGCTGCAGAACAGCTATATCGTGATCATGGCGCTCGGCATGCTGCTCGTGATCGTCACCGGCCATATCGATCTGTCGGTCGGCTCGGTTGCCGGCTTCGTCGGCGCGGTCGCCGCCGTGCTGATTGTCACCTACCATATCGACTATCCGATCGCCTTCGTGGCCTGCCTTCTGCTTGGCGCTGCGATCGGTGCCGCGCAGGGTTATTGGGTCGCCTATTTCAAGATCCCGTCCTTCATCGTGACGCTTGCAGGCATGCTGGTGTTCAAGGGATTGGCGCTGGCGGTGCTGCAGGGGAAGTCCGTCGGGCCATTCCCGCCGACCTTCCAGAAACTGTCGTCCGGCTTCATTCCGGAATTGCTGCCGAGCACCGGGACGTTCTACCCGACCTCGCTGCTGATCGGCGCGTTGCTCGCGCTCGGGATGGTCTATGCCAGCGTCAAGAGCCGATCGCGCGAGCAGTCGCATGGCATCGAGGTCGAGCCCTATGCCGTCTTCATCGGCAAGAACCTCGTCCTGTCGGGCGCGGTGCTGTATTTTACCTATCTGATCGCCTCGCATCGCGGCCTGCCCAACGTGCTCGTCATCATGACGGCGCTGATCGCGCTCTACGGTTTCGTGACGCGGCGCACCGTGATCGGCCGGCAGATCTACGCCGTGGGCGGCAATGCCAAGGCCGCGAAGCTGTCCGGCATCAAGGCCGAGCAGCTCACCTTCCTGACCTTCGTCAACATGGGCGCGCTGGCCGCGCTCGCAGGGCTTGTCTTCGCCGCGCGGCTGAACACGGCGACGCCGAAGGCCGGCCTCGGCTTCGAGCTCGACGTGATCGCGGCCTGCTTCATCGGCGGCGCCTCGGCCTATGGCGGCGTCGGCCGCGTCGGCGGGGCGGTAGTCGGCGCCATGATCATGGGCGTGATGAACAACGGCATGTCGATCCTCGGCATCGGCATCGACTACCAGCAGGTCATCAAGGGCCTGGTGCTGCTCGGCGCGGTCTGCATCGACGTCTATAACCAGCGCAGGTAAGTGCGGGCGGCGTCGCTCGTCATCGCGAGGTGGCTCCCGCGCGAAGCGGTAGCGCGGCCTGAGCCAGCGGATCGCCGGTCATGCGCCTGAGTTGTTCGGACATCGCGCCCAGTTCGCGGCGCACATTGGCGCGCTCGGCGGCAGTCAATCCATCACCGCAGCCGGCTGCAAAGTCGCCTCGTTCTGACCACCGAAGTCGAGAAACGGAAGGCGGAAGCGTATGCCGTGCAGCGTGACGGTGAGCGGGATGGCGCGGAAATCGTCATTGAAGGCACGGATGCGCCGCGCAAGCTCGGTGGGCTCGATGTCCGACGGAATGTCGCAGAGCTTCTCGTACATCCGCCGCGTGCTCTTGGTGCCGGTCCAGGCGACCGGTAGCGTCGGTAGCGGGCCGCTCTCGCAGGCGATGCTGCGTGACAGGCGCCAGAACAAATAGGCGAGGCGCACGAAGGCGATCTGCTCCAGATCGCGCACATTGGCGCCTTCCGGAATGTCGAAGGATTCAACCCCGACGATCGGGCCGGAATTGACCCGCTTGGTCATCACATGAGCTGTCGCGCCGAAGCGGCGCGCGCCTTCATAGAGCGCGAAATGCGCGGGCGCCCAGCCCGGATATTCGGGAGGACCGGGATGAAAATTATAGGCGCCGTGACCCAGCGCCGCCAGCAGCGGCCGCGGAACGATGACGCCGCTGGTGAAGGCGACGAGCCGGGCCTCGCGCAGCACCTCCGGCCCGATCGCATTCAGATCTTCGATCGACACCGCACATCGGATCGACAGCGCGGGATTGTGCTCCTTGAGCAGCGTGACGAGCGCGAGTTGCTGGCTTGCGGTGCCACTGAGAAGGATGATGGTCTTCATGCTGGTCTGTTCTCTGATCCCTGCGGGTCAACTGCGGCGCTCCGCGATCGCGACGACCCGGCCTGCGGTGTGAGATTGTGCGAACGCACGGAAGAGATCGCCGGACAATTCCTGGGAGGGCGCGATCTCCAGAACACGGTTGTTCGCCTGGCGCGCAGCTTCCCGCGCAACGCGAACGTCTTCCTTCCAGGGACAAAGCGAAAGCTCGAGCCGGCCGAAGCCGCCGCAGTCGGTGGCGAATGCATCCGTGACGGCCTCGATGCTGGCCGCGACCTCGCGCGCGCCGCTTGCCTCGAAGTCGCGAAGGATGACGGTGATGCCGGTCTTCGACGGGCTCTCGGAATTGATGACGAGGAGCGAGTCGTGCGCGCCGGTCCGGCCCGCACGCCGTGCGCCGCGCGCAAGATCGGCGAAGTCGGGGTCGGGGCCGAGATTGATGTCCGCCGCCGAAAGATCGTGGAGAATCGTCGCATGCCGTCGCGCATCGACGTCATCGGCCGCGGCGTGATAGCTGCGCGGCAGCCATCACGCGTGCGACCAAAAACGGATGAGCTGCGACTGACAGATCGAAAAAATGCGATACCTTCGACGCGATGATTTGGAAAAAATTGCCGCGTGTGAATTTATCGCGCGGGAATCTTCGGTCGGATACAACCGATCATCCGCGCGCTCACCGCGTGCGAGTCTCGACCGGCGTTAGTACGCGTAGCAGCAGTGTTTTTCCCGCTGCGATAGTCCGTCCCGAATGAATGTTCTGTGATGTCGAGCGATCATCTCCGCCCTCGTCCAACTTCGCCGTCGCGGCGCGACCGGCATTTTCTGCCGTGCGATCGGCAAAACATTCCACCTAAGCTATTGAAAAACAACAAAATATTTCGCCTGGATCGGGTGACCTTAGCGTTCAAGGGATCGGAAGCCGTTTGCGATGTGCAGCATCGGCGTTGCGGGTTGGAGAATGGGAATGAGCTACGCGCTTGATGTCAGGGCTCCTGCCGAACTCGAGGCGGAGAAGGCCGCAGCACCGGCCGCCGATGCAGCAGTGCCATGGCGCGAGTCGGCCGCGACCGTGCCGGACAGCGCGCCGAACGGAATCATTCTCGACGAAGACAAGGATCTGCTCGATCGCCTGGCGTCGGGGGATGAAGTCGCGTTTCGCGCCCTGGTTGTAAGGCACATCGACCGGGCCTATGCGATCGCCTTGCGCATCGTCGGCAATGCGGCGGACGCCGAGGACGTGGTGCAGGACACCATGCTCAAGGTCTGGACGCATCGCGGTCAATGGCAGCACGGCCGCGCGAAATTCTCGACCTGGCTCTATCGCGTCGTCAGCAACCGTTGCATCGATCTCCGCCGCAAGCCGCGAACCGAGAATGTCGACGCGGTGCCCGAAGTCGCGGACAAGCAGCCGGACGCAAGCTCGGTGATCGAACGCAACGAGGTCACCGATCTACTCCAGGCAGCAATGCAGAGATTGCCCGAGCAGCAGCGCATCGCGGTGATCCTCTCCTATCATGAGAGCATGAGCAACGGCGAGATCGCGGAAGTCATGGAGACGACCGTGTCCGCCGTCGAGTCGTTGTTGAAGCGGGGCCGTCAGCAGCTTCGCGAATTGCTGCGCCGGCACGAACGCGACATCCGCGGCGCGTTCACCGATTGCTAACCATAGGCGTCGAAGCGCGAAAAATTCATCGCCTGATCGCCTTACGCCAGATCGTTTGATCAACAGACGGGGCTGACACGCGCCGTCGTCAGTCTCTCTCACGATGCGGCATGTGATGCCGATCATCATCAGGAGTCCCCCAATATGCCCGTCATCTCGACTAACATTGCCGCCAACTCGGCGGTGAACTATCTCAACACCAACGCCGCCGCGGAAAACGACGCGCTGGCCAAGCTGTCGAGCGGCTCGAAGATCGTCAAAGCGTCCGACGACGCCGCCGGCCTTGCGATTTCGACGCGCATCTCCTCCGACATCACCACTCTGCAGCAGGCGTCCACCAACTCGGCGCAGGCGGTAGCGGTGCTGAATACTGCTGACGGCGCCGCCGGCAACATCAGCGACATCCTCGCCCGCATGAAGTCTCTGGCTTCGAAGTCGTCATCGGGCACCACCGTCAGCAGCAGCCGTGCATACATCGACGCCGAGTTTCAGAACCTCATAACCGAAATCGGCAACATCTCGTCGGGCACGCGTTACGGCGGCCAGTCGTTGCTCAATGGCACCACGTTCACGGGCGTCTCGGTGCTGGTCGGCTCCTCGGGTTCTGATACGATCTCGCTTTCGTTGTCGAGCTTGACCGCGTCCAGCCTGGGCGTGAACGCTCTTGCCGTCCTCACTCAGACCGGCGCGACCGCTGCCCTCAGCTCGCTGGATACAGCGATCGACACCGTCTCCAAGGCGCGCGCCCAGATCGGCGCTCAGGAATCGATGTTCAACTTCAGCAGCGAGGCGATCAATACGCAGATCCAGAACCTGCAATCGGCCAACTCGGCCATCAAGGACGTCGATGTCGCCGCCGAGCAGGCGACGCTGTCGTCGGCGCAAGTGATGGTCTCGGCCGCGGTGTCCGCCGAAGTTGCGGCGAACAGTTCGATGCAATCGCTGCTCAAGCTGTTCGGCTAATCGACGAGGAGCCGGGCCGGCATCGATGCCGGCCCGGCGTTTCCTAGGAAGGGCTTTCGGTCATGACAGTCAGCGGCGCCTCCTCCAACTCGAGTTCGTCAGGTTCTTCGAGCACGATCACGACGTCCGGCAACAGTCTATCGTCCACCATCGACTGGAATGCGCTGATCCAGGCCGCAGTCCAGGCCAAACTTGCGCCGGCGACCCTGATCTCCAACAACATCACGGCCAACCAGGCCAAGATCACAGCCTATCAGAAGCTGCAGACCGATCTCAGCAAGCTGATGTCCGATCTGACCGCGCTGAATACCTCGACCATCAATCCGCTCGCGACCAATGCTTTCGCCGCCCGCGCGGCGACCGTCAGTGCGACGGGCGGTCTCAGCGCCTCGTCGGTGGTGTCGATGAGCATCGGCAATGGTTCGGACACCGGCGACCATACATTGCAGATTTCACAGCTTGCGGCGGCCCAGAAGGTCGCCGGTACGACGCAGTCGAGCCAGAGCAGTGCGCTCGGCCTGTCCGGCACTTTCTCAATCGGCCTTGCCGGCGGCGGCTCGGCGAGCATCTCGATCACCAGCGGCATGACTCTGCAGGATGTCGCCGCGGCGATCAATGCTCAGACCTCGACTACCAATGTCCAAGCCTCGGTTGTCCAGGTATCGAGCGGCTCGTTCGAGATGGTGCTGTCCGGCATCCAGGACGCGGCCGACATCACCTATTCGAGCACATCGGGAGACGACATCCTCAACAAGCTCGGCGTTACCGACAGCGCCGGCGCGTTCTCCAACGTGCTGCAGATTTCGCAAGCGGCCAAATTCACCCTCGACGGCATCGCGCTGACCCGCAACACCAACGACATCACGGACGTGTTGAGTGGCGTGACGTTCAATCTCCTGCAACCGACGCCGAGCGGATCGACGGTCAACATCAGCATCGGCGCTGACACCGACCAGATCTCCTCCGCGGTGCAGACGTTCGTGAAGGACTACAATACTTTTCGTGACGATGTGATCGCGCAGCAGACGACCAATCCGGACGGCACCGCGGCATCGAGCGCGGTGCTGTTCGGTGACGGCACCATGCGCGACATCATGACGACGATCCAAGGGGTCTTGGGCACATCCGTCGGTGGCCTGACGATGAGCGACCTCGGACTGTCCTTCAACGCGCAGAATGAGCTTCAGCTCGACACCGGCGTGCTATCGTCCGTCCTCACCACGAATTTGACGGGCGTGATGGCATTGCTGTCGGCGCAAACCACGACGTCGTCCAGCGAGCTCAGCGTGGCAAATACCGGCAACTCGCCGGAGTCCTTCACGCTGGACCTGCAGGTCGACTTGTCGGGCAACCTGACGGGCGCATCCGTCAACGGCGACAGCTCGCAATTCACGGTCACCGGCAACATTATCACCGGTGCTGCCGGGACCATCTATGCCGGCATGTCCTTCATCTACACCGGCTCGACCTCGCAATCGATTACGGTCACCTCGACATTGGGCCTGGCGGCGCAGATCTATCAGATCGCCAAAAACGCGTCCGCCGATGACACGACTGGAACCGGCGGTTCGTTGCAGACGCAGATCGACAGCCTGACGACGCAAGACAATACGATGACCCAGAAGGTCAACGATATCCAGAGCGCGGCGGCTACGTTTCAGACCTCGCTCCAGGCGCAATACGCGAAATATCAGGCGGCCATCCAGCAGGCCAACACCACGCTGAATTATCTGTCGGCCTTGCTCAACTCGAAGTCAAACAACTCATGACACAGAATGCGATGGCATATCGTGCCAGCCAGGCCTATCGCGGCGCCGCCGTCTCCGTGCCTCCGTTGAAGGCCGTGATCATGCTGCTCAACGGCGCGATCAACTCTCTGCAGAAATCATTGCTTGCGCAGGAGGCGAAGAGGTTCGAGGAGGGATTTAACGATTTGACGCGCGCCACGGCGATTCTGCGGGGGCTCAGCTATCATCTCGACTTCATGCGCGGCGGCGCGCTGGCCGAACAGCTCTTCAAGACCTACAATTCGCTGATCCTTGCCTGCTTGCGTTCTTATGCCCGGCCCCAGGCGGCTCAGCATTTTCGCCGCATCATTGCGAGCCTGACGGAACTTCGCGAAGCGTGGGAGTATGTCGAGGGAACCACCGCGAAGCGCTAAGAACCGGCTGTGGGCGAATCAGTCGCGTAGCGCTGATGAGCGAACGAACGGCCCGCGTGCGACCTATTGCGGCGCGACAATAGGTCAAAAACGGTTAGCAGATAGGGACGGACCGCGGCGAGTGGTAGCAGGCTGCAGTCCAATTGTCGCAATTGGTGGAAATCGATTCCGCCTTGCCCGCGAATGGTTTATGACAGTCCCGGTGGCGCTGGATTGAGCGGACAATGGACGTCAGCGAGTTCGAAGACCTGATCGACCGGCTCGGCGAGGATATGTCACGCTGGCCCGCGGGGCAGCGCCTGGAAGCCGAGAAACTGATCGCGTCTTCCACCGAGGCGAGGGAGCTTTTCGACCGAGCGTGCGCGCTTCGCCAAGCCCTCATGGCGCCGCCCGTTGGCGCTCCCGCTGGTCTGGTCGATCGCATCGTTGCCGCCGCCGGCAAGCTGAATGCGGAGGCGTCGCCTGCGAAGGGCGAGGCTGTCGCCGATCCGGCGGACGTCGTGCAGTCCGGTTGAGGCGCACTGAGCGCTTGATCACTTTATCTCTCCGAATAGCGATCGCCCGACTTTCGGGCGCCGTTCCTTTTGCGCCCGGTCAGGACGACGATGTCTCCACCATTCAGATGGGGCGTGGGCGTCTGTCGTCGCCTGACGTGAGAGACTTGCGCGACGTCCGCGCAAATGGCTGCTCATTTCGAGCTCATGGCATGCGCGCTCCGCACGCGCCTGCTGCCGGAGTATTTGCCTAAATCTTTCTCGGTCGATCTTCGGGCTTTCTGAACTTTCCAGGCACTGATCGCGCGGTCCTCGAGGCACTGGCCTGGGCGGCAAATTCTGCCGTCTCTTCAAGCAATTCCGCGCAGGAAATCGCGCCTGAATTCGCTGTGCCATCCGTTTGATCTGCAGACGACGATCACGACTGCAAACCGCAATGCGCATGGGTGCGCTGCTGCGGCGAACGGAGCCGGAGTTCAGCATGACCGTTTCCCCGCCTGGTTCGTCATCGAGTTCGAGCAGCGCATCCGCAGGCTCGAACTCGGTGATCTCCTCGAGCCAGTTTCTCAGCCTGCTCGTCAGCGAGTTGCAGAATCAGGATCCACTCAACGCGACGAGCGTGACCGACTTCGTCAACCAGATGACAGCTTACAACAACTTCACGCAGCAGCAGTCGATCAACAGCAATTTGGGCGCGCTCGCCGGCGCGTTCTCCAGCCTCGTGACGCTCAACTCGGTCAACTACATCGGTCACAATGTCGAGGCGAAGGCGGACACCGCCGTGCTGACCAACGGTTCCGCGACCTTCGGCTACTCGCTGTCGGGCGCGGCGAGCAAGGTCTCGATCACCGTTACGGATTCCGACGGCAACAAGGTGTGGACCGGCACGGGCACCGGAGATTCCGGAACGAACACGTTCACCTGGAACGGCAAGGACTCCAACGGCAATCAGCTCAGCGACGGCGGCAAGTACACGGTTGCGATCACCGCGACCGACGACGCCGGCAACTCGGTCTTCAACTACTCGACGATCAGCGGTGTCGTGACCGGCATCGATACGTCGACAGGTACCCCATCGCTCACCGTGGACGGCGTGTCCGTCAGCGCGAGCAACATCATCGGCGTCACTTCCTGACAGCATTCGGAGTTCGATCATGAGTTCCACTGGAGCACTTTCCTCGGCAATCTCGGCGCTCTCCGCGCAGAGCCAGGCGCTGGCGATGGTCAGCGACAACATCGCCAATTCCGACACGGCGGGCTACAAGACGACATCCGCGCTGTTCGAGCAGATGGTGACGGCGTCAAACTCTGCGCGGTCCTATACGTCCGGCGGCGTTGCGGTCCTGTCGCGCGCGAATATCACCCAGCAAGGCCTGCTGGCGCCGAGCAGCAACCCTGCCGACGTCGCGATCCAGGGTGCGGGCTTTTTCGTCGTGGACAGCGCCGCCACCGGCGGCACCACGTTCTTCACCCGCAACGGCTCCTTCACGCCGGACAACCAAGGCATGCTGCAGAACGACGGCTTCTATCTGCAGGGCTGGCGGACCAATCCCGACGGCACCATCCCCGGCGGCGAGGATCCCTCCAAGTTGACGACAGTCAACACGCAGATCGCACCGGTCAGCGCCAGCGCCACGACCTCGGTGTCGATTGCGGCCAACCTGCCGGCGGACGCGGCCACCGCTCCCACGGCGCTCGGACGAGCTCAATGACGGTGTACGATTCGCTGGGAACGCCGAGCACGGTCCAGATCACCTGGACAAAGACCGGCACCAATACCTGGACGGCCACGTTCGGCGACCCGACCTCGCCGTCGGATCCGACTGTCCAGACAGGCACCACGACGTCCGGGTCGGTCACGCTCAATTTCGACCCCTCCACGGGTGCTCTCACCAGTACGACTCCGAGCCCGCCGACGCTCTCGATCGGCAGCTGGTCGGACGGTGCCGCGGACAGCACCGGCACCAAGGCCATCGCGCTCGATTTCGGCGGCATGACCCAGTTTGCATCGGGCAGCAGCGACGCGCCGACGATCAGCAATCCGACCATCAACCCGAACGGTTTCGCGAAGGGTGATCTGAGCGGCTTTTCCATTGGCAAGAATGGCGTGGTGAGCGCGACCTACTCGAACGGTCAGAGCGTCGCGATCTACAAGATCGCCGTCGCAACCTTCGCCGATCCCAACGGACTCTCCGGCAACAGCGACGGCATGTTCACCGCGACTTCGACCTCCGGCAATGCGACTTACCAGGCATCGGGCGAAGGTGCAGCAGGCACCGTGTTCGGCAGCGCACTGGAATTCGAGCACGACCGACACCAGCGGCCAGTTCAGCAACATGATCACGGCGCAACAGGCCTATTCGGCGGCCTCGCAGGTGATCACCACGGTCAACAAGATGTACGACACTCTGATGTCGGCGATGAGGTAAGCCGTGGCCAGGCCAAAGAACAGCGGGTTTACCGAAGGCGAGACGCTGCTGCGCAGGTTGCGGCGGCTCAAGATCCGCGCCGACGAGGCGGGCGCCGAGAGCAGCCGCGCGCAACTGATCGCGCTGATGGACGACATCGAGCAGGTGCGGCGGAAGCTGCTGCGCGAATGCGCGCGGCTCGACGAAGAACTGAAGCTGGCGGCCGTCAGGGTCACGGCGGTCACGGCCTATACACGCGTAGCGCGATCGAGCCGCCAGCCGTATGGCGGACAGTAACAGAACGGGAGCGACGACATGACACCGGAACCGATTATGCCAAACGGCAATCCCGCTTCGAACGAGATGCGCGTGAAGTCGCTGATTGCTTTGATCGACGAACTGATCACCGTCGTCGTAGAGGAAAACGCCGAACTCGCCAAGGGGCTTCCGGCTTCGCGCCTGAAGCAGGTCGACGAGAAGAACCGTCTCGCGGAGCTGTTCGAGCGATGCGTGGCGGAATGTGCTGCCAGGACCGTGAACCTCCACGTTCAGGACCGCGCTGTTGCGGGAGCAACTCATGGAGCGGATCGTTGACCTCCGCGCCGCAATGGACGAAAACCTGATGCGGCTGCGCGCGGCGATCGAGGCCAGCAACCGGCGGATCGAGGCGGTGATGCAGGCGATCCGCGAGCAGATCGCCAGCGTGTCGCCCTACGGTTCCGGCGGCCGCCACACGTCGCACGCGATGTCCTGCAGCACAAATGTCCGGGCCTGACAAGGCCGTCACGGGCAGGAGATCATCATGTCTCTCGATATAGCACGATTGATCGCGTTCAGCGGGATCTCGGCCACAGAGCTGCAGACTAGCCGTGGCGTCGTCGAACATCTCGAACGCCGACACCCCAGGCTACACGCAGAAGACCGCGAACCAGGAAAGCCTCGTCACCGGCGGGACCGGCACCGGGGTCACCATCACCGGCATCACCAGCAATGTCGACAGGCTGCTCCTGAAGTCGCTGATCGGCGCGACCTCGGACCTCGGCTCCGCGAGCACCGTAAACAGACTACATGACGAAGCTCCAGCAGCTGTTCGGCAACGCCAGCAACTCGAAGGACTCGACTACCGGTAGCTCGCTTGCGAATACGCTGGCGTCGCTTGAATTGGCGCTGTCGTCGCTCGCGAGCAACCCGAGCAGCGTGTCGCAGCAGTCAGCCGTCGATCGGCGCGCTCGACGACGTGGCGTCGCAATTGCGGTCGACGTCGAGCGGTATCCAGACGCTGCGCGCCAATGCCGATCAGGACATTTCGACATCTGTCACGAGCATCAACACTGATCTGAAACAGATCAATGACCTGAACAAGCAGATCAAGCAGGCGGCTGCCTCGGGGGAATCCACGGCTGATCTCGAGGATCAGCGCAACAGCGCGCTGCAGGATCTCTCCTCGTATATGAACGTCAGCTATTTCACGACGTCGAGCGGCGATCTCCAGGTCTTCACTTCGTCGGGCCAGCCGCTGGTCGACAGCATGGTCCACCCGCTCGAGCTACACCAAGACGGCCACCGTCTCGGCATCGACCACGTTCGGCCCGATCACCGTGAACGGCGTCGACATCACGTCGCAGATCACCTCGGGCAAGATCGGCGGCCTGCTGACCTTGCGCGACAAGACGTTGCCGGCCGCGCAATCCCAGCTCGACGAGCTCGCCCAGCAACTCAAGTCGAGCCTCAACGCCGTCTCCAACCAGGGCACCTCGCTGCCGCCGCCGGCGAGTCTCGACCGGGACCGCGACGGTGGCGAGCACCGATCCGTTGTCGGCCGCGGCGGCACGGTCCGCATCGCGGTGGTCGGCCAGAGCGGCAACCTCGTCTCCTATCAGGACCTCGATCTTTCCGCCCAATCATCACGACCGTCGGCGATCTCGTCAATGCGATCAACGGCATCTCCGGCCTGTCGGCCTCGGTCGACGCCAACGGCCATCTGTCGATCGCGGCGACCATCCGGCGACGGTGTCGCCATCAACGACATGACGAGCTCGCGTCGGCACCGGCGGTGCAGGATTCTCCAGCTATTTCGGGCTCAACGATCTGGTGACCGGAAACGGCGCAGCCGACTTCGCCGTGCGCGGCGATCTTCTCGACGGTGATGCCGGGCTGCCGGCCTCCACGCTCGATTCGTCGACAACGCTCACGGCGGGAAGCCAGGTGCTGCCGCCGGGCTCGGCGACCATCGTCAATGCGCTCGAAAGCGCACTGACGGCCCAGACGAACTTCGCCTCCGCAGGAGGATTGAGCGCCACGACGGGCTCGTTCGCCGACTATGCCTCCTCGATCGTGGCGGATGTGGCGAGCAAGTCAGCTCAAGCGTCGTCGACCTTCACTTCCAAATCAACGGCGCAGTCGACTTATGCAAATTCGCTGTCGTCTCAGTCAGGCGTCAACGTCGACGAGGAAACCAATCGGGTTGCCGCGCTTCAGAACAAGTATGCTGCGGCTTCTCAACTCATTCAGGCCGTCAACACGATGTTCAATTCGCTGCTGACCGCAGTTCAGTCGACAGGCTAATAACGGATTCAGCATCATGATTACACGGGTTGCGACCTTTCCGCTTTCGGACCAGATGATCAACGGCGCGCTTCGGACCGAGGCGACGATGGCCAATCTGCAGATTCAGGAGGCGTCCGGCGTCCAGTCGGAATTTCTGGCCGGCTACGGCGCCGATACCCAGCAGGTCATCAATCTGCAGGTTTCGGTCACGCGTGCGCAATCCTATATCGACGCCGCGACATCCGCCGATGGCAAGATCGAGGCGATGTATTCGAACGATGACCACGATCCTCAATTCGCTTGCGGAATCTGCGCAGCCAGCTCAGCGCAGCCAGCACCACCAGCGCCACGGGCACGGCATCGGCCATCAGCGGGCACAGCAAATGCTCGAGGACATGAAAGGGCCAGCTGAACGCGCAATACAACGGTCAGTTCATGTTTACGGCGCCAGCACGTTACGACCGCGCCCGTCGATCTGTCGACCTTCGCGACGGGGGCCGGATCATTGACCACGGCGGACACCAGCTACTATCAGGGCGACGACGAGATCGCGTCCGTGCGCGTCTCCGGCGACCAGATCGTATCCTACGGCGTCACGGCCGACAACCCGGCCTTTCGAGAGGTCATGCGTGTCTTGAAATTCGTCGCCAACAGCACGACGCTGTCGTCGAGCGACATCAGCAACGCGGAGAACCTGCCAGAAAAGCGACTCGACGATCGTTCCACGGTGCAAGCGAAGCTGGCGACGCCGACGCGCAGATCAAATCGGCCCAGTCGGTGCAGATCGATTACCAGAGCTATGCCAAGACTCTCGGATGCCAATCTCACCGGCGTGGACGTCGCCGCGGTCACGGCGCAGTTGTCCACCTATCAGGCGCAGCTCACGGCGTCCTTCTCAGCGCTGGCCAAGATCCAAAGCCTCAACCTGGCGAGCTATCTGAGATAGCTTCTCAGCCGGCTTGGCGAAAGCTCGGACGCTCGAGCCGCAGACGTTACAGCGCGATGAGATCAGGTTGAATTGTCATCGCGCTTTAGGCAATCGCACGGTCGTGTGCGCCCGCCCAACGCGAGATCGCATCATAGAGTGCGTCAGGCTGGATCGGTTTGGTCAGGAAGCCGTTCATGCCGGCCGCAAGGCAGGTCTCGCGTTGTCCGACCAGCGCGTTGGCGGTCAACGCGATGATCGGCACATCGCGTCCGGGTCCGCTCAGGGCGCGAATGGCCTTTGTCGCCGATATGCCGTCCAGTTCGGGCATCTGCATGTCCATGAGCACGAGATCATATGGTCTCGACCGGACGGCCTCGACGGCCTTGCGTCCATTGTCGACCTGATCGGCCTCGTATCCTCGCTTCGCCAGCAGCTTGATGATCAGCGACCGGATCACGGGATTATCTTCGGTGACGAGGATTTTGACCTCGGCGGCATCTGGCGCCATCGCCGGCTGAAGTGACGGCGCGGAGACTTCGTGCGGCTGGCCAAGCCGGCAACGCACGGTGAACCAGAACCGGCTTCCGTGGCCGGCCTCGCTTTCCACGCCGATGTCCCCGCCCATGGTCAGGCAGAGCTGCTTGCAGATCGCCAAACCAAGACCCGTGCCGCCGTATTTTCGCGACACCGAGCTGTCGGCCTGGGTGAAAGGACTGAACAGGCTCGGCAATACGTTAGCCGGAATGCCGGTGCCGGTGTCGGCAACTTCGAAGCGGAGCTCGATCTCGGAATCCTCCAGTGCACGATGCGAGACCGAAATCCGGACCGAACCCTGCTGGGTGAACTTGATGGCGTTGCCGACGAGATTCAGCAGGATCTGCCCGATACGGCTGGGATCGCCGCGAAGCCAGATCGGAACCTCGGGCGCAAACGCGGCATCCAGTTTCAGGCCCTGTCCCGCGGCCTTCGGGCCCATCAGGGACACCACGCCATTGATCGATTGCTTGACGTTGAAATCGATCGCCTCCGGCGTCAGCTGACCGGCTTCGAGCTTGGAGAAATCCAGAATATCGTTGAGGACGGCTAGCAGATTGCGCGCCGACTCCTGGGCCACGCGCGCGAGATCCTGCTGCTCCTCGTTCAGCGAGGTGGCATTCAGCAGGTCGATCATCCCCATCATGCCGGCCATCGGCGTACGTATCTCGTGGCTCATCATCGCAAGAAAGTCGGACTTCGCCCGGCTGGCGGCCTCGGCGGCATCTCTTGCCTCGCTCAAGGCCCCGGTCGTCGCGATCAGCTCGGCCTTCTGGGCTTCAAGCTTCCTCTGGGCCCTCATCTGGCTGGCAAGATTGTCGGCGAGCTCAGTCGATGCCCGCTGACGATCCGTGATGTCCTCGTGAGTCACGAGCCAGCCCCCGCCAGGCGTCGGCGTGTGTCGGACCAGTATGAAGCGGCCATCGAGGAGGCGTCGCATTTGATCTCGCCCACCCGAGTTTCGCGTGTCTCGCGCGGCCGTGGACATGGCGAGAGCTTCCCCAGTCGTTGCCAGGATCGCGGCGATGTCGCCGAACGGCGTGCCGACCCGGACCCGGTCCTCGCTCAGCCGGTACAGTTCGTGAAAGCGTGCATTGGCGATCACGAGTTTTCCGTCGGAATCGAACAGGCATAGCCCCTGGGTCATGTTGGCCAGGGCGGTGTCGAGTTGCTGCTTGCCGAGCGCGAGCCGTGCCTCCGCCAGCTTCCGGTCACGCAACCAGAGTCGGCCGATCAGGAGAAAAATCGCGATGATGACCGAGGCCAGCAGACCAGCCACGACGACGAGCAATCTGGTCTGCTCGCGCCAATCGGCAAGGGCCGCATCCGTCGTGATCGTCGCGACCAGCGCGATCGGATAATCGCGCATCTGGCGCGCCGACATCAGCAGCGACGGATGATTGTGAGACGCGTCGGTCTGCGAGGTGCCGTAATCGGACGTCGAAAGCAGTTGCAGGAAATCCGCTTTGTCGTGGGCGTCCCTCTCGGCATCCGCCGCGACTTTCGGGAAGCGAGCAAGGAACTGGCCGTTGCGATGGATCATCGCAATTGTCGCACTGCCCCTCAGAGCGGTCGATGCGAAGAACTTCTCGAACCGGGAGGGATCTATCCGCCTTGTCATGACACCGAGAAACACGCCGTCGGAATTGACGAGCTTTCGGGCGAGACTGATCGTCCATCGGTTCGTCGACCGGCTCAGAACGGGCTCGGCCAACACCGTTGCCGAAGTTGAATTCGAACGAAACGCCTTGAAATACGCGGTACCCGAAATATTGTGTGAGTTTATTGCTCCGGCCTTCGACGTATTGATGATGTCGCCTTCCGAGCTGTAGAGGCGGATGTCGGTTGCTCCGAATGAACCGTCGACCTCGGCTTCCAGCAATGACCGCACGTCTGATGTCGACATCCGGTCCTGGAAGTCGGAGGCGGAGGTGATCTCCGATATGGCCATCCGTGCCGCGAGGCGTGCCTGGGCGTCGGCGTAGTCTTCGAACTGCTGGTCGAAATGCCGCGAAAGCAGGAGCGCTGCGTTCTCGAGCTCACGTTCGCTGCTGAGCAGCGCGCGCTCACGAAAGTTACCGATCATCAGCCCGGTGGTAATCGCGATTCCGATGATCAGAGCGAGGCCGTACATCACGATCCCGCGTATCGTGATGCGCCATCCTGCGGACGGGCCGCCGGACGGATGCTCAGGCATGGCCGGCTCTGCGTGGAGCTCCGGTGAAAGAGACTGTCGGGACAACGCTTGTTCCTCGGAACCCGACGACCGTCGGCGATGGATGCCGGCAAGCTAGTCGGTGCAGGTTATCCCGGCCTTAAGCCTCGGCCCACAGGCGCACGGCTGTAGGAGGTGATCCGGAACGGGGATGTCCGTAATCCTACGGAGTTCGCGCCGCTCGCTGTCGGCATGAGTGAGTATTTCTCCGGGCGAAGTCCTCCGCATTTGAAATGCCGTCTCTTAACGCTCCGAAAACATGACGTCGTAATGCTGAGTTCCGGGGACGGAACCTGATCCGCGGGGATGAAAGCAGCTCGACGATGAGGGTGAATCGGCGACAATTGTTGAAGGCGAGCGCTGCAGGACTGGCAACCGCGGCGCAATTTCCAACTCCCTTGATCGCGCGGGCAAAGCCGTTCGCGGGCGTGACCCTGCGAGGGGCGTCATACCAGCATCCATTCCTCACCATCCTGCAGGGATATATTCCGGAGTTCGAGCAGCAGACCGGAATGAAGGTTGATCTGCGGCTGTCCGCTTTCCCGGTCTATAACCAGAAGGTCGTGCCGACGCTCACCTCCGACAGCTCGTCCTTCGACTTTATCAATGTCACGTATTACCTGGCGGCGCGTTGGGTCTCGGACGGATTACTGACGAATCTCGACGAATATACGCAGGACCGGAACGTCACGCCCGCGGACTGGAATCCGCGCGATTTCGTCGACGGCGCCCAGCTTCCCTATCGCGATGCCAAGGGCCACACCTACGGTTATGCCTGGGAGGGCGGTGCCATGGTGATGGGCCTCTCCCGCATGGACCTGATGGAGAGAAGCGGACTGAAGGTGCCGACGACTTTCGAGGAGCTGCTGCATGTCTGCACGGAGATCAACGGAGCTGACGGGGCCAGCGGCTTCGTGAGCTGGCAGCTCCACCACTGGTGCCTGATTCCGTATCTGCACGGGTTTGGCGGCAATGTGTTCAGAAATCCGCCGCGTGACACGGCCCCGACCTTGAATTCGCCGGCGGCCGTCAAGGCCGTCGAATACTACGCGAAACTGCTGTCCTGCGCGCCGTCGGACGTTTTGACCTACAGCGAGGGCCGGGCGAAGCAGGCTCTTCTGACCGGACGCTCCAACATCTTCATCCATTCGAGTTCATGGGTGATGCCGATGCTGCTGTCCGATGAAAGCCGGGTCAGGGACACTGCGCTGATCACGGCGATGCCCGCAGGGCCCGTCAACAATTATCCCGCCTCGAACAGCCAAGCCTTCGGCATTCCGCAAAAAGCAAAAAACAAACGAGCGGCCTGGGAATTCATCAAATGGGCGCTCAGCCCCGAGATGTCGGCGCGAATCGTCAGGGAGCATCGACACACCACAATATGCCGACGCTCGGTCATCGAAAGCGACATGTACCGCAAGGTGAGCATGGTCGGCGGCCAGGATCTCGGTGCGCTGTATCTCGATGTGCTCGAGCTTCCGGCAAAGAGACACAACTATATGGCCTACCGCACGGTGAAAGAGTTCTCCGTGGTGGGAGAGACGATCAACAGAGCTGTTGAACAGGTCGTGACCGGTCAGAAGTCCGCGAGAGACGCGATGGACGCCGCGCAGGAAAAGGCGATCGCCGATCTCTATAGACCTGTCAATTCGCTCTGAAGTCGACCTGACCGAAATGCCAAGCGCCGTAGAGAGGCCGTGTTTTTACGGTGTCTCTATTTAACAGTCCAACAATCGCTTTAAGGGCAATTTGACTCCGTTCGCGAAGATCGCGGTTCTCTGAGCGCGGGCACCGAGCGTCTGCACACAAGGCAGGTCCCGTGAGCCGGTGTGAAACCGAGGCTTCTTGGATCGAAGATAACGATGGGCCTGACAATGACGTCACAGACAGAAGCTGCGGACACGGTCGACATTGTCGCGCTGCCGGCCGGCGGACGCGAACCTCATGCTTTGCCCCAGATACTCGACCTGACTGAGGCGCAGAACTTGCGCGACAGCATGATCCGTGCGTCTGCCACGCACAGCATTGTTCTGGACGCAAGCGGCGTCGAACGCATGTCGACGCCGTGTATCCAGGTCCTGCTGGCGGCGGGACGCGCCGCGGACATATCCCGGAAGCCGTTCAAGATCGTGAACGCCTCCGATGTGTTTCGATCCGCGATCGCCGATCTCGGGCTGCATGCGCGAATTCAGCAACTGGATGAATTGAAATGAGCAAGCGGATTTTAGCAGTCGATGACTCCAAGACGATGCGCGACATGGTGTCGTTCACGTTGAAGAAAGCCGGCTTCGACGTGGCCGAGGCCGAGGACGGCAAGGCCGCGTTGAACGTGCTGACGAGTGGCAAGTTCGACCTGATCATCACCGACCTCAACATGCCGAACATGGACGGCATCACGCTGATCAAGAACGTCCGTTCGGGCTCGCAGCACCGGGCGGTTCCGATCCTGATCCTGACGACCGAGAGCGATGGTACCAAGAAGGCGGACGGCAAGGCTGCCGGGGCCACCGGTTGGCTCGTCAAGCCCTTCAATCCCGAACAACTCGTCGCGACAGTCAACCGCGTATGTCCGTGACCTCAGAAACCGAAGGCTATCCGCTCGCGCAGTTTCGAAAGACCTATTTCGAAGAATGCGCCGAGCTTCTCGACGCACTGCAGTCGAATCTCGAACTGCTGTCCAACGGCAACGAGGACGACGATACACTTCATGCGATTTTCCGCTCCGTTCACTCCATCAAGGGCGGGGCGGGGGCGTTCGGCTGCACCGATCTCGTCGCATTCTCGCACACGTTTGAAAGCCTGCTGGATGCGTTGCGCGAGCACAAGGTGGCGGCAACGCCGGACGTGAGGCAGCTTCTGCTTCGCGCCAGCGACGCGCTGGCCGATATCGTCAACGCCGCACGCCTCGAACAGCAATTGCCTGCCGATTTTGGAGCCGATATCCGAGGTGCGATGCAGGACGCGCTGCAGGGGGCCGTAGACTCCGTCGAGGAGAGCCCAGCCCCTGTACCAGGCGTGCCCGCCGCGTCATCGCCAGCGCTCGGCGAAAACAGATATCGCATCGTGTTCCGTCCGCACACGGAGATGCTGAAAAAGGCCAATGAGCCGATCCTGCTCGTCAGGCAGCTACGGAAGCTCGGCGACCTGGAGATCGCAGCCGATCTATCGCGCCTGCCGGATCATTCATGGGATCGATCCAGAAGCCGCCTATCTGAGCTGGACGTTCATACTCGAGACCGCCATGTCGCAATCGACGATCCACGAGGTCTTCGAATTCGTCGAGGACGATTGCGATCTGAAGATCGAGCTGGACCCAATCGCCGCGGCCACGCCGGTGGCCGTAGCAGACCATGGCGGGCAGTGACACCGGTGGTGGCGCGGCGGTCGCGCAGGCGGCGGCGCCGCCGTCGGTCGCGACCCAATCCGTCCGCGTCGACGTCGACAAGGTCGATCGCCTGGTCAATCTGGTCGGCGAGCTCGTCATCAGCCAGGCCATGCTCACGGAGCAAGGGCTGGCGCTTCCGCCGGACCAATATCCGGCGCTGATCCAGGGCATCGAGGCGTTGGCGCAGAGCGCCCGCGAATTGCAGGAAAGCGTCATGGCGATCCGTGCGCAGCCGGTCAAATCCGTGTTCGCGCGCATGCCGCGCGTGGTGCGCGAGCTCGCGGCGACGCTCGGCAAGGAAGTTCGTATCGTCACGTCGGGCGAGATGACGGAGATCGACAAGACCGTCATCGAGCAGTTGAACGATCCGCTGACGCACATGATCCGCAACGCGCTCGATCACGGCATCGAAGCGCCGGACGAACGCACGGCCGCCGGCAAGCCGCGGCAGGGCACGATCCATCTGTCGGCCGCGCAACGCTCGGGGCGCATCGTGATCGAAGTGTCCGATGACGGCCGTGGCATCAATCGCGAGAGGGTGCTCGCGAAAGCCCGTGATCGCGGGCTGGTCGCCGCAGGCGCCAATCTCGGCGACGACGAGATCGACAATCTGATCTTCCTACCGGCGTTCTCGACCGCCGAGGTCGTGTCCAACATTTCCGGTCGCGGCGTCGGAATGGACGTGGTCAAGCGCAACGTCCAGGCGCTCGGCGGCCGCATCTCCGTGCAATCGAAGTTCGGTCACGGCTCGGCCTTCACGCTGTCGTTGCCGCTGACGCTGGCCGTCGCGGACGGCATGGTCGTCTCCGTCGGCAAGGAGACCTTCATCATTCCGCTGACCGCGATCGTCGAGAATTTACGGCCGCAGACGGCGGACATCCATCCCGTCGTCGGCCGCGGCGACGTGCTGGCGCTGCGCGGCGAATATCTTCCACTCGTCTATCTGCATCGCTGCTTCTCGATCGACAATGCGATCAGCGATCCGTGCCGGGGCATCGTCATCATCGTGCAGAGCGAGGGCGCGGGCCGGGTCGGTGTCGTGGTCGACGAGCTTCTCGGCCAGCAGCAGGTCGTGGTGAAGAGCCTTGAGGCGAACTACGAGCCCGTCGAAGGCATCAGCGGCGCGACGATCCTCGGCAACGGTCGCGTCGCGCTGATTTTGGACGTGGCCCGGCTGCACGAAATCGACAGCCGGTCCTCGTTCGGACGTTTGCCAGTCATCACAGGTCGCAAGAACTGAAACCCGGGAGGACATGACCCATGCAGCCTGACAACAAGCCGGCGCTCAATCGCGGCCTGGAAGCCGCCGTCGGCGAGAATGCCGCAGCAGTTCATCACCTTCACCCTCGGTGAGGCGGAGTACGGCATCGACATCATGGTGGTCCGCGAGATCAAGGGGTGGACGCGAGACCACGATGATCCCGAACGCGCC
Organism: uncultured Alphaproteobacteria bacterium; assembly: GCA_963786015.1. GTDB lineage: Bacteria > Pseudomonadota > Alphaproteobacteria > Rhizobiales > Xanthobacteraceae > Bradyrhizobium. Next base: position 211,169 of record CAWAXO010000002.1, on the reverse strand, counting down.
GCCGCACGTGCGCGGCGTGATCAACCTGCGCGGGATCATCGTTCCGATCTTCGATCTGCGCACTCGTTTCGGCATCGGGGTGACCGTGCCGACCAACATGCATGTCGTCATCATCGTCGCCGCCGGTACGCGGACGGTCGGGCTCCTGGTCGACACCGTCTCCGACATCATTTCGGTCGATCCGAAAGAGATCCGCGAGGTGCCGGAAATGGGCATGCCGAATGAGGATCAGTTTCTCGAAGGGCTCGTCGCAATCGAGAGCCGCATGGTGACGCTGGTTTCGCTGGCGGGGCTGTTTGGAATGCCGGGCGGGGCGCCGAAACGCCCCGGCTCGGAGCCGAACGGCGCAATCGCCGCCTAAGATCATTGTGAAGTCAAGAGTCATGAACGACAATTCGATGGAGACCAACATGATGCACGAGTTCAACGAGGGTAACCCGGCCCCGGACGAAGACAGCGCGGTGCCAGCGAAAGCGAAAGTGCGTCCGCGTCCGGAAAAAAAGACGCCGAGCAAGCCGCAGGGTGCGGCGTCGCACGAGCTGCTCTCGCAGCTTGCGGCGATCGATCGTTCGCAGGCGACGATCACGTTCTCGCTCGACGGCACGATCGAGCATGCCAACGAAAACTTCCTGAAGACGGTCGGCTATTCGCTGGCCGAGATCAAGGGACAGCACCATTCGATGTTCGTGGAGCCGGCCTATCGTCAGAGCGCCGAATATCGGCTGTTCTGGGACAAGCTCGGCCGTGGCGAGTATGACGCCGGCCAGTACAAGCGGATCGGCAAGGGCGGCAAGGAGATCTGGATCCAGGCGAGCTACAACCCGCTGCTCGATCAGTCCGGCAAGGCCTACAGGGTCGTCAAATATGCCACCGACATCACCGAGCAGGTGATGAGGAATGCCGATTTCACCGGCCAGCTCGCAGCGATCAAGAAAGCTCAGGCGGTGATCGAGTTCACCCTCGACGGCAAGATCATCGACGCCAACGACAATTTCCTGAACACGCTCGGCTATACGCTGGCCGAGATCAAGGGGCAGCATCATTCGATGTTCGCTGAGCCGGCCTATCGCCAGAGCGCCGAATACCGGCTGTTCTGGGAGAAGCTCGGCCGCGGTGAATATGATGCCGGCCAGTACAAGCGCATCGGCAAGGGCGGCAAGGAGATCTGGATCCAGGCGAGCTACAATCCGATCATGGGACCGGACGGCAAGCCGGTCAAGGTCGTCAAATACGCGACCGACATCACCGAGCAGGTGATCAGGAACGCTGATAACGGCGGCCAGATCGCGGCGATCAAGAAGGCCCAGGCGGTGATCGAGTTCACCCTGGACGGAAAGATCGTCGATGCCAACGACAATTTCCTGAATGCGCTCGGCTATACGCTGGCCGAGATCAAGGGGCAGCATCATTCGATGTTCGTGGAGCCGGCGCATCGCCAAAGCACCGAATATCGGATGTTCTGGGAGAAGCTCGGCCGCGGTGAATATGATGCCGGCCAGTACAAGCGCATCGGCAAGGGCGGCAACGAGATCTGGATCCAGGCGAGCTACAATCCGATCGTGGGACCGGATGGCAAGCCGTTCAAGGTCGTCAAATATGCCACCGACATCACCGAGCAGGTGATCAGCAACGCCGATTTCAGCGGCCAGATCGCTGCGATCAAGAAGGCGCAGGCGGTGATCGAGTTCACGCTGGATGGCAAGATCGTCGACGCCAACGAGAATTTCCTGAACACGCTCGGCTACTCGCTGAGCGAGATCAAGGGGCAGCATCACTCGATGTTCGTCGATGCGAGCTATCGCCAGTCGACCGACTACCGCATGTTCTGGGACAAGCTTGGCCGCGGCGAATATGACGCCGGCCAGTACAAGCGTGTCGGCAAGGGCGGCAAGGAGATCTGGATCCAGGCCAGCTACAATCCGATCATCGGACCGGATGGCAAGCCTTTCAAGGTCGTGAAATACGCCACCGACATCACCGCGCAGGTGAGGGCGTCCGAGGTCCTCCAGGCCGCGGTGCGCCAGACCCAGGACGTCGTCGGCGCCGCGAAGGAGAACGACCTGCGTCAGCGCATCCCGGTGGAGGGCATGGGCGGCGAAATCCAGCATCTGTGCGAAGGCGTCAACGGTCTGCTCGACACCATGTCCTCGATCATCAGCGACGTGGCTGACAGCGCCGGCACCTTGAGCATGGCGGCGCGCGAGATCGCGGTGGGCAACACCGACCTGTCGCAGCGGACCGAAGAGCAGGCCGCGAGCCTGGAGGAAACCGCGGCCAGCATGGAGGAGCTGACCGCCACGGTGCGTCAGAACGCGGAAAACGCGCAGCAGGCCAACAAGCTTGCATCGTCCGCGTCGGACGTTGCGATCAAGGGTGGCTCGGTGGTTGCCGAGGTGGTGCAGACCATGGACGGCATCACCCAGGCCAGCCGCAAGATCGCCGACATCATCGGCGTCATCGACGAGATCGCGTTCCAGACCAACATCCTGGCGCTTGAACGCCGCGGTCGAAGCCGCGCGCGCGGGCGACCAGGGACGCGGCTTTGCCGTCGTCGCCGCGGAGGTGCGCAACCTCGCCCAGCGCAGCGCCAACGCCGCCAAGGAGATCAAGGGCCTGATCTCGGATTCGGTGTCGAAGGTCGAATCCGGCTCGCGCCTGGTCGACACCGCCGGCAAGACGATGGAAGAGATCGTGCAGTCGGTCAAGCGCGTGACCGACATCATGGCCGAGATCTCGGCGGCCTCGCAGGAGCAGCGCGGCGGCATCGAGCAGGTCAACAATGCCGTCACGCAGATGGACAAGGTGACGCAGCAGAACGCGGCGCTGGTCGAGGAAGCCGCGGCGGCCGCCAAATCGATGGAGGATCAGACCTCGGCGATGTCCGACATGGTCGGACAGTTCCAGGTGCTGCCCGAGTTCGAGCGCGGCCGCGCGCAGCCCAGGACGGGAAATCCCGTCGTCGACCGCTCGCTCAACGCCGGCAAGGAGAAGCTCGCCAATGTGCGATCCGCGCCATCCAGGCCGGCGGCTCCGCCGCAAAGGCCCGCTGCCGCGGCCGGCAGCAAGCCCGCGTCCGATTACGCGCCGGCGCGGCGACGCGCCGTCGGGGCGGAAGACGTGGACTGGAAGGAGTTTTAGAGCGTTTTCAAGCGAAGTGGGAGCCGGTTCGCGTGAAGAACGAAACACTAGCGCCTCCGTTCCGATGCAATCGGAACGGCAATGGCTCTAGTCGTTGATCGGGCGTCACCGGGCCTGGCCCGATGACGCCACGGCATGGAGGCGATGGTGGAAAAAGAATTCGCGCTCGAAGACAACGATTTTCGCAAGATCTCGAAACTCGTGATGGACACGGCCGGGATCGTTCTGAGCGAGAAGAAGCGCGCGTTCATTCATGGACGGCTCGGGCGCCGCTTGCGCGCGCTTGGTCTTGCCGACTTCGGACAATATTGCCGTTTGCTGGAGACGGACGCAGGCGATCAGGAACGTCTCAACCTGATCAACGCGGTCACGACGAATCACACGAGTTTCTTTCGCGAGAGCCATCACTTCGACTACCTCACGAAGGTCGTCCTGCCGAAGCTCGTCGAATCCAACGCCGACTCGCGGCGGATTCGTATCTGGTCGGCGGGATGCTCGAGCGGCGAGGAGCCCTACACCATCGCGATGACGCTGCGGGGTCATCAGCCACCGCTGACAGGATGGAACGTCAAGATCCTGGCGACCGACCTGGACACCAATGTCGTCTCGCATGCGGCGACGGGCGTCTATGCGGTGGACCGGATCGAAGGCATTCCGGACACGTACCGCAAGCGCTACGTGACGATGCGAAGAGACGGTCAGGCGGCGATGAAGGACGAACTCTGCGAGCTCATCACCTTCGCCAACCTCAATCTTCTCAACGAGTGGCCGATGTCCGGCCCGTTCGATGTCATCTTCTGCAGAAACGTCGTGATCTATTTCGACAAGCCGACCCAGCGTCGCCTGTTCGACCGCTACGCCGACATGCTGAGGCCCGACGGATGGCTCTTCATTGGCCATTCCGAAAGCCTGCTCAACGTCACCGACCGCTTCGAGCCGGTCGGGCGCACCGTCTACCGCAGGATCAGGTGATGGTCAGGACCGGAAAGCTGCGTGTCGAGAAAACCGACAATGCGTCGGATTCGGGCGGTGGGCCGCGTCGCTATCGCGACCCGATGTTCGCGGAGACCGCAATCAAGGTGTTTCCCGGTGAGCACTACGTGTCCGATCGTTCCGACGAAATGCTGGTTACCATCCTCGGTTCCTGCGTCGCTGCCTGCATTCGCGATCCGCGCGCCGGCATCGGCGGCATGAACCACTTCATGCTCCCGGAAGCGGGCAGCGGCGGTTCCAGCTGGGATACGGCGTCCTCCAGCATGCGCTACGGCAACGTGGCGATGGAGCGGCTGATCAACGACGTTCTTGCCCGCGGCGGCGTGCGCACGCGGCTCGAAATCAAGGTGTTCGGGGGCGGCAACGTGCTGAACGCGTCCACCAATATCGGCCATCGCAACGCGGATTTCGTCGAGGATTATCTCGCCGCGGAAGATCTGCCGATCGTTGCGCACCATCTGCGCGGCAGCCTGCCGCGTCGCGTGCATTATTTTCCGGCGACCGGGAAGGTCTTGCTGCGCGAACTGCAGCGCACCGAGCGCGAGGCGCTGGTCGAGAACGAGAATTCCTACAAGTCGAGAATCGAAGTCGAGCCTGTCGCCGGGTCGGTCGAGCTTTTTTGAGAGGGCATGATGGGTACCATCCGTGTTTTGATTGTCGACGACTCCGCTTTCGTCCGCCAGGTGCTCACCGAGACCCTGTCCTCCGATCCGTCGATCACGGTCGTCGGCGCGGCGCCGAACCCGATCGTGGCGCGCGACATGATCAAGGCCCTCAATCCCGATGTGCTGACGCTCGATATCGAGATGCCTCGGATGGACGGCTTGTCCTTCCTCGAGAAGATCATGACGCTCAGGCCGATGCCGGTGCTCATGATCTCGTCACTGACACAAAAGGGCGCCGATATCGCCTTGCAGGCGCTGGAGATGGGCGCGGTGGATTTCGTCGCCAAGCCTACGGTCGGGCTGGTCGATGGCCTGCCGGCGTTGCGCGAGGAGATCGTCGGCAAGATCAAGGCCGCGATGAAGGCGAAGATCCGTCCCCGCGGGGAAGCCAAGGCGCGTCCGGTGACGCTCGCGCCCGGCATGTCATTCAGCTCGTCGGAGAAGATCATCGCGGTGGGCGCATCGACCGGTGGCGTCGAAGCCCTGCAGGAACTGCTGACGGCGTTCCCGTCCGAACTCGCCGGCGATCCTGGTGACGCAGCACATGCCGGCAATGTTCACGGCGTCGTTCGCCAAGCGGCTCAATCAATGTTGTGCCGTCAGCGTCAGCCAGGCGAAGAACGGCGAGCGCGTGCTGCCGGGCCACGTCTATATCGCGCCCGGTGGATATCATCTCGAACTGGCGCGTAACGGCGCAAACTACGAGTGCCGGCTTCACGAAGAGCCGGCAGTCTCCGGTCATCGTCCTTCCGTCGACGTGCTGTTCCGGTCGGTCGCCCGCGCAGCCGGATCGAACGCGGTGGGAATCATCCTGACCGGGATGGGCAAGGATGGGGCGATCGGACTGCTCGAGATGCGGTCAGCCGGCGCGTCCACGATCGGCCAGGATGAAGCATCAAGCGTCGTTTACGGCATGCCCAAGGCGGCACATGAGTGCGGCGCCACGGAAATCGAACTGCCGTTGAACAGGATCGCGGCCCATGTCGTGCAGAAATGCGCGACGCTCGCCGGGCGCGGGGTCAGAGTGTAGCAATGTTCAACCGGAAACGCGCCAAGGTCGCGGCCGCCGAACAACCGGCCCCCGCGCTGGCGCCGCAGCCATCCTCTGAGGACGAGCAGGCCCCACAAGCAGATTTGCTGCGGAGGTGGATGTCGCTCGCCGGCATGCAGCAGCGCGTCATCAAGGCACTGGTTGCGGAGATCCAGCAGACTTCGACCTTCGTCGAGACCGAGGCGGATTCGCTCAGCGGTCGCTTCCAGCGGCTCGCGGTCTGTGCCGAGCAACAGACGGCGCGCGTTGAAAGTCTCAGCCAGCTTGCGGTCGGCATCGAGGTCGATGGCGAAACCGTCGCGATCGACAAGATCGCCGGCCTGCTCGAAGCGACGCTCAGCGACGTGGTCGAGAAGATCCTTCTGCTGTCGAAGGATTCGATGTCGATGGTCTACGCATTGAGCGAACTAAATGCCAATGTCGGGCGGGTCGACAACTGCATGACCGAGCTCAATCAGATCAACCGCACGACGAACATGCTGGCGCTCAATGCCCGCATCGAAGCCGAGCGGGCCGGCATCGCGGGCGCCGCATTCCGCGTGGTCGCGAACGAGGTGCGCGAATTGTCGCGGACGACCCAGGACCTCGCTGTCGCAATGGATGGTGAATTGAAGGCGGTGACCGACGGTATTGCCAGCGGACATGCGACGTTGCAGCGGGTGGCGACGATCGACATGTCGCAGAACCTTCTGGCCAAGGATCGTCTCGAGGTTCTGATGTCCTCGCTGATTCGCCGCAGCGACAGCCTGACACAAGTCGTCACCGATGCCATCAAGGAAGCCGAGATCATCTCGGCCGATGTCGACGGCATGGTGACGGGGATTCAATTCCAGGATCGCACGCGCCAACGGCTGGAGCACGTCGTCGATACCCTGCACGTCGTCGACCAGGCCCTTGAAGAGCTGAAGGAGACGACCGGGGCACACCTGCCCACCACGAGCGGCGGGTCGCAGATGGACGTCGAGTGGGTCAAGAAGCTGCTCGACCGTTTCACGCTCGGCGAATTGCGAGCGCGTTTCGTCGCGCAAATTATCGAAGGTGTGTCGGTATCCGGGCCGAAAGAAGAGTTGGAAGCCAGCAGCGCTCCGTCATCGAGCGGATCGATAGAGCTATTTTAGGAGACGACGAAGATGCAGATGCAAATTGATCGAAACAATGGGCTCATCTCCGTGAGTGGCGAGTTCACCTTCACCGATCATGGACCGTTCAAGCGGATGATTACGGAGATGTTCGAGACCAAGGGAAAGGCGATCATCATCGACCTCTCCAAGCTCCAGTTCATTGATTCCGCCGGACTAGGAATGCTGCTTCTTGCGCGGGACGAAGCCAAGAAGGCCAATCGCGAACTGGTCCTGAAAAATCCAGGCGGCCAGGTCAAGCGCATGTTCGGCGTGACGAAGTTCGACAAGTTGTTCACTGTCGAGGGGTAAGGACATGGGCGGGGAGGGGATGCAGAGGGTGGCGGCTCTTCCGGGCTTCACCTGCTGGGACGGCCTGTCGGAAGAGACGCTGGAGGCCGCATTGTCCCCGCCTGCGGCCGGCTGTATCGAAGTCGATCTGATCGACGAATGCGACAAGCAGGTCGTCTTCACGCAGGATGCGCCGGGACACCTGGCGCTCGTCGTCACCACGCGATCGGCCTACCGGCATTCGATCGTAAGGGCCTTCATCGGGGCGGTGGCGCGCAGGACGTCGCTCTCCGAAGACCTGCGGGTGCGCATCTATAGCGCCGTTCAGGAAGCGCTGATGAACGCCATCTTTCACGGCAATCTGAAGATCGATCCGCATTTGCGCGACAGTCTCGACGGTCTGTTGGCCGCGCAGAAAGCGATCGAAATCAAGCTGACGTCGCCCCAGGTGGCGCGGGCGATGATCCGGTTAGAGGCGATCTGGGACACTTCCACCGTCCACGTCATGATCCGTGACAGCGGCGAGGGGTATGATGCGAGCGGTCCGTGCACGCGCGATGGTCACAACATGTGCAACGGCGCAAGCGGGCGTGGACTGGATATTCTGGAAGCGTTTTCCGACGGGGTGGAGGTGTCGAACGGCGGGACGACCATCAAGCTGGAGTTCCGGCGATGACGGTCAATGACGCACGCGACGCTGTCGGGTTGCCCACCCCGGACACGGCGGAGTCCGAGGGCATCAAGAATGCCAGGATCCTGATCGCCGATGATGATCCGCTCTGCCGGCAATTGGTCGCGGGCATCCTGCGCGCGCAGAACTTCAAAAATCTGCAGTTTGCCGCAGGCGGAGTCGAGGCGATGGAGCAGGTCCGAAGCTTTCGCCCGGACTTGCTGCTGCTGGATATGCAGATGCCTGACATGAACGGCCTGGACGTATGCAAGCAGGTTCGCGCCGATCCGGAGTTTGCCGATGTTCCCGTGCTGGTGCAGACCGCGACCGTCGATCGGAAGAAGATGGGCGAGCTGTTTTCCAGCGGCGCGTCGGACTTCCTGTCCAAGCCGGTCACGCCGTCCGAATTGATCGCGCGCGTGGTCATCCATCTGGAGCGTTGGAATTCGCTGCGGGAGCTGCGCGACTATCGCGAACGGATTTCCCGCGAGCTGGAAGCGGCGCGCCGGATGCAATTCGAGCTGCTGCCGGCGCCCGCGATGCTACACCAGTTTGCCGAAGCCGTAGGGCTGCGAATTGCGTCCTACAACCGGTCGTCATCGGAGCTTGGCGGTGATCTCTGGGGAATGCTGCCGATCGACGGATCGTCATTCGGCATTTTCCTCGCGGATTTTACCGGACACGGTGTCAACGCGGCCCTGAACACATTCAGGCTTCATGCCTTGATTCATGAATATCGGCTGCTGCACGGCGATCCGTCGGGATTGCTTTCAGTGCTCAACGAGCGGCTGGTGCGGCTGTTGCCGCCGGGGCAGTTCGCGACCTTCTTGCATGTCGTTGTCGACCACAATGAAGGCTCGCTCAGATTTGCCTCGGCTGGCGCTCCGCCGATGATCCTGGTGCCGGGCGTCGCGGAACGCGCCGCCCTGTGCGACGCAAGCGGCCTTCCCTTGGGGATCGAGCGAGGCACGCAATACCGTCTCCATCAATGCGACTTCCCGCCGGACTCGAGGCTCTTGCTGTTCAGCGACGGCCTGTCGGAGTTTCCCGACGGCGGCAATCGGATCGGCGATGACGGTCTGGTCGAGGCTTTGGACGCTTGCCATACCGGTCTCACGCCTCATGAAGTTCTTGTACGTCTCTGCGAGACTGCCGGCATCACCGAAAGCAAGGTGCTGCCGGATGACACGACCATCATCTGTCTCGATCGCCGGGTCGGCGCAGAGGCGAGAGCCGGCCGCGATGCCTTGTTCGTGTCGGATAGTCCCGCATTGTCGCCCACAGGCGCCGTGTGAAAGCCCTGAACATGTCAGCCATCGCCGAAGCAGAGCCTTTGTTCGAGAGCGACCAGCTCGAACTGTTGCGCGCCGCCCTTGGCGAAGCAGACCTGTCGGCGATGCTGCTTCAGCTCCCGCAGGCGGCAGCGGCCTCGTTGAGGGCGATCCAGGCCGCCCTCGAGGCGGGCAATCTCGACGAGACGCGGAAAGCCGCCCATGTGCTGAAGGGATTCTCCAGCAGCCTGGGTGCCGCGAGGCTGGCCTCGGTCGCGCGCGAGATCGAACTGGATCTCGATACGCTTTCTTCCATCGCAGATCACATGCCGCTGCTGTCGGCGACGATCGAGGCAACGATATCGGATATTTCCCGGTACGCGCCGGTCGCGCAAAGCTGATGCGGCACGAAGCGATGACCTACGAACTCAGGGATGTGCTCAACGAAGCCGGCATCCTGGCCATCGGCGCGGCGTTCGCGGTCGTGACAATCGTTTTGCTGCTGGTCATGCTGTTGCGGCAGATTCGCGGGATGAAGACGTCGGAGACGCTGCTCGCCCGGCAGAACGAGCAGTTGGCGCGCAGCCGGAAGCTTCTGCTCGACGCGCAGCGGATCGGGAAACTGGGGCACTGGACGAGTGACGTGGCCGGCGAGTCCGCGGTCTGGTCGCAGCAGTGCTTCGAGATCGCCGGATTGCCGCCCGTGCCGAGCGTGCCGTTCTCGACGTTTCTGGAACTGCTTCACCCGGACGATGTCGACGATTATCTCCGCGTCCGTCAGGTCAGGCGCGCCGAGCGAAAGCCGATGGTGCATGAGCATCGCTGGGTTCGTCCCGATGGAGCCGTGCGCTGGGTCTGGTTGGAGGCCAATCCCAAGTTCGATTCGGACGGACTATTTGCCGGCATGTTCGGCATCGTGCAGGACATCACCGACAGGAAAGCGGCCGAGCAGACCGCCGAGGAATCAAGCCTGCGGCTGTTTGATGCGATCGAAGCCTTGACCGAGGGTTTCGTCCTGTTCGACAAGGACGACCGGTTCGTCATGTCGAACACTCACTTCCGCGAAATGTTTCCCGAATGGGCGAAGCTGACGAAGCCCGGTATGAGCTATGAGGAGCTGCAACGAACCGCGCAAGAGAACGGTCTGATCAACCTCAAGGGCAAGAGCTTGGAAGCGTGGCTGGAGCGGAAGATGGCATGGCACTATGCCGGCTCCCGGCCGATCGAACATCGCCAGAGCAACGGACGCTGGATCCAGATCATCGATCACCGGACCTCCGATGGAGGCACGGTCGGCTTGCGAACCGATATCACCGCGTTCAAGAAAGTTCAGGCCGAACTCGAACATAAGCTCACGGACGTTCAAGCCATTCGGCAGGATCTCGAGTTGCAGGCGCAGGAACTGGTTGCGACGAGCGCGGACCTGCGGAGCGCGCGCGATGCGGCTGAAGCTGCGAACCGCGCCAAGTCCGATTTCCTCGCCATCATGAGCCACGAGATCCGCACGCCTCTCGGCGGAATGGTGGGAATGGTGGATCTCTTGCGCGGCACGCGCCTCACCGAGGAGCAGGAGCGCTATACGGCACTGGCAAAGGAATCCGCCGATATTCTGCTCGGCGTGATCAACGATATCCTCGATTTCTCCAAGCTCGAGGCCGGCCGGCTGTCGCCTGAATCGATCGACTTCGATGTCAAGCATCTGGTCGAAGGCGTCCGCTCGTTCATGGCGGCCAAGGCGACGGAAAGGACGCTCGACCTGCGGACGACCATCGCGCCCGGTCTCCACCACTATCTCAAGGGAGACCCAACCAGGATCCGACAGGTGCTTCTCAATCTGGTCAGCAACGCGATCAAGTTTACCGAGCATGGATCGATTGGGATCAACGTGTCGCATTCCGATCTCGGGGATGGCTCGGTCGAACTCTGCTTCGAGGTGGCGGACAGCGGCATCGGCATGTCGCCCGAGGTGCAGAAGAACGTGTTCAATCCGTTCGTTCAGGCCGACACGTCCATATCGCGGAAGTATGGCGGCAGCGGGCTTGGCCTGGCGATCTGCAGGCAGCTCTGTGCCATGATGGGCGGAAGCATCGGCGTCGAGAGCGCGGCCGGGGAGGGCAGCAGGTTCTGGTTCAAGGTCAGATGTGAACGGGGCCGGCGGCCGGCGCCTGCGATCGTGCCGCCGATTGCGACCATCGAACGGCCGCTCGACATCCTGGTCGCCGAAGACAGCCCGATCATCGCGACCTTGATCTCCAGCCTGCTGGCCAGGCAGGGCTTTCAACCCACCATGGTCGTCAACGGCGCCGAGGCTGTCGCCGCCGTGTCGAAGAAATTGTACGACATCGTCCTGATGGATGTGCAAATGCCGGAAATGGACGGCATCTCGGCGACCAAGGCGATCAGATGCCTTCCGGGGATCGTACGCGACGTGCCCATCATCGCGCTGACTGCGAATGCGCTTGTCGGCCAGCGCGAGACCTATCTGGCGGCGGGCATGAACGATTACGTCACCAAGCCGATTCAGCCACCGATCTTGTTCGCAGCGATCGACCGCTGGACGCTCGGAGGTGTCGAATCGCCGCCGCTCGCGGCGGAGGTTGATATGGGCGTTTAGAGCCTGATCCGGAAAAGTGGAAACCGGTTTTCCGAAAAGATCATGCTCAAACAAAGAGCTAGAGCGCGATGACGTTTCATCGTGCTCTAGAGAATTTCAGCGTTCGTTCTGAGGCGCGACGACAGAAAGTGGCTCGCTCTGGCTTCGCCGTGACATCGCGGAAACAATGTTCTGTTCGGTCAGATCGATCAACTCGTGCATCGCCCGGCGGGCGCGATCCGGCATTCCGCGCCCAGAGCTCGTCCAGCACCGCCCGATGATGGGGCAGGCTCTTGCGCGGCGCGCCGGGGTTTCGGGTCGAAAGCTCGAATGAGAGTCTGAGCGCCGCTTCGACGGTCGCGCCGAAAGCGATCAGGAAATCGTTGCCGGTGGCGGTCAGGATGGCGCGGTGGAAGCGCAGATCGGGTTCCGAGAAAGCCTGGCGGTCCATGCCGGCGGTATCCATGTCGCGAAAGGCCCGTTCGATCCGCGCGAGATCCGTGTCGGAGCCGCGCACCGCGCAGATCGCGCAGGCTTCCGGCTCGACGATGCGGCGCACTTCGAGCAGTTGGCGCGCGAAATCCTCGGTCGGCCGTTGCGCCAGCGTCCACTCCAGCAGTTCGGCGTCCAGCATGTTCCAGTTGACGCGCTCGCGGACATGCGTGCCGGCCTTCTGCCGCGCGGCGATCAGCCCCTTCGCCTTCAGGATCGACAGCGATTCCCTGATCGAGGTGCGGCTCACCGCGAACTGCGAGGCGAGCTCGATCTCGCGCGGCAGCGTCAAGCCTTCATGCCAGACACCGGTCACGATCAGGTTGGCGATCTCGCGCGCGACCAGGATATTCGATTGACGCAGTTCGACCTGTTTGGGCAAGCCGGTAATCCCCAATGAAGGAAAATATTGTCTGCTTTATTGCGATGCGGTGTCAATGATCTCTCCTTAATTCCTGCATTCTAGAATGCCATCCGGCTTTTGACAGCAGATTTTATGTCGGTCATATTGCACGAAACAGACGACGCATAAAACGGATGAGGGAGGATGCCGTGACCCGCAATCGGTCGACGGATGTCGTGGCGGTCAGCCGTCGAAAGTTGCTTCAGGCGGGTGCTGCGACGCTTGGCGCGTCAGCCTTTCCAATGCCGGCGATCGCGCAGGCCAAGCCGTACGCCGGTGTCACGTTGCATGGCGCGTCGTTTCAGCACCGCTTCTTCACGCTGCTGCAGAATTACATTCCGGAGTTCGAGCAGCAGACCGGCATGAAGGTCGACCTGCAGCTCTCGGCCTTTCCTGTCTACAATCAGCAAGCCAATCTTGAACTGTCCTCCGGCGGCTCGGCCTATGACTTTGTCAATGTCACCTTCATCCTTGCGGCGCGATGGGTCGCCGCCGGGCTCCTCGCCAATCTCGACGAGTTCACCTCCGACCCGAATCTGACGCCGGCCGAGTGGAATCCGAAGGATTTCGTCGACGGCGCGCAGGTGCCTTATCGCGATACCAAGGGCGCGACCTACGGTTATTCCTGGGAAGGTGGCGCGATGCTGATGGGCCTGTCGCGCATGGACCTCATGGAGAAGAAGGGCCTGCAGATTCCCAAAACCTTTGCCGAGCTGCAGCAGGTTTGCGCGGCCATCAACGGCACCGACAATGTCAACGGCATCGTCTCCTTCCAGCTCCATCACTGGTGCCTGCCGCCGTACATCGAGGGCTTCGGTGGCAGCATCTTCCGCAATCCGCCCGCCGATATCATGCCGACGCTCAACACGCCGCAGGCGATCGAGGCGGTCGAGTTCTACGCCAATCTTCTGAAGAACTACGCGCCGAAGGGTGTGCTCACTTACACCGAAGACCAGGCGAGACAGTCGCTGCTTACCGGGCGCTCCAACATCTTCATCCATTCGAGCTCGTGGGTGACCCCGATCCTGCTGTCCAGCGAAAGCAAGGTAAAGGACACCTCCCGCGTGGTGAGGATGCCGGCAGGCCCCGTGCATGACCACCCGGCCTCGAACAGCCAGGGCCTGGGCATCCCGAAGAATGCGAAGAACAGGAAAGCCGCATGGGAGTTCATCAAATGGGCGCTAAGTCCTGAGATCTCGATGCGGCTGGTGAAAGAGCACGGTCATTCCTCGGTCTGCCGAAGGTCGGTGATCGAGAGCGAGGATTATCGCAAGCTCAACACCGTCAACGGCCAAGATCTCGGCGCGCTTTATCTCGAAGTGCTCGAGCTTCCGGCCAAAGGCGAGAACTACATGGCCTACCGGACCGTGCGCGAATTCCCGATCGTCGGCGACGTCATCAACAAGGCCGTCGAGCAGGTCGTGACCGGTCAGCTCTCCGCGAGCGCCGCCATGAATGCCGCCCAGGAGCAGGCGATCGCCAATCTTCGCCGGAGCGGAAGCGCGCTTTGACCGAAGAGGGACTGCTTGACGCGGAGCGCCGTCGCTTCAATCGCTGGGCGCTCGCGCCGAGCCTGATCATCCTGTTCGCAATCGCAGTCCTGCCGGCGGTCTATCTGCTGGTTGCGAGCCTGACGCCATTTCAACTGACAACCCCGGGCTCGGCGACCGATTTCAGTGCGCCGCTGCGAAACTATCGTCTGTTGCCGGGCGATCCGCGCTTCGTCAATTCGCTGTTCGTGCAGGCCAAGCTGTCGTTCTGGGGCGTGCTGTTCCAGGTGCTGCTCGGCATGCTGCTTGCGCTTCTGCTCAACGTGCAATCTCGCTTCGTCGAATTCGCGCGCACCTTCTTCCTGATCCCGATGGTGTTGCCGCCGATCGTGGTCGCGGTAATCTGGAAGCTGATCTACACCCCGGACATCAGCCCGCTGTATTACGCCGCGAGCCTCCTGAACCTGACGCTGCCGGCGCTGACATCGAGCGTCGACTTCGCGCTCATATCGATCATCGTCGCCGATACCTGGGAGTGGCTGCCCTTCACCTTTTTGATGGTGCTGGCCGCGCTGCAGACGATCCCGGACGAATTTGCCGAAGCTGCGCGCGTCGACGGCGCCAACCGGCTCCAGGTGTTTTACTACATCACGCTGCCGTTCATCGCGCCGATCCTGCTGGTCTCGGCGATGTTTCGCCTGATCGACAGCGTGAAGGCGTTTCCGCTGATCTTTCTGCTGACAGGCGGCGGGCCGGGGAGCGTGACAGAGGTCACCAACTACTATGCTTATCTTCTGGCATTCGACACCAATGAGATCGGCTATTCCAGCGCGGTGACGGTGGTGATGCTGCTATTGGTCGCGGCCATCAGCCTCGGTCTGGTCTGGATGGGGCGCTATCGGGACGTGAGCGCGTGACCGCGCCCTCGAGCCGCCAGGCCAGTCGTGGACGCCAGGTCGCGATCGCGCTGGTGCTGATCGTCTCGCTCTTGCCGTTTCTCTGGCTGCTGCAGATGAGCTTCAAGTCAAACGACCTGATCCTGCAATTTCCGCCGCCGCTGATCTTCACGCCGACGCTCGCGAACTATACTTCGCTGTGGCAGAGCGCGTTCTCGGCATCCTTCGTCAACAGCCTGTTGAGCGCGTCGTTCTCGACCATGTTCGCTCTCCTGTTCGGCGTGCCCGCGGCCTACGCCTTGTCGCGATGGGCGGGGCGAGGCAAGCGCGCGCTGAGCTTCGCGATCCTGGTGACGCGCATGGCGCCGCCGATCGCATTTACGATTCCCTTCTTCCTGTTCTACCGCTGGATCGGTCTGCTCGATACCGTCACCGGCCTTGTCCTGATCTACACCAGCTTCAACCTGCCGCTGGTGATCTGGATGATGCAGCCGTTTTTTGAAACGGTGCCGCCGTCGCTGGAGGAGGCGGCGCTGGTCGACGGCGCGCCGATCCGCACGATTTTCCTCAAGATCGTGCTGCCGATGGTCGCGCCCGGCATAGCCGCCACCGCGATCCTCTGCTTTCTCTATGCCTGGAACGATTTCTTCTTCGCGTTGATCCTGACCCGGACCAGCGCCCGCACCGCGCCCGTCGCGGTGGTCAACTTCATGAATTACGAGGGCTGGGAATGGGGTAAGATCGCCGCCGGCGGCTCGCTGGTGATGGCACCGGTCCTGATCTTCTCGCTCGCGGTGCGGCGCTACCTGGTGAGTGGACTGACGGCAGGCGCCGTGAAAGGTTAGCCATGCGACTTCCGACCGGCGCCTCGCGCTTCGTTTTCATCCTGGCGCCGGCGGTGCGAGGCGTGCGATCTGCCACGCGCTGGCCGCCGCGGGCCGCGTTCTGGAGGGGAGAGACATGAGCGAGGAGCGCCATACGTTGCGAAGCGGCGGGATCGAGGCGAGCGTCAAGGCGCATGGCGCGGAACTCTGCTCGCTGAAGGACACCCAAGGCGTCGAGTTGATCTGGCAGGCAGGAGACGCCTGGCCGCGTCACGCACCGTTGTTGTTCCCGATCGTCGGCCGCCTGAAGAACGATGAGTTGCGGCACAAGGGCGTAACTTATCCGATGACCCAGCACGGCTTTGCCAGGGATCAGGTCTTCGAGTGGAGTAGAGCGCGCAGACACCTGTTGCTCGCTGTTGCTGCGCGACAGCACGGCGACGCGTACGCGCTATCCGTTCGCGTTCCAGCTCACCGTTACCTATCGTTTGCAGCAGAGCGCTCTCGATGTGACGCTCGCCATCACCAACACTGGTGAAGACAGGTTGCCGGCGTCGATCGGCGCGCATCCCGCGTTCAACTGGCCGCTCGTCGACGGCATCGCCAAGAACGGCTACCGCCTGACATTCTCCGACGAGGAGACCATGCCGGTCCGGCGTCTGAAGGGCGGCCTGCTACGTGCGAAGGCGGAGCCATCGCCAATCCGGGGCAAGACACTCGCGCTATCGGAATCGCTGTTCGATGATGACGCCATCATCCTCGACCGTCTTGCCAGCAGATTCGTCGTCTATGGCGCGGACCGCGGTCCGTCGCTGGAAGTGTCCTGGAACGGTTTTCGGCAGCTCGGAATCTGGTCGAAGCCGGGAGGTGCGCCGTTCCTGTGCATCGAGCCGTGGCGCGGGTTTGCGAGCCCGTTGGATTTCGAGGGCGAGTTTGCCGACAAGCCGGGCATCATGCAGATCACGCCGGGCGCGAGCCAGGTTCTAAGTTATCGGATTGGCATTCGCTGAGACGGGCAGGCGCATTGCGGAGTTATCCGTTTCGTTTCGAAGCCCGCGTCGGCGGCGCGGTCGATTCGCGGACGATCAGTGCATAATCGACTTCGTGATGCATCATGGTCTGCTCGCCCGCGAGATGACGCACCAGATATTCGCCGGCGCGCTGCCAGATCGAGGCAGTCAGCACCTGGATCGTCGTGAGGCTCGGTCGCAGGTGCCGGCTCCAGTCGAGATCGTCGAAGCCGACCACCGACAGATCGCGAGGCACCGAAAAGCCGCTGCGCTCGGCTTCGAGCAGAACACCATAGGCGATGACGTCGTTGCCGCACACGACCGCGGTCGGCCGGTCCTTCAGATTGAAAAGGTAACGCGCGGCCTCGCGCGCATCGTCGAGCGTATAGGGCACCTCGACATGCCACTCCGGGCGGAGCGCGATGTCGTTCTCGGCAAACGCGCGGCGAAAACCCGCCACGCGGGCGCTGGCGCGATCGTTGTTGCGTTGGAGCGCCGAAACGATCCCGATTCTGCTTGTGGCCGAGCTCGATGACATGCGCGGCGGCGCGATGGGCCGCGGCCTCATTGTTGGTGCCGACGCAGGGGTAGGGCTTGTCCGGCTCGTAGATCCCGACATTGATGAAGGGGGTCGCGTTGTCGGTGAGCAGCTTGCGCAGCGCGTCGTGGTGGCAGTCGCCGCGCAAGACGAGGCCATCCACGCCGCGGCCGATCAGGTTGCGCGCCTGCTGCAGTTCGACATCGAGGTCGTAGCCGCTGGTGGTGAGGAACAGCATGTAGCCGACCGAGGACAGATATCTCTGCAGCGCCGCGATGCCGCGCGCGAACATGGTGTTGTCGATGGTCGGGACGATCGCGCCGAGCGTGCGCGAGCGGCGTGACGACAGCGTGCGTGCCGGCGCATGCGGAATATAGCCGACCGACTCGATCGCCTGCGCGATCCGCGCGCGCAACTCGGCGCGGACCATGTCGGGATTGTTGAGAGCACGCGAGACTGTAGCAATGGAAACGCCGGCCTGCGCCGCGACGGCGCGAATTCCATGCTTGGAAGGTCGTTCGATGGTGAGGGTCATCTCAACGCGATGTAACGTTACACATCCCAGTGTGACGGACTCGTGTCATCATGTCTATCGGTTTTTGAGGTGGAATTGAGGCTCCTTCCGCGCCTTGACAGCAAAGGTCTCAGCTTTATGGTGAAACCGTTTTCATAGCTTGAACACAGCCCATAGTCATCAAAACAACAAGCCGAAGGGGCCAAAGAGCCTCCGGAGCCAACAGGGCGCTCGCGCCCTATGCAGGGAGGCGTGCAATGAAGGCCGGTACAATGAAAGCCTTGGCCCCGATCGCGCGGGTCGCATTATCGGTTTTCGCAGCAAGCGTGGCCGTCTCAGCGGCGAAGGCAGCCGATTTTGACTGGAAGAAATTCCAGGGCAAGACGGTCACTTTCCTTGCCAACAACAATCCGGTGTCACAGGCGCTGCTGACGCACAAGGCGGACTTCGAGAAGCTCACCGGCATCACGCTCAAGGTCGACGGCTACCAGGAGCAGCAGATGCGCCAGCGTCTGGTCACCGTCATGAATGCGCATAGCGACGAGGTCGATGTCTTCATGACGCTGCCGTCGCGCGAGGGACAGCAATTCGCCGCAGCCGGCTGGTATGCGCGACCTTGTGCCGATGACCAAGAGCGAGGTCGCAGGCGACTACGACTATGCAGGCCTGAGTCAGGCGCTTCTGAAGGCGGCCACGTTCGACGGCAAGCTCACCAGCATGCCGATGAACATCGAGGGACCGATCCTTTATTACCGCACCGATATCTTCAAGAAATGCGGCGCTCGAGCAGCCGGCGACGATCAAGGACGTCGAAGCCGCGGCGAAGAAGCTGAAGGTTTGCGACAGCAACGTCACGCCCTTCGTCTCGCGCGGCCTGAAGGCCGCGCTTCCCTATACGTTCAGCAACATGCTGCATAACATCGGCGGCAGCTACATGGCGGAGGGCAAGTCCAACCTGTGCTCGCCCAAGGCCAAGGAAGCGCTCGAGACCTATAGCCGTCTGCTGCGCGACTACGGCCCGCCCGGCGTCGTCAATTACAGCTTCTATCAGATCTCCGCGCTCTATCGCAGCGGCCGAGCGGCGATGGCCTTCGAGTCGTCGAACGAATTGCGCACCGTGATGGAGGGCGGCGAGCGCCTGAAGGACACGGCCCTGATCGCGTTCCCGGCCGGTGAGGCGGGGCAGGTGCCGACCGCGATCGGCTGGGGCATGGCCGTTTCCGCCTATAGCAAACAGCAGGATGCCGCCTGGTACTTCGTGCAATGGGCGACGAGCCCCGCGGTGCAGAAGCTGATGGCGGTGCAGGGTATCGCGCCGCCGCGCTCCTCGGTCGCGAGCGATCCGGACTATCGCAAATGGATCGATGAGGAGCCGGTGCGCCAGCAATGGCAGGCCGCGCTCGACGTGCTGGCGGCGAAAGGCTCGTCCGAAGTCGGCTACCCCATCGTCGCCAATCCGGAATCGCGCGAGTTCATCGGCCAGGCCGTGCAGGACCTGATCCTGAACCAGAAGCCGGTCGATCAGGCCTGCGCCGATGCCGACAAGGGCCTCGATGGCTGATTGCGCAGAAATAGCATTGCGACTGCCGGCCGCGTGCCGACGCGGCCGGCAGCGTGACATCTGGAAGAGAGAATGCCCGCGCACCGCCGACACATTGACGCAAGACCGCCAGAGGCTCGAACTCGGCGCGCTGTCGGCGCCTGCCGTGGTGTTCACGCGTCGGGATGATCGCGTTTCCGCGTCGTCTACACGATCTGGCTGTCGTTTCAGAGCTTTTCGTCGACCGGAAGGCAGTCCTTCGTCGGGCCTCGCCAATTATGCCAAGCTGATCGCCGACAACGAGTTCTGGCACGGCCTGTGGGTGACGCTTGCGCTCTATGTGCTGTCGATGGTGCTGCAACTCGTCTTCGGCGTCTGGCTCGCGCTGATTCTGTTTCACGCCAAGCGGCTGCCGGGGATCGTGCGCTCGCTCTTCATCTCGCCTTTCATGATGCCGCCGGTGGTCGCCGGCATGATGTGGCTCGTGATCCTCGATCCGTCGCTCGGCGCGGCCAACTACATCCTGTCAGTCGCTTGGCCTGCCGCCGTCCGACTGGCTGGCCTCGCCGACCTGGGTGATTCCGACGATCGCCCTGATCGACACCTGGCAATGGACGCCTTATGTGGCGCTGATCGTGCTGGGCGGCCTGCAGTCGCTGCCGCCGAGCGTCTATGAGGCCGCGCAGATCGACGGCGCCTCGGCGTTCAGGACTTTCCAGCGCATCACGTTGCCGCTGCTGATGCCGACCATCGTCACCGCGACGATCCTGCGCAGCGTCGATCTGCTGCGTTTCTTCGACATCATCTACATCACGACGCAGGGCGGGCCGGGCAATGCGTCCAACACGCTCAACATCTACGGCTTCCGGGTCGGCTTCGAGTTCTTCAATATCGGTTACGCCAGCGCGCTGATGCTGACCCTGACCGCGATCGTGTTCGGCGTGGTGCTGGCGTTCAACCGCCTGCGCGGCGCGGTGGCGTGGTGAGGGCGCGCATGACCGACGCGCCGCTCGACGACGTCTGGATCCGCAGGCTGAACACGCTGCAGCTCGTCATCGCGGGCTTCATCATCATGGTGCCGATCGCATGGATGGTGCTGTCGTCGTTCAAGCCGTCCTTCGAGGTGACCGCCTATCCTCCGACGCTGATCTTTTCGCCGACCGCTCGAGAACTACAGCCAACTGATCCGGACGACGCCGTTCTTCTCCTACGCGGTCAATAGCCTGATCGTCACGATCGGCTCGGCAGGGCTGGGGCTGCTGTTCGGGATACCTGCGGCGTTCGCGATCTCGTGGACGCGGATCTCGTGGCCCGCGATCCTGACGCTCGCGGCGCGGATGGCGCCGGGTACGCTGTTTCTGCTGCCCTGGTACGTCATGTTCCGCCAGGTCGGCCTGATCGGCTCCTATACCGCGCTGATCCTGAGCCACGCCGTCATCACGCTGCCGATCGTGATCTGGGTTCTGCTGCCGTCGTTCGACAACATTCCGCGCAGCGTGTTCGAGGCGGCGCAGGTCGATGGCTGCAGCGTCACGCGCATCCTGTGGCGCATCGCGCTGCCGCTGGTCGGCTCGGGCATCGCGGTCGCGGCGATCCTCGCCTTCGTGTTTTCCTGGAACTACTTCCTGTTTGCGCTGGTGCTCTCGAACGGCGACACCAAGACGCTGATCGCGGCGGCCTTCAATTTCGTCGGCGAAGGCTCGACCCAATGGGGCGTGCTGATGGCCGCGGCGACATTGATCGCGCTGCCGCCGCTCGTTCTGGCGGCGCTGGTGCAGCGCTGGCTGGTGTCGGGACTGACGCTCGGCGCGGTGAAAGGCTGATGGCTGATGAACGTTCGAACGTCCAATTCCATCATGCAGGGCGCCGTGTTTCACGGCCATGAGCGCATCACCATCGAGCGCATGGCGATGCCGGAGGTCGGCGCCGGCGAGGTGCTGGTCCGCGTCGTCGCGCACCGCGCTGTGCGGCTCGGATTTCAAGCTCTGGCACAAGGGCGCCGAGTTCACCGCAGGCCACGAGATCTTCGGCGTGGTCGAGCAGCCCGGGCATCGCGATGCACGGCCAGCGCTGCGCGGTCTATATCCCCCTGCATTGCGGCCACTGCGCCGCCTGCCGGCGCGGCGACACCCAGATGTGCCTCGAGATTTCCAGCCTGATCGGCTGGAACCGGCCGGGCGGCTACGCGGAATATGTGCCGGTGCCGGAGAACTGCCTGCTGCCGGTGCCCGACGATATCGAGGACAGCCTCGCGCCGCTGCTGCTCGACATGATCGGCACCTCCGGCTCACGCGGTGCGGTTCGTCAGCCGCATCGTGCCGCCGCAGGAGGCGGGGCCCGTGCTGGTGACGGGCGCCGGACCCGTCGGCCTCGGCGTCGTGCTGGCGCTGAAGAGCATGGGCTATCGACGACATTCGCGTGGCCGATCCGAACGAGGTGCGACTTGGCATCGCGCAATCGTTCGGCGCCAAGGCGCATCCCGTCGGCGATACATCGCAACGCTTCGCGCTGATCGTGGAATGCTCCGGCGCGCACGCCGCGCGCAATCTCGGCATCGAGGTCGTGCTGCCGCGCGGCGCGCTGGTGCTGGTCGGCGAGAACGCCGCGCCCTGGACCATCGAGGAAGGCAAGGTGTTCCGGCGCAAGGATTTCTACATGATCCGCACCTTCTATTTCCCGATTGGCGATTTCGCGCCGAACATCGAGCTGCTGCGCCGCTACAAGGACGAGTATCGCGTGCTGGTCGACGGCGAATTCGGCCTGCCGGAGCTGCCGCAGAATTTCGCGCGTTTTGCCGGCGGCGAACTGATCAAGCCCGTGCTGGCGCTGGATTAGGGCGATGGCGTCGATCTCGATCCGCAATCTCGTCAAGCGCTACGGCGGCTTCACGGTCATTCCCGATCTCTCGCTCGAGATCGCGGATCACGAGTTCGTCGTGTTCGTTGGCCCGTCCGGCTGCGGCAAGTCGACATTGCTGCGCATCATCGCAGGACTGGAGCCGATCTCGGCGGGCGAGCTCTTCATCGGCGACGACCGCGTCAACGGCGTTCCGGCGGCGCAGCGCGACATCGCGATGGTGTTTCAGGACTATGCGCTCTATCCGCATATGCGCGTCTACGACAACATGTCGTTCGCGCTCGAGCTGCGCGGCCTGCCGAAGGCCGAGATCGACGAGCGGGTGAAGCGCGCGGCGGCCTTGCTGCACATCGAGCCCTATCTCGACCGCAAGCCCAAGGAGCTCTCCGGCGGCCAGCGCCAGCGCGTCGCCATGGGGCGCGCGATCGTGCGCAATCCGCAAGGTGTTCCTGTTCGACGAGCCGCTCTCCAACCTCGACGCCAAGCTGCGCGGGCAGGTGAGGGCGGAGATCAAGGCGCTGTCGCAGGCAGCTCAAGACCACGATGGTCTTCGTCACCCACGACCAGATCGAGGCCATGACCATGGCCGATCGCATCGTCGTGCTGCAAGAGCGGCACCGTGCAGCAATACGATACGCCTGAGGCCGTCTATGAGCGGCCGGCGAACCAGTTCGTCGCCGGCTTCATCGGCTCGCCGCGATGAATTTCTTCCCGGTCGAGCAGCGTGGCGAGATCGCGGCGTTTTCGCACGACGGCGCGTCCATCGCCGCTCGATGACGCGAGCCGGGCGCTGCTCTGAGCCGCACCAGGAAAGCCGTTCTTGGTGTCACGGCCCGAACACTTCGCCGTCGTTGCGGATGGGACGCGAGGGCGTCGGCGTTGCCGTCAAGCTGGTCGAGCCGCTCGGCTCCGACACGCTGATTCATTTCGATCTCGCCGGCGACGTCCGCCATCGCGCGGATCGATCCGGCGCTGCGGCCGAAGGTCGGCGACCGTCTGTCGTCTGCAGCCGCAGCGCCGGCAAGATGCATCTGTTCGATGCCGACAACGGCCAGGTGTTGCAGTGACCGCGCGCGGGCCATCGGGCAAGATCAGCGCGGCGGCGGATCTGGCGCTACGCGCGCGCGGAGCATCCGCGTGATCTGCCTCGGGCTGTCCGCGCTCGATCAGGTCTGGCGCGTCGAAGGCCTGTTTCGCCGGCGGCAGCGAGAAGATCAAGAGCCTGGAATACACGACCGTCGGCGGCGGCATGGCGGCGAACGCGGCCGTCGCGGTCGCGCGGCTCGGCGGCAACGCCGCGTTCTGGGGACGCGGCGGCGACGATGCCGCCGGGCACGAGATGCGCGACGGCGCTCGCTGCAGAAGGCGTCGACGTCGCGCAGTTCCGGCTGTTTCCGGACGGTCGTTCGTCGGTCTCGGGCATCATCGTCGATCGGTCGGGCGAACGGCAGATCGTGAATTTCCGTGGCCAGTTTCCGACCGAGGCGGACTGGCTGCCGCTCGACGAAGTCAGCTGGCGTCGTCCGCCGTGCTCGCCGATCCGCGCTGGCCGGAGGGCGCCGTCGCGCTGTTCGGCCGCGGCGCGCGAGCTCGGCATTCCGACGATACTCGATGGCGACATCGCCGAGGCCGAGCGTCTTCGAGGCGCTGCTGCCGCTGACCGACCACGCGGTGTTTTCCGAGCCCGCGCTGCGCCGGCTTTCGCCGGCTCGGCCGAGCGACGAGGCGCTGGCGACGATCGCGCGCTTCGACTGCCGCGTCGCTGCGGTCACGCGCGGCGAGGCCGGCGTGAGCTGGTACGAGACGGGTAGCTTGAAACGCCTCAGCCGGCCTATCCCGTCGATGTCGTCGACACCACGGGTGCCGGCGATGTCTTTCACGGCGCCTATGCGCTCGCGATCGGCGGTCGGCCTCGCCGTACGTGACGCCATGTCGTTTGCTCGGCCGCCGCTGCGCGCTGAAATGCACGCGAGCCGGGCGGGCGAGCCGGAATCCCCACCATTGACGACTGTCTTGCATTTCATGAGGAACGAAGCCAATGAGAACGATTGGAAAAAACCGCGGCCTGGCACGCCTTGCGGACGCGGACGGCCATTTTCGCATGGTCGCGCTCGACCAGCGGCCGCCGTTGTTCGAAGCCATTGCGCAGGCGAAGAGGCATTACCAGGGATCAGGTCGAATATGCCGACGTCACGGCGGCCAAGCGGCTATTGGTCGAGGCGCTGGCGCCGCATTGCAGCTCGATGCTGTTCGATCCGAATTTCGCGGTGCCGGCCGCGATCGATCTGCTGCCGCCGCGCTGCGGGTTGATCATGACGCTGGAAGAGCATCGGGTCGAGGAGACGCCGGGCGGCCGCAAGTCGCGCGCGATCGCCAATTGGAGCGTGGACAAGATCCGCGCCATCGGCGGCGACGCCGTCAAGGTGCTGGCCTGGTATCGGCCCGATGCGGACGCCGCCGTCAACGCGCATCAGAAGGCATTCGTGCGCGAGATCGGCGAGGACTGCGCCCGCCACGACATCCCCTATGTGCTCGAACTCCTGGTCTATCCTTTCCTCGGCAGCGCCAACCACACGGCCGACTATGTGGAATCGCCCGGCAAGCTGCCGTCACTGGTGATCGAGAGCGTGCGCGAATTCGCCAAGCCCGAATATGGCGTCGACCTGATGAAGCTCGAAAGCCCGCTTGCTGCCAACAGCCTGCCGCCGCGCGACGGCAGCGCCGCGGCGAAGGCCGCCCAGCGCGAGTTTGATGCGATCGGCGAGATCTGCGGCGACAGGCGGCATTCCCTGGGTGCTGCTGTCCGGCGGCGCCGCGCCGGACAAGTTCGAGCGCGTGCTGGACTACGCCTATGCCGCGGGCGCCGGCGGCTTTCTCGCCGGCCGCACGATCTGGCTCGATGCCGTGCGAAGGAACTTCCCGGACCGCAAGGCGGTCGCCGACGGGCTGCGCAAGGATGGCGTCGCCGTGCTCGATCGACTGAGCGAACTGACCCGGGCGAAGGCGAAGCCCTGGACGGCGCACTTCCCGGCCTTCGCCGACGTCAAGCAGGAAGGTGATTTCGCGCGGGCCTATTAATCTTGCGACGTCACTGCGGCTCGATGCCGGCATCCTTGATGATGCGGTCCCACTTCTTGATCTCGGCCTTGAGAAAGCTCTCGAGCGCCTCGGGTGTAGCGCGCTCCTGCTCGACCGGCGTCATGCTGAGCTCGGCGAAGCGCTTGATCAGGGCGGGATCCTTGAGCGCCGTCTGCAGGGACTGGACCAGCGCATCGACGATCGGCTTCGGCGTGCCGTGCGGCGCATAGAGGCCATACCAGGTGGTGACGTCGAACGCCGGCACGCCTGCTTCCGCTGATGTCGGCACGTCGGGCAAGGTCGCGAGCCGCTGCTTGCTGGTGATCGCATAGCCCTTGATGGTGCCGGATTGGATATAGGGCGTCGGCCCGGTGGCGGGATCGCAATAGACGTCGATATGGCCGGCGATGGCGTCGTTGAGCGCGGGTCCGCCGCCCTTGTAATAGACCGGCGTCAGCTTGGCGCCGATCGCGCTCATGAACATCAACCCGCAGAGATGCGACGCGGAGCCGAGGCCGACATTGGCATAGGTGACCTTGTCGCCCTGCTCGCGCACATAGCCGATCATCTCCTTCAGGTCCTTGGCGGGGAAGTTCGGCCGCGCCACCAGGATCATCGGCACGTCGGTGACGAGACCGATCGGCGCGAAATCGCCGACGGGATCAAAGGGCAGCTTCGCGTAGAGCGACGGCGCGGTCGCCTGGCCGACATGCATCAACAGCAGCGTGTAGCCGTCCGGCGTCGCCTTGGCGACGCGGTTGGTCCCGATGGTGCCGCCTGCGCCGACGACGTTTTCGATGATGAAAGACTGCTTCAGCGTCTCGCTCATCGCATTGGCGAGGATGCGTGCAATGACGTCACCGGGGCCGCCGGCGGAGAAGGGAACGACAAGGGTGATCGGGCGGGTGGGGAAGTCGTTCGCAAGCGCCGGCAGCGCGGGCGCCAGCATAGCGCACAGCAGAAGAGTTTTGACCAGTCTCACAAATCGCCTCCCGTTTCGCCCTTTAGGCTTGTTCTGGTTCTTATGGAAAGCAGTGTCCGCTACCCATCCGTGCCGGTCTTTTCCTTCTCCGAGCGTTCGATCATGCTGAGCGCGGCTTCGGCCGCCGCTTTCACGTGATCGACGCAGCAGCGCTCGGCGAGATCGGCATCGCCGTTCTGGATCGCGCGCCAGATCGCCGTCACCTCGCGCAGGCTCTTGTTGATGCGTTTCGGCTGCGACATCGAGGTGATCCGGAGCAGCGTGATGCGGTCATGCAGCGGCTTGAGCATCCGCTCGATGAAGGCGTTCTGGCAGCCGCCGATCAGCGCGGCATAGAAGTCCGTCTTGGCCTCGAGCGTCGCGGTGAAATCCGCGGTGGCCGCCGCCGCCTTCAGCCGCGTCAGCGCATCGCCGATCCGGCGCACGACGACGGGATCGTGCAGCCGCGCGCATTCGCGGCCCGCAAAACCTTCGAGCACCGCGCGGGCCGTATAGAGCTGTCTCGCCTCTTCCAGGCTGATCGTGCTGACCACCGGCCCGCGATGCGGCACGGTGTTGACGAGGCCATCGGCTTCCAGGAGCCGCAGCGCCTCGCGGATCGAGGGCCGGCTGACCCCGGTCATCTCGCACAGCTCGCGTTCGACCAGCCGCTGGCCCGGCTTCAGCGTTCCCGACATGATCGCTTCACGCAGCTTCTGCGTGACCATCGAGCGGACGGTCGGGACGTCCTCGATCCGGAGCGTGGACTGCAATTCGTTGCGTTTGTCCATGTCTGTGGCCTCGGCAGGCTTCAGTAGCCTTTGCGGCGACCGTCTATGGTCGTCGCAATTTGTCATAGCGAATGAGCAACAAATCTCATCTCGGCAATTGTATCCCCGGCTGTATCCTCATGCGATGGCCCAGCCTCCGTCGATCGGCAGCATCGTCCCCGTAATATCCCGGGCCGCCTCGCTCGCAAGAAACACCACCATCGCGCCGACGCCTTCCAGTGCGATGAACCGGCGGCTCGGCTGGCGCGTGGCGAGATAGTCGCTCGTGGCGTCCTCGATCGACTGGCCGGCGCGGGCCGCGGCCGCCGCGATCTTGCCCTCGATCGCCGGCGTCGGCAGCGTGCCGGGGCAGACCGCGTTGCAGGTGATGCCGGTCGTCGCGGTCTCGAGCGCGACGGCACGCGTGACGCCGAGAATGGCGGTCTTGGTCGTCACATAGTCGATGCGGTCGGCGACCGCGCGGGTCGAATAGATCGAGGCCATGTTGATGATGCGGCCCCAGTTGCGCTGCTTCATTGCAGGCAATGCGAGACGGATCAGATGAAACGGCGCCGACAGATTGACCGCGAGCGCCTCGTCCCATTTCTCCGGCGGAAACGCTTCGACCGGCGCGAAATGCCGGACCACGGCATTGTTCACCAGGATATCGATCGCGCCCAGACGGCCGAGCAGGTCGGCCATCATGGCTTCGATCGCGGTACGTTGCGACAGGTCGGCGCCGACGCTAATGGCCTCGACACCGAAGCGGGCGCGGAGACGATCTGCGGTCTCCTTCGGTTCGCGGAGATCATGCAGCACGACATTGGCGCCGGCGCCGGCGAGGCTCGTTGCCACGGCCTCGCCAAGGCCGGCGGTCGCGCCCGTCACCAGCGCCCATTTGCCGTTCAGCATCCGATCTGTCACCAGCCTTGCCTCAACTGTTCGGTTAACTTTTTGGCCAGAACGGCTCGGCCAGCGCCAGCTCCGGCGGGAACACCGTAACGGGCACGCCGGATTGCCACTGCACGATGGTCATGCCGGCGCCGACCCTTCGGCCCTTGTCGTCGAACTTGAGCTCGCCGAGCGGGTAGTAGTTCGAAGGGCCGCCGTCCATCGTGCGCAGCGCCTCGGCGACGGCGGCGCGGTCGGCCTTGCCGGCCTTTTCGAGCGCGTCCTTGATCAGCCACATGTCGCCATAGGTGGAGATCGCGTTCTGGGTCATCCAGGGCTCCTTGTAGCGGCTCTTCAGTTCGGCGATCAGCGCCTCATGGCCCTTGGCGCCCCAGCTTGCGACGCAGGTCAGCACGCCCTGCAGCAGTTCCGGACTGACGGTCTGCAGCATGTCGGGCTCGGCAATCGCGATGCCGAAGGAGATGGTCGGGACCTTGCCCTGGCCCATGCCGAACTCGTTCATCTTCTCCAGCAAGCAGCTTGGCGTCGGAAATCACGGTCGGCAGGAAGAACAGCAGGTCGGGCTTCGCCGAGCGGATCTTCTGGACCAGCGACGTGGCGTCGGCGAGCGGCGGCGTGAAGGTCTCGTCGACGACGAGCTTGCAGGTTGTTTTCGGCAAGCAGGCCTTCGCGCATCGACTTCGCCGAAGCAATCGAGGCGGCGGTGTTGTCGGTCACGATCGCGACCGTCTTCGGGCCGCTTGCCGGAGGCGCCTTCCGCGAGCGGATGATCTGCGGCAGCGCCTGCCTGGCTTGCGACGCGGCGGTCGCCGAGGTCTGGAAGACGTATTTGAAGCCGCGGTCGGTGATCAGGTCGGAATAGGAGAGGGTGAGGACGGGCAGACTGGCCCGCTCCGTCACCTCGGTGACCGCGAGCGTGAACGAACTCAAGATAGGCGGCGCTGGCGGCGACCAGATCGGTCTCCTGCGCCACCATGCGCTGCGCGGCGTTCTTGGCCTTCTCGGTGGTGTCGCCGCAATCGAGCACGACGAGTTTGAGCTTGGCGCCGCCGAGCGACTTGACGCCGCCTTGTGCGTTGATGTGATCGACCGCCATTTCGGCGCCCTCGCGCATCACGGTGCCCGGGCGCGCATAGAGGCCGGAGATCGGCACCAGCAGGCCGACCTTCACCTCAGCCGGCTGCTGCGCCCATGCGCGAGACGACAGTCAGTCCGGCCGATGCGCCGGCGAGCACGGTGCGTCGTGTCACTCCTTTCATGACGTATCCTCCTTCATGACTATGCTTCCCTGAATGTCTTTGCTTGATTATCTCTTTCATGATTTCTTCGGCCAGAACGGTGTGGCCATGCGCGAGGTCGGGCGGAAAGACCGTGACCGGCACGCCGTTCTGCCACTGCACGATGACGACGCCGGCGCCGACGCGGCGGCCCTTCTCGTCGAACTTCAACTCGCCGCCCGGATAATATTTCGACGGGCCGCCATCCATCGTGCGGAACGCTTCGGCAACGGCGAGGCGATCGGCCTTGCCGGCCTTCTCCAGCGCGTCCTTCATCAGCCACATGTCGCCATAGGTCGAGATGACGTTCTGCGTCATCCAGGGCTCCTTGTACTTCGCCTTGAGTTCGGCGATCAGGTCCTCATGTCCTTTCGAGCCCCAATTGGCGACGATGGTCATGATGCCCTGGACGACGTCCGGGCTGACGCTTTGCAGCATGTCCGGCTCGGCGATCGTGATGCTGAAGGAGACCGTCGGGATCTTGCCCTGGCCGAGGCCGAACTCGTTGATCTTCTCCAGGCCGAGCTTGGCGTCGGAGACGGCGTTCGGCATGAACAGCAGCAGGTCGGGACGGGCGGAGCGGACCTTCTGGATCAGCGGCGTGGCGTCGGACAGCGGCGGCGTCCAGACCTGCTCGACGACGAGTTGCAGGCCTTCCTGCGCGAGCAGCTTCTCCTTGAGCGCCTTGGCCGTCGCGACCGAGGTGGCCGTGTTGTCCATGATCATCGCAACCGTCTTCGGCCGCTTGCCGGAGGCTGCTTCGGCGAGCTTCATCAGTTCGCGGCAGGCCGAGCTCGGATTGCCGGCTCGCGGTCGCAGCGGTCTGGAAGATGTATTTGAAGCCGCGATCGGTCAGCAGGTCGGAATAGGAGAGCGTCAGCACCGGCAATTCGGCGCGCTCGGTCACCTCGGTCACCGCCAGCGTGAAGGAGGACAGATAGGCGCCGGTCGCGGCGACGAGATCGGTCTCCTGCGCCACCATGCGCTGCGCGGCGTTCTTGGCTTTTTCCGTGGTGTCGCCGCAGTCGATCACCACCAGCTTCAGCTTGGCGCCGCCGAGCGCCTTGATGCCGCCCTTGCGCATTGATGTGCTCGATGCCCATCTCCGCGCCCATGCGCATCACCTGGCCCGGGCGGGTATAGATGCCGGACAGCGGCACGATCAGGCCGACCTTGACCTCGGCCGGCTGCTGCGCGCGCACCACGCTCGACAATCCGATCGGCGGCGGCGCCCGACAGCACGCTGCGGCGGGTGAGAGATGCCTTCGTCGATCTTGCGCTGGTTCATTGTCATCCCATTCTTTGGTTCGATGGTTTACGGTTCACATGCCGAGATAGGCCCTGCGGACGCGATCATCCGCGCGCAGGGTTTGGTTGTTGCCTTCGAGAGCGATGCGGCCCGGCTTCGAGAACGTAGCCGTGATCGGCGAATTCCAGCGCTTCCGCCACGCGCTGCTCGACCAGCAGAATCGTCAGTTTCGACTGCTGGCGGATATCGATCAGCCGTTCGAAGATGAAATCCGCGATCGCGGGCGCAGGCCCATCGACGGCTCGTCCAGCATCAGGAGCTTGGGCGAGGAGGCGAGCCCGCGGCCGATCGCCAGCATCTGCTGCTGGCCGCCGGACAGCGTGCCCGCGAACTGGCCGCGGCGCTCGGCGAGCACCGGCAGCCATTCGAAGATGCGCTCGATGTTCTGCTTCCAGTCGCGCCGGCCCGCCTCGGTGATCGCGCCCATTTCGAGATTTTCCATCACGGTGAGCGACGGAAACACCTGCCGTCCCTCCGGGACATGGGCGATGCCGAGATGGGCGCGCTGCGCGGGCCTGAGCGACGAGCAGGTCGGTGTTCTCGAAGGTGATCCGATCCGGCGCTCGGCTGCACGATTCCCGAGATGGTCTTGAACAGCGTGGTCTTGCCGGCGCCGTTGGGGCCGACGATCGCGACGAACTGGCCGGCGTCGACCTTGATCGAGACCCCGCTCAGAACGGGGATCGCCGAATAGCCGGCGCTCAGGCCCTCAATGCGGAGCATAGGCCACCCATTTCTTGCCGAGATAGGCCTCGATGACGCGGGTGTCGCGCGTGACGGCTTCCGGTTCGCCCTCGACGATGACGGCGCCGTGGTCGAGCACGAGGAAGCTGTCGACCAGGCGGACCATCGCCTGCATCGTGTGCTCGATGATGGCGATGGTGATGCCGTCGCGCGCCAGCCGCTGGATCACGGCGACGACCTCGTTGGCCTCGTCATGACCGAGGCCGGCGAGCGTCTCGTCGAGCAGCAGGATGCGCGGCTGGCCGGCGAGCGCCCGGGCGAGCTCCATCAGCCGCAGTTCCTTGGTCGTGAGTTCGCTCGGCGACGCGGTCGGCGATATCGGACAGGCCGACGCGGGCAATTGCGTCAGCGGCAAGCCGCCGCGCTTCGGCGTCGCTCTTGGCACGCACATAGGCGCCGACCACGACATTGTCGGAGATCGACATGCGCAGGAATGGGCGCATGATCTGGAAGGTGCGGCCGATGCCGGCCTCGCAGAGCGCGTGCGGCTTGCTGCCCGCCATGTCGCGGCCGTCGAGCAGGATTTCGCCGGTGCTCGGCCGCAGGAAGCCGTTCAGGAGATTGAACAGCGTGGTCTTGCCGGCGCCGTTCGGGCCGATGATCCCGAGGATCTCGTTGCGCCGCAGCTTGAAGCTGACATTCTGCACCGCTTTCAGGCCGCCGAAGGAGCGTGACAGATTGCGGACTTCGAGGATGACGTCACCGGTCGTGGACGTCGGCCTCGCTTTGGCAGGCGCGGCCTCGGACACGGCTGAGGCAAGCGCGCCGGCTGAGCGCAGGCGACGGCGCCGCCGCGCGCTTGCGCGCCAGGTCGCGAATTTTCCAGAACAGTCCCTCGGGCGCGATCAGGATGACGCCGATGATCGCAAGGCCGAAGATCACGCCCTGGATTCCGGGAATCCGGGCGCCGGCTTCGGCATTGAGGGTTTCCGCGAGCGGGATCAGGATCGCCGATCCGATCACCGGTCCCCAGACCGTTCCGACGCCGCCGAACATTGCGACCGTCAAGCGCCTGCGCCGACACCAGCATGCCGAACACCGACTGTGGCGTCACGACCAGCAGCACCACGGCATAGAAGCCGCCGATGGCGCCTGCGATCGCACCGCTCACGGCAATCGCCCGCAGTTTCCAGGCCAGCGTATTGATGCCGGCGGCTTCCGCCGCCGCCTCGTTCTGCTTGATCGCGAGCAGCGCCATGCCGAAGCGCGACCGCTCGATCCGGAGCGTCAGCAGGATGGTGGCGAGCAGCATCGCAAGCGCCAGCAGCGTGTAGACGCGGGGATCGCCGAACTGCATGTAGGCGATGGGGCTGTCCCGCTTGATCGGCAGCGTGATCTCCTGGAAGCCCAGCCACTCGAACACGTAGAGAATGGCGAGCGGGTAGGCGAGCATCGCCAGCGCGAAGTAGTGGCCCTGCAGGCGGAAGGTCGGATAGCCGATCAAGAGGCCCGCGACGCCGCCGAGCATGGCTGCGATCGGGATCAGTACCCAGGGCGACAGGTCGAAATAGATCTGGCCGAGCGCGGTGACATAGGCGCCGATGCCGAAGAACGCGGCGTGACCGAACGAGATCAGGCCGGTGTAACCGCTGAGCAAATTCCAGGACAGGCCGAAGATCGCCCACACCGGGACCAGCGTCAGCATGAGCTGGTAATAGGAATTGGTGACCGTCAGCGACAACGCGGCATAGAGCGCGGCGAGCACGATGACCGGCAGGAGGGAGCGCGATGCGGTCATCGTCAGGTTCTCTCGACCATGCGCCCGAAGAAGCCCTGCGGGCGGAAGAAGATGATCAGGAGGAAGACGACGAAGATCGCCGCGTTCTGCAATTGCGTCGGCAGCACCAGCGTCGACATCTGCTGCACCAGGCCGATCGTCATGCCGCCCCAGAAGGCGCCGATGATGCTGCCCATGCCGCCGAGCACCACGCCGGCATACATCACGATGACGTAGTCGAGCCCGACAAAGGGATGAAACGGATTGTTGGTGGCGAGCAGTCCGCCTGCGATCGCGGTGATCCCGGTGCCCAGCGCAAAGGCGAGGCGATGCGCGCGATCGACGTCGATGCCCATATAGGTTGCCGCGGTCGGATTGTCCGCTGCCGCGCGCAGCGACTTGCCGAGCCGCGAGCGCGTGATCAGCAGCGTCAGCAGGATCATCGTCACCAGCGAGACGATCGCGTCCACGCCGCGCGCCTTGTTGACGAAGACGCTCATGTCGAAGAACGGGCCGAGCTCCCATGCCGAGCTCGACAGCGGCGTGCGCAGCGACGCCAGCACCGAGCCGAATACGATCAGGCCGCCGTTCTGCAGCACCAGCGCGATGCCGAGCGTCAGGATGAGCTGGGCGTAATGGCCTTCGCCCTCCAGCGAGGAGGTGCGCGTGCCGGAGACGCGCGAGATCAACGCGAGATGGATCGCATAGCCGAAGACCGCGAGCACAGGGCCCGCGAGCAGAATCGCAACGAACGGGCCGATGGTATTGCCGAAGACGGCCTGCACGCCGAACGCGGTGAAGAGATAGAACACCGCATACATGCCGAGCATCATGAAGTCGCCATGGGCGAAATTGATCACGCGCATCACGCCGAAGATCAGCCCAAGCCCGACGCACATCAGGCCGTAGACGGCGCCGATCAGGAGCCCGGCGGTCAAGGCCTGCAGGAAGCTTTCGATTGTCTCGGTCACGCCCGGCCTCGCGACGAAGCTAACCCCGCATCTCTACGCCGGCCCATTCCTCGACCACCTTCGCGATCGAGGTGAAGTCGGAGGCCGCGCCAAATTTGGCGTTGGTGATCGCGAGCATTTGCCGCACCGCCGCGCCGCATACCATCGGGACGCCCATCGCCTCGGCTTCGTCGACGCAGAGCCGCACATCCTTGTAGGAAAGGCCGGTGGTGAAACCGAAATCGAAGGTGCCGGGCAGCACCGCGCGAGGGAATTTGTCTTGCGAGGCGCTATTGCGACCACTGCTGGCGTTGATGATGTCGATCAACACCCTGGCATCGACGCCGCCCTTGACGCCCATCGCGACTGCTTCGGACGTGATCACGAGCGCGGCGGCAGCCATCAAATTGTTGGCGAGTTTTGCAGTTTGCGCGGTACCGGGCTTATCGCCCGTATAGAACAGCTTGCCGAAATTCTTCAGGATCGGTTCGACGCGGTCATAAGTGTCTTTTGGACACGACACCATCACGGCCAGCGTACCCTTCTCCGCGCCAGTGACGCCGCCGCTGACCGGCGCATCGACCAGCGTCATGTCGCGCGGCTTCAGGCCTTCCGCGATCAGCTTAGCCGCGCCGGGGCCGGTGGTCGAGAGATCGACGATGATGCGCGCGCGATTGCCCGCGATCAGTCCGTCGGGCCCGAGTGCAACCGCCTTGACGATGTCGGGGGTCGGCAGGCTTGCCAGCACGATGTCGGCGCTGGATGCGACCTCCGCCGGCGATTTCGCAAGCCTCGCACCGCGTGCAACCAGCGGCTTGGTGGCTTCCGCCTGCGTGTCGAAAATGGACAAGGAATAGCCGGCGTCGAGCAGCCGTGCGGCCATCGGTCCGCCCATCCGGCCCGTTCCAATGAAGCCGATCGTTTCATCCGCCATCGTCTCGCTCCCTGTCTCAGCCGCCGAGGGCATATCCGTCGCGGAGTCTCTCGGAGATCTTTGTCGACGAATGTCCAGATTGTCAGTTAATCTGTCAAGCATAAGATTTAGGTCGACAGGCATGCGCGCGCCGACCTAGGATTTTGAACCAATGACAAGCGAGGATTTTGTTTGTGCGACACAATGAAGCGCCAGGCGCCAGTGCGATGCTCGCAGCTTTCGTGGCTGACGCGTCGTGGGCCGACGTCACGGCGCAAAGCCATGACGCCAAGCGCGCGCTTCTGAATTTCTTCGCGACCGCGCTTGGTTCGGCGAATGATCCGGCGGTGACGTCGGCTCTGCGCGCAGTGTCGGTGTTCGGCGGTGCCGCGACATCCGCGGTCATCGGAAGGGCTGATCGGCTGGATCCGCTCGGCGCGTCCTTCGTCAACGCGATCTCGGCGAATCTCCTCGATTTCGATGACACCCACATGGAGACGATCATTCATCCGGCAGCGCCCGTCGCCGCACCCGTTCTCGCGCTTGCGGAAGCGCGGGGATATTCGGGGCGCGAGGTGCTGACGGCGTTCATCCTCGGCGTGGAGGTCGAATGCCGCATCGGCAATGCGGTCTCTCCCGGCCACTATGCCCGCGGCTGGCACATCACATCGACCTGCGGCGTGTTCGGCGCGGCGGCGGCCTGCGCGAAGCTTCTGCGGACTACCTGCGTACGGAATCGCGAACGCAATCGGTGTCGCAGCAAGCCAGTCGGCAGGCATCGTCGAGAATCTCCCGAGCGCGGCGAAGAATGTCAGCGTCGGCAACGCGGCGCGCAACGGCCTGTTCGCCGCGCTGCTGGCTGAGCAGGGATACGAGGCCGCGCCGCTTGCGATCGAGGGGCCGCTCGGCTGGGCGCGGGCGATGGGCGACGTGCCGGACATGGGACGGATGCTCGGCGGTCTCGGCGAAAGCTTCGAGATCGCCAACAACACCTATAAGCCTTATCCCGCCGGCATCGTGTTTCATGCCGTCATTGATGCCTGCTTCAAGCTGCGTGGCCGGCTCGGCGGTAACATCGACGAGATCGCGGCCATCACCGTGCGCGGCTCGGCGCTGCTGCTGGCGCGCGGCGACCGGGCGGTACGCAACGAGCGCGACGCGCGCGTGAGCATCCACCATTGCGCCGCCGTTGCGCTCTTGATCGGCGCGGCGGGCGTTGAAGAATTTTCGCAAGCGACCGTCATGCGGCCGGACATTGTCGCGCTGCGGCAAAAGGTGACGGCAGAGCTCGATCCTTCGCTGCCCGATGGCGCAGCATCGGTCGAGATCGCGCTATCGTCCGGAGACAGTCTGCGCGAGACGGTAATGGCGGCACGTGGCAGCCAGGCCGATCCGCTGTCGGACGTCGATATCGAAGCGAAGCTGCGGACCTGCCTGCGGCTTGGCGGCGCGGACTGGGATGGCAACGGCGTCATCGATGCGATCTGGCGGCTGGATGCGCTGGATGACATCTCCAGCCTGATGAACGCGCCGCGCGTGAACCATTCAACGGCGTCGACCGACGTCCGGTGAAATATCCAAGGCTCAACCATCGAAAGGACGATCATGAGCAACAGCGAACTGTTCGAAAAAGGCCTTAAAGTCCGCAAGGAAGTGCTCGGCGAAGACTATGTGAACAAGTCGATCGCCGGCGCGGACGAGTTCACGCGCACCATGGCGGAGTGGTCGACCGAGTTCTGCTGGGGCGCGCTATGGACCCGGCCGGGGATGGATCGCCGCACCCGTTCGATCGTGAATCTCGCCATGCTGGGGGCGCTCAACCGTCCGCATGAGCTGAAATTGCATGTGAAGGGCGCGCTGAAAAACGGTCTGACGAAAGACGAGATCAAGGAAATCCTGCTGCAGGTGGCCGTCTATTGCGGCGTTCCCGCCGGTATCGACGCCTTTCGAAACGCGCGCGAAGCCTTCAAAGAGCTGGAAAACCCCTAATTTTACAGGGGAAACGGCAAAATTAGTATTTTGCCACTTGCGAAAAGACGCGACTCAGCCCTTATTTTAAGGCACTTTAGGCTCGTCAAGGCCGAACAAATCTGTGTAGAAGGCTCTGGCAGCCCTACCGGATGGTCTAATGTGCCTTGGGTTCGAAATCAGAGGAGACACGATGCCCACCCAGATGTCCAAATCGCATTGATTGAGAAAATTGCGACAACCACCGAACTCTCCAAGCGGGACGTCAAGAACGTCATGGAGACGCTGACCGATGTCGGTCACAAGGAGCTCAAGAAGAACGGCGCCTTTGTCCTCCACGGCTTTGCGAAGTTCGTTGTCCTCAAGAAGCCGGCGACCAAGGCCAGGAAGGGCACCAACCCGTTCACGGGTGAGGAGATGATGTTCAAGGCCAAGGCTGCTCGCAAGATCGTGCGGGCCAGGCCGGTCAAAGCCGCGAAAGACGCGGTCGCCTAGCAAAAGGCCCCCGAAAGGGGGCCTTTTGTTTTGGGGGCGTATGCTTTCGAACAAGCGGCCGATTTGAGCGAGGTGATCGGATGCGGTCGCCGCGCCTTTGAGATGCAAATCGGCCTTGCTTCTTGGTGCCGCGTGGTGAGAATGCGAGCCTCGGTTCGAGGCCGATCAATCAGGCTTTCTGCTTAAATACGGATTCATTCGGAGCGCTCTATGAAAGCGGCACTCGTTGCACTTGCTGTCGTCACCATCGCCGCACTGACGGCCGCGCCTGCGGAAGCGCACCGTCATCATCGGTATGCCTATCATGGCTGCCATCAGTATGACGACTACACGAAGAGCAATTCGTTGTCGGGAATGAGCTATGTCTATCCGGCCGCCAATTGGGGGCCGTTCTTCCACTGCCGGATGTATTACTCGCCAGTGATTTCGGCGCCGCTCGCGTCCACCTCCGTGTATTGACTGCCGTCATCGATGAACGGGGCGCCTGCGACGTGTCAGGCGCCTTTCTGACGAGCGCGACTTCGGCCGGCCTTACCAACTCCGTCGTTTAACTCCGTGGTTGATGCTTGGAGCCCGGGCTTTGCGCTCCATGCGCATTGTCCTCCAGGCAAGAACGCGCCGGGTCAGCGACCACGTTGCGCAATCGGATTTGGGGAGCCGCACACCGATGGCCGGCAAGCGGATCCATCCGGAAGGGATGTCCCGCAAGCCCGCTTAACTTCCAGCAAACTGCCTTACTCGAAGTGTTACCACCAGATCATCGGACGATCGGGTGCGCCGCACACGACGGCGCGGTGGCGCTCAACGCCTTGGGGCGTCTCGACCCGAACCGTCCTGATGCAGCCGGGATGGATGGCGAGGTTGTAATGGAATGGTGCAGAGGTGAAATAGCCGTGCATCCGGCAAAGATAGCCGAGATCCGGTCCACAACGGGTCAACGGATAGTGCCGTCCGTGAGCCGATGCCGGACTGGAGAGGCCGACCAGCGCAGCAACGATTGCAGCGGAAACGATCTTGGTAATATGCGGCATTTCCTGATCCTTGCAGTGAGCCTTTCAGACGATGGTGTTCCGTGAGGCACCATAGACTGCGATCTGCCGGTTCGCCAAGCAGATGCGGCCTCGCCGGGCGGCTGTGGGCAATTTTCACTTCAAGTGTTGCCTAATCCGGGTAATCTCGCGGATGAGGTCCTGCCATCCTATGGGGGGAGAGCCGGTCCGCCGCGTCGCCCTCGAAACCGGACGTTGCGGCGATCTATCTGAAAATATAGTCGTTTCAAACAATTACGTGGCTACGTGGGCCTTGTGGATCAGGCCGATAGGGTGATGACGCCGGAATCTCCGAAAGTCGATCAGGATAAACCGGCCTCACCTCACGCGAGGGAGATCGAATACGCGCTGATTCTCCAGCGAATGATCGACATGGTGAATCAAGACCCTTCGCAGATGCGGTCGGCCATCTACGATTTTGCGCGGGCCAGATTGAAGATCAACTCGGCCTGGACCGACCAATCCGAAAGAGACAGGCTGGCGACTGCCCTCGAAACAGCCATCCAGGGGGTCGAGTCGTTTTCGGCGCGACGCGACGAGATGGAGCGTCTGTCGGGCCCGGCCGCACCTGCGCAGATCGGTTACGGAACGCCACCGGCCACGTCGTTCCAGGCGGCCGCGACCGCGATTCCCGTCACGCCCGAGCCGGACGACATTCTGGTTCCGAAGAAATATTATCCGTCCGAGCGGCAGTACCCGCCGGATCATCTGCAGCCGATCCTGAACGTGGGGCAGCGATCGCTGGTGGCGACGCTCGCGCGGTTTGGCGTCGGCATGCTGCTCTTCGTTGGGGTGGCGGCCTTGGCCTACAACAAGCAGCGGCTGCCGCTGCTCGGTGAGCGGCTGGATTTTTCCCGGTTGAACTGGTCGGATCGTACCAATTCTGCAGCTGCCCCGTCGTCTCCCGGCGCGGCGCCGCAGGCTGCGGCGCCCGCCGAGGCGAAGGCAGCTCCTCCTCCGGCGAATGCCCTGCCATTCCCGACGCCGAGCGATTACGGCATTTATGCTTTGAACGATGGGACGCTGACCGAGCTATCCCTGCTGTCAGAGCGCGTGCCGGACAAGCGGATATCGGTGTCGACGCCGGTCACGGAGCCGAGCCGCACGACCCTCTCGGACGGCAAGGCCAAGTTCGTCCTGTTTCGCCGTGACCTCGCCGGCAACGCGCCTGAGCGAATCGACGTTCGTGTGGTCGCCCGCGTGATGCGCGCCCTCACATTCGACGCCAGGGGCAAGCCCGGCTACACGCCGGTCTCCGACGCCTGGAACATTCGCAGCGTGAGCTATGAATTGAGATTGAGGCCGATCGCCGGGAATGCGGAGATGTTGCTTGCACAGCCCGAGAAGCCTGATTTCGCGCTGCCGCCCGGCCGTTATGTGCTGGCCCTCAAGGACCAGGGCTATGATTTCACGGTCGCGGGCAAGATAACCAATCCGGCGCAGTGCCTCGAACGAACCGACGCCGCGAACGGCGTTTTCTATTCGGAATGTCAGAAGCCGTGAAACGGCCTGCGCCGGCCTGTGGCGGATCGGGGCCGGAGAGTCGAGTAATCCGAACGACGCCGATGCTCGCGACCGGCCGCGGAGGCGATGGCCGCGAGCACGAGGCCAAGGAAGTAGCTCCCTTGCAGGATGGTTTGCGCGAGCATGATGGCCAATGCGGTGCCTGGGAAACCG
This sequence comes from uncultured Alphaproteobacteria bacterium, assembly GCA_963786015.1. Classification (GTDB taxonomy): domain Bacteria; phylum Pseudomonadota; class Alphaproteobacteria; order Rhizobiales; family Xanthobacteraceae; genus Bradyrhizobium. The sequence continues at coordinate 170,996 of CAWAXO010000002.1, read as the reverse complement.
AATCCGTTCTTGATCGAAACCAGTATCGTCGTGACCAGCAACACTGCGACTAGCGTGAGCAGAACGCGCAATCGGAACATGATACCGGTCAAGAGTCCCAATAGGGCTATCAGAAGCGCAGCATATTCCATTCAAGTGTTCCCAATCCCGACAACAACAGGTCCCGCGCGCTCCCACGTCGCGCGACAGTGCCAGTCATGCGGGCATATAGTTGATACTCAAGGTGCTGCTGACGGTTCCGTGGACAGGGCTTCCCCGAATCGCCACAGAACAGACTCGAATCTACTCACTTTATCATGGTATTACGACGCCAATCCGCCACATTCCGTGCACTTCCGGCGTATTTTTTTCCGACGCTACCGATGATTGACGCGCCCGGTCGCGCTGAGCGGACCGCAGGGCGGACAAAGGCCGACGGCACGAATCGAGCCGAGTGCGAAGGCGAGCAGAAATGCGGGTCGAATCCATTTGCGGCGTTAGCCTGATGTTCAGTAGTTCGCTGTGTAGTCTGTCTTTGTCATAGCAGCCCCAGTCGGCACGTAAATCGGTCAGCCGGTGTACGACTCCTGTGGGAGAAAATGGCGCCTAGACTCTGGTGGAAACCGACTTGTTCCTTCCGAGACCAAGGTAAGTAATTCGATTTATGCGGGTTTTGCCCGAAACTCTTGGCAGTCTGGCGCTGTGGCCCGATTGCCACTTGTGGCGCAAAACAGGCATTACGCCGCCAATGTGCTCTTTGATGCGAGAGAGTCGCCTTGTAGGGTCTGGGCAACTTGGGGCTTAGCGACGGCTGGATAGCGTCAAACTGGTTAATTTTGGTTTGACGAGGGGTTTAGAGAGCACTTTTGGGGGACGACCGTGAGAATCCCACTGCTACGGTTATGTCGGGTCACCGAGAGTTCCGCTCTGGCCGGGAATTCAACTTTTTCTCCTGCCCTCAATGGTTGCAGTGATAGCCAGAACGTGACGATATGTTGAAACGAATTGCGTCTCCCATATTTGCGTTGCTCGTTGCGGGATTGCTGCCCGCCTGTTCGCTGTTGCCCGGCACTGGGCCCAAAAGCGATGCCGTGGAAGGAAACGCGACAGCCGGTTTGCGGTCGAACGCGGCGCTGCCATATGCGCTGGTCGACGTGAGCGCCGATACCATCGGACTGCTTTCACAGCCGACCTTGGTCACGTTCCAGGGGGCATTCCCCGACAAGCGTCCGAAGCCGCAGCAGGTCGCCGGTGTCGGCGACGTCCTGAACATCTCGATCTTCGAAGCTGCGCCAGGCGGTCTCTTTACGCCGGCAACTGCGGCCGGCGCGCGTCCGGGCAACTTTGTTGATCTGCCGCCGCAGGCCGTCGACCAGAAGGGCAGCATCTATGTGCCGTATGCAGGCGAGATTCCTGCCGCCGCGCGCACCTTGCCCGAAATCCAGCAGGCGATCGTCGCCCGGTTGCGCAATCGCGCCATCGAGCCCCAGGTCGTCGTCAGCCTCAATCAGCAGCACTCCAGCGTGGTGAGCGTCCTCGGCGACGTCAACACTCCCGGTGTGCTGGCGCTGAACAGCGTCGGTGAGCGGCTGCTGGCGCTGATCGCGCGCGCGGGAGGCCCCAAGTTCGAGGCCATCGAAAGCTATGTGACGCTGCAGCGCGACGGCAAGCGGGTTAGGGTCCTGCTCAGCCGCGTGGTGCATGATCCCAACGAAAACATCTTCATTCGTCCGAACGACGTGATCTTCGTGACCCGCGAATCGCCGAGCTTCACGGCGCTCGGGGCGCTGAACCAGAACGTCTTCGGTTTCAACTCCGAGATCACGTTCGATACGGAGACGCTCACGCTGGCGCAAGCCATCGGCAAAGCGGGCGGTCTCAACGACCAGCAGTCTGATCCTGCCGAGGTGTTCGTCTATCGCTACGAAGATCGCCCGTTGCTGGAGAAGTTCGGCGTCGACACCAAGCGCTTTACCTACGACCGGATCCCGACCATCTATCACATCAATCTTCGCGATCCGTCGGGAATGTTGCTGGCGTCCGGGTTCCAGGTGCATACGAAGGACGTCATGTACGTCGCGAACGCCAAGGTGGTCGACTACTACAAGCTGCTCACTCTGATCAACAACACGGGCAATTCAGTGTCGAACACGGCGAACGCGGTGACTGCGACCAACATAGCCGTAAAGACCAAGTGGTAGGCGTAGACGGATTGATATCGACCGCACCGGGGTGATTGACGGCGACAATTGAAGTTTCCTGTGGAAACGCTCAGGTCAATTCAGCTCTGGCTGACAGTCACCGTGCTCTGTTTGGCACCGCTGTTCTTTGGATCGGTCGATCCGTTTTGGGTGGTGATCTGGACCATCGTGCTTTCCTGCAGCACTCTTTGCGGCATCACGATTCCGCTCGATGCGGGGCAGGGCCGCGTCCTGGCCATATTTCTTGCCGTCTGCAGTGCCTACGGGCTCGTCGCGATCCTGCAGGTCACGCCGCATTTTCTTTCCCAGCTTGATGATCCGATCTGGCAACGCGCGGACGATCTGCTTGGACTGGGCGTTTCACCGCGGATTTCCGGCCGTGCGGAGATTCCTCCGACCGTGACCGGGCACTTCCTGCTGCTGATGGGCTCTTTCGTTAGTGGTCTGTTTGTCGGGACGTCGCGTCGCAACAGCGACACTCTTTTCACGTTCGCCCGATGCTCGATCCTGCTCTACGCGATGTATGGGCTGGTCGCGCTGGCCGTGACGCCGAATCTTGTGCTGTGGGCGCCCAAGCTCGCTTATCACGGATATCTGACGGCGACGTTTGTGAACCATAACACGGCTGCCACCTTCGTGGGCGCCGGCGCGATCATGTGGTGCTGTTGGGCATATCATTCGCTGCAATCGTTTCGATATTCGTCGCTCAGGCTGCTGCTGTTGACGCCATCGAACGAACAGCTTGCATTCAAATTCATCTTTCGCGCGTCGGCCGGACTGATCTGCTTTTTGGCCTTGCTGCTCACGGGATCGCGCGGCGGCTTGATCTGTACGTGCTTCGGGTTAGCCGCTGCCATCGGCCTGATGCTTGCGGGTAGATTTCGGCCCAGGCTCTGGCATGCGCTGGCAGCCGGAGGGGCCACCATTGTCGTGATCGCGATCTGGCTCAGCCAGACCGGCCGAATAGGAAGCCAGGGGCTGGTCGATAACGGCAGATGGTTTGTCTATGCCGCCTCTATCGACGCCATACTCCAGCGGCCGCTGTTGGGCGCTGGTGCCGGCACGTTTGCCGATCTTTTCCCCTCAATACGCACCGATGATATCAGCAGCTGGGGCGTCTGGGACTATGCACATTCGACGATGCTCGAGATCGCCGTCGAAATGGGAATCCCGGTTGCCACCCTGGTCGTGATCGCCGTCGGCGCTTCGCTCTATATCCTTGCCCGGGCCGCGCTTCAATCAACGGAACGTAGTCAGATTTTGCTTGCGGCTACCGCCGGAATAGCGGTGCTCAGCTATTCGCATGCGACGATCGATTTTTCGCTGCAGATACCCGGCTATCTGATCTTGTTCGGGATCATGATGGGCTGTGGGCTGGCGAGGGCGGCCGCCAAACAGGAGCCGAACCGCACAGCGCGGTCACGCGCGTCAATATCGATCAGGTCGGAGGCAAGTAGGCGACCGGAAGCGTTGCAGAAGCCGTCTCCCGGACCGCTCAGCGTCAGCTAACAGCGGTAGTGCCGCGAGCTGATTGCATCGGGATCAAGCCAATCACCGGTCAGCCAGCCGGATCCGTCGTTCGGCCGCCTGTGATACTGCGACGGGTGCTTTGATCTCGTACCAGAACTTGGCGTCCGTGGCCGACTGGATCTTGAGCCAGTGATAGTCGGTGCCCTGCCAGGGGCGGATTGTTTCCGTCAGATTATCGAGGACCAAGTCGCCCTTCGTCGTTGCCACGACCAGCACGAGGTGGCCAATCCCCGACGAGGTCTTGACCACCGATAGACGCAAATCATTGGCAGGCAGGCCTTGCTCGATAAGGTCGTGCCGCTTGGTGACGGCGTAATCATTGCAATCGCCTCTGGTCGGCGAGATCGACCAGCCATCCTTCAGATCCGGACCGTAGCCTTTGACGGTTGGGGCGATGGCCGCGTTGACGTCACTGTTAATGCGATTCAACAGCTCGAGGTTTTCAGCGCTGAGTTCGATGCGCTCATGCTGCGCCGGGCCTGATTTGCAGTCGGACGGATAGCGAAGGCAGAAACGAACGTGCTGGAAAGGCGCCAAAGTCGGTGACGCTTCAGCGATTGGGGCGGAAGGACTGGAATCATGATTCATACGGTCGCGCGCGTTGGCGTCACTCGCCAAAAAACTCGCCGCAACAAATACCAGCGGTATTATCGTCTGTACGCTACACGCCATGGGAACTCCCGATCGGAAGATGCGATCGCCGGAAGGCGCGCAACGGATCGCCGGATTGTCCCGTCGTCTGCTTAAATTTCTCTATTGAAACAGCATTAATCAACCGTTGCGACGGGCTTTCGTTCCGTCACAACTTTTCGATTATGCCGTGCGAATTTGGTGAAAATCCGTCAATTCGGTGAAAAATTGGCGTGCCAGTTCCAGGCGGTACCAATGATCGATGTGAGATCGTGCCGGGGAGACCAGCCGATGCAACGCTTCGCCAACCTGTTGTCCGCAACCAGCGCAGGTGGATCGCCTTCGCGCCGCGGCCCAAACCTGACGTCGATTCTCCTGCCTCCGACGCGACCGACCTTGTCGAGCAATTCCTTCACCGTCGTGCCGTGCCCTGTGCCGAGATTGATGGCCTGACTGCCGCCGCCGTCCAGAAGATATTCGACAGCGCGGGTGTGCGCGTCGGCAAGATCAAGCACATGCACGAAGTCGCGGACGCACGACCCGTCGCGTGTGTCGTAATCGGTGCCATAGACTTGAAAATGCGAACGACGACCCAAGGCGGCTTCGATCGCGATTGGAATGGCATGCGTTTCGGGCGAATGCCATTCGCCGATCCTGGCTTCCGGGTCTGCGCCCGCGGCGTTGAAGTAGCGAAGGATGACCGAGCGAAAGCCTTGGTGGCGGTCGAGGTCCTGCAATATCTGCTCGACGATCAGTTTGCTTCGGCCGTACGGGTTGATCGGCAGTTGCGCGTGATTCTCGCTCATCGGGATGGAGGAGGGCACGCCATACGTCGCGCAGGTCGACGAGAACACGATCTTGTCGATGCCCGCCGCCTGCGCCGCGCGAAGCAACGTTATCGTGCCGGCGACATTGTTCTCATAGAAGCTTCCGGGATCGCGGATCGATTCGGAGACTTCGATCGCTGCGGCAAAATGGACGATGGCGCTCGGCTCGTATTGCGCGAGAACTTCATCGAGCCGCTTGCGGTCCCGGATATCACCCTTTTCAAGCGGTCCCCATTTGACGAATTGAGGGTGCCCGCTCGAGAGGTTGTCGAATACGACCGGCGTGAAGCCCTTGTTGAACAGATCAAGACAGGTGTGCGATCCGATATAGCCCGCTCCACCAGCGACAAGGATATTTGCCATCGACCGGTCTCTCCGAGAACGCAACGAATTACCAACATTTCCGAGGGCACCAAGTAACGGCCGTGCCTCGTCGCTCAGCAACGCTCAAAACAAACGAGCTTTCGCGACAGACTAGACGAACTCGGTCCACAGATCACCGATCAAGCCCGCCAGCGCGCGCAGCATCTCAAGCATTCCCCAACCGAGGAACCCGAGCCAGACAATCATCACCGTGATGATAAGCGCGATCAAAAACCCGATCACCATTTTTCGGCTCGCCCGTGAAGACGAACGCAATTTGACGCGCGGGTCTTGCAGGTTGAGAAGATTGCTCATTTGTCTCACATTGTGGCACGTGATTTGTAACCGCAAATGAACAAAGTGAGCAAACTCAAGGACGAATTAACGTAAAGGTGGTTGTCCTTTATCATAAATCGCAATCAAGTTCCTCTCACTGTTGCTCCAATCTGATTAGATCGCGCGCGGCTGCACCAATGGCGATGGAGGTGTGAACGATTGTCGATCAAGATCGGTGGTGCGAGAGAGAGCGTACGGTGCATGTGGGCGTACGAGAATGCGGCATAGCAGCCTTGGCCAGCGTCGATCCAGGCCGCTCAGAGCGGCCTGGGTGGGATTCAGCGAGCGGGCTCACCTCGTTGTTTCGTGGACAAGGAGGCGGCGGACGTTTGTTCAGAAAGCGCTGTTGGTGGTCAGAAGCGATGGGATGGTCACCACCAATATCTTCGCGTCGAGCGCCACCGACCAATTGCTGGCGTAGAATGTGTCGTAAGCGACGCGCTGTTCGTAAGTCGTCGAGCTTCGCCCGCTGACTTGCCAAAGCCCTGTGATGCCCGGCCTGCATGCGAGATACGCGCCGATGGAACTCTTGTATCGTTCGAGTTCTTCGTCGGTCACCGGCCGTGGTCCAACGATACTCATATCGCCTCTGAGCACGTTGAACAGCTGCGGTAGTTCGTCCAGGCTGGACTTGCGCAAGATGTCGCCGATGGGCGTTACCCTGGGATCGTGGCGCAGCTTGCGATTTGTCGTCCACTCGGCGGCCGCTGCAGGGTCCGACTCAAGGAGTCGCTGCAAGCGTTCAGGCGCGTCCGTGACCATGGTTCGGAATTTCAGGCAATCAAAATGCTTGCCATTGAACCCGACCCGACGGTGACGAAACACGGCAGGTCCTGGCGACGTGATGACCGTCAGGACGTAACAAATAATCAACAGCGGAGCTAACAGAACAATACCGGAAAGCGCCAGGACGATATCAATTACCCTCTTGGGCGTCATTCCAATCGGAGCCGGCAATCCATCTGAAGCGAGGCGCAGAACCCTGCGTGTTTCTGCCAAGCTGTTCATCTCAGTACTCCAACAAAAACATTACTTAAAATAACCCCCATCAAAACAATTTTATGGTTCTTGTTTCGCTAGTTTTTATCAAAGTAAGCGGCAAGGCACAATTTGAGAAGTTCGTTTTATGAGCAGTTTCGTAGGCCGATTTCATTAAGGGTGAATGGGTTAACTCAGCCATTTCTCTAGCCTTCGTCGTGCTCGCCGCCAAACGCCGATGGAGTTCAAACCCGGACTGCCCAAGAGCTGGCCGACGAGTACTCCGCGCATCGAAGTTCGGTTGGGATCCCTCTAGGTTTAGGTAATTGTCCACCAAAAAGGTTCGACGGTATTTTAAGTTTTTTGGAGGTCGATTTGCTGCCATTTCGTGACTGGCGATTTTTTCGTGAGGTTGGCTCGCCGTCGCGTCTCCTCGGCAGGTCTGTGGACGTCGAGGGCCGGGGATCAGGCGCCGGCGTCCCGCGCTATCGCGGTGGAGAGTGGGGCGGTGTCGCTGATCTGAAGTCCTGAGGCTGGTGCATTTCCTCGCGGCCGACGAAGACGACAAAGCCATTGCCGGTGGCGACGATATCGCCTTCGCGGAGCAGGGGATCGTTCATCGCTCGGTCCGCGGCTTCCGTGTTCTTTTGTTCGGGCTGGACCGGGGGAGCCGTTTGTGAGCGGGTATTCGCGACAAACTCCTCCGAGCGGCGACGCGCCTCCTCAATTCGCTGCTGCCACTGTTCGCGCGTCAGCGAGGAATCCGGAAAGTCGTCGGCTTCCTGGGCGAGACCGCACTGTGGCGCCGCCACGAGGCATCCGCTGATCAACAGCGCCGCGATCCGAATCGTCATGGCGAAACCTCGGGAATCACTAGGGGATTTGCTTCGTGCTCCCCAGGGGATCACCGGGAAAAATGGCGCCGGCAAGGCTCCCCCGGAGCAGGACCGGATCAGGTCGAATCACCACCGGCGCCTGGTCTTTGACTTCGCATAACCCTCCGCGCAAACGCATTCCGTGCTTGTGAGCTTCAGGAAAACCGCTGCACGCCCGTCGGTCGGTCAAAGCCTGAGGTATGTCTTTCCGGATCGTGCATCAGGCGCGGAGCCGGTCCAATTCTTCGGAGAAAAGCTTCTTGCTGGTCGGGTCGAGTTGATCGATGTGCGACTGGAGAAGCGCCTGGGTCGCGGCGGACGCACTCAAATAAACGCGGGCAGGGACGTCGACGAAACGGTGCCGAATAAGGTTCATATATTCGTCAAGGACATTGGCCTGGACCGGCTCCGGCGCCATGAGGACCAAAGGTACCGCCACGATGATTCGGCGCAGGGCCAGCCATGCCTCTCTCGGCGATGTCTCGTAGGACATTGCGAGCAGGTCAAACGCTTGGCGGCTTAGAATACCGTGCTGAGTTGCCAGTCCGAAAGCCATCAGCCACGCAAACGAATCGCGCGGCGAACAGCCAAGAATTCGCCGGGTGCGCGCTTCCAGAGAATTCATGTGCTGGTCGAACGCGTTGCTGGCTCCGGAACGCAAACCGGTACCCGCCAGGGGAATTTCCATCAGCAGGAGCGCCCGCTGGGAGTGGGTGTCGCAGGGTGACAGTTCTTTGGCCGCAGCGCTCTCCAGAGTTCGCGCAGCGGTTGTCTGACTGAATGTTTCGAACCTCAGGAGTTGAGCTTCGACATCCCAGAAGTCGCTGATGACCGCGCTTCGCCCGAGGTTCGAGACGCCCCAGGCAAGTCCCAGGCAGCCCACGATCAGTATCGGAAGCCGCAGCGCAAACCGTCGGACGGCAGATCCTGGCTTCGCCGCGAGAGACAAAGCTAAACGAGCTCCGCCGGTGTCTTCTCGTTGGTGTAATAGTTCGTGTAGTAGCTGTAGCGCCGGTCCCTATAGCCTTCCAATCGGCGCATGACGGGCTCGTCAGCCTTGTTGAGGACCGTGCCGAGCAGCCGTTCCGAGAGGATGGGAGAGCTTCCGACCGCCTTGACGATCTCGTCGGTCGACGTGTTCCCCCATTCGACGACCATGACAAAAGCGTCGAACAGATGGGCAACGGCCCTCACGTCGACCACGGGAAGGATCGGCGGCAGGTCGACGAGGATGTAGTCGTAGCTGCTGCGGGCGTTCTCCAGCATCTTCTTCATTGCCGGAGAATTGAGAATGTCGGAGCTGTTGGACGGCTTGCTCTGCGCGGAGGCCGGCAGGAAGTCGAACTTGTGCTTGGTGTCGGTAATCAGAAGATCGCTGAACGAGGATTTGTCCGCGACCATGTCGAGCAGTCCCGGCGCACTGGCATAGCCCAGCGTCTTGCTCATCGACGGGTTGCGCAGATCGGCGTCGATCAGGAGCGTGCGACCGCCGCTTTTGGCGACGAACGCGGCGAAGCCTGCCGCGACCGTCGTCTTTCCTTCGCCGGGGAGGGCGGAAACGACGCCGATGACCTTGCCGCCGGTCGGATGCAGGTCGATCGCGACCTTGATGTAGCGCAGCGCTTCTGCGGTTTCCGAGAACGGAGCGACTTCGCTGATCTGCCTGAATGCTCCGGGATCCTTCTTGACCCAGCTCTTGCTGGCAAAGGCCGGCAGCACCGCAAGGCAGTTCGTTCCCAGAAGCTCCTCGAGCTGGGCACGTGTATGGATCTGGCGGTTCATTTGCTCGCGCGCCAGCGCCAGCATGACGCCAAGACCGAGCCCGCAAACGCCCGCCAGCGCCAGCGTCAGGCCGATCTTGGGCGAGCTGGGCAAACCGGGCGGGGAGGCAACCGTGACAAGCCGCGCCTCGGTCGACGGGAACGACTGCTGCTGCACCGATTGGGTGAAGCGGGACAGGAACGTTTCGTAAATGCCGCGATAGGTGTTCGCCGCGGTCTCCAGCTCGCGCAGGCGGACCTGCGACTGCCGCGTCGACGCAGACTGCTGGAAGACCTCCATCATGCGCTTGTCGATGGACTCTTCCTGGGTCTTCGCGATCTGCTGCTCGCTCTTGTAGCTCTCGGCGATACGCGAGATTTCGTCCCAGATCGCGCGCTGCAAGGCGGCCATTTCCGCGCGCAGGTTCCTCGCGGCCTGGTGGTCGGCGCCGTAGCGGGCACTCCACTCCGATTCCTTGTTCTGGTCGTCAAGGTACTGCTGCCGGAGCTTGGTGATCACCGGATTGCTGAGCGCGTCGGTCACGACGGGATCGGGAATGTCGAGATTTTCCTTTTCGGACCGCTGTTCGAGCACGCGCGTGATGCGTTCGACCTTGGCTCGCGCCTGGCTCGTGTCCGCGCGGGCTTTGGCCAGGGCCACGCCGAGCTGATCAAGCTCGACCTCACTGGCCAGCTTGCCGTCGACGCCGATGATGATGCTGTTCTTGGACTTGTAGTCCTGGACTTCCTTGTAGGCGTTGCTCGCCTGCGCCCGCAATTCGCCGATCCGCTGCTCCAGCCAGATGCTGGCTCGGCGGGTTGCCTCGAACTTGGCCTGGAGCTGGTCTTCGATATAGGCGTCGGCAAAGGCGTTCGCGATCGTCGCGGCCTTCTCGCGGTCAAGCGACGTGTAGGAGATCTGCTCGATGTAGCTGCGCCCGAGACGAGCCACCCGCAGATTGTCCTTTAGCCTTCCCAGGGCACGGCGAGTCATTTCGTCGTTCGACGGCTCTGTTTGGGGTCCGGAAGACACGCCCAGCAGGGAAAAGATACGCTGCTTCAGGCCGGTGCCGGCGCCGACAAATTCCGGATCTTCAGTCAGATGCAACCGATTGATGACGGAGAGAGCGACCTTTTCGGACTTCGTCGTCTCGATCTCGCTTTCCACCAGCGGATCTTCGACCGGATGGTTTTCGGTGGTCAGCTCCGACTGCGTCCAGGTCGCGCGCTTGGTGTCGATGATCATGTCCGCTTGTGCGGTGTATTTTGACGGCGTCACTGCGACGTAGCCGACGCCGAGGATCACCGCCAAGCCGGTGACCAGCGCGATGAAGCGCCACTGTCTGCTCAGAAAATCGCGAACGTGCAGAAGCGACAGCGTTCCGAGATTGGAATCGCTTTCGAGCGCCGCCGCAAATCGCGGAAATCTTCCGGCCATGTTCATTCATTACTCCTTGGACTGACTCGCGCGTCAGCAGATGTCTTGAGCCTCGCCAAGGATGGTCAGCGCGTTGCGCTGACTGGATTGCCAGCAGTCGACGTATTGCTCGCCGGCGGCGTCGTGGTGCTTGCCGGCGTGACGATGATAGCCGCAGAAGGTATCTGGAAGAACGCTTGCGAGCCGCCGCCGCCGAAGGTTGTGGTCGACGCCGGGGATTTGTTCGGATTGACGATGATCACGCTGCCCACGGAACTGGTTGCGGATGAGAACGCAGCTTCCGTCGCAGCAGTCGACAGATCTCCTGCGACCGCAGCGAAGGCGTTCTGGAATTCACCGTCCTCGAAGCCGGCCACCGCCTGCTGGATCAGCAGCGCTGCGTGCTGATCGATGTTCGTGCAGGCGACTGCGGCCTGCGCGAGACCCGCCGCGATCGCCGTCCGAAACCGCGGCGTAGCCTCGCTCGCCAAGCTGACAAGATCCGCGGCCAGCGAGGCGTCGGTTCCCGCGAGATCCCTCACCAAGGCCTCGACCGTGCGGGCGTCGGCATCGGGAGCGATGACGGCCTTGGGATTCGCCTTGAAATCGGCGATGGCCTGGTCTGTCAAAGGCGGGGCGACGCACGGCCCGGCAAGCGCTTGGCTAAGCGCAAGATACAACCAAAAGTTGGGAAAAAAGTATCGATACAACAAATCCGGTACGCATCAGGACGGCTCCAACTACTTGTTCTGGAATTGAAAATGTTGCGTTAAGTCTACAATAATAGGCGTCGATCGTATCAACTGGGCTTCTTAGGCTATGGTTGATAGGCCGGCGTTCGGGCAATTCGGAGTATTTACCATCTTAACGCTTGAATATGCTGGCGTTTTGACAGTTTAGTCCTGCATTCATCTTGCGTTCATCTATCTGAATGTGGAAGGTTGCGGACTGCGGCAAGATCATGGGAATGCAGTTTTTTTCGGCGAGCCCGATCGGAATAAACTGATTATCCGTGGATGGCCGATTAAATTCCATTTAGCTTATCCCTTTCCCCAACTGCCCGGCGAGAATGCGTTGATAGAGCCCCCTTCGCTACCAGCCTTCGATCGTTTGAAGGTACAGGGGCGGCGTCCGTCCTTGCCCGCGGGCGTGCGAATCTATGCCGTGGGCGACGTTCATGGCCGGCTCGATCTGCTCGATGAGCTCCTTGGCTGGATCAGGACGCGACATCGCGCAACGTCCGATTGCCAGGCCGATTTACGTCTTCGTGGGTGACTATATCGACCGCGGGCCGGCGTCGCGCGAGACGATCGATCGGCTGATCGAACACCGCAAGGAAAGCGAGTGCGTCTTCCTGAAGGGCAATCATGAGCTGGTTGCGATCAAATGTCTCAGCGACCGCAGCCTGTTCGACAACTGGATGCGCCTCGGCGGAATGGAGACCCTCGCTTCGTACGGTATTCCCGCACAGGGGCCCACCAATGGGAGGAAGATCGTGGAGCTGCAGGCCGCCTTCCACCGGGCGCTGCCGCCGGCACATTTCGGCTTCTTCCGTCACCTGCAGCTTTCCTTCGTTTGCGGCGACTTCTTCTTCGCGCACGCCGGAGTGAGGCCCGAGGTCGATCTGACCCAGCAGAAGGAGAACGATCTGCTTTGGATCAGGGAGGATTTTCTCGGGTCGAACCTCGATTTCGGCAAGATCATCGTTCACGGGCACACGCCGACCGCCGAGATCGAGGTTGAGTCGAATCGGATCAATATCGATACAGGCGCATTCGCAACCGGCCGCCTCACATGCCTCGTGATCGAGGAAGGATCGTTGTCGGCCGTCAACACGGTCTAGCCGTTTCCCAGGCGGGATGCATTCGATGTGGTCCGCGCCCGCTGCACGCCGCCTCGTTGCGCGAGCAGGCCGTCGATGTGACTGCGCATCTGCTGAATGAATTGGTCGCGGCCGAATTGCCGCGCATGTGCCGCGATTTTCTCGGAATCGAATTTGATCGTGTCCAGGCGCTTTACCGCCGCGGTGATCGCCTCGACCGTCTGTTCGGTGAAGAAGACGCCGGACAGGCCTTCGGACACGGTTTCGGTCGCGCCGCCGCGCGCGAACGCGACGACCGGGCGGCCGCTCGCCATCGCCTCGACCGGCACCATGCCGAAATCCTCCTCGCCGGGAAAGATCAGCGCGCGACACTGTGCGTAATGTGTTTTCAGCACGTCGAAGGGCTGCTGTCCCATCACCGTGACGGTCGGGCCGGCGATGCGACGGATCTCGTCGATCATCTCGCCACCGCCAATCACGACGAGCTTCAAATTCATGTCGTTGAAGGCGCGAACTGCCAGCTCGGGCCGTTTGTATGAGACGAGCTCGCCGGCCATCAAATAATAGTCGCCGAGCTCCGATGGCGCTGCGATCGAAAACGCATCGGTATCGACGGGAGGATGGATGACGACGGAATCCCGTCCATAGTAGCGCTGGATCCGTTTCGCGACCGTGGCCGCGTTTGCGATGAAACTGTCGACGCGCGCCGCCGACGCCACGTCCCACATCCGCAGGTAGTGCGCCAATAGCGGCATCAGGAGGCGCGTCATCCAGCCGGAGCGCGAGCGATACTCCTGATACATGTTCCAGATGTAGCGCATTGGCGTGTGGCAGTAGCAAACGTGGAGTGCGTCCGGCGCCGGAATCACGCCCTTGGCAGGCCCGGATTCGCTGCTGATGACGAGGTCGTATCCGCGCAGATCGAGCTGCTCGAGCGCCAGCGGCATCAGCGGAAGGTAGCTCTTGTACATTCGCGTGGCGCGCGGCAGCGAATTGATGAAGGTCGGGATGACACGGTGCCGGCGAATCCGGTCGGACACCATCTTGGGATCGTAGACGTGGGTGAAAATGTCTGCCTGCGGATACATCTCGCAGAGCGCCTCGAGCACCTTTTCGCCGCCGCGCATGCCGACGAGCCAGTAGTGAATAATTGCTACCCTCATCGACGATGCCTTGAATTCAATGATTTACATCGCAACCGCGATCGATGCGTCTTTCTAGCTTTGCGCCTCGGCCACGCCAATAGCAGCACCAGACTTCAATCGGGTAACATTAACTCTCCGGCAGCCGATTGCCAGGTTCCGGAAGGTCTGCCAATGACCGGGATTAACTGTGTTGCGGCCGGCCCGTCCGCAATCTTGCCCGTGCCGCATTTAACTAAGTCCGCGAAGATTTGGCCGATCGCATCCTGCAACTGTTGCGGCGTCGATGCCGCCTTGAGATTAAAGCACGTGCAGGAAACCCGGGGGCTGGGAACCGCGTAGCTGGTAACTGGAATGATCGGCGATGAGCGATAATGTCTTGAAAGTGACGGCTGTTCGTTCTGGCGATTCCCCTGCGGGAGACGCCGTCGCCCGGAAAGCTGAGGATCGCGGTCGGCATCGCGACCGCGGGTCGCCGGACGGTTGTCGGCTACACGCTCGATCTGATTGCGCGCCAGACGCGCCTGCCTGACGTCCTGATCGTGTGTCCGGCGATCCCGGAGGATCTGGATGCGGCCGCGCTTCAGCGTCTGCCGTTGGAGACTGTGGTTCGGACGGGCAAGCGCGGGCTCACCGCGCAGCGCAACCAGATCCTGTCGGCAGCCGGATCTGCCGATATCATCGTGTTCTTCGACGACGACTTCTTTCCGCAACTCAATTACCTCGCCGAGATCGAAAAGCTCTTCCTCGATCACGCCGACGTGGTTGCCATAACCGGACGGCCGATCGTCGATGGCGCCAATGGCCCCGGCGTCGAGGCCGAGGCAGCGCTGCAATTGATTTCAGCCGACAGGCCGCGGCCGGATGATCACGTCTTCGTGCCGACCTACGGAACATATGGCTGCAACATGGCCTTTCGAATGCTGCCGATCGTTCAGCGTGGTCTGATGTTCGACGAAAATCTGCCGCTCTACGGCTGGCAGGAGGATATCGACTTCTCACGGCAGCTCGCCGATTGCGGCCGCATCATCGATGCCAAGGTCTTGCGTGGCGTGCATCTGGGGACGAAAGGCGGTCGCACCTCCGGCGTTCGGGTTGGCTATTCGCAGATCGCAAACCCCGTCTACCTGATCCGCAAGGGCACGATGTCGTTCGCCTTCGCGGCCCCATTGATCTGGCGAAACATGCTGGCCAATCTCGCCAAAACCTTCCGCCCGGAGCCCTGGATTGATCGCAAGGGCCGATTGAAGGGCAATTGCCTGGCCCTACGCGATCTCGTGACCGGACGCATCTCGCCGCAACGGATTCTTGAACTCACCTGACCCCTGAGGTTCCGTCGGACGACGTCATGACGATTTGCCGCAGGCACGGAAGGCTTTGAATATCGGGCCGACGCGATGAGGGTCACAGGTTGCGAGCGGTTCGGCCGATGCGGTATACGACGCCCGCACAGCAAGACACGCGGGCGCTTGAGGACTCGCCGGAGGAAGCGTTTTTGATTGGAAAGCGAACGATCAAATGACAGTCGAACTGATTGGCGGGATCGCTCTCGTTTTCGGACTGATCGGTCTGTTCGTCGACCAAAGTTTCATCGTTTACGTTTTTTTCGGGTCGACGCTGCTGGGCGCGGCCGCCGCTTTCATCCTGGATTCGCTGGGCGGCACCACGATCCAGCCAGCGCACATGCTTCTCGGCTTTCTTACCATCAAGTTGATGACGAGTCGGGATATCCGCACGGGCGCGCTTCGCGCGATCTCGTTCGGCACGCCGGGCTTCTGGCTGGCGGTCACGGTCGCTTATGCCACGATCGGCGCGTATGTGATGCCACGGCTCTTTCTGGGGCAGACCTATACCTTTGCGGTGCGTGCGCAGGGCGAAAATTACGCAGCGCCGCTTGCGCCTACGACGTCGAATTTGACCCAGTCTGTCTATCTTATCGGAGACTTCGTCTGCTTCTTCGTCCTGTCCGGACTGGGAAGCAGTGAGGCTGGACGCAAGATCCTTGGGCGCGCCGCGCTGATGTGCGTGATCCTCAACCTGGGCTTCGCCGTTCTCGACCTCGCGACCTATGCGACGGGTACGACCGAACTGATGTCGTTCATTCGAAACTCGACCTATTCGATGCTGAACGACACGGAGATGGCCGGCTTCAAGCGCGTGGTTGGCTCCTTCGTCGAAGCATCGAGTTTCGGCTACTGGACGCTGGGCTATTTTGCATTTGTGACCTCGCTTTGGCTCAACGGCGTCGCGGTGCGCATGACGCTTGCGTTGAGCATCCTGTCCTTTCTCGCTTTGCTGTTTTCGACCTCGACGACCGCCTATGCGGGACTGTCCGGTTATCTGTTCGTCGAATTCTCGATCGTCGCGATGAATTTCCTGTTCGGCCGGGTTCGGCCGCAGATGTTGATTTTTCTGGCTTGTGCGCCGATGCTGATGGCTCTCGTCGTGATTTTGATCTGTCTCAACGATGCGTCCTATGCCTATGTTTCGAACCTGCTGGACACTATCGTCTTCAGCAAGATGTCGTCGGGTTCGGGTATCGAGCGATCGTCATGGAACAGCCAGGCCGTCCAGAATTTTCTGGATACGTTCGGGTTTGGCGTGGGTAATGGAAGCGTGCGCGCGTCGAGTTTCGCAGTCGCGGTCATCGCAAGCCTGGGATTTCCGGGGGCCATCACTTACGGACTGTTTCTGCTGATGGTCTGGTTCAAAAAGTCGACGCCGGCTTTACCGGTCGTATCAGCGACACAAAGAGCGGCAAAATCGGCCTGTCTGGCATGGGTGATTGCGGCTTCGGCTTCCGGTGGTTTCATCGATCTTGGCTTGCCGTTTTTTGCTTTTGCGGCCATCGCATGTGGCGAGATTGTCGTAGTGCGGACGACAGCCACGCGCGCGGCGCTTGCGACGCATCGTCCGATCTCGGCTGCCCTTGATTAGCCTCCTCGCAGCGGCGGCGGGGGCGTTACAAAGGGTGCGTTCGAACACGTTATCGACCTGCATCCGTTCGCGTTCATTGGAGTGTTGCGTCGTGCCCAAGCCTGAACAACTCTCGATCCGACATGAGTCGCTGAAAACAATTCGCCGCGTGCTGTTCCCAGCCCTTGTTGCCGCTGGCCTGTCGGCTCTAATGGTGCCGGCCGATGGTGCCCAACAGCAGGCCGCGGGCGATCCGCGCGACGACCGAAGCCCGTGGGGCGTCGCGTCGGGCGCGGAATGGTTCTCCGCTTATCCCGCCTTCAATCCGCTGCTCAAGCAGGCCGGCGTGCGCTGGCTTCGCGGCTTCTATGAGTGGCAGACGATTCAGCCGACGCAAGGCTACTGGAATTTTGCGCTGCCCGACCGTCTGGTGGAAGACGCGCGCAGCAATGGAATTCACCTGTCCGGCGTCTTTGCCTATCTTGCGCCCTGGGCTTCTGCGGACGGCGGCACGCGAAAATTTCCGATCAAGGATATTCAGTTCTGGCGCGACTACGTCTCCGGTGTGGTCGGGCGGTATCATTCCGACATCAAATACTGGGAGGTCTGGAATGAATTCAACGGGAGCTTTGCGCAGGGCGGATCGCCCAAGATCTATGCCGATCTCGTGCGCGAGGCGTCGATTGCGGCCAAGAAGATCGACCCGACCAGCAAGATCGGCATGAGCGTGGCGAATTTCGACGTCGGCTTCCTCGACGCCGCGATAAAGGCCGGTGCGGCCAACTATTTCGATTATATCTGCGTACATCCCTACGAGATGCTTGACCGGCTCTCGGACGGAGGCGAGTCGGCATTTCTTGGCATGACGATGACGCTGCGAAAAATGCTGGAGGCCAACAAGCAGCCTGCGGACATGCCGCTTTGGATCACCGAGATCGGCGCGACCGCTCCGTTGAAACCGAACGGCACCTTGGACGACGTGCAGGCGGTGGCTTTGACCAAGGCTTATCTGCTGTCGATCGCCGCGGGCTTTACGCGGACATTCTGGTTCGAGGCGCGCGGCCCCTCATACGGCAAGGACATGGATCACGGCCTCATCCGCTCCGACATGACGCCGCGTCCGTCTTACGTGGCCTTGAAGGTCTTGACGACGACATTGGGTCCGGAGCCGGTTCCGGCCGGCTGGCTGGATTTCGGCCAGGGGAGCTACGGCTTCGTCTACGATGCCCAAGGGAACGCGCAAGGGAGCGCCCAGGGGCGCAGTGGAGGAAAGGCCGTATTGGCGGTGTGGTCTCGGGCCAAGAGCGACATCAAGGTCACATTCGATGCCGACGTGCGTCTCTCCAACCTGGCAGGAGAAAGCACGGCTCTGGCCGCAGGCAAGCCGCTGACCCTTTCGAGCACACCGGTCCTGATTACCGACCTGCCGGAACCGCTGATCGAGAAGGCACGGGCCCAGAAGACGAAGCCATATCCCTGGGCGACCGACTACGCCGGGATGGCGCTGGCGACGGCGCAATTGAAGACTGAAAACGTCCAGAATGGCGTGAAGCAGGTCAGCCTGGAGACGACCACCGCCGATGCGCAATGGCGCCGTACCGACTTCTCGCAACCCGATAAAGAAGGTCACTACGTGTACTTCTGGGTCGACCCGCAATTTGCGACGTTCGGCGGCAAGACCTTCGAGATCACGGCGGTGGTTCGACGCATCGCGCCCGACAAGGTCGCGGGCATGAGCATCGATTATGAATCGAGCCGAGGCTATGTCGGTTCCGACTATCACAACATCCCGGAAGACAACTCCTGGCACGAAATATCCTGGACGGTGCAGGACGCGAACTTCGTCGGCGCATGGGGCTGGAACTTTCGATTGAACGCGATTTCCTCGCCGAACGAATTCCTCGTTAAGGAGATCCGTGTCAGGCGGGCGCAATGAACAGGCCTGCTTAACCATGAGTTCGGCCGCTGGCCGGGGTCGCGGCCCGTTTAGCCTGTTCGCGAATTCGAATTGTGGGATCGCTATCGATCTCCTAATTTTGATCCATCGCGTCGGAAAGCGTCAGGTGACAGCTTGAACAGCCTGCTTCGGGATTGTTCGATGGCGCAGGCGCAGATCGCACAAGGGAATTTCGATGATAGCTTTCGGCGGCTTCAAGCAGGTGAGGCGTCTTCTGTGCGTCGGAGCCCATTCCGACGACATCGAAATCGGCGCAGGCGCGACCGTGCTGCGTATCATCCGGGAAAACCCGGATGTCGAGGTGACATGGTGCGTCCTGTCCGGCAATGAGAATTCGCCACGAGGAGGCGCGCCAGGGCGCCGACCAGTTGCTGGGACCGCGCGTGGCGCGATCGATCGTCCTGAAGGATTTTACCAACTCACGCTTTCCCGAGCAGCGCGACAAGATCAAGGAATTCTTCGAACAGCGTCTGAAGGCGGTAGACCCCGATCTGATCCTGACGCACACGCGTGCCGACGCGCATCAGGATCATCGGATGGTTAACGAGTTGACCTGGAATACCTTCCGCTCGCATCAAATCTGGGAATACGAAATTCCGAAATGGGACGGAGATTTGATGCAGCCGAATCTCTATGTTCCGCTTGACGCCGAGGACGTCACGGCAAAGGTCGCCGTGTTGCGTGACGTGTTTTCAAGCCAGCGCAACAAGCACTGGTTCGACGAGGAGACTTTCCGCGGATTGATGCGGCTCCGGGGCCTTGAAAGCAATACCCGGTATTCGGAGGCATTCTTCGCCAGGAAATTTGTGGTTGCGTAGGTCGACGCGTAGAGCCAAGAAACAAAGCAGCCGTTCATCGGGGTCGGCACGCGATATTTGAGCAGGCGCCGAAACATTCGATGCGAGGGGCGGTGAGTTTTCGACGGTTAGCCATCAACGGCAAGTTCCTGGGAGCGAAGCCCACCGGCGTTCATCGTGTGGCCGAACAACTGATTCATCAATTGGGCCTTCGGCGGCACGAATTGGCCGACCTGTTTCCGAACGCGCCCGGCATCATCGCGCCGGCGAACGTTCAGGATGATCCTGAGGCTTCCTTCGCCATCGAGCAAGGCGGGCTTCTCCGGGGCCAGTTGTGGGAACAACTGGATCTACCCCGGCTGGCACGAGGTGATCTGCTCCTCAATCTCTGCAATCTCGGACCGATGGCGAGCCGCGCCGCCATCACGATAATTCATGATGCGCAGGTCTTCATCACACCGAACTCCTACAGTCGGGGATTTGCGAACTGGTATCGCACCGTGCTGCCGGTGATCGGCCGCAGACACGCGAGAATATTGGCGGTGTCGGAGTTCTCCGCGTCTCAGCTCGTCCGGTTCGGAGTTGCCAAACCTGAGCACATTTCCGTGATCCCGAACGGGGCCGACCACCTGCTTGCTTACAAGGCACGTGATGAAATCATCGATCGCCTGCAGCTTGACTCGCGCGGCTTCGCGATCGCGCTGGCCAACGTCCAGGCGCACAAGAACGTCGGTCTGCTGTTGGAAGCTTTCGCCGATCCCGCGCTCGCTGCGACGAAACTGGTGCTGGTCGGAGCGGCCACGCGGCCGCAGTTTGAAGCGCTGGGCCATTCGGTTCCGCCGAACGTCGTGTTCACTGGCAGGATCGACGATGGCGAACTCCGCGCGCTGCTGGAAAAAGCTCTCTGCGTGACGTTTCCATCCACCACCGAGGGATTTGGGTTACCGCCACTGGAGGGCATGACCGTCGGTTGTCCGGCGGTGCTCGCGCCGTGTGGGGCGTTGCCTGAAATCGGAGGCGACGCCGCGATCTATGGGGCGCCCGACGACCCGGGGCAGTGGGTGGGCGCCATCCGCAGGCTTGCCGGCGATCGCGACTATTGGGAACGATATTCTCGTGCCGGCCGCGAGCGCTCCAAGCTGTTTACCTGGGATCGGGCAGGGGCAAAGCTGGTCGAGGTGATCAGGTCGGTCGTTGCCGGACAGAATTCTGTCGGTCGGGTCGGCGGCTGAAAAGATGGCGCAACAGATCAAAAGATGATGGCATGAAAAACAGTTCGGCGTCGGCTCGACCTCTCGTTGCGGTGGTAACGCCAGTCTACAATGGCGCCGCCTATCTCGAAGCCACCATGCGGTGCGTCCAGCGTCAGACCTATGACAGGCTGGTCCACGTCATCGTCGATAACTGCAGCACCGACGATACGCCGGAGATCATTGATCGTTATCGCGCCGGGCGGGTCGAGTTGCTCACGACTCGAAACGAGAGCCTGGTTCCTCTAAAGGAGAACTGGACCAAGGCGCTATGCGCCGCTCCTGCCGAGGCGGTTTACCTGAAATTTCTCTGCGCCGACGATCTGATACGCAGCGACTGTATTGCGCGCTTCGTGGAGGTCGCCGAGTCCGACGAAAAGGTCGAGGTCGTCCTTTCTCACGACATCTTCGTGGATATGGTGCGCCGGGCGAATCTTCCTTTGGAACAGAACGTTTTCGATGGGACCAAGATCGCCGGCATGATGCTGGATGAGAGCATCAATTGGCTGCCCTATCATCACCTGTTTGTTCGCTCCTACGGGAGCGCTCGAAACGCGGAGTTGTTCGACGACGCCCCGCTTCATTTCGACTTTTCCGCGGTCGTGCGCAGCTCGCTGGCCGGCAAGTTCGGCTACGTTCACGAACCTCTGGTCTACACGCGCTGGCATGACAATTCGATCACCAGCCAGCAGATCGGTGCGAATCAGGTGAAAACCCTGCTCGAGCGCTTCGATATTCTGTGCGCCTTCGGCGCTCGCTGCTGGGACGACGCGACGTTTCGAATTGAAAGGGAGCGTATGCTCGGCAGGCTGATGCGGCTGGCCATCAAATGGTCAGTGAGGCAAAGATGGGACGCGATTCAAGAACTCCAGAGAGGGCTCGAAGAGCGGCAACTCGCTCCGAGCGCCTCGGACTGGGCCAAATCGATTGTCGGTTGGATACCCTATACGAAGTGGAAGCGAACCTGGCGGCTTCCATTCGGTCCTGCGATTGACGAAGCCAAATTCTGCTCTGAGAATTTCTGACCAGGCGCGAAAGCGGGCAAGGCCTGCCGAAATGACGTGACCGGCAAGCTGCAAAATCAGAGGATCTTGGACAGCAGTTCCTGCTCGTGCCGTTTCACGCGGAAATGAACGGCATCGAGGTGCTGCTGAACGATCGCCTGGTAGCGCTCCCGGTTGTTCATCAGTTCGGCAAGCTGCTTGTTCAACAGGTCCAGATCGAGTTCCTCGATCGACTGACAGAACTCGCCAAGGCCGAGTTCCGCCATCACGGCATCGTTCTTTGCCTCGTAGCCGATCGAGACCGTCGGCCGGACGAGCTTGAGCGCGCATACCACGTTGTGAAAGCGCGTGGCGACGACGAAGTCGGTATCCCTGATCTGATTCATGACATCGTGCAGCGAACTGATCGGTTCGGTGATCAACTGCTGCGCCTTTGCGGGCGGCACGACGCCTTCAATCAATTCGTATCCGCCGGCCTTGGCAATTCGAGCGACATCCTTCACTGCGCGCTGATCGACGGTCTCGCCGACGAGAAGGCGAACTCGGTAGCCTCGATCGAGCAGCGAGGTGACGAAACGTCCCATCCTTTCAACGTAGGTTTGATAGATCGTGGGATCGGCAGCAACGCGTGCGCCGGCAAGCCAGCCGTTATAGTTCATCAGTCCGACGCCGATGGTGATCGGCTGGTCCGCCGCCGCGTCTCGCAAGGGCGATGGCGTCGGCATTCTGAAGACGAGGTCCGGGTAGACCTGCTCGCGGCTGGTGTCGATGCCGAGAGAAGCCAGGAAATCCTTGGAGACCTGATCTCGGAACGAACGGAAATGCGCCCAGACCGCGGCGGATTTCAGCATCCAGCGGCTGGCAGGATGCAGAATGGGGCCCGCGCCGGTTCCGACAAAGCAGAACTTCACGCCGCGCAATCGCGCGGCCGCAGCCCATCGATACAGTCCGTAGGACGTTCCAAGGGGACCCGAGCCGTAGTCGTTCAAGGTCGATGTGCCCGGCACGATCACGATGTCGAATTGCTTGATGTATCGAAGCGCGCGGTACCAGTTCGCGAGCCTCCCGAACATGCGCAGGCTGAGTTTGTTGCAGAGCCTCAGGAAGGCGTTCGAGAATTCGGGCGCGCTGAGCGGCGCTGTCGCGATCTGATGCAATTGTCCGATTGCATCCGGATCAACGCAAATGCACGCGATATCGGCGTCCGGTCTCGCTTCCCGCAGAAAAATCAGAAACGATTCCAGCGATGCGTCGTTGCCGAAATTGCCTCCTCCGAACATTCCGAACAGGCATATCTTCTGTGGTCGCACGCGACCGTCGATCCGATCGTTGCCAAGCGGGGCTGCTGATGACGAGGCGTCAACGATTCCGGCTGTTCCGTCTGCGGAGCGATGGAGGTCGGACTCGATCATGGATGAAAATGTCACACGAAAATGATGGGGGGACAGATATCACACGAAATATAGAATGGAACTCAATTTGTTGTCGTCCCTAATGGCCGCGCAATGTCAGGGATTGCGGGGTAGGGTGAACGCGCCGAGAGCTGGATTTCGATGAACGCATTGGGGACAGCGGTCGTGCAGGGAAGATCGTCCCATGACCGCACCTGTCAGGGGAGGGTTAACTGTAAACCGATTAACCGGAATCCGGATGGCGCGGGATCTGTTCGGCCGGTCTTCGCTCTTGAATTTTCCCATGGGTGATGCGCCAAGTAGCCGGAATAGCCATGCCTCCTGCGATCGGGAAATGCGCCGTTACGGCGCTAACAAACGATGAAATCCGAAAAGCCACCAGCGCACAATATCAAAGGCCGCACCGCTGCCGGTGCGACGGTCATGATCGCCTCGCGGTTGATCACGCGCGCGATCGATTTCGTCGCGTTGATCGTCCTTGCGCGGCTTCTGTCGCCGGCAGACTTCGGAACTCGTTGCGATCGCGATGTCGGTCATCGTGATCGTCGAGGCGATCATGGAACTGCCGCTGGGCTTCGCGCTCGTCGCGCTGCCGACGCGGACAAAGGCCCACTACGATACCGTTTTCACGCTTCAACTCATGCGGGGGTTTGGCCTCGCGGCCATTCTGTTGATTTCGACGTGGCCGCTGTCACAGATCTATGGTGATCATCGATTAATCCCGCTTGTCGCCGCGCTCAGCATCGCGCCGGCGTCGCGTGGCCTGACCAGTCCCCGGGTCACCGAATTTCAGATCAACTTCGATTTCCTGCCAAATCTGACAATGGAGGTGGTGGGCAAGCTGGTTGCGCTGACGCTGTCCGTCGGTTGCGCGTGGTTAACCAGAAGCTACTGGTCGCTTGCGGTCGGCACGATCGCGTCACCCGTCACGATGCTGATCGTCTCGTATATCTACGCGCCTTACCTGCCGGTCATCTCGCTCGGAAAATGGCGCGATTTTTCCACATATGTTCGCTGGACGACCTTCGGGCAGACAATCAGCGCGCTGATCTGGCAAATGGATCCGCTGATGCTTGGCCGCTTCGTGAATTGTTTCGAGCTTGGCGGCTTTTCGATGGCCACGCAGCTTGCGGCGCTTCCCGGGCAGATATTCGTCACTCAGATGATGAACCCCCTCGTCGTGGCGTTCTCGTCTGTGCGGAGCGACGTAAACAGGTTGAAGGCCGCGTATCAGAAGAGCGCCACCAGCATCCTTGCGCTCAGTCTTCCGATCATGGTCGGTATGAGCATGAATGCCGAACCCATCGTCCGGCTCGCTTTCGGCGAACAGTGGTCCGCGGCAGGAGAAATCTTGCGCTGGTTTGCCCTGACCATCGTTCCCTCGCTTTTGGTTGGTGCGCTTCCGCCGCTGGCGGTCTCCATGGAGAGGTCGCCAGTCATTACCCGGCTTCTCGTGGTCGAAATTGTTCTCAAGTTTCCGCTGATGCTCGCCGGGATCCGGTACTACGGGATTGCGGGGGCCATCGCCGTGCGCATGGTGATCGCACTCGTGATTGCGGTCTGCGCACTGCTGACGGTACGCCAGTTGATCGGCCTGCGCGTCAGAGATCAACTCCTCGGCGCGTGGCGGCCGGTCGTCAGCGTCGCCGTCATGGCGGTCGTCATCGAGCCGCTGATCGCGACGTTCGGATATGGATCGGGATACGCTGCTCTCCTGCTTCGCTTTGCCATCATCGTGATCGTTGGTGCAGTCGCCTATCTCGGCTCGATGTTTGTTCTATGGAACGTTGCCGGCCGTCCGGATGGGCTTGAATCCCACGTTGTCACGCTGTTGGCCAAGGCTATGCAGAGAGTTCGTAAGGTTACTCAGTGAGCGGGAACGCAGGCGAATAGTCTGGGAGTTGTGAGCGTGACAAAGGACATTCCGGAGGGCCATGATCAACCGTAGGACCCTCTATGTCTGGTTGGGTGCAGGCGTTGTTGCGTCAGCGTTGGGTGGAGTTTTCTTTCGTCATTTCCGCCGGACCGAGGCGCGGGCGGCGGCAGGAAAGTGCGCCGGGGTAGCGCCGAAGACGGACGCGACAAAGTGGAAGCCGATCGAGCACCGAAGCGTCGCGCCGACGGTGTTCCCGCTGCATCCGGTCGAAGGGCAGCGCTATCTCGTAGACGCCGCGGATCGTCCATTCCTGATTGTGGGGGACAGCGCGTGGTCGCTGCTGACCCAACTGAGCACCGAAGACGCCGAACTGTATCTCAGCGATCGTCAGTCCAAGGGCTTCAACACGCTTCTCGTCAATCTGCTCGAGCATAAGTTCGCCGACAACGCGCCAAGGAATGCGTACGGCGATGGACCATTCAGACAGGATGACGACTTCTCAACGGCCGACGACAGCTATTTCGATCACGCCGAACAGGTATTGCGGAGTGCCGGCCAAAAGGGATTCCTTGTGCTCCTGGCTCCGGCCTATACCGGCGCCGGAGGCGGCGACGATGGCTGGTATCGCGCAATGGAAGCGTCCGGCCTGGACAAATTGCGGGACTACGGGCGCTATGTCGGCAAGCGCTTCAAGGATTTCAAAAACATCATCTGGGTTCACGTCGGCGATTTTAACCCGCCGAACAAGACGCTCAGTCAGGCGGTGGCCGACGGCATCCGCGAGATATTGCCTCAATCCCTGCACACCGCGCATAATGGGCCCGGCATGCATGGTCTTGGATATTGGAGCGCGAGCGAGATCCCGCATCGCGATCGATTCACTCTACACTTACGCTCCCATTGCGGGCGAAGCTTCGGCCTTGGCCGCAAATCGGAAGACGCCGTTTTTCCTGATCGAAAGCAGGTACGAAAACGAAGGCGACGGCACGCCCTGGAAGACGAGAGTTCAGGCCTGGCAAGCCAGTGCTTTCGGGGGCCGCAGGTCAAGTCTTCGGGAATAATCCGATCTGGTGCTTCAACGCCCCGGCATTCAAGCCGCAGCCGCCAATGACGTGGAAGGAGGCACTCAACAGCCCCGGCAGTCTCGGCATCGGCCATCTGCGAGATTTTCTCTTCGCGCTGCCCTGGTCCAGCCTGGAACCGGATCTCGATGGAAAGCTGCTCGTTGACGGAGCGTTGAGCGGGCAGTCTCAGGCCGTCGCGGCGCGCTCCGCAGATGGCAAGTTTGCGATCGTTTATCTGCCATCTGCTCGCCCATTCGCAGTCGATCTGAAGCAATTTGCGGGCGACCACGTGACGGCGCGCTGGCTTGATCCGGCAGACGGTCAGTTTCTGAACTCAGAGCCCGGACATCTATCGGCCTCCGGACGTCAGGAACTGAACGTCCCGGACTGCAGCAGCGACGGCGACTGGGTGTTGTTGCTTTCCGCCTCGGCGGAGTAGGGGATGGGAGACAGAGCCCGGAAGGCAAGCCTCGAAAGGCAAGACTCGAAAGGCACTGTCCGGCCCGAGATGCAATTCAGTGCGTATGACGGGCGGGACGTTTCTCTCAGCCGAACTTTCTGAACACCGGTTTGACCGGCCGGCCAACAAGGTGCTTTTCAACACCGTCCTCCAGCGCGCGCTGGTACACTTGAAGGGATGCGCCGACCGCCTCAATGGTGCGATCGATGTCGGCGTCCGTATGCGAGAAGCTCACGACCAGGGATGGCGTAATAAGGCCGTGCTTGATCATCTCCTGGAGGAAAAGCGTCCGGAAAGGCTGTGAAGGTTGCCTTGATTGATCGCGCGTCGCAAAGATCAGGTTGCACGGGCGGCCCAGCAACTCGAAATAGTCGCCGATGCCGAGCAATTCGATCTCGCGATTGATGCCGGTCCGCAGCCTCTCGCCCTGTCGGTACAAGAACTCGACCACATGGTCTTCGCGGTAGATCCGCATTGTTTCGATTGCCGCAGCAAGCGAGTGGTTCTCCGCGCCGTGTGTCGTCGACAGCAGGAAGACGCGCTCGCGGTCATGGTGCATACCACCAAGCTCCATGAGTTCCCGCTTGCCTGCCAAAGCGGAGACGGAGAAGCCGTTGCCGATCGCTTTGCCGAAGGTCGATAGATCCGGCGTGATGCCGTATTCTTTTTGCGCGCCGCCAAGATGCCAACGGAATCCGGTAATCATCTCGTCCAAAATGAACACCGCGCCTTCGGTGCGGCACAGTGCCTGGACGGAGCTGAGAAAGTCAGCCTTCGGTTCCACGGAGGTTGCGGCTTCCAGAATGACGCAGGCAATCCGGCCAGGGTTCTGTTCGAACAACGATCGAAGGCTATCAATATCGTTGTATCGGAACTGGAGTGTCAGATCCTGTATCACCTGCGGAATGCCGGCCGACATCGGCGTGGTTCCGATGAACCAGTCATCGGTAGAAAAGAAGGGTTGATCGCCGCATCGGGCGATCAGGTCGCGCCCCGTATAGGCCCGCGCCAATTTCGCTGCTGCGCTGGTCGCATCCGATCCGTTCTTGGCGAACTTGACCATGTCGGCGCCGTCGATCAGACCGAGGAATTCCTCGGCGCATTCCACCTCGATCGACGCAGGACGCGTGTAGTTTTCGCCGAGCAGCATCTGGCGATGGGCAGCTTCGATGACCGGCTGATAGGCGTGCCCCAACGTTACGGCGCGCAAACCCATCCCATATTCGATGAACTCGTTTCCATCGATATCCCAGACATGACATCCTTGCCCCCGCTTTATGAAACCGGGTGCCGAGAGGGGATACTGATCCTCGCCCTTCGCGTAGGTGTGAGCGCCTCCGGGGATGAGGGAGTGCGCCCGCGCTTGCATTTGGACCGACCTTTGAAAGGTCGCCGGGTGGTGCTTGGATGGCGAGTTCAAGGAATAGCTCTACGCTGATTTCATGCGGCTTTGAGACCGGAACAATTTCTAGGCCGTTTGCACCGGGGTAGCTCAATAGCCGAACGAGAGCTACTTTCCGAAGGCTAAACCAGATCACCGCCTATACCAAGCCTAAAGGCCGGGCTGGCGATGCGTAACGTTAAAATGGCCATGGGGCGGCGCCGGGGTATTTCCTGTTGCGGTTGTTGCGGCGGTTTCTTAGACAAGTAACGCCGGTCGGTTTGAACCTGCACCCGCCCGCACCAGACGAAACCACGAGCATGGCTGCGCCGGCGCCAGCACGGCTGCATTAACCTGAATGTTACAAAGCACACGATCGGCTTCACAGATGGCTTAGGTTTCCAAGATGCCGACCCGTCATCGTCAGAGGTAAACGCCTTGAAAATTCTCATTACCGGAAACATGGGCTACGTCGGTCCGGCGGTTGCGAAATATCTGCGCGCGCAGCGGCCGGATGCGATTCTGCACGGCTTCGACAATGCATATTTCGCTCATTGCCTGACCGGCGCGCCGACACTTCCCGAGCGCTATCTGAACGAGCAGTTCTATGGCGACGTTCGCGACGTCACCATCGACCTGAGCGGCTATGATGCGATCGTTCAGTTGGCCGCGATCTCGAACGATCCGATGGGAAATCAATTCGAGGCGGTGACGCTGGACATCAACCAGAACACCACGGTCTCGATTGCCAAAGCCGCGGCGGCGGCCGGCGTGAAGAATTTCGTCTTTGCGTCGAGCTGCAGTGTCTATGGAATAGCCGAAGGCGCGCCGCGCAAGGAGACCGATCCGCTCAACCCGATCACGGCTTATGCGAAATCCAAGATCGGAGCGGAGCAGGAACTCTCAAGCCTCGATACAGGGATGGTGATTACGAGCCTGCGTTTTGCGACGGCATGCGGGATGTCGGATCGGCTCCGGCTCGATCTGGTCTTGAATGACTTTGTCGCCTGTGCCCTGAGCCAGGCGAAGATCACGGTCTTGTCGGATGGCAGTCCGTGGCGTCCCTTGATCGACACTGCCGACATGGCGCGTGCGATCGACTGGGCTGTTGATCGTCCGGCCGAGAGAGGCGGGCAATATCTGGCCATCAATGCCGGTTCCGACGATCGCAATTATCAGGTCAGGGACCTCGCCAATGCAGTAGCGAAAAGTGTTCCGGGGACGGAAGTGTCGATCAATACATCCGCTCCCGTCGACAGCCGTTCCTACAAAGTCGATTTCGCGCTTTATCGTTCTCTCGCGCCCGATCATCAGCCCGTTGTGACCCTCGATCAGTCGATCCAGAATTTGATTGCCGGGCTGAAAAAGATGAACTTCCACGACGCCGATTTCCGTTCCTCGGACCTGATGCGCCTCAAGGTATTGCAGGGGCACATCAACGATCGGCGGCTGGATCCGGCCCTATGGTGGGTTCGGTAGGGCGCGCTGAAAAGCGACCCATTGCAGCAATCCGTGACGGCGCAACGCGCCGTTGAGGAAAATTGAGCTCTGGTAGCCGGGGCGCACCGTTCGGCGCTCGTCTGCACGCTGTCCTGGCTGCGTGCAGACGCTCGACGTCGGATCGTTACGGTTTTGGCTGTTTACGCCAGGGCATGTCGCCGCGCTCGACCATTTCTTCGAGCACTTGCCGGTCCCGAAGAGTATCCATCGCTCGCCAGAAGCCTTCGTACTTATAGGCCATGAGTCCGCCGTCCTTGATCAGGCGGCTGAAGGGCTCCAGCACCAGTTCCTCACCTTCCTTGATATAGTCGAAGATCTTGTTCCGGAAGATGAAGTAGCCGCCATTGATCCAGATCTCGGATTCCTGGTTGGAGCGAAATCGCCGGACAGTCGCCTCGTCGCCAAATTCGACCAAGTGGAAATTGAATGGGGGATGAACCGCAACGAAGCAGGCGATCTTGCCGCTCTTCTTGAACTCGTCGATCATCTCGGGCAGGGGAAGGTCGGTCAGGCCGTCGCTGTAATTTGCGAGAAAGACCTCTTCATGCTCGACCAAATGACGCACGGCCAGCAGGCGCTGGCCGATATTGCGCCAAATACCGGTATCGATGAGTGTCACGTTCCAGTCGGGTGGCTGCTCCCCCAATACCTCAACCCGCTCGCCATGGTTCGAAACGATCAGGTCGCTGTTGGTCCATTTCTTCGCATTGAGAAAGTAGTCCTTTACGACGTTCGCCTTGTAGCCGAGGCAGAGCACGAAATCGCGGTGCCCGTACTGGCTATAATAGTGCATGATGTGCGCCAAAATGGGTTGATGGCCCACGGGTATAATTGGCTTTGGAATGCTCTCGGAATATTCTCTAATACGCGTCCCGAGACCGCCGCAAAACAAAACGACCTTCATTGGTCAGGGCTCTTTAATTGAATGTCACAGAGCGTGATTATTAGCAAAGTTTTCCGCGAGAAGCGACCAAAAGGACGGCCGTCTCGCGGATAACGTAAATTTCTGGATTCAGCATAAACCCCTTGCGATGGTGTGATTTCCGCTGCTTCTAGGTATATATATCGGCACGAAATTTCAGCATCGGAACTTATGACGTCGATTTGGCGTCCTGGTTGCGGCAGCCCCGGAAATTTGATCGCCTGCATGGAAATGATGAACCTCAAGGACGAACATTGCCGCCGCTCGTCTGATCCGATGTTTATCGATGCGGGCGGGATCGCATCGGCAATTGTCTGCTCGGCTCAAATCCCGTACCGAGCCGGCAAGCGACGCTCATAGTGGTAAAGGGAGTAACGATGAAGATTGGTTTCCCCGCAGCGCACGGCGTTGCGCCCAAGTGCCGTCATTGCGGCCAGGAACTCACACTCAAGCTGATCGATCTCGGGCTTTCGCCGGTCGCCAACGACTATGTCGATCCCGAGAACTACACCAAGGCGGAGCCATTCTATCCTCTGGAAGCGCTGGTCTGCCGCGAATGCCGCCTGGTGCAGACCCGGGATCTGCTGGCCGCTTCGGATATCTTCCGCGCCGACTACGCCTACTTCTCCTCCCACTCGACCTCGTGGCTCGAGCACGCCAGCTCCTATGTCGATGACATGGTCAAGCGGTTCGGTCTGGGTTCGGGCTCGCGACATGTCGAGATTGCGTCGAACGACGGATATCTCCTGCAGTACTCGCTCGGGAAGCAGATCAAGTGCCTGGGTATCGAGCCCTGCGAGAGCGTCGCGGTGGCCGCGCGCAAGAAGGGCATCGAGACCCGTATCGAATTTTTCGGCCGCGACTATGCCAGGAAACTGCTCGACGAGGGTTGGGCGGCCGATCTCATCACGGCCAACAATGTCCTGGCGCATGTTCCGGACATCAATGACTTCGTCGGTGGCGTCAAGATCCTGCTGTCACCGGAAGGCGTCGCGACATTCGAGGTGCAGCATCTGCTGACACTGATGCAGCGTCACCAGTTCGATACCATCTACCACGAGCATTTCTCCTATCTATCGCTCATCGCGGGCCAACGCATTTTCGCCAAAGCGGGTCTGCGCGTGTTCGACGTCGAACTGCCGCCGACACACGGCGGATCGATCCGGTTTTTTGTTGCTCACGAGAAGTCCTCTCATGCCGAGAGCCCGCGGGTTTCCGATGTGCTCGCGAAGGAGCGCGCCTACGGTCTGGACGGCGATGCGATCTACGTGGCCTGGAACGAGTCGGTGAAGGAGACCAAGCGCAGTCTCCTCGAACTCCTCGTGTCGTTGAAGCGCGATGGCAAGACCATCGTCGGTTATGGTGCCCCGGCCAAGGGCGTGACGCTGCTGAACTTCTGCGGCGTAGCCGGCGACTTCCTCGATTTCACCGTCGACCGGGCGCCGTCAAAACAGGGGCGTTATCTTCCCGGTGTCCGTATTCCGATCATGCCGCCGGAGGCGATTTTCGAGGCGAAGCCCGACTACGTTCTCATTCTGCCTTGGAACATCAAGGACGAGATCAAGACGCAGATGGAGGGGATTCGGGCCTGGGGCGGCCGTTTCATTGTGCCGGTTCCGAAGGCGACCATTGAGGACTGAGCGGCCGGAGTGCTAAAAAGACGTCAAACTGGTTAGTTTGCTAGCTTGAGGATTTGGGAACGGTAGCGTCCGGGGACGATCAATCATGAGGTCATGATGCAATGATCGGATCGTTGGAAATGTCCCCGCCAGTTACACTGGAATGTGCGCCGCCGGCATCAAGGTTACCGTGCCTTATCCGGGCGCGATGGCCAACCCGAGGTAGTAAAAGCTGTACAAGAATGCCGGCGATGGTTAGCATTTGTACCGTATATTGCAGATGCGAATGAAGCCTACGTTCATTATTATCGGGATTGCGGCGGAGAGCAGTGCACTTCCAGCCCAAGTTTAAGTGGATGTCCTTTGCGCGTATTTGGAGGAGTTGAGAACGATGACGAACATTTTTGTAGACCAGCTTTCGCCAGATCATTCCCGACGTGAGCATTTGTATAACGGGGCATTGTTTTTATATTCGCCGTCGCCGGCAGTCAGGTCGCTGGTCACGTTCACCCGTGAACTCATCGAGCAGGCGTTCCATCCCCGTGACCCCCGAACGGCCCAGTTCGAGCTACCAGTCGAAGAATATGCAGCAATTCTTTCGAAGTTGAAGCCGCTGTTCATCCATCATCCGCGCTCCAAGGAGTTGGTCCAGGCGATCCTGCGAGAGCATGGATGCGATCCGGAAAAGACCTATTTCGACGTTCCGCGACTGCGTTCGTCGACGAGCAACGACTATCTCACAACCGGAATCGCTTATGCATTTCATCCGCATCGCGACACCTGGTACTCGGCGCCGCACTCCCAGCTCAACTGGTGGCTTCCGGTCTATGACATCACGCCGGACAACGGTCTTGCCTTTCACCTGAAATATTTCGATACGCCTCTCAAGAATGGTTCCAGAAACTACGACTATTACGAATGGAACCGAACCTCTCGTGCGTCGGCGGCTCAGCACATCAAGACCGATACGCGCGTCCAGCCCAAGCCGGAAGAAGAGGTATCGCTCGACCCGCAGATACGGATCGTCGCGCCGAGCGGCGGAATTACGATCTTTTCAGGCGCTCAACTTCACTCGTCGGTGCCGAACAATTCCGGCGTGACGCGTTTCAGCATTGATTTTCGAACCGTCAATATCGATGACGTCAACGCGAAGGGGGGCGCCCGCAACATCGATTCCGAGTGCACGGGCACCAATCTCCGGGACTTCTTGCGCGTCAGCGATCTTGAAAGAATGCCGGAAGAGTCCGCTGCACTCTACGACGAGAAACCCGTGGCGGGAGATCATCTGGTCTATCAGCCGGCGGAGATTGCTCAGCCTGCGGCAGCGAAATAGGTTGTCATGAAAGCCGAGCACGCTTTCGATTTTCGTGTGACGATCGTGGCGTCTGCGGGCCGCGGGGTGAGGGATTTCCAGCCGTGAAATTCGTCCCCCTCGGTAGCTCGGATGCGCGGCTGATCGAATTGACCGTGCACGGAGATACGCGCGGCAATTTCACGCGAACCTGGTGTGCGCCGAGCTTCGCCGAGCACGGGATCGATTTCACGCCTGTTCAGGGCAACAGCTCATTGACGCGTAAGCGGGGGACCGTTCGCGGCATGCACTTCCAGCGCGCACCGAAGCCCGATGCAAAGATTGTCCGATGCACGTCGGGCAGGATCTACGACGTCATTGTCGACGTGAGGCCGTCGTCTCCGACACGGGGAGAGGTCTTTGCATACGAGCTGTCACCGTCGTCGGCCAGGATGCTTTATATCCCGGCCGGCTTCGCGCATGGCTTCCAGACATTGGCGGATGACTCGGTCGTCGAATATCTGATGGGAATCGAATATGTCGCGGATCTGTCGGACGGGTTCCGTCACGACGATCCGATGATCGGCATTACGTGGCCCGAACCGGTGTCGGTGCTGTCGGACAAGGATAGAGCTTGGCCGATGCTCGCGGATCGCAAGCTATGGTAGGCGTCGAACGAGCCCGTGTGATCGACGAAGAGGAGGCGCCGGCCGGGGACAGTTCATCGCCCCTTGACCTTTACGGCCTGGTCAAGGAGCTCTACCCGGTCAATCGGAGCCTCACCGGCTCAGGGGTTCGGCAGACCCTGGCGATGATCGCCCGCCACATCGACCTGCAGATCCACGAAGTAGAGACCGGCACCGCCGTGCTCGACTGGCACGTGCCGATGGAGTGGAATATCCGCAGCGGCACGATCGAGAGCATGGATGGTCGCCGTCTGGTCGACTTTGCCGCACACAATCTTCACGTTCTTGGCTACAGCAAACCGGTGGACGGCGTATTCAGTCGCGCCGAACTGGCACAGCACGTTCATACGCTGCCGGACCAGCCGGATCTCATTCCGTATCGAACCGGATACTATGCGGACAATTGGGGCTTCTGCATGCCCCATAATCTCTGGCAATCGATGACGGACGATCATTATCGCGTCCGGATCGACAGCGACATTTCGCCGGGCTCGCTCAGCTATGGCGAGTTCTTCGTTCCCGGCGAAACGTCGGATGAGGTCCTCGTCACCTGTCACATCTGCCACCCGAGTCTCGCGAACGACAATCTTTCGGGAATTGCGGTCATGACCGCGTTGGCGATGCGGCAGGCGAGCCGGAAGCGGCGACTGGGCTTTCGCTTTCTCTTTCTGCCGGCAACGATCGGAGCGATCACCTGGCTGGCCCGCAACGAGACTCGACTAGACAAGATCAAGCACGGCCTGGTCCTGACTTGCATCGGCGATTCCGGCGGATTTCACTACAAGCAAAGCCGCAGCGGAGCGAATATTGATCGCGCTGTCGCTCACGTGCTGCGTCATTCCGGGCAGTCCTACGAAATCATGCCGTTCAACCCATACGGGTATGACGAACGGCAATTCTGTTCTCCGGCGTTCGATCTGCCGGTCGGCTGCCTGATGCGAAGCGTGCACGGCACGTTTCCCGAGTATCACACGTCGGCCGACAATCTTGATTTTGTGAAGCCGGAGGCGCTCGAGCAATCCTACGTCACGCTCGGGGCGATCTTCGACTTGCTCGATAATGACCGGACCTACCGGCGCATCGACGGCAGAGGCGAACCCCAACTGGGCCGGCGCGGGCTCTATCGGGCGATCGCCGGTCAGCGCGAGGCTGGCGGCGCCACGCAAATGGACTTGCTGTGGTTCCTCAACCTTGCGGACGGTAACCACAGTTTGCTGGATATGGCTATCCGCGCCGACGTTCCATTCGCGCGGCTCGAAGCCGCGGCGCAGCTCGCGCTGGAAGCGTCACTTGTCGAAGAGAAGATTTGAGGACCGAATCAACCAGGTCCACGAACAGAGATTTTATATCGACTGATTTGGGGCGGCTCCGCTGTCGGAGGCTCGTTAACATTCGTCACGTATTGTTGAGCTAGGGTGCGGTCATGAGTATTAAGTTGCCGCAGATGAAGACGGAGACGAGCGGTGATAAGCCCGCCCGGATCGAATTGAATCCTGCCGGCGGCAGGATTCGAAGCCTGCAGCATCTACGATTCATCGCTGCATCCGTCATTGTGCTTTATCATGCCGAATTGCAGCTCACCCGCCTGACGGACGGGCAGCACCTGCATTCGCTGAGCTTCGGTGCGGCGGGTACGGACCTGTTCTTTGCGATCGGTGGCTTCATTCTGGTGTACACGCAGTATGATCGCAAAGAGCGGTTTGGAACGTTCCTGTACCGTCGCATCATGCGCATCGCGCCGCTCTACTGGCTGTTCACGTTCCTGATGCTGCTCGCGCTGCTCGTCGCCCCCAATCATCTGCTGACGACGAAAGTCGAACTGCCGCATTTTCTCCTTTCGCTTGCTTTCATTCCGTACCCTCATCCGGTTCTCGGGATCGACCGGCCGTTCCTCTTTCCGGGGTGGGTGCTCAATCACTTCGTGTTCTTCTATGTGTTGTTTGGTGCGCTGTTGTTTCTGACGACCGGCCGCCGCGTTCTGGTCGCAAGTGCCCTGCTGTGCGCATTGATGGCGTTGAAACTCCTGTTTCCGGGCGCGAGCAGAATCCTCGATTTTTACGGGGCGACGATCGGGCTGGATTTCGTGCTGGGAATGATCGTCGGCTGGCTCTTCCTTGAACGACACGTGTCACCCATGTTCATCGTGTTGGTAGCGCTGATCGGCGCGTCGGTCTTCGCCGCCGGCGTCGTGCAAGACGTTTCGGACGGAAGCGAACGGGCGTTCTTCTGGGGCGTTGCTGGTGCGTCACTGCTGTTCGTGTGTGTGTTCGTCGAGAAGCAGTGGGGTTGGCCGGATCTTCGGTGGGTCAGGAAAATGGGGGACATGTCCTATTCGGTCTTCGTGTCCCACCTGTTCGCGCTCGCGGTGGCGGCGAGCGTCGTGCGTGCGACTTCGGCTGGTTCCGATCGCCGGCCTTTGGAGCGCCAGGATAGTCTTTCTCGGAGCAGCCTGGGGATTGGGCCTTTGTGTTTACACCGCGATCGAGGGGCCGTTGCTGCGCTACCTGGGTCGGGAGCGGAAGAAAGGCTCCGTGAGGTCTGACGGAGTGGTCCTGGTCAAAGGTCCCCCTGACGCGCCGATTTCGCCAGGCGCCGCCCTGTCTTGATTCTATTTTTGCGGGCCAGCCGGGAATTACGATAGAGTGGGGCAAACTTCGCCGATTCCTGCATGAGCGGTGGGCCGTGTCGTCAAGCCGGGGTGCTGGATCGAAGTTCATGTCCTAAGGCCAGGGCAGCCAACTGCCTGGCGTCTTCCGGTTGCCTGCTTGGATTGGGGCGCCGTCGGATGTCGGGCTTGGCTCGGCTCGGGTAAACCCAAGAGATCGATCATGCTGTCGGACCGGAACCTTCGCAAAACCATCGCGATCGTGGGAGACGTCATGATCGACCATTACCTAACGGGGCAGGTCGACCGAATTTCGCCGGAAGCCCCCGTGCCCGTCCTGCTGCATACCCAGGATCGCGTCCTTGCCGGCGGAGCCGCCAACGTGGCTGTCAACGTAGCTGCACTCGGATGCGACGTCCGGCTCGTGGGTGCGGTCGGAAACGACCAGAACGCCGAAGATCTCAAGGTCATCCTCGCGAAATCCGGGGTTTCCGGCCTCCATCTGGTGACGGATCCGGCAAGGCCGACCATCAGCAAGACGCGCATCGTCAGCGGTCGCCAGCAGTTTTTGAGGATCGATCGGGAGCCCGCCGGGCAGCCGTCGCGAGCTGTGGAAGAGGCGCTCATCGCAGCTGCGCGCGAAGCCATCGCCGGAGCCGACATCGTCGTCCTCTCCGATTATGCAAAAGGGGTGTTCAGCGATGCCGTCCTCGCCCAGGCGATCGCAGCGGCAAAATCGCAGGGAAAACAGGTTCTCGTCGATCCCAAGCGCCGGACCTTCGAATCCTATCGTGGCGCCGACCTGATCAAGCCGAACGCACGCGAGCTGTCCGCCGCGAGCGGCATGGCCTGTTCGACGGATGCCGAAGTGGAAGCCGCCGGCGCCGCCATCGCACGTCAGTTCGACGGCGCAATTCTGGTCACGCGCGCCGCATCCGGCATGTCCTTGATCAGGCCCGGCCAGCCCATCCGGCACTTCAAGTCGGCCGTGCTCGAGGTTGCCGACGTGTCCGGCGCGGGCGATACGGCGCTGGCTGCGCTCGCAGTATCCATGGTTGAGGGGCGCCCGATCGAGGAGGCGGTGACGATATCCAACGTCGCCGCCAGCGTTGCCGTCAGCAAGCTTGGAACGGCGATCGTCAGCCGGGCGGAACTGGATGCGGCGCTGGCCCGCTCCTCCGGCCTGAAGCACCATCCTGGATCGCTCGCGAACAAATCGACCGCGGCAGAGATGGTGGCGGCCTGGCGCCGGATGGGCGAGCGTGTGGTCTTTACCAATGGGTGTTTCGACCTGATCCACGCCGGGCATATCGAGCTTCTGACGTTCGCGGCTAACGAGGGCGATCGACTGATCGTCGGCCTCAACACCGATGCCTCCGTCAGGAAGCTGAAGGGACCGACGCGTCCGATTCAAACCGAGCTCGATCGCGCGCGGATCATCGGCGCGTTGCGGGCGGTGGATCTCGTCGTCCTGTTCGACGACGCCACGCCACTGTCATTGATTGACGCAATCAGCCCAGATGTGCTCGTGAAAGGCGCCGATTATACCGAGGATCAGGTCGTCGGCGGCGATCTCGTCAAGTCGCGCGGCGGCCGCGTCGCGCTGTTTCCGCTGGTCGAGGGACGCTCGTCGACCAAGATCGTGGAGCGGATGCGGTCGTGAGCCTCGAGCTCGAGCCGGACCAGCCGCTGCGTCGTTTGGCGGTCTTCACGGCCGAAAAGGCGCTCCCGCTGTGGGCCGGCGCCGGGTACGACGAGACGGCGCAGTGCTTCCATGAACGGCTGCGATTTTCGGGCGAGCCGATCACCGACGTGCCACGTCGCCTGATGGTTCAGGCGCGTCAAATCGTCATCTACGCGCGCGCCGGTCTCGCAGGCTGGTACGCAGGCGGGAGCAGGCTCGCGCTCGCCGCCTTCGAGAAGGCCCGCCGCCGCTACCGATCGGCGGACGACGCGCCGGGGTGGATTTTTTCCGTGCAACCGGATGGGCGGCCGGCCGATCGCTCGCGCGATCTTTATACCCATGCCTTCGTGCTCTACATGCTGGCCTGGCTCTATCGGATTGGCGAGGAACCATCGATCCTCGCACTGGCCGATGAGACGCTTTCGGACATCGATCGCATATTCTCGGGCGGCGATGAGCTGGGTTATCTGAGCAGGGTGCCGGGTCCGAAAGATCTGCGCGCGCAAAACCCGCATATGCATCTGTTCGAGGCGCTGCTTGCGCTTGCGGAGGCAAGCGGAAGCGAGCGTTACCTGGCCCGCGCGAACGCGCTCGTTCGATTGTTCGACCGCGCGCTGGCCGACCCTGTAACCGGGGCGGTCAGGGAGAATTTCACCGGGAACTGGAAGCCGGACAGGTCAAGCGGCGACAATCTTGTCGAGCCCGGTCATCAGATGGAATGGGCCTGGCTGTTGCGCGAGTGGGAGCGGCTCGGCGGCGTCCCGGTCGACGAGCGGGTGGGCCGGCTCGTCGCGCACGCGACGCGTTACGGGATCGACGGCGACAGAAGCCTCGTCCGAAGTGCGATCCAGGAGAACGGCAACGTTGTCAGTCGCGGCTCGCGGGTCTGGCCGCAGACCGAAACCATCCGGGCCCTCTGCCGGGAGGACATCGGCGGCGAAAAATGGCCTGGGCTCGTCTCCGGTATCACCGAAGCCCTGTTCGAAATTCATCTGCGGCCGGACCTCAATGGCGGGTGGATCGATCAGGCCGATCAGAACGGTGCGCCCGCGGTCGAGGACATGCCGGCCAGCACGCTGTACCATCTCGCAGGTGCCGCAATGGACACCGTAGCCTTGCTCAAGCCGCCCAATGGTTGAAAGCAAATCCTTCGAGCGACCAAGCTGGGCGATCAACGGTCGCTTTGTCGCGCAGCGCATGACGGGCGTTCAACGCTACGCGCATGAAATCGTGGCCGCACTCGATGATCTGCTTGTCGAGAACCGCGATGCCGCGGCTCGCCTTGCCCTGCGCCTGGTCCTGCCGCCCGCGGCGGACGTTGCGCCGCCGCTCGCCAATATCGAAATCCGCCGTACGTCCTTTGGCTCGGGCCATGCCTGGGATCAATTTGTTCTGCCGCTTCATGCCGGGGCAGGCGTGCTGAGCCTCGGCAATATTGGTCCGGTGCTCGTACGCAAGCACATCGTGTGCATTCACGACGCGACCACGTTCGTTTTGCCCGAAACCTATTCGAGATCGTTTGGACTTGCCTATCGCGCGCTCTTGCCCTTGATCGGCAGGCGGGCCTCCCGCGTTGCCACGGTGTCGCGCTTCTCGGCGGACATGCTGGTGAAATTCGGTGTCTGCCGGCAAGAGAAGATCTTCATTGCGCCGAACGGACACGAGCACGTCCTGCGGTGGGATGCGAGGAAGGCCCGGCTTCCGCTCCTCCAGACATTGCTGCGTCCGT
Organism: uncultured Alphaproteobacteria bacterium; assembly: GCA_963786015.1. Lineage (GTDB taxonomy): Bacteria > Pseudomonadota > Alphaproteobacteria > Rhizobiales > Xanthobacteraceae > Bradyrhizobium. The sequence goes on along the minus strand of CAWAXO010000002.1, from coordinate 130,983 downwards.
ATGTGCTTTTGCTCGGCAGCAGGGCGAAGCACAAGAACATCGACATTGTGCTCGCGCAGGCGCAGGCCCTCGATGAGGCGGGTCTCGATGTGGTTGTCGCCGGTGGCGCGTCCGGCATTTTTGCCGCGCAGGAGAAGGTGGCCCAGCGATCCAACGTTCATCGTATCGGTTTTGTCGGCGATGACGAATTGGCGGCGCTCTATGAGAACGCGTTATGCCTGGCCTTTCCGTCCACGACGGAAGGCTTCGGCATCCCGCCATTGGAGGCGATGGCGAAAGGTTGTGCCGTCATCTCATCCAATGCCGCAAGCCTCCTCGAGGTGGGAGGAGACGCCGTGATCTATGTCAAGCCGGACGACCCCGCCGGCTGGCGAGACGCGATCATCCGGCTTTCGGCAAATAGCCAACACCGCGCGGAACTGGCTGCGAAGGGCAGACAGAGAGCCGCCTCATTTTCCTGGAAGCACAGCGCCGAGCTTTACCTCGACGAACTCCTACGCTTGCAATAGTCGCTCCACTAATTTTCAGGAGCTTCGTCGACCAGTCGCCGATAATATTCCTACGCGAAATTCCAGATCAGCCACGCACCACCAACCCAGATTGTGGTGCTGATCGCCAGTGCGAGCGCCCACGGCCAAGGTGAAGAATAGTTGAGTGCCGGATCTGCATAGCGACAACGAGAACGATACTGTTGATACTGTCGCGTTGACATGGCCATCCCCTTGCCAAGTTAACCAACAGTCTCAGGACAACCGAGGATTACGGTCCTCGCGTGTTCGGATTATGATTATGTCTGTCGATAATTAGGAATGCGGCGCCGGCTGGAGCGGTCGGGTTTTTGCATCGCTCCCAACAAAGTCGGAACATTGTCGGAGGAGCTTCCAGCAGGCCGCGGCGGAAGCCTCTCCTGGGTTAGAGACGACAGAGGCATTGGAGTAAATTGGTATTCAAATGGAAGGGCGAGAAACAACCGCCGCGCAAACCGGTGACGCGCGAAGAGTTGGAGCAATCATTGACTGAGGCTGTCAGGGCCTGTCACCCCGAATTCGAGACTTTTGCCGGCGTGATCGTCGAGCGCGTCGCGCCGCCCGCGCCAGGGGGCGCCAACTGGGCCGTCAAGGGCATCCGGTACGGTCATGCAGACCGGCACCGGAGCGGTATAATATTATCGTATTGCGTGGATGAAGCTCAACTCGAGCTTGAGCTGGCTGACTCCGGAAAAACGGGGTCGAATACGCGGCCTAACCCTAACGCCTAACGTTGTCGTGGGATTGATCATGCATCCAACCACGCGTGGGACTTGACGCCCCGAAATCAGAATGCTGCTATGCGATAGTTGCGGTGCGGTGTTTGGAGGGCTGGTGTGACGGATATTGTCGATCAAGCCACTGTTGATCAAGCTATTGTCGATCAAACAATTATCGATCAAGCCTTTGGGACTTACGAGCTGACCAGCAAACTGAATGCTTCGGAGCTGGCTCAATCACGCGACCGAATTGCACGGTATCTGGATAAGCTTATTTCTGCTGGACAAGCCGATCCGCTTCAGCTGACGGAATATGCCCGGGCCTATCTCAAGGAAATGTACGAAGGCCCGGACCCGCGCTTCACCGGCTGCTGAACGCGTCCCTATGGCGTGACGATCGATGCTGCGTCCGCTCGATGACGGCGGGCGACGGCCTCTTGTGGCATCAGCATGTCGTCGAGAGAGGGGACGATCGAGGGCGATGCCTCGTCATCGGCCTTCGCCAATTGCTCCATCAGGTCGCGCAGCCGCGGCGGCAGGTCATCGTGGCCCGCGTCGCGACGCAGGACGGTCCGCAGCCGTTCGCCGATCTCGTCGCAAATCGCACGCGCGTGGATGGTGTCGATTTGCAAGCCCGCCTCAGTCATCGTCAACATGAGCCGCTCGATACGATTTTGTCCGCAATTCGAGCTAATTGGCGCCTTGTCTGGTTCAGAAGCGGTAAAGGCGACCTGCCTCATTCTGGGGGTGGTAAAGCCGGAGTTAAGGCGGCGCGTTGAGAGGCCAACCTGAAGGCCGGGTCATGCCGGCATGCCGCGCTACTTGTGGTTCAAGAAGGGTTGCGGCGCACCATTCAAAATGAGACTGCCGGTCAAGCCATGGCCGGCCAAGCCGCGCGCGCGCGATCCGTCATCAGCTAGCTTTCTCCCGGTGATCGAGGGTCGCGCACGACCCCGAGCGGTTCAAGCCGGACAACGATTCTGGCGGCAAAAGGGAGGAGTTCGATGCTCAAAAGCAGTTTGGGATTGGTCGCGCTGAGCACCATGTTGCTAACAGGCACGGCCGTCGCTCAGGACAAGATCAAGGTGGGCGTCACCGCGACGCTCGAGGGCACCTATACGGTGCTTGGCGAAGACGGCATCCGCGGCTTCCAGACTGCGCTTAACGTCCTCGGCAAGAATGTCGGCAACAAGGAGCTGGAATTCGTCATCGCATCCACCGACGCGACGCCTGACTCCGCAGTCCGCGCGGTGCGCAAGCTGATCGAGCAGGACAAGGTGCAGATCCTGCTCTCGCCGCTGTCCGGTGACGAAGGCATCGCGGTGAAGAACTTCGCCAAGACCCATCCCGAACTGACCTTCGTCAACGCCGCCTCCGGCGCGCAGGAGACGACCTATGTCGATCCGGCGCCGAACTTCTTCCGTTACAACATGGACGGCGCGCAGTGGCAGGTGGGCCTGGGCAAATACGCCTACGACACGAAGGGCTATCGCAAGATCGCGACCGTCGGTGAGGACTATTCCTTCATCTACACCCAGGTGTTCGGGCTGGTGCTGGAGTTCTGCGGCGCGGGCGGGCAGGTCACCAACCGGCAATGGGTGCCGCTCGGCACCAAGGATTTCGCCTCCGTCATCGCCGCACTGCCGGACGATGTCGACGCGATCTATCTCGGCCTCGGCGGCGCCGACGCCGTCAACTTCCTGAATCAGTATCAGCAGGCGGGTGGCAAGGCGCATCTGATGGGCGGCTCGATCATGATCGATCAGACCATCCTGTCGTCCAAGGGCAATGCCAAGAACGCGCTGATCGGCACCATCGCCGCGAGCGGCCAGGCTGACACCTGGGACGATCCGAACTGGCAGAAATTCGTCAAGGCCTATCAGGACGCGTTTCCGCCGAACAAGCGCTTTCCAAGCCCGTCGCTGCTCGCGACCAATTACTATGGCTCGACGATGGCACTGATCCTCGCGCTGCGTCAGGTCAATGGCGACCTCGCCGACAACCAGGCCAAGCTCAAGGATGCGCTCGCCAAGATCGAGATCGATGCGCCCAACGGCAAGATCAAGCTCGATGCGAACCGGCAGGCGATCGGCACCAACTTCGTCACCGAAGTCATCGATGACGGGAAGGGCGCTCTGTTCAGCAAGGTCGTCAAAGTCATCCCGAACGTGAACCAGACGCTGGGCTACGATCCGGCTGTCTTCGCCAAGATCGGTCTGCCGAGTCGAACCGTTCCGGAGTGTAAGAAGTACTGACCTATCTTTCGCAACCGCGACGCAGCCGTCGATGCAATGGAAATTCCCGTTGCACCGCACGGCTGCTCGCGGCTCTTGAATTCCCATGCGGGATGATGAACGCTCGCAGGCCTATTTCGACATTTGTTCGTCGCAACGCCTGACTTCTCCAAACTTAAGGAACAGGCGTCCGACACATCGACAGTTACAGTGCCGCCTTCGACCTGAAGCTCTGAACGAACACGCCGCGAGCGGTCGAGGGGTTTCAGGGGCGACACTGCCGGAAAGACAAGAACATCCCGCAGGAGGGAGGGTATGAGCAGGGCGCTCGCCGTCTTCCACGGCCGGTTCGGTCGCGCGACGGTCTATCAGTTGAATCGTCCCTTCAACGTGCATGCGCATCGCGAGGGCCATCTGATTTTTCACGTCGGCGGAGCGCCGGCCTGCATTGACGTGTGCGACAGACGCTGGCGCCTGGGCGACGACTCCATCGTCGCCGTCAATCCATGGGAACCGCATAACTTTCTGCCGACGGATCTGACGGATGGTGCGATCTTCTTCGTGCTCTACGTCAATCCGGAATGGTTCGCGCCGGATGCTGCGAGTTGCCATCGCCTGCGCTTCGGCAGCAACCATTTCAAGCGCACGGCCGCGCTCGACAAGGAGATCAAGAGGACGGCGGCGCTGGTCTGTGGTGCGCCGTCGCTGAACAGCCTTGACTTCGAACTGAGGCATCTGATCGACATCTGCTACGATGAAAGCTGGCAGGCCTGCGAAGCGGCGGCCCAGGACACGCGGGCCGCGTCGGCCGTCACCGATTTTCGTGTGCGCAAATCCATCAAGCTGATGTCCGAAAGCCCGGGTGCGGAGATCGAGCTGGATTCGATCGCGCGCGAAGCCGGGCTGTCCCGGCCGCATTTCTATCGGCTGTTCCGCACCCAGACCGGCGTCACTCCGCATCTCTATCTGAACACGCTGATCATGGAGCAGGCGCTGGATGCGCTGGTCGCAACCGAGGCGCCGATCGCCGATATCGGTTTCGATCTCGGCTTCTCCTCGCAAAGCGGCTTCACGCGGTTCTTTGCCGCCAATGTCGGCATGGCGCCGACAGACTATCGCCGCGCTGCAAAAGTGCTGCGGTCCTAGCACCTCGCGTGAAAAGATACTGACGATCAAGTGCATTCCTCGCGGCGCCGTTAGGATGGAAAAAAACGCGGCATCGAAACGGCCGCGGCGTGCGGGAGGACAGGTATGGCGACGGCAGAAATTGCCGCGTATTTTCAATTGTTTATAGCTCAAGCGGCGGATGGGCTGAGGGGCGCTTTTGCGGTCGGGCCGCAGCCATGACGCGCTTCGTCGAACGCCATCCGGCCTGGTCGCTGATCGTGCTGGTCGCGATCGCGCTATTGCTGTGGCTGATCTTTGCGGTGTGGCCGCCGGGGCTCGAGGACGCGATCGGCCGGAAGAAAATCTTCCTCAACGCGATCTTCAACGGCGTCACGCTCGGCGGTCTCTACTTCCTGGTGGCGAGCGGCTTCACTTTGATCTTCGGCCTGATGCGCAACGTCAACCTGGCGCACGGGTCGCTCTATCTGTTCGGCGGCTATATCGGCTACGGCATCAGCGTCGCGACCGGCTCGTGGATCCTGAGCTTCGTGGCCGCGTTCCTCGCGGTGGCGCTGATCGGCGTGCTCTTGCAGATCGTCGTCTTCCGCCGCATGGAGGGCGAGGACCTGCGCCAGACCATGGTGACGATCGGGCTGTCGATCGTGTTCGCCGACCTGATGCTCTGGGCCTTCGGGGGCGACTTCTATCAGATCCAGACGCCCGGCTGGCTGATCGGCCCGGTCGAACTGCCGTTCGTGACCGCGGTCAAATCCTCGGGCGAAGCGGTGTATCTGCAGTATCCGCTGGTGCGGCTCGTGATCTTCGCCGCGTCCGTCGTGATCGGCGTCGTGATGTGGCTTGCGCTCAACCGCACGCGCATCGGCATGATCGTGCGGGCGGGCGTCGACGATCGCGATATGCTGGCGGCGACCGGTGTGCATATCCAGCTCGTCTTCGTCCTGGTCTTCGCGCTCGGCGCGGGCCTGGCGGGCATTGCCGGCGTGGTCGGCGGCACCTTCCAGTCGATCTCGCCGGGTGAGGACACACGCTTCCTGCTCGCCTCGCTCGTCGTCGTCATTGTCGGCGGCATGGGTTCGATCCCGGGCGCTGCGCTGGGCGCGGTGATCATCGGCCTCGCCGAGCAGCTCGGCTCCGTCTACATCCCGACCTATGCGATCGTGGTGACCTTCCTCATCATGGTGCTGGTGCTGGCGGTCAGGCCGCAAGGCCTGTTGGCGAGGCGATGACATGGCGTTGACAGAGCGCGCCCAGCTTCATGCCAAACCGCCCGCCGCCGTGGCGCAGCGTCCGGCGATCCAGGGCTTGCCGTCCGTCGACAATCCCGCCGCCTGGGCGGTCGCCGCGATCCTCCTGATCATGCCGCTGATCGCCAACGGGTTCTTCCTGATCGAGATCTTCGGCACCACGCTGATCCTCGGGACGGTCGCGCTCAGCCTGATGTTCCTTGCCGGCTATGGCGGCATGGTCAGCCTGATGCAGCTCACTGTCGCGGGCTTCGCCGGCTACATGTTCGCTGTGTTCGGCGTCAGCGGCAGCGCCAATATCAGTCTCGGCTGGCCCTGGTGGCTGGCGACGCCGATGGCGCTCGCGCTTGCAACCGCCTTCGGCACACTCGGCGGAGCGCTCGCCGTCCGTACCGAAGGCATCTACACGATCATGATCACGCTCGCGATCGGCGCTGCGTTCTACTACTTCACCAATCAGAACTGGGCGATCTTCAACGGCCATACCGGCATCAACACGATCGCCACGCCGCATTTCTGGGGCGTCGACTGGCGTTCCGATATTCCCTTCTACTATGTGACGCTCGCGGTCGCGGCCGTCTGCTATTTCGCGGTGCTCTATCTTTCGCGTGCGCCGTTCGGCCTTGCCCTGCAAGGGGTGCGCGACAATCCGCGCCGCATGGCCGCACTCGGCTTCAACGTCAATGCGCATCGCGTCGCGGCCTACGCCTTCGCGGCCCTGATCGCGGCGCTCGCCGGCATTCTGCAGGTCTGGAACTACCGGCAGATCTCGCCCGGTTCGATCGCGGTCGAACGTGATATCGACATCCTCATCATTGCGGTGGTCGGCGGCATCACCCGGCCGATCGGTCCTTTCATCGGCGCCTTCATCTTCGTCATGCTGCGTACCTTCGCGCTGGATTTCCTCGTGCATATCGGGCTCGACGGCAACCGTTTCCGGCTTCTGGTCGGCATTGGCTTCCTCGTCATCGTGTTCTGGTCATCGGACGGCGTGGTCGGCCTCTGGGAGCGCTGGCGCCGCCGCGGCAAGGCGGCCGACGCAGCCAGAGCGGAGGCGCGCGCCATGGATAGCGTCGCCGGGCGCATGTCAACGATCGGCGCCGGCGCGGCGCTGGAGCTGCGCGGCGTGACGCGGATGTTCGGTGCGCTGGCGGCGCTGATCGACGTCACGATCACGGTCCGTCCCGGCGAGCGGCGTGCGGTGCTCGGCTCGAACGGAGCCGGCAAGACGACGCTGTTCAACTGCGTCACCGGTGACTTTCCGCCGTCGTCCGGCACGATCCGTTTCTTCGGCGAGGACATCACCGATTTCCCGCCTTATGAGCGCATCCGCCGCGGGCTGCGCCGCACCTATCAGATCTCAGCGCTATTCCCCGGCCTGACGGTGCAGGACAACGTCTATCTTGCCTGCTGCGGCGTCTCGCGCGGGCGCTTTTCCTTCCTTGCGTCCCAGCGCAAACGACGCGCTGGTGCATGCGGCGGAGAGGTTGATCCAGGCCGTGCATCTGACGCCGGTCAGGGAGCGGCGCGTTTCCGAACTCGCCCATGGCCAGCAGCGCCAGCTCGAGATCGCGCTCGCGCTTGCCGGCGCGCCGCGCTTCATCCTGTTCGACGAACCCGCGGCCGGATTGTCGCCGGCCGAGCGGCGCGAGCTGATCGAGATCCTGACCTCGCTGCCCGCCCATATCGGCTACATCATCATCGAGCACGACATGGACGTCGCGCTCCGCGTCGTCGAAAGCGTCACGATGATGCACAACGGCCGTGTCTTCAAGGAAGGGCTGCCGCAGGAGATCGAATCCGATCCGGAAGTGCAGGAGCTTTATCTCGGAGGCGGGCATGAGTGATGTTCGCCGCAGCGCGCCCGCCCTCGAAGTCAAAGGCCTCGATGTCTATTACGGGCATTCGCATGCGCTGCAGGGTGTGGACCTGACGCTCGGGTCGGGCGTGTTCTCAGTGGTCGGCCGCAACGGCATGGGCAAGACCACGCTGTGCAAGACCATCATGGGTTTATTGCGCGCAAGCGGCGGATCGGTGCGCGTGCGCGGCGAGGACATCACGCGTTTTAATCCGGCGCGCATCGCGCGGCTCGGCGTCGGCTATGTCCCGCAGGGGCGGCGGCTGTGGCGCTCGCTCAGCGTCGACGAACATCTGCGGCTCACCGCCGGAATCCGCGGTGGTGGTTCCTGGACCATCGAGCGGATCTACGACACGTTTCCGCGGCTTGCCGAACGCAAAGACAATGGCGGCGGCCAGCTCTCCGGCGGCGAGCAGCAGATGCTGGCGATTTCCCGCGCGCTGCTGACCAATCCGCATCTCCTGATCATGGACGAGCCGACGGAAGGCTTGGCGCCCGTCATCGTCGCGCAGGTCGAGGACATGCTGGTGCGGCTCGGCCAGGACGGCGACATTTCGGTGCTCGTGATCGAGCAGAATATCGGCGTCGCGACCGCGATCTCGAGCAGCGTCGCGATCATGGTCAACGGCCGCATCAACCGCATCATCGACTCCGCGCGGCTCGCGGCAGATCGCGAATTGCAGCAGCGGCTGCTCGGCGTCGGCGTTCACGCGGATGGCGATATCGACGTCGAGGCGGCCGCGGCCAAGGCCGAGCAGGACGGGAGCACCGCAGCGCCGCGTCCGCGCAGCGGAGCGCCGATCCGCATCTACATCTCAAATCCGACGCCGCCGACGCGCTGGTCGCAGCCGGTGCCGATCGCACGCATCGAGACCGCCGCGCGCACGCTCTCGACCGGCGTCACGCGCCTGGAGGACGCTGCACGACAACGGCGCGAGCCCAGCGCGGCACCGCAGGCGTCAGGACTGCCAGCCGTGCTGGTCGTCGGCACGCTCGATACCAAGGGCGCGGAGCTGCGGTTCATCCGCGACATCATCGCCGCAAGCGGTCTTCGCGCGCGGCTCGTCGATGTCTCCACCAGCGGCAAGCAATCGAGCTGCGATGTCTCTGCGCAGGAGATCGCGCTCAACCACGGGCGCGGCGGCGCGAGCGTGTTCGGCGGCGACCGCGGCGCGTCCGTCGCGGCGATGGCCGACGCCTTCGCCAATTGGCTGCAGCGTCAGGGAAATGTCGCCGGAATCATCTCGGCGGGCGGCTCCGGCGGCGCGTCGCTGGTGGCGCCCGCGATGCGCAACTTGCCGGTCGGCGTGCCGAAGCTGATCATCTCCTCGGTCGCATCGGGCGACGTCGGCCCCTATGTCGGACCGGCCGATATCACGATGATGTATTCGGTCACCGACGTGCAGGGGCTCAACTCGATCTCGCGCGCGGTGCTCGCCAACGGCGCCAATGCGCTGATCGGCATGGTGAAGGCGCGACTCGACGAACGCGCGGCCAGAGAACGCGAGGCCGGCGCGGGTAAGCCGGCGATCGGTATCACGATGTTCGGCGTGACGACGCCGGCGGTTCAGAAGATCGCCGCCGATCTCGGCGACGATTTCGAATGTCTCGTGTTCCACGCCACCGGCGTCGGCGGCCGCTCGATGGAGAAGCTCGTTGATTCCGGCATGCTCGCCGGCGTCGTCGATCTCACCACGACGGAGGTCTGCGATCTGCTGATGGACGGGGTGTTTCCGGCGACCGAGGACCGCTTCGGCGCGATCATCCGCAGCCGCATTCCCTATGTCGGCTCCGTCGGTGCGCTCGACATGGTCAATTTCGGCAGACCCGAGACCATTCCGGAACGCTACCGCCAGCGCAAATTCCACGTGCACAATCCGCAGGTGACGCTGATGCGCACCACGCCGGAGGAGAACGAACGCATGGGGCGCTGGATCGGCGAGCGGCTCAACCGGATGGACGGGCCGGTGCGCTTCTTCCTGCCGGAAGGCGGCGTCTCCGCGCTCGATGCGCCGGGCCAGCCGTTCTGGGATCCGGACGCCGATGCAGCGCTGTTTCTCGCGCTGGAACGGACGGTGCGGCAGACCGGAAACCGCCAGCTCATCCGCGTCAGGCGAAACGTCAACGAACCCGAATTCGCATCCGCTATCGTCAACGCGCTGCGGCCCTTGATCGGACGCCCGGGTACGCGCCGCAGAGCAGCGAGGTGACTCATGGCCCGGTTTGAACGCGCTGCCCTGTTGAGAAAGTTCCGCGGCATGGCCGCCAAGGGTGAGCCGATCGTCGGCGGCGGCGCCGGCACCGGGCTGTCGGCCAAATGCGAGGAGGCCGGCGGCGTCGACCTGATCGTGATCTACAATTCCGGCCGCTATCGTATGGCGGGCCGCGGTTCACTCGCCGGGCTGATGCCCTATGGCGATGCCAACGCCATCGTTCTGGAAATGGCCGGCGAGGTGCTGCCTGTCGTGACCAGGACGCCGGTGCTTGCCGGCGTCAACGGCACCGATCCGTTCCGCGACATGGATGTGTTCCTCGACCAGCTGAAGGCGCTCGGCTTCGCGGGCGTGCAGAACTTTCCGACCGTCGGCCTGATCGACGGCGTCTTCCGCGCCAATCTCGAAGAGACCGGCATGTCCTACGCGATGGAAATCGACATGATCGCCAAGGCGCGCGAGAAAGACCTGCTGACGACGCCCTATGTCTTCAGCGAAGCCGAGGCGACCGCGATGGCGATCGCCGGCGCCGACATCATCGTCTGCCATCTCGGCCTCACCACGGGCGGCGCGATCGGCGCGCAGACCGCGCTGAAACTCGAGGACTGCCCGGCGCGCATCGACACCTGGGCCTCGGCGGCGCTCAGCGTCAACCGGGACATCCTGGTGCTGGCCCATGGCGGCCCGATCGCGGAGCCGGCCGATGCCGACTTCATCATGAAACACACGCGCAAATGCCACGGCTTCTACGGCGCCTCCTCGATGGAGCGGCTGCCGGTCGAGCGGGCGCTGACGGAACAGGTTCGCAAGTTCAAGGCGATCGGCGCGCGCTAGCGCCGTGACCAAGGGAGGGAAACATGTCGGGGATTCTGTTCGGTGAATTGATCCTCTGGCTGATCGTCGCGATCATCGTGATCGTGGTCGCCGTCTATATCGTCAACTGGCTCTATCATCGCTCGTCCAAGGAGATCTCGTTCGTTCGCACCGGTTTCCTGGGCGAGCGGGTCGTGATCAACGGCGGCGCCTTCGTGCTGCCGTTCATCCACGACTACACGCCCGTCAACATGAACGTGCTGCCGATGGGGATCACGCGCTCCAAACAGGATGCCGTGATCACCCGCGACCGCATGCGCGTCGATATCGAGGCTGATTTCTACGTCCGCGTGCAGCCGACGCGAGAAGCGGTCTCGATCGCCGCCGCGACACTCGGCCGGCGTACGCTGGAGCCGGAGCAACTGCATGCGCTGCTGTCCGGCAAGTTCGTCTCCGCCATTCGCTCGGTCGCGGCCGAGATGACCATGGAACAGATGCACGAGCAGCGCGGCGAATATGTCGCGCGCCTCAAGGCCGCCGCAGCCGAGGCGCTGGCCCAGAACGGTCTCGAACTCGAATCCGTCGCGATCACCGATCTCGACCAGACCGACCTCGAATATTTCAATCCGTCGAACCGGTTCGACGCCGAAGGCCTGACCCGGCTGATGGAGGACATCGAGGCCAAGCGCAAGCTGCGCAACGACATCGAGCAGGACTCGATGATCAAGATCCGCTCCCGCAATCTCGAAGCCGAGCGTCAGGCGCTCGAAATCGAGCGCGAGAGCGAGACGGCGCGCCTGGAGCAGGAGCGCGACATCGAGATGCGGCGCGCGCTGCAGCGCACCGAAGTCGCGCGCGAGCGCGCATTGCGCGAGACCGAGGCCGAGCAGGCGCAGATCACGGCTCGCGAGGCGATCGAGAAGGCCCGGATCGCCAACGAACAGGCGATCACCGAAGCGCGCATCGTCTCCGAGCGCGAGACCCGGCACAAGGAAATCGAACGCATGCGCGCGGTCGAGGAGAAGGAACTGCTGGCGCGCGAGGAAATCGAGAAGGCGCGGATCGCCAATCAGCGCGCGGTCGATACCGCCCGCATCGCCTCCGAGCGTGAGGTCCGTCAGCGCGACATCGAGCGGACCCGGACCGTGGAGGAGGCCGAGATCGCCGCGCGCGAAGCTGTCGAGAAGGCGCGCATCCAGCAGGATCGCACCATCACGGATGCGCGGATCGCCAATGAGGAGGAGACGAGGCGGCGCGAGATCGAGCGTACCCGCGCGATCGAGGAGGCGGAGATAGCTGCCCGCGAGGCGACCGAGAAGGCGCGGATCGCCCAGACCACGATCGTCAATGTCGAGCGCATCGCCTCCGACGAGCGTACCCGCGCGCTGGAGATCCATCAGGTGCGCAGCATCCAGGAGGCCGAGATCGAGGCGCAGAAGGCCGTGGAAGCCGCGCGCATCGCGCGGGAGAGAACATTGGCCGCAGAGCGGATCAGTTCCGATCATGCGACGCGCAAGCTCGAGATCGACCGCAACCAGGCGCTCGAAGTCGCCGGGATTGCCGCCCGCGAGGCGACCGAGGCCAGCCGGATCGCCCAGGAGGAACGGGTTCGGGCGCTCGAAATCGCCCGCACCCGAACCATCGAGGAGGCGGATATCGCGTCGCGGGAGGCGATCGAGGCGGCGCGCATCGCGCAGGAGAAGACGGTCGCAGCCCAGCGCATCCGCGCCGAGAAGGAGACGCGAGGACTCGAAATCGAGCGTACCGAATCGATCGAAGCTGCGGAGCTGAAGCGCCGCGAGGCGGTCGAGCGGCGCCGGATCGATGTCGAACTGGCGCTGGAGGCCGAGCGCATCGCATCGTCGAAGACCCGCGAGGTGCTCAACATCGACCAGAAGAAGGCGATCGAGCTCGCCGACGAGACGCGCGTGATCGAGCTTGCCGCCAAGCGATCCGAGCGCATCGACGCCGACCGCCAAGTGAAAGAGGCGGAAATCGCCGCGCGCAAGGAAGTCGAAAGGGCCGACATCTCGCGCGAGCAGGCGCTGGAGGCGACAAGGCTGGAGCGTCGTCGCGCCATCGAGCAGCTCGAAGTCGCGCGCGTGCAGGCGCTGCAGGAAGCCGAGATCGCCTCCCGCGAGGAAGTCGAGCGCGCGCGCATCGCGTCCGACCGCGGCCTCGACGAGGCGCGGGTCGGCCGCGAGCGCGATCTGCGACGGCTAGAGGTCGGTCGTGAGAAGGACGTCGAGACGGCGCTGATGGAGAAGGCCATCGCGCTTCATCAGAAGTCGCTCGAGGAATCGGCGGCGCGCGCGGCGGCGGAAGAGGCGCGGATGCATGCGACTGAGGCGACAGAGCGGGTCGTCACCGTGCGCGAGAGCGAGATCGCCAAGCGGCGGAAGACGGTGGAAATTCTGATTGCCGAGAAACAGGCCGAGGAAACCAGGATCGCGGCCGAGGCCGAACGCGTGCGGGCGGCGGTCGAGGCCGAAGCTCAGCGCATGCTGAACGAGGCCGAGAACGTGCTGACCGATCAGGCGCGCTACTCGCTGTTCCGCCGCAAGCTGCTCGACCGCATCGAGGGCATCGTGCGCGAAAGCGTCAAGCCGATGGAGAAGATCGAGGGTATCCGCATCCTGCAGGTCGACGGTCTGAACGGCAGCGGCGGTGCGAATGGCGGAGGCCGCAGCGCCACGGACGAGGTGATCGATTCGGCATTGCGCTACCGCGTGCAGGCGCCGCTGATCGATTCCCTCCTCGCCGATATTGGCGTCGAAGGCGGCAGCCTCGCCAAGATGCCTGGCCTGATCCGCGAAGCGCGCGACATGCAGGGGATCAAGGATTCGGCGGCGCGCAAGCCGGCCGACTCGAAGCCTGCCGTGCAAGGCCCCGGTAGCGAGCCGTCCGGCGAGCGCGGACCGAAGAAGAAGAGCTGATACGCCATGGCCCGGGTTTACGTCTCCACTGTCGTCAACGCGCGCAACGACCGCGTCTGGGCGCGGGTGCGCGACTTCAACGGCCTGCCGAACTGGCATCCGGCGATCGCCGAAAGCCGCATCGAGGGCGGCGAACCCGCCGACAAGATCGGCTGCGTGCGGGATTTCCGGCTGCGCAATGGCGATCGCATCAGGGAGAAGCTGCTCGGACTGTCCGACTACGACATGTTCTGCACCTATTCGATCCTGGAATCGCCGATGGGCGTCGAGAACTATGTCGCGACGCTGCGGCTGACGCCGGTCACCGACGGCGATCAGACGTTTCTCGAATGGACTGCGGAGTTCGACTGCGCGCCGGAGCGGGAGACCGAGCTCGTCAATAACATCGGCGGCGGGGTGTTTCAGGGCGGCTTCGATGCCCTGAAACGGGCGTTTGGAGGCTAGCGTGCCGCATGTCGTCAAAAGCACGATCCTCGACGCGCCGACCGGCGCAGTGTGGAACGTGCTGCGCGATTTCAACGGCCATGACCGCTGGCATCCCGCCGTGGCGACCTCGATGATCGAGCGTGCACAGACGGCCGACAAGATCGGCTGTGTCCGCCGGTTCAAGCTGAAGGACGGCTCCGAGCTGCGCGAGCAACTGCTCGCGCTCTCCGATCTCGAACAGACCTTCAGCTATTGCCTGCTCGATACGCCGATCCCGCTGTTCAATTACATCGCCCATGTGCGGCTGCTGCCGGTCACCGATGGCGACCGTACCTTCTGGCATTGGGAGTCGCGTTTCACGACGAAACCGGAAGATTCCGCGCGCATCACGAAGATGGTCGCGGAAGACATTTATCAAGGCGGGTTCGATGCCATCCGCCGGCATTTGAAGGAAGCTGCATGAACGCGGAGGCTGGACGATGCCGGTCACGGTGAAGACCTTCGCAAGCTCGGGCGAGGCGGCGGCGGCGCTGGCGGCCGACCGCGGCGCGCGCTACCTCGGCGGCGGAACGCTGGTGATGCGGGCGCTGAACGAGGGTGACGTGTCTATCGAGACGGTCGTGCGCGCAACCGACGGCGGCCTGACGCGGCTTGATATTTCCGGCGCACGAATCGTCATCGGTGCAGGCGTGACCTTTGCGCGCATTCTGGCCGAACGCGATCTTGCCTTTCTGCATGCGCCGGCCCGCTCGATCGGCGGTCCGGCCGTGCGCAACATGGGCACGGTCGGCGGCAATCTGTTCGCGCCAAGTCCGTTTGGTGATTTCACGGTCGCACTGCTGGCGCTCGATGCGACGGTGTCGGTGCAGGGCGGCCTGGGCGCCCGGGATATGCCGATCGAGGAGTTCCTGCAGTCGCGCGACCGGCAGGGCGGCGGGCTGGTGCTGGCGGTCTCCTGTCAGCGGCCATCGAGCGCGGAGGCCTTCCGCTATCGCAAGATCGCCCGCATCAAGCCCAAGGGCGGCTCCGTCATCACGCTCGCCGCGCATCTGCCGATGAGCGGCGGCCGCATCGTGGGCGCGCGGATCGCGATGGGCTCGATGGCGCCGACGCAGATCCGCGCGAGGGCTGCCGAACGCGCGCTGGAGGGACGCTCGCTCGATGCCGCAACGATCGGCGCGGCCGCCGCGGCCGCGGCCGAAGGCGCGTCGCCCGCCGACAACGCACTCGGCAGCGCCTGGTATCGCCGTGAGATCGTCGGCGTGCACCTGCGGCGGCTGTTGTCCGGTCAGGAGTAGCGCCGCAATGTCCAAGACGCCTCTGCAATTTCGCCACAACGGCCGCGACGTCGCGATCTTCGTCGATGGCGGCGTCAACCTGCTCGTGGCGCTGCGCGAATTGATCGGCGACATGACGCCGAAATTCGGCTGCGGGCAGGGCGGTTGCGGCGCCTGCTCGGTGCTGGTCGATGGCGAGCTTCATCTCTCCTGCCTGACGCTCGCCGAGACGGTGGCCGGACGATCCGTCCAGACGCTGGACGGAGTGAAGGACGGACCCAATCTGCATCCGCTGCAGCGCGCCTTTGCGGACAATTTCGCGGCTCAATGCGGCTACTGCACGCCGGGCATGCTGATGGCGGCGAAGGCGCTGCTCGATCGCAATCCGCAGCCGTCACGCGCCGAGGTCGTCGAGGCGATCTCGGGCAATATCTGCCGCTGCACCGGCTATGAGCCGATCATCAACGCCGTGCTCGCCGCGGCTGCCGCTTCACGCGCCCACGCGTAGAGGACAACGATTATGCTGGAACTGCGCAAGGACATCTTCGCCGACGAGCGCGACGATAATCTGAAGGAGATCGGGAAGGGCACCCAGCGGCAGGACATGCTCGGCCATGTCACTGGCACCTCGACCTACTTTGATGACCACAAGCTGCAGGGTATGCTGCATCTGAAGGTGCTTCGCAGCGGCCATCCGCATGCGCGGCTGCGCCGCATCGACACCACGGAAGCGGAGCGGTCGCAGGGCGTGAGGCGGATCATCCGCGGCGCCGACGTGCCGCGCAATCTCAATACGCTGCTGAGCCTGATCAATTTCGGCAAGGACGACGAGCCGTCGCTCGCGGTCGACAAGGTTCGCTACAAGGGCGAGCCCATTGTTGCTGTTGTCGCAGACAGCCCGCGCGAGGCGTATGAGGCCATTGCGAAGGTGCGCGTCGACTATGAGCCGTTGCCGGCCGTGTTCGATGTCGAGGAGGCTCTGAAACCCGGCGCGCCTGTCGTCAACGAGACCTACCCGAAGAACACCTTCACCTATCACGATATCTACGATCATCAGAAGCTGCGGTTCGGCGACGTCGAACGCGGGTTCGCCGAGGCGGACCATGTGCTGGAGCAGCGCTATCAGATGTCGCCGATCGAGCATGCGCCGACCGAGACCAACGGCTCGATCGCCGCGCCCGACACCAACGGGCGCTATGTCGTGTACACCTCGACGCAGGCGCTGTTCTTCTCGCTCGACACCTGCGCGAAGATCCTCGACGTGCCCTCCAACACGTTCCACTTCATCGGCGGAACGGTCGGCGGCGGCTTCGGCGGCAAGGTCGATACGCTCACCGAGCCGCTCGCCATTCTCGGCGCGATGCTGACCGGCCGGCCGGTGCGCTACCAGTTCGGCCGCGAGGAGGAGATGCAATACGGCCCGCCGCGCGGCGCCGAGCGCATCTATGTCAAGGACGGCGTCAAGCGCGACGGGCGCATCGTTGCGCGCAAGATCCGCGCCTATTTCGACAGCGGCGCCTATACGCGGTTGTCGAGCTATGCGGTGGTGAAATGCGCCGCGCATCTGCCGGGCCCGTACACGATCCCCAACGTCTATGGCGACATCTATTGCGTGTTCACCAACCGCACGCCCGCGACCGCGATGCGCGGCTTCGGCGTCACCGCCATGGATTTCGCGATCGAATGCCAGATGGACAAGCTCGCCCATCTCGTCGGCATCGACCCGATGGAGTTTCGCATCCTCAACGCCTATCGGGACGGAGACATGAAGGCGCACCGGCGCGAGGCCAAGAACACCGCACTGATCGAATGCGTGCAGGTCGCCGCCGAAAAGGCCAAGTGGCCGCTGCGCGAGGAATTCAAGCGGATGTCCTCGCGCCACGATGGCGGCGGCGATCGGGCAACGGTCACGCCGACGCCGCGCGAACCGGTCGCATCACGCGTAGCTCCTGCGCAGCAGCGCACGAGCTACGATCGAGGGACGTCGATTCCAGCCTTCGAGCAACGGCCGGTGCCGCCGCCACCTCCGCCTCCGCCGCCTTCACCAGCGCCGCAGACGCCATCGCATGGCGCGGCGCGTTTCTCTTCCGTCTTCGGCAACAGGAGGCGCTGACATGGCCAGGCATCACGGACGTGGCATTGCCTCGATCAACTATCCCATCGGCATGAATCTCGGCGGCGACCCCAGCCAGGCGCTGGTTCATTCCAATCCGACGGGAAAATTCACCGTCGCACTGTCGTCGATCGATCTCGGCCAGGGCATGAAGTCGGTGACGCGGCAGATCTGCGCGGAGACGCTCGGCGTGCCCGTCGAGGACGTTTATGTCGATACCGCGGATTCCGATACCGGGCCGCATTGCATGGGCTCGTTCGCCTCGCGCGGCACGCACCGGGTCGGCAACGCCGTGATGGCGGCGGCAAAGGAGGCGCGGGGCGTCATGATGGAGGCGGCCGCCGAGGAACTCGAGGTCAACGCCGCCGATCTCGAGACCGACGGCCGCGGCAACATCCACGTCAAGGGCGCACCGCATCGTTCGATCTCGACCAAGGACGTCGCGATCGCCGCGCAATTCAAGCAGGGCAAGACGATCGCGGGGCGCGGCATCTTCCTGGTGCCGCTGTCCGAACGTCGATCCCGAGACCGGCGAGATGTCGCCCGCGACCTGTTACGCGCATGCCTGCCTCGTCGCCGAGGTGGAGGTCGATGACGAGACCGGCGAGGTCGCGATGGTGCGCATGGACAGCGCCTATGAACTCGGCCGCGCGCTCAATCCGCGGCTGGTCGAGCAGCAGCTCGTCGGCGGTGCCTGGATGGGCGTCAGCCACGCGCTCTACGAGACGCCGGAGCCGTATTATCCCAACCCGGGCCACGGGCCGCGCGACTTCGTCGAATATCTGATGCCGGGGCCCGGCGACATCTGTCCGCACGACATCGCGGTGCTGGAGCGGCCGGCGGCCGATGGTCCGTTCGGCGCCAAGGGACCGGGCGAGATGTGCGCCAATCCCGTATTGCCCGCGGTCGCCAACGCGATCTTCAACGCGGTCGGCGTGCGCATCGACGAACTGCCGATCACGCCGGAGAAGGTGCTGCGCGCGATCAAGGCGCAGGGCGGCGCGCGGCCGCAGCCGCGACGCTAGGGTTTTTAGATGGCGGTCCGCAGCAACATCGTCGGCATCGACAGTCCGGAGGCGCTGGAGAAGGCGCTGCGGTCCGCCTATTACCTTGCGGATGAGGGTGTCGCGACGGCCGCCTATCTCGGGCTCGCGCTGGGCAAGCCATTGCTGCTCGAAGGCGCGCCCGGCGTCGGCAAGACCGAGGCCGCGAAAGCCATCGCCGCCGTGCTCGGCCGCCGGTTGATCCGCCTGCAATGCTATGAGGGGATCGACGCATCGGCCGCGCTCTATGAGTGGAACTATCCGCGTCAGATGCTGGCGATCCGGCAGGCGGGCGAAGAGAGCATCGACATCTATGGCGAAGCCTTTCTGATCGAGCGTCCGATGCTCGCGGCGCTGCGCGCGCCGGATTCGACGGTGCTTCTGATCGATGAAATCGATCGCGCCGACCAGGAGTTCGAGGCCTTCCTGCTCGAGTTCCTGTCCGACTTCCAGATCTCCATTCCGGAGCGCGGCACCGTCCGAGCCATGGAGCGGCCGGTCGTGATCCTGACGTCGAACCGCACGCGCGACCTTCATGAGGCGCTGCGCCGCCGTTGCGTCTACCACTGGATCGAATATCCGACGGCCGAGCGCGAGGCGCGCATCATCATGATGCGGGCCTCCAGCGTCGCAGAGTCGACCGCGCGCGCTGTCGTCGCCGCCGTCGGCAAGCTCAGGCGGGAACCACTCAGCAAGGCGCCGGGTATTGCGGAAGCAGTTGACTGGGCGGAGGCCGCGACCTTGCTGCACAAGGGCGGCGCGCGCTGGCCCGATGCCTTCAAACGGTCGATCGGCGTCGCGATCAAGGATGAGGAAGACCTCACCTTCATCTCGGGACGGCTCGACGCCTTGATTGCGGAGGCGGCGGCATGAGCGACGAATTGCGTTTGCCGCGTGCCGCGCATGTCTTCGTCTCCTTTGCCACGCTGTTGCGTGTCAACGGCTTTGCGGTCGCGCCGGATCAGACCAGCACGTTTCTCTCGGCGATCGAGCTACTGGGGCCACGGAGTCTCGAGGATATTCATCGCGCGGGACTGGCGACGCTGGCGCCGCCGCCCGAACGGCGCGCGACCTATGATCGGCTGTTCGACATTCATTTTCGCGGCAGCGAGGCGCTCGATCACGCTGGACCTGATGATGAGGACGTCGTCCGCCTCCAGGAAGAGGGGCGCGGTGACGACGAAGCCCTGCTTGCCGACGAGGCCAACGAATCCGGGCTCGCTGCCGCCCGCGCAGAGGCGCTGGTGGCGCGCCGCTTCGAGACGCGCGCGACGGGTGATGCCTTGCGCCGCTTCTCCCGCGAGGCGCGGTCGCGCCTGCCGCGCCGTCGAGGTCACCGGCGGATGCGGGCACGCCGCGGCCCGTTTGCCGATTTGCGCCGGACATTGCGCGACAGCGTGCGCAACGACGGCGAAGTGTTGCGGCTCGGGCGGCTGAAGCGGCGGCAGCGGCTGCGCAAGGTGCTGCTGCTGATCGATGTCTCCGGCTCGATGAAGGCACGCACCGAGGACAATATGAAGCTCGCGCACGCGCTGATCCAGGCCGCGCCAAATGTCGAAGTCTTCACCTTCGGCACCAGGCTGACGCGGGTGACGCGGTCGCTGCGGGTGAAGCGCCGCGAGCAGGCATTGAATGCCGCCGCGCATCTGGTCAGCGATTGGGACGGCGGCACGCGGATCGGCGATGCCCTGCAGGCGTTTCTTGCCGTGCCGCGCTTTGCCGGTTATGCGCGTGGCGCCGCCGTCGTCGTGATCTCGGACGGGCTGGAACGTGGCGATGTCTCCGCGCTGCGCGATGCGGTCGCAAAACTGTCGCGCCGCTCCTGGCGCCTGTGCTGGATGACGCCGCTCGCGACCGGCCCGGGATTCAAGCCGCAGACCGAGGCGCTGATCGCGATCGAACGCTTTGTCGACGATCTTCTCGACGCCGGATCAAGCAGCGCGATCGTCTCGCATATTCTTTCGCTTGGAGAGAGGAGAGCGGCGTGACCGGCATCGTCGACGCGCATCACCATATCTGGCGTCAGGCCGATCTGCCGTGGCTCACGGGACCGATGCAGCCCCGCATCTTCGGCCCCTACGAGCCGATCCGCCGCGACTACCCGATCGAGGAATATCTCGCCGATCTCGAAGGCTGTGGCGTGAACCGATCGGTCTATGTGCAGACCAACTGGGCCAATGATCGTTTCGGGGATGAGGCGGCGTGGGTGCAGGAAACCGCGGACGAACTCGGCTGGCCGCACGCCATCGTTGCCTATGCCGATCTCTCTGTCGAGGACGTGCGTCCGCAGCTCGATCGTCTGGCGCGCTATCCGCTGGTGCGCGGCGTGCGCATGCAATTGCACTGGCATGACAATCCGCTCTATCGCTTCGCGGCGCGTCCCGATCTTTGCGATGATCCCGTCATCCGGCGCAATGTCGCACGGCTCGCGGACTACAAGTTCAGCTTCGACCTGCAGGTGTTCGCGCCGCAGATGGCGAGCGCCGCGCGCCTGGCCGAATCCTGTCCCAAGGTGACGTTCATCCTGCAGCATGCGGGCATGCTCGAAGACCTGTCGCCGCAGGGGCGCGCGGCATGGCGCGAGGGAATGCAGCGGCTCGCAACCTGTCCGAACATCGTCTCGAAGCTGTCAGGCCTCGGCACTTTCATCCACCGCAACGATCCCGCGCATGTCGCCGATCTCGTTGCCGAGACGGTTGCGATATTCGGCGCCGAGCGCTGCCTGTTCGGCTCCAATTTTCCCATCGAGAAGCTGTGGACCAGCTATCGCGAACTGATCGACGCGTTTCGTGCGGCGACTGCGCCGCTCGGCGCGCAGGAGCGCGAGGCGGTATTCAGCACCACGGCCATGCGCGTCTATCGGCTTGAGACATAAGAAGAGAGATCACGGGGAGAGACAATGCCGCTGGAAATCAAGATCCTGGACTATGGCGATATCGAGCTGGAATCGAGCTTCCTCGTGCTGGGGCGCGATTGCGGCCGTACCCGCCGCGTCCTGACGCTCGGCTTCCTGATCCTCGGCGGGCCTTATCCGGTCGTCATCGACACCGGCTACCGCTCCAACCAGATCATGGAAACGCTGGGCATGCGCGGCCTGCAGTTTCATGAGAACATGATCGAGAACCAGCTCATGCGTCACGGCGTGCGGATGGGCGATGTGCGCTTTGTCTGCCACACGCATCTGCATATCGATCACGCCGGCAAGGACGACCTGTTTCCGATGAACACGACGGTCGTCGTCAACCGGCGCGAGCTTGAATATTCGGTCTCGGGCCTGATGCATCCGCAGTATCCGGCGCCCGACATCAAGCACCTGATCGATCGCCTGCATACCAAGAGCGCGCTGCGTTTCCTGGATCTCGAACTGACGGGCCCGGTCGAGCTGATGCCCGGTGTCTACTGCGATGCGGCCAACGCGCACACCGAGGGCTCGATGAACATCCATGTCCATACTGCTGATGGCATCGCCACCATCTGCGGCGACGTGATCTACGACTTCAACGATCAGATCGTGACGCCCTTCAACGAAATCCAGGACGCCGAGCCGCGTACGACGGGCAATCACGGTACGTCCAAGCGGGCTGAGAAGGCCGCGATCAAGAAGCTGCTGAGCAGCTCGCGCTATCTGCTTCCGGTGCACGACCGGCCGGCCAAGATCGAAGGCGGCGCGGTCGTCGGCCGCCTGCACGATCAGGTGCCCGGTCCCGTCGTGCAGAGCCTGCCGCAAAGGCACTGGTTCCCCGCCTGAGGAGGGTTCGATGACGCATGTGACGCTGCGGCCTGAGTTCGAGAACCTGATCGATCCCTACGCGCCGGTGGGGCAGGTCGCGACCGGGTTCGACTTCACCGAAGGGCCGATCTGGCATCCCGTCGAGCAGTTTCTCCTGTTCTCGGACATGCCTGCCGATGTTCGGCGACGATGGGACGCGCGGCGCGGCGTTGTCGAGGTCCGCCGTCCCTCGAACAAATGCAACGGCATGACCTATGACGCCGAGCTGAACCTGATCGTCTGCGAGCATGCGACATCGTCCCTGATCCGCGAGCGGCCCGATGGAAGGCGCGAAGTGCTGGCCTCGCATGTCGAGAACCAGGAGCTGAACAGCCCGAATGACGTCTGCGTGCATTCGAGCGGCGCGATCTATTTCAGCGATCCCTGGTATGGCCGCATGCCGGTCTATGGCGTGGAACGGCCACGTCAGCTCGGCTTCCAGGGGGTCTATCGCGTTCCGCCCGGCGGCGGTGCGCCAAGGCTCGTGGTCGACCGCTATCTGTTCGAGCAGCCGAACGGCCTGTGCTTTTCGCCCGACGAGCGACTGCTTTACGTCAACGACACCGTGCAGGCGCTGATCCGCGTGTTCGACATCGAGTCCGATGGCGGATTGGCGAACGCACGCGTGTTTGCCAGCGGCATTCGTTCCGAGCTCGAGCCCGGCGTGCCCGACGGCATGAAATGCGATCAGCGCGGCAATGTCTGGGTCACGGCGCCGGGCGGCGTCTGGGTCTACGCGCCGTCGGGCGAATTGCTCGGCAAGCTGCGCGTTCCTGAACTCGTCGCCAACCTCGCCTGGGGTGGACCCGACTTCCGCACGCTCTATCTGACCGCGACCCATTCGGTCTATGCGATCCCGACCAAGGTCGGGCCACGCCACGAGCCGTATATGAGCGCCAAGCGCTCCGGTGGTCCCGCAGCGAATACCGCTGCACCGGCGCCGCAACTCGCCGGCGGCGACATGCAGCTCGATCCCAAACGCTGCGCCATGATCATCCAGGATCTGCAGAACGATGTGATCATGGAAGGCGGTGCGTTCGCAGACTCCGGTGCGCCGGCTCATGCGCGGCAGCAGCGTGTCGTCGAAAATGTCCGCAGGCTCGCGGAAGCGGCGCGGGCGCGCGGCGTCGTCATCATCCATGTCTGGTTCATCGTCGAGCCGGGCGCGCCTGGCGTCACGCTGAACGCGCCGCTGTTCGAGGGGCTGGTCGACAGCAAGGCGATGGTACGGGGGTCCTGGGGCGCGGCGCCCGTGCAGGGGCTGGAACCGCGCAGCGGCGACTTCGTCGTCGAGAAGATGCGCATGAGCGCCTGGGAGGGCACGCGGCTTGAGACCATCCTCAAGGCGACCGGCCGCGACGTCATCATCAATACCGGCGCCTGGACCAACATGTCGGTGGAGCACACCGCGCGCACCGGCGCCGACAAGGGCTACTTCATGGTCGTGCCCGAGGATTGCTGCTCGACCATGAACGCGGACTGGCACAACGCCTCGATCAACTTCGCGCTGCAAAACGTATCCGTCGTCACCAATGCCGATGCGGTGATGAAGGCGCTCGGCTGAGAAGGGCTTAAGGGGATGCCCAAGCTCTTTCATCTGAGCTGTTCGCCGCGCGCGGAGTTCGAGTCCTCGGCGGGCGCACGGGTTTTCGTCGATCGTTTCCGCGCGGTGCGGCCGGACTGGGATGTCGACGAGATGAACCTGTGGCGCGATCATCTTCCGGAATTCGATGGTTCGATCCTGGATGCGAAATATGCGCGCATGACCGGGCGGGGTTTCACCGACGCCGAGCGCGATGCGTTCGCCGTCGCCGAACGCATTGCCGTCCGCTTCGCACTGGCCGAACGGGTGCTGATCTCGACGCCGATGTGGAACTTCGGCATTCCTTACAAGCTGAAGCAATGGCTCGACGTCATCAACCAGCCCGGGCTGACGTTTCGCTTCGATCCCGCGCGGGGATACCTGCCATTGCTCAAGGACAGGCCGACGGTCGTCATCCTCGCAAGCGGCGGCGATTTCGTTACCGGCATGAACCGCGGACGCATCGACATGGCCACGCCCTATCTGCGGGAGGCGCTGCGCTTCATCGGCGTCAGCGACGTGCGCTTCATACCGATCGGACCGACCACCGGTCCCGCCGAACCGATCCGCGCCGCGCGCGAGAGCGCGCATCGTCGCCTGGTCGAGATCGCCGCGAAATTTTGACGCAGGCCTGCTGTTATTGCGGAGCACCAGGGACATCAATGGCAGGGACGCAACGCAACATGCCTTTGCAAGCATCGCGCGCGATCACGCCTGCGCTGGCGTGTGGCATACAACATTCGTTTCGCATGCAAAGCATGGCCTCGAAGAGAAATAGAATCGCGCGAACGAATGCTCGCCATTTTTTTGGCCGAGTCGCGGCGCTCACTTTCACTCATGCCCGATTCAAAACAAAATCAAGAACCCACCGGCGAAGTCGGCCAGACAGCGTGCTGCGCTGATCATACCCGCCGCTCCGTCTTGCTTTCAGCACTTGCCACCGGCGCCTGTCTTGCGGCGGTGAATTCTGCCACGGCCGATGACGAGAAGCCCGGCGCGGACATGCGGCCGCAGAAGGGCGACCTGTTCGTCGTCTCCGATGGCGAGCGGAAGGGCGAGGTCATCAAGCCCGATGATCTCAAGCTCGGCGGTCCGCCGGTGCGCGCCTGGCCGCAGGATCCGAAGAGTTCGGTGGTTCGCCGCGGTTCGCGATTGAACGAGGTCCTGATCGTCAAGCTCGACGTCGCCGAGCTCGACGACGATACGAAGGCGCATGCCGCCGACGGAATCGTTGCTTACTCTGCCGTCTGTGTTCATGCTGGCTGTCCTGTCACCGCGTGGGTGAAGTCGGAAACCAACAACAAGGACGTGCTCAAGTGCATGTGTCACAATTCCGAATATGACCCGCGCCAGAGCGCACAGGTCGTGTTCGGACCGGCAACGCGCCGTTTGCCGGCGCTTCCACTGGCGATCGCCGACGGCTCGCTCACGGTCGCCGCACTCTTCATCGGAAAGGTAGGTGTCTAGGCAGGAGGATGACGCAAAACTACCGCACCGATTTCGCGCCGCAAAAACAAAATACTTCAGCGAAAACGAACATAGGGAGGACCTAATCCATGACCATGAAGAAATGGCTATTGTCGAGTGCCGTCGCGCTCACCTGCTTTGTCTCTGCCGCCGCAGTCGCCGGCCCAATCGAAAATTACAGCCCGGTGACGCAGCAGCGCCTGGAAAATCCGGAGCCGGGCAACTGGATGCTGTATCGCCGCACCTATGACGGGCAGGGCTACAGTCCGCTTGATCAGGTCAATACCACCAACGTCAAGAACCTGACACCGGTCTGGACATTCTCGACCGGCGTCATCGAGGGACATGAGGCGCCCCCGATCGTCAACAATGGCGTCATGTTCGTGGCCACGCCCATGGGGCAGGTGATCGCGCTGAACGCGAAAACCGGCGACGAGTATTGGCGCTACAAGCGGCAGCTTCCCGACGATCTGTTCCAGCTGCATCCGACCAGCCGCGGCGTCGGCCTCTGGCAGGACAAGCTCTATCTCGCGACCACGGACGATCATGTCGTCGCACTCGACGCCAAGACCGGCAAGGTGCTTTGGGATACGAAGGTCCAGGATTACAAGAAGGGCCAGTACCTCACCCTGATGCCGCTAGTGATCGACGGCAAGGTGTTCGTCGGCGGCTCCGGCGGTGAATACGGCGTGCGCGGCTATGTGGTCGCGTACGACGCCAATGACGGTAAGGAGCTATGGCGGACCTTCACCATTCCGGGGGAGGGCGAACCGGGCCATGACACCTGGAAGGGCGACGACTGGAAGAGCGGTGGCGGCTCGGCCTGGATGACCGGCAACTACGACCCCGAGACCAAGACGATCTATTGGGGCGTTGGCAACGCCGCGCCCTGGCCCGGTGATGGTCACCCCGGCGACAATCTCTACACAACCTCCGTTCTCGCGCTCGATCCCGCAACGGGCAAGATCAAGGCGCACCACCAGTACCATCAGAACGATTCCTGGGATTGGGACGAGGTGGAGGCGCCGATGCTGATCGACCTTCAACGGGACGGACGGACTTTCAAGAGTCTGATCCATCCCGGCCGCGATGCGATCTTCTGGGTTCTGGAGCGTAAACCGGACCGCATCAACTACGTGGCAGGCTGGCCTTTCGTGAAAACCGATGTCTGGAAAGGCATCGAACCGGAAACCGGCAGACCGATCGTCGATCCCGCGCACAAGCCGGTGCTCGGCAAGCGGGTCGACTTCTGTCCGTCCCTGTGGGGCGGCAAGGACTGGCCGTCGGCGGCGTATAGCCAGAAGACCAAACTGGTCTACGTTCCCGCCAACGAGAATTTCTGCGGCGGGTTCACCGGCGAGAAGGTACCGCTGAAGCCGGGTGAGCTTTGGCTCGGCACCAAGCCTGAGGACATCGGCCTGAAGGTTGTTCCCGGTTCGGATCACTATGGCGAGTTGCAGGCATGGGATCCGTCGACCGGCAAGAAGGTCTGGACGCAGAACTTCGCGAAGACGCCGATGTTCGGTTCGGTGCTGGCGACCGCAGGCGATCTCGTCTTTGCCGGCGGCACCAACGACCGCAACTTCAGGGCCTTCGACGCCAAGACCGGAGAGATCCTGTGGCAGCAGAAGACCAACTCGGGCATCATGGGCATGCCGATCTCCTACGAGATCGACGGCACGCAGTACGTCGCGATCCAGTCCGGCTGGGGCGTCGACGCGCAGCGCATCCAGGATGCGTTGGCGACGACCAACAATATCGGCGTCGAGAACAACGTTCCGCAGGGCGGCGTCGTCTGGGTGTTCGCGGTCAAGAAGTGATCTGAACGCGACCGATAAGAAGCGACCCACTAAAGGCATGTGGCGGGCTGAACACCCGCCACATGTTTTTTGTTTGCGCCTGGTCTATTTCCACCCGGCTTATTTGCCCTTGGTGTCGACCTTCTGCTTCTCGTCCTCGTTCATCTTCTTGATCGTGGGATCGCGGTTCGCTTCGCCGGTCGTCTGAGTTGCGGTCGCCGGCGGCGCGTTGTTCGGGACGGATGTCTGATCGGGTCCCTCTTTCGCCGGCCGCGTCGCGGTCGCGTTCGGCCGCGTGGCGGCGTCCTCGGCGCGCGCGGTCTGTAGTCCCAAAACAAGGACGCCCGCGAGCAGGGGAGCCGCGAGCGCCGCATTCTTGATGAGCCTGGCCTTGGTGCGTTTGCTGTCCATTGATCTGCCTCCGTTCAGATCAATGGAAACGGGCGATGCGGTGGAACGTTCCGGGGTCGCATCGCCCGCAAGCAAGCGTCCTGCGCGATCAGGTCTCCAACTGCTTGCCGATCGGCATCGTCCGGATGCGCTTGCCGGTCGCGGCGAAGATCGCATTGATCAACGCAGGCGCGAAGGGCGGCACGCCCGGTTCGCCGACGCCGCTCGGTGGCGTGTCGGGCCCCGGCGGTACGATGTGGACGTTGGTTACCAGCGGAGCCTCGTCGATCCGCACCAGCGGGAAGTCGTCGAAATTGCCCTGCTGAACCCTGCCATCCTTGAAGGTGATCTCGCCATATTTGGCGAGGCTCAGCCCCATGATCGCAGCGCCCTCGATCTGCGACTGGATGCGCTCCGGATTGACATAGGTGCCGCAATCGATCGCGGTGTCGACCTGATGCACCGTCAGCTTGCCCTTCTCGCCGACCTCGACCTCGACAATGGTCGCGATATAGCTGACGAAGCTGCGATGCGCGGCGATGCCGAGGCCGCGGCCTTTCGCCACGGAGCGTCCCCAGTCGCCCTTTTCGGCCACCAGCTCGACCACCTTCCGCAGACGCGCGGTGTCGATCGGGTAGCTGTCATAGGGCTCGCCATAGTTCCAGGGGTCCTTCACCGACGACAGATTGACGATGCGCGGCGAGCCGATCAGCTCGAGCAGCATGTCCTTCTGGTCCTTTTTCGTGGCAAGGGCGATCTCGGCGACCATCGACTGCACCGCGAACGCACGCGGGATGTTCGAGACCGAACGGAACCAGCCGATGCGGGTATGCGCGGCTGCTTCCGGGTTCTCGCACTGCAGGTTGGCGATCTCGAACGGATTGTCGATCAGTCCCATGCCGAGCTCGAACGGCGCCTGATGGTTCGCGCCGGCCGCAAAGGTCGAGGCGATGGTTGGGGCGACGCTGCGATGCCGCCAGGCGATCACCTTGCCGCTCTTGTCGAGACCGGCCTCGATACGCTCCACCGAGACCGTGTGCAGGAAGTCGTGGCGGACATCGTCCTCACGCGTCCACTGCACCTTGACGGGCGCGCCGAGCTCCTTCGACAGCAACGCCGCTTCCAGCGCGTAGTCGCATTTCGACTTGCGGCCGAAGCCGCCGCCGAGCAGCGTGACATTGACGGTCACGTTCTCCTCGGGGATGCCGAGCGTCTTGGCGACGTCCTCGCGCGTGCCGCCAGGGCTTTGCACGGGGGCCCAGATCTCGGCCTTGTCGCCTTTGACGTCGGCGACCGCGACCGGCGGCTCCATGCTGACATGGGCGAAGTGGGGCAGGTAGTACTCGCCCACGATCACCTTGTCGGCGCCCTTCAAGGCGGCATCGACATCGCCTTCCTTGCGGACGATCAGTCCGGGCTTGCGCGCGGCCTCTTCGAGCTCGGCCCGGTAGGCGACCGACTCGTATTTGGCGTTGGCGCCATCGTCCCAGACGACCTTCAGCGCGTCGCGGCCCTTGATCGCCGCTCCCGTGTTGCGGGCGATGACGGCCACGCCGCCGAGCGGCTGGAATTTCGAGGGCCACGGCCATCCCTTGACCTCCATGACCTTCTCGACGCCGGACACCTTCATCGCAGCGCTGGAGTCGAACGACACCACCTTGCCGCCCGTGACGGGAGGCCTGGCAATGACCGCATATTTCATGCCGGGCAGCCGCGTATCGGCGCCGTAATGCGCGGTGCCGATCGTGATGTCGTGGAGATCGACGATGCTGACGTCGCCCTTGCCGAGATAGCGGAAGTTCTTCGGGTCCTTCAGCTTCAGCCCTTCGATGCTCGGCACCAATTCCTTGGCGGCATCGGCGGCGAGATCGCCGAACCCGATGCGGCGGCTGCTCGCGGCAGTGGACGACCTCGTGGTTCTGCGCCTTCACCTCGGTGACGGGCACGCCCCACTTCTTGGCGGCGGCCGCTTCCAGCATCGAGCGCGCCGAAGCGCCGATCTGCCGCATCGGTATCAGGTAGTGCCGCGTGCTGCGCGATCCGTCGGTGTCCTGGTTGCCGAATTTGACCTCGTCGCCATGCGCCTGCTGGACGCGGACGCGCGACCAGTCGGCTTCCATTTCCTCCGCCACGATCAGCGGCAGGCTGGTGCGCACGCCTGTTCCCATCTCGGAGCGGTGCGCGACGATCGTTACGATGCCGTCGGGAGCGATCGCGACGAAGACGCGCGGATCGACCACGACGCCGTGCGGCATCTTGCCCGCGCCGGTCTCGTAGGCGAAGGCAGGGCGCGACATGACAGGCGCGGCCAGCACGAAAGCGCCGGTGAGGCCGAGGCCCTTGAGGATGCTGCGGCGCGAAACGTTCTCGACCTTGATGTGCTTTTCAAAGCCACGGAGCTTGTTGGGGTTTGCGATGATGTTCATGATCACACCCCCGTCGATGCGAGCTTCACCGCGTTCTCGATGCGCTGGTAGCAACCGCAGCGGCAGATGTTACCGGACATCGCTTCGCGTATCTGATCGTGGCTCGGTTTGGGGTTCTCGGTCAGGAGTGCCGCGGCCTGCATGATCTGCCCGGCCTGGCAATAGCCGCATTGCGGGACGTTCATCTGACGCCACGCCTTCTGCACCGGGTGATCGCCGGTCGGGTGCAGACCTTCGATGGTCGTGACCTCGCGGCCGACGACGTCGTTCACTGACGTGATACAGGAGCGCACTGCCTCCTTGTCGACTATCACGGTGCAGGCGCCGCAGAATGCCTGGCCGCAGCCGAATTTGGTTCCCGTCAGTCCTGTTTCGTCACGGAGAAACCAGAGTAACGGCAGATCGGGATCGCCATCCCAGCTGCGTTCCTGGCCGTTGATCTTCACCTTGATCATGATCGTTTCCTCGCTCTTTTTAAGCTTTAAGATGTCTGGTCCACCGCAAGCCGGAACACATTTCCCATTCGCTTGCGTCGTTACCGTGCGCGTTCCCGTACCTCATGCATGATGGACGGAAAGCCGACAGATCTCATTGCACGACCAAATTGGTAATCGTGTCTAGATGAGTCCTCCTCGTGGTGTGGCGGGATCGTCGCTTCGGGCCTGTGAAATGAATGCTATCAGAAATCACGTGTCGTCAAGTTCACAGGGAAGTGTTTTGCCTTGTTCGTTTGTCAAAACCGCGGCGACGGTCATCCGTGACCGACATGCCGGCCATGAGCTTGCAGATGATTCAGCGACTGACGAAGAAAGCCTCGCCACGCAGATGCGGGGCGAGGCTTCCGGGGCAGTTGGGAGAGGTAATAAAGGCGATCGATCAAGCCGCTTTGTTCAGGCGGCTTTGGCTTTCGCCACATGGGTGGCGATCGCGTCCATCAGCGCCGGCGAGAGGCAATCATAGGGCTCGAGCCCCAATTCCTTCAGCCGGGCGCGGATACCATTCATCTCATCGGGCTTGACGCCGAACTCGATGACCGAGGACACGAACGCCGCGAAGCCGGGCGCGGCCGAGCCCTGCTCCTGGAACAGCTCCGGATGGATGAAGTCGAGGCCATAGAACGGATGGCCCTTGTTCTCGATGCGGCCGTACATATGCGTGCCGCAGGCCTTGCAGGCATGGCGCTGGATCACGGCGGCCGCATCGACGACCTGCAACTTGTCGCCGTTCTCGAGCACCGTCACGTTCTGGCTCGGCACGACCGCGACGACCGAGAAGATCGCGCCATCAGGCTTCCAGCACTTGGTGCAGCCGCAGGCGTGGTTGTGCGCGACATCGCCCTTGATGCCGACCTTGACTGGCTTGTCCTTGCATTTGCAGACCAGCGTTCCGCCGGCGAAGCTGCCGCTGCCTTTTTTAACGCCGCTGTCGACGGACGGGTGGATGTGAACAGTCATGGGTCAATCCTCCTCTGTTTGACGTTTTTCGAATCAGAACACGACGACTGAACGGATCGATTTACCCTCGTGCATCAGGTCGAAGCCCTTGTTGATGTCTTCGAGCTTGAGCGTGTGGGTGATCATCGGGTCGATCTGGATCTTTCCGTTCATGTACCAATCGACGATCTTCGGCACATCGGTGCGGCCACGCGCGCCGCCGAACGCGGTGCCTTTCCAGACACGGCCGGTCACGAGCTGGAAGGGGCGGGTGGCGATCTCCTTGCCGGCCTCCGCCACGCCGATGATCACGGAGACGCCCCAGCCGCGATGGCAGGCTTCCAGCGCCTGGCGCATCACCGTGGTGTTGCCGGTGCAATCGAAGGTGTAGTCCGCGCCGCCATCGGTGAGCGTAACGAGATGCGCAACGATGTCGCCCGAGACCTTCTTCGGATTGACGAAGTGGGTCATGCCGAAGCGGCGGCCCCATTCCTCCTTGCCGTCATTGACGTCGACGCCGACGATCTTGTCGGCGCCCGCCATCTTGGCGCCCTGGATGACGTTGAGGCCAATGCCGCCAAGTCCGAACACCACGACATTCGCGCCTGGCGTGACCTTTGCGGTGTTGACCACGGCGCCGACGCCTGTCGTGACGCCGCAGCCGATGTAGCAGCTCTTGTCGAAGGGGGCGTCCTCGCGAATCTTCGCCACCGCGATTTCCGGCAGCACCGTGAAATTCGAGAAGGTCGAGCAGCCCATGTAGTGGTAGATCGGCTTGCCCTTGTAGCTGAAGCGGCTGGTGCCGTCAGGCATCACGCCCTTGCCCTGGGTCGCGCGGATCGCGGTGCAAAGGTTGGTCTTCTGGCTCAGGCAGCTTTTGCACTGGCGGCATTCGGGCGTGTAGAGCGGAATCACATGGTCGCCTGGCTTGACCGAGGTCACGCCGGCGCCGACCTCGCGGACGATGCCTGCGCCCTCATGACCCAGGATCGACGGGAAAATTCCTTCGCTGTCGAAGCCGTCGAGCGTGTAGGCATCGGTGTGGCAGATTCCGGTCGCCTTGATTTCGACAAGCACCTCGCCGGCCTTGGGGCCCTCAAGATCGACTTCGACGATTTCAAGCGGCTTCTTTGCTTCGAATGCCACGGCGGCGCGCGTCTTCATCTCTTAATTCTCCTTTTCTTCAACGCCCGCGAGGCGCGTTGTCGTCCATGCTTCGCACGATGCTCGGTACTTGGCTCAGTGCTTGACGCCCATACAGGAATTTTCCGCCTGGGTATAAGCCTCGGTCTTGTCCTCGTGCTTCGCAGGGCGAGCGCGACCCCATGCATCATTGGCGCGGGCGCGCAGATAAACATAAAGGTCGTCCATGTAGCAGGCCACGTTCGGATTGTCGCCGAAGGCCGGCATCACGTTCTCCTGGGACGTGGTGATGTTCTTGCGACCGCTCGCGACCACCTCCAAGAATTTCGCGTAAGTCATCGTCTTGAGCGAGTCCTTCAGTGCCGGTGCGTAGCTCGATCCCATTCCGTCCGGCCCATGACAGACATGGCACTCGGAATGGTAACGGCGATATCCGGAATAGGTGTACCAGTCCACGGTCCCGTCGGATGAGATCTTGTAGGTCGGGTTTCCTTCCTTATCGAAATATTTGCCGTCTTCGTTCTTGACCGCGGTCGGATCGACCGGGTCCGCGAATGCAATTCCTCCGGCCGCCACGAGAACCATCGCGGCAGCCACCAACTTGATCATGCGCAAAAGTCTATCCTCGAATTTCGATGGCAGATGTCCCGGCGTATGAAGCTTCATGCGCCGGGACGAGGCTTAGTCCAGCCTTATTGCTGCGGCAGCGAGAACACCGTCAGCGCTCCGCCGAGTGCGGTGTAGTTGCTGAGCGCCGCGTAGCCACCGACGGCACCGAGACCGGCAGTCGGATCGGTCAGACCGGCAGCGAGGCCGATGCCAGCCCAGCCACCGACACCGGAGAGAACTGCGACATACTGCTTGCCGCCGTTCTCATAGGTCGTGACGTTGCCGATGATGCCGGACGGAGTCTTGAACTTGTAGAGCTCCTTGCCCGTCTTGGCATCGACCGCCTTGAGGTAGCCTTCCAGCGTGCCGTAGAACACCACGCCGCCTGCGGTTGCGAGCGCACCCGACCAGACCGAGAACTGCTCCTTGTTGGACCAGACGATCTTGCCGGTCTTCGCGTCCCAGGCGATGAAGTTACCCATGTTGGTCTCGCCCGGAGGCGGATACATCGACAGCGTCGCGCCGACATAGGGCTGACCCGCGGTGTAGCTCACCTTGAACGGCTCATAGTCCATGCAGACATGGTTGGTCGGCACGTAGAACAGCTGCGTGTCCGGCGAGTACGCCGCCGGCTGCTCGTCCTTGGAGCCGAGCGCGGCCGGGCAGATGCCCTTGGTATTGTGATCCTCTCCACCCTTCTCAGTCGAGGCCGCGTCAAGAACCTTCGGACGACCATAGGTCGGCGAGTTCTTGTCCATGTCGACGCCGGAGGTCCAGTTGACCTTCGGATCGTACTTCTGGGCAACCAGCAATTCGCCGTTGGTGCGATCGAGCGTATAGCCGAGGCCGTTGCGGTCGAAATGGACCAGCAACTTGCGCGGCTGACCATTGATCTGCTCGTCGGCGAGGATCATCTCGTTGACGCCATCATAGTCCCACTCGTCATGGGGCGTCATCTGGTAGACCCACTTGGCCACGCCCGTATCAGCATTGCGGGCGAAGATGGTCATCGACCACTTGTTGTCGCCCGGACGCTGCTTCGGATTCCAGGTCGAGGGATTGCCCGAGCCGTAATAGACAAGGTCAAGCTGCGGGTCGTATGAGATCCAGCCCCAGGTGCAGCCTCCACCGGTCTTCCACTGATCGCCCTGCCAGGTCTTCAGGCTCGAAGTCCTTGCCGACCGGCTTGCCGAGCGCAGTGGTCTTGTCATCGAACAGGATCTGGTCGTCCGTTCCGCCCGAATAGGCTTTCCAGGCCTGCTTGCCGCTCTTGATGTCGTATGCGGTCATGCTGCACTGGACGCCGAACTCGCCGCCGGAGGTGCCGACCAGCACCTTGTCCTTGACGACCAGTGCCGCCGAGGTGCCGGTCTGCCCCTTGCTGGGGTCGCCGTTGATCGCGGTCCATTCGACCTTGCCGTCCTTGGCGTTAAGCGCGACGAGCTTGTCGTCGGCCTGGTGCAGGAAGATCTTGCCATCGCCGTAGGACAGGCCACGGTTCACAGTGTCGCAGCACATAACCGGAATGACGTTCGGATCCTGCTTCGGCTCGTAGCTCCAGATGATCTTGTTCTCCTGCGACAGGTCAAGCGCGTAGACCTTGTTCGGGAACGGCGTGTGGACGTACATCATGTTGCCGATGATGAGCGGTCCGCCTTCGTGGCCGCGCAACACGCCGGTCGAGAAGGTCCAGGCGACCTGCAGCTTGCCGACATTGGACGCATTGATCTGGTTGAGTTTCGAGTAGCGCGTGTTAGCGTAATCGCCAGCAGGCATTACCCAGTCTTTCGGGTTCTGCGACATCTTTTGCAGCTCTTCGCTGGCGAGAGCGCTGCCTGCGGCGAGCGTTGCCAACGAGCCGAGGCAAGTTGTGATTAATAGTCTGCGCATTCTTCTGGTCCTCCCAATGATGAGCTTTTGACGGTTCCGGTTGAACCGGCCCAATTCTTCTATGTTATCCGCTCTCATCCTTATCCGGTCTGGAAAACCGAGACTTGCCCAAGAGCGAAACGCGTTTGCTCAGAAGCGAAACGCGACAAAGTTTTTGGTTTCAAGCTTGCGCATATTTTGGCCACGCATCGCTTTGCTGCACAGCGTCAAAACCGGGACCTTGCCCAAAGGTGCTATCGCCGGGAGGTTGATGTCACTTGACGCCGCGGAAACTAAGTCGGAGGATTGTCAATGGGATGTCAGCAGGAGCGGGTTGCTCAAGCACGAACGGCGGCCTTGGATTGCGTACTCAATCGAGGCCGGGTCGTTATGCCGTGTTCCGGAACCTTTCGCGGCGAGCCGTAACGTTTTGACCTCGAATCGGTGGGTGAAATGTCCGACACGATACGTTCGCTCAGCACCTGCGGGCTGACACCGAAGAATCAGATCCAGCGTTGGTCAGATGCGCTGACCGATCTTTGCGGCCAGTTCGACGTCGATCCCTTGGAGGGCCTGTCGTTCGAGGGGCGGATCAACTACGCGACCGTCTCCCGGCTCAAGCTGTGCCAGATCGAGGCGAGCCAGCATCGGATCGCGCATACGGCGTCGCGGGCGCGATCGAGCGAGCATCCCTTCATCAAGATTCTGTTCCAGACCTACGGCGTGTCCTATTTCGAGCAGGAAGGACGCCACATCGAGCTGCTGCCGGGCGACTGCCTGGCCTATGATGTCGGCTGCCCGCACATCATCATCAGCCCGGCCTTGACCCGGCACGAGGTCGTCATCGTGCCGAAGGAACTTTTGCAGGAACGGGGCTTTCGCGTCGACAAGATGTCGGCCTGCAAGCTCTCGGCGCGCACGGGCACCGGCCGTATCGCGCATGATTTCGCGCATGCCGCGTTCGACGAGGCGACGAAGCTGTCGCCGAACAGCGCGGCGAGTGTCGCGGATACGCTGATCGATCTGCTGCTGCTGCCGCTGCGCGAGGCCACCACGGCGTCCGACCGCGCCGGGCCCGAGGCGATGTATATCCGCGCCCAGGCCTTCATTCGCGAGCATCTGCGCGATCCAGACCTGTGCATCGACCAGATCTCGGCGGCGCTCGGCTGCACCAAGCGGTACCTGCACATGCTGTTCAGCGAGCGCGGCATGACGGTCAGCGACTACATCTGGCGGGCCAGGCTGCAGCACTGCCGCCAGGAACTCGAGGCGCATGGGGGCAAGCGAATCACGGACGTCGCCTTTGCCTGGGGCTTCTCCAGCTCATCGCATTTCAGCCGCGTGTTCCGGAAGTATTTTGGCATCGTTCCGTCGGCGATCCAAAAGAGCGGCGCGGCCTGTTCCCAGGTCTTGCCCGAGGGCGGCACGTCAGCGCCCTGGCGTACCTGATCGCACTCCGGCGCGCGCCGCGCATCGGGATTGGTTTACGCTCCGGCGCAAATCTTTCGCCATCTTTGACGGCAAGCAGCACCACGGACGTCGTAACACCGGGGTCTGCGTCGTAATCGGCGGTCATTTCGGATCGAAACGCCAGCGTCCTGGCCATGCCGGGTCGTCGCTGACCTCCGGCTCTATTCCAGGGACGTTGATCTGGATGCGATGGCCTTCGCGGAGGGCGTTGGCGCTGAACGCCGTTGCGGCCTCGAGGGCCTCTTCGCTCGAACAATAGCCCCCGATGCGCTCTCGGTTGCAGAATAACGACCAGCCGATTGGGGCCTTTACGACGTTATAGACATTACTTCCCATCGGTCATACTCACCTCGCGACGGGTACGATGCTAACTACCGGCTTGCGGAACCTCGTGGCTCGTCCCAGGTTCTAACGGCGTTTCCTGATAATGACACTGTCAGGGACCGACCCGACCAGGCGGGCAAGCTCGCCTTCATTGGAAGTAAGCCAACAGAGATTTAGTCAAGAGAAATGAGAGGTCAATCATGATGTCGCGCCGGTTTATTCTCGCCATGGTGGCTGCCGTAACGCTCGGGCAGGCCTACTCGCCGGCCCTGGCCGCGCCGCGTAACGCCAGTCCGGTCAAGATGCTGGACACCGACAATGACGGGACGGTCGATCTTCAGGAAGCGAAGAAGGCGGCGTCCGACCTGTTTGCGAAGCTTGATCGCGATCATGACGGCACGGTCGACAAGAAGGAGCTGGCAGGCCGCCTGAGCGCCAAGGAAATGGCTGCAGCCGACCCCGATCACGATGGCACGCTGACGGCAGATGAATACCTCGCCGTTGTCGAGCAGCGCTTCAACGCGGCCGATCCGGACAAGGACGCAACGCTGGACGCCAAGGAGCTGAACAGTCGTGCGGGAAAGGCGCTGTTGCGACTGTTGAAATAGCCAAGACAGGCTGGCGCGTTGCCCATTTATTCACGATCTTCGGTGAGTGGATCTGCATATGGGCAAAATGCCCGATTTGAGGCCAGCCCTTGCGTCGGGCGTGCGGCGACCATACGCTTGGGACGGCGCGAACGTGGCGCCGCCATTGAGTTGGGAGAAACGCATGACCTGGAAGACCCCGAAGATCGTCGAAGTGCCGGTGGGCATGGAAATCAACATGTACGCCTGCGCGGCGCGCAAGTAATCTCGAAACGATCTGCCCGGCTCGATCGGCGATATCACGCCGCGAGCCGTGGCAGGCGTCAAGCTGAACCTGAGCGGGCTCAAGCAGGTTTGGTGTCGTAGATATAAAGATCGGCGCCGCCGTCCGCGAAGTTGGGAAGATCCCCCGCCGCGGCCTTTCCTTCCGCTGAACCCATCCCCGCCATTAGCGAATCCATCGAATTGAAATGGAGCATTGCGACGAGATGGACGTCGCTTGCGCCGCCCGGTGACGCGACCGGGCCGCGGTTGATGTCGTAACTCTTCAGGCCGGGGATTTTCTTGGCGAGCGGGATGTGCACGGAAGCGTAATGCTTGTCGAAGGCTTCCGCGCTTTTCGGCTTCTTGTACAACACGAGAACCATGGCCATTCGATTTTCCTCCCTTTGAGTTATGAGCCGCCACGAGCGGGCGGACCTTGATTGAATGCCATATCGGCGCGCGAATTGAGAGCTTCGATTGCTCGCCAAGCACTTCAACCCTGTGATAGCTTGAATGCCGTGTCAGCGGGGGCTGGCATTCTTCATTTTGCTCAGCGGCTTAGCGGAAGATGCATGCCTATTTGCGCAAGTCGAATCCTGGTGACGATGGCATGTTGCGCTACGCTGCTGCCCAGCACGATGAGAGCCGAGGGCATCGATACCGAACATATCTTCGCATTCATGATTGGCACTGACGTTGGCGATCCCGGCGAGCGCGAATTCCAGAGCCAGACCACGGGGCGTTTTGGCAAGGACGGCGGACGGTATCGTGCCGTCGGCCAAGAACTCGAAATGGAGTTCGTGCCAGCCAAGGATTTTCGGATCGAGCTGGGAGGCACTTTCGCAGCCTACGATATTAATGGCGTCGCCGGATTTGATAATCGGCGCCAGCTTGCCTGGCAGGGCGCGTCCGTCGATTTTCGCTACCGTTTCCTCGACCGCGAGACGTCGCCGTTCGGATTGACGTTCGCCATCGAGCATGAACTCAACACGATCGAAGAGACCACGGGCGCGGCGGCCTGGCACTACGGGACGGAGATCGCGCTCGCCTTCGACCGTGAAATCGTGCCGAACCGGACAGTCGCGGCGGTCAACCTGCTGTACCAGCCGGAATGGACGCGCTTTGCGGTGACCGGACAGGCCGATCAGGAATCCACCATCGGCGCAGCGTTCGCGCTGATGACGCGTGTCCAGCCGAACATCCTGTTTGGCGGCGAGGCAAGGTATTTCCGCAAATATGAAGGGATCGGGCTGGAGCAATTTGCAGGAGAGGCGCTGTTCATCGGTCCGACCGCATATTTTCAATTATCGGAAAGCTCGCGGCTGACGTTGGCCTGGAGCCTTCAGGCCTGGGGGCGTTCCGCCGGCTCGAACGCCGCGCTCGATCTGGTCAATTTCGAGCGCCATCAGGCGAGGGTGGTATTTGGCGTTAACTTTTAGGTGAAAGGCGCCATTGACGCACCGTTTGACTACGGAACCGAAACTTGATCGCTCCGGTTCCGTAACTGTTCATGTTATCGTTGCGTGAACGACGCGCAGGATGTCCGTCATGAATCCGATCGATCTGATCGTCACCGTCTGTGCCGTGCTTTCACCGACCACCTGCGAGGAGACGCATCTGGTGTTTTCCTCGAGCGTTTCGCTGCAGCAATGCGCGATGGCGGCGCCGCCCTACATTGCTCAGTGGATAGGCCAGCATCCGAAATGGACCGCGGTCAAGTGGCGCTGCGAATATCCGCACAGCAATGACAAGGCGGAGAAGTCTGGCGCCACGCCGGCCGGCTGAACCGTCGCGCAAGCCTAGCCTCTGTTGCAGAGCCTACTTGTTGCAGTCCTTCAGATCCTTGTCGGCGACCGAGAACACCGCGTCGGCCCTGATCTCGATATTCCGCACGAAGCATTGCTTTGCGCCGGCGTAGCTGACCTTGGCGTCGTAGCGCCCCGCCTCGACGCCCGTGATGCGCAGCCGCTCGTCGTGATCGACTTCCTTGTCCTTGTCGTTCAGGGTCTGGTTCGGTCCCCACGCGTTCTGCCCCGCAGGCGACAGCTCAAAGCCGGTCATGGTCGACGCGGTCAGATTCCACAGGCGGATGCCTTTTCCCTTGCCTTGCGCGAAAAGCGCGGCCGTGCTCATCAACAACAGCGCGATCGAAGCCGGGATACGTCGCATCGGTAGTCCTCCCAAGGAATCCTGAAGAAAACATCTGAGCCGTCATGACGCTTCTATCACGCGTCCCGGTTCTCTATGAAGCATCTCGCGCGGCGTGATCGCTTTGGGGGCGACGCATGAGTCCTGCCTTGAGGGACATGATCTCGGCCTCACTCCGCGCCGCGCGCGGCGTCGCGATTGGGACCTCGCGCAGGATGCGCGCCGGCCGCGCCGATAACAGGAACAGCCGGTCGCCGAGACGAACCGCGTCGTCGAGATTGTGGGTGACGAGCAGCGTGATGATCGCCCGCTGGCCGACCAGCGTCGCGATCTCCTCGCGCAAACGCCCGGCGAGCGCATCGTCGAGCGAGGCCAGCGGCTCGTCCAAAATCAGGAAATCGGGTTCGATCGCGAAGGCACGCGCCAGCGCGACCCGTCGTGCGAGGCCGAGCGACAGTTCGCCCGGGAAATGGCTGCGATGCGCGTCGAGCTCGAGGATGCCGAAGAGGGCCGAGAGCCTTGCATCGTCTGCGAGCGGCGCGGCGAGTCGCACATTGTCCTCGACCGATCGCCACGGCAACAGCCGCGGCTCCTGGAACACCATGCCGACCCGCGCACCCTCGGGGCGCGAGACGTGGCCCCGATAATCCTGGTCGAGGCCGGCCAGGATCCGCAGCATCGTGCTCTTGCCGCAGCCGGACGGCCCGACGAATACACCGACCTCGCCGGGCGAGAGCGTGAAGCGGATGCGAGCCAGCGCGTCGTGGCGTCCGCTCGCCGCGTTCTCGTAGGTCTTGCCCTGGATATCGGCTTCAAGCTGCACGGAGCCGCCATCGGGATATGCGTGTTTCAAATGGCTGCACCAGCAGGGTTTCGATGATGAGCACGACGGCGGCGAAGGTCAGCGAATAGGTGAGCAGAAGCGGGATATCAAAAAGCTGGAATGCGACGCCGATCTCGAATCCCACGCCGTTCGGACGTCCGAGCAGTTCGGCGACCAGCACGATCTTCCAGACCAGCGACAGACCGGAGCGCGCCGCTGCGGCGATGTAGGGCGCAAGCTGCGGCAGCACGACATGCCGGAATGCCCGCCAGCGCGGCATCGCAAACACGGTCGCCATCTCGTCGAGCGCGGGATCGAGCGCGCGCGTGCCCTCGCGCAGCGTGACCACCGCGGTCGGCAGCTTGTTGATGGCGATCGCGGTGATCGCCGCCACTTCGGTCAGCCCGGCCCAGATATAGGCCAGCACGATCACGACCAGCGCCGGCAGGTTGAGCAGCAGGATCAACCAGGGATCGCCGAGCCGGTTGGCCAGCCGGTTCCGTCCCATCAGGTAGCCGATCGCCGATCCCAGCGCCATTGCCAGCACGAACGCAAGCACGACCCTGGCCAGCGTCGCGCCGAGATGCAGGAACAGCGCGCCCGACTCGGCTTCCTTCGTCATGGTCGCGAGCACGGCGGAGGGTGGCGGCAGCTTCGTGTCGCCGATGGCAAGTGCTGCGATCCACCAGACGACCAGAATCAGCACGAAGGACAGAAGTCGCAGCACCTTACTCTCCCGGCGGGCGGTAGAAGGTGCCGGGCTCGAGCTCCGGCGAAGGTCCGACCAGATCGCGTCCGCCGATCTCGGCCAGCACGCGATAGAGCACGCGCGCGTCGGCTTCCTCGTCGGCGATCGGACGGTGCGGGATTCCCTCGCGATAGCGATCGCGATAGGCATGCAGGGTGGCCTGATCGGGCGCGCCGGTGAGCGGCGCGATTGTCTCCCAGTCCGCATCCGAGGTCGCGAGGATCTCCTTGGCCTTGTTCGTCGTCGCAAGGAAACGTGCGAGCCGTTCGCGGTTGGCGTTGCCCCAGCTTTCATCGAAGACGTAGCCGACCATCGCGATGCGATCCTTGGCGCCGAGTTTCGGCAGGATGTCCTCCATGCCGACGAGACGCCGGAAACCCTTTGCCTCGAGCGCTGCGCAGAAATTCCAGTAATTGATGGTCGCGTCCATCTCGCCGCTCGCCATCTTGGCGGCAAGCAGCGGCGGTGCGCCATAGACGATCGACGAATCCGATTTCAGGTCGATGCCGTCTTTCTTCGCCTGCGCCTGCAGCAAGAGCCAGCTTTTGTCGATCGGCCCGCCCGCGACGGCGAGCTTGCGGCCCTTGATGTCGGTGAGCGACTTGATCGGCGACGAAGCCGGCACCATGACCGCGCCAAGCGCGCTCGAATAGGGGTAGAAGGTCAGCTTCGCGCCAAGTGTGCGCTCGCGCGACACCCAGAGCCAGTCGGAGAGAATGATGTCGGCGGTACCTGAGCGCAGCGCGATCTTGCCGGCCTCGGGACTGGCAAGCTCGGAGACTTCGATGGCAAGCTCTGCCTGCTTGTCGAGCCCGTGGG
Source organism: uncultured Alphaproteobacteria bacterium (assembly GCA_963786015.1). GTDB lineage: Bacteria > Pseudomonadota > Alphaproteobacteria > Rhizobiales > Xanthobacteraceae > Bradyrhizobium. The sequence goes on along the minus strand of CAWAXO010000002.1, from coordinate 88,782 downwards.
CACGGATTACCGCGAGCTCCCAGGCGAATGTCCCGGTTTTTTGCACCGCAACGCGGATGCTCTCCACGGCTTGGCAGGTCGCCAGCGGCGCGACGGCGAAGATGATCGCGGTCATCATGATACGAAAGAGATGCGTCATCATCCCGTAGGCCACTTCCTCAAAACGTCTTGTTTTCGTTATGACAGTCATAGCACAGCTTTGAGATTTGGCATCGGGAGGACGATCATGAAGCTCGCGGGACTGCTATGGCGTTTTGTCGCCGCTTCCGCCGTTCTGACGATGGCGGCAACGGCCATGCGCGCCGAGGAGATCAACGATTATCCAACCTCTGCCCGCGCGGAATACGTCTATGGTTGCATGAAAGCGAACGGCGAGACGCGGGAGGCGATCGAGCACTGCTCCTGCTCGATCGATGTGGTGGCCTCGATCATTCCGTACGACCGCTATGTCACGGCGGAAACGGTGCTCAGCATGTCGCAGGTTCGCGGGAACCTCGGTACGCAGTTCCGCAGCTCTGAGCAGGCGGCCAACGCGCTCAACGATCTGCGCCGGGCGCAGGCCGAAGCAGAAGTGCGGTGTTTCTAGGGCTCACGGAGAAAGCCGGACCGGCAGCCTCTGCATATCAGATGCCGGAATCCTCAACGGCCCAATCGTGCTGGAACACGTGACCTTGCGTGTCCCTGGCTTCGGCGCGGAAATGCCTGGCGCCGTTCGAGACATAGGTGAAGCGGATATTCGGATCTTCCGAGATCGAGATCCCGCCTTCCATCGACAGCACCGGACTGTCGTCCTGCCACAGATGCAGCTCGTTGATGAAGAACGCCGGTACATAGAGGTGCGTGACCTGATCCATTTGCAGCCCGGAATTGTTGGGATGCCCGATCATGATCTGCGCTTCGCGCGTACCGCTGGTCGGCCCCTGATCGGCGCGCGCGAACTGCCGGTAACGCATCTGGCCGATGTGGTTCTTGGCCTCGTCGGGATTCTTGGCGGCCGGCGCGGAGCAGCCGCCTGACGCCTTCACATAAGTCTTCACGACATAGAGCTTGCCGTCGCTCAGCTCAGCCACCGCATGCACATCGGTATAATTGTTGACGCGCACACGGGTCGAGATCTCCGAGACCTTGGCCTGCGGTCCAAGCTCGAATTTCGCAGCCATCGGCGCCGGGTTCTGATCGATGACGAGGGTGATCGACACCACGCGGCGCTCGTCGGTCGGCGACAGCTTGCTGCGCAGCGTGACCGGAACGATCGCCGCGTCCTCGGCGCGGTACGGCATTTCGATACCGATGACGTCGCCGCCGTCGTTCATCTGACGATTGCTGAAGATGTCCTGCACGAGGCCCGGCCAGGGATCGTAAGCCTCTGGCGACGCTGCTGACGCGACACGCGCGCCGGATGCGGCAACGAGCAGGCACGCGATGCAGAGCAGGCGGAGAAAGGTTCTTTGCATGGCGCGCACCTCCCGGGGACGGCAGTCACACATGATTATAGGCAATCATTATAGGCGATCGGCCGGACTATTCCCATTCCATTTCCGAAAATGCCGCGGTCGCGTTCCGTGCATTATAGTCATCAAACAGTTTCCAATGCGGCCGCTCCGAGGCGGCCGCGGTGTCGGCGGCGACCTTGATCGGCGTGCCGCGGGCGATCAGTGAGCGGACATCGGACGCCAGCACGTCGAGATAGTGGCGTTCGTCGGCAAGCGCGGTGGGCCAATCGCTGACAGGCCCGTGGCCGGGAATGACGCGCTGCGCCGGGATGGCCTTGAGCTCGTCGATCAGCTTCAGCCAGCCGGCAAGGCTGCCGTCGAGCACCGGGATGTGCTCCACAAACACGAGATCGCCCGTGAACAGGGTTTTGGTCTGCTCATCAAACACGGTCAGGTCATTGTCGCTGTGCGCGGTGGGCCAGGCGCGCAAGCTCAGTTTCCGGCCGCCGAGATCGAGCGTGAGACTGTCCTCGACCACCAATGTCGGCGGCACGATCCCGACCTCGTCGATCAGTTCGCGTCCCATGATGCGGCGGAATGCGTCGATGTAGAACGATCCGTGCGTGGCGAGCGCCCGCGTCAGGTTCTTGTGTCCGACGAAAGTCGTGCCATCCTGCACGAAGGCCGCGTTGCCAAAGACGTGGTCCGGATGGCTATGCGTATTGATGACGTACCGGATCGGCTTGTCGGTGCGCGCCCGGATGGCCGCGAGCAGTTGCCGTCCCTCGCGCAGGCTTCCGCCGGTGTCGATGACCGCCACGGCGTTCTCGCCGATGACAAAGCCGACATTGGCGATCGCGCCTTCGTTATCGCGCGACATCAGCGTGGTTTCGCCGTTATGGACAAACACGCCAGGCGCCACCTCGCTGACCGGCAAGGCCTGCGCCTGCGCCCATAGCGAGGTGAGCGAGCCGAGCAGGGCGAGCGCAGCGAGTGTGAGGCGGCCGTTCATGATTCTGCCTCTATCTCATTGAGAAGCGGCGATTTCATGTTCCACGACCGTGAGCCGTTTGCGCCGCAACACGCGCGGACCTGATCTGCGGGATTATTCCTGTTGCAGGCTCCAGTAGGGAAGCATAGCATTTTTGCACATCATGGTTTCGCTAGATCAAGGAAGAGACAGCGATGACACCTCACGCGCCACATCGCTGGCTAATGATTTCGCTCGTCGCGATTGCGGCGCTGCTCGGGCATCGCGACGTCGCGCGCGCCCAGGGCAATGACAGCACGGATCTCTCGATCGAACTCATCGATCCCAAGGTCCTGCGGGTCTGCGCCGACCCGCGCAATCTGCCGTTCTCGAATGAAAAGGGCGAGGGGTTCGAAAACAAGCTGGCCGAGCTGTTTGCCGAAAAGCTGCAGAAGAAGCTCGATTACATGTACTTTCCGCAGGCGACGGGGTTCGTGCGCGTGACGCTCGGCTCGCATCGTTGCGACGTCATCATGGGCTTTCCGCAAGGCGATGATCTCGCGCAGGGCACCAATCCCTATTATCGAACGGCCTATGCGCTGATCACGAAGCAGGGCAGCGGGCTCGACGATGTCACGACGCTCGAGGACGAGAAGCTGAAAGGCAAGCATATCGGCATCGTGGCCGGCACGCCGCCTGCCACCAACATGGCGGCCGCGGGGCTGATGGTGAATGCGAAGCCGTATCCGCTGATGATCGACACCCGCGTCGATTCGTCCGCCGAGGCGATGATCAACGATCTGGCCTCGGGCGCGATCGACGCCGGCGTTCTCTGGGGTCCGATGGCGGGGTTTTATGCCAAGCATGCCTCGACGCCGTTGCATGTGACGCCTCTGGTCAAGGAGACCACGGGACCGCGGATGGTCTATCGCATCGGCATGGGCGTACGGGGCGCCGATCAGAACTGGAAGCGCCAACTCAACCGGCTGATCCAGGAGAACCAGCCGGCCATCAACAAGATCCTGCTCGATTTCGGAGTGCCGTTGCTGGACGAGAACGATCAGCCGATCAGCGCGGAGAGCCCGGCCAAGGCGCCATGAGAGGCGCCGTGATGTGGCTGCGTGCCGGCCTGATCGCCGCGGCGGCTATGTTCCTCGCGCCTGTATCCGGGGATGAACTCGTCCCTGAGCCTGACGTCTATCGCACCGAAAATTATCGCGCGCCCGTCCCCATGACGCTGGCTGGCGGCCGCGTGCTCTCGACGCAAGAGGCCGAGGCGATCTGGCGCGCGAAAACCGCTGTCTTCATCGACGTGCTGCCGCGCGCGCCGAAGCCGAAAAACTTGCCCGAGGGGACAGTCTGGCGCGACAAGCCGCGGTTCAATCTGCCCGGCAGCATGTGGTTGCCCGACACGGGTTACGGGGCGCTTGCGGCGCCAATCGAGGCCTATCTCAAGCAGGGTCTTGCGCGCGCCACCGGCGCCGACAAGGCGAGACAGCTCGTGATCTATTGCCAGGAAGATTGCTGGATGTCGTGGAACGCCGCGAAACGCGTCCTGTCCTACGGCTATTCAAATGTCGCCTGGTATCCGGACGGAACGGATGGCTGGGAGCGTGCCGGGTTGCCGCTTGTCGAAGCGCAGCCGGAGCCACGGACCGACGAGGAGAAATGATCTCCACGCCGGCCGCTTGATCCTACTGCGTCATAACGGGCTCTATCCCCTCATCCTGAGGAGCTTGCGCCAGCAAGCGTCTCGAAGGACGAGGCCGAATTGCACACCGGGGCCTCATGGATCGAGACGGCGCTGACGCGCCTCCTCACCATGAGGGATTAATGACGCAGTAGAATTGATCCAAGGTACGGAATTGGACTGGAATTAGACTTGGACCTTACTGCTTCTGCAACTTGGTGATTGTTTTCGCGCCGTCACCGTCGGTTGTGACGTAGGTCACCCGGTCGCCGGCGTGAAAATCCTCCAGCAGCTTGCTGTCCTGAATCTTGAAATTCTGAGCGCCGGTGTTCGCGCCGACGGTGCCGCTTTGTGTCTGCTGAATGGCGATCGTGCCGTTCAGCCGGTCAATTTGGGTAATCATCCCTGTCATGCTCTGCTGAGCAAAAGCCGCGGATGCAATCAGGATTGGGGCCGTGAGACCCGCCAAAACGATCTTTGCTGCTCTCATCGATGCCTCCTGATTTTTGATTTTTCGGGGAATTTTCGAGATGGATTGCCGACAACAGACGGGACATGGAATTGGTTCCCGGGGAACACAAGATGTGCAGGCACATCCCGCATTCAGATCGGAACTATTCCATATCCTGCTGTATCGCGCGACCGAGCGCAAACAGTCGTTGGTCGATCGCGGTCGGAACCTCGCAGACGAATTTGACCACACGTCGGCGGTCCTCGAAAATTCGCGTTTCCCAGGTGAGCTGATTGCCGAGTTCGTCGATCTTGGCCTGATCGGGTGACGCCGCGCTTTGCAGGCCCTGCAGCGCGAGCGCGTCGGAGCGGATCCTGTCGGCCTCGTCGCGTTGCTTGCGGGTGATGCGCTCCAGCCCGCTCATGACCGACGCGCGCTGGGCGTTGAGCGTATCGAACAGGCCGGCGAACAAGAGCTTGCCGGACGTGGTCTTTTCGGGCGAATTCGACAGAAACTCCCCGATGGATTTCTCGGCCTCATCGATCGGCGTGCGGCGGACCGACAGCTTCGCAACCAGCGCGCTGATCTTGGGATCGTCCTTCCACTTGCTCTGGACGTCGTCGAGCGGCGGCCCGGCCCACACCGCGGCGAGCGAAATCTCCGGCACCTTGGCTTGCGCGCAGGGCCAGTCGGGATAGCGGGGATCGGCTGCAAAGGCAGAGCCTGCCGACGCCATCAGCGCGATCCACGCCGCTAGAGCTGCCGCTGTCGTGAGCCGCGTCTTCATGTCTCGCCTCCAGCGGGCCCGCGGCGGGCCAGGCCGCGCGAGGGATCGTAAGCCATGATCGCGCCGACGAGGAAAACCGCCGTGCAGCCGGCAACGACCGCGAGCGACACCCAGTTCATCTTGCCGTACAGCGCAAAACGAATCAGCTCGACCGCATGCGTGAACGGGTTGAACTGGCAGACGTAATAGAGCATCGGGCTGCCTTCCTGCACCCGCCACAGCGGATAGAGCGCGGACGAGGCAAAGAACATCGGGAAGATCACGAAGTTCATGACGCCCGCGAAGTTCTCCAATTGCTTGATGCCGGAGGAAATCAGCATGCCGAGTGCGCCGAGCATCAGCCCGGACAGCATCAGCGCCGGCAGCACCGTGAGATAGCCGATCGGCGGCGGCGTGATGTCCCAGAACCAGGCGATCAGCAGGAACGCGTAGACCTGCAAAAGCGATACCGCGGTGCCCGCCAGCAACTTGCAGCACAGCAGATACCAGCGCGGCAGCGGGCTCACCAGCAGCGTGCGCATGTTGCCCATCTCGCGGTCATAGACCATCGAGAGCGAGGACTGCATGCCGTTGAAGAGCTGGATCATCGCCATCAGCCCCGGCGCGATATAGACCTCATAGAGAATATAGGTCTCATAAGGCGGGATGATCGAAATGCCGAGCACCTGACGAAAGCCGGCGGCGAAGATGAACAGCCAGACCAGCGGCCGCACCAGCGCCGAGACGAAGCGCTCGCGCTGATGCAGAAAGCGCAGCGCCTCGCGCCAGACGATGCCGTTCAGGCAGGTCCAATATTCACCGAACGAGAAGCCGCTTCGCGTGCGGTCCGCGGTCACGACGCTCATGATCCCGCGCTCCTTGTTTCCGCGACCGCTGCGGTCAGCCGCGCGAAGGCGGCGTTAACGTCCTGCGCGCCTGCCTCCGCAACGACGCGCGCGACCGGGCCTTGCGCCAGCACCTTGCCCTGATGCAGCACGACGAGGTCGTCGTTCGCATTGATCTCGTCGAACAGATGCGTCGCCCACAACACGCCGATGCCTTGCTCGGTAACGAGCTGCCGGACATGGCTCAAGATGTCCGCGCGTGCCTTGACGTCGAGGCCGACGGTCGCCTCGTCGAGCAGCAACAGCCGCGGTCGATGCAGAAGCGCGCGCGCGATTTCGAGCCGCCGCATCTGGCCGCCGGAGAGGTCGCGTACCTTGCTGCCGGCGCGATCGGCAAGGCCGATGCGGGTCAGCACCTCCTGGCTGCGCAACGCCGCGTCGCGCCGCGAAATGCCGTGCAGCGCCGCGTGGTAGAGCAGGTTCTGCTTCATGGAGAGATCGAGGTCGAGCGTGCGCGGCTGGAACACGACGCCGAGCAGCCGCAGCGCCTCGCTCGGCGCGCGGCTGATGTCGTGGCCGAAAATGCCGATCTTGCCGGTCTGGATTCCGAACAGCCGCGTGATCAGCGAGAACAGCGTGCTCTTGCCGGCGCCGTTCAGGCCCAACAGCGCGGTGAAGCTGGCGGGCTGGACCGCGAAGTTGACATCGATCAGCGCGCGGCGCGGACCATAGGAATGGCTGATGCCGTCGATCGACAGAGCTGGCACGCCAGCGGGGTCGGACCGGAGATTGGGCTGGACGTCGCCTGTGTGAATGGTCTCGATGGCTGTCATTGCGGTGAAATCGTAATGCCCCAGGGCAGTTCGCCCACCTGAATGGTCTTGATCACCTTCTGCGCGGCGACGTCGATGACCGAGACGTCGTTGGAGACACCGTTGGTGACCAGCAGATATTTCTCGTCGGGCGTGAATGCCATGTGCCAGACGCGCTGGCCGACAAGCAGATATTTCGTCACCTGATGCGTCGTGCCGTCGACGATCGCGACACGGTTGGCGGGCCCGAGCGCGACGAAGACGGTCTTGGCATCCTTGGTCATGCCGATGCCGACCGGCTGGATCGCCTCGCGCCGCAGTCCGGGAATCTCGAAATTGATCTTGCCGGTGACGACACGCTTGGCGGGATCGATGATCGACACCGTGCCGCCGATCTCCGACGACACCCACAGCTCGGAGCCGTCGCGCTTGAACTCGGCAAAGCGCGGCCTCGAATCGACCAGCACATTGCCGACGATCTGGCGTGTCGACGTGTCGATGAAATGCGCCATGTTGGTGGTTTCGGACGTGTTGATCAGGAACTTGCCGTCCGGGCTGATCGTCATTCCCTCGGGCTCGACACCGACCTGGATGTCGCCGATGCGGCTGCGCTTCTCGAGATCGATGATCGTGACCGTGTTGTCGTTCTCGTTGGCGACGTAGAGCGTCTTGCCGGCGGCGTCCTGGGTGAACAGTTCCGGATCGGGCCCGGAGGGCAGGGTGTCCACGATCTGCTGGGTCTTGGCGTCGATCACCTGGATCGTATCGTCATCGCCGACCGCGACCATCACCGACTTGCCATCGCGGGTGAATTCGATGCCGCGTGGCCGCTGCCCGACCTTGATCGTGTTGGTCACCGCCCACTTGTCGGTATCGATGACCGACACGGTGTTGCCCTTCTCATTCGAGACAAAGGCGGTGTAGGCCGCAGCCGGCGCCGGGGCCGCAAGACCCGCGGCGAGTGCGAATGGCAGGCAGCGACGCCACATGCGGAATCTCTCGATCTTCAGTGCAGCTTGCATTTCGTCTCCGGGCGGTCGACGCCGAGCGTATCGAGTTCTGAGACCTGGTGCAGGAAACCCTCCTGCGGCGACACCGTGACCACCATGCGCCCATCGACAAGAAGGATCGGCTGGCGGAGCTGCAGATTCCAGTCGCGCAGGGTCAGGCGTTGCCCCTTGAACGCGGCGATCGAGAAATCCGGTCCCTTGAGGAAATTCAGGATCGCCTTGGGGTCGCCGGAGTTCACGCGGGACGCAGCTTCGCCGATCATGCGCGCCGCGGTCCAGGCCTGCATGTCGAGCGCGGTCATGTGCCGCGAGTTCAACTTGAGAAAGCGGTTCTGTAACTGGGTCGCGCCCCATTGGTCGTGCGCGGCGTCCCAGCTTGTCGGGACGAGTCCGGCGGAGCCCGCGACCGGCCGCGGGTCCCAGGTGCGAAAGGGCAGATAGGCGCCGAACACCTCGCTCTCGTCGGCGGCGAGCAGCACGTCATAGGCCGGCGCCTGCTGGGTGAAGACGGGCATCTGCCGCTGGATCAGCGTGACGCCGCTATCGGTGCGCCGCGCGCCGCCGGTATCCTCGAACGTTTTCTCCTGAACGATCTTTCCGCCGAAGCGCGTGGCCGAGCGGCGCAGCGCATCCGCAAACAGCTTGTCCTTGTCGTGCGAGCCGACCACCAGGAACCAGCGCTTCCATTGCTTCCACACCAGATATTGCGCGAGCGCATCCGCCAGCATCGATCGGGTGGGCGCGACATGAATGACATTGGCACGGCAGTCTTCCTCGCGCAGCCGATCGTCGATCGCGCCCGCATTCAGCACGATGGTCCCGCGATCGCGCAGTGCATCGGCGGCTTTCAGCAGCCCGTCGGCGGGAAGATCGGCGATGATGAAACTGTTGTGCTCGGCGAGCGTCGCCGCCGCTTGTGCGACGTCCTGGCCTTCCTTGAGGCGGACCTCCTGCAGCGTGAAATGCTGGTTGAGGAATTTTCCGGTGGTGTTGTTGTCCTCGATCGCGAGGTGCGCGCCGGCGATGCCGTCATTGTCCGCCGGCTGCTGGACCAGCGACAATGTCGATCGGACGCCGGCCTGGCCGAGATAGCCGATGCCGATCTCGACCGGTTCCGCCGCGCGCGCATGCGCAGCGGCGAGACAGACGCCGATCATACCGATCCACCAGCGGATCATGGTTCCTCCCTGAATATCCGCCTCGCCTTGACGGCGAACGGAGGGGCCGGCCTTGCGAGCGGAGCCCGTCAAGCAGCCTTGTGGTTTGCAACATGACCGAATTGCCCTAGCTTGCAAACCCCACTTTTTGTCGGTGGACCGTCGTCAATGTCGCGGATTCGTGACCATGAAAATGCCGTTCATCTTCATCGCTTTCATGCTTGCGACGTCGGCGCCGGCTTGCGCCGATCCACCGAGGCTCGCGGTGTTCGATTTCGAGCTGCTCGATACCAGCCTGCAGGGCGAGATCTATGGACCGCGCGCCGACGAGCACGATCGGCTGGTGCGGGCAGGCGATCAGCTGCGCAAGGACCTGTCGGAATCCGGCAAGTTCCAGATCGTCGATATCGCGCCGGTCAATGCTGCGGCGCACGGCAGCAACCTGCAGGCCTGCGGCGGCTGCGACCTGCGTTTCGCGCAACAGCTTGGGGCGGATCTCTTCATCACCGGCGTCGTGCAGAAGGTTTCGAATCTCATCCTCAATATCAATTTCTATCTGCGCGATGCGCATAGCGGGCAGCTCGTCGCGGCGGCGAGCACCGACATGCGCGGCAACACCGACGAATCCTGGACACGTGCGATGAACTATCTCGTACGCAACCGGCTGCTCGCGCCGAACTATGGCGTACCCCAGCCGCAGTAAGCCTTTGACGGATGATCAGGCTCTCAGCCGGTCGGCGTGCCAGTGCAGGTGATCGGCCATGAAGGTCGAGATGAAATAATAGCTATGGTCGTAGCCGGGCTGACGGCGCAGGGTCAGGGGAATCTTTGCTCTCTCGCAGGCCGCCTGCAGCAGTTCGGGCCGAAGCTGTTCGGTCAGGAACTGATCGGCGTCGCCGTAATCGACGAGAAAGCCGGAAAATCGCGCGCCGTCCTCGATCAGCGCGACGGTGTCGTGCTTGCGCCAGGCCTGCTTGTTCGCGCCGAGATAGCCGCCCAGCGCCTTGGTGCCCCAGGGCACCTGCGACGGCGCGACGATCGGCGAGAACGCACTGGCCGCGCGGTAGCGGTCGGGATAGCGCAGCGCGACGGTGAGCGCGCCATGTCCGCCCATCGAATGGCCGAGAATGGTTTGCCGATTCGTATCGACAGGGAAATGCTCGGCGACGAGTTTCGGCAGCTCGTCGGTGACATAGCTCCACATGCGATAGTTGGTGGCGAACGGCGCTTCCGTCGCATCGACATAGAAGCCTGCGCCTAGGCCGAAATCATAGGCCTTGGCGGGATCGCCGGGAATCTCAGCGCCGCGCGGGCTGGTGTCGGGCGCAACGAAGATCAAGCCGAGCTCCGAACAGGCCCTGCGGAATTCGCCTTTCTCCGTGACGTTGGCATGGGTGCAGGTGAGGCCCGAGAGATACCAGACAACAGGCAGCTTCGTGCCGTCCTGATGCGGCGGGACGTAGACCGAGAACGTCATGTCCGTCCTGGTCTCGCGGCTGGCGTGCTTGTAGACGCCTTGCACGCCGCCAAAGGCTTTGTTCTGGGAAACGGTTTGCATCGTCATGATCCATGAATTGGGAAGAGGGAGCGGGCCGCGTCAGGCGACACCGTTCTCGATCGCCAGCCGGACAAGCTCGACCGAGCTGCGCACGCCGAGCTTCTGGCGCATGATCGAGGAGGTGTTGGCGACCGTCTTGTAGGACGACTGCACCAGCCACGCGATCTCGGACAGGCTCTTTCCCGCGCCGAGCAGGCGCAGGATTTCCATCTCGCGCGATGTCAGCTTCGACAGCGGGCTCTGCGCGAAAGCGGGGCCGGCGAAGGCGATGCGGCGCGCGATCGCGGGCGGCAGATAGGTCTCGCCATTGCCGACCTGGCGGATCGCCTCGACGAGATCGCAGGGATCGCCGGTCTTGGAGACATAGCCTTTCGCGCCGACGTCGATGGCGCGCGCGGCGAAGGCCGGATCGTCATTCATGCTGAACATGATGATGCGCGCGTCCGGAGCACGCGAGAGAATCCGCCGGGCCAGCTCGAAGCCGGACACCGTCGGCAGATTGATGTCGATCACGGAGATATCCGGCTGCTCGGCGGCAAAGACCCGTTCGCCGCTCTCGGCGTCGGACGCTTCCAGCAGGTCGACCTCGAGTTCGCCGGAGAGCACGGCCCGGCAGCCCGAAGCGACGATGGGATGATCGTCAACGATCAGTACGCGCATGGGCCTTCGTCCTGCTCGTTCGCATCGCTCGGCTCTGTTGCGGCGCACCAGGCTGAATGCGGGTACCCACGCCACCGCGACGCGTGTCCCCCGTCGGGTCATGCATCCCGGGCAATGTTGCTGTACGGTTCAATTAGATAGGCCGTTCAATTGTCTGTCAATGTTCTAGTCATGAGGCGGCGATTGTGACGCTGTCGTGGAAGAATCCCATGTGGCAGAAACTTTCCTTGCGTGCGCGGATCAATGTCCTGCTGGCGCTCGTGCTGGCACTCGGTTTGGCGATCAATATCGCACGCCTCGTTTTGGAAGCGGGACCGCGCGTGCAGGCCGAAGATCAAAGCGTCATCCGGCTGGCGCGCGAGTTCATCGAGATGATCGTCGCCGATCTGAACGAGGCGCCTGATCCCGACGCGCGATTGAACCGGATTACCGGCGATCTGAGCCGGCTGCGTCACGTCAGTATTGCGTTGCAGGATGGGGCGGTTCCGGAGCCGCGGAACGTCGATCGACATGCGGACACCGACGATCCCCGTGCGCCGCCATCCTGGTTCGTCACCCTGGTGCATCCGGAGACGATGTCCGTCAGCGTGCCGGTGTCGCTCCACGGCCGCCAGAGCGCGCTCGTCATCACCTCGCATCCGAATGACGAGATCGCGGAGATCTGGGACGGCATCGTCACCCAGCTCGAGGTCGGCTCGGCGATCGCGGCCATTCTGTTCCTGATCACGATGATGGTCGTGAGAAGCGCGCTCGCGCCGCTCGAGGCGCTTGCCTCCGCCATGACGCGGATCGAGGCCGGCGCCTACGACACGCGTGTCGCGCCGGGCGGCGCGCCCGAACTGGCAGCGATTTGCGCCAGGCTCAATCATCTTGCGGCGACGCTCGGCGAAGCCGTCGAGGACAAGCGGCAGCTTGCCGAGCGCGCAGTGTCGCTGCAGGATCTGGAACGCAAGGAGATCGCGCGCGAGCTGCACGACGAGTTCGGGCCCTATCTGTTTGCGTTGCGCGCACATGCCGGCGCGGTGGTGCGGTTGTCAGATGCCGCCCAGCCGGATGCGGCAACGATCCGCAAGCATGGCGGAGCGATCCTCGAGCAGGTCAACGCCCTTCAGCAATTCAACCGCAGGGTGCTGGAAAGGCTGCGGCCCGTGGGGCTCGCCGAGCTCGGGCTCGGTGAGGCGCTCGAGGCGCTGCGGCGGCATTGGAGCGAATCACATCCGGATGTCGCGATCCAGACCAGGATTTCGCGTTTGCTGGGCGAAACCGGGGAGACCGCCGATCTCACGATCTATCGCGTGGTTCAGGAGGCTCTGACCAACGTCTTCCGTCATGCGAATGCGACATTGATCGACGTCACGATCGAGCCTGCGGGCCCGCCAAAGAGCGCGCGCGATTGCGCGCTGGTTCGGGTTCGCGACAATGGCCGCGGATTGACGCCCGGCCATAAGCTCGGTCTCGGCCTCACCGGCATGCGCGAGCGAATATTGGCGCTGGGCGGCTCGCTCACCGTTGCATCCGGCGAGCGCGGCGTGACGGTCGAGGCCTTGATCCCCAAAGGCTCGCGTTGAGGGCTCGCGCTGACGATCGTCGCGTTGCGCCAAAAGAAAACTCGCCCTCGAACGAATCGACAGGGCGAGTTGAAGTTTACATTGGAAGTACCTGTTCCTTCGGATCGGCAGGATCCAAGGAGACGCAGCTAGATCAGCCGAACCGGCCGGTTCCGGCAATGGGATTGAATGGATCGGCTTTGACGCATTCCTCCCGAACCCTGCCGGGTAAAAATCCCGGCTGGGTTCCCCGCATATCTTTTCCGATCCCTTGGATAGGATTCGGGAATTCTTCCCGGATTTTTCGGGAAAACAGTGACGGCGAGAACGAGACCATTTGCGGAACTGCACCGCTGTCTCAATGCGCGCCGCCGCCGCCTGCGGCTGCCTTCACCTTTTTCGTCAGCAGGATCGCGATGGCCGAGAGCACCAGCACGACGCCGAGCACCAGGAACGTATCGCTGAAGCCCATCACCAGAGCCTGACGCTTGACGGTTTTGCCGAGTGCGATGATGGCCTGCTGGCGCGCGCTTGCCGGGTCGGGCACGCCATGGGCCATGAAGTAGTTGGTCGTCTCCGCGATACGGGCGCGGACTTCGTCGCGGCCGAGGTCGATGGACTGGCCGATGATGTTGGAGTGAAACTGCTCGCGCTTGGTCACGATGGTCGCGAGCACCGCGGTGCCGATCGCGCCGCCGAGATTGCGCATCATGTTGGAGATGCCGGAGGCCGCGGCCGCATCCTGCGGCGCGACGCTGCCGAGCGAGACGTTGCTCAGGGGAGCAAGCGTCAGCGCCTGACCGATGGCGCGCACGATATTGGGAATCCAGAACTGGTCGCCGGAATAATCCAGCGACATCGTCGTGTTCATGAAGGAACTGTAGGCGAACAGCATCAGTCCGAATGCCGCGAGATAGCGCGCATCGATCCGCTGCATCAGCTTCGGCACCAGCGGTATCAAGATGAGTTGCGGCAGGCCGGTCCAGGCCAGCACATTGCCGATCTGCTCGGCATTGTAGCCCTGCACCTGGCCGAGATAGGCCGGCAGCAGATAGATCGAGCCGAACAGGCCGAAGCCCAGGAACACGGCGGCGAGCGTGCCCATGCCGAAATTCCGGTTGGTCAACAGCCGCAGTCGCAACAGCGGCTTCTCCACGATCAGCTCGTTGGCGATGAACAGCGACAGGCTGACGGCGGCCATGATTGCGAGCTTGACGATGAAGGGCGAGCCGAACCAGTCGTCCTTGTTGCCTTCCTCCAGCACGGCCTGCAGCGACGCCAGGCCGACCGCCATCGTGACGATGCCGAACCAGTCGCCTTCTTTCAGCAGGCCAAGCTGCAGCGGCTGCCGCTCGAGCGTGACATAGAGCATCGCGACCATCGCGGCCGTCGGCACCACGTTGACGAAGAAGATGGTCTGCCAGCCATAATTTTCGGTGAGATAGCCGCCGATGGTCGGGCCGATCGCGGGCGCGAAGGTGACGGCGAGCGCGAACATCGCAAGCCCGATCGGCTGCTGCGGCTTGGGCAGCTTGGTGAAGACCAGCGTGAACGCCATCGGGATCAGCACGCCGCCGAAATAGCCCTGCAGGCCGCGCATCGCGATCATCGAGGGCAGGTCGTGGGTGAAGGCGCAGGCCACCGAGAACAGCGCGAACAGCGTCGCGTGCACGAGCATGATCTTGCGGAACGAGAACACGCGGCTGAGATAGTCGGTCAGGGGAATGACGACGATCTCGCCGATCAGGTAGGACGTGGAGATCCAGGAGCCGTTGTCGACGCCGGTGCCGATGCCGCCCTCGATGTTGAGCAGCGACGCGTTGGTGATCTGGATGTTCAGGATCGCCATGAAGGCGCCGATCATCGCGGCGAAGATGGAGATCCAGACTGTCGTGCTGGCGCGATCGGAATTGACGGGCGCGGCGACGGCGCGGGGTGCTTGACCCGAGAGGGTGAGGGTGGAGGACATGGCATCACCTCTTCGAGGCAAAGGCGATCTGTGATTGCGGCGCGACCGCGTGCGCGGGCTGGACCGGGTGCGACTGCGTACCGATGGTCGGGATCACCGACATGCCCGGCCGCAGCTCGATCGGCGCGCCGCCGTCGAGCGCGATCTTCACGGGGATGCGCTGCACCACCTTGGTGAAATTGCCGGTGGCGTTGTCGGGCGGCAGCAGCGCGAATTCCTGCCCCGAGGCGGGCGCGAGGCTGTCGACATGGCCGTGCACGACCTGGCCGGGGAACATGTCGACCTCGAGATCGACCGGCTGGCCTTCGCGCACATGGGTGAGCTGCGTCTCCTTGAAGTTCGCCACCACATAAGCGCCCGAGGCCGGCACCAGCGACATCAATTGCGTGCCGGCCTGCACCAGCTGGCCAACGCGCAGCGTGCGGTTGCCGACCACGCCGTCGATCGGCGCGGTGATCGTGGTGTAGCTGAGATTGAGCTCGGCCTGCCGTTGCAGGGCCGCCGCGCGCGCCGCCGCCGCGACCGCCTGCGCGATCTCCGCCTTGAGCAGCTCGACCTGCTTCTCGGCGGAAACGAGGTTTGCCTTGTCGCGCATGATCGCGGCGTCGGCGCCGGCATTCTTCGCCTGCGCCTGCTGGGCGTTCTGCACGCTGCCGTAACCGGTGGCGGCGAGATCGGTGTAGCGCTTGTTCTCCTGGCTCGCGAAGGTCTTGGTCGCGGTGTCGACCTCGATCGTCGCCTTCGCGGCCGCGATCACGGCTTCCTGCACGTCGAGCTGCGCCTGCTTGCTTGCGAGCGCTGCTTGCGCGGCGGCGACGTCGGCCTTTGCCTGATCGAGCGCGACCTTGAAATCGCGGTCATCGATCCGCGCCAGCACCTGGCCGGCCGTGACGCGCTGGTTGTCGCCGACCAGCACGTCGGTGAGATAGCCGGAGACCTTCGGTGCGATGGTGGTGTTGTCGGCCTTCACATAGGCGTCGTCGGTCGAGACTTCGAAGCGGCCGACGGTCCAGTAGTCCCAGCCGTACCACGATGCTCCCGCGAGCACCGCGACTGCGGCGCCGGCCATCAGAACCCGGCGAAAGCGGTCCTTGACGCTCGGGCGAGGGGCGGCGGCTGTCTCACTTACCTGATCCGGCTTGGGATTTGCCGGTGCGCGCAGGTCCTGTACGGTCTCGGCCGGGGCGGGGCGGGCGGCTTCGAAGGCTGTGGAATGGCGGCTCATGATCTGGCCTCGTTTTGCTATATCCCACTGAAAGAAAAGGAAAAAGTCGCTTCTTTCGGCGAATGGGATAATTAGGAAACTTGACGTTTTCCAAAATAGACCTCATATTGGGACTGTCAATAGAATGACAGGCATCATCTAAAAGCATGGCTCGACGGACATGACGATCGCGAAGAAAGAGACGAGCGGAGCGGCGGAGCCGCAACGGAGCCGGGGCCGGCCGCAATTGCGCTCGGACGAGGAGACGCGCGCGCTGATCATGGAAGCCGCCCGAAGCGAGTTCGCGGCGTCAGGCTATGCCACGACGGGCATGGAGAGCGTGGCGCGCCGCGCCGGCATCTCGACCAAGACGCTGTACCGTCTCATTCCGAACAAGGCGGCGCTGTTCGAGGCGATGGTCACCGACCGGATCGACCGCTTCGCATCCGTCGTTAAGCTTCGCGGCTGCCAGGGCAGGGACATCGAGACGGCGCTGACGGAAGCGCTGATCGTCTATGGCGAGTTGATCCTGGATGGCGAAGTGATCGCACTCCAGCGCACGATCATCGCCGAGAACGACAAGTTTCCGGAAGTCGCCGAAACCTTTTTCCACAAGGCGATCCGGCGCACGGAGGAGACACTGGCCGATTGGCTGCGCGCACAACAGGCGCGCGGCCTCATTCAGATCGACGATGCCGCGGTCACCGCAGGCATGCTGCTCGGCATGCTCGTGTTCCAGCCGCAGCGCGCGGTGATGTTCGGCCATACGCCGCCGCCGAGCCAGCAGGAGATCGCGCGCCGCGCAAAGCAATGCGCGACGCTGTTCCTGGAAGGATGCCGCCGCTGACTAGGCCTTGACGAAAGCGAGCAACGTACCGTTGGCGGAGGAGGGCGGCACGCAGATGCCGCCGCGCTGCGAACGCCGGCCGCGCCGAGCGCCTTTTCTGTTGCTGCAAGATCGGCGCTCGCGATCACCAGTCCGGCCGCGCCACGCTCAGGCAAGGCGAGCGGTACGTCCGGATAGCGCCGGCTCAACTGCTCCTTTGTCAGGAACACGAAATCGGCGCGGTCGCCGCCGGATGGCACCGTCACGGCGCCGTCGGTCTCGGTCCGCGCCTCGCGATCGATCAGCCGCGACAGATGCGCGGCCTCGGCTGCCGGATCGGGTGCCAGAAGCAACGCCTGCTTCAGCCGCTTTGCCGCATTGGCATGTGTCATCAATTCGGGAATCCACACCGTCTCGCGCGTCTTGTGCTGGCAGGCGAAGATGCGCACGCCGCCCGGCGCTTCCGCGACCGGCCATTGAAAGGTGCGGAATTTCGCCGCCGACCGCGTGCCGTCGGGCATTGTCACCGGCCGTTCGAAATCGGTCGGGCCGACCGGTGCATAACCGCGCGCGCGGATTTCCTCGGCGCCTTCCGCCGCATCCACCGCGGTAAAGGCGATCCGCTCGATGCCCTCGCGCTTGTCGAGAAAGGCCCGCGCCGGAGCATTCAGCTCGGTCGGGGTCAGCACGCCGAGCAGTTCGACATAGTCGGGGTCGAGCATGATGGTGTAATTGCCCGTGCCCATATGCGCGCTGTGCGTGCCGCGCGGCGATACGGTGAAGCCAAGGCGTTTCCAGCTCTCGGCCGCCTTGTCGAGATCCTTCGCCATGATCACGGCGTGATCAATACCGGTGACGTTCTTCAGTGCCACGCCTGTCTCCTCCGCCATGAATTCCGCGGCCAAACTAGACGGAGCGATACTGAGGCCGCAAGCCTGGGGAGCCTGCGGCCTCAGCGCAATGTCATGCAACGTGTCGATCTCCTGTTGCGCTTGCCGCGATACCTGGTCGCTTGCGCGGTGCCCCGATAGGTGAGGTCCAGCAGCCGGAGCGGTGGCTCCTGGGGCATCACGAAGCGGCGGGCAAATTTCCTGGTCAGTGGCGGATTACGGCTAAAGTTTCGGCAGCCTGGTGCTGCCGTTCCGCATGGACGGGGGCGCGCCGATCCGGTTCAATGAAGCTTGAACTATCCCTTGGGACTATCCATTGCGAGCGAGCGAGATGAAAACGCTGACGGTTGCGGTCGTGCTGGTGGCATCGCAGGTGCTTTGCTTGCCTGCGGGGGCTCAGACCAGATTGGTGCCGAAGGGGCCCGCCGCACGCAGCGACAATTGTGCGCCGATTGGCCGCACCGCCAAGGGCGAACTGGTCTATTCGATGAAATGCGAGAACCCTCCGGCGCCGCAGGCGTCCTCGCCGCAACAGGCTGCTTCTCCGCAGGCCGAGGTCAGGGAGACCGTGCCGCCGGAGCCCGAAGTGCGGCGGAGCGGGCTGTTCGGCATGTCCTATGAGGTCAAGCGGCCTGACCAATAGGCGAGCTTGTCCAGACGGCTCAGAGGCGGAATGCCGCTTGCGTTCGGCCTCTCCGGTTGTATTGGGTAGGGTCTAGTCCTTCGTTACGATTGCGAGACCATCCATGAGCCAATTGATTATCCATGCCGGCGATTTCACCTTCGAGGCGCGTTTCGAGGAGCAGCTTGCGCCGAAGACCTGCGCGGCGTTTCGCAAGGCGATGCCGTTCGAGAGCCAGGTGATCCATGTGCGCTGGAGCGGCGAGGGGGTATGGATGCCGCTTGGCGATCTCGATTTCGGCGTCGGCTACGAGAACCACACGAGCTATCCCGCGCCGGGCCAGATCATCCTCTATCCCGGCGGCATCAGCGAGACCGAGATCCTGCTTGCCTATGGCGGCGTGCATTTCGCGAGCAAGATGGGCCAGCTCGCCGGC
The DNA here is from genome assembly GCA_963786015.1 of uncultured Alphaproteobacteria bacterium. Classification (GTDB taxonomy): domain Bacteria; phylum Pseudomonadota; class Alphaproteobacteria; order Rhizobiales; family Xanthobacteraceae; genus Bradyrhizobium. Next base: position 69,936 of record CAWAXO010000002.1, on the reverse strand, counting down.
AACCATTTCATCACCCTGACGTCGGCGCTCGAGAACCTGCCGCTGCTCGGCAAGACCGTGCTCTGGGAAGGCGCCCAGAAGATCCGCTTCGAGATGGTCTAGCGATGGGGGACGCCCGCTATCCGCGCGATCTCCGGGGCTACGGCCGCAACCCGCCCGATCCGCAATGGCCGGACGGCGCGCGGATCGCGGTGCAGTTCGTGGTGAATTTCGAGGAGGGCGGCGAGAACAACATCCTGCATGGCGACGGGGCTTCCGAGGCATTCCTGTCCGACGTTCTCGGCGCGCAGCCCTGGCCGGGCCGCAGGCATGCGAATATCGAATCGATGTTCGAATATGGCTCGCGCGCCGGCTTCTGGCGGCTGTGGCGGATGTTCACCGAGCGCAAGCTGCCGACCACCGTGTTCGGCGTCGCGACCGCGCTGAAGCGCAATCCCGAAATTGTTGCGGCGATGAACGAGGCGAGCTGGGATATTGCGAGCCACAGCCTGCGATGGGTCGAGCACAAGGACATGTCGGAGGACGAGGAGCGGCGCGAGATCGCGGACGCGATCCGCGTCCACACCGAGGCGACGGGTGCGCGTCCGCTCGGCTGGTACACGGGCCGTTCGTCGATCAATACGATCCGGCTCGTGATGGAAGCAGGGCGGCTTCCTCTATTCCTGCGACTCCTATGCCGACGACCTGCCGTACTGGATCAAGGGGCCGTCGGGGCCGCATCTGATCATTCCCTACACGCTCGACGCCAACGACATGCGCTTCGTCAATCCGCAGGGTTTCGGCGGCGGCGATGAGTTCTACACTTATCTGAAAGACAGTTTCGACGTGCTCTATGCCGAGGGCGTCACCGCGCCGAAGATGATGTCGGTCGGCCTGCATTGCCGGCTGGTCGGGCGGCCCGGTCGCGCCGCGGCGTTGATGCGATTTCTCGATTATGTGCTCAAGCACGAGCACGTCTGGGTGCCGACGCGGCTCGCCATCGCGCAGCACTGGCACGCCAACCTCTCGCATCTTGCCGCGAACGCTGTCGAGATCGGGTAGGGACATGGCGCAAGTGACGCTCGCCGATCTGAATGCCGGTAACCAGAGCGATTTCGTCGCCGCGCTCGGCAATGTTTTCGAGCATTCGGCCTGGATTGCCGAAGGTGCCTCATTGAGGCGGCCTTTCGCTGGCATCGGCGCGTTGTTCGGCGCGATGAAAGATATGGTCGAGCACGCGTCGTCCGAGCGCCGGCTGGCGCTGATCAAGGCGCATCCCGATCTCGCCGACAAGACCCAGCGCGCCGCGGGTCTGACGGCTGAGTTCGAACGCGGAGCAGACCGGCGCCGGGCTCGACCGGCTGTCGGACGCCGAATATGACGCCTTCGAGCGCGTCAACAACGCCTATCGCGCCAAGTTCGGATTTCCCTACATCGTCTGCGTCCGCCGCCACACCAGGGATTCCATCCTGCGCGATTTCGAGCGGCGGCTGCCGAACGACGCCGTGACAGAAGTGGGAGCGTCGATCGCGGAGATCTTTCGCATCGCGGCGCTGCGGCTCGATCAGCTCGTGGCGGCGGAAGACCGGCTGCCGGTGCATGGGCGGCTCTCCACCCATGTGCTCGATACGCATGGCGGCAGGCCCGCGGCCGGCATTGCGGTCGAGCTGATCGAACTGTCCGAGCTCGGCGAGGCCCGCGTGGTGACACGCGCGATCACCAATGCGGACGGCCGCACCGATCAGCCCTTGATCGGTGGCCGCCCGGTGCCGATCGGACGCTATGAGCTGTCCTTCTCCGTCGGCAGATATTTCGCCGCGCGCGGCGCGCCGCTGTCCGATCCGCCGTTCCTCGACCAGATCCCGCTGCGCTTTGCCGTCAGCGAGCCCGAAGGCCATCTCCACGTGCCGCTGCTGGTCACGCCGTGGAGCTACGCGACGTATCGGGGGAGTTGATGGCTCCCTCCTTATTGATGGCCGCGCTTGGCCCGGCTGCAGCACCGCCAGAAACGCGATGTGCTTCTCCGTCATTGCGAGGAGCGCAGCGACGAAGCAATGCAGACTGTGTCCGGGGCCGGCTTCTGGATTGCTTCGCTTCGCTCGCAACGACGGGAAGTGCGGCGGAGCCCACGGACGACGAACTCTCTACTCCGATCCGAACTTCTCCTTCAATGCCGGAAACATGCGGTCCGGCTTGAACGGCAGTGTGGTGAAGCGGATGCCGGTGGCGTTGGCGATTGCGTTGCCGAGCGCGGCGGCGACCGGATTGTACGGGCTCTCGCTCATCGATTTCGCGCCCATCGGGCCGATCGTATCGGTCGTCTCGGCGAAATAGACCTCGGTGCGCGGCACGTCGGCGAAGGACGGCAGATGATAGTCGCGGAAGCGCGGATTGACGACGCGTCCATCGGCATCGATCACCATCTCCTCATAGAGCGCGGCGCCCAGCGCCTGCGCGACGCCGCCCTCGACCTGGCCGCGGCATTGCATGGGATTGGCGACGCGGCCGGCATCGGCGGCCTGCACGCTCTTCAGGATCCTGATCTCGCCGGTGCCCTTGTTCACCGCGACGCGAAAGCCCTGCACGTTGAAGGCCACCGAGCGCGGTGTGCCGGCCGAGCTGCCGCTCGCGCTCATGCTCTTGCCAAGTCTGCGCGCGGCTGCTGCGAGGTCTGCGAACGGCACGCGCCTGGCGCCGCAGATCACGGTATCCCTGTTGAGAATGGCGGCGTCCGCGTCCGTGCCGGCAACGCGCGCCGCGAACGTCTTCAGCTGAGTGGCGAGCTTTTCCGCCGCTGCCTGCGTCGCCCGTCCGGCCACGAATGTGCCGGTCGAGCCATACGCGCCGGTGTCGTGACCGCCATGTGCGGTGTCGGACTGCAGCAGGTGGATATTGTCGACGGTGGTCGCAAGCGCGGTTGCCGCGATCTGCCGATGGACGGTGCTGGTGCCGTTGCCGAACTCCGCGGTGCCGACGGTCAGGTCGAAGCCGCCATCGTCGCGCAGCGCGATTCGCGCAGTCGGCGATATGCCCGTCCGGCGGCACGGTGTCGATCATGGTCAGCGCGATGCCGTCGCCGGTCAGCCATTCCGGCGACAGCTCGACCTTCGGTCCTTCGGCCCGCATCGCGCGCTCGACCAAATCGAGGCACTGGTCGAGCCCGTAGGAGCCGTAGTGCACATCGTGATAGCCATTGTCCGGCGGCGACAGCATCGGATCGCCTGATCTGATGACGTTGCGGCGTCGCATCTCGAAGGGATCGATGCCGAGCTGTTTCGCCAGTTCGTCGATCGCGGCCTCGACGGCAATCAAGGTTTGCGGCAGGCCGTAGCCGCGGAAGGCGCCGGCCGGCACCGTGTTGGTATAGGCGACGACCGCGTCGACCTTCTTGTTCGGGCAGTTATAGACGCCGATGCATTCGCCGCAGGCATGAAACAGCACGGCTGCGCCGTGATTGCCGTAGGCGCCGGTGTTGGAGAGCACGTCGATCTGCAGCGCGGTGAGCCTGCCGTCCTTGTCGGCGCCGGCCTTCACCGTGACGCGCATCGGATGCCGTGTCGTGGTCGCGATGAACTGCTCCTCGCGGGTGAATTCGAGCTTGACCGGCCGCCCGGTCTTCAGCGCGGCGAGTGTCAGGATATCCTCGACGAACATCTCCTGCTTGCCGCCGAAGCCGCCGCCGACGCGCTCGCAGAACACGCGGACCTTGTCGGGCGCAAGATCGAAGATCTCGCACAGCGCGCGCCGCGTCAGGAACGGCACCTGCGTCGAGACGCGGACATTGAGCACGCCGTTCGCATCGATGAAGGCGAGCCCGCCATGGGTCTCGAGTGCGGCGTGCTGGACGCGTTGGGTGTTGAACGTGCCCTCATAGGTGACGGCGGAATTCGCGAGCGCAGTGGCGACGTCGCCATATTCGCCATGGCTTTCCGCGACGATGTTGCGCGCCGCGCCGAACACGCGCTGCTCCGGAGTTCTGTCGGGATGCAGCAGCGGCGCGCCCGGCGCGATCGCCTGTTCGGGATCGGTGACGAACGGCAGGATCGCGTAATCGACCTTGAGACGGCGGCAGCCTTCCTCGGCGGCGGCTTCGCTCTCGGCGACCACGGCCGCGACCTTCTGGCCGACGAAGCGGACCGTCGTGTCGAGCACGCGCGTGTCGTCCGGGTCCATCCATGCCTTCTCGTGCCGGCCTGTCGAGAACAGACAGTCAGGCGCGTCCTCGTGCGTCAGCACGGCATGCACGCCGGGCACGGCGAGTGCCGCGCGCTTGTCGATCGAGACAATCTTCGCATGCGGATGCGGCGAGCGCAGCAGCTTGATGTGGAGCAGGCCATCGATCGCGGTATCGAAGGTGTAGCGCGCCGCGCCCTTGACGACGAGAGGCCCCGCGGGCGCGGGCAGGCTGCGGCCGAAGGCTTCGCCGGCAGGTACCTCTTCGACATTGAGCTTGCCGTCGAGCGCATCTTCGATCGCGCGATAGCCGGTGCAGCGGCAGAGATTGCCTTTCAGGGCCGCGCCGAGGTCCTGCCGCTGTGCCTGGTTCAGCGACACGCAGGTCAGGATCATGCCGGCGGTGCAGAAGCCGCATTGAAAGCCCTGCGCGTCGAGAAACGCCTGCTGCATCGGATGCGTGCCGCCGTCCGCGCCAAGACCTTCGATCGTGGTCACCGCGTGCCCCTCGGCGCGAAAGGCGGGGATCAGGCAGCTATGCACGGGCTCGCCGTCGATGCAGCACGGTGCAGGCGCCGCAGTCGCCGGCGTCGCAGCCTTTCTTCACGCCGAAATGTCCGAGCTCCCGCAGGAACGTGCGCAGGCATTGCCCGGCGCGCGGCGTCTGCGAGTAAGCCTTGCCGTTGATCTCGATGCTCATGCGACCTCGAAGCTCACGGCTTGCCCGCAAGTTCGCTGCGGATCTCCTCGGCAAGCCGCAGCGTCATGTGCTTGCGCCACTCCGGCTTGCCATGGATATCGTCGTGATAGAGATCGTCGGTGATGCAGATAAGGATCGCGTCACGCAATTCGCCGGCGTCGGGAATCCTGGCAAAGGACAGCCTGATCGGCCGCTTGGTCGACGCCGTCACCGTCAGCAGGAATGCGCCGACGCTGGCAACGCTGCCGATCAGCAGCGCCGCCGAGCGCCCGACCGGCGTCAGCGAGATCTGGCGGAAGGCCGAGCGGCGTTTCAGTGCGGTGAGCGGAAGATCGATCTGCCGCAGGAGATCGCCGGGCTCGAGCACGTTGCGCTGGTTTCCGGTGACGAAATCGGCGGCCGGCACCTTGCGCCTGCCGCCGTCGGCCTGCCAGATCGTGCAGATGCCGTCGAGCGCTGCCGCGAGCGAGATCATCGGCCCGGCCGGCAGCGACATGCAGAGATTGCCGCCGACGGTTGCGGTCTTCCAGATCTTGAAGGAGGCGAGAAAAGCGCGGCAGCACTGGCTGATCAAGGGAGCCGCGAGCCAGTCCGGCGGGCAGGCGAGCGCGTCGAGTTGCGCGATCGTGCAGGTCGCAGCGATCGACAGCGCGTTGCCGGTCATTGTCAGCGCCGGCCATTTCATGCCGGTCAGATCGATCAGGCGCGTCAGGTGGACTTGCGGTTCCGAGAACAGCCAGGTCCCGCCTGCGAGCCAGGCGTCGCCTGCCGTCCAAACGGGCAGCTCCGCCCGATTGCACGGGCGCGCCACCGACGTGATGGTGTTCAAATCCATCGAACCCCAGTGCTTTCAACGAGATGCGTCGCGCCTTGGGAAGTCTTGCAAGAGAAGCGCCAAGTCTCAAGTCAAGTCTCAGGTGGGGGTGGTCTTTGAATTGCAAAGTAATTGCAAGGACTCAATCAGAACCGACGAATATGCTTTACAGCGTCGCCATCACGTCTTGAGGAGACGAAGGAATCATGGATCACGCCAGGGCGATCTGGATCAAGGACCCCGTGGCCGTACTGGCCGACGGCGCCGAACGCGGCGTCGTCGTGCAGCAGGGCCGGATCGTCGAGCTGGTGGCCGCGGGCCGGCAACCCGCCACCGCCGACACGGTGGTCTTCGATGCCACGGACCACGTGGTGCTGCCGGGCTTGATCAACACCCATCATCATTTCTACCAGACGCTGACGCGGGCGATGCCGGCGGCGATGGATCGCGAGCTGTTTCCATGGCTGCAGGCGCTCTATCCGGTCTGGGCGCGGCTGACGCCGGAGTCGCTCGATCTTGCCGTCACGGTTGCGATGTCGGAGCTTCTGCTCTCCGGCTGCACCACGACGACCGATCATCATTATGTCTTTCCGCCCGGGCTCGAGGATGCGATCGATATCGAGGTCGCGGTTGCGAAGCGCCTCGGACTGCGGGTGCTGCTCACGCGCGGCTCGATGAACCGCTCGCAGCGTGACGGCGGCCTGCCGCCGGACAGCGTGGTGCAGGACGAGGACACGATCCTCAGCGACAGCGAGCTCGTGGTGGCAAAGCATCATCAGCGCGGCGAGGATGCGATGGTGCAGATCGCGCTCGCGCCATGCTCACCGTTCTCGGTGACGACGTCCTTGATGCGCGCGACCGCCGCGCTCGCCGACAGGCTCGATGTCCGCCTGCACACCCACCTCGCCGAGACCGAGGACGAGAACCGCTTCTGCGAGCAGATCCATGGCTGCCGGCCGCTCGACTATCTCGAGCAATGCGGCTGGCTGAATGCGAGGACCTGGCTCGCGCACGGCATCTTCTTCAACACGGCCGAGATGAAGCGGCTGGGCAAGGCCCGCGTCAGCATCAGCCATTGCGCCTGCAGCAATCAGATTCTTGCCTCCGGCTGCTGCCCGGTCTGCGAGATGGAGGCGGCCGGCGTCGACATCGGCCTCGGCGTCGATGGCTCCGCCTCGAACGACGAGTCCAATTTGATGCAGGAGGTGAGGGCGGCCTTCCTGCTGCAGCGGGCGCGCTATGGCGTCAGCCAAGGTCAGCCACAAGGATGCGCTGCGCTGGGCCACCAAAGGCTCGGCGGCCTGCATCGGCCGCCCCGAGCTCGGTGAGATCGCGGTCGGCAAGGCCGCCGATCTCGCGCTGTTCAAGCTCGACGAGCTGCGCTTCTCCGGTCACGGCGATCCGATCGCCGCGCTTGTGCTCTGCGGCGCGCACCGCGCCGATCGCGTCATGGTCGGCGGCAAATGGGTGGTCATGGATGGCGCGATTCCCGGTCTCGACATCGCCGGCCTGATCCGCCGCCACAGCGCCGCTGCGAAGAAGATGCAGGCGGGGTAGAGCCGCAGAGCTAATTTCTGTGCCGCCGCATCGGCGCTGTGCTCCCTCGCCCCGCCCTTGCGGGGAGAGGGTTGGGGTGAGGGGCTGTCTCCGCAATGCAGATTGTTTTTGGAGAGGCGCCGTCTTCCTAGAACTTCCCGTTTGGGGGCAGCGTGCCTCGCCCCTCACCCGGATCGCTTGCGCGATCCGACCTCTCCCCGCGAAGGGCGGGGAGAGGTTAAGAAAGCGCGCCTACTTCCCCGGCATCTTGTCGTCGATGCCCTTGACGTAGAAGTTCATGCCGAGGATCTGTCCGTCGTCGAGGTGGTCGCCGCCTTTGCACTCGACGTCCTTGCCGTCCTGCCCGACGACCGGACATTTGAACGGATGCAGCTTGCCTGCGGTGATGGCGGCCTGGGTGTCCTCGGCCATCTTCTTCACGTCATCGGGCATGTTGGTGTAGGGCGCCATCTCGAACATCTTGCTGTCGAGGCCGCCCCAGGTGTTCTCCTCCTTCCAGGTGCCGTCGAGCTCGGCCTTCACGCGCGCGATGTAGTAGGGCGCCCAGGTGTCCAGGATCGAGGTGAGCTGGGCTTTGGGTCCGAACTTTATCATTTCGGAATCCTGCCCGAAGGCGAACTTGCCGCGTTCGGCTGCGATCTGCATCGCGGCCGGCGAATCCGTGTGCTGCATGATGATGTCGGCGCCCTGGTCGAGCAGCGCCTTGGCGGCGTCGGCCTCCTTGCCCGGATCGAACCAGGTGTTGACCCAGATGATCTTGACCTTGATGTTGGGATTGATGCTCTGCGCGCCCAGCATCGTGGCGTCGATGCCCGAGACCACTTCCGGAATCGGGAACGAGCCGATGTAGCCGAGCACGCCGGCCTTCGACATCTTCGCGGCGATCTGGCCCTGGATGTAGCGGCCCTGATACCACCGCGCCGAATAGGTCGACATGTTCTTGTCGCGCTTGTAACCGGTGGCGTGCTCGAAATGCACGTTGGGATATTTCTTGGCGACCTTCAGCGTCGGGTCCATGTAGCCGAACGATGTCGTGAAGATCAGCTTGTTGCCGGCGCGCACGAGCTGCTCGATGGCGCGTTCGGCGTCGGGGCCCTCCGGCACGTTTTCGAGATAGGTGGTCTCGATCTTGTCGCCGAACTCCTTCACCAGCGCCTGACGCGCCAGCTCGTGCTGATAGGTCCATCCGAGATCGCCGACGGGGCCGAGATAGATGAAGCCGACCTTCAGCTTGTCGGCGGCGACGGCTGCGCTGACGCTGCCCGCGAGCAGCAGAGCGGCTGCGGCCGCAAGAAATTTTATTCTCATCGTCGATCTCCAAACAACCGGGGTGAACGTCGTGTCAGGGAACGTGGCGCCCCATCGCGCACGCCCCGAAATGGAAAATCAGCGGTCCGGCACGAACACGGTCCCGAGGGCCGCCGGTGCGGTCGAGCCGCCGGTCCGCGCGCGTGACAGCAGCACCAGCACGATGATGGTCGCAAGATAGGGAAGGGCCGACATGAACTGCGAGGGAACGCCGATGCCCGCTCCTTGCGCATGCAATTGCAGGATGGTCACCGCGCCGAACAGGTAGGCGCCGGCCACCAGCCGGGTCGGCCGCCAGGAGGCGAACACCACGAGCGCGAGCGCGATCCAGCCGCGCCCCGCCGTCATGCCGGGAATGAAGAACGGCGTGTAGGCAAGCGGCAGATAAGCGCCGGCAAGGCCAGCGCAGGCGCCGCCGAACATCACGGCGAGCATGCGGATACGCAGCACGGGATAGCCGAGCGCATGCGCGGAGACATGGTTGTCGCCGCAGGCACGCAGGATCAGGCCCGCGCGCGTGCGGTAGAGAAACCACCAGACGCCGATGATCAGCGCGAGCGAGAGATAGACGAAGGCATCCTCGCCGAACAGGATGCGGCCGACGAGCGGAATGTCGGTGAGGCCGGGAATGTGGAGATGCGGCGCGGTCGTGATGCGCTGGCCGACGAAGCCGGCGCCGATCAGGCCGGACAGTCCAACGCCGAGAATCGTCAGCGCAAGCCCGGTCGCGACCTGGTTGACTGCAAGGCCCAATGTCATCAGTGCGAAGACCAGCGAGAGCAGCGTGCCGGCGGCGATGCCGCACAGCGCGCCGAGGACGATCGAGCCGGTGAGCCACGCGCCGCCGAAGCCGCAGGCCGCGCCTACGATCATCATGCCCTCGACGCCGAGATTGAGAACGCCGGAGCGTTCGGTCACCAGCTCGCCGGTGGCCGCGATCAGAAGCGGGGTCGATGCCGCCAGCACCGACAGGATGATCGCTTCAACCAGTTCCATGTGCAGCCTGTCGTGAGATCAGACGGAAGCGGTAGAGGATGAGCGAGTCGCAGGCGAGCACGTAGAACAGCAGGATGCCCTGAAATACCTTGGTGACGTCCAACGGGATTTTCATTGCGATCTGGGCCTGCTCGCCGCCGATGAATGTGAGCGCAAGGAAAAGCCCTGCAATTAATATTCCAATCGGGTTGAGCCGCCCCAGGAACGCAACGATGATCGCGGTGAAGCCGTAGCCGGGCGAGATGCCCGGCTGCAGATGCCCGATCGGACCCGCGACCTCGATGATGCCGGCGAGGCCCGCGAGCGCGCCGGAGACGGCGAAGGTCAGGAGGATCAACTGGTTGGCGTTGAAGCCGCCGAACCGCGCGGCGCGCGGCGCTGCGCCGACGACGCGGATCTCGAAGCCCTTGATGGTGCGTCCGAGCAGGATGGATGCCGCGGCAACGACGAGCAGCGCGATCACGCTGCCAAGATGCAGCCGCCCGCCTTCGATCAGCACGGGAACGACCGCGACGGGGTCGAACTCGGCGGTAGTCGGAAAGTTGAATCCGGCCGGGTCGCGCCAGGGGCCGCGCACGAGATAATCGAGAAAGAGGTCGGCGACATAAACCAGCATGAGACTGACAAGGATTTCGCTGGCGCCGAATCTGACCTTGCAGATGGCGGGGATCAGCGCGTAGAGCGCGCCCGCCAGCGCACCGAGCAGCAGCATCGCCGGCAGCACCCAATGGCCGGCGTCAGTCCCTTGGGTCTTCACCGCGATCCAGCTACCGGCGACCGCGCCGATCAGGAATTGGCCTTCCGCGCCGATGTTCCAGGCATTGGCGAGATAGCAGAGTGAAAGACCGACCGCGATCATGACCAGCGGCGTCGCCTTGACCGCGATCTCCTGCAGCGAATAGCCGTCGGTGAGAGGAGCGATGAAATAGACGCCGAGCGCCGCGATCGGGTCCTTGCCGAGCAGGGCGAACAGGATGCTCATCGTCACGATCGTGAGTCCGATCGCGATCAGCGGCGACACCAGCGCGATCGTGGCCGAGCGCTCGGCGCGCTTCTCAAGCACGAGCTGCATGCGTGCTTTCCTCCTGGTCGAGACTGCTGCCACCCATCAACAGACCAAGTTTCTCGCGGCTTGCTTCCGCGACCGCAAGCGGCGCGGAGAGGCGGCCGTGGAACATCACGGCGATCCGGTCGGCGATCTCGATCAGCTCATCGAGGTCCTGGCTGGTCACGAGCACGGCGGCGCCGCTCGCGGCAAGGTCGATCAGCGCCTGGCGGATCACAGCGGCCGCGCCCGCGTCAACGCCCCAGGTCGGCTGGTTCACGACCAAACACGGCCGGCTGTCGCAGGATCTCGCGGCCGACCACGAATTTCTGCAGGTTTCCTCCGGAGAGGCTCGCGGCCTCGGGATCGCGCTTGGCCTTGCGCACGTCGAAGGCTTCGGTCGCGCGGTCGACCGCCTTCAGGGTCGCGGCGGTGTCGATGAAGCCGTGCTTGACCATGTGGCTTGCGGCATGTCCGGTGAGCAGCGCGTTCTCCGACAGTTTCATGCGCGGTGCTGTGCCGTGACCCAGGCGCTCCTCCGGCACGAAGGCCGCGCCGAGCTTGCGGCGCTGGGTGATCGCAAGATGGCCGGCGGCGATGCCCTCGATCACGATCGTGCCGGGGTCCCGGGCCAGCCGCTCGCCCGAGAGCGCGGCGAACAGCTCATCCTGTCCATTGCCGGCCACGCCGGCCAGCCCCAGGATTTCGCCGCCCCTCAATTCGAGCGAGATGTGCTGCAGCTCTCACCCCATGCGGATCGTCCGGCGCGAGGTCGAGATCGTTGACGACCAGCCGCGGCACGGTGCTCTGCCGTTGCGCCGCCGGCTTCACCTCCTTGATCTCGGTGCCGACCATCATGCGCGCGAGCGAGGCGGCTGTTTCCGCCTTTCGGATTGCAGGTCGCGACCTTCCTGCCGCCGCGCAGGATGGTGGCCGTGTCGCACAGCCGCTTCACCTCATCGAGCTTGTGGCTGATGTAGAGGATGGCGCGGCCTTCTTGCTTCAGGCGCTCCAGCACGACGAACAGCTGATCGGCCTCCTGCGGAGTCAGCACCGCAGTCGGCTCGTCGAGGATCAGGAATTTCGGGTCCTGCATCAGCGCGCGCACGATCTCGATGCGCTGGCGCTCGCCGACCGACAGGCGCCAGACGTCGCGCCTGGGATCGAGCGGCAGGCCATAGACACGCGAGACCTGCTCCAGCCGCGCGGACATGTCCTTGAATGATTCCCGGCCGTCGAGCCCGAGCGCGACGTTCTCCGCCACGGTGAGGTTCTCGAACAGGGAGAAATGCTGGAACACCATGCCGATGCCGCGGCGGCGCGCGTCCGACGGCCCGGATAGCACCATCCGTTCGCCCTGCCAGCGCATCTCGCCATCGCTCGGCTGAATCAGCCCGTAGATGGTCTTGACCAGGGTCGATTTGCCCGCGCCGTTCTCGCCGAGCAAGGCGTGGATCTGGTTCGGCCAGATGTCGATATCGATGTGGTCGTTGGCGAGGAACGTGCCGTAGCGCTTGGTCAGCCGAAGCGTTTGCAGGAGCGGCGTGTCGCCGGAATGCGGGGCACCGGGCGTCGTATCTGACATTCGCTGTCACGCGCGCGTTGAAGGACCTACCCAATACTGGGCCAGTTTCAACCATCGCGTAAGTGGCGAAAAAGCGCCAGACTTTGCTCAAGTCTTCGGCAGGGCGTGGCGCCGCCGACTCGTATGGCGAGCGGCCGGCCCAGCTACTTTTCGTGCGACCGCTTCGCCCTTCGGCGCCGCGACTTCCTGTTGCAAATTTGTGACGATCCCCACAAATCGGGACCGGCGTATCAGGCCTGCCGCAGATATGAGCATCATCATTTGATCGATCGCGATCGGCGCGCGGTTCGGGCCGCGGATCGGATTGCCGCGCGTGGACAACGGCGCGGTCAGCGAAAACCTCTACAAAAATAGGCCTTTTCGTGCGGGCGCGGGGCTTTGAGCGGCGCTCCGGCGCGACGCGGAAAAACGGCTGCCTTGCTTCGCAGGACAAGGATGCGTGCGAAGCGGACTGACCAAACACGTGGCAGGACGTGGGAAAAGTTGAGGCTTCTCACGTTCATGCAAGCGCGCAAACTGTCGCAGCTAAAGGGGTGTTGTTCAAAAGCTCGTTCTTGGGGGTCGTCAGTATGTCTCTACGAAATTCAGCAATCGCAGCCGTCGCGCTGACATTGGCCGCGTTTGCGTCGACCGGTCTGGCCAGGGCGGCCGACCTGCCGACCAAGGCCGCCAAGAAGCCGGCCGATCTTCCGTTCTTCCTGTTGATCGACGACCGCGTGACTTTCTCCTGGATGCCGAAAGGCACAGACCCCGGCGTGTTCTCGGTCCGGCCGAACGGCAGCATCGACGGCACCACCGCCAAGCAGGTCTACTCCTTTACGCATTTCGACATCTGGCAGTACGGCACCAACTTCTTCACCATCTCGATGTTCAAGTCGGATCACAACGATCCGGCCAACCCCTGCACGAATGCGGGCGTAATCCAGACCAGCTTCACCAGCGCGGCGATACCGGCATCGTGCGAAGGCGCGACCGAGATCTACGGCCTGTTCCGCTCGACGTTCGGCTTCAACGAGATGTTCGGCACCAAAGCCTTCAGCTACGGCCCGCTGCATAACGTCTCGCTCGAGGTCGGCATGGATGCCAACACCGAGAACAACTATCTCTCGCCGGCCAAGCGCGACGTGGTCGCCGGTCTGCAGTTCGCTTTCGACCTGCCGTACAAGGGCTATATCGACGTTGCTCCGCTGGTCTATTGGGAGTTCGCGAACCGCAACGCGTTCACCCAATGCGGCACCGGCTTTGCCGGGACGATTGCCTATCCGGCGCCGGGCGCAAACTGCCTGACCGACGGCAACCGTAGCTTCGATCCGACCTGGGCGGTCGAAACCAATTACTACATGGATCTGGGATTCCTGCCGGAGAGCATGCAGTTCTGGTCGATCAGCGGCCGTGCCGGCTGGTACGGCCAGAAGGGATACGAGAACAATCCGCTTCCCGGCACCAAGACCGCGGTGGAATTCAACTCCGAGCCGATCCGTCTGACCTTCGACGCCAGCAAGGCCGTGTGGGGAGATAAGTACAGCCACTTCGTCGACGTCTGGGTCGCCTACCGCTACTGGCAGAACAAGTTCGGCATCGACCACAAGAACAGTGCCGTCTGCAACGTGTCGCCCGGCGTGAGCAACAATTCCTGCACGGAATTCGACGATCTATAGCGGCATCACAGTCAAATTCTGAGCTCCCGAACCTCCTGACAAAAGAGCGATGGCGCCGCGATGACCTCGCGGCGCCATATCTTTTTCACCGTCATTCCGCGGCGATGCGAAGCACCGAGCCCGGAATTGAATTCCGGGTCTGGTCCTACGGACCGTCTCGGAATGGCGGTGTTGTGCGCGAATGTCTCCGCACGCGTCATTCCGAGGAGCAATGCGACGAAGCATCGAGACTGCATCCGCGGAATGCTGGATTGCTTCGCTTCGCTCGCAATGACGGTGGAAGTTGAGGCCGTCATTCCGGGGCGATGCGACAGATCGTACGGTGGATTCCGGGTCTGGTCCTTACGGACCATCCCGGAATGACGGAGTGTGTGGCGCTAACGTCTCCACACGCGTCATTGCGAGGAGCGAAGCGACGAAGCAATCCAGACCGTCTCCGTGGCGGCAGTCTGGATTGCTTCGCTTCGCTCGCAATGACGGAGAAATTCGAGGCCGTGCGTCGGAGCTTCCGGCGATCGGCGTGGTTGCTGCGCCCACCGCACTGCTGATCAGGCCAGATGTATATGTAGCCAGGGTGGGGGAGCGAGCCGAGCTTGGGCTTGCTGATGCGTTGACCTGATGGTTAGGACCGCCGACTGCAGAATAGCGCACCAGTTGTTCGGCTCAGGGTCGCCGAGGAGCACCGAGCAGATTACATGTGCATCCAAATTGAGTGCGCTTTGCGTAAGGCGTTCGCTCACGGGAGAGAGGACTTACTGAGGCTGCCCCACCTCGCGCAATCTGGAGGCAACGGCCTCCTTGAACAGCTCAACCTTTCCGCACGTGTTGTCGGTCACCGCAAAGACCTCGTAGAAATCGATCTGTGGCTTCATGCCGTAGCGCTGGATGATGCCCTCGAGCCACGGCCCGGTGTAGAACGCCTTGGCGTCTTCGATATGATTCCACTGGTACACGCCGCCTGCCCAGCCGCTTTCGGTCCAAATGAAGTGCTTGCTGATCAGCCCTGTCACCTTGCGGAAGTCGGGTGCGATCTTGTGAAAGTGCTCGCGGCACGCGGCGTAGTCGATCTGCGGCGGCAGTTTGTATCGTACAACGGCGGTAATCATGCGACCTCCGTGTAAGAATGGCCTCGGCGCAACATTGAGGGCATTCCCGCGATCAAGCAAGTGAAGCGGGGAAGCTGACTGGAAAGCGACCGCATCGGCATCGCTCATCTTCGCGTAACGCAGGCTCCGTGCTGGTGCACGCGCCACGACGGAGATATCGATCATCTACCCGCGCGATCGCGATCAAATGCGACAGATGACGCCGCGATTAGGTCGACAGCGATTGACAAAAGCCTTTAATCGTCGCGTCGCTATCTCTTTCGATTTTTTTCGCTAATGTGAAGCGCTTCACGCTTGTGGAGCAGATGGGCTCGGATGATACGAGCTCAGGCCCCGCGAAGTGGCCACCGCCCATGGTTTATTCGATCCACGCGACTTTGGGAGCGACATCATGGAAACGCGCGAAATTGGCAACAGCCTAACGAAAGGTCTACCCGAAGCGAAGCGGCGCGCCTTCTCCCGCCGCTCGGTGCTCACCTTGGTCGGCACCCTCGGCGCCGCGGCGCCGTTTGGGATGTTCGGAGCGGCTCGCGCGCTGACGGCATCCGGGGCTGGATCGCTGTCTTATATTCCTGACGAGCTTCCTATTTGCCGCACCGCGGCGAACAGCGAAGAGCTACAGGGCCCGCCCCGCCAGCTCAAACTCGCCTGGAACGCGAACGCGGCCTGCACGGTCGCTGCGCCGGTCGCAAAGGAACGGGGTATCTTCGCCAAGCACAACCTCGATGTCGATTTCGTCAATTTCGGCGGTTCGACCGACCAGTTGTTAGAGGCGATTGCGACTGGCAAGGCGGATGCCGGTTTGGGGTTGGCCCTGCGCTGGCTCAAGCCGCTGGAGCAAGGTTTCGACGTTCGGATCACCGCCGGTGTGCACGGCGGCTGCATCCGGCTCCTCGGCTCCAAGGCTGCGAATATTGACAGCCTGGAGTCCCTGCGCGGCAAGGCTATCGGGATTAGCGATCAGGCGAGCCCAGCGAAGAACTTCTTTTCGATCTTCCTCGCCAAAAAGGGCATCGATCCGACCCAAGAGGTAGAGTGGCGCCAGTATCCGGCCAATCTGCTCGCGCTTGCCGTCGATAAGGGCGAAGTGCAGGCGCTAGCCGAGATCGATCCGCTGCCCTATCTCTGGCTCAAGGAAGGCAAGCTCAACGAGATCGCGACGAACTTAACCGGTGAATTCGCCGACCGCACCTGCTGCGTTCTCGCGATACGTGGCAGCCTCACCCGAAGCGAATTGCCGGTGGCGGCCGCTCTGACTCGATCGATACTGGAGGCGGCAGACCGAGTTGCCAGCGATCCCGCCGATGCCGCAGCGATCTATTCGGGCTACGGCGGGAGAGGATCCGTAGAGGATCTCGCCACCATGTATCGCAGCCATACTCACCACAATCATCCCGTCGGAGCGTCGCTCAAGAAGCAACTTTTACTCTACACCGAGGAACTCAAGGCGGTGAACGTCATCAAGCGAAGCACCGACCCGGCCAAGTTCGCCGAGCGGATTTATCTTGACGTTCTAAGCTGAGCTGATTGGAGAAGATCTGCAGTGAGCTCGGTCGTCGATGAAGTATCGAGACCACAGAGAAATCGGGTTTCGGCTTTTTTGCAAGGCTCAACCACTCGGTCGTTAATCGGCGGGCTGTCTGCGGCCGCCGCGTGGTCTATGGTCGCCGCGCTCACCGCGTTCTGGCCGGATAAGCTCGAAAGCGATTGGGCCTACACGGGCAGCTTCGCCGCTGCCTGCGGAGCATTGGCCGTTGCCCTTGCCTTGGCGGCCTTTGCCGGCGTTCGTTTTACTGCTTTCCAGCGTCTCCAGCGGCTTTCTCCGTGGCTGTTCGCGCTCGCGCTGTTTTTTGCTGCTTGGGAGGCCGTCACCGCAAAGCTCGGATTGCTGCCGTTGCCGTTTTTTCCGCCGCCGCAGGCCATTGTCGAAGTCGTAATCGACGACTGGGCGCGGCTGGCTGCGGGCATCTTCGCCTCAGCTCGTCTGCTCGCGACCGGTTATTTTCTCGGTGCGGCGGTCGGGTTCGTGACTGGCGTGGCGATCGGCTGGTCGCGGCTCGCCGGTTATTGGATTCACCCGGTTTTGCGGTTCATCGGGCCGCTGCCGGCGACGGCCTGGCTGCCGCTCGCATTTTTCGTATTCCCGTCGAGCTTCAGCGCCAGCATTTTCCTGATTGCGCTCGCCACCGGGTTTCCGGTCACGGTGCTCACCTGGTCGGGTGTCGCCGGCGTGAACAGCGCCTATTACGATATTGCGCGGACATTGGGGGCAACCCAGCGCTTCCTCGTGCTCAAGGTTGCCATTCCGGCGGCAATGCCGCATGTCTTTGTTGGCCTGTTCATGGGTCTCGGCAACTCGTTTGCGGTTCTCGTCGTAGCCGAAATGCTGGGCGTGAAGGCGGGGCTCGGCTGGTATCTGCAATGGGCGCAGGGTTGGGCGGCCTACGCCAACATGTACGCCGCGCTGCTGCTCATGGCGTTCTTGTGCTCCGGACTGATCACGCTGCTGTTCCGCTTGCGCGACCGCCTGCTATCCTGGCAGAAGGGTCTGGTGCGGTGGTAGTGGCGATCGCAAGCGACGACCCGGTCCGCGGATCGACGCTGACGCTCCGCGAAGTGAGCCATCGCTTCGACCTGGAAGGGCAGCCGCTGCCGGTATTGGACCGCATCAGCCTGCAGGTCGGCCGCGGCGAGTTCGTCGCTCTCCTGGGGCCGAGTGGGTGCGGAAAATCGACCTTGCTGCGGCTGGTCGCGGGGCTCGACACTCCGACCGCCGGCTCCCTGCTAACGGAGGGAAGGGAGATCGAAGCACCCGATCCGTCGCGCGTCGTCGTTTTTCAAGACCCCACGCTTTATCCATGGCGGACGGTGTGGAGCAACGTTGCGCTCGGTCTGGAAGCACGCGGGTTGCTGCGCACCCATCGCGGACGTATCGAAGACGCGTTGCGCCTGGTCGGGCTCACAGGCTTCGCCAATGCCTACCCGCACCAGCTTTCCGGCGGCATGGCGCAACGCGCGGCTCTGGCGCGCGCGCTGGTCAACGACCCGAAGCTGCTCATTCTCGACGAGCCCTTTGGGCCAGCTCGACTCGCTGACGCGGATCACGATGCAGGGCGAACTCGTGTCACTGTGGCAGCGTGCTGGCTTCACCGCGCTGCTCGTGACCCACGATGTGGAAGAGGCGTTGTTCCTTGCCGGCCGGGTCATCGTGTTGAGCCAGCGCCCTGCACACATCAAGGCGGAAATCGTGAACGCCAGCCCTATCCGCGCCATCGGGGCGACCCGCATTTGGTCGAGCTTCGTCATGAAGTGTTCGCGCATCTCGGTCTCGACGAGGCATGGTAGCCTCCAAGAGATCGCTCCGGGTGGGCACGGCTCGCGCTACTTGCCCCAGACACCCTCGTGAAGCGCTTCCGCCTCGTCTTCGAGCCGCGGTCCCACCACTTCAGTCGTCCGTTGTCCGCTTCGGAACACGTCGCGGCAGGGCAGGTCGAGCGTCGGATTTTCCGGATGATTGCCGGTGACGGCGCGCAGCCGTGCTTCGCTCAGGCCATAGACCACGCGGCCGATGCCGGCCCAGTAGATCGCGCCCGCACACATCGCGCAGGGCTCGGCGGAGGAATAGAGCGTGGCTGTCGCCAGAATGTCGGCGCCGAGTGTCGTGCAGGCCCTGGTCGCGAGCAGCCGCTCGGCATGCGCAGTGCCGTCATGCGCGGGCAGGTAGCCGTTCTCGGCTTCCAGCAGCACATTGCGGTGCGCGTCGACCAGCACCGCGCCGAAAGGATGATTTCCGTGCGCGACCGCGCGGCGCGCCGCCGCGAACGAGCAGACGCAGGAAATGTTCGTCCGCTTCGGCCTGCGTGAGGCCGGCGATATCGCTCATCAATGCCCCGCCATGTGCCGGCCGATCTCGGTCAGGTCGGCCTCGCTGGCGCGGGCTTCATAGACGAGCTGGCCGTGGAACATCACGACCAGACGATCCGATAATTCGAGCAGTTCGTCCAGATCCTCGCTGACCAGCAGCACCGCGGCGCCGCGGTTGCGCGCGGCCATGATCTCGGCATGGATTTGCGCGACGGCTGCGAAGTCGAGGCCGAAGCAGGGATTGGCGGCGATCAGCACCTCGACGTCGTGACCGAGCTCGCGCGCCAGCACCGCGCGCTGCACGTTGCCGCCGGAGAGCGCCGAGATCGGCGTGTCCGGCGTGCGGGTCTTGATCTTGTAGCGCGCGATCTTGCGCGTCGCGTCCTGCCGGAACGCGGCGCGGTTCAGCCACCAGCCGCCGCTGGCGAAGGGCGCGCGGTCGAACTCGCGGAACGCGATGTTGTCGGCGACGCTCATGCCGCCGACGCAGGCATTCTTCAGCGGCTCCTCCGGCAGCAGCGACATCTTGTGCCGCCGCATCTCCTCGCGGCTCGCATGATAGACGTCGCCGGCGACGCGGATCTCGCCGCTCTCGGCCTCGCGCTGGCCGGCCAGCACCTCGACGAGCTGGCGCTGGCCGTTGCCGGAGACGCCGGCGATGCCGACGATCTCGCCGGCCCGGACGGCGAGCGACACGTCGCGCACCGCGACTGCGCCGGCATCGTCGAGCGCGTTGAGCTTGGAAGCTCGAGCCGCGCTGTGCCGGTCTGTCGCCGGTGCGCGCGGGCTGAATGGTCAGCTCCTCGGCGCCGATCATGGTGCGCGCCATCGCGTCCGGGGTGAGGTCGGCGACCTTGCCGGCGCCTGCGAGCTTGCCGCGGCGCAGGATCGTGACCTCGTCGGCGAACGCCATCACCTCGCGGAACTTGTGCGTGATCATCAGGATGGTCAGCTCGCCCGCGACTCACCATGCTGCGCAGCATGCCCAGCACCTCGTCGGCCTCGCCGGGCGTCAGCACCGAGGTCGGCTCGTCCAGGATCAGGAAGCGGCGCTTCAGGTAAAGCTGCTTGAGGATCTCGCATTTCTGCCGCTCGCCGGCGGAGATGTCGGAGACCTTGGCATCGAGCGGCACCTTGAACGGCATCCGCGCGAGAAACGCTTCGAGCGCCTTCTTCTCCTTGCCCCAGTCGACCACGGCCGGCACGTCGTCGCGCGCCAGCACGAGGTTCTCGGCGACCGTCATCGCCGGCACCAGCGTGAAGTGCTGGTAGACCATGCCGAGCCCGAGCGCATGCGCGTCCTTCGGATTGGCGATCGCCTGTTCGCGGCCGCCGACCAGCACGTCGCCCGCGGTCGGGTGGTAGTAGCCCATGATGCATTTGACGAGCGTCGACTTGCCCGCGCCGTTCTCGCCGAGCAGCGCGTGGAATGTGCCGGGCTTGACCTTCAGCTCGACATTGTCCAGCGCGGTGAAATCGCCGAACCGCATGGTCATGGCGACGGCTTCGACGCCGAGGCTTTTGTCGCTGGTGTGCGCCGTCGCGTCACGCGATGACCTCGATCAAGATCGGCGGATCTGGCGACCGCGCCGAACACGCCGCCCTGCATCTTGATCATCTTCAGCGCGTGGTCGTGATTGCTCTTGTCGGTCGCGCCGCAGCAATCCTCGACCAGCACGCATTCGAAGCCGCGGTCGTTGGCCTCGCGCATCGTGGTGTGAACGCAGACATCGGTGGTGATGCCGGTCAGCACGATGTTGTCGATGCCGCGCAGCCGCAGCATCAGTTCGAGATCGGTGGCGCAGAACGAGCCCTTGCCCGGCTTGTCGATGATCGGCTCGCCGGGCAGGGGTGCGAGGTCGGGAATGATGTCCCAGCCCGGCTCGCCGCGCACCAGGATGCGTCCGCATGGGCCGGGATCGCCGATGCCGGCGCCGATCTGGCGCGAGCGCCAGCGCTTGTTGGCGGGCAGGTCGGTGAGGTCGGGCCGGTGGCCCTCGCGGGTGTGGATGATGTGATAGCCCTTGCCGCGCATCACGCCGAGCAGCTGCTTGATCGGCTCGATCGGCGCGCGCGTCAGCGAGAGGTCATAGCCCATCTTGTCGACATAGCCGCCGACGCCGCAGAAATCGGTCTGCATGTCGATGATGATCAGCGCGGTGTTTGCCGGTCGCAGATCGCCGTTATAGGGCCACGCATAGGGCTCGGACTTGATGGTGCACTCGGGCATGGTTCGTCTCGCACGTTACCTTGTGATCGACAGTTCAGCGGGCGCGCCGGTCAGCGTGCGCTTCGGCGAGCAGGTGATGATCATGATCAAGAGCGTCAGGATGTACGGCGCCGCGTTGAACAGATGATAGCCGGAGGTGACGCCGACCGATTGCAGCGCGGGCCCGAGCGCCGCCGCGCCGCCGAAGGCGAGCGAGGCCCACAGGCACAGCATCGGGTCCCAGCGCGCGAAGATCACGAGCGCCACCGCTGTGACGCCTTGACCTGAGGAGAGCCCTTCGTTCCAGCTTCCGGGATAGAACAGCGACAGGAACGAGCCGCCGATCCCGGCGAGGAAGCCGCCGACCATGGTCGCGCGCAGCCGGATCAGCAGCACCGAATGGCCCATGGCGCGCGCGGCGTCGGCGCTTTCGCCGGCGGTGCGGATCAGAAGGCCCCAGCGCGTGGTGCGGAACGCCCAGTAGAGCAGGGGCGCGAGCACCACGCCGATCAGGAACAGGACGTTGATCCGCAGCGCGGCGCGCAGCTGCGGGATGTCGCTCCACCAGCCGAAATCGATCGCCGGCAGCCGCGCCGCGGTCGGCTCGATCAGCGGCTTGCCGAGAAAGAACGCTAAGCCGGTGCCAAACAGCATCAGCGCGATGCCGACCGCGACGTCGTTGACCCGCGGCAGCGAGCAGATCCCGGCATGCAACGCGCCGAACAACGCGCCGGTGATGCCGGCGGCGAGCACGCCGAGCCAGGGCGAGCCAGAGAGATAGGAGATGCCGTAGGCGCTCATCGCGCCCATCACCAGCGTGCCTTCGAGCCCGAGATTGATGCGGCCGGAGCGTTCCGTGATGCATTCGCCCAGGCTCACGAACAGGAACGGCGTGGAGACGCGGATCGCGCCGCCGAACACGGCGAGCGGCACGGTCCAGAGGCCGATCGAGCCATCCGCCATGTCAGGATTTCCCCTTCAGAAAGCCGATGCGGCCGTAGAGCGCGTCGCTCGCCAGCACGAACACGAAGATGATGCCCTGCAGCACCTGCACCGAGGCGTCGGGCAATCCGAGCCGGCGCTGCAACAGCCCGCCGCTGGCGCCGATGCCGCCGAGCAGGATCGCGACCGGGATGATCGCGAGCGGATTCTGCCGCGCCAGGAACGCGACGAGGATGCCGGTAAAACCATAACCGACCGCGAGATTGGCGTTGGTGCGGCCCTGTACGGCCGCGACCTCGACCATGCCGGCGAGCCCTGCGCAGGCGCCGGCGAGAAAGCAGATGGTCAGGATCAGCTTGCCGACCGACAGGCCGACGATCTTGGCCGCGCGGATATTGCCGCCGGCGACCCGCGCGGCGAACCCGAACGTCGTGTGATAGATCAAAATGTAGGACGCGGCTGCGGCGATCAGCCCGAACACCAGGCCCCAATGCACCTCCGTGCCGGGAATGCTGCCGATCATGTTGGCCGCGCCGATCTCGCGCGTCGACGGCTTGTTGAGGCTCGCCGGATCGCGCATCGCGCCTTCGACGAGATGATTGAGGATCGCGAGCGCGATATAGACCAAGAGGAGACTCGAGATCGTTTCGTTGACGCCGCGATACTGACGCAAGGCCCCCGACAGCATGATCCAGAGCCCGCCGCCGATCATGCCGGCCACGACCATCGCGAGCTGCACGACGAGCGGCGGCATCGATTGCAGCGCCAGCGCCGCCGATGTCGCCGCCAGCGCGCCGATCAAAAGCGCGCCTTCGCCGCCGATGATCACCATGCCGAGCTGCGCCGGCAAGGCCGTGCACAGCGCGGTCAGGATCAAGGGCGCGGCGCGCGTCAGCGTGTTCTGCCAGGAGAACCAGGTGCCGAACGCGCCGTAATACATGTAGAAATACAGATCGAGCGGGTTCTTGCCGAACAGCGCCACGAACACGCCGAACACCGCGAGCGCGCCGGCGAGCGCCGCGCCCGGGATCAGGACATATTCGATCGTGCCGCCATGACGCTGCAGGAAACCGGGATCGGCCGACGGCGCGATGGCGGTGCCCTCGACGGGCTCCGCCACATCCGTCGTCATGAAGTTGCTCCGATCACGCCGTCGATCAGGTAGTCCATCTTCTCAAGCTCAGGGTCCTTCTGGCCGCGATCGGTGCCGGCCGCGATCACGGTCTTGCCCTTGTTGTCGGCGAGCGGGCCCTTGAAGATCGCGAAGCCGTCGGCCAGGAACTTGGCCTTGACCTCGTCGGCGTGCTTGCGCGCTTCCTCCGGCACCGCCTCGCCATAGGGCGAGACCTTGACGATCTCCTCCTTCAGGCCGCCGCGATAGAAGTTCGGGATGGTCTCGCCGGCCGCGATCATCTTGACGAATTTCGGATAGAGCGCCTCCCAGTTCCATTCCGCGCCGGTGAGGTAAGCCTTCGGCGCCAGCGGCGACTGGTTGACGTGATAGCCGCAAACGAAGGCGCCGCGCCGCGCGGCGTTCTCGACCATCGTCTTCGGGCCGTCGACATGGCAGGTCAGCACGTCGACGCCCTGGTCGATCAGGCTGTTGGTGGCCTCGGCTTCCTTGACCGGCATCGACCAGTCGCCGGTGAAGATCACCTGCGTGGTGGCCTTCGGATTGGCGAGCTTGGCGCCGAGCGTGAAGGCGTTGATGTTGCGCAGCACCTGCGGGATCGGCTTGGCGGCGACGAAGCCGAGCTTGCCGCTCTTGCTGGTGTAACCGGCGACGATGCCGGAGATATATTGCGCCTCGTCGATATAGCCGAAATAGCTGCCGGCGTTCTTCGGGTCCTTGTCGCTCCACAGCCCGCCGCAATGCTCGAAGCGCAGCTTCGGGTATTTCGCGGCCGTCTTGATCATGTGCGGGTTGTAGTAGCCGAACGAAGTGGGGAAGAGCAGGGTGGCGCCGTCGAGATTGATCATCGACTCCATCGTCTTCTCGACCGCGTCGGTCTCCGGCACCTTCTCTTCCTCGATCACCTTCAGGCCCGGCAGCTTCTTCAGCGCCGCGGCGCCTTGCGCATGCGCCTGGTTGTAGCCGTAGTCGTCGCGTGAGCCGACATAGATGAACCCGATCGTGGTCTCGGCCGCGAACGCCCCGCGCGCGCCGATGGTGCTGCCGAGCGCGAGCGCCGCGCTTCCCTGCAACAGATGCCGTCGTGAAATACTGCCAAAATCCATCGCCTGCTCCCTCCGGCGGCTTGGCCGCCGCGATTGTTCGCTGGCTCCCGATCCCTGCGGAGCCCGGACGATCTGTCGCAATTGTCGTGCCACAGCCATTTTGCTGGGCATGGCGATTTAACCGCTTGGAATGATTGCTCTATGTGTGCGGCTCGCGAGCCGAACGAATCCGGGGGCAAATGTCGCGATGATTAAATTATCAGCAGCATCTTCTCATTGTATGCAATGGAGTTGAGCACCCGGGACCGCGACTGTCTGAAGACCTATAGTAATATGTCTGCCGGGGATCGTCGGCGGCTCCGCGTCGGCGAATACGGCATGGGATGAGGATGAGCGAGATCAACGCCAACAGCGCCGGCTCAGGGCAATTCTCGCTCGGCGAGGAAATCGTCAGCCGGATCAACGAGCTTGCCGCGATTTCGGAGACGCCGGAGCATCTCACCCGGATCTTCCTCACCCGCGAGCATCGTGCAGCGGCCGATCTCATCCTGGGCTGGATGCGCGCAGCCGGCATGCGCGCGCATCTTGATGCAATCGGCAATGTCTGCGGCCGCTATGAGGGCGAGCGTGACGGCCTGCCGTGCCTGATGCTGGGCTCGCACTATGACACCGTGCGCGACGCCGGCCGGTGGGACGGCCCGCTCGGGCTGATCACGGCGATCTCCTGCGTCGCGGAGCTGAACCGGCGCGGGCAGCGCCTGCCATTCGCGGTCGAGGTGACGGGGTTCGCCGACGAAGAGGGCGTGCGTTTCGCCTCTACACTGCTCGGCAGCCGCGCCGTCGCCGGCACCTTCGACGAGAGCGTGCTGAATGTGCGCGATGCCGACGGCATCTCCCTGCGCGACGCGCTCGCATCGTTCGGGCTCGATCCCAAGCATGTCGGCGCCGCCGCGCGCATCCGCCGCGAGCTGCTTGGCTATGTCGAGCTGCATATCGAGCAGGGGCCTGTCCTGGAGCAGGAGAATCTGCCGGTCGGCGTCGTCACCGCGATCTCGGGCGCGACGCGGCTTGCGGCGCGTCTCACCGGCATGGCCGGCCATGCCGGCACGGTGCCGATGGCGATGCGGCGCGATGCGCTCACGGGTGCCGCCGAATGCATCGGCGCGATCGAGGAATTCTGCCGCACCGACGCCAGCGGCCTCGTCGGCACCGTCGGCTACATTCACGCGACGCCCGGCGCGACCAACGTCATTCCGGGGCAGGTGTCGTTCACGATCGACATCCGCGCGCCGTCCGACGCGCATCGCCGGCTCGCGGTGTCGGACATCGTGCGCCGGATCGAGGCGGTCGCGAAGCGGCGTGATCTGTCCTTGCAGCTCGACGTCACGCATGAGAACCGCACCGCGCCCTGCGCGCCATGGCTGAAGGCGCAAGTCACGGACGCGATCGCGGCGGAAGGTTTTCGCGCCTTCGAGCTGCCGAGCGGCGCCGGCCATGACGGCATGGCGATGATCGACATCGCCGACGTCGCGATGATCTTCGTGCGCTGCCGCGGCGGCATCAGCCATCATCCCGACGAGCATGTCGACCTCGCCGACGCCGACGCCGGCGCGCGCGTGCTGCTGAGGTTGATCGAGAATTTCAGGCCGCGCGATAGCGCGGCGTGAGCAGATCCGTAGCACGCTTCCGTGTACGCTCGAAGCTACGCCAGACAAGTCGCTTTGCCCACGCCACGGAACGTAGTGGATCAAGCTGAGCGCAAACTCTCTCCTTCGTCGTCCCTGCGAACGCAGGGACCCATACCGCGTGATATTTGTTGTCGGAAAGAAAGCCGTCTCGCCGTGCTGCCACAAACTCAAGCCGGTGGTTATGGGTCCCTGCGTTCGCAGGGACGACAGCGAGTTTGTGGCCCCGAACGGGGCATCTCGTGGTTGCTGCAACGGCTGTATCGAACGCGCAGTTTTGGTGGACGGTGTTCATTCTGCGGGCTAGGTTTCGTTACCTGTGGGGTGAAAGTTCTGGAGTTCGACATGAGTAGTCATCGAACGCTCGACATGAAGCTCGAGGTCGTCGTCATCCCGGTGTCGGACGTCGATCGGGCCAAGAACTTCTACGCAGGCCTGGGTTGGAGGCTCGATGCCGATTTCGCCACGGGCGATGATTTCCGGGTCATCCAGTTCACGCCGCCGGGCTCGCCATGCTCGATCATTTTCGGCAAGGGCTTGACGTTGGCGGCGCCCGGCTCGGCGCAGGGACTGCATCTCATCGTCTCCGACGTCGTGGCGGCGCATGCCGAGCTCGTCGCGCGCGGCGTCGACGTGAGCGAGGTATTTCACGACGCCCGTGGCGTGTTTCACCGTGGCGGCCGGGAAGGCCGCGTCAGCGGGCCGGATCCGGAGCGGCGCAGTTACGCGTCGTTCGCCTCGTTCAGCGATCCCGACGGCAACGGCTGGCTGTTCCAGGAGATCACCGAGCGATTGCCCGGACGCGTCGAAGACGACACGACATTCACCTCATCAAATGAACTCGCCACCGCGCTCCGGCGTGCGGCGGCTGCGCATGGCGAGCACGAGAAACGGGCCGGTGGACCAGATGCGAACTGGCCGGACTGGTACGCCGACTACATCGTGCGGGAGCAGGCCGGCAAGCCGCTGCCGACGTGATCATTTCTCGGTCGTCATTCCGGGGCGATGCGAAGCATCGAGCCCGGAATGACGCGGAGGAGATGGCGCAACTGCACGATTTACCTATAAACGCTGCTAATAGCGCCTGTTATTAAGGCTACGTCTTAACCAATCATTAAGTATGGGTTTGCGGGCACCCGACGCCCGGCTTAGCTTTGCCTTGGGGGGTGAGTAACCGGTGTTTGGTGCGTATCATGACGAATAGAATGTATCGGGCGTTGATTGCGTCCCTCAGCCTCGTGACGTTGACGCTTGCGGCGAACGACGCGCTCGCGCAGAGGGCAGGATCGGCCGCAGCGCCTGCGCGTGGAGCCTTTGCGGCGATGCCGCGTCCGCCGATCGCTCACGCCTTCCGGCACCATCGCGGACATCGGTTCTTCGGCGGCGGCGCCTTCTGGCCGGGTGACGGCTTCTACGGGCCGGTGGATGGCGGTGGACCGATCGCAGGCGTTCCGCCGCAATCGGAATCGACCGACGTCAATTACACCTACAAACAGGACGTGCCCTGGGACTGGGCGCATCGCTTTCCGCCGAACGTCACGCCGTCCGACCATCCCTATGTGTCGAGCTGTCCCGCGGAGACGGTCACGGTGCCCGGCCGCGACGGCATCGACCACACCGTCAACATCACGCGCTGCTACTGACAAAGCGCGGAGAGACCGTCTCGGTTGACGGTCTCTCTCATCGCACAAGCGCGCGCAGCCGATAAGCTCGCGCGGCCGATCACCGCGCGCCGGCCGTAAACGCCGGACGGCCGAACGCCTGCGAGACGTTCATGAACAGCACACCCGTCGCGGTGATCGCCATGCCGATCACGTCCGTTATCGTCGGATATTCACCGAGCATCGGGATCGCGAGCAGCGCCGCGCCCGCAGGCACCAGCGCGATGAAGGCCGATCCGCCGGCAACACCCAGCCGCTGGATCGCGATGGCGTAGAGATTCACGGCCACCACACCGGATAGAATGCCCTGTAATCCGGCCTGCATCAGGATCGACGGACTGAGCCCGTGGCTCAAAGTCGCGATCAGCGGCGGCAGCCCGAACGGGGCGAGCGCAATCGCGGACCATATGGAGACAAGCGCCGTTGCAGATACCGGCGACAGCTTGCTCGCCTTGAAGGCGATCGTGTAGACCGACCACATTGCAGCCGCGAGCAGAAGTCCGGCCTGCGCGATCGAATTGTGGAAGCCGTTCGACAGGCCGCTGAAGCCGATCACCCCGATGCCGACCGAGATCTTGATCGCGCCAATGCGGCGGAAGCGCGAGATCCGCTCGCGCAGCAGCACATAGGCCAGCGCGGTCGCCATCAGAGGCATCGTGCCCGTCAACAGCGGGCCGATTTCGGCCGCGGGCGTGTAGCGTGCCGCGGTGGCGGCAACCATGAAAAACGGCGCCCCGCACCCCATCAGCCCGATCAGCGTGTGCAATGGCATGTCGCGCGGCAACAGGCCGGTGCGCAGCCAGAATGGCGCAAACACCATCGCGGGGATCGCGAAACGAAGGAAGCCGACTGCGCAGAGATCGAGATGACTCGTCGCGGCATGGCGCGTGCCGACGGTCCAGGCCGACCAGATCACGACCACGCCGAGCGCGGCGAGAATGCCGACAGCGCGGTGCTGCGGCAGGGAAGGAATGTGCGTGATGATGGGCATGTCCGTCATGGCTGCGTCTCCTCGGAAAGCGCGGAGATCATCGCAACGGAGGCGAGGGCGTGTCATTGCAAAGAGTGCCACCACATGCCAAGATATTGGCATTAAATGCCAATAAGAGGCCTTAGAGAGGCAGGAACCATCATATGGAGCTTGATCGTACCGATCGCCGGATTCTCGCCTTGCTGCAGGAGGATGGCCGCCGCTCCAACGTCGAGATCGCCGAGCGCGTCGCGCTGTCGCCATCGCCCTGCCTGCGCCGGATCAAGCGACTGGAAGCTTTGGGCGTGATCCGCGGCTATCGCGCCATCATCGATCGCGATGCAATCGGCGTCGGCCTCACCGTGCTGATCGGCATCAAGATCGGCCAGCATTCCAAGGAAAACGCCGCCATTCTGCAGGACACCCTGGTCAGCATGCCGGAGGTGGTGTCGTGCCACATGGTATCCGGCTCGGAGGACTTCATCGCCGAGATCGTCGTCAAGGATTTGCAGGAGTATGAGCGGCTCCTGACCGCGCGTCTTCTCGTGCTGCCGATGATCGTCGACGTGCGTTCGAACATCTCGCTGCGGCGGATCAAGTCGGAGGCGCCGCTGCCGCTGGCACAGCAGGACGAGCGTTCCCTGCAGAAGCCGAAGCCCGGCGGCCGAAAGCCTGCCGTCGCGGCGAGGCGAGGCCGCCGGCCATAGATCGACTTATCCTTGCTGTCAATAATTCCTCATGGTGAGGAGGCGCGTTAGCGCCGTCTCCGGACGATGCTTTGCATCGCCGGGAGAACCATGAGGCCCGTCGCCGTTTCGGGCTCATCCTTCGAGACGCTTGCTGGCGCAAGCTCCTCAGGATGAGGAGATAAAGCCGGTTTCGACGCAATAAGCCTATCCCGCCGTGACGTCGACGAGTTCTGCGCCGTCGAGCACCTCATGCGCCTTGGCGCGGTCGAGATCGCCTTCCCAGGCGGCGACCACGACGGTCGCGACGCAATTGCCGATCAGGTTGCCGAGCGCGCGGGCCATGCCGATGAACCAGTCGACCGAGAGCACCAGCACCAGCCCGATCGCGGGAATGCTCGGCACCGCGTTCAAGGTCGCGGCCAGGATCACGATCGCCGAGCCGGGCACGCCATGCGCGCCTTTCGAGGTGATCAGCGACACGCCGAGCACCAGCAGCAGGTCGCCGAGCGAGAGCGGCGTGTTGGTCGCCTGCGCGATGAACACGACCGCGAGCGTCAGATAGATCGAGAAGGCGTCGAGATTGAAGGAATAGCCGGTCGGGATCACGAGGCCGACGACGAAGTCCTTCACGCCCATCCGCTCCAGCTTGCGCATGATCTGCGGCAGCACCGCGTCGGACGAGGCGGTGGCGAGCACGATGGTCAGCTCCTCGCGCAGATAGGCCAGGAATTTGAGGATGTTCAGCCCGGCGAACGCCATCACGCTGCCGAGCACGCCGAGCACGAAGATCGCCACCGAGACGTAGAACAGCGCCACCAGCGAGACGAGCTGCTTGAGCGAGCCGACGCCGTATTTGCCGACGGTGTAGGCGACCGCGCCGAGCACGCCGAGCGGCGCGACGCGGACGATCAGGCCCATGGCGCGGAACAGCACGGTCGAGACCGCGTCGATGAAGGAGGTGATGCGTTCGCCCTTCTCGCCGCCGACCAGCGACAGGCTGACGCCGAAGATGATCGCGAAGAACAGCACCTGCAGCACGTCGTTGCGCGACAGCGCGTCGAAGGAGGTGGTCGGGATGATGTTGAGCAGGAAGGAGCCGACGCCTTCGCCCTTGAGCTTCTGCGCATTGCCGGCGTAGCTGCCGAGCGCCTTGGCATCGAGCGTCGAGGGATCGATGTTCATGCCATGGCCGGGCCCGAACAGATAGGCGAGCAGCAGCCCGACCACCAGCGCCACCGTCGTCATCACCTCGAAATAGACCAGCGCCTTGATGCCGACGCGTCCGACCTTCTTCAGGTCGCCGGCGCCCGCGATGCCATGCACGACGACGCAGAACACGATCGGCGCCACGATCATCGAGATCAGCTTCAGGAAGGCGTCGCTGAGGACCTTCAAGCCGACCGCGAAATCAGGCGCCGCCATGCCCAGCACGATTCCAAGCAGAAGCGCGGTGAGGACCTGGACGAACAGCGAGGTGTAAAGCGGCTTGTGCGCGGCCGGCTCAGAGGTGGCGGCGATCGTGGACATGGCGTTGCTCCCCATCGGTTTCGGGCGTGTTGGCAAATCCGGAGCAACAAGCGTGCCAAAAGCGGAGGTATCAGAGGGAAAGCCGTGGTGAGCGTCGCTGCACCGCAATTCCCTCCGTCGTCATTCCGGGGCGCGCTAAGCGCGAGCCCGGAATGCTTAACCACGATCGTGAGCACGATTCGGCTCGCGCCTCCAAGTCGGCGTTGCCGACTTGCGACACTTGATATTGCCGAACTCGGGTAAACCCGAGTTCGCGGTGCGTCTCGGAATGACGGCGGAGGGAGAACTCGTCATTGCGAGGAGCGACAGCGACGTAGCAATCCAGACTATCTCCGTGGAGGAAGTCTGGATTGCTTCCGCCTACGCCCTCTGGGCTTCGGCGGACAGGTCGCGTGCGCTCGCAATGACGTGGAGAGAGTCGCGCGAACGCATTCCCGCCATGCGTAAACTGCCCGTCGTGCACATTTTCCCGGGCGCCGTCGGGCAAATCAAAACGATGATCTGCGCGTCCCGCACCCACATGAGGGGCGCTTCGCGATCGTCACGGACGTTGGGAGCGGGATGCGATGGACGCGGCGTGTCATCGAGACGAATGACGATGCCGCGTACGGCGAAGTCGTGTGGTCCTGGCGCCCCAAGGCTGGCGTTAAGTCGATAGAACGATCGTCGGCGACGGTGACAACAAAGCCTGGTCACCGGGGAGATCACGTATAAGCCGTAAAACCACTGCGCAGGGAAGGCCGGTTGTTCGGCTCGTACCTGTGGTTCTGCCGCGTGCTTTTTTGTTGCACGCGGACCATGGGTGCGAAGGGCACCCGGTCTTCCCTGCGCCCTCTGTTTCCGATGAGGGTGAATTGGTGGAAAAACTCGGACGCCATGCGCCGCGGGAACGAGAGGTTGTGTCGACAATCTTGTCGTGGCCTATCCTTCGAGACGCCGCGCTCCGGCGCGGCTCCTCAGGATGACGGTCGCTCACAAGCGGCACAAGACGCCTGACCCTCATGGTGAGGAGGCGCGCCAGCGCCGTCTCGAACCATGAGGCCCCAAATGCCAGGCCGACCAGAACGCTGTTTGAAATTCGAATCGGAAAATCGCAATAGGCGTCATTGCGAGAAGCGTCAGCGACGAAGCAATCCAGACTGCCTCCGCCGCGAAACTCCGGATTGCTTCGCGTGAGCCTGCCACCGGGCGCGACGGGGTGGCTCGCAATGACGGAGACTATCGGACACTGATCCAACGGGTCATGCGACGGTATGCCCGACGGCAGGCACAGCCTGATCGCGATCCCCGTGGAACACAACATCCTCATGTTCTCGCCGCATTTTTCGCTATTGCTGAACGCTGTAACCGGAGGGGCTCGCATGAAAAAGACGATTGTGCTCGTGGCCTTCGCGCTCACCTCGGCGCTCACTTTGTCGACCGCCGCGAAAGCCGGAGAGCGTGCAGGGGACGCTGCGCTCGGGGCAGTTTCGGGCGCGATTGTGCTGGGCCCAATCGGCGCGGTGGCCGGTGCCGTCGTGGGCTACACGGCGGGTCCGCACATTTCGAAGTCGTGGGGCATGCGCCGGCGCGCCGCCGCGCGCCAGGGACGCAGGGTCGCGCGTCAGGATGCGCAAACGCCCGCGAACGGCACGCGCAGGCCGCGCCGGCTCAGTCGGCTGCGCCGGCTCGCGCCGCCGCGACGCAGCTATTCCGGTCCGCCGGCCCAGGGTCTCGACTGAAGCGCCGCGTCGCGTCAGCATGGCGTATCTTTGAGCGTGGCCCACAGGACGCCGGCGCCATGAGGCACAAGCAACCGAACCTGTCGCGACGGATATTGCTTCATGCGCTGGCCGTCGGCGTGCCGGCGACGCTGTGCTTGCCGATGTCGCCGGTACGGGCCGACGACAAAATGACCAAGGCACGGGCCGAATATCAGGACAAGCCGAACGGCATCTATAGTTGCGGCAACTGCACGCTGTTCGTCGCGCCGTCATCCTGCAAGGTGGTCGAGGGCGAGGTCTCCACGGACGGCTGGTGCAAGGCCTTCGCGCTCGCCGACTAGCGCATGATCCGGAAAAGTGTGGAGCGGTTTTCCGAAAAAGATCATGCGCAATGAGAAGTGATCGCCGCGCGTGGCGTGGATCAATCCCCCGACATGGCGTACGATCGAGCGTGGGCATCCGAGACGCAAGCCCCATCATCTGCACCCGGAAGGAGGATCTCATGTATGCCGCCATCCGTCAGGCCAAGGCGAAGACCGGAACGGCCGAGGAACTGGCGCGCCGGATCAAGGAAGGCGCCATCCCGATCATCAGCGATGTCGACGGCTTCAGGGCCTACTACGTCGTCTATGCGCCCGACGACACCGTGACCGCCATCAGCATCTTCAACAAATACGAACAGGCCGAGGAGGCCAACAGGCGTGCGCTCGCCTGGATCGAGACGGATCTCGCGCCGCTATTGGCTGGTTCGGCAACGGCCATGGCCGGTCCGGTGATCGTCCATACGCTGGCGTGAATGCGCTCAGCCGCGACCGTCTACGCGCCTCGTCGTCGAGACGGGCTTGCGGGCGATCCAGTATTCCAGAGACGGCGGTGTTGTAGCCGCATAGGCCGCGGCGTACTGGATACCCGCATGCGCGGGGTATGACGACTGTGAGTGCGGAGAGCGTGAATGATCACAACTCCCGCGCATTCGAGAACGCGAATGACGACGTCCGTCGCGTGTATTCATCCAGGATCAGGCTGCGGGTGATCGGCGGCTCGGCGCGCTGGCTGCAATTCTCGCGCTCGCAGAGCCGGCAGTTGACGCCGATCGGCGTGCCCTCGCTCTTGTCGAGGTCCATGCCCGCCGCATAGACCAGCTTCGATGCGTGGCGGATTTCGCAGCCGAGCCCGATCGCAAAGCGCGGCTGTGCCAGCGGATGCGGCGCGATCGGCCGCCGCACCATCTGCGCGATCGAGAAATAGCGCGTGCCGTCGGGCAGCTCGATCACCTGCTTCAACAGCCGGTCCGGCGTGTCGAAGGTCGAATGCACGTTCCAGAGCGGGCAGGTGCCGCCGAATTTCGAGAACGGAAAGGTGCCGGAGGAGAATCGTTTCGACACGTTGCCGGCATTGTCGACGCGCAGCATGAAGAAGGGGATGCCGCGGGCGTTCGGCCGCGACAGCGTGGTCAGGCGATGGCAGACCTGCTCGAAGCCGGTGTTGAAGCGTTGCGCCAGCACGTGGACGTCGTAGCTCAGTGCTTCCGCGGCGGCGAGGAAGGGCGCGTAGGGCATCATCACGGCGCCGGCGAAATAGTTCGCGAGCGAAATGCGGTAGAGCCGGCGCGGCGCGTCGTCGAGCGGGCCGGCGCGGCCGGTGATGGACTCGAGATGGCTTGCCGCCTCGGTCAGCGCGAATTGAAACGCGAGCTGAAAGACGCGGCCGGGGCCGTCGACCAGTTCGGAGATCAGGAGTTGCCGGCGATGCCGGTCGAACCGCCGCAGGGTCTCGCGCATCACATCGACCGGCATGATGCGGGTGACGATCGAATGTTTTTCGCGCAGACGCGTCGCGAGGGCGGCGAACAGCTCTTCCGCTGGGACATTCAGCTCGTCGCGCAGATTTTCCGCGGCTGTTTCCAGCTCCGGGAAATAGTTGCGGTTGGCCTCGATCAGGTCGCGCACGCGCTCGATCGGATTGGCCTCGAAGCGGGTGCCTTCGTCGCGGTCGGCCATTTGGGCTGCGACCAGGGTCTCGCCGCGGCGCGCCTCGGCATAGGCGGCGTAGAGCCGCTGCAGGGCGTGGGTGACGCCGGGGCACAATTCGGCGAGATCGCGCAGCTCCTGCTTGGGCAGCTCGATCTGGCGGAACAGCGGATCGGAGAAGATCTCGTTGAGCTCGGCGAAGAAGCGGTCCTCGTCGGCGGTGGCGAGATCGCGCAGGTCGAGGTCATAGGACTCCGCGAGGCGGAGCAGGATCTGCGCGGTGACCGGGCGCTGGTTGCGCTCGATCAGGTTGATGTAGCTCGGCGAGATGCCGAGCCCCTCGGCGATCTGGGTCTGCGACAGCCCCAATTGCTGGCGGATGCGCCGGAAGCGCGGGCCGACGAACAGCTTTTTTCCGGACTCAGCGGGCATGGCAGCCTCGCTGACCTATTTTGTGACAAAATTTACAAAATGACATATGTGACATGTTTAGATGTTACATGACATCACGATTCAAAATCAAGGGTCCTATACTATCACGATGGAACAGCGTTTACGTTCAGACACGCATTTCGCGACGCATTGTCAAGATTGTCGATTGGAGACTGATAGATGGCGAAGACTTTTGAGCAGCTGGTTCCGGCGCCCGCGGGGCGTTTCGACGGCATCACCCGTCCTTACAGCACGGCCGAGGTGGAGCGGCTGCGCGGCTCCGTGCCGATCGCCTATACGCTCGCCGAGCGTGGCGCCAACCGGCTGTGGAAAGCCTTGAACAGCGAGCCCTTTGTCCATTCGCTGGGCGCCGTCACCGGCAACCAGGCGATGCAGCAGGCGCGGGCGGGGCTGCCTGCGATCTATCTTTCCGGCTGGCAGGTCGCGGCCGACGCCAACACGGCGGGCGCGATGTATCCGGACCAGAGCCTGTATCCGGCCAATGCCGGCCCGGAGCTTTGCCGCCGCATCAACCGCACCTTCCAGCGTGCCGACCAGATCGAGCACTCCGAAGGCGGCAGCAAGATCGACTGGTTCGTGCCGATCGTCGCCGACGCGGAAGCCGGCTTCGGCGGTCCGCTCAACGCCTTCGAGATCATGAAGGCCTATATCGAGGCCGGCGCGGCCGGCGTGCATTTCGAGGACCAGCTCGCCTCGGAAAAGAAGTGCGGCCACATGGGCGGCAAGGTGCTGATCCCGACGGCGGCGCATGAGCGCAACCTGATCGCGGCGCGGCTTGCGGCCGACGTCTGCGGCGTGCCGAGCTTCGTGCTGGCGCGCACCGATGCCGAGAGCGCCAAGCTGATCACCGCCGATGTCGACGAGCGCGATCGCGAATTCATCACCGGCGAGCGCACGCCGGAAGGCTTCTATCGCCTCAAGCCCGGCACCGGCCTCGCCCACTGCATCAAGCGCGGCATCGCATTCGCGAAATATGCCGACCTGATCTGGTGGGAAACCTCGACGCCGAACCTCGACGAGGCCAGGCAGTTCGCCGAAGCCATGCACAAGGTCTATCCGAACAAGATGCTGGCCTATAACTGCTCGCCCTCGTTCAACTGGGAAGCCAACATCGACAAGGCGACCATCGCCAAGTTCCAGCGCGAGATCGGCGCGATGGGCTACAAATTCCAGTTTGTCACGCTGGCTGGCTTCCACTCGCTCAACCACGGCATGTTCGAGCTGGCGCGCGGCTATCGCGACCGAGGGCATGGCGGCTTACTCCCGCCTGCAGCAGGCCGAGTTCGCCTCCGAGAAGTTCGGCTACTCGGCGACGCGCCATCAGCGCGAGGTCGGCACCGGCTATTTCGACCTGGTCTCGACCACCATCACCGGCGGCCAGTCGTCGACGACCGCGCTTCATGACTCGACCGAAGCCGCGCAGTTCAAGTCGCACGGTTCGGACGTTCCCCACATTCAAGCGGCTGAATAACAGGAGATAGTCGATGACCAAAGGCAGCAATTTCTGGGTGATTGGCGGCGAGTTCGGCTCGATGAACTTCCACAAGCTCGTGGAAGGCTCCGCCCAGGTCAAAGGTCCCTTCAAGTCGCGCCAGGAAGCAGAAGACTGCTGGCGCGAGGTTTCGGAGGAAAACCGCCATCGCGGTGCGGTGCGCTTCTCGATCGTGGAAGAGCCGAACCGCGCAAGCGCTTGACGGGACTTCTCGCCCCGTCAAAAGAAGCGTCCAAGGAGAGGGCGGCCCCATCCGGATTTCCGGGCGGGGCCGCCCGTCTTTTATGTGTGTACGATATAAGTCATTGGAATTAATGGGCCTTTGCGGGAACCTGGGTTGCTGATAGGTTGACGCCTAGCTTTCAACCGAAAGGACAGGCCGTCTTATGTCAGAGGCGCAAACGAGCGGAAGCAGTGCCGCCGCCGAGAGCCGTCCGGTTCGCCTGCGCGACGCGCTGCGGCGGGCGCGGATCGAGGCCGCCGATCGCACCGGCGTCGTCGTCGATCTGCGCGATGCCGAAGTCGCGCGGCTGGAGATCCTGAACGAGGCCCTCGATCCGGTGTTCCTGCAGGTGCCCGAGCAGATCGATCTGTTCGATCGCGGTCTCAGCCAGGGAGAAACGCCGAGGTTGTGGATCGACTCGGTCGCTCACGTGCTGATGGGACGCGACAAGCGCATCTATCGGTTCGTGCAGGACACCCGCTTCGGCCGCATCGTGCTCGCGGAGTCGCACGACGTCTCTGCCATCGTCGAAGCTGTGACCAGCTATATCGCGCGGCGCATGGTCGAGCGCGAGCGCGCGCTCACCGCAACGGCCGAACCGACGCCGAAAGCGGAAACGCGGCGCCGCAGCCGCTTCTGGCCGTTCGCGCTCGGCTTCGTGCTCGGCGCCGCCGCGCTGTTTGCGTTCGCGCTGTACACGGCCATGCGGACGCTCTGAGCCCCGCTTCAGATCAGGCGGACGCGCCTGATCTCGCGCACGCGGAGCTTGTCGTCGATCCCGCGTACGGACTGGTCGCAACGCCACGCATTGCCGGCGCGCGCGATCGAGAACAGGTTGTAGGCGGCGGCCGGCGTATTGCCATGCGCGCGCGCCGATGCCGACGGCACGCCGACGACGGGGATCTCGCGGCTCGGTCCGTCCACCCAGATCGTCGAATGAACGTGATCATGTCCATGCAGGACCAGATCGACGCCGTGCCGTTTCAACACGCCGAGCAATGCCGATGCATCGGTCAGCCGCTTGATGCGTGAATTGGAGCGCAGCGGATGATGAATGAGGAGCACACGGAATGCCTCGCTGCCGGCCAGGCCCGACAGCGTACGCTCGAGCGTTTCGATCTGGGCGCGCCCGAGCGTTCCCGTCGCCATGAAAGGCGGCGTCGGAACGGCGGTCGACAGTCCGATCAGCACGAGCGGTCCGCGCCAGCGCAGGAACGGATACGTCACCTGCGCGGTGCCGTCGCCGAGGAGATAATCGGGGAAGCATTCGCTGAACCAATGCTCCGTAGTCCGGACATAGGCATCGTGATTGCCGGGAATCGCCGTGACCCGATCCGGCGGTCCGACGCGCTTCAACCAGCTCAGCGCCGGTGCGAACTCGGCCTCAAGCGCCAGATTGACGAGATCGCCGGTGAGGGCAATGTGATCGGGCACCTGCGCCTGCATGTCGGACACCAGCGTGTCGAGCACGTCGCGGCGATGGTATTTGTGCCGGTTGCGCGTCCAGTTGAGATAACCGAGCGCGCGCTTCCCGATCAGTTCGGACAACCGAGGAGCGGGCATGGGCGGCAGATGCGGGTCGGACAGATGCGCCAGCGTAAAACGACCCGTCACGGCGAGCCCGTCCGCCTGTTCGCGCAATGGCGCCAAAGTCCGATCATCTCGTGGTACTCTTTCTCCGGGAATGCCATCCTCTATTGGCAAGCAGGCCCGGCGCGCGCAAGGATCAAACATGATGGAATGTCGGTGGCGATGGATTCGGTGACCTTGCGGACGCGTCTCGAGCCGGTTCTGCGGCATTTATTCCATTTCTATTGGCGCTTCGCCCGCGGCATGACCCTCGGCGTCCGCGCCGTCGTGATCGATCGGGACAATCGCGTGTTCCTGGTGAAACATAGCTATGTCGCGGGCTGGCATCTTCCCGGCGGTGGCGTGGAAACCGGCGAGACGTTCCACGATGCGTTGCGCCGTGAACTCGTGGAGGAGGGACGCATCGAGCTCATGGGCGAGCCGGTTCTGCACGGGCTGTTCTTCAACAGCCACGTCTCGCGCAGGGACCATGTCGCCGTCTATGTCGTCAGGCAGTTCCGCCAGGACGGCCTTCCAGAACCCAACCGTGAGATCGTCGCCTGCGGCTTTTTCGAAACGGCCGCGCTGCCGACTGGGCACGACCGACGGCACGCGTCTGCGAATCGCCGAGGTGCTTGACGGCCACGCCCGCATCGCGACGTGGCGTTAGGCGTCCGCATGACGACGGCAGTGACACCGGCGGCGCATGCAACGGATCGCACCAGGCCTTTGAAGATTCTTTGCAGCGTGATCTGTTGCCTCGTCCTCGCCGGCGTGGTTCGCACGACCCTGCATTGGGACGGCGTGAGCGGGGTGCTCGATGACGTCTGTTACATGCGTCAGGCGCATCTGTTTCAACGGTTCGGGCTTGGCGGTTTCGATACCGACATCGCCCGCGACGACGATCATTATCTGACGTCGAAATTGAGAGAGATCGATTACCCGACCTGGAACGACCTGACGACGGCGCCATGCCACACGCTCATGCGGTCGGGCAAGCATGTGATCCAGTATCCGCCGGGCACGGGCTTCACCCTCGCGCTGTTTCCGCCGGGATATCAGCTGGTGTCGCTCTACGTCGTATCAACGGCCGTGCTGCTCGGATTTGCGCTGCTCGCGATTGCGGCTGCGCGCACGGCGCCGTTGGTCGCTGCTTGCCGGCGAGTTCGATCGCCATGCTGTCCCTGTGGACGCTGCTGTTTGCGTCGCTGCTGCAACCGACGGAAGCGGTGGACCGTGGACTTGCGGAGCAGGCGGCAAGTGCCGGATCGTGATATCAAGCGGCCCTGAGTCGACGAGGCCGCCGGGACGGGTGCTCTTGCAATGATACCATCGACAATGCGGATCGCCGTTCTGGTGCCGTGCTTCAATGAGGAAGCCGCGGTTGCAACCGTCGTTGCGGATTTCCGCAAGGCGCTGCCGTCTGCGACCATCTATGTCTACGACAACAATTCCAGCGATCGCACGGTCGAGGTCGCACGCGAGGCCGGCGCCGAGGTGCGTGCGGAGCGGCGCCAGGGCAAGGGCCATGTGGTCAGGCGCATGTTCGCCGATATCGATGCCGACGTTTATGTGATGGTCGACGGCGATGCCACCTATGACGCGCCCAGTGCGCCGCGCATGATCGAGAGGCTGCTCGCCGACCATCTCGACATGGTCGTGGGCCTGCGCGTCGATCAGGAGCAGGCTGCGTACCGCATGGGTCACCGCACCGGCAACTGGCTGCTGACCAGCTTCCTGGCCGAGGTGTTTGGGCAGGCGTTCAAGGACATACTCTCCGGCTATCGCGTGTTCTCGCGCCGCTTCGTCAAATCCTTTCCCGTGCTGTCGGACGGCTTCGAGATCGAAACCGAGCTCAGCGTCCATGCGCTGGAATTGTCGCTGCCGGTGGCCGAGATCGAAACGCCTTATTATGCGCGGCCAGTAGGGTCGGCCAGCAAGCTCAATACCTGGCGTGACGGTTTTCGGATTCTCGGCACCATCGTGAAGCTCTATCGCTCGGAAAAGCCGCTGCGCTTTTTCACCGTGATCGGGATCTTCCTGGCGCTGATCGCGGTCGGCCTCGCGATCCCCATCGTCGTCACCTATCTGGAACAGGGCATCGTGCCGCGCCTGCCGACGGCCGTGCTGTCAACGGGACTGATGATCGTGGCCGTTCTCTCGGTCTCCTCGGGACTGGTGCTCGACACCGTCACGCGCGGCCGGCGGGAGATGAAATTCCTGGCCTATCTGTCAGTCTCCGCATTGATCGTGATGCGATTTGATAGAAATCGCATCACGATCTAATCTTTTTGAGCATAATCTTTTCGGAAAGCAGGTTTCCACTTTTTCGGATCATGCTCTAATCCTTACACCCGGCAGCCATGGACCGAGCCTGCGCCGAGTGCTATCCCGCGATGGCTTCGGCTCCCTGGGCCGAACTCCGTCCGACGCGTTTTCTGAACGCGATCGCCTTGCCGACCTCGTCTGAAAACGCTTGAGACCATGAACGATCTATCCCTCACAATCCTGCCAGAGACGCCCGAACGATGCGCTTTCGATCGAGCGCTTGCATGAACGCACGTTCGGACCCGGCCGCTTCGTGCTGAGCGCCTATCGGCTGCGCGAGCATGTCGATCATCTGCTCGAGCTTTCCTTCACCGCGCGCATCGGCACGCTTCTGGTCGGATCGGTGCGGCAACTACCGATCTGCATCGGCGAGGTGAACGCGCTGCTGCTCGGGCCGCTGACGGTCGAACCGCCGTTTCGCAAGCGGGGCGTGGGCCGCGCACTGCTCGACCGGGCGCTCGGCGACGCCAAGGCGAAGGGCCACCGGCTCGTGCTGCTGGTCGGCGACGAAGCCTATTACAACCGTGTCGGGTTCAAGCGCGTGCCGAAGGGGCGAGCCATCATGCCGGGACCGGTCGACTTCAACCGCCTGCTGGTCGCAGAACTCGCCGACGGCGCGTTCGAAGGCGTTAACGGTGCGATCCGTCCGGACTGGAGCAAGGCGAGCTGAGAGGG
Source organism: uncultured Alphaproteobacteria bacterium (assembly GCA_963786015.1). Lineage (GTDB taxonomy): Bacteria > Pseudomonadota > Alphaproteobacteria > Rhizobiales > Xanthobacteraceae > Bradyrhizobium. The sequence continues at coordinate 28,877 of CAWAXO010000002.1, read as the reverse complement.
CCGAACTGCGAAGCCCGCGCGCGTCAGGAGGAGCCTTTCACGCGATACGATCGCAGGCGGACGAATTCCGCGCCGGTCGTTCGATGAAGCAACTCCACGGCCTGCGGCAGCAGGAAGAGCGGCGGAATTGCGATCAGCGCTGCGTCTCCCATCGTCGCCGCGGCGCAGATTGCGCAGGCCGGCCCGGCTGGATCGGCCGAGGCGCTGAGACTGTCGACGGCGAGGCTTCCGGTGTCGACGAATTTCAGTGGGCATCAGGCCGAATGACGCGATGGCGGGCGATTGCGCCGCGGCCTTTTCGACAGGAGCAAAGGGCAACGCGAACAGTATCGCCAACGCAATGCGCGCGGTGCGTGCAGTCTTCGAACGGAATGATTTGACGCCAGGACGGGCGCGGCGCTGAAAAGAAATACGCAAAATTGACTCCAACAAATGCGGGCAGCTTCGCAGCGGTCTGTTGACGATGTCAACGGCTGACCCGCGCCCGGGTAGAATTGGGCTCCTTATTTTGGCCGATCGATGGCGGTGTGGGAGTAATGGCGCGAATTTGCCAGCGCGATTGTCGCGATCAGCGACCTTCGCGCAGCCACGTTGCGGCAAAGGCGCCGAGCAGCAGCAACAGCCCGATCAGCCCGGCAAAGATCGGCAGTACGCCGACACCGGTGACCACGCTGGCATCGCGCATCTTCACGCCCATCCAGCCGTCGCCATTGAACAGGCTGGTCGAGCGAACCGGCACGATGCGCGGAAGCTCGACGCTGGAGCCGTCGACCACACGGCGGGCGTCGCCGCCCGTTGCCTTCGCCAGCGGCTTCAGCATGTCGGTCGTCGAGGTGACCTCGGAAAATTCCTTCGGATTGGTCGGGCCGACATTGATCAGCGCCTTCAGCGTGCCGTCGGTTGCCTGCCATAGTCCCAATTCGTTGGCAGGGAGCGCCGCGCGCCATTCGCCGGGCTCGCCGGCCGTCAGCGTGAGTTCGCGCGTGGCGCCCGATGGCGACGTTACGGTGACCGGCGTGACGCTGTCGGCCATGGTCTGGCGCACGACCAGGAGATCATGGCCCTGCACCTGCAGGCGCAACGCCTCTTCATCAAGATCCGGCTGCTTCATCAGCCAATGCGACATGCGCCGCAGCAGGTCGAGATGCGGGCCGCCGCCTTCATAGCCGCGCGCCCACAGCCAGATGTGGTCGCTCAGAAGCAGTGCGACGCGTCCCTCGCCGAACCGCGAGAGCAGCAGCAGCGGCTTGCCGTCGGCGCCGGTCATGACCGGCGGGCTGATCGCGTTGCGCGTGTCGACGGTGCGGAAGAAGCGGCTCCAGTGCGGCGGCTCGCTTGCCGATCCATCGAGCCCGCGCGTGACCGGATGACGTTTGCCGGCATCCGAAAGATGCGCGTAGAACGGCTTCTCGGTGACGCCGACCGGCTCTGCCGGCAGCACGGAATCGAGCGGAGTGCGCCAGATGCTGGTGGTCGAGGCGTAATCCGGCCCCGCCGACACCAGCACCGCGCCGCCCGCGCGCACATAGCGTGCGATATTGTCGAAATAGGCGATCGGCAGCACGCCTTGCCGGGCATAGCGGTCGAAGATGATCAGCTGGAATTCGTTGATCTTCTGCTGGAACAGCTCGCGGGTCGGAAACGCGATCAGCGACAGCTCGTTGATCGGCGTGCCGTCCTGCTTCTCCGGCGGCCGCAGGATGGTGAAATGCACGAGGTCGACGCTGGGGTCGGACTTCAGCAGGTTGCGCCAGGTGCGCTCGCCGGAATGCGGCTCACCCGAGACCAGGAGAACGCGCAGCTTGTCGCGCACGCCGTCGATCGCGACCACGGCGCGGTTGTTGACCAGCGTCAGCTCGTTCTCCAGCGGCGAGGCCTCGATCTCGACGATGTTCGGACCGGCATGCTTGATGTCGATGTCGACGCTGGAGGTCTGGCCGCTCTGTAACGTGCGCTCGCTGATCACCTCGCCGTCGCGGCGGATCGTGACCTTGGCCCGCTCACCGGTGACGCCCTGGTCGTCGAGCCGATAGGTGACGGTCTGCGTCTGTCCGACAATGCCGAAGCGCGGCGCGGCCGAGATCGCGATCCGGCGGTCGCGCTCGTCCTTGCGGCCGGTGATCAGCGCCTGCACAGGCGCCTGGAAACCGATCGCCGCGGCATTCGCGGGAATGTCGTGCACGCGCCCGTCGGTGATCAGGAAGGCGCCGGCGACACGATCGACCGGCACGTCCGACAGCGCAGAAGACAGCGCGCTGAACAGATGCGTGCCGTCGGTCTCGCCATCCGCCTGGCCGGCGTCGACCACGCGCACCTCGAGCCCCTTGATCTTCTTCAAGGAGTTCGACCAGCGCCTCCTGCGCCTGCGCGGTCTGCTTGTTGCGGTCGCCGAAGTTCTGGCTCGGGCTCTTGTCGACCACGACGGCGACCACCGAGCTCAGCGGCTCGCGGTCCTCGCGGGTGAAGGACGGATTGGCCAGCGCCAGCACGATCAGTGCGAGCGCTGCGACGCGCACCGCCGCGCCCCGCGCTCGGCTGAACAGCAACAGGGCCGCGATCACGACGATGGCCGCGCTTGCGATCCAGAGCACGAGCGAGGGAACAAGGGGGGCGAAGGCAATGCCGTAATTCATGCGCTATTGCCCCAGCCGCTCGATCAGGGCCGGCGCATGCACCTGGTCGGCCTTGTAGTTGCCTGTCAGCGTGTACATCACGATGTTGACCCCGGCGCGGAAGGCGAACTCACGCTGCTTCGGTTCGCCTGGAACCAGCGGCAGCATCGGCTGGCCGTCCGGACGGATTGCCCATGCACCGGCCAGATCGTTCGAGGTGATGATGATCGGCGACACGCCGTCGCCGCCGCGCGCCGGCTTTGATGCCTGTTGCTGCTCGTCCTCGTCCTCGCGTGGCAGCGTCTCGACCCAGGTCTGGCCGGTGGTGAAGCGGCCCGGGAAATCGCGCAGCAGGTAGAAGGTCTTGGTCAGCACATGCTCGCGCGGCACCGGCTCGAGCTCCGGCACGTCGAGCGAGGAGAGGATGTCGCGCAGCGCCTGCATGCCCGGCGTCTGCGACGCGCCGTTGTCTCCCGGCGGCGCCTCGACCGCATCGCGGGTATCGAATATCACCGTGCCGCCCTGCTTCATGTAGGCGTCGATGCGATTGAGCGCGTCCTGCGGCGGCTTCGGTGCGCCGGGGACGACGGGCCAGTAGATCAGCGGGAAGAACGCCAGCTCGTCATGCGCGGGATCGACGGCGACGGGATCGCCGGCCTCCAGCGCCGTGCGCTGCGCCAGGAACAGGGTCAGCCCGGACAAGCCCGACTTGACGATGTTATCCACGTCGGCATTGCCGGTGACGACATAGGCGAGGCGGGTCTGCGACACCGCCTTCATCGCGAAATCGTCGCTGCTCTCGTCGGCGCGCACGCCGCCGGGCATCGCCGCGATGGCCGACAGGATGATGGCGAACAGCAGCGCGGCCGGTACCGCGCGCCGCCGCAACAGGCCGGCGATGCCGGCGCCGAGCATCGCGACGACGATGGCATCGAGCAGGAACAAAGCGAGCGAGGCCGAGAGCAGAATGCCCCTGAGATCACGCGGCTCGGCATTGGTATAGCTCGCGCGGTTTGCATGCAGCGACGACGTGTCGAGCGGCGCGATGCGGTCGGCCGCGGCGAGCGTATTCACCGCGAGCGGGCCATCAGCGGGACCATAGAAGCCGGGTGGATGATCCGGCGTCGCGCGGTCGCGATAATCCGCCGCCAGCGGCTTGGCGGCCGCAGGCGGCGGCCCGAACGCGCCGAATCCGTCGAGCGTGCGCAGCGGCGCCACCGTCTCCTTGCCGGTCTCGCCGGCAACGCCTGCGCCCGGTGTCGAGGTATAGCCGGAGAGATCGACGATCCGCCGCAGCATCTCGACGAAAGTGCCCGACAGCGGCAGGTCCGACCAGCGCATGTCGGCGCTGACATGAAACAGGCTCACGATACCCTTGCCGCGATGTTCGCCGGTGACGAGCGGCGTGCCGTCTTCCAGCGAGGCCCAGCTCCTGGTTGCCAGTGCAGCATCAGGCTCGGCGAGCACCTGTCGGTTGACCGTGACGTCCTTCGGCACGGCGAGACCCGCGAACGGTCCGTCGGCGGTGAAAGCTGCGAGATGCTGCGGCTTCTCCCAGGTCAGGCTGCCGCCGAGCGAACGTCCGCCACGGCGCAGCTTGACCGGCACGAGGTCGTCGTCACCCTGCGCCAGCCGCGGCCCGGCGAAGCGCACGAGGACGCCGCCCTGGTCGACCCATGCCGCCAGACGGTCGCGCAGTTCGGGCGACAGCGTGCCGACATCGGCCATCACGATCATCGGCAGCTTCTGGTCGAGGAATTGCGTGATCGCCTGCTGCGGCGCGCCGCGGTCGCCCAGCCTGACGTCGGCGAACGGCGCCAGCGCCCGCGTCAGATAGAACACCGACGCCAGCAGCGGCTGCGCGGTATCGCTGGTCGCGCCGCTGACGATGCCGATCGCCCGGCGTCGCCACCGCTTGTCGAGAAGTTGAACCGCGCCGGCTGACCGCTCACCCGAAATCTCAAGACGAGAGATGTCGTTGCGCAATTCGACGGGAATGTCGAATGACGCTTCCGTTTCAAAGCCTTGCAGCGGGAAATTATAACGCGCCTCAGCGATCGGCGAGCCCTTGGCGTCGAGCGCGCGCACGATGCCGGTGGCAACGCCGTTGTCGGCGCGCAGTACCTTGACCGTCATCTTCGCCGCGGCGTTTTCGGCAGCCGAGAGCGCCAGAGGCGACGGCGTGCCGCCCTGGAAGATCGTCAGCGTGCGGTCGGCGAGGATCTTGCCGAGACCTTCGACGAATTCCGCGCCGCGGCCGGTATCGACGCCGTCGGACAGCCAGGCGATTTCGGCATCGCCCGTCGCTTTCAAGAACCGCTCCACAGCCGGCAGGACGTCGACCCGATCGACCGAATAGGGCTTCGGCGCAAGCTGGCGCAACGCCACGCGCGCGGCGCCGGCCGGCATGATCGTGATGTCGCGCGTGGGCTCCGAGAACGGCACCAGCGCGATGCCTCGCCGGTCGTTGTCGGCGGTGGCGATCAATTCGTCGGCGGCCTTGATGCGTGCGTCCCAGTTGGAGGCCGCGCTCCAGCCGTCATCGAACAGGATCATCAAGGGCGACTTGCTGCTGGCGACGCCGGTTTGCGGATTCCAGATCGGCCCGGCGGCGGCCAGGATCACCAGCGCCGCGGCGAGCAGCCGCAGCAGCGTCAACCACCACGGCGTGCGCGAAGGGGTCTCCTCCTTCGGCGAGATGTCGAACAGCAGTCGCGTCGGCGGAAATTCAATGCGGCGCGGTCGTGGCGGCATCACCCGCAGCAGCCACCACAGGAACGGCAGGCTGAGGAGGCCGATCAGCATCAGCGGTTCGGCAAAGGTGAGGGGCAGACCTGCGATCATGCGCTGCGCCCCACCTTGACGTTGCCTCGTGCACTCCCCTTGCTCACCGCCATGCCGCTGTGCAGGAACAGCAGCAGTTCCGCGGCCGAACGGCTGGTCGTGTGGGTCGTGAACAGCCAGTCGAGCCGGTTGGTCTCGGCGCGGATCTGGTCGCGATGCAGCGCGACGCGCGCCACGTAATCCTCGGCCCAGCGTTCCGCGCGGCCGGCGGTGATGACGCCGAAGCCCTCCGGCTCGACGAACTCGATGCGGCCGGAATAGGGAAAGGTTTCCTCGGCGGGATCGACGATCTGCAGCAACGTGCCATGCGCGCCGGACGCCGACAGGCCCGCCAGCATGGTCGTGATGTCGGCGATCGGCGACCAGAAGTCCGACAGCACGACGATCTCGGCAAGCGAGGACGGCACGAAGGACGGCGGCAGGCTGAGCCTCTGCGCATCGTCATGCAGCATCGCCTGCGCCATCTTGTCGATCACGCTGCGGCTCGCGGTCGGGCTCATCAGGCCGGGAATGCCGACGCGCTCGCCGGCGGCAACCAACAGCTCGGCCAATGCAAAGGCCACGATCAGGGATCTCTCCAGCTTGGAGTCGCGCGCATCCTTGGAAGCAAAGGCCATCGAGGGCGAACGGTCGGGCCAGATCCACACCGTGTGCGCGGCTTCCCATTCCTGCTCGCGGACATAGAGATGATCGTCGCGCGCCGAGCGGCGCCAATCGACGCGCTGTGACGGCTCGCCCGAGACGAAGCGGCGGTATTGCCAGAAGCTTTCGCCGGCGCCGGCGCGCCGCCGTCCGTGCAAGCCATGGATCACGTTGGCGGCGATACGGCGCGCCTCCAGCACAAGACGCGGCAGCGATGCGGCGAGCGTTCTGCTCTCGCCGTCGGCACGTCGGATTGCGATGATCTCCTTGGCTTGGTGGCTGTTCGGTTCGGCCATCAACCAATCCGCGTCTTCAATTGCCGGACCACATCCGGAATCGTACGGCCCTCGGCGCGTGCCGCGAAGGTCAACGCCATGCGGTGCTTGAGGATCGGCTCGGCGAGATCGAGCACGTCGTCGATCGACGGCGCCAATCGTCCGTCGAGCAGTGCGCGCGCGCGCACGGCGAGCATCAAGGATTGGCTGGCGCGCGGTCCAGGCCCCCAGGCGATCAGCTTGCCGGCCTCTCCGGCATCCGGGCCGGGGCGCGCAGAGCGGACCAGCGACAGGATTGCGTCGACGACGGAATCGCCGACCGGCAGGCGGCGAACCAGCCGTTGCGCCGCCATGCAGGGAGTCCGCGTCCATCGCGCCCTTGGCAAGTGTTTCCTCGGCGCCTGTGGTTTCGAACAGGATGCGGCGCTCGGCGTCGCGATCCGGATAATCGACGTCGATCTCCATCAGGAATCGGTCGAGCTGCGCCTCGGGCAGCGGATAGGTACCTTCCTGCTCCAGCGGATTCTGGGTCGCGAGCACGTGGAACGGCTTCGGCAGGTCGTGGCGCGCGCCGGCGACGGTAATGTGCTGCTCCTGCATGGCCTGCAGCAGCGCCGACTGGGTGCGGGGGCTGGCGCGGTTGATCTCGTCCGCCATCAACAGCTGCGCGAACACGGGACCCGCGATGAAGCGGAACGAGCGCTTGCCGGTATTGCTCTCATCCAGCACCTCGGCGCCGAGAATGTCCGACGGCATCAGGTCCGGCGTGAACTGGACGCGCTTCGCATCGAGACCGAGCGTGACGCCCAAGGTTTCGACCAGCTTGGTCTTGGCAAGGCCGGGAACACCGATGAGAAGAGCATGTCCGCCGGACAGGATCGTCACCAGCGTGTTCTCGACGACCTTGTCCTGCCCGAAAATGACCGTGGCGATGGCTTCCTTGACGCCGCGGATTTGCGCGGAAACCTGCTCGGCCGAGCGTACAATCACGTCCTCGAGTTTTTCCACGCTGTCCGCCATCCGTTGCTCCTTGATCTGTTTGGCCGCCGATTGCGTCGTCAATGGCATGAACCCATGCGAACTCCGTGCAAGGGCCATGTCGTCGCCAATTTAAAGTATCCCCACATTATCGACATTTCGGGGTATGAACGGCATCACGATGTGGCGACCTGATCCCCGGAGCATTTCGGGGAACCGGTCCACACAATCACAGGACGTGCACCAATCGTGCCAATCGTGAGTGCCAAACTCAGGGTAAACAATGGCGAAGCAAGGGCAGACCGGCACGCAAGGCCTTGAAGGTCTGACAGCGGCGGCCAAGGAGGCGACAACGGGCACAAATGCCGCCGGCAAAGGACTGCCTCCGGTGCATTTGTGGAATCCGCCGTTCTGCGGCGACCTCGATATGCGAATCGCATCCGATGGTACATGGTTCTACATGGGCACGCCAATCGGCCGGCCCGCGCTGGTGCGGCTGTTCTCGACCATCCTCAAGCGCGAGGACGGCAAGCATTTTCTGGTCACGCCCGTCGAGAAGGTCGGCATTCGTGTCGACGATGCGCCGTTTCTTGCCGTGGAGATGCGCAAGGAGAGCGACGGGCAGGGCAATGTGCTGCGCTTCAGGACCAATGTGGACGACTGGGTGACATGCGATGGCGAGCATCGGCTGCGCTTCGAAGCGGCATCCGATGGTGGGCTGACGCCCTATCTCCATGTTCGCAGCGCGTTGTGGGCTAAGGTCACGCGTGCGCTCTATTACGATCTTGTTGACATGGGCGAGGAGCGAGTGGTCGATGGTCGCGAGATGTTCGGCGTGACATCGGCTGGGGAGTTCTTTCCGATGGCGGATGCGGAACAGGTGAGGGCCGCGCTTTGAACGAGCCGATGGTGAGGACCGGACCGGCGAGGATCGACTCGGCGGAGTTTTTCGATCGGGCGCGTGCCGAACTGAACTTCGACGTGCCGCCCGGCCTGCTCGATCCCAATGTCATTCCCGAAAGCGGCGATCCCGGCACCGACAAGATGCTCGAGATCATCGCCCGCGAACAGCCGATCCGGCCCGCTGCGGTGTTGATCCCCGTCGTCGATCACAAGGAGCCGACCGTGCTGCTGACGCAGCGCTCCGCGCATCTTGCCGATCACGCCGGCCAGATCTCCTTTCCCGGCGGCAAGATCGACGCGACGGACGCAACCCCGCTCGACGCCGCGTTGCGCGAGGCCGAGGAGGAGATCGGTCTCGATCGCGCCTATGTGCATCCGATCGGCTATCTCGGCGTCTACGGGACCGGCTTCGGCTTCCGCATCCTTCCGACGGTGGCGCGGGTGCAGCCGGGCTTTTCGCTCAACGTCAACCGCGCCGAAGTCGATGACGCCTTCGAGGTGCCGCTCGCCTTCCTGATGAACCCTGAGAACCATCAGCTTCACAGCAAGGAATTTCGTGGCGCGGAACGCTCTTATTACGCGATGCCCTATGCCGAGCGTTATATCTGGGGCGCGACTGCGGGCATCCTGCGCATTCTTTATGAGCGGATCTATCAGCCATGATCCGGCCGGCGCTTACCGAGTTCGGCATTTTCCTGATCCCTTTCGGTCTCTATGCGCTGTTCTTGATTGCGACCCGCGCCGGACTTCTCGTTCCATCCTCCTGGCCGCTCCGCCTGGTTGCCAGGCTCGTGGTCGGATCGCTGCTGCTCGTGATCGCGAGTTTCGTCGTGTTCGCATATCTTGCCGGCAGCTCGCCCTATTCAACCTATGTGCCGGCGCATATCGAGAATGGCAGGCTCGTTCCCGGAGTTGAGAGATGAACAATTCGCGGGTGCTGAGCGCGCCCTGGCTCAGGTCCGGTCCGACGTCGCGCGTGCTTTCTCTGCTTAACGACAATGGCGAGGAGGCACGCGTGGTCGGCGGCGCGGTGCGCAACGCACTGCTCGGCATTCCGACCGGCGATATCGACATCGCGACCACTGCGCTGCCGGATGAAGTGATCCGCCGCGCCAAGGCGGCCGGCATCAAGAGCGTGCCGACCGGCATCGACCACGGCACGGTGACGCTTGTGATCGAAGCGCATCCGTTCGAGGTGACGACGCTGCGCGAGGACACCGAGACCTTTGGCCGCAAGGCAAAGGTCGCTTTCGGCCGCGACTGGGTCGGCGACGCGCACCGGCGCGACTTCACCATCAATGCGCTTTCGGTCGGCGCGGACGGCGTCGTGCACGACCATGTCGGCGGGCTCGGCGACATTGCCGCCCGGCGCGTGCAATTCATCGGCGAGGCCGAGAAGCGTATCGCGGAGGATTACTTGCGCATCCTGCGCTTTTTCCGCATGCACGCCGCGTTCGGCGCAGGCGAGCTCGATCGCGCCGGGTATCTCGCCTGCATCGCGGGGCGTGCCGGACTTGCGACGCTGTCGGCCGAGCGGTTGAGGATGGAGATGCTCAAGCTCCTGGTCGCGGGCGGCGCGGTGGACGCGGTCACCGCGATGGCCGATGGCGGACTGCTGCAGATGATTGTCGGAGGCGTCGCCTACGTGGGTCCGTTCGCCGCGATGATCGCAGCCGAACGCGAACTCGACTTGAAGCCGGATGCGATCCGCAGGCTGGCTGCGCTCGCGGTCGCGGTCACCGAGGATGCCCGACGCGTCGCAGCCAAGCTTCGCCTCTCCAACGCCGAGACCAAGTCGCTCGATTCCATGGGACATCGCTGGTGGCGGCTCGACGGCCTGGACGAGGCGAGGGCGCGGCGGCTGCTTTATCGGCTCGGCGAGGACAGCTACCGCAATCGCCTGATGCTGGCCTGGGCGCGTGCGGGGAGCGATGCCGATCCCGTGTCCTGGCGGGCGTTCGCGACTCTGCCGCAGCGCTGGCAGGCACCTAAATTCCCGTTGAATGCGGCGGATTTTCTTGCGCGGGGCGTTGCCGAGGGGCCTGCGCTCGGGCAAGTGATCACACTGGCCGAGGATGCGTGGCTGGCCGCGGATTTTCCGCTCGATCAGGCATCGCTCGGGGGCATCGCCGACCAGGCGGTGGCCCGTCTCACCCGCGACCCCAGACCGTGAACGTCCTCTCCAGTCTAGCCGACATCTCCCTGTTGCAACTGCTGCTGGTGGCCGTCGTGGCGCTGTTCGCCTCCGTGGTCGGCGGGCTCGCCGGCTACGGCACCGGCGCGCTGATGCCGATGGTTCTGGTGCCCCTGGTCGGCGCCGAGCCGGTGGTGCCGATCATCGCGATCTCGGCAATCTTCACCAATCTCTCGCGCGCAACCGCTTATTTCCGCTACGCCGATGGCCGCCGCGCGCTGATCGTGATCGCTGCCGCGGCGCTCACGACCGCGCTCGGCGCCTATGGCTACACGCGGCTGACCAATGCAGGCGCGACGCTGGTGATTGGTTCAGTCTTGATCCTGAGCGTGCCGCTCCGCCGCATGCTGAGGCGCCGCGCGGTCAGGATCGGCAATGTCGGGCTTGGCGCCAGCGCGGTTGGTTATGGCGTCGTCGTGGGCGGCACGTCGGGCTCCGGCGTGATCCTGCTGTCGCTGTTGATGGCGGCGGGCCTGGAAGGCGCCTCCGTGATCGCAACCGATGCCGTGATCTCGGTCGCGACCGGCGTGATCAAGATTTCCGTGTTCGGCCTTGCCGGCGTCGTCACCGCGCAGGTCGTGGCGTTGGCGCTGCTGATCGGATGGCGTCGCGCTGCCCGGCGCCTTCCTGGCCAAGGCGTTTGTCGAACGCATGCCGGTCCATGTCCACACCGCCATTCTCGACGCGGCCGTGCTCACGGGCGGCCTCGTGATGATCTCCGCGGCGCTGCGGCAACTTCTCTGAGGCAAGTTCTCGCGGGCTTGCCTCATTCATTGTCCGCGGTTCGAAGCGGGTGGCACTCGAACTGAAGATGCCGATGGCTTCGCGAAGCAGCGGAACGTGACAGAACGGGCCGGCCGGTCGATACTTGACCTGGATCCGGTCCAATTCGGACATGACGAGATTCATGAAGCTGTCGAGTCTCGTCGCCTGGTCATCGAGGCTCGTCTGATATTTGTCGGCATTGGCCAGGAAATCATTCTTTCGCCGGTCGCTGACGTCGTTGTCGGAGGCCCAGATCCGTGCCGCGGAGATCTGGTCATGCGCGGCCTCGAAGCAATGATGCATGACGAGCAAATGATGTTTCGCGCTCCACCAGTTGATCGCGATCGAATGCTTGCCATGATCGACCTTTCCGTCGCTCGTCGATCGCGCAGATCAGCGTGCCGGCATCGACGATGGTTTCCTTCGGCGCGTTCGCGGCCGCGCAGACGTCGTCGTCGGATTTGCCGGCGGGGGATGCTGCGCCGGCGCCGCTCGCCGATTTCGGCAGAACGTAACGGGGCAGATTGGCGGGCGCGTCGCATTCGAAATTGTAGCTGTCGAGCAACGATTCCGTCAGCGGATCGCCATCCGTCGCCTTGGTATTGGCCGCGTTATGTCCGAGGTTGCTCGGCCAGTCGATATAGATCTGGGCCTTGCGGGCGAAAACGTTGCTGTTCTGCTGCAACTCGACCTTGGCTTTGATATAGTGCTGGAACGTCGCGTGGCCGGCGCTGGTCAGCATCTTCCGGATGCCGGAATCGGACTTGTCGCTGATCGAATCCAGAAAATCGGAGTAGATTCGCTGCTGCAATGTCTGTGCTTCGGCATAGGCGTTGGAGATTTCGACGAACTCGGCCGTCGCCGCGGCCATGTCCGCCTTTGCTTGTTCGCGAACCTGCTCTTGATAGGCATTCAGATATTGGAAGTAGCCGCCCAAAAGCCCCGCCACGCATGACAGGATACTGATCGTCTTCGCCGTCACGCGTTCGACGCGGTTGGCCTTGACGTCCCGTCCCGCGCTGACCTCTCCTTCGGGCGCGGCGGCCGTGGTCTTTGCTTCCATCGTCGATCCTCGCGGCGCGGGTGCTCATCATCGGTATAATGATACGCGACGCTCGAGGCGGCCTTCCATCCATCAAAGGTTGTGTTGGCGTCCAGCGCGGAAAGTTTGAAAACGCTCTCATTGCCGCGCCGGATTGCGTGATCCGGCAACGCGACGTTCAACGGCGCAGCCGCGCGATCGTGATCAAGCTGTGTCGACAAGGAGAGTGTGGGTCGGAGCGGCCGGACTTCGCTCCAGCTATGCGGAAACCCTTACGGCCACTTCACCTCGGGCGGCATCGACGACAGAATCGAATCGACGTTGCCGCCGGTCTTCAGGCCGAAGGTGGTGCCGCGGTCGTAGAGCAGGTTGAATTCGACATAGCGTCCGCGTCGGATCAGTTGCTCCTCGCGATCGGCCGCACTCCAGGGTGTCGCGAAATTGCGCCGGACCAGTTCGGGATAGATCTCCAGCAACGCGCGGCCGACATCCTGGGTGAAGGCGAAATCGGCGTCCCAGTCGCCGGAATCATGATGATCGTAGAAGATGCCGCCGATGCCGCGCGGCTCCTTGCGGTGCGGCAGGTAGAAATAGTCGTCGCACCATTTCTTGTACTTCTCGTAAGGCGCGACGGCCGCGTGCGCGTCGCAGGCGGATTTCATCGCGGCATGAAAGGTGATCGTGTCGGGATCCTGCTGGCTACGCCGCCTGTCGAGGACCGGTGTCAAATCCGAGCCGCCGCCGAACCACGCCTTGGTGGTGACGACGAAGCGCGTGTTCATGTGAACGGCGGGGACGTGCGGACTGCGCAGATGCGCGATCAGCGAAATGCCGGACGCCCAGAAACGCGGATCTTCGGCTGAGCCCTGGATCTGCCCGCGAAATTCGGGCGCGAACTCGCCGAACACGGTGGAGCAATGCACGCCGACCTTTTCGAACAGCCGCCCGTGCATCATCGACATGACGCCGCCACCGCCGGGGTCGCCGCCACCGCCGGAGGCTCCGCCACCGCCAGCCGCCATGGCTGGAGCGTCCCCAGGGCGTGCGCACGAATCGCGCAGGCTCGCCCGGATAGAGCGAGGCGGGCGCGTCGTCCTCCAGCGCCTCGAAGGCGGCGCAGATCCGGTCGCGCAGCGACTCGAACCATGCGCGCGCGCGCGCCTTCCGATCCTCGATGTCGACTTGAGAGGTCAAAGCCGAAACCCTCCCGCCTGTGGCTTTTCCGGCCGACAGAACTAGCGGCAATCGCCGGAGAACGCCACCGGCCAGTCGCGCCTCATCATGTTGCATCGTCCGGAATCACGGGCTGTTCAGGGCGCCGGCCGGACACGTTGCATGAATGTGAGGTTCACGCCTGCGGCCCGTAATAGGTGCAGCTCTCCGTGCAGCTGTCGCGATGAACGCTGACCCGGGCGACCTGGCCGGCGTGCTGCATGCGCTCGAAGATGAAACGCGACAGATTTTCCAGCGTCGGCAGTCCCAGCGCCTCGATCTTGTTCAGGAACTTGTGGTCGAGCATCTTCTGGATCTCGGCCATGCGCTGGTGCAGCACGCCCAGGTCAACCACCATCCCGGTCGCCGGATCGGGCTTGCCGCGCACGGTCACCTCGGCGCGGAAGGAGTGGCCATGGATTTCCAGGCTTGCCTCGCCGGAAACCGTATTGGGCAGCGTGTGAGCCGCCTCGAAGGTGAATGATTTCGTCAGTTCCCACATCGTCTCAAATTTCAACTCTCTATCTAATTCCAATGGTCTTGTGCGTTTGCAGGCTGAGCCGCCACCGCGGATGGCGCAGGCAGTAGTCGATCGCGCGCGCGGTGTTCTCCGTGACGTCCGGCCCGTCCATCGGTTGCAGCGAGAAGCGCTCGAAGGCGAGGGCCTCGAAATCCTCCGGCGTCGCGCCCGGCTGTGGATAGACCAGCTTCAGCTCGTGGCCGGTGCGCAGCACGAGCTCGGCGCCGGCCTTGGGACTGACGCAAAGCCAGTCCACGCCAAGGCCTACACCAAGCGGCGGATCGATGGTGCCGTTGGTCTCGACGCCGATGGCAAAGCCGCGCGCATGCAGCGCGTCGATCAGCGGCGTGTCCACCTGCAGGAAGGGCTCGCCGCCGGTGAGCACCGTATAGCGGTTGTGATCGGCGCCTGTCCATTGCGCGGCGACGGTATCGGCGAGCAGCTCCGTCGAGGCGTAACGGCCGCCCAGCGTACCGTCGGTGCCGACGAAATCGGTGTCGCAAAACCGGCAGACCGCACTGTTGCGGTCCGCCTCGCGGCCGCTCCAGAGATTGCAGCCGGAAAAGCGGCAGAACACCGCGACGCGTCCGGCATGCGCGCCTTCGCCCTGCAGGGTGAGAAAGATTTCCTTGACCGCGTAGCTCACCAAACTCTCCTAGATCATGAGATCTGATGAAATCGCATCATGATCTCATCTCTTTGTTTGAGCATGATCTTTTCAGAAAACCGGTTTCCGCTTTTCCGGATCATGCTCTAACCGCCCGACGGTTGTCGGGCGGGTCTGCCGCAAGGCCTCGCCGACCGCCAAGGCGGCGGCCATTGCGACATTCAGCGAGCGCAAGGTCGGCCGGATCGGGATCTTCAGCCGCGCGTCGACGGCGGCCGCCACCGCGTCCGGAACGCCGGCCGTTTCGCGCCCGAACAACAGGATGTCCGACGCTCCATAGCGGAAATCAAGGTAGGAGGTTGCTCCCTTTGTCGTGAAAAGCAGCAGGCGATAGCCCTTCTCGGACCTCCATTGCTCAAATTTCGTCCAGGAGTCGTGGCGCATCAGTGACACCTGGTCGAGATAATCCATGCCCGCACGGCGGAACGTCCGGTCGGAAATCGCAAAGCCGGCGGGTTCGATGATATGGGCCGCGACGTCCAGACAGGCGCACAGGCGCAGAATCGTGCCGGTGTTCGGGGGGATGTCGGGTTGAAAAAGCGCGATCTGCATCCTCTGGCGTCCCGGCGGAATTGCATGAACAAAACAACGGCCTGTGCGGATTTCGTGCATTGCACCGTTGAGGGCCGATAGCGGGCTTGCGCTCGTCCGGCAAGGGTGCCAATAGAACGATTCTGGACTGCTCGTTTCGCCTTAATCGGTGGAAAAAGCAGTTGACCTGCCGCCGCGGGGGACGCGGGCGCCGGCAGCCTCCCAGGTCCGTACCCGCAGGTTCATACTTGCGTGCGCCGCTTGGGGCGGTTTCGCCGGCTGCAGCATGAGAAAGGGTTTGGAAACGTGACGACAGCAGCGACTCCGGCTGAGCATCCAACACGCCGCGATTTTCTCTTTGTTGCGACGGGCGCCGCCGCCGCCGTGGGTGGCTTGGCGACCCTCTGGCCGTTCGTTTCCCAGATGAATCCGGATGCCTCGACGATCGCCGCCGGCGCGCCCATCGAGGTCGACCTGTCGCCGATCGCCGACGGGCAGGACATCAAGGTATTCTGGCGTGGCAAGCCGATCTATATCAGCCACCGCACCAAGAAGCAGATCGAGGAGGTCCGCGCGGTCCCGGTCAACTCGCTGCCGGATCCGGCGACGGATCAGTCCCGGACCAAGGAGGGCCACGACCAGTGGCTGGTCGTGATCGGCATCTGCACCCATCTCGGCTGCATCCCGATCGCGCATGAGGGCAATTACGACGGCTTCTTCTGCCCCTGCCACGGTTCGCAATACGACGCCTCCGGCCGCATCCGCCAGGGGCCCGCGCCCCTCAATCTGGCGGTGCCGCCCTACCAATTTGTTTCCGATACCAAAATCCAGATCGGCTGAGGCTGCGGACCCGAACTCCGAAGCCCAGACCTGTCGCCGTACTTTTTTTCTCAGGATCGCATCATGAGCGGACCATCCGACTACAAGCCGAGCCATCCAGCCTTGCAATGGTTCGAGCGGCGACTGCCGCTCTTAGGTCTCATGCATTCATCGTTCGTGGCCTATCCGACGCCGCGTAACCTGAACTACTGGTGGACCTTCGGCGCCATCCTTTCGCTGATGCTGGGCGTCCAGATCCTGACCGGCGTGATCCTGGCGATGCACTACACGCCGAATGCGGACCTTGCCTTCCGCTCGGTGGAATCGATCGTTCGCGACGTCAATTACGGCTGGCTGTTGCGCAACATGCATGCGGCCGGCGCGTCGATGTTCTTCTTCGCCGTCTACATCCATATGTTCCGCGGCCTGTATTACGGGTCGTACAAGGAGCCGCGCGAGGTGCTCTGGATTCTCGGCGTCATCATCTATCTCCTGATGATGGCGACGGGCTTCATGGGTTACGTGCTGCCATGGGGCCAGATGAGCTTCTGGGGCGCCACCGTCATCACCAATTTGTTCTCGGCGTTCCCCTATGTCGGCGACAGCATCGTGACCCTTTTGTGGGGCGGCTATTCGGTCGGCAACCCGACCCTGAACCGTTTCTTCTCGCTGCACTATCTCTTGCCCTTCGTGATCGCGGGCGTGGTCGTGCTGCACATCTGGGCGCTGCATGTCGCGGGCCAGAACAATCCGGCCGGCGTCGAGCCGAAGACCGAGAAGGATACGGTGGCGTTCACGCCATACGCGACGATCAAGGACATGTTCGGCGTGTCCTGCTTCCTGATCTTCTACGCGTGGTTCATCTTCTACATGCCGAACTATCTCGGCGACGCCGACAACTACATTCCGGCCAATCCAGGCGTCACTCCGGCCCATATCGTGCCGGAGTGGTACTACCTGCCGTTCTACGCGATCCTGCGCTCGATCCCGAACAAGCTCGCAGGCGTGATCGCGATGTTCTCGGCGATCATCGTGCTGGTTTTCCTGCCGTGGCTCGACAGCGCGAAGACCCGCTCGTCCAAGTATCGTCCCCTGGCGAAGCAGTTCTTCTGGATCTTCGTCATTGTCTGCGTTCTTTTGGGCTATCTTGGGGCGCAGCCGCCGGAAGGCATCTATGTCATCGCGGGCCGCATCCTCACGGTCTGCTACTTCGCCTATTTCCTGATCGTGCTGCCGCTGCTGAGCCGGATCGAGAAGCCGCGTCCGCTGCCGAATTCGATCGCCGATGACGTGCTGGCGAAGCACGGCGGATCTTCGACCACTGCAAAGGCCGCGGCCGCAATGATCGCGCTCGTCGTGGCCGGCGGCCTCGTCGTCGGTAGTGCGCAGAACGCGCGCGCCGAGGAGGAGGCGGCTCCGCCGTCGCTGAAATGGTCGTTCGCCGGTCCGTTCGGCAAGTACGACCGCGGTTCATTGCAGCGCGGCCTGAAAGTCTACAAGGAAGTCTGCTCCAATTGCCACGCGCTGTCCTATATCGCGTTCCGCAATCTTGCCGATGCCGGCGGCCCGGGCTACTCGACGGCGCAGGCGGCGGCCTTCGCGTCCGACTACAAGGTCAAGGACGGTCCGAACGATCAGGGCGAGATGTTCGAGCGGCCGGGCCGGCCGGCGGACTATTTCCCGTCGCCGTTCCCGAACGAACAGGCGGCGCGGGCCTCGAACGGCGGCGCGGCGCCGCCGGACCTTTCGCTGATCACGAAAGCGCGCTCCTATGAGCGCGGCTTCCCCTGGTTCATCTTCGACTTCTTCACCCAGTTCCAGGAGCAGGGCCCGAACTATGTCGCGGCGATCCTGCAGGGTTTTGAGGACAAGCCGCCGGCTGGCGTCACGATCCCGGACGGGTCGTACTACAACAAATATTTTCCCGGCCACGCCATCAAGATGCCGAAGCCTTTGAGCGACGGGCAGGTCACCTTCGACGATGGTTCGCCGGCAACGGTCGCGCAATACTCCAAGGACGTCACGACCTTCCTGATGTGGGCCGCCGAGCCGCACATGGAGGCGCGCAAGCAGCTTGGCTTCCAGGTCTTCATTTTCCTGATCATCTTCGCCGGGCTGATGTACTTCACCAAGAAGAAGGTCTGGGCCGACGCGCACTGAGCCACGCTCGATCAAGGCAATGTGAAAAGCCCCCACGGGGGCTTTTTGTTTTGAGCACTGTCATTCCGGGGCGCGCGTGAAACGCGTGAACCCGGAATCTCGAGATTCCGGGCTCGATGCCTTCGCATCGCCCCGGAATGACAGCGGGCGGCATTGCCTCCCGTGCTCTCAGCGGACACAATACGCCTCAACAGAACTCGACGGAGGAACCCCATGGGCACGACCATCACGTTCAAGCGCCCGGACGGCAAGGATGCGTCCGGCTATCTCGCCAATGCCGCGCGCGGTAACGCGCCGGGCGTGGTGGTGATCCAGGAATGGTGGGGGCTGTCGGACCAGATCAAAGGCCTATGCGAGCGCTTCGCGCTGGCCGGCTTCGATGCGCTGGCGCCCGATCTCTACAAGGGCAAGGTCGTGCCCTATCACGACACGGATGCCGCCGGCAAAGAGATGAACTCGCTCGATTTCATCGACGCCACCACCCAGACCGTGCGCGGCGCCACGCAATATCTCTCACGCAACGGCGCCAAGGTCGGCCTGACCGGCTTTTGCTTGGGCGGCGCGGTGACGATCATCGGCGCGACCAAGATTCCGGAGTTGGCCGCAGGCGTCGTGTTCTACGGCATTCCGCCGGAGCAGGCCGGAAAGCCCGCGGACGTGAAGATTCCGCTGCAGGCGCATTTCGCCAACAAGGACGACTGGTGCACGCCGGATCTGGTCAATGCCTTCGAGAAAGCGATGAAGGCCGCCGGCAAGTCGCTCGAGCTCTACCGCTATGACGCCGAGCACGCCTTCGTGAACGAGCAGCGCATGGCCGTCCACGACCGCCAGGCCGCCGAGCTGGCCTGGGGCAGGGCGACGGAGTTCTTTCACAAGCATCTGGGGTGAGCTTTCAAACTTCGCGATATGCCCGTCATTGCGAGAAGCGAAGCGACGAAGCAATCCAGACTGCGGAAACAATTCTGGATTGCTTTGCTGCGCTCGCAATGACGAACCGGCGAGACGGTGTGACTTCGAAGGTCAACCGTTGCGCACCCCATCCCACCACGCGCACGTTCCCGCCATCAGCTTGTAATTCCCCTCCATCACCTGCACGGGCGCACGCTTGCCTTCGCGGGCTAGCTGCATGCGCATCTCGCGCGCGACTTCGCGGTCTTTTTCTGCAAGCCAGACTCGCTCATGGCCCCACAGGCTCGGGCCGTCATGCATTTCGACCGGCTGCCAGATTGCAGGATCGATCTCACGGCCGCCCCAGCCGCACTCGACCATGAAGGACGACGGCGTCTTGCAGTAGAACGACGTCATGAAATCGTTGGTGTGGCGGCCGAGCGTGACGCTCACGCAATCGTTCTGGCTCAGCGCGACATCGTAGGACTGACCGACATCGTCGAGCGAGAACAACTCCACCATCAGATGGTGCATGCCGTTCCGGCCGGTCTCGATCAAGGCAAGGCTATGATGGCGCGCGTTGACATGGAAGAAATAGGCGCGGAACGGTTTCTCCATGTAGTCGGAGAGGCCGAAGCCGAGGACCTCCCTGTAGAACGCCATCATCGGATCGATGCGCTCGACCGTCAGCACGGCGTGCCCAAGCCCGAGCGGCCCGGTGCGGAAGCCCGAGATCGCGCGGCCGGGCTTGAACGGCGTCTCGTCGATCTCGGCGCCGTGGAAAGCTTCGAGCCGGTTGCCGGCGGGATCGTTGAATGAAATCAGCGTGCGGACCCGTCGCGCATCGGCGAGCGTCTGCGGCTCATGGGTCACTTCGATGTGAGCCGCTTCCAGTTTCGCGGCGAGCGCATCGAGCGCGGCACCGTCGGCAGCCTCCCAGCCGAAGAAGCGCGTGCCGTCCGCCAGTGAACGGTCGATGACGATGCGCTGCTTGCGGTCATCCATCCGGAAGGCGAGCAGCGAGGGGCTGCGCTCGACCGCCTGCAGTCCGACCAGCGAGGTGCCGAACTGTCGCCAATCGTCGAGCCTGTCCGAGCCGAATCCCGCATATCCCAGCCCTTGCAGCATGGCGGATCTCCCTCTCAATGCCGGCGTTGATCCCGGTCATGCCTCAAATCTTAAGCCGATTTTCCCGCCCGTCCACGCCATCAGCTCCCTTGACGCGCGTCCGCCGCCATGGTGAGACCTTACCCATGCGCATCGCCCTGCCAGCCCGTCCTTGGTGGCCCACCTTGTAAAAGGTGGCCGGTGCGATTTTCCGTTTCCTATCGCCAGAGGCCGCCATCCAGGCGGCCTTCTCGTGTGTCCTGTGTGGCGTTCCCTCGGCAAGTTTCGTAAGAGGATCACATGAACAGGACCGTCTTCACCCTGCCGGCGCGCAGCGACTACCAGACCCGTGGCGGGCTCGCGGTGACGCGCGTCGTGGAACATTTCACCGGCGGCGCCAACCGGCTCGATGCGCTGATCGAGCTGCTCGATCGCCGCCGCGGCGTGGTGCTGTCGTCGGGCACCACGGTGCCGGGCCGCTATGAAAGCTTCGATCTCGGCTTTTCCGATCCGCCGCTCGCGCTCGAAACCTCCGGCGTCAATTTCGCGCTGCGGGCGCTGAACCCGCGCGGCGAGGTGCTGATCGCATTCCTCGCCGATACGCTGCGCGAGCCCTGCGCCGTCATCACCGAGAAAAGTGCGACGCAACTCGTCGGCCACATCCTGCGCGGCGACGCGCCGGTCGAAGAGGACCAGCGCACCCGCCGCGCCAGCGTGATGTCGCTGGTGCGCGATCTCGTCTCGGTGTTCATCGCGAATGACGACGCGCTGCTCGGCCTGTTCGGCGCCTTCGCCTACGATCTCGTTTTCCAGATCGAAGACCTCGTCCAGAAGCGTGCGCGCGAAGCCAGATCAGCGCGACATCGTGCTCTACGTCCCCGACCGCCTGCTGGCCTATGACCGCGCCACCGCGCGCGGCGTGGTGCTGAGCTACGAGTTCGCCTGGAAGGGGCAGTCCACCGAAGGGCCGGGCGCGGGAGACCGCGGAGAGCATCTACGCCAGGACGCAGCATCAGGGTTTTGCCGATCACGCGCCCGGCGAATACCAGGCGACGGTGGAGACCGCGCGCGCGGCCTTTGCGCGCGGCGACCTGTTCGAGGCAGTGCCCGGACAGTTGTTCGCCGAGCCCTGCGAGCGTTCGCCGGCCGAAGTGTTCCAGCGGCTGTGCCGGATCAATCCGTCGCCCTATGGCGCGCTGATGAATCTGGGTGACGGCGAGTTCCTGGTGTCGGCTTCGCCGGAAATGTTCGTGCGCTCCGACGGGCGGCGGGTCGAGACCTGCCCGATCTCGGGCACGATCGCGCGCGGGCGCGATGCGATCGGCGATGCCGAGCAGATCCGCCAGCTCCTGAACTCGCGAGAAGGACGAGTTCGAGCTCAACATGTGCACCGATGTCGACCGCAACGACAAGGCGCGGGTCTGCGTGCCCGGCACCATCAAGGTGCTGGCGCGGCGGCAGATCGAGACCTACTCGAAGCTGTTTCACACCGTCGATCACGTCGAAGGCATGCTGCGGCCGGGGTTCGATGCGCTCGATGCCTTCCTGACCCATGCCTGGGCGGTGACGGTGACCGGCGCGCCGAAATTGTGGGCGATGCAGTTCGTCGAAGACCATGAGCGCTCGCCGCGGCGCTGGTATGCCGGCGCGATCGGCTGCGTCAATTTCGACGGCAGCATCAATACGGGCCTGACCATCCGCACCATCCGGATGAAGGATGGCCTTGCCGAGGTGCGGGTCGGCGCCACCTGCCTGTTCGACTCGGACCCGGCCGCGGAAGACCGCGAATGCCAGGTGAAAGCGGCGGCGCTGTTCCAGGCGCTGCGCGGCGATCCGCCGAAGCCGCTGTCGAGCATCGCGCCCGACGCCACAGGTTCCGGCAAGCAGGTGCTGCTGATCGATCATGACGACAGTTTCGTGCATATGCTGGCGGATTATTTCCGTCAGGTCGGCGCTGACGTCACCGTGGTCCGCTATGTGCATGCGCTCGACATGCTGAAAAAGAAGACATGGGATTTGCTGGTGCTGTCGCCCGGGCCGGGGCGGCCGGAGGATTTCAAGATTTCGGGCACGATCGGGGCCGCGCTGGACAAGAAACTGCCGATCTTCGGCGTCTGCCTCGGCGTGCAGGCGATCGGCGAGTATTTCGGCGGCCAGCTCGGCCAGCTCGGCCAGCCCGCGCATGGCCGGCCATCGCGCGTGCAGGTGAGGGGCGGGCGGCTGATGCGGAGCCTGCCGAACGAGATCGTGATCGGCCGCTACCATTCGCTCTATGTCGAGCGCGACAGCATGCCCGATGTGCTCGACGTGACCGCAAGCACCGAGGATGGTGTCGCGATGGCGATCGAGCACAAGACACTGCCGGTCGGCGGCGTGCAGTTTCACCCGGAGTCGCTGATGTCGCTCGATGGCGAGGTAGGCCTGCGCATTGTCGAGAACGCGTTTCGGCTGAATGCGAGGGTCAATTGAGGATCAGGTGTATGATAGTTGCCGTCGTTCCGGGGCGCCTCCAACGGGTCCGCGCAAGGCGCGGCCCGATGGCAGGCTCCGAGGCGAACCCGGAATGACGGCTGAGCGAGAGCGAGTGACCGCGAATGACCTTTGATCACGATCTGAAAGCGACCGTCCGCACCATTCCCAACTATCCGAAGCCGGGAATCCTGTTTCGCGACATCACGACGCTCCTGGCTGATGCGCGCGCGTTCCGTCGCGCGGTCGACGAGCTCGTGCATCCCTGGGCCGGCTCGAAGATCGACAAGGTCGCCGGCATCGAGGCGCGCGGCTTCATCTTAGGCGGTGCGCTTGCGCACCAAGTCTCGGCCGGCTTCGTGCCGATCCGCAAGAAAGGCAAGCTGCCGCACACCACGGTGCGGATCGCCTACTCGTTGGAATACGGCATCGACGAGATGGAGATGCATGTCGACGCCATCCATCCCGGCGAGCGCGTCATTCTGGTCGACGATTTGATCGCGACCGGCGGCACCGCCGAGGGTGCCGTGAAGCTGTTACGCCAGATCGGCGCCAACGTGGTCGCGGCCTGCTTCGTCATCGACCTGCCGGACCTCGGCGGAGCAGCGAAGCTGCGGGCCATGGACGTGCCGGTGCGAACGCTGATGGCGTTCGAGGGGCATTGACCGTCTCTCCGTCATTGCGAGTCCGTAGGGTGGGCAAAGCGACAGCGTGCCCACCGTTGAGCCGCATATACTGATGGATGGTGGGCACGCTTCGCTTTGCCCACCCTACATGATCCCGCAACGACCGCCTCGCTTCGAGGCTCCTACCTCTGCGGAATCAATTCCAGCTCCAAGTCGCGGAAGGCGAGATAGTTGTTGCGGATCCATTGATGGAGCTCGCTCGCCGAATTTCTGGTCCTGCCGCAGATAGCCGGTGAACGAAAACGTCAGCCGGTCGATATAGGTCCGCAGGAACAAGGGCAGCGCCGTCATCGGCAGGACGCGGCCGTTGGCCATGGCTTCGGGCAATTCGCCGCGCACCACATGCTCATTGTCGATGGTGATCAGATTCGTCGGCGGAGTCTGCTGGCGCAACATCTCATGCGCGCGGGCCGAGGTGCGGTCGATATCGGCCATGAACATGACGAGCGGCGCGACGTTGCGCCGCGCCGCCTCCTTCATGAAGCCGATCTCGTAGGACATCGTGAAGAACTCGTCGAAGGCGTGGAAGCCGAGGTCGATCACCTTGGCCATGCCGTCGTCGACGATGACCCGGTCCATCAGCGCCATCTTGCCGTAGGTGTCGCTGACATCGGCCGTCTCGGTGAGACTGGGCTGATAGTCGAGCAGCGAGGGCTCTTTCAGGTTGATGTCAAATGCCTCGACCTGGCCGTCCTTCAGCAGCAGGAACTCGGTCAGCATCCGGGCAACGACTGTCTTGCCGACCTGCGGTCGGGGCGAACAGACGATATAGACGGGCGTGGCGGGCATCACGCCTTATATCAAGAGAGTTTCGGCGGCCAATCCAGACGGTTCCCTGTCAGGCAGCAAGTTTATTTTTCGCCTCCGGTGCGTGCGGGCTTCGCGGAGCCGACGATGTCGGTCAGCTTGATGCGGTCGAACTCGCTCCAGACATTGGCCAGCCAGTGGCGGACATAGCCGCGCAGCACGAAGGAGTAGTTGGCCGCCTCGTCATGCGGGCCCTTGTTCGCGACGAATTTCAGGAACGGGACCGACGCCACCTCGACCTGCTCATAAGCCATCTCGTTGAGCTTGGGGATGGTCAGCTCGGTCGCGTCCTTGATCCGGTTGAAATAGCTGGCGTAGGTCGCCTGGTCCCATTCGAAGAAGCTGGTGTTGTTGATGAAGTTCTTCACCAGGAAATACTTCGCGCCGGTCATGAAGTTCGCAGTTTCGGCGATCTCGTCCAGCGAGGCGATCGAAGAGCCCAGGATGTGGAACACGGCGAAGGTGATCTGCCCGGTCCTGGCGGCGTCCAGGAAGCCGATATCCCGCAGTGCGGCGAGTGATGGCGACATCAGGCCGGCGCGAACGTCGATCACGGTGACGGAGGGACCGACCGTGTTCAACGTGTCGAAGATCTTCATCTGGTCCGGCGTCGCCGTCATGTCGACGATCTCGGTAATCTCGGGATGGAAACGCTTCAGCGTGCCGCGCGGATGCTCGGTGTCGAACGCTCTGGTCTGAACATTGTTTGCACTGAAATAGTCGAGCAAGGTGCGCGACACGGTCGTCTTGCCGACCCCGCCCTTGTCCGCGCCCACCACAATTACTGCCGGCTTTGCCATGTCTGTTCCCTAAAACGCCTCCGGCTGCCAACGAGCAGCCGGAAAGTCGCATGTCTGCTGGGGGTGAACATGGCAGAAACATGGGAGAATTCAATCGATCAGGGGGCCGTCGGTATGTTGTGCACACCCTGGTACGGGCAGGCAAAGACTTTCCCGCTGCATGTGTCCTAACGTCCGCTCCAGGGACCGGCGGCCGGCTTGCCCCAGGGCCCATCCTTCGGGGTGCCACTGGCCGTCCCCCGCGTTGGGCCGTCCGTTTGCCCCTCGACTTGGCCCTCCATTTGGCCCCATGGACCGCCGCTCGACGGCACCGGTGGCGGGAGCGGACGGTTCTCAGATTGATCCGGCCCGGCCGTCCCGTCGCCCGTTTCCCCGCCGGGAGGCTCCGGAAGGGACAACGGGCCCAGATAGTGGCCGCCGGCATATTTCACCAGCGCCTGCACCCGCAATTCGACAGAGGGGTGGGTCGCGAACAGATCGGTGAAGCCGTCGCGCGGATTGTCGACGCACAATTCCATCACGGCCGACGTCGCGCCGATCAACTCGCCGCGTCCCTCGATCTTGCGCAGGGCCGAGATCATCGCGTCGGGGTTCTTGGTCAGTTCCACCGAGCCGGCGTCGGCGAGCATCTCTCGCGAGCGTGACAGCGCGAGCTTGACGACCTGGGACAACAGCCAGGCCAGCATGATCAGCACGATCGCAATGATGACGACGATGATCGCGCCGCCGCCGGAACTCTTGCTGTCGCTGCTCGACGAAGAGGACGACGAAGACGATGACGAAGACGATACGAGCGGGAGGATGGCCAGGACCATGACGATCCGCCGCCGCTCCAGCCGACATTGGTGAAAATCCGGAAGAACAGTTCGCCGAAGAAGCCGACCACGCCGGCAATGATGACGGCAACCACCATCATCTGCACATCGCCGTTGCGGATATGGGTCAGCTCGTGGCCCAGGACGGCTTCCAGCTCCTGGTCGTTGAGCGCCGCCAGCAATCCGGTCGTCACCGTGACAGCATATTGCCGCTGGTTCAGGCCGGTGGCGAAAGCGTTCAGCGCGTCGCTCGGCATGATCTTCAGCCTCGGCATCGGAATGCCGCGCGAGATGCAGAGATTTTCCAGGAGATTGTACAGTCGCGGTTGCTCCCGCCGCGTCACCAACTCGCCGCCGGTGACGGCGTCGATAATGGTCTGGTGGAAGAAATAGGCGATCACGATCCAGGCTCCGGCGGCCGCGGTCGAGTAGGGTAGCGTCCGGATCACGTCCGCGAGCGCGGCCGTCAGATAATAGGCAACGCTGCCACTGCCGTTGCTCGCGACCTCGATGAGCAGCGCGGCCGCGAAGACGATCACATAGACCAGCAGGAACAGGCCGCCGAGCAGCAGCAGCGAACGGAACTTGTTCGACGCGATGTGGGTATAGAGACCGTACGCGGCCATGACGGGTCACTCGGCGCGGAATGCGCGGGCGATCAGAACTTCACTGCGGGCGCCGCCTCCACCTCAGGACGGCTCGCGCCGAGGTCGAAGAACTCCTTGCGGGTGAAGCCGAACATGCCGGCGAACAGCGCGGCCGGCATCTGCTGGATGCCGGTGTTGTATTCCTGGACCGCGTTGTTGAAGAAGCGCCGGCTGGCGGCGATCTTGTTTTCCAGATCGGACAATTCGGTGGCGAGCTGCTGGAAGTTGGCGTTGGCCTTCAGGTCGGGATAGGCCTCCGACAGCGCAATCAGCCGGCCGAGCGCGCCGCTCAACTGGTTCTCGGCCGCGGCGACCTGTCCCGGGCTCTGCGCCGACATCGCCGCGTTGCGCGCCTTGATCACCTCGTCGAGCGTGCCGCGCTCATGCGCGGCATAGCCCTTCACGGTCTCGACCAGGTTCGGGATCAGGTCGTGGCGCTGCTTGAGCTGAACGTCGATGTCGGCGAAGGCCTGGTTGACCCGCTGGCTGAGCGCGACCAGGCGGTTATAGGCGCTGAACGCGAAGATCACGACGACGACGATGACGGCGAGGACGATCCAGCCGAACGACATGGTGGGAGAACTCCTGATGAAGCAATGGGCGGAGACAGCTTAAGCCAAACCGCGCGCGTGCGGCAGCCGCCCAGGGGTGGGCATCGGGTGGGTCATCTTTGGTCGATCCCAGGCCGCAATCCGTTCAGTCGCATTCCGTTCAAATGCGGACGTCTCTCGCCCAAGCCTGATTAGATCAGCTCTAATCAGCTCAACACGGTTCAATACGGCCGTGCGATGTGCCAGGCCGGATCGACGTTGTTGACGTCGCCGGCCGCCTTGTCTGCTTGCGAGGTGTAGAGCGGGCGATAGCGATAGGCCCACATCTTGCTGCCGTCGGTGCGGATGATCACGGTGAAGTCGCCCGAGGCGGTGGCGTTGGCGGCCGCGGACAGCGGCATCCACGCCTCGGCGCACTTGCCGTTGCAGTTCGACTTGTTGCCGCTGGTATCGCGTTCGAAATAATACAGCGTCATCCCATTCAGATCGACCAGCATCGGGCCTTGCTTGGTGACCACGGCGCGCGCCGGCGGACCTTCCTGCTTCGGCGGCGGTGGCGCGGAGGACGATGATTCATGCCCGTTTGCCAGCGCGCTTTCCGCCGAGACCAGCATGGCCGCGGCGATCATGATCAACCTGAACATCCCGAATCCCCCTCCTGGAGAAGCGCCTTTGCGCGATCGCAGTTCACGGTAGCAGTCGGGGACTTATTATGAGGTTTAGCGGAGGCGACGGACCAGCGGCCCTTGCGGCACATCCGTACCGTAAACGAGGATCAAGATACCGGTTCGACCGAAATGTTAAGCGCCGACATCGACGCCATCGCCCCAGTCCCAGCGACGGGCCGCGGCAAAGGCGCCCTTGTCTCGTCGCGGAATTGTTGCCATACGCGCAATGCCATCGGCACGGCAGAGCTTTGCCGTCGCAGCCACCTTGGTGACGAGCGGCGGAGCCAGCACCCGCGCCGCGGGCCGATCGGCCGGCGGCGTTCTCGCCAGCGCGACGTAGCTGAACTTCTCGTCCTCGAATGGCAGCTCGGCGCCCTTGACCTGCATATGCGCGCGTAAGCGCGGCAGGCGCTGGGCGAAATGACACCAGTCGGGCGCCGACAGCGGACAGGCCTGGTCATGTGGGCAGGGTGCAAGGACATGTGCGCCCGACGCGAGGAGTTGCCGGCGCAAAGCGATGATCCGCGCATAGCCCGCCGGCGTGCCCGGCTCGACGATCAGGAGCGTGTCGCGGGTCTTGCTCCACATCAGCTCGGTGAGCCTCGCCTGTTCGGATTCGCCCAGTTCGCCGATCATGTAGCTTGCGACGACCAGATCGCGGGAGCTTGCCTCGGCAACAGAGGCGAAAGCGTCGTCCCTGCCGTATGTCAGGTCCTCGAAGCGCGCGCTGGTTCTTGCGAGGTCGAGCGCGAGTGTGCGCAACGCTGCGTTGGCGTCGATCAGCGCGAAAGATCGCAGCGAGGAAAAGGTCTCGGACGCGGCCCAGCTTGCGGTGCCGGGTCCGGCGCCGACATCGAGCAGCGTTTGCGGCGGCGCAAGTCCGGCCTCACCGCGCACAGCGCGTTCAGGCTTGCCGTGACGGCCGCATAGGTTGCGGGCATCCGCGCTAGGGCATAGGCGAGCGCGTCGATCTCGGATCTGATCGTGCCCGAACCGCCGCCACTGCGATAGGTCTTCGAGATCAGCGCGGCGCGCGTGGCGGCGTCGCTGCGCGACAGACCTTCGAGCTTTGCGTCGAGTGCGGATTTGAGTTCGGCGGGAAGGGCGGGTGAGGTCATCGCTTGCCATCATCCCCCGGGGCGTCATTCCGGGGCGATGCGACGCATCGAACCCGGAATCGTCGAATTCCGGGTCTGGCGCTTGCGCACCATCCCGGAATGACGGAAAAATCTCACGCCACGTCCTGATCCAGGATTTTCACCGCTTCTTCGAGCG
>CAWAXO010000001.1:0-34864 GCA_963786015.1 uncultured Alphaproteobacteria bacterium | reverse complement strand
AACAAGACGTTAAACGGCCGAAACTAAATTCGCCTGAGGTTGCGGGCGAGAGCGTTTAACGCTTCGAGCGGATCGTGAACCGGAAGACATCTTGGCATGGCGCGTACGGCTGCCCTTTCAGTTTGGTCGAGAGCCCGCGCGGTTGCGCGCGCCGGGCTCAGGCTGCTTGGCGGCCTGCGGCAGCTTGGCGGCCTGCGGCAGCTTGCGGGCTCCTCTCTGCCGCCGCCGTCGTCGCTTGCCGTGGCCGCGATCCTGGCCGGGTTGACGATCGCCGGCCCGGGCCGGGCGGCCGACGCGGTCAGGGGTGAGGCGAGCTTCTCCACCCCGAACGGCTATGCGCGGCTGCTTCTCAAGCTCACCGAGGACGTCGCCTCCGAAGTCACGACGGCCGGCTCCATCGTCGTGATCCGCTTCGAGCGTCCGGTCGACGTGGCGGTCGAGCGGCTGGCGGAAGGTGCACCCGATTATGTTTCCTCGGTGCGGCGCGATCCCGACGGCATGGCGATCCGCCTGTCGCTGGCGCGTCGGGTGACCCTCAACACCATGTCGGCGGGCGAACGCACTTTCGTCGACTTCCTGCCGGATGGCTGGAGCGGTCCGCCGCCGGGCCTGCCGCTCGACGTGGTGCGCGAGCTTGCCGAGCGGGCACGCACCGCCGAACGGGCGCTGCGCCAGCAGCGTTCAGAGGCGCAGGCCAAGAAGCGTCCGCCGATCCGCGTCCGCGCGCTGGTGCAGCCGACCTTCGTCCGCTTCGTGTTCGAAATGCCCGACGGGGTCGGCGCGTCCTCGATGCTGAACGACCAGAAGCTCACGATCTCGTTCGGTGGGCTCCTCAGCTTCGACCTTGCCGACGCCAAGATCGCTTCGCCGCCGAATGTCGCCTCGATCAACCAGAAGGTCGAAGGCGACACGACACTGGTCGAGATTTCCATGGTCGGCGATGTCGACGTGCACGCCTTCCGCGAGGAGCGGAACTACAATATCGACGTCGCCTTCCAGCAACCGGATAGGCCCAAGACGGCCACCATGCCGGCCACCGTGCCCGCCGCCGAAGCCGCGCGCCCGCCGGCGGAGAAGTCTCAGGCGGCGGAGACGGCGAAATCACCCGCGCCGCCGACCGCCGACGCCTCGCATGTGACGATGCCGGCCGCTCCGATGTCGGCCATGCAGGCGCCGGCCGAGAAGCCGTCAAAGCCGCGGGCCGAGGAGATCGCGCCGCCGACGTCGGACAGCATCGCGCGGGAGATGAAAGCGGAGAGCAAGCCGGAGCAGGGGGCGGCACCATCCTCGGAGGTGGAGTCGCAGAAGCCGCCGGCGTTGCCGCCGGAGCCTTCCGTCTCGCCGCTGCCCGCCCAGCAGATGTCCGCTCCGTCGCCCCCGCCGGCGGCCGCGAAGGAGGCGACGCAGTCAAAGGACGCGCCCGCGGAGGATGCATCCAAGGCCCCGGCGGCTGCTCGTCCGACGCCATCAAAGGATGCGCCCGAGATCAAATCTGCTTCCCAGCTTCAACCGGTCGAGACCGGAGCGACGGTCGAGGCCGTCCGCGACAGCGAGGCCTTGCGTCTGACCTTCAGCTTTCCCGGGCCGACGCCCGCGGCGTCGTTCCGCCGCGGCGATACGGTCTGGCTGGTGTTCGATTCGAAGAAGACGCTCGACGTCGAGCCGATCCGAGCCAAGGGCGGCGCGATCATCGGCGATGTCAGCCGCGTGGCTCTGGAGAAGGGGCAGGCGATCCGCATCCGCCTCAACCGTCCGCTGCTGCACTCGCTGACCAGCGACGATCGCGGCAAGGGCACGTCCTGGACGCTCTCCTTCGCCGAGAAGATGCAGAGCCCGCCGCAACCCTTGATGGTGTTGCGCAACATCACCGATCCCGCGCTCGCAAACATCGTGGTGCCGCTCGCCAATCCCGGTCTCCTGCACCGGCTGATGGACCCCGATGCGGGCGACACGCTGCTGGTCGTGACCGCGCCGCCGCCGGTACGCGGCTTCATCAAGCGGCAGGATTTCGTCGACTTAGCGCTGCTCGATTCCGTCCATGGCGTCGCGATGCGGGCAAACTCCGACGAGGTCGCAATCGAGATCGCGCCCGACAAGATCATCGTCGGCAAGCCCGGCGGCCTGACGCTGTCCTCGGTGGATGCTGCGGCCGAGCGCGCGCCGACCGCGGTGCGTCCGATCTTCGACATCGAGCTGTGGCGCAGCAACCAGGAAGCGCGCTTCACCACGCGCCAGGACGCGCTGGTTATGGCGTCGGGCGCAGCCGAGCCGGAGCAGCGCCCGCAGGCCCGGCTCGATCTCGCCCGCTTCTACATGGCGCGTGGCTTTTATCCGGAAGCGAAAGGCGTCGCCGAATTGGTCCTCACCGAGCCCGGAAAGAACGACGAGTTCGCCGCGCTGATGGTGCACGCCATCGCGAGCATCCTGATCAACCGGCCGGAGGTCGGGCTGAAGGATCTCGCCAATCCCGCGATCGGCAACAATTTCGACTCGCAGCTCTGGCAGGGCCTGGCATTCGCGCGCCAGGCCAAATGGGCCGACGCGCGCGAGAAGTTCAAGAACGTCGAATTCGCGATCGCGTCGCTGCCGCTGGATCTCCAGCGCGTCGTCACCGCCGACGCGATGCGCGCTTCGCTGGAGGTCAAGGATTATGCCGGCGCCTCGAAGCGGCGCGCCGAGCTCGAGGTGATCGGTGTACCGGGCGAGATGAAACCGGCGGTCGCGGTGCTGCGCGGCCGGCTGGCCGAGGCGCTCGGGCATGATCTCGACGCCTTGGACGAATACAAGTTCGCGCTCAACTCCTCCAACCGGGCCGCGGCGGCGGAAGCCAAGCTGCTGGAGCTCGCGGTGCGGCAGCGCCGCGACGAGATCACCCAACAGGACGCACTGCGCGAGCTCGAACTGCTGGCCATGACCTGGCGGGGCGATACGATAGAGGTGAAAACGCTGCAGATGCTGTCGCAGATCTATAGCGACACCGGACGCTTTGCCGAATCGCTTGCGGCGGCACGGATGGCGACCAAGCTGCAGCCCAACTCCGAGGCCTCGCGCCAGGCGCAGGACACCGCGTCGGCGCTGTTCTCGCAGCTCTTCCTGAGCCCGAAGGGCGACGACCTACCGCCAATCGACGCGCTCGCCATGTTCTATGAATTCCGGGAGCTGACACCCATCGGCCGGCGCGGCGACGAGATGATCCGCCGGCTCGCCGACCGCCTGGTCGCAGTCGATCTGCTGGATCAGGCGGCCGAACTGCTGCAGTACCAGATCGATCGCCGTCTCGAAGGCTCGGCGCGTGCGCAGGTCGCCTCCAAGCTTGCGATGGTCTACCTGATGAACCGCAAGCCCGATCTTGCCATCGCAGCGCTCCGCTCCACGCGCATCGCCGATCTGGCGGGTGAATTGCGCCAGCAGCGGCTGCTGCTGGAGGCGCGTGCGCAGAGCGATATCGGCCGGCATGATCTGGCGCTCGACATCGTCTCGAACATCGGAGGGCGCGAAGCGATCCGCCTGCGCTCCGACATCTACTGGGCGGCGAGGCGTTGGCGCGAGGCGTCCGAGCAGATCGAGCTCTACTATGGAGACCGCTGGCGCGATTTCAAACCGCTGAACTCGGTCGAGAAGAGCGACGTGATCCGTGCCGTGGTCGGCTATGCGCTTGGCGAGGATGCGCTTGGGCTGGCGCGCTTCCGCGAAAAATTTGCGCCGTTGATGAGCGGAGAGGCCGACAAGAGCGCGTTCGACATCGCGAGCAAGCCGGCCGGCGCGAGCAGTTCGGACTTCACGGCGATCGCCAAGATGGCGGCGAGCGTCGACACGCTCGACGGCTTCCTGCGCGAGATGAAGGCGCGTTTCCCCGATGCCACCTCGCGCGCGACGTCGCCGCCGGATGCGGCCAAGGTCGATCAGAAGGCCGACCCGGCCTCGACTGGCGCGCTGCCGCGGATCATCCCGATCAAGCGCGCGGACGCGGCCAAATAGCCGATGCTCTCGACAGCGGCGGCATAAAGCGGCAACCTGCGGCTAAAGCGCGATGAGATCATGTTAAATCGTCATCGCGCTTCCGATCTTTGATTGAGCATGATCTTTTCGGAAAACCGCTGCACACTTTTCCGGATCATGCTCTAACCAATTGCCGGAGGAAGCCGCCATCATGAGCAAGCCGACCAAGACCGAAGCCGAACTCATTGCCATGGCGATGGCGGAACTGAAGGCGCATCTCGAGTGCCCGGAGGGGCTGAAGGTCTCCGTCCTGACATGGGGTGATAACTGGGAGTTCCGCGCCAAGGCGGACCCGGGCACCGCCTCAAAGCCCGGCTATCCCGAATGCGTCGCGATGCTGGTCCAGATCGGCGATCATCTGCGCAAGCAGTATGATGTGAAGGGGTAGCGCTCGGCAGTTGCGATCCGCGACATGGCGAACCACCGGCGCCGCAAGCATACACCGGCTCAACTATGAGCATGCTCAACTATAAGCAGGCAAGGCAGCCCGCAATCACTCGCCTGAGCCAGTCGAGATTTTCGCCATCGGGAAACCAGGCGCGCTGGGCGATGACGTGGTCGTGGGGACCGCGGGCGAATTCCAGCCCGGGCGGCAGCGCCGAGCGCAACGCGATGGGCACGCAGCGCGGATAGTCGCGGACGCGCCACTCCGGATGATGGGTCGGAAAGAACGCAAGGCAAGGCACCTCGAACGCGTCGGCCAAATGCACCATCCCGGTGTCGGTCGAGATCACCCAACTCGCGTTGCGGACCAATGCGCAGAGATCCTCCAATGTCGCGCATTCGGGAGCATGCGCCACGTCGCCTGCAAGTTCCGGCGGCACATCGCCTTGCGTGACCGAGGGACCGACGGCGGCGACCTGTCGCAGGATACTGCGATGAATCTCGTCCGGCATGTCGCGAAGCGGCGTCGAGGAGCGCGGACAGACGAGAATATAGCCGTCGGGCCAGATCGAAGGCTGCGGCGCAATGCGCGGGGCCAGCCACGCGTTACGCTTCAGGTAGGACGGAATGATCTGCGGCTCGACGCCGAGCCGGCGCAGAAAGAAGTCGATCATCGACGTGCGCAGGAAGTCCGGATCGAATGCGAAATCACGGATGTCGATCACCTGTTCGAAGTCGTCTGCTCCCTCGTACCGGGTTTCCGGCGTCGCATGGACTCTCGGCAAGGTGCGGATGTCGGCGAAATCGGCCACGGCATGCACCGATTGAACCATCGGCGTCAGACCGGGAAGGCGGAACAGTGTCGGGCGCGATGCAATGATGCCAATTCGCATCGACAGATGGAGCGCCTGCAGGCCGATGATGCCGTCGCCAAGCGTCCTGCCAAAACCGTTCAGGATCGCCACACGCTGCGTCGGTAATTCCAGTCGTTCGGACCTGACGGCTTGCAAGGTCATCGGTGCGCCGTCTTGCGCCCGTACGGCCGTTGGTTTCCGATACGCGGCTTTTTCGAGGCGAACCGCTCAGGCATTTCGAACAACTCAGACAACATGGCCGCCTCGCGGCCCCGGATCGAGGGCTTCGCGAGCACAGCCGAGCATCAGCGTTCAGTGTTGCAGGCTGGTTTCAGATGAGGAGAAGTTCGTTACGCTTGAAATGGGTTCGCCGGATGCGATCAGCCGCCGTAGCTCTGCACCAGGCTTCCCGCGACCAGCGACCAGCCGTCGACGAGGACGAAGAAGATCAGCTTGAAGGGCAGCGAAACCACGACCGGCGGCAGCATCATCATGCCCATCGACATCAGCACCGAGGCGACGACGAGGTCGATGATCAGGAACGGCAGGAACAACAGAAATCCGATCTCGAAGGCGCGTCTTGAGTTCGGAGATCATGAACGCCGGCACCAAGATCCGCAGCGACAGTTGGTCGGGCGTCGCCGGCGGCGGTTCGCCCGAAAGATCCATGAACAGCTTCAGGTCCTTCTCGCGCACGTTCTTCTGCATGAAGCCACGCAGCGGCACCGAGGCGCGCTGCAGCGCATCCTCGACCGTGAGCTGATTGGCGATCAGGGGCTTGATGCCGTCGTCATAGGATTTCTGCAGCACTGGTCCCATCACGAAGGCGGTGAGAAACATCGCAAGCGCGATGATCACCGAGTTCGGCGGCGCGGTCGCAGTGCCCATCGCGGTGCGGAGCAGCGAGAGCACCACGACGATCCGGGTGAACGAGGTCATCATGACCAGGATCGACGGCGCGATCGAGAGCACGGTCAAAAGCGCGATCAGCTGGATCGCGCGTTCGGTCACGCCGCCATTGCCGCCGCCGAGATTGATGCTGATGTCCTGCGCATGCGCAAGCCCCGCCAGCGAACCGGCGGCAATCAGTGTGGCGAGGAATATGAAAACTCTACGCGGGACTTTCGTGCGCTTCACGATGACGAGTTTGACTTTGGTCGGCCGAGCAGGGAGGCCATCTCGTCCTCGAGATTCTCGAAGCTGGTCTTCGGCGCGGAGGGCATGGGCGGTGGCGGCGGCACGATCGGCGCCTCGGCGCGCTGCATCGGGCGGCCTGGCGCCGGCTCCGGCGGGATAGGCGGAGGCGCCATCGGCTCGGCGGCCGGCCGGCGCAACGCAGCCTCCAGACGCTGTGCCATCTCGGCGAGATTCTGATCCGCGCTGGCGTTGGCCGGCTGTGGCGGCGCGGGCGGAGGCGTCGGCGGAGGTGGCGGCGGCACAATCGCACGTTCCGGTGCGCGCATCGGCGGTGCCTTCGGCGGCTCATTGCCCCGCAGCGGGCGTGTCATCATCGGCTCGCCGCGCGGCATGCGTGGCGGGATCGCTTCAAGGTCCAGCCTGGGGGGCATGCGGGGCGGCGTGATCTCCGACTCCATACGCGGCATGCGTGGGGGCGCTTCGGAGTCCATGCGCGGCATGCGCGGGACCATTGGCTCCGGTCTCGGCTCCGGTCGCGTTCGGGCCGCGCCTCGGGTCTCGGTTCAAGTCGCGGCTCGGGCCGCGGCGGTTCGGGGCGAAGGCTGAGCGGCTCCGGCGCGAGCCCCGCGAGCGGGTCGTTACGCCGCTCGGCCATCACGGGTCGTTCCGGCATCACAGGCCGCTCCGGCATTGCGGGCCGTTCGGGCATGACTGGCGGAGGCCGGCGAAGCTCGTCGACGAAAGCGGGACGCGTCGGGCGCGGCGGCGGCTCGGGCATCACCGGCATGAGGTGCTCTTCGGCGCGGGCAGCCTCGTTCTCGGCCCAGACCGGGGTGTCCTGGACCGGCGCGATGCGCGGCGGCGGTTCGACGGCGCTCGGCCGTTGTGGCAGTTGGTCCCGGTTAGCGCTCGCGCGCACGATGTTCGATTCCACGACGATGTCGGTCGGTCCGCCGATCATCAATAGGTGTTCGATGTTGTCGCGGCGGACCAACACGAGCCGCCTGCGGCCGTCGATGGGAGCGGCGTCGATCACCGCAAGACGCGGCATGCGACCGCGATTCGTATTGGCGCCGAGGCGACTCCCTGCGAATCGGCGGACCAGCCAGGCGGCAACGACGATCAGGGCCAGCACGGCCACGAATGCGAAAATAAAGGTCACTGCCTGCATGCTCTGTCCCCGGCCAGCCCGCCGTTATCCAGGCTTTCGCCGTTTCCCCGCAGCACGCAAGCCGCAAACGACGCCTGAAACCGGAACCAACCCTTAACGTCCCACGGCAAGAACTGCCGCCCATTACCCCTTAATAACCTATGAATCGCCTGAACCAAAACGACTTCTTGAAAACTGGTTCCGGCCGAATTGTGCCCGGCGATCCGGCATTTGTGCCGGGCAAGCTCAGAACACCGATGAGCTCGCGCGGCTCTAGCCGAAACATGCTCCCTCCCGCAATGAAGATCTTGTTAACTCCGCATTAACCATACACGCGGCAAATTATACCTACCTCGGGGAATCAATCCGCCAGGCCGAACGGAGCGGCGCAATGGCCATCAACGATCTTCCAGTGTTGTCGGCGTTGCGTACCAAGATGCAGTGGCACCAGGAGCGGCAGCGCGTTCTCTCCGAGAACGTCTCCAATTCCGATACGCCCAATTTCAAGCCTCGCGATTTGGTTGAGCCGAAATTCGATTCTGCCGGCGCGGTTGCAGGCGCGATGGGGCCCCTTGCCATGACGCGTACCAGCGCCGAGCACATCACGCCGTCGTCAGCCGACGGCAGTGGCTTCGACCAGAACAGGAGGACGGGGTTCCAGACCCGGCCCGCCGGCAATGCGGTCAGCCTGGAGGAAGAGATGATGAAGGTGTCCGCCAACCAGATGGACTATGCGGCGGTCACCTCGCTGTACAGCAAGAGCCTGCACCTTCTGAAGACGGCGATCGGCAAGGGCTGAGCGGTGAGTTGAGCGCGAGCTGAGCAAGGGTCGAGGGACAAGAGTTAACGACGGAGACTGAACTTCATGGCCAGCGATACCAGTGATTTCGGCCGCTCGATGGGCATTGCGACGTCCGGGCTGCGCGCGCAAGCCGGACGGATCAAGGTGATCTCGGAAAACATCGCGAACGCGGATTCCACGGCTTCGACCGCCGGCGCCAATCCGTATCGCCGCAAGGTTCCGACCTTCTCTTCGGCGCTCGACCGCGCGCTCGACGCCAAGGTCGTCACGCTCGGCAAGGTCGCCACCGACCGGTCGGACTTTCGCACGAAATACGAGCCCTCCAATCCGGCTGCGGACCAGACGGGCTATGTCAAATATCCCAACGTCAATCCGCTGGTCGAAATGACCGACATGCGCGACGCGCAGCGATCCTATGAAGCGAACCTTAACGTCATCGGAGCGACGCGCCGGATGATCCAGCGCACGCTCGACATCCTCAAAAGCTGAACAGGGAACTAAGTCATGGCCTCTCCAATCGCAGCCGCGAATGCTTATGCGAATCTCGCCCGCGTGACCGGTGCAGCCGGGGCGGGAAGCCCGTTTGCGAATCTCGGCCGCCTTGCCGACGGCGGCGCCGGCGCCGGCGCCGAGGCGGGCGGTCCGTCGTTCAGCGCGGTGCTCAAGGATGCGATCGGGAGCGTCGCGGAAGCCGGGCACAAATCGGATGCGCAGACCGTCGCGATGGCGTCGGGCAAGGCCAATGTGATGGACGTGGTGACGGCGGTGGCGGAAACCGACGTCGCGGTGTCGACGCTGGTCTCGGTGCGCGATCGCGTGATCCAGTCCTACGAAGACATCATGAAGATGTCGATCTGACGGGGCCCTGATGCCCTCTGCCGTCATTGCGAGCGCAAGCGAAGCAATCCAGTGCCCCGCGACCAGTCTGGATTGCTTCGTCGCATGCGCTCCTCGCCATGACGGAGGAGCGATCGAGAAACAAAAAGGAAATCGAATATGACCGGTGCTGAAACTCTCGACGTCGCGCGCGATGCGATCTGGACCATCGTGGTGGTGTCGTCGCCGCTGATGGTGGTCGGCCTCGTCGTCGGCGTCGTCGTCTCGCTGTTCCAGGCGCTGACCCAGATCCAGGAACAGACGCTGGTGTTCGTGCCGAAGATCATCGCGATCTTCGTGACGCTCCTGCTTGCGCTGCCGTTCATGGCGGACTCGCTGCAGGCCCACATGATGCGGATCTCGTCGCGAATCATCGGCGGTTGATGCAATCTCTCCTGCATGCGCATCGACGTCTCGTTCCTGCCGGCACTCGCCGCCGCCTTCATGCTGGCCTTTGCCCGCATCGGCGCGATGGTGATGCTGATGCCCGGCCTCGGCGAGAGCAATATTCCGGTGCGCATCAAGCTGTCGATCGCGCTGCTATTGACGCTGGTCATGCTGCCGCTGCATCGGCAGGCCTATCAGATCGACACGCAATCGCTGGCCCCGCTACTGGTGCTGATGCTGCAGGAGATCTTCATCGGCGTCGTGCTCGGCGCTACCGCCCGGGTGACGCTCGGCGCGCTGCAGGTCGCAGGAAGCGTGATCGCGCAGCAGATGGGGCTCGGCTTCGTCACTGCGGTCGATCCGACCCAGGGCCAGCAGGGCGTTACTCGTCGGAAATTTCCTCACCCTGCTCGGGGTGACGCTGATCTTTGCGACGGACAGTCATCATCTCGTCATCGCCGCGCTGAACGACAGCTACAAGATCTTCGCACCCGGCGAGCTGATGACCAGCGGCGATGTCGCCTCGCTCGCCACGCGCGCCTTCGCCACCGCTTTCAAGATCGGCCTGCAGCTCTCCGCGCCGTTTTTGGTCTTCGGCCTCGTTTTCAATGTCGGGCTTGGCGTACTGGCGCGGTTGATGCCGCAGATGCAGGTCTATTTCGTCGGTGCGCCGCTGTCGATCCTGGCGGGCTTCCTGATTCTCGCCGCCGTGTTGGCCGCGATGATGGGGACCTATCTCGAGTATTTCATCGGCGTGATGCACGACATGATTCCGCTCAAGTGAGACGCTGATCGATGGCCGACGAGAGCGATGCAGAGAAGACAGAAGACCCGACGCAAAAACGTCTCGATGAGGCGCTCGAACGCGGCGACGTCGTCAAGAGCCAGGAGCTCAACACCTGGTTCGTGATCGCGGGCGGCACGCTCATCATGTCCAGCTTCTCCGGATCGATCGGCGGCGGCATCCTCATGCCGATGCGCAACCTGATCGCCAATTCCTGGATGATCCGCACCGACGGGCCCGGGCTGCTCGCGCTGACGCAAAGCCTCGGCTATGCCGTGGTCGCGGCGATCGGCCTGCCGATCCTGATGCTGATGCTGGCGGCGGTCGCGGGCAACATGCTGCAGCACCGGCTGGTGTGGTCCGGCGAGCAGCTCAAGCCGAAATTCAGCAAGATCTCGCCCGGCGCCGGCTTCAAGCGGATCTTCGGCAAGCAGGCCGCGGTCAATTTCGCCAAGGGCCTGTTCAAGCTCATCGCGCTCGGCGCGGTCATGACCATGATCCTGTGGCCGGAGCGGACCCGGCTCGAATCGCTGGTGCAGCTCGATCCGGCGGCCTTGCTCGGCGTCAGCAACGCGATGACCGTGCATCTGATGGGGGCCGTGGTCGCGATGCTCGCCGTCGTCGCGATCGGAGACTACCTGTTCCAGTACCGGCAATGGTTCGAGCG
Organism: uncultured Alphaproteobacteria bacterium; assembly: GCA_963786015.1. Classification (GTDB taxonomy): domain Bacteria; phylum Pseudomonadota; class Alphaproteobacteria; order Rhizobiales; family Xanthobacteraceae; genus Bradyrhizobium. The sequence goes on along the minus strand of CAWAXO010000001.1, from coordinate 23,824 downwards.
GCAGAAGATGTCGCTGCAGGAAATGAAGGAGGAGTTCAAGCAGTCCGAAGGTGATCCCCACGTCAAGGGCAAGATCAAGCAGTTGCGCACGGCACGGATGCGCAAGCGCATGATGGCGGCGGTGCCCAAGGCGTCGGTGATCATCACCAACCCGACCCACTATTCGGTGGCGCTGTCCTATGAGCGCGGCATGTCGGCACCGGTCTGCGTCGCTAAGGGCGTCGACAACATCGCCTTCAAGATCAGGGAAATCGCCAAAGCGCATGACATTCCGATCGTCGAGAACGTGGCGCTGGCGCGGGCGCTCCATGCGACCGTCGAGATCGACCAGGAGATCCCGGTCGAGCACTATCATGCGGTCGCCGAGATCATCGGCTATGTCATGGGTCTCAAGCGCAACCTGTCCGGCCGGCGGCGATAATGCGGGCCGCCGCCGGTGAAAAGAGCCTCAACAGGCCTTGGAACAGTGAATAAGGGGTGATGGGCTTGCGTTTGCCGGCCGATTCAGGCACCAAGGGCGACGACGGCTCCGTGCGTCTATCTTCATGCCGACAGCCGCTTTTGCCGCCATGACCGCCGATATCGACATATTTGCTAGAGTTCATCCCACAACAGCCTGTAGTATCTTTTTCTTCTTTCCTTATTCCTCCTATATCATCGGCGCGCCAGCGCAGCTACTTCTTTTATTTTTATTTTATTCTGAATTATTATATATTATTTAACTTATTTTATTCTGGTTGGAAACTTCCTCACCCTGCTCGGGGTGACGCTGATCTTTGCGACCGACAGTCATCATCTCGTCATCGCGGCGCTGAACGACAGCTACAAGATCTTCGCGCCGGGCGAACTGATGACCAGCGGCGATGTCGCCTCGCTCGCTACGCGCGCCTTCGCCACCGCCTTCAAGATCGGCCTGCAGCTCTCGGCGCCGTTTTTGGTCTTCGGCCTCGTTTTCAATGTCGGGCTTGGCGTACTGGCGCGGCTGATGCCGCAGATGCAGGTCTATTTCGTCGGCGCGCCGCTGTCGATCCTGGCGGGCTTCCTGATTCTCGCCGCCGTGCTGGCCGCGATGATGGGGACCTATCTCGACTATTTCATCGGCGTGATGCACGACATGATTCCGCTCAAGTGAGACGCTGATCGATGGCCGACGAGAGCGATGCAGAGAAGACAGAAGACCCGACGCAAAAACGTCTCGATGAGGCGCTCGAACGCGGCGACGTCGTCAAGAGCCAGGAGCTCAACACCTGGTTCGTGATCGCGGGCGGCACGCTCATCATGTCCAGCTTCTCCGGATCGATCGGCGGCGGCATCCTCATGCCGATGCGCAACCTGATCGCCAATTCCTGGATGATCCGCACCGACGGGCCCGGGCTGCTCGCGCTGACGCAAAGCCTCGGCTACGCCGTGGTCGCGGCGATCGGCCTGCCGATCCTGATGCTGATGCTGGCAGCGGTCGCGGGCAACATGCTGCAGCACCGGCTGGTGTGGTCCGGCGAGCAGCTCAAGCCGAAATTCAGCAAGATCTCGCCCGGCGCCGGCTTCAAGCGGATATTCGGCAAGCAGGCCGCGGTCAATTTCGCCAAGGGCCTGTTCAAGCTCATCGCGCTCGGCGCGGTCATGACCATGATCCTGTGGCCGGAGCGGACGCGGCTCGAATCGCTGGTGCAGCTCGATCCGGCGGCCTTGCTCGGCGTCAGCAACGCGATGACCGTGCATCTGATGGGGGCCGTGGTCGCGATGCTCGCCGTCGTCGCGATCGGAGACTACCTGTTCCAGTACCGGCAATGGTTCGAGCGGCAGAAGATGTCGCTGCAGGAAATGAAGGAGGAGTTCAAGCAGTCCGAAGGCGATCCCCACGTCAAGGGCAAGATCAAGCAGTTGCGCACGGCGCGGATGCGCAAGCGCATGATGGCGGCGGTGCCCAAGGCATCGGTGATCATCACCAACCCGACCCACTATTCGGTGGCGCTGTCCTATGAGCGCGGCATGTCGGCACCGGTCTGCGTCGCCAAGGGCGTCGACAACATCGCCTTCAAGATCAGGGAAATCGCCAAAGCGCATGACATTCCGATCGTCGAGAACGTGGCGCTGGCGCGGGCGCTCCATGCGACCGTCGAGATCGACCAGGAGATCCCGGTCGAGCACTATCATGCGGTCGCCGAGATCATCGGCTATGTCATGGGTCTCAAGCGCAACCTGTCCGGCCGGCGGCGATAATGCGGGCCGCCGCCGGTAAAAGAGCCTCAACAGGCCTTGGAACAGGTGAATAAGGGGGTGATGGGCTTGCGTTTGCCGGGCCGATTCAGGCACCAAGGGGGCAGACGCACGGCTCCCGTGCGTCGTATGCTTCATGCCGACAGGCCGCTTTTGCCGCCATGACCGCCGATATCGACCATGATTCGCTTGGGGAGTCCGCGATGCCCCACGAGGCGCAGCGCCGGGGCGGCAGCATCCTTTTGGTGCTTCTGGTTGCGGGCGGGCTGATCGCCGCGGCCGTCGCGCTGATGACCATCGGGCGCGCCCAGGCGCAGCCGTACATCCTCGCGCTGCTGGCGCTGCTCGCCACCGTCGGGCTGTTCAGCCTGTTCGCCTTCGCCGCCGGAATCACCCGCTTCGCCGACCGCGCCGCCGACGATCCCGTGATCTCGCGAATCGCCGATCATGCCCTCGACGGGCTGGCGGTGACCGATCCGCGCGGCCATCTCGTCTATTGCAACGCGGCCTATCTGGCACTGACCGGGGCCAGCAGCCTGCAGGATGCGCGGCCCGTCGAACGGGTCTTCATCGGTAATCCCGACGTCTCGGAAGCCGTGTTCCGTCTGTTGAAGGCGGCGCGCGAGGGCAAGCGACAGCAGGAAGAGGTCAGGATCGCGAACCAGACCGGTCATCACGGCCGCTGGCTCCGGATGCGGGTGCGTCCGCTCGGCAAGGACAAGCGCGAGGCGAAATATGCGGTGTGGTCGATCGCCGACATCACCCGCGACCGCGAGCGCCAGGAGGACGTGTTCCAGGAACTGCAGCACGCGATCGAATATCTCGACCATGCGCCGTGCGGCTTCTTCTCAGTGAATGCTCCCGGCGAACTCGTCTATGTCAACGCGACGCTGGCGAACTGGCTCGACTACGACCTCGCCGAGATCGGCTCGGGTGGATTGAAGCTGACGGACATCGTCTCCGGCGACGGGACCGCGCTTCTGACCTCGATCGTGGCGGTGCCGGGCGAGGTCAAGACCGAGGTGTTCGACATCGACCTGAAGATGCGCGGCGGCAAGACCGTGCCGGTGCGCCTCTATCACAAGCTCGCCTTCGGCGCCGACGGCGCGGCGGGCCCGTCGCGGACGCTGGTGATCAGCCGCGCGCGCGACGAGCGCTCCGATCCGGAACGCGCCGCCGAAGTGCGCTTCATGCGCTTCTTCGATCATACGCCGATGGCGATCGCGACCGTGGACCGCGCGGGCGCGGTGGTGCGCGCCAATGCCCGGTTCGCCAAGCTGGCCCAGGGACTGGGGCCCGACAGCGTCGCGCACAAATCGATTGTCCGCGCCGTCAACACGCGCGACCGCGCCCTCCTGATCGCGGCGATCAATCAGGCGGCCGAGGGGCATGGCGATATCGCGCCGGTCGAGGTGATGCTGGAGGGCGCGCCGGAGCGCTGGGGCCAGTTCTTCGTCACCCCGGTCGAGGAGAGCGAGCGCGACACCGAAGCCGCCATCGTCTACATGCTGGAGACCACCGAGCGGCGGGCGCTGGAAAACCAGATCAACCAGTCGCAGAAGATGGACATGGTCGGCCAGCTCGCCGGCGGCATCGCGCACGACTTCAACAACGTGCTGTCCGCCATCATGATGGCGAACGACTTCCTGCTGAACGCCCACAAGCCGACCGACCCGTCGTTCCAGGACATCATGCAGATCAAGCAGAACGCGACGCGCGCCGCTACGCTGGTGCGGCAATTGCTCGCGTTCTCGCGGCGGCAGACCCTGCGGCCGCAGGTGCTCCATCTCGGCGATGCGCTCTCGGACCTCACGATGCTGCTGCGCCGGCTGATCGGCGAGAAGGTCAAGCTCGACCTCGTGCACGGTCGCGATCTCTGGCCGGTCAAGGTCGACGTCTCGCAATTCGAGCAGGTGGTCGTCAATCTCGCGGTCAACGCGCGCGACGCGATGCCGGACGGCGGCACGCTGACGGTGAAGACCGCCAACATCACGACGGCGGAATCCGCGCAGCTCGCCCACAAGGGCATGCCGCCCGCGGACTATGTGCGGATCGATATCTCCGATACCGGCACCGGTATTCCCGCCGACATCCGCGACAAGATCTTCGAGCCGTTCTTTTCGACCAAGGAGGTCGGCAAGGGCACCGGCCTCGGGCTCTCCACCGTCTATGGCATCATCAAGCAGACCGGCGGCTTCGTCTATGTCGACTCCGAGGTCGGCAAGGGCACCTCGTTCCAGATCTTCCTGCCGCGGCACCACGCCGAGCCGGAGATCGAGGCCGAGATCCCTGCGACCAACGGCGCGGCGAAGGCGGATGCCAAGCCGCGCACCGACCTGACCGGGCAGGGCACCATCCTGCTGGTCGAGGACGAGGAGGGCCTGCGCGCACTGAACGCGCGCGGCCTGCGCTCGCGCGGCTACAGCGTGATCGAGGCGTCGAACGGCGTCGAGGCGATGGAGGCGCTGGAACAGGAGGGCGGAGTGGTCGATCTCGTGGTGTCGGACGTGGTGATGCCGGAGATGGATGGCCCGACGCTTCTGAAGGCGATGCGCGATCGCAACCCCGATATCAAGGTGATCTTCGTGTCCGGCTATGCCGAGGATGCGTTTGAGAAGAGCTTGCCGGAGAACCAGCAATTTTCCTTCCTGCCGAAGCCCTTCACGCTGAGCCAGCTCGTCGCGGCCGTGAAGGAGACGATGGCGCCGCAGTAGAGCCGGTTCGGACCTATCGTCCGGCCGTCCGTGATGCGCTGCACCCTTAAAAACAGGGGCAAATGCGCCGCATCCCCGCGACGGAGGGCCGCAGCCGCCATGCGCGCAATCAGCTTCACTTTTAGGCAGGGCTGACCATGTTAGGGGCGTTCCCCATTCCGGGGATAAGGACGAGGGACATGAAATTCTCGCTACGTATGCGCGGAGTGGTCCAGGCCATCGCGGTTGCTCTCGCGCTGGCGCTGCCGACGGTCCTGGCAATCTCTTCTGCGGATGCCCGTGTCGGCGGCGGCTTCAGCTCGGGCTCTCGCGGCTCGCGCACGTTTGCAGCGCCGCCTTCGACGTCGACCGCACCGGGCACGGCGCAGCCCTTCAATCGTACACTCACCCAGCCCGGCTCCAACGCCGGCGCGCAGTCCGGCGGACTGTTCAACCGCGGCGGCGGCTTCTTCAACCGGCCGGGCGGCGGCCTGCTCGGCGGGCTTGCGGCGGGCTTTCTCGGCGCCGGCCTGTTCGGCATGCTGTTCGGCGGCGGCATGTTTTCGGGCATCGGCGGTCTTTCGTCGATCTTCGGCCTGATCCTGCAGATCGTGCTGATCGTCTTCCTGGTGCGCTTTGCGATGTCCTGGTGGCAGCGCCGCCAGATGTCGGAGCCGGCCTATGCCGGCGCAGGCAACGGTGTCGGCGCGGGTCAGCAGGCGCAGGCGTCGGCCTTCGGCGGCAGGGGCTTTGGTTTCGGGTCCGGCAGCGCGCCGCTCGAAATTCAACCGGCCGATTACGAGGCCTTCGAGCGGCTGCTCGGCGAGATCCAGGTCGCGTGGTCGAGCGAGGATGTCGGACGGTTGCGCATGCTGGCAACGCCGGAGATGGTCTCGTATTTCGAACGCGACCTCGAGCAGAACCGCGCCCGTAACCGGATCAACAAGACGTCCGGCACCAAGCTGCTGCAGGGCGACCTCGCGGAGGCCTGGCGCGAAGGCGACAACGACTTTGCCAGTGTCGCGATGCGGTTCTCACTGATTGACCGGACGCTCGACCGCACGAGCGGTCAGCTGGTCGAGGGCAGCGAGCAGCCGACCGAGATCACCGAGGTCTGGACGTTCCTGCGCGAGCACGGCGGCAACTGGGAGCTTTCGGCGATCCAGCAGACCAACTGACCGGCGACGGCCGATCGATGACCTACATGCAAGCGCCGCGGCCGGTTCCGCGGCGCTTTCGCGTTGTCGTCTCACGCGCATGATTGAGGAATAATGACTACGGTCATGTGTTGATGACAGGCCGGGCAGACGACGCCGGAACGCGCGAGCCCGCGTGAGAAGGTCACGAACAAGAAGCACAAGGGAGGATACCATGATGCCGTCCAGCAGAACTTTTTCCCAGGTCGCGCTGATCGCACTGGCTTGCGCCGTGTCGTTTGCAGCGAGCCCAGGACATGCGCAGTCGGCCGACACCACGTTCTTCCTCACCAGCAACGGCATCGGCAATGGCGGCAATCTCGGCGGGCTCGCCGGTGCCGATAATCAATGCCAGACGCTGGCGCAGGCCGCGGGCGCCGGCGCCAAGACCTGGCACGCCTATCTCTCCACGCAGGCCGCCGACGGCAAGGCCGCAGTGAATGCGCGCGACCGTATCGGCAAGGGGCCGTGGCAGAATTCGAAAGGCGTGGTGATTGCGAAGGACGTTGCCGACCTGCACAGCGCCGCCAACAATCTGACCAAGCAGACGGCGCTGTCCGAGAAGGGCGAGGTGATCAACGGACGCGGCGACACGCCGAACCGTCACGACGCGCTGACGGGTTCGCAGCCCGATGGGACCGCCTTCGGTCCTGAGAACGATCGCACCTGCAAGAACTGGACAAGCAGCACACAGGGCGCGGCGATGCTCGGTCATTCCGATCGCATGGGCCTGCGCGACGATGACGCCTCGAAATCCTGGAATTCCTCGCATCCGTCGCGCGGACCGGACGGCGGCTGCTCGCAGGCGGATCTGAAAAGCACCGGCGGCGACGGCCTGTTGTACTGCTTCGCGGTGAACTGATCACGTCATTCCGGGACGCGCGTTCGCGCGAACCCGGAATCTCGAGGTTCGGGGCGAGGTTCCAACGCATCGTCCCGCAATGACGGCGTTCAGCGCGGCTTGCTATGCTGACGCCGAATTTTTGCGGGCGCGTTGCCGATGAAATATGAACTCTACTACTGGCCGGAAATTCAGGGCCGCGGCGAATATGTGCGTCTCGCGCTCGAAGAGGCGGGCGCCGAGTATGTCGATGTCGCGCGAACGGCACGCGGCACGGGCGCGATGATGCGGATGATGGAGCAGGGCGGCACGCCGCCCTTTGCGCCGCCGTTCCTCAAGGCTGGCAAGCTCGTCATCGCGCAGACCGCCAACATCCTGCTCTATCTCGGCGCGCGCCACGCGCTCGCGCCGAAGACGGAAGCCGGCCGGCTCTGGGTGCACCAGTTGCAGCTCACGATCACCGACCTGGTCCTGGAAATCCACGACACCCATCATCCGCTGGGACCGTCGCTCTATTACGAGGACCAGAAAGCGCCGGCGAAGAAACGCACGGAGGATTTCTGGAGCGAGCGCGTGCCGAAATATCTCGGCTATTTCGAGCAGTTGAAGAAGGCGAACGGCGGCGTCTATGTTACGGGCCGCAGGATGACGTATGTCGATCTCTCGCTGTTCCAGATCGTCGACGGGCTACGCTACGCCTTTCCGAAACGGATGGCCGCGTTCGAAGCCGACATTCCCGGCCTGATCGAGCTGCGCGACCGCGTTGCCGCGCGGCCGAACATCAAGGCCTATCTCTCGAGCGACCGCCGCATCCCCTTCAACGAGGAAGGCATCTTCCGCCACTACGCCGAGCTGGATGGATAGAGCGTTTCGAGCGACGCGAAACACCGGAGCCTCCGTTCCGATTCAATCGGAACGAAAAAGGCTCCAGGATTATGCGGGGGGTGAGGGCAGGGGACCAATGGAGTAGATGCCCTCACCCCCCTATCCCTCCCGGGCGTGAGAGGGAATGCGGCAGCGGGAGGCGTCGTCAGCAGGGATGACGAACGGCGCCTGGCCCGCGTAGCTGCTTGTCGTGGCTGAGAGTCGGCCGCCAAAAGCGCCGCCCTCGATGTCGCGGTTGCCGGAACAAGGCCGTGAAGCTCGGCGCTCCACGTCCGTCCTCCGATCCGGTTGAGCCATCCCGCTACCGCGCTCCGGTCCGCCACGCGTCACCCAAAAGAGGGATCGGACGTGTTTGATCGCCATTGTGGATTTGCCGCCTCACACCTTCGGTGGAAATTTCGGTTTCGAACGGCAACCGGCCCTCAGCCTCGCGCAGGCGAGGAGAAGGCCGCCACCAGCTTGACGAGATCGGCCTGACGCCTGGTCTCGGTCTTGGTGAAGATGCGGCCGAGATGCGTCTTCACCGTCGATTCCGCGACATCCAGGTTTCGCGCCGTCTCGGACACGCCGCCGAACTCGACGACCGTCAGCAGCACGCGTGCTTCCGCCGGTGTGAGCTTGAAGATGTCCTTGATGATGTCGGCGGCGACGGCGGCATCGAGCGAGGCCTTGGCGACGAACAGGACCGCCGACGCCTCATAGGCAATTCCGGTCTTGCGGCGCCGCCCCGAGGTGAGCGGCATCAGATGTCCGACAAAGCGTTCGCCATCCTGAGAGATGAAGGGCAGGGCGATGCTCTCGCTCTTCGTTGCGCCATCGCCGAGGATCGACGCGGCGGCCGCATCCCGGAGGATGCGATTGAGTTGCGGATCGACCGCGACCAGCCGTCCCTGATCCGTGCGCAGGAAGTCCCTGCGGGCCAGCATGTCCCGCCCGCTCTCGTTGCTATGGGTGATATAGCCGGTGCTATCGAGCAGGAACATCGCAGCCTTCAACTCGTCCAGGGTCTGGATGATCGGAGAGGCGACCGCCGCGTGCTGGTGCAGGACCTGACCGATCAGGACGGCGCGCAGCAGATGGGGGATGACCGGCATCAGCCTGCGCCGCAGCCGGTCGTCGACAATCTCTCTCGTCGCGAGGCCGAAATAGGAGAAGCCGTCGGTGGACCGGTCGAGCAGGACGCTGGCAATGTCCTCGACGCGCTGGGGGCGAGCCCACTCCTGATAGAACTGGGTCTTGCGGAACTCCTCGGCCGGAAGCCAATCCTCCATGCTGTGAAGCTCGCCGACGTTGAAGAGACGGATCGCGTGCGTCGGGTCACACTCGCCGTAGCCGTCGGCATAGGTTTGAACGAAGTGAGAGGAGATCCCGACCGGATGTTGAACCCGAATCTCGCCGCTCGCGGTCCTCGAGATGATCGCCGCAGCCAGTGCGTCGGTGTATTCGACGAGACGTTGGAGCGTTTGCCGCCAGAGCGATGGATCGAATGTCGTATCGTAGATGTCTTCAACAATTGAAAGCAGTGACGAGTTGGTGGTCATATGTGCATTCGTCAAGGGTGCACGCCTTCTGCAAAATGCGATGTTCAGATGTGACGCCAGTGCTCGTTCTCGTCGAGCGCGGGCATTACATTAATACCCGAGGCCCACAGTTATTCCGCAAAATGTTCGCGCGCAAATTATTCAGTATGCTTACAATCAAGTAGGACTAAAGCGCACACGAACTCGCGTTTGATAGTTCGTTTGAATCCTAGTTCTGCTCGCTGGTCCGCGGGACCATCTCAACACACGCAATTTTCGGGAGCTTGGCGCGTGCGATGCAACTGTGATTTTGGCAGGGCGACCCAGGTTCCCTGTCGCTGCGCCGCTTCGCGAGGACAGCACCGGAGGCCAAGGCGATGTCCGAAGGCGACGTCCAAAGGCGTCAGGCATGCGGAGGGAGTGCGGGCGGGCGTCAAGCGCGTTGTCTTCTTCGCCGGGCACGGAGAAAAATCGATGCGCCGGACGCGGATCGCAGGGATTCTTTTTGCGGCGAGCGGAGCAGCGTCGCGCGCGATCAGCCCCGCGTCGGCGAAGAGAAGGCCGCGACGAGCTTGACGAGGTCGGCCTGGCGCTTGGTGTCGGTCTTGGTGAAGATCCGACGGAGATGCGTCTTCACGGTCGTCTCGGCGACGTCGAGGCTCTTCGCGCAATCCGACACGCAGCCGAACTCGACGATGGTGAGCATCACGCGCACTTCGGCCGGCGTCAGCCTGAAGACATTCTTGATGACATCCGGCGCGATCGCGGTATCGAGCGAGGCCTTGCTGACGAACAGGACCGCCACGGCTTCAAAGGCGCGGCCTGTTTCACGGCGGCGGCCCGCGGTGAGAGGCAGCAAATGCCCGACGAAGCGTTCGCCATTGTGGGCGACGAAGTGCAAGGTGACGCTGCGGCTGCGTGCCATGCCGTCGCCGACGATCGATGCCGTCAGCCCGTCGCGAAGCAGGCTGTTCAAGCGCAGATCGATGGCGACCAGTCGTCCCCGCTCCGAGCGTAGAAAGTCGCGGCGCTCGACCAGCTCTTGCGCGCTCGCATTGGCGTGGGTGATCGCCCCGGTTCCGTCGAGCAGGAACACACCGGCCTTGAGCGCGTCGAGCGCAGATTCGATCGGCGTCTTGGGCGCACGCCCATGCAACTGCTGTCCGATCAGCACCGCCCGTCGCAGATGCGGCACGAGCGGCGCGATCTTCCGGCGAAGATCGTCGCCGACGAGAGTGCCGTTGGTGAGGCAGAAATAGGAGAAGCCGTCGGCCGACTTGTCGAGCAGCACACCGGCGACATCCTCCAGGCCCTGGGGGCGGGCCCATCCGTTGTAGAATTCGCTTCTGCGGAACTCCTCGATCGGCACCCAGTCCTCGGTGCTGTGGATTTCGCCCGTGTCGAACAGCCGGATCGCATGTGTCGGATCGAATTGTCCGTAAGTGTCGAGGTAGTTCCGCACGAAGCGGTCGGAGACGCCGGTCTGATGGGCGATGCGGATTTCCCCCAATGCGTCCTTCGCGACCAGCCCCGAGGTCCGCGTACCCGTATATTCGACGATGCGATGAAGTGTCGTGTCCCAGAGCGCGGGATTGAATGTCGTGTCGTAGATGTCCTCGAGGAGGGAGAGCTGCCGCGCGTTCGCGTCATTATCGGAAAGGATCGACATTCAGAACCTTCTACTCGGACGAAACACGAAGGCGCGGCGTGCTCGGGACTTGGGCATCAGGCGGCTTGATATGGGTGGTCATTGGTTGCAGACAGGCGACGATGTAATGTCGTCGTTCTCCCCATAATGGTTCGATCCGGATGCGAAATTATCGTCGGGATCGCGATGAATTCGCGCGGCATGTTGCGTCCTTGCATCGCTCTGAACGCAACTTCGTGAGTATGCTTACAATGCAGATGGGGCGGAAACGAACGCTGTCGTCAACGGCATGGTTCTTTGTTTTACAGGTTCCGCCCGTCAACCGGCGTCATCGTCAGCGTCGCAAGGTCGATTCCGTCGATGCAACTGACGTTCAGGGCGACGACCTCGGTTCCATCGGGCTTGCGTCCGCGGGCGAACACGTCGACGCCGCAATCGGCGCAAAGCTGGTGACGGATCGCGTGCTTGTTGAACAGATATTCCCGCAGGTTGTCTTCGCCGGCGCGAAGCTGAAACAGGTTCGGGCTGACGAAGGTGAAGTGCAGACCCTTCTTGGTGCAGATCGAGCAGTTGCAGGCGGTCACCATCGCAAGGTCGGAGGTGCACTCGAACCGCACCTGACCGCAATGGCAGCCGCCGGTGAAAGTCTTACGCCCGGGCATCTCGTTCCTCCACCACCTGACCGGTCAATCCAGCAAAGTTACGGCAGAACGCGCTCAAGCGCAGCATGTTAAGGCGGATCGGACACGGGCTTTTTCGAAAGCTCCGCGCCTCGATACGGACGTGACCTGGACGCCGGCGCCGGTCGACGGCGGCGGCATCCATGTGCGGATGGTGCATGACGGCTTCGTGCTGCCCGACAACCGCATCGCCCATGAGGCGATGAACCCAGGTTGGGGGCCGGGTGCTCGATGGGATCGCGCGCGTTATCGCCGAGGCAGCCTGGGGCGCGCGCCAAACGCGGAACGCGTTTGCGCGGAGATTATGCTCAATCAAAAACGCCAAAGCGCGATGACGATTCAATCCGATCTCATCGCGTTTAGTCCGCCGCGCCCTACGTCGCGCGGCGAGGCTGGTCCTCAGACGTACTGATCGACCCGCGTGCCCTGTCCAGGTGGAAGCGGTGGCGGCGGTGGCGGCTGATAGGCGTTCGCCGCATCGCTCGCGGCGGCCGTATCGGTCGACTGGTCCGGCACCTTCGGCTCACCCGTCGAGGGCGGGGTGACCGGCGCCGGTGTCGAGACGCTTGAAATGCTGTTCATCGGTCGGAATCCTGCTGGTGTTTGACCGACCGTGACTCCGCGGAAGCCAATACCGCGTGAATCCATTCGCTAAAAATTTACGCAATGGGCCGGATGCGGATCGATAGTGAACAGGGCGCTCGGATGGCGTGCCCCGACATCCGTAGAACAACCTATCGCCGGTATGACTGACCCGCCTATTGGTCCTTGCTGCGCGAGATCGTGATGGTGGATTCGGTCTTGGTCCGGGTGCAGCGCATGTCGAGGCGGCGGTAACGGATCGAGACGTCGTCGCCGCGGAACAGGCCCATGCGGCGGATGCAGCGCGTGACGCCGCCCTGCATGCCGTCCTTCGGCAGTGTGAAGATGATGGCGGCGGCGCCCGCGATCAGGTCGATGAAGGCCGACGTCGGCTTGCGGTCGGCCTTGGCGAAGAGCTGGTTGCTGAGATTCTTGCTCGAGCAGCCCAGCGTGATCTCGCGGGCCTTGGGGTGAGCGAGATACACGGTGCCGGCTGCGACCTGGCCGACGCGCAGGCCGTCGATCTGGTTCTTCAGCTCCTTGACGAGATCGTCGCAGCGATCGGCGCGCGCAGGCGAGGCGATCATGAGCGCCAGCAGCACGAACGCGCCGGCAAGGCAACCGGACCTCACATTCGAAGCCGGTCCACGCAACACGCTTGTCATGAAATGCCTCCCCCACGCGATTGAACTTGCGCAGAGCGTTTCATGCAGGGCTTGCCGCGCGGCGTCAATACGGGGGCATGTCGCGGCTGAGGGCCGGCAAGGGATGATTTGCGCCAGGGCGTGTGCTATGTTGTGCCTATGACGAAATTGCTCGAACAGGCTTTGCGCGAGGTCCACCAACTGTCGGCCGACGATCAGAACGCCGCCGCGGGTGCACTCCTCGACTATGTCAAGCACATGCGGGATATGGGGCTCACGGACGCCCAGCTTGCCGAGGTTCTCCGCCGGAGGACAGATCCCAACCGCAAGATCCTCTCTCACGACGAGGCGCGCGAACGCATCGGCCGGTTGGGCTCCTGACCGCGCATGAGACTGGTTTTCGACGATCAGGCAGTTGCCGACCTCGAGAACATTTATCACTGGATTTCCCAAGATAGTCCCGCGACTGCCAAGGCCGTGATAGAGCGGCTGTTCAGCAGCATCGAATTGTTGATCTCATTCCCGCTGATCGGTCATGTCGGCCGTGATCCCGAAACATTTGAGTGGGTCGTGCCGCGGCTTCCTTACATCGTGGTGTATGAAGTCGATCGGGCGGCCGGGCAAGTGGTCATCACCGCGGTGTTTCACGGCGCGTGAGATCGCCACGGTGAAGCCGACGGGTCCTGATGGCCGCTTGTGCAAGGGGCGGTGATGCGGGGCGATTCCATCTTCCGGGCGCGGCATTCATTGGTGATTTAGCTGCGTCACGGAGTGCCATCCGAACCTTCCTTTTATCTGAAAAGTGCTTAGAACGGTTCGAACCGCCCGGGCTGAAAACCATGCCGAATGGACCTGTCCGGCCTCAAAAACTGCGAGCCATCCCATGAACGCCCCTACCGCCTTTCCCGACCAGGCCAAGCCCGTCCCGCCCTACAAGCACACCCCGCTGTTTCCGCTCGGGCCGGACACCACGCCGTACAAGAAGGTCACGAGCGATGGCGTGCGGGTCGAGAAGGTGCTGGGCAAGGACATGCTGGTGGTGTCGCGCGACGCACTGCGGGCGCTGTCGGAGGCCGCCTTCGGCGAGATCAACCACTATCTGCGGCCGGGTCACCTGAAGCAGCTCCGCAGCATCCTCGACGACAAGGAAGCCAGCTCCAACGACAAGTTCGTGGCGCTCGATTTCCTGAAGAACGCCAATATCGCGGCCGGTGGCATCCTGCCGATGTGCCAGGATACCGGCACCGCGATCATCATGGGCAAGAAGGGCTGCAACGTCATCAGCGACGGCGATGACGAGGCTGCGCTCTCCGAGGGCGCGCGCGATGCTTATTTGCGCCGCAACCTGCGCTATTCGCAGGTGGCGCCCTTGTCGATGTATGAGGAGAAGAACACCGCCAACAACATGCCGGCGCAGTGTGAGATCTACGCCGAGGGTGACGACGCCTACAAGTTCATGTTCATGGCCAAGGGCGGCGGCTCGGCGAACAAGAGCTTCCTGTTCCAGGCGACGCCGTCGGTGTTGACCAAGGACCGCCTGCTGGCGTTCCTGAAGGAGAAGATCCTCACCCTCGGCACTGCGGCGTGCCCGCCTTATCACCTGGCGATCGTGATCGGCGGCACTTCGGCCGAGCTCTGCATGAAGACGGTGAAGCTCGCATCCGCGCGCTATCTCGATGCGCTGCCGACGCACGGCTCCGCGGACGGCAACGCCTTCCGCGACGTCGAGATGGAGCAGGAGATCCACAAGATGACGCAGAGCCTGGGTGTGGGCGCGCAGTTCGGCGGCAAATATTTCTGTCACGACGTGCGCGTGATCCGCATGCCGCGTCACGGCGCATCGCTGCCGATCGGGCTCGGCGTGTCCTGCTCGGCGGATCGCCAGGTGCTCGGCAAGATCACCAAGGACGGTGTTTATCTCGAGGAGCTCGAGCACAATCCGGCGCAATATCTGCCGGCGGTCGAGCAGGCGCTCGGCGGCGAGGTGGTCAAGATCGACCTCAACCAGCCGATGAAGGGCATTCTCGCGACGCTGTCGAAATATCCGACCAAGACGCGTCTGTCGCTGACCGGAACCATGATCGTCGCGCGCGATTCCGCGCATGCCAAGCTGCGGGAACGACTGGAGAGAGGCGAGCCGCTGCCGGATTATTTCAAGAACCATCCGATCTATTACGCCGGGCCCGCCAAGACGCCGGAAGGCTACGCATCCGGTGCGTTCGGTCCGACCACCGCGGGCCGCATGGACTCCTTCGTCGATCAGTTCCAGGCGGCCGGCGGCTCCATGGTGATGCTCGCCAAGGGCAACCGCGCGCCCGTCGTGCGCGAGGCCTGCAAGAAATATGGCGGCTTCTATCTCGGCTCGATCGGCGGCGCTGCGGCAAATCTCGCGGAGCACTGCATCAAGAAGGTCGAGGTCGTGGAATATCCCGAGCTCGGCATGGAGGCGATCTGGCGCATCGAGGTCGTGGATTTTCCTGCCTTCATCATCATCGACGACAAGGGCAACGACTTCTTCAAGGAATTGAACCTGGGCTAAGCTCCAGCCGTCGTGTCTTGATCAGAACCGGGAACAACATGATCGAATGGTTCGACGACCTCAAGGTCGGGATGCGCTTCAAGACCGGCGAGGCCACGGTGTCAAAGGAAGACATCAAGCGCTTCGCCGCCGAATTCGATCCGCAGCCGTTTCATCTGGACGAGGAGGCGGCGAAGAAGACGATTTTAAAGGGTCTCGCGGCCTCCGGATGGCACACCGCGGCGATCGCCATGAGGCTTGCGGCGGAGTCCCGGCCGTTCGGCCCCCATCCGATGTTCGGAGCGGGCGTCGACGATCTTCGCTGGACGCTACCGGTGCGGCCGGGAGACACGCTTCATCTCGAGGGCGAGGTGGTCGAGCTGATCCCGTCGCGAACGAAGCCGCAAGGCGTCGTCCGCATCAAATGGACCGCCTACAATCAGAACGGCGAGGCTGTTTACACATTCAATCCAATCGGGATCGTGCCCCGCCGGCCGGAATGACCTGGGTTGAAGGTTCTGGGGCTCGACGGTTTTCGGAATGGGTGGGTGACTGTCTCGCTTGACGGCGGCAGGGCTGGTGTCGCCTTCCATGACAACATCGCCGCTGCGCTGGTAGAGCATTTCGACCGCGCCGCGATCGACATCCCGATCGGCATGACTGACGACGGCGAGCGGCTCTGCGACCGGCTGGCCCGTGACGCGCTGCATCCGCACCGCTCACGCGTTTTCACCGGCGCGCGGCGCTGGCTGTGGGAGGCGTTCGACGATCCCGACAGGGCCAACGCGGAAGCGCTGCGGCGCGGACAAGAAGCGGGCCTCGCGCCAGCTCTGGCATATCGGCCGCAAGATCATGGAGGTCGACGCGTTCGTGCGCAGCCATCCAGAGCTCGATATCCGCGAAACCCATCCGGAGCTGGTGTTTCAGCGCCTGAACGCCGGGCGGCCTTTGCCGTCGAAGAAGTCTGATGACGGACTTTCGCAACGCCGCGCGCTGTTGAAGCGGCGCGGCTTTGAGGAGATCGACGAATGGCTCGGCACGGCCCGCATCGGCACGGGCGCGAAGCCGGACGACGTGCTCGATGCCTGCGCGGTCGCAATCGCGGCGTTCGATCCGGCAGGCCGTCTGCCCGAAGAACCACCGCGCGATGCCTATGATCTGCCGATGCAGATATGGTTCTAGCCCGATCCGTGCCGTGCTTAGCGCGGTATGGCGTATTCGGTGGGTGCGCCGTTCTCCGGTCCGTCGAACATCACAAGTACGCGCCAGGATTTGCCTGGGACGTCCTTCAGGATCAGCAAGGTTTCGGCTTTACCGTCCTTCTTCGCCGCCTTCGGGATCAGCAGTTCCTCTGGCAGGCCCCAGCACGCCCGTCTTTGGATGCCAGTGACGGACGGCGGGCGTCACCTTCCGTTGTGTTGACGGGACCGGTCAGGACGAGCAATCCGTCCGCGACGGCCGCGAGATCCCTAATCCCTGTATCGGGGCCGAGCTGCAACTTATCGGCTGTCGCCTCCAACTCCTGGTCGGGCGCGAATGCGGCCCTCGCATCGACGGAAATGACGTATGCGCTGTCATTTTCGGAAGGACCGCGAAGTCCGAGATACATCCGTCCGTCCTTGACCGCGATCCCTTCGATGTTGACGCCGTTCTTGTCGAGAGGCTTGTCGTAAAATTTCCGGACTTCTGCCTTGATGACGTCGCGGATCCTGCACGACGACTGAACGCCGACCACATCAGGGTCGCGGCTGCGGTAGCGTCGGTGCACCGGTGGCGGGGTCTACCTCGAAGCGGAAGATGACGTAGCTGGAGTTGTTTCTATTTTCGGGATGATGGCGGCTGCGCCCGTGCGAGCCGGTGATGTAGAAATAGCCGTCATCATAGGCGACGCCCTCCGCGTCCGGATCTCCTTCCTGATCGCCCGCGATCAACCGGATCACGTTTCCCGGACGGATGACGGTCTCATCTATCGAAAAGAACTGCGCGTACTTCTTTTCGTCATTGGCGATCACGCACGACATGAACGGTGGGGCTTTTGTCGTGCAGGCGGCGCCGCTGAGATTGGTTCGTGCTTTATCGTTCTTCTCGAAGTCTTTGCTAACCGTCCAGTTTGTCGAGGCCGGCTCGATTTTTGTCTGCGCGGTTGCTGGTCCGACCAGCGAGAAAGCGGCAACCAAACCACAGAGCGGCGCGAGAAGGATATTGGCACTCAAGAAATGCCGGTTCGAAAAAGAGGCAATCGGCATGGCGTGCCCCATCGGTAAAAATAAAAAATCAACTTTAGATAGTCAGTCTGGTGTCGCTACACCGTGTTGTCAATCGATGTATGCGACACGCAGACAATTCGCCGCACTCCTCGCGGCGGACCGGCCAATTTTTCGTCGGAAACAAGTCGGAGAAGGCACACGACAAGCGTCATCCCGGCGTTGCCGCCGGGACGACGCGCAGGCGCTTACGCCCGCGTTCCCGTGAAGGGAAAACTGCCCATCGGGCCGATGCCCATTTCGCCGGAGATGCTGTCACCCGACACCGTGCCGGTAAAGCTGAGCGTCAGCGGCATGGGATTGGTGATCGAGACTTTCCAGGCGACGTCGCCGCCGCTCACGGACCCGTCGAAGATCTCGGCTGAATTTCCTTCCGCGCCTTGCGTACCGGTCAGCGCGCCGCCGGAGCTTTTCAGATTAAGCGTCGCGTTGCGCTCACCCATCGGCGTCGTCATCGTGAGATTCCAGTTTCCGTCGACGGCCATTCAAGTTCTCCTCATTCGCAGGTCGGCACAAGCCACTATGGATATGATCACTGAGCGCGACGCTGGTATAGCCCATGTTATCGCGCAAACCAAAACGGCTTTGTTGCGTGCGGTCCTCTCAGATACCGGCGGCGGCGCGGAGCGCGCAGACGGCTCGTGATGAGAAGGCGGGAAGGCGACATATTTGATCGCAAAGGCAGGGATCGCAACGAACGACACGTAGAAAGTCAGAGCTTGAGGTCGCCGGTCAGTGCCTCCGCGATCCTTCTCGGAAGCGGGCGCAGCTTTGCGCGGCGCCCGCTTTATGAAGGTGCGAAAGCTCAGGCCCGCGTTCCCGTGAAGGGAAAGCTGCCAAATGTGCCGGCTTTAATCTCTCCGGAGATGTTGTTGCCGGACACTGTGCCGGTGAAGCTCACCGTCAGCGAAATCGGCTGCGTGATCGAGGCCTTCCCAGCGAAGTTGTCGCCGCTTACGCTGCCGTCGGCAATCTGGGCCGAAGTTCCTTCCGCACTTATCGTGCCGGTCAGCTTGGCGCCGGCGCTCTTGAAACTCCCTGTCCCGGTGAGCTCGCCGATCGGCGTATTCGCATTGAGTTTCCAGTGTCCGTCGACGGCCATTCAAATTCTCCTCATCCGCGTTATTGACACGCTCCGGTTGTGATTTTGAATACCGAGCGCCGCGGTCGTATAGCCAATGCTGCCGTGCCAACCAGTAACAGTTCGTTGCGTGAGAAACGGTCTCAGGTGCCGGCGGCGGCACGGGCCGCGCGGACGCGGTTTGTGATGAGGAATCGAAAGGCGACATACTGGATCGCAAAGGCGGCGATCTTGGCGCCGATCGCAACGAACGAGACGTAGAAGGCCCACAGCTTGAGGTCGCCGGTCAGCGCAACCGCGATGGTGCCCGCGCCGAGTGCGAACATCAGCGCGGCCCAGGCGTAGCCCGCGATCGTGATGTATTCCGGAATGGTCTCGACCGCGATTGAGGGCATGTAGCGCAGCATCCAGCCCCGCTTGAGCATGATAGCGCCGATCGCGAAATGCGCGATCGCAGGCTTGGCCAGCACGAAGCGGGGATCGTGGGTGAGGATCGTGGCGGCACCGAGCACGATGACGAGCCCGAGGCTCGCCCAGCTCATGAAGCCCAATTCCTTGCCTTTGACATGGGCGTGAATGACCTGCGCGACGGCGCCTGCGATCGCGACTGACGTCGCCAGCACGACATTGTCGGTCACGAGATAAATCACCAGGAAGATGATGGTCGAGAGGAAATCGCTGCCGAGCCTGACGAGGACGTCTTTCATGTTTTGCTCCTTTCCCTGGTCCTCATTGGTTGCGGACGGTCTCAATGCATCTTGGGCAGGGCGCCGGCCGGCGGCTGTCCGTATTTCAGCCTACGATAGGCGGGATACCATTTCGTGAAATACACGGCGCTGTTGCG
Source organism: uncultured Alphaproteobacteria bacterium (assembly GCA_963786015.1). Classification (GTDB taxonomy): domain Bacteria; phylum Pseudomonadota; class Alphaproteobacteria; order Rhizobiales; family Xanthobacteraceae; genus Bradyrhizobium. The sequence continues at coordinate 4,211 of CAWAXO010000001.1, read as the reverse complement.
GGCGGCGAAGGCGATTGCCAAACCGGTCCAGATCGGCAGGCCCGGGACATAAAATACAACGACGTTGCCAAGTGCCATCAGCAGCATAGCACCGGTCCATACCCCGGTGATGATGTAGTTGGCGCGCTTGAAGCCCGGCATCCCCGCCGTTTCAGGTGGGACTGCTTCGATCGCATATTGCAGCGTGAAGGGATGGCGAAGCAGCATCGAGCCCAGCGCGACGGCAAACATGCCTGCGTCGATCAGAAGTTTCACCGTCGGCTTGCCGAGAGCCGGATCGACAAGGATCACATAGCTGCCGACGCCGGCGAACAGGATCGCCGATCCCGCGCCGAGGATCTTGGTCGAGCGGCCGCGGACGGCGTCCAGCACGATCACGGCAAGGCAGACGCCAGCACCGGCGAACAGGCTCGCGGCGGCCGAACTCATCAGCATCAGCAGGCCGAACGCGCCATAGGGGGCAAGGATCAGGAAGATCGTCATCGGGTCGCTCCCTAGCCAATCTTTACATTGTAAAGATTTTTAAGGGTGAAACAGGATGGCGTCAAGGCAAATCTTTACAGTGTCAAGGTAAAGTGAAGGATAGAAATTGCTCGGTAATTTAAAGGCCAAAGCGTCCGTTGTTTGTCATTCCGGGGCGCGGAACGTGCGAACCCGGAATCCCGAGCCGCATAACACTCTCACCGCATGAACCCCTGGATTCCGGGTTCGATGCTGACGCATCGCGCCGGAATGACGAGGTGTGGCGCTGGAATTCAAACTGCTGCCACCCAGTTGCCATGAAATCCATCAGGTACGCGATGGCCGAGATGCACCAGTGCGACCGGGCCGGCCGCGACGTCGGTGGCGTTGAAAACGGCGAGGTCGCTTCTGTTCTCCTGCGCCCGCCAGACCACGGCGAGCAGCCAGCCTTCGCCCTCAGCCGCATCATCGCCGCGCGCAGCGAACACAGGCTCGGAGATCAAGTCGCCGAGGGGCAGCAGATATTTGCCGCGTCGTGCGCCGGCGCCATCGACATGAGCGATGCCGGCCAGCGCGCCGAACGTGGGCGTGTCGGGATAAGTGCAGGCGTACCAGCCGTGACTGCTTTTCAAACCGGCACGGCGATCATCAATGCGCGGAAATTCGCCGGTCAGATCGTCGAGATAGGTTTGCGTGAAGCGGTCGGTATTGCCGGCAAGGTCGAACGTCCAGCGGCAAAGTCGCGCACGCGACTTGGCAGGATCAGTTGGCGATCCGTCGGGATGCGGAAACAGCGGCGCTTCCTCGAACTGCATCACGTCCGCGATGATGCGGCTGCCGTCCTCCCACGCATTCATGACATGGAAGACGTAGCAGTTCTCGCCGCGAAACCAGGTGATGTCGCTCGCCGCGCCATTACGCTTCATGACGCCGACATAAGCGCCCTTCTCGGGCTCCCACGCATAGGGCGGCGCGCCCTTCATCGCGCGCGCCATGCTGCCGGTGATCGGCAGGATCGGAAACAGCAGGTGATGTTCGGTGACGATGAAGTCATGCACCATGCTGGCGTAGGGCGCCTCGAAGCGATCGAAGCGCATCACCGCGCCGGATGCGCTGATCGATCCGAAGGAAAGAGTGGGCGTCAATGGACCCGACGCGTTGTAGCCGAAGAACACCATCTCGCCGGTAGCGGGATCGGTCTTCGGATGCGCGGTGAATGGCCCGTGCAGGCCGCCGGCGAAGTCGCAATAGCCACGGGTTGCCAGCGTGCCCGGCTCGATCTCGGTCGGTAGATGCGCCTCTTCCAGCGCGAGCAGCCGTCCTGCATGAAATACAATGTTGGTGTTGGCGACACCGCCATCGATAGCAGATGCGGGCGCATCCGGCAGCCTGCGCCCGAAGCCGCCGAACAGCGCGCGGCCGGCATCGTGTTCGGCCTGCCATTTCGGTGTGCGGACCCAGCGGTTGCGATAGGAGGCGCGGCCATTCTCGATATGGAACGCGTGCAGCATGCCGTCGCCGACGAACCAGTGTGCGCCGGAGGAATCGAATTGCGGGTTGGGACCGTTGCGATAGAGCGTTCCGTTGAGTTCGCGTGGCAATTCGCCGGTGACCTTCAAAAATGGTGCATCGCATTCGAACGGGATCGGTGCGCGATTGGTCCACGATGATCTGGCGGTCGCTTCCTGCCGCATGCCCGTCTCCTCCATATCTTTACACCGTAAAGATAGTGCTAAGGCTATTGCGCGATCGGGTCAAGCAAAATCTTTACAGTGTAAAAATGGAGCCCTATAAGCGCGAGCGATGAAAAAGCCCGATCAATCAAAGGCCCGGCCGCGCCCCCGGCGCACTGCAGGAGCGGCGCCCGCGCGTTCGCCGCGCGTCCGCCGTGCATCTGCCGGCGAGCAGACACCCTATCATCACGGCGCGCTGCGCGATGCGCTGCTTGCGGCTGCCGAGCGCGTGCTGGAGCGCGATGGGCTTGCCGGCTTGACGCTACGCGCGGTGGCGCGCGAGGCCGGCGTGTCGCATGCCGCGCCGACCCATCATTTCGGCGAGCTGACCGGACTTGTCAGCGAGCTCGCGGCGATCGGCTTCCGGCAGTTCAACGCTGCGATGGGCGCATCCTGCGCGCCGGATACGCCCTTTCCGGCGAGAGCGCTGGCGCGCGCCAAAGCCTATGTCGCCTATGCGCAGGCGCATCCCGGCATGTATGGGCTGATGTTCCGCACCGAGCGCCTCGACTACAAGCGGCCGTCGCTGCATGAGGCGGCGGAAGCCTCCTTTGCGGGGCTTGCCAGCGCGATCGGGGCAAGCCGCCATGAACACATCTCCGAAGGCGCGCTGACGCTCGATCAGGCTGCCGCAATCGCGCGCGCGTGGTCTACGGTGCACGGCTTTACCATGCTTCTGCTCGACGGTCGGCTGTCCGACATCCTGCGCCGCTCGCCCGATGGCACCGATGTCGAGACGCTGCTCGATGCGATGCTGAAGGCGACCGTTGCGAAGCGGCCCGCATCGTGACGCGCGCGCTAAGGGCTTGAGTGCGGGCTGAAGCAACCCCTGCCGCCGTGATGCGTTGACATGCATGGCAAAGACAGCACGAGCGCCCTGGAAGCGCTCCAATCCCCGCAAACGGGCCGGCAAGGCATCCAAGCACCTTTCACCCCGTGAGAAATCGGTGGCGAAGGCGCGGGCGAAGCGCGCCGGCAGACGCTATTCCAATCTCGTGGACAACATGCGCATGGCAGCGAAACAGAAATCGGCAAAGCGCACAGCCAAGGGCCGCGGCCGCAAGAGCGCCTTGGCGAGAGACAAGAGCGTCTCGGCGAGAAAGACGACCGCGCGAAAAACGTCGCGCAGGCCTGCAGGCAAAGCTCGCGAAAAAGATCCGCGCGGCGGGCTGACCGCCGCTGGGCGCAAGGCATTTGCGGAGAAGGAGGGCGCGCATCTCAAGCCCGGCGTCACCAAAAAGGAATCCGAGATGACGCCTCAGGATATGCGCCGCAAAGGAAGTTGGGCCGTACGCTTCCACGGTCGCGCGAAGTTGCCGCCGCTGGTCGACAGGAATGGCCGGCCGACCCACATGCGCTCTCGGCGCATGCCTGGGGCGAGCCGGTCCCAAGACTGCCGCCGCCGCACGGCGGATCGCCAGGAAAGGCGAGCGGCTGCTGCAGCGCTATCATCGCATCAAAGAACGGGTTTAGCGCGCTTTTGCGAGTTCCAGAGGCAGCCGATTGCCGGCGCTATCGTTGTCACGCTGCCGATCGCCGGTACGCAAGCGGGAGCCAATTGCGGAGCTCCGCACAAACAGCGTGCAGACGACCGAAACATCGGAAAAACGCGTCGATCTCTCATTATCGCGCGTTCCTTATCGGAATTTCGACACGTTCGACTTGTGCAATCTGGGGAAGGTTCGAGGATGAGACGCGAAATGCCTGACAGCTGCGCGGAATTGTCCTAGAACGGCGCCTCGCGACCGTTCCTTTTCCCTTTGGTGTCCCACTTCGCCGACCATGCCCTCCATTTCGCAGAATAAACCCTATCGCATCGGCCGCTCCAAGACCGGTCTTGGCCTCTTCGCCACCAAGCCGATCAAGAAGGGCGAAAAGAAGATCATTCGCTATTTCGGGCCGATACTGGATTTCCTGGAAGAAGGATGAGGACGCGATCGAGAACAAATACCTCTTCGAGCTCAACAACCGCTGGACCATCGACGGTTCGGTGCGGAAGAACGTCGCACGCTACAT